>SCUS01000151.1 GCA_004297725.1 Myxococcaceae bacterium | reverse complement strand
GGTGTCTCGATGGCGTCCACACCAGAAACGCGCTTGCGCGCAACGCCGTGAACATTCCGGGAAGGATCAGGGTCTCCAACCCGCGGACACAGCGCATCGGCCTGAAATCCAGGCGAATCGCGAGAGATGTGCTGAACGGAGCCTGATCAGAGGCTCGGGCGAGCGGTCAGCGGTATTGAGGGTCGATGCCGAGCCCCAGGGGCGAGGCGACGAGCGGCGGCGGATCGCGAGGGGGCGGCGCGGCCACAGGCGCCACCACGGGAAGAGGCTGCGGCAGCGGGAGCGCGACGGCGCGGGCGCCTGCGTCGGGGGTGGCCGTCGGTCGGAGCGACGGTCGGAGCGCCGGGCGAGGCGACACGGAGGGCGCTGGAGCGACGAGGGGCGCGGGCGGGGGAACGGGCTCGCGCGCCGCGATCGGAGCGGGAGCGAGCGGAGCGGAGACCGGGATGGGCGGCGGAGGGTGGGCGACCGGCGCCTCGACCGGGGCCGTGACGCGAGGAGCGCCGCGACCGGCCGCCACCACGGCGACGATCAGCGCGACGGCGCCGAGCGAGACCGCGAGGGCGCGGGGCGCGAGCGAGCGACGGGGTCGCACCGGAGGCGGCGCGATGGCTTCGACCGTCGCAGCGAGGGGGATCACCGGGGCAGGAACGGGGCGCTCCACCGGGCCGGTCGGCTCCACCGGGACGATCTCGCCCGGCGGGGGAAGCTCCGTCAGGGCCTCCTCGCAGACGGCGATCAGCTCTCGCACGGAGGAGGGCCGGCGCACTGGGTCCTTCTCCAGGCAGCGCATGACCATCGCCGCGAGGACCGGAGGGAGGGTCGGAACCCGCTGTCCGAGCGGGACCGGGTCTTCGGTGCTGACCGCGATGGCGAGCGCTCCCACGGTGGCTCCCGAGAAGGGCAGCACGCCCGACAGCAGCTCGTAGAGCATCACCCCGAAGGACCACAGATCGGAGCGCGGGGTGAGCGCGCGCGGGTCGCGAAACTGCTCCGGGGACATGTACGCGGGCGAGCCCAGCGTGACCTTCGAGGTGGTGATGCGGACCTGTCCGTCGAGCTCGTCGTTGATGCTCGCGAGGCCGAAATCCAGCAGCCGCGGAGACCAGCGGGCGCCGTCCTTCACCACGAAGACGTTGCCCGGCTTGAGGTCGCGGTGGAGGATGCCCGCGTCGTGGAGCGCGCCCAGCGCGTCGAGCGTCGGGATCATCAGCGGCAGCAGCTCCCGCGCCGGGACCACGCCTCGCCAGTTCAGCGCGAAGGCGTCGAGGTCGAGGCCGTCGAGGAACTCCTGCACCAGGTAGGGCAGCCCCTTCGCGTCGACGCCGACGTCCTCGATCCGCACGATGTTGGGGTGCACCACCCGGCTCGCGGCCTGGCCCTCTCGCAGCACCCGGCGGGCGGTCGTGGCGTTCCACGCGTGCTCGGGGCGCAGCACCTTGATGGCGACGGTGCGCCCCAGCGCGAGGTGCACCGCGCGGTAGACCTCCCCCATCCCCCCGCCGCCCAGGCGCTCGACCAGACGCCAGCGCTCTCCCAGCACCTCGCCGATGCGAGTCCCCTCCTCCTCCTGCTCGTGTGCGTCCATCCTCGGCGGCCCTGTGGCGCGGGAGTGAAGGGGGCAGCGGGGCCGCGGGTCAAGCGCCCTCCCCCACCAAAGAGAGCGCCGAGGCCTTATGCCCCGGAGGGGCGGAGCGAGGCCACGCGCGCGGCGATGGCGGCCACCTGCGCGAGGTTGTCCGGCGCCCGCGGGTGCTTCCAGAAATCGAAGGACTGCGCGGCGGGCTCGCGACCGAGGGTGAGCCTCCAGCGGTCGCCGAAGCGCAGCGTGGTGTGCGTGAACGAGAGCGGCGCGTGCGCGAGCGACTCGGGGGTCCAGTGCTGCATCGCGCGGACGCGGGCGCGGCTGCGCGGGAGCGAGAAGGGGCGCTCCTCGCAGAGGCTCGCGACCTCGGCGATCACGAGGCGCCCTGGCGTGAGGAAGAGCAGGTACGCCTCCCTCGACTCGCCGGCCTGCTCGGTCGGAAGCACCAACCCCTCGTCGACGCCGATGGCGCGCAGCACGCCGTCGGCCACCAGCAGCCCTCCGAGCATCGCCGCGCCGCCCACGACCTCCGAGGCCTTCACGGTCTTGAGCCCGCCGACGACCTTGTCCTTCAGCGATCCGGCGGCGGCCTTCACGTCCTGCCAGCTCGGGGCCTTCGCGTCGGGGAGCGCCACGTCGCCCAGCGCGAGGTGCCAGATCGCCTCGTCCAGCAGCAGCACCGACTGCGCCAGCCGAGCGGCGTCGAAGAGGGTGAGGGGGCTCTGGGTGTCGATCCACATGGGCGTCGGGGGCCTCGTCAGCGATTGTACGGGAGCGTCACGGTCTCGATCGGGCGGACGCGGTGATCGCTTCGCCGGGCCGCGACGACAGCCCATCACAACAGCCGGAGCGTAGGGAGCGATGGACTGGACGATCACCGAAGGCGAGCTCGACCGCGACGACGTCCGCGCCCTTCTCGCGCATATCGGCGGAGTGCTGCGCGACCCCTCGACCCGCCTCAGCCTGGAGACGGGATCGACCGCGCGCTTCGCCGCCGCCATCCGGCTCTACGAGAGCGAGGGCTTCGCGCGCTGCGGGCCCTTCGGGGGCTACGCCGACACGTCCTTCACGCGCTTCTTCACGCGGGCGCTGTAGCGCGTCGGCCCCCGCGTGCGCGGGGAGAGAAGCACCGCCAGGGCGCAAGGGTCGCAAGGCAGGGGCGGCCGGGCCTGGGTAATCGGTGAGTCGGTAGGACTACGCGAGCCCGAGCGCCGTGAGGTCGACGTCGAGCACCGACACCAGCGCGGTGCCGCCGCCGAGGGACTTGTCCCAGACGATCGCCACGACGCTGCCGCCGACGCTCACCGAACGCATCCGCGCTCCGTCCGGGACGCACTTCTTGAGGTCCTCCACGAGGCGCGTCTCGACCACCCGGTCACGGTAGAGGTCCAGCGCGCAGAGAGAGACCCCGTCGCGCACCACCACGCCCCGACCGAGGCGCGCGCACTGCGCGGCGGGGAAGGGCTCGGTGTGCAGGTACGCCCGCACGCCGGGCGACGACCGCGGCCGGCCGAACTGGTCCTCGTCCTGCGCGGCGCTCGCCTCGCTGGCGCGTCGCCAGTGGAAGTGGTCGACCTGCCAGCGCCCACGGGCCCGCCCGGCGAGCTCCTCGAGGCGCTCCGCCCGCAGCGCCACGCCCCTCACGCGCTCGGCGTCGATGGCAGATCCGTCGCTCGGCGCCGTCGGGTTCGCGCGGAGCGTCCGCCAGTCGATGGCGTAGGCCCAGCGCTCGTGGCCCATCACCCAGATGCGCTCGTCGGCGATGACCGAGTCGTAGCCGCGCACGCCGTCGAGCGCGACGAGCGGCGCGGAGGCCCCCCAGGTCCAGGCGCTCCAGGGTGTGTCCCCGGTGCTCGCGAGGCAGAGGAAGAGCACGTCGCGGGGCCCCGGCACCACCGACTCGATGAGGGCCTTCACGGGCACGCACCACGAGCTCGCCGCGCCCGTCGCCACGTCGACGCGCCACAGCGCAGAAGCCTCGGGCTCGAGGTCGACGGTCGATCGCACGAACAGGGTCGCGCCCGCGTCGTCGAAGACCAGCACCGGGGCCGTGACGCCCGGCATGCCGTGGCTGAAGGTTCCGAAGCGCGGGACCTCCACACGGTGCAGCGCCTCGCCGGAGGGGAAGGCCCAGATCGTGAGTTCGCCCTCGTCGTTCTGCCGACGGACGATGGTCGCAAGCCGGTCTCCCTTGGGCGACCACGCGGCGTGCTCGGCCGGCGCGCCCGACAAGGGCGCCGTGGTCATCAGCGCCTCGGCGCTGCGGGTGTCGAAGAGGCGCACCGCGAGGCCGTCGATGACCAGCGCGATCGCGCCGTCGGGCGAGAGGACGACGTCCTGCGCCCGGACCGTCGGCAGGTTGCTCCGCGCGCTCACGGCGGGGTGCAGCGCGAAGGGGGACTTCACGGCGGGCTTCTTCGGGGCGGCGGTCTTCGTGATGGCCATGGCGCCGCGGAGTGTCTCCTCCGCCCATCGACGGGAGCAAGCGCCGGTCGTGCCGCGGGCGCTACGACCCGATGTGCTGCGCGATGCCCAGCTCCACGCACGGCGTTCGTCGGTCGCGCACCGCGTGCCCCATGACGAGCACCGCTCGGCCGATGCGCTCAGCCGACCGCGCGGGCCGGTGACGCCTTGCCGATCGCTCCTCCGTGGATGCGTTGAATGAAGTCTTCACAGCGCGCGAGGTCGCGATCGTGCTCGACCTCCTCCTGACGAAACACGCAGGAAGGCCGCGTGCCCACGCCGCAGGCCATCTGCATCTCCCGCACGGTGTCGTCGCCGCCGCGTCCGCCCATCACGACGAAGAACGCGGTCTTCGCGAGCGATGCGCTGTGTTCATGGATGTACGAGCGCACCGGCGACGCCATCGTCCCGCCCCAGACGGGCGTACCCAGGACGACGAGGTCGTAGTCCCGGGGATCACGCCGGGTATGGATCGTCGGGAGCCCCTTCGCCACGGCCTCGAAGGCCGAGCGCAGGTACCCGCCGATGCCCGCGCGGGAGCGAGGCTCCTCGATCGCGTCGAGGTCTGCGCCCAGCTCGTCGGCGAGGTACGACGCGACGCGCGCCGTGCTGCCGCTGCGTGAGAAATAGACCACCAGGATTCGAGAGGACATGGAGGGCACTCCTTGTGGATGTTCCGGCCGGGAGCGGTTGCATCGCTCAGACCAGCGGAGCCACGAGTGCCCTCGCACGGGAGACGGCCGCTGGATTCTTCGTCCCCCTCTCCCCCCTTTGCTACCCACGGGGCATGACCGCCGACCACCGCCGCGCGCCCGCCGACAGCCACGACACGATCCGCGTCCTCGGGGCGCGAGAGAACAACCTCAAGAACATCCACGTCGAGATCCCCAAGCGGCGGCTCACCGTGTTCACCGGCGTCTCGGGCTCGGGCAAGTCGAGCCTGGTGTTCGGCACCATCGCCGCCGAGTCGCAGCGGCTCATCAACGAGACCTACTCCGCCTTCGTGCAGGGCTTCATGCCCAGCCTCGGCCGTCCGGACGCCGACCTCCTCGACGGCCTCACCACCGCGATCATCGTCGACCAGGAGCGCATGGGCGCCAACTCCCGCTCGACGGTCGGCACCGCCACCGACGCCAACGCGATGCTGCGGGTGCTCTTCAGCCGCCTGGGCAAGCCCCACGTCGGCTCGCCCAACGCATTCTCCTTCAACGTCCCCTCGGCGACCGGGGTCGGGTCGATCACCGTCGAGAAGGGCAGCAGCAAGGCCGAGAAGCGCAGCTTCACCATCACCGGCGGCATGTGCCCGCGCTGCGAGGGCATGGGCTCGGTCAGCGACATCGACCTCACGCAGCTCTACGACGACAAGAAGTCGATCAACGAGGGGGCGATCACGATCCCCGGCTACTCGATGGAGGGCTGGTACGGGCGCATCTTCAACGGCTGCGGCTTCTTCGACGCCGACAAGCCGATTCGCAAGTTCACCAAGAAGGAGCTGAGCGACCTGCTCCACAAGGAGCCCACGAAGATCAAGGTCGACGGCATCAACCTGACCTACGAGGGGCTGATCCCGAAGATCCAGAAGTCGATGCTGTCCAAGGACGTCGAGGCGATGCAGCCGCACGTGCGGGCCTTCGTCGAGCGCGCGGTCACCTTCGCCACCTGCCCCGAGTGCGAGGGCACCCGGCTCAGCAAGGCCGCCCGCGCCTCGAAGATCCAAGGGGTCAACATCGCCGAGGCGTGCGCGATGCAGATCAACGACCTCGCCGGGTGGGTGCGCGGCCTCGACGAGCCCTCCGTCGCGCCGCTGCTGAAGTCGCTGGGGGAGACGCTCGACGCCTTCGTCGAGGTGGGCCTCGGGTACCTCAGCCTCGACCGCCCGACCGGCACGCTCTCCGGCGGCGAGGCGCAGCGCACCAAGATGATCCGGCACCTCGGGTCGAGCCTCACGGACGTCAGCTACATCTTCGACGAGCCCACCATCGGACTGCACCCGCACGACATCCGGCGGATGAACGACCTGCTGCTGCGGCTGCGAGACAAGGGCAACACCGTGCTCGTCGTCGAGCACAAGCCAGAGACGATCGCCATCGCCGACCACATCGTCGACCTCGGCCCGCGCGCGGGCGAGCACGGCGGCACCGTGCAGTACGAGGGCGACCTCGCCGGGCTGCGCGCGAGCGACACCCTCACCGGGCGCCACCTCGGCGACCGCGCCGCCCTGAAGAAGAAGGTCCGCAAGCCCACCGGCAAGCTGGAGATCCGCGGCGCCACCCGCAACAACCTGAAGAAGGTCGACGTCGACGTCCCCCTCGGGGTGCTCACCGTCGTCACCGGCGTCGCGGGCTCCGGGAAGAGCTCGCTGATCCACGGCTCGATCCCCGCCGGCGCGGGCGTGGTGCGGGTCGACCAGGGGGCGATCCGGGGATCACGGCGCAGCAACCCGGCGACCTACAGCGGGCTCCTCGACCCGATCCGCAGCGCCTTCGCCAAGGCCAACGGCGTGAAGCCCGCCCTCTTCAGCGCGAACTCCGAGGGCGCCTGCCCGGCGTGCAACGGCGCCGGGGTGATCTACACCGACCTCGCGATGATGGCGGAGGTCGCGACGACCTGCGAGGAGTGCGGCGGGCAGCGCTTCCAGGCCGCGGTGCTCGGGTACACCCTCGACGGCAAGAACATCGCCGAGGTGCTCGCCATGAGCGTCGAGGAGGCGCACGCGTTCTTCGGCGCCGGCCCCGCGCGGGCGATCCTCGCCCGGATGCGCGACGTCGGCCTCGGCTACCTCCGCCTGGGCCAGGCCCTCACGACGCTCTCCGGCGGCGAGCGCCAGCGGCTCAAGCTCGCCATCCACCTGGCGGAGAAGGGCGGCGTGTACGTGCTCGACGAGCCGACGAGCGGCCTTCACCTGGCGGACGTGACGCAGCTTCTCGCGCTGCTCGACCGCCTCGTCGACGCCGGCAAGAGCGTCATCGTCATCGAGCACCACCAGGCGGTCATGGCGCACGCCGACTGGATCATCGACGTCGGCCCGGGCGCCGGGCACGACGGCGGCACGATCGTCTTCGAGGGCACTCCCGCGGCGCTGGTCGCGGCCCGCTCGACGCTCACCGGCCGGCACCTCGCGGAGTACGTCGGCGCGTGACGGGTGCTACGGGGCGACGGAGTAGACGAAGCTCACCTGCGGAAAGGCGTGGAAGCGCTCGGTGATCACCGCCTGCGGGACCCGGTCGCCGTCGACGTAGCGCCGGGCGATCTCCTCGGCGGCCGCGCGGTCGTTGCGGGCCTTCAGGTGGAGCACGCGGGCCATGAGCCGCTCGCAGGCGCCGGGGAGGCGGCCGAAGTCGATGGAGAACGCGCCGCGGTGCGTGCCGTCGGCGGCGGGCGCGTCGGCGCTCCAGGTGAGGGCGCCGTCGTCGAGGAGCGCGCCGATCTGCACGGCCGCGAGCTGGCTGTAGGCCTTGCGCTGTCCGCCGGGGGTGTACATCCCCGCGGCGACGTGGCCGAGGGCCCAGACGATCGCGTCGGCGTAGATGCGCCTCGCGGCGGGCTCGTCGATGACCCCGCGCGCCCGCAGCCAGTCGGTGAAGTAGAGGGCGCCGCTCTGGGCCTTGAGCTCCTCCAGCATCGAGGCCATCGAGCCGCCGAAGGCCTCCTCGGCGGTGCGCCCCTCGAAGCGGTACTCGTGCGCGGGGCCGAGGTTGTGCGTCGCCTCGTGGAGGATCGTCGAGAGCAGCCCCGGCGTCGGGTCGTCGGAGTAGCTCTCCATCGCGGAGGCGGTGAGCAGGGACGCCGCCTGGGCGCGCCGCCGGGCGTCGCTGTCGGGGTCGGTGTAGAGGTTGCTCATGGCGACGGTGCGCCCCCGCCCCTCGGAGGCCACGGCGCCCCAGTTGGGGAGGCTCTGCCCGATGGTGGCGCCGAAGGCGTCGCGGTCGTCGCCCGCGTTCACCACGACGTCGATGAAGTCGGGCATGTGAAACGACACCTCGCGCGCCGAGTACTCGCCCGAGGAGAGCGCCGCGAGGGCCCGCTCCATGTCGGACTGCAGGGGGGTGAGGCGGTCCTGCCAGGCGAGCGAGGCGCGGTTGATACGCGCGAAGGTGAGGTGGAAGCCTGCCTTCTGGCTGCACGGCTCCCAGTAGGTCTCGTCCGGCGCGACGCGCACGTACCACCGGGAGTTTCGCGCGTTCATGCGCGACCACGCCTCGTCCGCGGGGCCCCAGTCGTTGCTCCGGAACGAACTCGCCGCCGCGCGCAGGTACGCCACCAGGGCGCCCTCCTCGGGGTCGGTCATCGCGTCGGCGGCCTCGGTGAGCGCGGCGGAGACGGCCTCCATGGGTTCGCGCCAGGCCTGCGTGTACGGGACGGCGGAGAGGGCGCTCCCCTCCCCCCGCACCACCGTGAAGGGGCTCAGGAGCGCGGTCGCGTCGGGGCGACGCTCGAGCGCCCGACAGAAGGCGTCGTCGGACTGCATCGCCGCGGGGTACACGTCCACCGGCTGCCGCGCCGCGCCTTCGAGGGCCGAGCACGCCGCCGCCCGCTCGGTGAGCGAGCCGAGGCAGCGCGGCCCCCAGTTGCGGCGGAAGAGCGCACGGCTGGCGGGGTCTTCGTCGCCGAGGCGCCCGGCCAGGGCGGTCATCCCCGACTGCTGCGCGTAGAGGGCGTCGATGCGGTCGGCGACGGCGAGCATCCGCCGGGCGAATGCCCGATGGACCTCCGGGAGCTCGCCCAGGTCGGTGTGCACGAGCGTCGGCGCCGCGTGGTCGAGCTCGGCGCGCACCAGTCGCCGCCGCGGGTCCGCGGGCTCCGGCGCGTCGGCCTCGGCGCGGATGCGCTCCATCGCCTGCGCGAAGTCCGCGGTGAAGCGACCGTCGCTCACCCACCGCCCCTCGGCCGGGTAGAAGCGCAGCGAGCGCACCTCGTCGGGGTCGGGCGCGCCGTTGCCGTTGGCGTCGTGCGCCCAGAAGAGCGGCAGGTCGAGGCGCAGCGCGAGCTGGTTGAGCCGGAGCCGGGAGAGGGGGCGAGGGTGCGCCGGGGCGTTCACCGCGGGGCGGAGGGGCGAGCTGCAGGCCGCGGCGAGGGCGAGGACGAACGCGAGAGGTCGGGTACGCATCGTAGGGGGGCAAGGACGCTACCAGACGGCGCCGCCCGCGAGGCCCGCAGCAGGGCCCTTGCCAGCCTGACTCGGATGCCGTGAGGCTCGACGGATGAACGGCGTCCCGATCCAGACCTACGTCTTCCCGCTCATCATGCTCGTGGTCGTGGGCTTCATGTACTTCCGCGGCGTGAAGCTCCGGGCGAAGACCCTCCAGGACAACCCCCAGTACGGGCTCGGCGCCCTCGCCCAGCGCTGGCAGCTCCAGATGGTCGACGGCGACCCTGCGTACAACCTGTTCATCAACAGCCGCGACGCGGAGGTCGCGCTGCACAAGCCGCCCATCGCGGGGATGTCGGGCGACACGCCGCCGCACAGCGCGCGCATGGTCGGGCAGGCGCGCGGCCACCAGGTGAGCTTCGAGTTCTACGACCAGACGCACATCGAGCGCGGGGTCATCGAGACCACGTACACCCGCAACTATCGCTGCATCCTCGCGGTGGGCGTGCGCACCGCGTTTCCGCCCTTCGAGCTCACGCTGCGCAGCGAGAACCAGTACCTCACCACCGAGCGTCGGCTCGCCGCCCCGGAGCAGCGCTTCGGACAGTTCGCGCTCGACCAGGCGCTCGTCCTCACCGGCCCCGACCCCCGGGTGGGACCGATGATCGCCCCCTTCGTCGGCGCGCTCACGGCCATGACCTATGTGCACGTGGTCGGGGGCGACGGCGCGGTGCGCTTCGAGATGACCCCGCTCGGCACCCCCTACGGCGCCTACTACGCCGAGACCGTGCTCCAGACCCTGCTCGCCCTCGCCGACGTGCTCGAGGGCCAGGCCGCCGTCGCGCCCGCGCCCCCGCCGCCGCCGATGGGACGCTGAGCGCCATGCAGTCGCCGGAGCAGTGCCCCGTCCCCTGCCAGCGCTGCGGCGCTGGGATGTCGCCCGCCCCCGACGGGGGAACAGCCCGCTACGCCGACGTGATCCCGCTGGTGTGCCGCTACTGCGGCTACGCCGAGACGCTCACCCGCGACGATCGGGTGCGCGTCTCCCGCGAGCGCGTCGCCCTGCTGCGCATGGCCCAGGACGCCGCCGAGGCGCCCGCGCGGCACGCCGAGCAGATCATCGGGATGCGCCCGTGGCTGGGCGGCGTGGTGGTGGGCGGGGTGCTCACCCTCAACGCCCTCAACGGGGTGGGGACGGCGATGGCGGCCATCGAGCGCGCCGGCCCCGCGATGGACGCCGCGGCGAGGCTACAGGCCCTGCAGGGCGTGTGCGTGACCCCGCTACTGGGCATCGGGCTCGCGGCCGGGATGTTCGGCGGATGGACCCTCGCGATGCGCCGCTACCGCGCGCTCGTCACCCCCGGTCGGTGGGCCCGATCCCCGCTCTCACCGGGCGCGCCCGCGCGCTGCCGCTGCTGCGGCGCCGGGCTCCCGGAGCAATGGGGCGCCATGGTGGAGTGCGGGTTCTGCCGCACCCACAACCTCCTCGACCGCGCCGTCATCGACCAGCGCGAGGCCCTGCTCCTGAGCGAGACGGCGCTGCACCAGGCCCGCGCGGCGGGGGTGATCGCGCGCGCCAACGAGTTCAGCGCGAGCTTCGGGCAGTGGTCCCTCGTAGGCGCGGCGGCCGGCGCCGTGGTCGGCGGCGTCCTGGGCTACGCGCTCGCGCTCGCGCTCGCCCGGGCCTGAGCGCCGGGGAGGAGAGGTCGCATTCCCCACGGATCTCTGGCGGCCGTGAACGGTGTGGGCGAGGCGCGCACCTTCGCCCTGGCGAGAGACCGTCCAGACCTGAGGCCCTCGCTGTTGCCCGAGGAAACCCGATGCCCGACCCCACCCAGAGCCCCACGACCGCCAGGCGTCTCGCTCCCACGGCGCACCACCGCGGCGCGCTCGCGCTCCTCGCCCCGGCGCTGGCCCTCGCGGGCTGCGGACGGGAGGCGCCCGACACCGTCGCATCGACCGCGCAGGGACTCACCGTCACCGCAGACTTCGAGCTCGACGCGCCGGTGCTCGAGCCCGCCTCGACGCTCTCCGGCGAGGTCTCCGTGGCCTTCAACGGCACCGAGCACCTCGCGGCCTGGATCGACACCTCGGGGGTCGTCATGGTGACGCGGATCACCGCCGCCGGGGTGGTTCGCGACCCGCAAGGCGTGGTGCTGGGCCCGGCCGCCACGGGGACGCCCGCGGTCGCCTCGGACGGCGCGGGCTTCCTCGTGGCGTGGACGACACCGACCGTCGGCCAGGTGCGCGCGGCGCGCCTCGACGCGGCGGGCGTCGTGCTCGACCCGGGGGCCTTCGTCGTGACCGCGAGCGCCGCGCGCACCGCCACGCCCGTCGCGGCGGGCAGCGCGGCAGGCTACCTCGTGGCGTGGCGCGACGGCCGCAACGCCGCCACGACGGGGCTGGACTACTTCGCCTCGCGCATCGGCCGCGACGGCGCCGTGCTCGACCCCGCCGGTCGGCCGGTGCTGGTGGCCCCGGGCGACCAGGCCAACGCCTCGGTCGCCGCAGGCGCCTCGGGGTGGCTGCTCGTGTGCGAGGACGCGCCGAGCCCCGACCTGCGCTTCGGCAGGCTCGACGCGAGCGGCGCGGCGCTCGACGGCGCGGGGCGCCGGGTGGCCGTGACGGCGCGCAGCCGCAGCGCCGCCTCGGTGGCCTTCAACGGCTCCAACTACCTGCTCGCGTGGTCCGACCGGACGTCGAGCGGCTCGCTGACCCCGGGCATCTACGCGCAGGTGGTCTCGCCCTCGGGGGCCGTGGTCGGCGCCGAGGCCAACGCCCTCGTGTCCGGGAGCAACGGCACGACCACGCTCGCGTCCGACGGCGCGGCGTGGCTGGCGCGGGGACGAATCGACTCGGAGTTCTACTCGGTGCAGGTCGCCAGCACCGGGGTCGCCACAGCGCCGGCCCGCGCGCCTGCGCTGCCGGACGTCAGGGGCCGCCTCGCGCTGTCGGGGCGGGGCGGCGCCGCGGGATACCTCCTCGTGTATTCCGCGCGGGGGATGAACCCCGGTGGCCTGCGCATCGCCAGCGACGGCGCCGCCGTGGGCTCCGCCTTCGAGATGAACTTCCGGGCCAACCTCCAACAGACGCCCGGCGTCGCCTTCGACGGCACCAACTTTCTGGTGACCTGGTCCGACTCCCGCGCGGGCGCGGCGGGCTGGAGGGCGCGGCGCGTCTCCCCGACCGGGGCGCTGCTCGGTGCGTCGCCGACGGTGCTGGCCACCGTCGCCTCGGGGCTGGTGGCCGCGTCCGATGGTGCGAGCACGCTGGCGCTCTGGCACGACGTCGTGGGGATCGAGAGCCGCACGCTCACGGCGCCCATCACGCCGGCGGGCGCGGTGGGGCCTGCCACCGTGATCGATGTCGGTAGCGGCATCACGGCCCGCTACTCGCCGATGCTCATTCCCGGCGGGGGAGGCTACCTCGCCGCGTGGACCTCCTGGCTGGGCTCTGGCGGCGACGGTCGCTACGCAGTGAGGGCATACCCGCTCACGGCCGCGGGGGCGCCTCGCGGGGCCGCGCCCGTGGGTCTCTCCAGCGCGGGCCGGTCGAACGCGGCGCCCGGGCTCTCCTTCGACGGCGCGAACTTCCTCGTGTCCTGGGTCGAATCCCCGCGCACGGGTTCGCCGTCGGTCTGCAACAGCCCGGTCGTGGCGCTCGTCACCCCGGCGGGCGACCGCCTCCAGGCCACGCCCACGGCGCTGTCGCCGACCACCTGCGATGCCTACTCGACCGCGTCGGCCTCCGACGGCGCCAACCACCTCGTCGCCTGGACCTCCCCGGCGGGTGTCTTCGCAGCGCGGGTCTCGGCCTCGGGCGCGCTCCTCGACGCTACGCCGCGCGTCCTCTCGTCGATCGTGTCGGACAGCCCCACGGTGGCCTTCGACGGCGCGAGCTTCGTGGTCAGCTGGCGCCGCGGCGCCGACGCCACCTCCGACCTCTACGTCGCCCGGGTGTCGCCCTCGGGCGAGGTGCTCGACCCGGGGGGCGTGCCGGTGGCGAACGAGCCCGTCGAGGAGTCCGGTCCGAGGCTCGCGTCGACCGGGACGGGGCGCACGCTCGTGATGTACAGCCGCAGGCTGTCGGCGAGCGCGGTCCGGGTGCGCGGTCGCTTCGTGACCTTCGACGACGCCGGGGTGACCGACGCAGGCCCTCACGACGTCTCCCCGATCGACTCGGGTGCCATCGACTCGGGTGCCATCGACTCGGGTGCCATCGACTCGACGGGCTCTGACGCGGCCGTCACTCCCGACACGGCCGTCCTCACCGACCGGGGAACGCCCACCGACAGCGTCCCGGTCATCGACGCGCCCTCACCCGACAGCGGCGCCTCGGCCGACGCTGGGGCCCCCGCGCCGCCCGAAGAGGAGGGCGGCTGCTCGACCGCCCCGTCGCGCCGCGGCTCCCCCGCCTGGGCGATGCTGCTCGGCGCGCTGGCGCTGCTCTCGCGCACGCGCAGGCACCGGCGGGGAGCAGGCGTCGCCCACCGCGTCGCCGAGGCGCACCGTGGCGCCGCCCGAGAGACGCCGCGTCAGGCCCGGGCGGGGCGCTCGCCCACCCGCACCTCGTAGATCGCGTACCCGCTGGTCACACGAAACGCGCCCGGGGCCTCGTTGCCGGCCTCGAGCGCCGCGATCGAGCGCTCGCGCAGCGACGCCCACGCGCCCTGGCGCGACGAGAGCGCCCGCTCCGCGAAGCGCCACACCGGGTGGTGGGCCTGCTGCTCGGCGAACCACGCCTCGGCCGACGGGGCCTCGAAGCGCAGCGACGCGTCGGTCGAGGTGACGCGCGAGCCGTGCGGGGCGAAGAGGGCCGCCACCTGGGCAGGGTCGCCCCAGGGCGGCGGCGGCCGCGGCGGTCCCCCGGAGAGTTCCATCAGCGCCTGACGGAGCAGCATCCCCGCCGCGGAGATGGGGCCCGTCGGGTGCCAGGCCGTGATCACGGCGCGCCCGCCCGGGGCCAGCACGCGGACGATCTCCGCGGCCGCGCGCTCGGGCGCGTCGGTGAAGATCACCGCGAAGACCGAGAGCACCAGATCGAAGGCGCCGCCGTCGAAGGGCAGCGCCTCGGCCGCGCCGACCGCCGTGCGGAGGCTGAGCCCCTCGGCCCGCGCCCGACCCTCGGCCACCGCCAGCAGCCGTGCGGAGGGGTCGATCGCCGTCACCGCCGCGCCGCGACGCGCGGCCGCGAGGGCGGCGTTGCCTGTGCCGCAGCCGAGGTCGAGCACCCGCTCCCCGGGCCTGGGCGCCGCGCGCTCCATCGCGCCCTCGGTGGCGCCGACGAGCTGCTCGGCCGTGCGTTCGTAGGTCCCGTCGCCCCAGTCCATCATCGTCGGAGGGATACCACCGCCGGGGCCCGCGCTACGATGCCCTCCACCATGCCCAAGGCTCCCCACGCGGACGCGGTCCGCGCGTTCACGGACATTCCCAACGTCGGCAAGGCCATGGCGCGCGACTTCGAGCAGCTGGGCTTCACCTCGCCGCAGCAGCTCGCCGGGCAGGACGCCTTCGCCCTCTACCGGCGCCTCTGCGCGCTCTCCGCCACCCGCCAGGACCCCTGCGTGCTCGACACCTACCTGGCCGTGGTCGACTTCATGAACGGCGGCGCCCCGAAGCCCTGGTGGGCCTTCACCGAGGACCGCAAGCGGCGTTACCCGACGCTGTGATCGCACCTGCGCTGCGGGGCGCAGCGCGTCGTCGCCGCTCAGGGCTGCCGCGGCGCGAGGAAGGTGTCGAGCTCCTCCCAGTAGACGAAGCCCTGCGAGATGTCGTTGTGGCCCCGGCCGGGGATCAACGCGAGCGTCTTGTCGGCGCTCTTCAAGGTCGCGTACGTGAGCTCCGCCTCGCTCGGCGGGATGAGCGAGTCCCGCTCGCCGTGCAGCACCAGGGCCCTCGCCTCGCAGCGAGCGAACTTCCGCAGCGGGTCGAAGTCCGCGAGGTCCTGCTCGGGCAACGGACCATCGAGGTGGATGCCGCGACGACGGATGAGGCCGTGGACGTCGGCGATCCCGCTCTCGAAGATGAACCCCGGCGACGACGCCGGAGCGTCCTGGCAGAGCTCGGCGGCGCAGGCGCTCCCGAGCGAGCGGCCCATCACCACGACGGGCACCTCCCCTGCCGCGGCGCGCGCGGCGGCGAGCACCGCGTGGGCGTCGGTGAGGCAGGTGCGCAGCGTCGGGACGCCGTCGCTCGCGCCGTAGCCGCGGTAGTCGACCACCGCGAGGGCGATGTCGAGCTCCGCGTAGTTCGAGCCCACCGCGTCGTAGTCGGCCACGACCTCGCCGTTGCCGTGGAAGAGCAGCACCATCGCGTGCGCACCGGGGGCGCGGTGCACGCGCAGGTGGAGCGAGACCCCGGGCGCCACCTCGACGCGCTGGTCGCGCGCGCCCTCGGGGGCGCGGCTCACGTCCCGACGCGGGAAGAACAACGAGCGGTTGAACTCGGGGGAGTCGAAGAGGGAGGACACGGCCCGCGACGATAGCGCCCTAAAGCGACGGGCGTCAGCGCGGTGGGCGGCTCTGGCGGGCCGCCCACGACCCGCTGGCGACCTACCGTGACGGCCCGATCGTGGAGTGCCCGCGGCCCCCGTTCGCGCGGTGTGGGATGAAAAGCGCGGTTCACGGCGCGCGGCGAACGTCGACGGTGGCGCCTACCGCCGTCAGGGCGTCGGCCGCCAGTCGCGCCGCGCCGCGATCAGGAAAGGTCGCGAGCTCGCACGGGGCTGCGTCGACCGCCGCCTTCGCCTCGACGACCGATAGCGAGAGCGTGACGCGTAGATGCAAGATGACCCGCGCGCGGTCTGCTCCGACGGCCCGAAGCACCAGCAGATGCGGCCGATACGCATCGTCGTCCCACGGCAACGGAGGAGCGCCGTAGATCACTCCCATCCGTCGCCAGTCGGGCTCCGGGCTATCGATTGCGAGGCGAACTTGCAGCGCCGCGATCAGGTCACGGGCCTCGTCGAGGGACAGCGCGGCGATAGCGTGGGCCAATTCGTCGACAGTCACGGCCCACGAATCCTCTCTCCAGCGCCAGTCGGAGTCACGGCCGCAGTGCGGACCAGCCTGCGGCGGTCGGTCGTGCGCCCCTGCTCGCCGAGCGCGTAGGCACCGCGTGCGCCGTGAGAGAAGAACCGCAAGGGCGCTTGGGGTCGCAAGGGAGGTGGAGATCGTCGGGCCCTGAAGGGGCGACGCGGCGAAGAACGCGAGCTTCCCACGGCCCTTGCCTTCGAGCCTTTGCGACCCCAAGCGCCCTTGCGGTTCTTCTCTCACCACGCACGGAGTCCGCGACCGTCTCAACCCTTCAAGTCCCCTGTGGAAAGGTACCTGGCCTTCACCAGGATCCCGTGACTCACACTCCCTCCACCTCGCGCGGCGTGTTCGCCCTCCGCGTTCGATGGCGCGCTAGCGCATCAGCACGAACACCACCGACTGACCCCACGCGGCTCCCTGGTCGCGTCGGTGGATCAGGTGCACCGCGGCCGACGCGGCGGTCGCAGGCGCCGGGCGTCGTCGCGGACTCCCGATCGGCGATCCCCCGGCGCTAGAGTCGGCGCGTGTCGAAGCCGACCGATCCGACCGAGGCCCTGCTCGCCCGCGTGCGAGCGATCTGCCACTCCTTCGCCGGGACCGAGGAGAAGCTCTCCCACGGCGCGCCCTTCTTCCACGTGCGAGGCAGAGGGATGCTCAGCTTCGCGAGCGACCACCACGGCGACGGGCGCGTCGCGGTGTGGTGCTGGTCGACCGCCGACGAGCAGCGGCGGCTCGTGCGGGCGGACCCCGACGTGTATTTCGTTCCGCCGTACGTGGGCGTGAAGGGCTGGGTGGGGGTGCGCCTCGAGCGGCCCGGAACCGACTTCGAGGCGCTCTCGATGCTCGTCGAGGAGGCGTGGCGCGCGCTGGCCCCGAAGCGCCTCGCCAACGCGGCCCCCGCCGCCCCGCCGCCGCCGCCCGTGTACGCGACCACCGACCCCGAGGTGGTGCGCGACGCGCTCGCCCGCATGTCCGCGCTCTGCGACGTGCTGCCCGGCGCGTCCGCGGAGTCGTCGACGTCGCAGACGACGTGGCGCGTCGGCAGGAAGACCTTCGCCTACCTGCTCGACAACCAGCACCGCGACGGCATCGTGTCGGTGTGCTTCCGGGTGGCGCCGGACGAGGCCGCGGCGCTCGTCGAGCGGAGCCCGCGGCGCTACTACCGCCCGCCCTACGTCGGCGCGAAGGGGTGGGTCGCGATGCGCGTCGACTCGGCGAAGGTGCCGTGGAAGGAGCTCTCGCGGCGGGTCACCGAGAGCCACGCGAGCGTCGCGCCGAGGCGCGTCGGGTGACGCGGCGGGTCGCGCACGCCGTGCACTCGCACCCGGCTGTGATAGGGACCTTGCCAGCATGGCCTCCCTCGAATGCGATCCGTTTCGCGCGCTCGTCGAGCAGTCGCCGACCATGGTCTGGCGGTCGGGGCGCGACGCGGGGTGCGACTTCGTCAACGCCCGCTGGCTCGCGTTCACCGGGCGCTCCCTCGCGCAGGAGCTCGGAGACGGGTGGGCCGAGAGCATCCACCCGGGCGACGCCGCCGCGAGCCGCGCGCTCTACCTCGACCGCTTCGCCCGGAGAGAGGCCTTCGAGCGGGAGCACCGGCTGCGCCGCCACGACGGGGTGTACCGCTACGTCTGCGACCGGGGCGCGCCCTACCATGACGCCGACGGGGCGTTCGCGGGCTACATCGGGAGCTGCGTCGACGTCGACGATCGGCGGCGCGCGGAGGCGGTCGCCGGCGGCGTCGAGTTCTTCGAGATGTCCCTCGACCACATGTGCGTGGCGGGCTTCGACGGGTACCTGAAGCGCGTCAACCCCTCGTGGACGAGGACCCTCGGGTGGACCGAGGCCGAGCTCCTGGCGCGGCCCTCGATCGAGTTCGTGCACCCCGACGACCGCGCGATGACGCTCGCGGCCCGGTCGCTCCTGACGCAGGGCGAGCCGCTGCGCGCGCTGACCAACCGGTACCAGTGCCGCGACGGGAGCTACCGTTGGTTCGAGTGGCGCTCGGTCTCGGACCCTGCCCGGAGACAGGTCTACGCGACCGCGCGCGACCTCACCACCGAGCGGGAGGCCCGCGAGACGCGCGAGCAGCTCCAGCGGCAGCTCATCCTGGCCGATCGCATGGCCTCGGTGGGCACCCTCGCGGCCGGGGTCGCGCACGAGATCAACAACCCCCTCGGGTACGTCATCGCGAACCTCGACATGCTCGCCGAAGAGATGCGCCGCATGTCCGCTGGATCCCTCGCCGCCCAGATGGCCGAGTGCGTGGAGATGGCGGGCGATGCGAAGGAGGGCGCCGAGCGCATCAGGAAGATCGTCCGCGGGCTCAAGACCTTCTCTCGCGCGGAGGAGGAGCGGCGCACGGTCATCGACGTGCGGCCCGTGCTGGAGCTTTCCATCGACATGGCCTTCAACGAGATCCGTCACCGCGCGCGGCTGGTGAAGGACTACGGCGAGACCCCGCGGGTCGAGGCCGACGACGCCCGCCTCGGGCAGGTGTTCACCAACCTCCTGGTCAACGCCGCGCAGGCCCTGCCCGACGGCGGCGCCGAGGCGAACGAGATACGCGTGGTGACGTCGACCGACGCGCTCGGCCGGGCCGTCATCGAGGTGCGCGACACGGGCGCGGGCATCCCCGAGGGGGTGCTCGGGCGCATCTTCGAGCCCTTCTTCACCACCAAGCCCGTCGGCGTCGGCACCGGGCTCGGGCTCTTCGTCTGCCACAACATCATCACCAGCATGGGCGGCGAGATCACCGCGGCCAACCTGCCGGGGCGCGGGGCCGTGCTGCGCGTCACGCTCCCGGCGGTCGTCGATCGGGCCCTGGTCGGCGCAGGCCCGACCGAGCCGCCAGAGGCGACCGCCTCGCGCCGCGCCCGGGTGCTGGTGGTCGACGACGAGCGCGCCGTGGGCGTCATCCTCGCCCGCGTGCTGCGCGCCCACGACATGACCTGCGTGACCACGGCGCGCGAGGCGCTCGAGCTGCTGCTGTCCGACCAGCGCTTCGACGTGATCCTGTCCGACCTGATGATGCCCGCCATGTCGGGCATGGACCTCTACGAAGAGCTCGCCCTGCGGCGCCCGGAGGCCGCGGAGCGCATGGTGTTCATGTCCGGCGGCGCCTTCACCCCGGCCGCGTTGGCCTTCCTCGAGCGCGTCCCCAACGAGCGCATCGAGAAGCCCTTCACCGCCGCCGCGGTGCGGGCGCTGGTGCAGCGCTTCGTGTCGTAGCCCTGCGCCCGGGGTGCAGGGCCCCGTCGGGCGCTCTCCGCCGTCAGGATCCGCGGCGGGTCCCGGGTTCGGCCGCGCTCGCGGTGTGCGCCCGCACGGTCACCCGCTCGGGGTGGCGGTCACTCTCCAGGTGCACCTCCGAGGCCTCCAGCCCGTGCCGGCGCAGCTCCCCGAGGACCACCCGCAGCCGCGACAGCTTCGAGCGGTACGGCCCCCGGCCGAGCCAGATGTACGTCCCGCCGAGCATCACCGAGAGGTCGCCCGTCGGCTCGCGGTGCACCTCCTGGAGCCTCGCCGACGACCCGAGCTGGGCGCTCTCCAGGTCGCCCATCAGGGCCAGCGAGTCGCGCACCTGCTCCCGGGCGCCGTCGGGCCGATCGCGAAACGACTCCCGAGAGAGGCCCGTCACCACCGGCAGGTCGACCGGGTCGCCCGGCTCCGCGCGCTTGAACAGCGTCCCGTCGGCGCTCGCCAGGTAGAGGCCCCCCACCGCGACCAGCGCCGCGGGGGCGCGCTCCTCGATGGCCACCCTCAGGGTGTCCGGGAGCTGACGGGTCACCGTGGCCCTCGCCACCCAGGGGAGCCGCTCGATCTGTCGGGCGGCGCGCTCCAGGTCGACCGCGAGGACGTTGCTCCCCACGGTAAGCCTCGCGGCGGCGAGCACCTCCTCGCGGGAGCAGTGGGAGATGCCGGTGACCTCCAGGGTGCGGGCGCCGAGCTGCGGGGTGTGCGTGAGCCAGCGGTGGCCGTAGCGCCCCGCGACCACGGTGCCCGCGAGGAGCACCAGCACCGGCACGAAGGAGAGCTGCTGGGACCACCGCGCGACCCGATGGGACCACGGCTCCGAGGGGGGCGCCGGCCGGGAGCGCCGGGGGGTTGGCTCGGCCGGGGGGGGAGGCTCCCGGGAGACGCGGGAGTTCTGCGGGCGTCCGGGGGGGGTCGAAGGGACGGCGGCCATCGCGAGGACGCATAGCACCAGGAGCGGTGCCCACCGGAAGTTGTCGGCAGGAGCTCAGCCGGGCTTTACCGAGGGAGGTAACGACACCCCGCGCTCGATGTCCGCCACGAGGTAGGTGGCCCCGGCGACCCCCAGCGGCAGGAGCACCAGCAGCCCGACGCCGGGGATGAAGAGCAGCAGCGAGGCGCAGGCCCCGAAGCCCAGCACCGAGCGGAAGTTGGCGCGGATGAACGCGATGCGCTCCCTCACGCGCACCCCTCTCAGGCCGAAGGGGTAGTCGAGGAGGTCCCAGGCCACGACCATCGAGCCGACGATGAACTTCAGCGGCACCGTCACCACCATCGCCGGGGGGAAGACCAGGTCGAGGAGCACCAGCGCCCCCAGCACGGGCAGGCTCACCGCGAGGCCCGTGAGGGTCACCCGCAGCCCCCGCCAGGCGGTCTCCAGCCACCCCCCGTCGGGTCGGTCGACCCCGCCGAGGGAGAGGTCGAGGGTGCGAGAGAGGTGGTCGAGCGCCCACCCGGAGGCGGGCTGAGCGAGGGAGAGCCCCAGCAGCGCGCCGACGCCCACCGAGACGCCGCCGACGGCGATGGCCTCCAGCAGCCCGACGAGCTGCCAGAAGAGCGAGACGTCCCCCCGCAGCGGGGCCGAGAGCCGCCAGGCCGCCCACCACCCGAGGCCCGCGAAGGTCGAGACCATCAGCACCGCCAGCAGCGCGGGCACGATCGCGTGGGGCCAGAGCTTCGGGTTGCGGGCGACCCACTGCGCGCCCCGGACGAAGCTGCGGGCGCCGAGGAGGAGCGTCGGAGGTCGGAGAGCCAGCGCGGTCATGGTGGGTATTCTGGCCCAGGCGGACTCTTCCGGGGAGCGCCGGTGGTGATCGCCGGGATATGTTGCCGGGCTATGGCGCTGCGGCATCGCGGACATCGGACGGTCGTGGCCCTGCTGGGGGCGGCGCCCATGATGGCGTTGGCGATCTACTGGATGAACCGCTCGCCGTGGCCCGGCAGCGAGGGGGCCAAGGGGCCGATGACCGCCCAGGGGCTCTACCAGCAGGCCGCGCGGGAGAGCCAGGACGGCAACCGCGCCGCCACCGAGCGGCACCTGCGCATGGCGCTCGGGGTCATCGCCAGCCCCGACGCGAGCGCCAACGACCGGCGCTGGGAGCTTCGCGTGCGGTCGTCGCTGGCCACGATGGTCTCCGCCCGGGGGGAACTCCGCGAGGCCCGGGAGATCGCCGCGCCGGCGTGCCGCATGGGCCCCGACAACGCCCCGCCGGAGAGCCTCGTCTCGGCGGGGCTCTGCGACCAGTAGGCCCGACAACCCCCGCTCAGGGCGAGGTCGGCCGCTCTCCGGTCGCGGCGTCGAGGGCGTCCTTCGCCACGAGCCGGTGGTGCAGCGCCCTCACCGACTGGTTGATGTCCCCGGCGCCGAGGGCGATCACCACGTCGCCCGGCTGCACCAGCGCCTCGAGGCGGTCGACCACGCGGGCCTTGTCGGCCTCGAAGTGCACTCCCCGGTGGCCGTGGCTCGCGATGGCCTCCGCGAGGCGCTCCCCCGTCGCTCCCTCGATGGGCTTCTCTCCCGCGGCGTAGACCTCGGTGACGATCAGCACGTCGGCCAGGTTGAAGGCCCGGGTGAACTCCTCGAAGAGGTCGCGGGTGCGCGTGTACCGGTGGGGCTGGAAGGCGGCCACCACCCGACGGCGAAAGCCCCCCTTGGCGGCGGTGAGCGTGGCCTCGACCTCCGCGGGGTGGTGGCCGTAGTCGTCGACCAGGGTGATCCCCCGGGCCTCGCCCACGATGGTGAAGCGCCGCTGCACCCCGGCGAAGCTGCGGAGCGACTCGCGGGTGGTGTCCGTCGGCACGTCGAGCTCCTCGGCGACGGCGATGGTCGCGAGGCAATTGAGCACGTTGTGCAGGCCCGGGACGCGCACCTCGAAGTGCCCGAGGGACTCCCCCCGGCGGCGCACCGCGAAGCTGGTGCTGAGGCCCTCGAAGGTGATGTCGCTCGCGACGTAGTCGGCCTGGGGGTTGGTGCCGTAGGTGACGTGGCGGCGGTCGATGCGGGGGAGGATGGCCTGCACGTGGGGGTGGTCGAGGCAGAGCACCGCGAGGCCGTAGAAGGGCACGCGCGCGGCGAACTCCACGAAGGCGTCGAGCAGCTTCGCGTGGCTGCCGTAGTGGTCGAGGTGCTCGGGGTCGATGTTGGTGATCACCGCGACGGTGGGGGTGAGCTTGAGGAAGCTTCCGTCGGACTCGTCGGCCTCGGCCACCAGCAGCTCGCCGGTGCCCGCGCGGGCGTTGGAGTTGATGGCGTTGAGCTTGCCGCCGATGACCACCGTGGGGTCGAGGCCCGCGGCGGAGAGCACCGTGGAGACCAGCGAGGTGGTGGTGGTCTTGCCGTGCGATCCGGCGATGGCGATGCCGTACTTCAGCCGCATCAGCTCGGCGAGCATCTCCGCCCGGGGGATCACCGGCACGCCGTTGTGCCGGGCCAGCGCGACCTCGGGGTTGTGCGCGGAGACGGCCGAGGAGTAGACGACCACGTCGGCGCCCGCGGCGTTCTCCGGGCGGTGCCCCTCGTGGGTGATGGCGCCCAGCGAGGCGAGGCGGCGGGTGATGTCGGTGGCCTTCAGGTCGGAGCCCGACACGGTGTACCCGAGGGTGAGCAGCACCTCCGCGATGCCCGACATGCCGATGCCCCCGAGGCCGACGAAATGGATGTGGCGTACGCGTCCGCGAAACATGGGGCGCGGATGTACCCACAAACCCCCGCCGACCGGAAGCGCCGATCGCGGACTAGAGACCGCTCCCGAGGAGTCTGCGCGCGGTGGAGAGCCTGGCGTCGCGCTGCGCCATCTCCTCCACCGAGGTGAAGGAGAGGTCGGCCTCGACCCGGTAGGTTCCCTCGAAGGGGTCGGGGGGATGGCCCCGCCAGTCGTCGGGGGAGAGCATCGAGAAGTAGTGCTTCGCCCCCTCCCCCTCGCCCTTGCGGTAGAGGTGGTAGGTCTGCCCGGCGATCTTCTGGAAGCGGCACTCGGCCGTGTGCAGCACCGCGTCGCGGCGGGCCTTCTCCAGGATCTCCCTCGCCTGCTCCTGCAGCGCCCTGATCTGCTCGGCGATGAGCCCGAGCTTGTCGGCGGTGGCCGCGCCGATGAGGGCGTTGGCCTGGGCGATCTCCTTCGCCACGTCGACCAGCTCGATCGCCGGCGCCATCCGGCTCTGCCCGTAGGGTGATGTGGAAGCGGCGCCCTCGTGGTTGGGCCCGGAGTACCTGGTCAGTGAGTCGCTCATGTCTACGTCGCTTCGATGGTGGCCGACGCCCTCCGGGCTCGCAACCCGCGACACGATCGCGAACGCTTGTGCCCACCCCGGGCAACCACCGACAATCCGCGCCCCTGTAAACCCCCGAGAGGAGCCCCCACGAGAGCCGCCATGAAGCACACCCTCCACGATCCGCCGCTGTCCGAGTCCGACCCGCAGATCGCCTCGCTCATCCGCTCCGAGGACGAGCGCCAGCGCGACAAGCTCCGGATGATCCCGAGCGAGAACTACGCCTCCCGCGCCGTGCAGGAGGCCTGCGGCTCGTCGCTCAACAACAAGTACTCCGAGGGCTACCCCCGCAAGCGCTACTACGAGGGCCAGCAGTTCATCGACCCCATCGAGGAGGCCGCCCGCGACCGCATCAAGGCCCTCTTCGGCGTCGACCACGCCAACGTGCAGCCCTACTCCGGCTCGCCCGCCAACCTCGCGGTCTACTTCGCGTTCTGCAAGCCCGGCGACACCGTCATGGGCCTCGGCCTCCCGCACGGCGGCCACCTCACCCACGGCTGGAGCGTCTCCATCACCGGCAGTTACTTCAAGAGCGTCGCCTACTCGGTGCGCCGCGACGACCACCGCATCGACATGGAGGAGGTCACCCGCCTCGCGCGCGAGCACCGGCCGAGGCTGCTCTTCTGCGGCGGCACGGCCTACCCCCGCACCTGGGACTTCCCGGCCTTCGCGGCCATCGCCAGGGAGGTCGGCGCCATCCTGGTCGCGGACATCGCGCACATCGCCGGCCTCGTCGTCGGCGGCGCGCACCCCTCGCCCGTCGGCCACGCCGACATCATCACCAGCACCACCCACAAGACCCTGCGAGGGCCGCGAGGGGGAATGATCCTCTGCGGCGCGGCGCACGCGTCGGCCATCGACAAGGCGGTGTTCCCGGGGCTGCAGGGCGGGCCGCACGAGGGCAACATCGCGGGCATCGCCGTGGCCGCGAAGGAGGCCGCGACGGAGGGCTTCCGCGCCTACGCGAAGCAGGTGGTCACCAACGCGAAGGCCCTCGCCGCGGCCATGACCGACCGGGGCTACTCCCTGGTCAGCGGAGGCACCGACAACCACCTGCTGCTGGTCGACCTCACGGCGCAGAACATCGCCGGGAAGAAGGCCGCCAGGGCCCTCGACCTCGCGGGCATCGAGCTCAACTACAACAGCGTGCCCTACGACCCGAGGAAGCCCTTCGACCCGTCGGGCGTGCGCCTCGGCACCCCGGCGCTCACCTCCCGCGGCCTCGACGAGAAGCACATGGTGCAGGTCGCCGAGTGGTTCGACCGCGCGGTGAAGGCCGCCGAGGACGAGACCGCCCTCACCGCCATCGCGGCGGAGGTGAAGCGCCTCCTCGCCGACTACCCCGCCCCGGGCCTTCTTACCTGAACACGTAAACGCCTCCCCGCCGACCGTGGCGTAACGCCACAGCCGCCGTCATCCGTGGCGCGCTCGCACGATGGACCTCCGCCGTGGGCCTGGTCCACCATCCCGACCCGTGAGCACCGCCGACCGCTTCTCCGCCGCCACCCGCTGGTCTCTGCTCTGCCTCGCCGCGGCCGTGGCGGGGAGCTGCGTGTACTCGCCCGCCGAGGGCGACGACGACGACTGGGACGAGGCGAGCACCCTCTCGACCGCCCAGGGCGTGGCCGTCGCCGGTCGCTGGGTGATGCCCGCGTCGGTGCGCGCGATCGCGGCGCGGCAGCGCGTGGGCTACAACGGCGCGCCCCCGTGGGAGGGCGGGCGCAACTGCGGCGGGAGCTTCCTCCCGGGCACCCGCGCGCTGGGCGACTACCTCCGTCGGAGCTTCCGTCAGGTGCGCTCCTACGGGGGATATTCCTGCCGGCCCAACACGGCCAGCACCAGCCAGACCTCGGTGCACGGCACCGGGCGGGCCATCGACGTGTTCATCCCGCTCTCGGGGGGACAGGCCGACAACACCCTCGGCGACCCGGTCGCCCACTGGCTGGTCACCCACGCCCAGGAGATCGGGGTGCAGCTCGTGATCTGGGACCGCTCGATCTGGTCGCCCAGCACCAGCCCCGACACCCGGGCCTACGGCGGGCCGCACCCCCACCACGACCACCTCCACGTCGAGCTCACCCTCGACGGAGGCAACCGGCGGACGCCGTGGTTCCAGGCGCAGGTGGCGGACACGGACCGCGACGGCATCGCCGACTCGCGCGACAACTGCCGCACCGTCGACAACCGCGACCAGCGGGACACCGACCGCGACGGCGTCGGCAACGCGTGCGACAACTGCGACGCCGCGCGCAACCGCGACCAGCGCGACCGCGACCGGGACACCGTCGGCGACGCCTGCGACAACTGCGTGTCGCTCAGCAACCGCGACCAGCACGACCTCGACCGCGACGGGGTGGGCGGCACCTGCGACAACTGCCCGTCGCGGGCCAACCGCGACCAGCGGGACGGCGACCGCGACCGCCTCGGGGACGCGTGCGACAACTGCCCGGGCGAGGCGAACCGGGGACAGGGCGACCAGGACGACGACGAGCGGGGCGACGTCTGCGACGACGACCGCGACGGCGACGGGGTGAACAACGGGCCTGACAACTGCCCGCTGCGCGAGAACCGCGACCAGGCCGACCGAGACCGCGACGGTCGCGGGGACGTGTGCGACGGCGACGACGACAACGACGGCGTGGCCGACGCGGCGGACAACTGCCGCGGCGTGGCCAACCGGGGCCAGGAAGACCAGGACCGCGACGGCCGCGGCGACGCCTGCGACGACAGCGACGGGGACGGGGCGCTCGACGCGACGGACAACTGCCCGCGCGTCGCCAACGCCGACCAGGCCGACCTCGACGCCGACCAGGTGGGCGACGTCTGCGACGTCGACCGCGACAACGACGGCGCGCCCGACGCGATGGACAACTGCCCGGCGGAGGCCAACGCGACGCAGGGCGACCTCGACGGCGACGGGCTCGGCGACGACTGCGACGCCGACCGCGACGGCGACGGCGCGCCCGACGCGATGGACAACTGCGACGAGACCGCGGCGGGCGACCAGCGCGACAGCGACGGCGACGGCGAGGGGGACGCGTGTGACCTCGACGGGGACGGCGACGGGCTCAACAACGCCGTCGACAACTGCCCCTTCGACGCCAACGTCGACCAGGCCGACGCGGACGGCGACGGCTTCGGCGACGCCTGCGACAGCCCGGTCCCCGGGGGCGCGGGCGACGGTGGCGTGACGGGCGACGGTGGCGCGACGGAGGGCGAGCCTCCGCCCGGGGAGGTCGCGCCGGCGGAGGACGACGGGCCGGAGGAGGAGGCGGCCCCGGAGACGCTCACGGAGGTCGCTCCCTCCGGCGGGTGCAGCGCCGCGCCCGGGCGCCGCGGATCGCTCGCCTGGGCCGCCGCGCTGCTGGGCCTCGCGCTCGTGCGCCGCCGGCGCCGCCGATGAGGCCCGAGGGCTACGCTCAGTAGGCCACGCCCATGGAGCTGGCGCGCGCCTGCACCCGCCGGGTGATCACCCCGGCGATGTTGTTGGTGGGCGCCGCCATCGGGGCCCCTCCTCGGCCGCGTGCGGCACCGGCGCTCTCCGCCGACGCCACCTCGGCGGCGCGCGCGGGCCTCGCCAGGCCCCGGCGGGAGAGCACGTCGGCCCCCTCGCTGCGCTCCTCGTCGGTGAGCCGACGGTCGGAGACGTACACCCGGCCTCCCTGGCGGAGGATGGTCTGCGTGCGCCCGTCGGCGAGCTGCTGGTCCTGCGCGTAGGTGAGCGCGGTCATCATGCCGTGGGTGCGCTGCGCGATGGCCGCGAACTCCGACCGGCCGCGCGCGTCGAGGCCGCTGCACTCGATGGTGCTCACCTCGATCTGGCGGTCGGCGGCGTAGCGCACGAGCCCGTCGTGGTCGTGCTCGGGGTAGCGCTGCGCCGGGGCGTCGCCGACCAGGAAGACCATCCGCGCCGAGCGCTCGCCCCAGTTCATCTCGTGGAGGGCGAGCGCGAGGCCCGCGTCGACGTCCTCGGGGTAGTCGCCGCCGCCCTGCGCGGTGACCCCCATGAGGGCGGTGTGCATCTGGTCGAGGTCGCCGGTGAGCGGGACCATCCGCGTGGGCTCGGCGTCGCCGCGGTCGCGGTAGATCACCAGGCCGACCCGAAGCTCAGGGCGGGGATTGCCCGAGGCGATCTGGTTGGCGATGTTCCAGATGTGCTGCTTGACGGGCTCGATCTCGTCGCCCATCGAGCCGGTGGCGTCGAGCACGAACACCACGTCGATGTGCGGCCGCGCCACCTGCACCGGGTGCCGGAACACCGGGTTGTACCGCTGCGCGCTCGCCGGGGCCGAGGCGGCCATCGCCGCCATCGCCACGCCCACCATCAACCGACGCACCCACCGCAAACGCGACTGCCCCATCACGACACCCATGGCCGCGAGCTGCGCCCCCGGAACCCTCTCCGGGGCGGCGCGCTCGGCGTGCTGTGATGGGTGGAGACGCGCGTCCCCGGCGATCGGTCTACGGGGTCTTCGTGATGAGCTTGTCGACCGCGTGCACCGGCGCCCGGTCGCCCTTCATCAGGTGCGCGATGGCCCCGAGCACCAGCCGCTGCTGGTTGAGCATCGACTGCCCCGCGAAGACCGGCGAGACCACCGACAGCGAGAAGTGACCGCCGCCGCCGGAGACCTCCACCGCCGCGTCGGGGATCTTCGCCAATACCGACTCGCGCAGTGCCGCGAGTACGTCGCCCTGGAAATCCGTGTCGTGGTTGGACATTCGTCGCTCCCTCTCAGTACCTCGGAACCGACGGGTCGACGCTCGCGCTCCACCCGTCGATGCCGCCGTTCAGGTTGTACACGCTGCGGAAGCCCTTCTGTACGAAGCGCTCGGCCGCCTGCAGGCTGCGTATCCCGTGGTGGCACATGAACACCAGCGGCGACGCGCGGTCCATCGCCAGGATCTCCGTCTCCAGCTCGCGGTCGAGCAGCCGGGCGCCTCGGATGCTGGCGCGCTCCCACTCCTCGGGGGTGCGCACGTCGATGAGGGCGAAGTGCTCGCTCCGGTCCATCATCTCCTTGAGCCTCGCGGGGCCGATCTGCCGCACCCGGGCCGGCTCGTTGGGGTTCTCGATCTTGAAGCCCGCCCCGTTGGCGCCGTTCACGAAGCCGATGTGGATGCCGTCCGCGCGGAAGGCCGACGCCGGGTCGAGGTGCAGCGGGATCCCGCCGAGGTCCACCACGAAGTCCCCCGCGACGGCCTCGCCGAAGTACAGGTCGTGGTCGAACTTGCCCGAGATCTCCATCCGCATGATGGCCCCCTCGGCGCCCATGGTCTTCGCCGCGGCGCGCAGCTCCTTCAGGGCGGCCTCGTCCGCCGTCATCGTCGGCTGCCTCGGGCTCACCGCGTCGGCCCCGAAGAGCGGCCGCAGCTCGCCGCGCGCGTGCATCTCCTTCACGATGTCGGCCCCGCCGATGAACTCCCCGTCGACGTAGAGCTGCGGAATCGTCGGCCACTCCGAGTAGGCCTTCACCCCCTCGCGGACCTCCGGGTCTTCCAGCACGTCCACCGTGTGATAGCTCGGGAGGAAGCCGTCAAGGATGCCCACCACCGAGGCCGAGAACCCGCAGCTCGGGGACGAGCGGTCGCCCTTCATGAAGAGCACCACCCGGTGGCCCTTGATGGTCTCCTCGATCCGCTTCCGAACGTCGTCGCTGCTCATGGATGGGTCTGTGCTCCTCTTACGGTGCCGTGTGATCGATTCGTGCATCGCGGTGGACGACCGCGGCGCTTCGCGGGTAACCAATGCCACCGAGCGGCGGCCTTATCCACACCCACCGCCGCTCCCACCGGAGCCGCACGCATGAGCCAGGACCTCGCCATCCCCACCGTCGACCTCGACGACCTCCGCGCCGGCGGTGCCCGCCGCGACGCAGCCTGCGCCGCGATCCGCGAAGGCTTCGGCGCCTACGGCCTCGTCTACGTGCGCTCGCACGGCATCGCCCCGGAGACCCTCGACGCCTTCTACGACGCCTTCGTGCGCTTCACCTCGCTCCCGGAGGCCGACAAGCGCCGCTTCGCCCGCCCGGAGATCTGGTACCAGCGCGGCTGGACCCCGCCCAACACCGAGCAGGCCGTCGCCGGCGGCGGTCAGCCCGACTTCAAGGAGTGCTACTTCGCCGCCACCACGCCGCTCGACCCGGAGTGCAAGACCGAGCACCCGCAGATCTGCGCCGACAACGTGTGGCCCGACGACCCGCGCTTCGCCGAGGTCTATACCTCGATGGGTAATACCCTCCACTCGGTGGGCCGGGAGCTGCTGCGGGGCGCGGCCGTCGCGCTCGGCCTGGAGGAGGGAACCTTCACCGACCGCATCGGCGGGGCGCCGCACCTCACCCGCGCGCTGCGCTACATCCCGCTCACCCCCGATCAGGTGGAGCAGGGCGTCCTCTGGGGCGAGGAGCACACCGACTTCAACCTCCTCACGCTGCTCCCCGGCGGCCGCTTCATCGACCCGAGCGGCCAGCGCTGCCCGCCGCCCGACCCGCACAGCGGGCTCTACCTCCGCACCCGCGCCACCGCCGAGCACCCCGCGGGCCGCAAGGTGCGCGGCGCCGCCCCGCCCGGGTGCATCGTCGCCCAGGTCGGCCAGCAGTGGGAGATCCTCACCGGCGGAACCTTCCAGGCCACCCCGCACGTCATCACGGCGCCGAAGCTCCCCGGGTACTCCCGGCTCTCGTCGGCGCACTTCGTCCACCTGCACCCGCACCAGGTGCTCACGCCGCTCGGGCCCTTCCGCAACGAGCAGACCGTGCGCGCCTACTCTCCGCCCGTGCTCGCCGGCACCTACGACCTCAAGACCCTGGTCGACATCGCCCTCGCGCCGCCCTCCGCGCTCAACACCCTCGGCTACCGGCACTACGACCGGCTCGCCGAGCAGCGCGCGATGCCCCGCTGACCTCCTGCCACCCCCCGCCGCCGCGCTCACGCCCCCGGGAGCGTGAACGTGAAGGTGCTCCCCTCGCCCTGCACGCTCTCCACCCCGACCTCGCCGCCGTGGGCCTCGGTGATCCCCTTCACGATCGAGAGGCCCAGGCCCGTGCCCTGCCCCGCCGTGCGACGGTCCTGCCAGAAGCGGTCGAAGACGTGAGGGAGGTACTCGGGCGGAATCCCGGGCCCGGTGTCGGCCACCGCGAAGCGCACCCGCCCGTCGACCGGCGACGCGCTCACCACGATGGTGCCGCCGCTCGGCGTGAACTTCACCGCGTTGCCCATCAGGTTGGCGAACACCTGGAAGAGCCGGTCTCGATCGCCCTCGATCGGGCTGATCCCCCGAGGGACCTCCGCCCGCAGCGTGAGCCCGCGGGACTCCGCCAGCGCCCGCTGCGCCTGCACCGCCTCGTCGACCAGCGACGCGACCGAGAGCCGCTCGCGCTCCAGCACCAGGTTGCCCGAGTCGATGCGCGTCACGTCGAGCAGGTCGCCGATGAGCCGGTTCATCCGCTCGGCCGAGCGGCGGATCACCGCCAGCCGCGCCCGCACCAGCGCCCCGTCGTCGGCCCGCTGCTCCGCCATCGTCGCCGCCATGATCAGCGCGTTGAGGGGGTTGCGCAGGTCGTGCGAGACCACCGCCACCACCTCGTCGCGCACCTGCACCGCCCGCTGGGTCTGCTCGTAGAGCCGCGCGTTCTCGATCGCCACCGAGGCCGTCTGCGCGAGCTGCGCGAGCACCGCCTCGTCGGACTCGGAGAAGTCCCCGTCGCGCCGGTCGCAGAGGTGGATCAGCCCCAGCGTGGCCCCGTCGCGGCCGACCAGCGGCGCCCCCAGCCAGCCCCGCCGCGGCGGCCGCCCCTCCGTCGACGCGCGCCACGCGGGGTGGAGCTCGAGCGTCACCCGCTCGACCCGCAGCGGCCGTCGGCTCTCCACCACCGCCGCGCAGTAGCCCGTCTCGTCGGGCCGCTGGGACGACGCGTGGTGCTCCGCGTAGGCCTCGGAGACCGACACCGTCGACACCGCGTCCGACCAGTCGGGCGCCGCGAGCAGGCTGGTCACCGCCTGGTGCGCGTCGACCAGGCGCCGCGCCTCCTCGGTCACCACCCGCAGCGCCGCGTCGAGCGAGCCCGCGGAGTTGATCGCCAGCGACGCGTCGGCCAGGCCCCGGAGCTGCTGCGCGCGCCGCTCGGCGGTGGCCAGCGCCCCCTCGGCCAGGGCCCGGCTCTGCTCGAGCTCGGCGTTGCGCGCGGTCACCGCCTCGAGCGACGACACCAGCACGTCGAGCACCTGCGCCGGGCGCGAGAGGATCTCGAAGGACTGCCCGCGCACCTCCACCGTCGGCGGCCCGCCGTGGTCGTGCGGGCGCTCGACGAGCCGGCGCACCCGCGCGATGAGCTGCGCCGCGTCGTAGGGCTTGGAGAGGAAGTTGTCGGCCCCCGCGGCGAGCGCCCGCACGACGTCCGTCGGGTCGGCCAGCGAGGTGAGGAGCATCACCGGCACGGCCCGCGTGGCCTCGGCGGACTTGAGCTGCCGGCACACCTCGAAGCCGTCGATGCCCGGCATCACGATGTCGCTGATCACCACGGCGGGCGGATCGGCGAGGCAGGCGGCGAGGCCCGACTCGCCGTCGCGGCAGATGGTGACCGCGAAGCCCTCGCGGGTGAGCACCCCGGCGAGCTGCTGGGCCTGCGTGCGGCTGTCCTCGATGACGACGACGCGCATCAGACCTCGCTCTGCCCGCAGAGCCACGCGGGAATCTCGAGGAGGGGGAGGATCACGTCAGCCCCGCCGCGCTGCGCCGCCGCCCTGGGCATGCCGTAGACGACCGAGGTCGCCTCGTCCTGCGCCGCCACGCGCCCGCCGCTGCGCCGTAGCGTCGCCGCCCCGTCGGCGCCGTCGTCGCCCATGCCCGTGAGCACCACGCCCCGAGCGCGAGGCCCGAGCGAGCGCGCCAGCGACTCGAAGAGGTAGTTGCCCGACGGGCGGAAGAGCCCCACCTGCGGGGCGTCGCTGACGACCAGCCGCAGCGACGTGTCGAGCCCGAGGTAGTGCTCGTCCGCCGCGATGTAGACCTCGCCCCGGGCGGTCGGCGACCGATCGACGGCGACGGAGGTGGGGTGGCCCGTGGCCTCGGTGATCCAGCGGGCGAAGCCCTCGGCGAAGCCGCGCGCCATGTGCTGCACGATGAGCACCGGGGGCATCACGTTGAGCGGGAGCATGCGCAGGAGCTCCACCACGGCGTTGGGCCCGCCGGTCGAGGCCGCGATGCCGATGGCCGCGACGTCGCGGGCGACCCCTGCGGCGGCGCGAGGGATCACCGGCGCGAGCGGGGCCGCCTTGAGCCGGCCGAGCTTCACCAGCGCCATCGAGCGAAGCAGGTGCACGAGCGCGTAGCGGCGGTCTTCGTAGGCCGGGTCGTTCACCGCGGGCAGCGCCTCGACGATGGCCAGCGCGCCCGAGCGCAGCGCCTCCATGGCCACGTCGGCGTCGCGCGGGTCGACCGCCGAGGAGACCAGCACCACGGGCGTCGGGTTCGTCGCCATGATCTGTCGGGTGGCGGCGTAGCCGTCCATGACGGGCATCACGATGTCCATCACCACCGCCGAGGGCCGCAGCGCGGCCACCACCGCGAGCCCCTCGGCGCCGTCCTTCGCCTCGCCGACGACCTCCACCCCGGGGACGCTGAAGGCCCGCCGGAGCGCTGCCCGCGCGGTCGCCGAGTCGTTGACGATCACCAGTCGAAGCGTCGCGTTGTACATCGGTCTCCGGACCCCTCGAGGCGGCAGTCGCCCCGAGCGGAAGGCTAGAGTAGCTGCTCGAGGGTCTCGAGGAGTTCGTCCTGGTCGAAGCGGCTCTTCACGACGTAGGCGCTGGCGCCGAGGTCGAGCGCCCGCTGCTGGTCGGCGGCCTGGGCGAGCGCCGTCACCAGCAGCACCGGCAGGCCCGTGAGCCGGGCCGTCGACCGGACGCGCGCCAGGAGCTGGAACCCGTCGAGCCGCGGCATCTCCACGTCCGAGACGACGGCGTCGAAGCGCTCGTCGCCGGAGAGCATCTCCCACGCGGCCTGGCCATCGGCGGCGACGGCCACGTCGTAGCCCGCGGCCTCGAGGATCGTGCGCTCGAGCTGCCGGGTGGTGACCGAGTCGTCGACCACGAGGACGCGGCGTCGGGCCGCGCGGCGCTCGTCGCCCGCCGCCGCGCTCGACGCGGGGCGCGCGATGCGGGTGAGGTCCGCCGCGTCGAGGACGATCACCACCTCGCCGTCGCCGAAGACCGCCGCCCCCGACACGAAGGCCGCCCGGCGCACGCGCGCGTTGAGCGGCTTGACCACCACCTCGCGCTCCTCGAGGAGCGCGTCGACGCGGAAGGCCACGCGCCGCTCGCCCACCGCGAGGATGACGCAGTGTGTGCGCGCCCCCTCCTCCCGAGGCGCCGCCGCGACCGGCGGAAACCCGAGCGTCTCGCCGAGGCTCGCCAGCGGCACCAGCGCGCCCGCGTCGTCGAGGTAGAGGTGCCCCTCGATCACCCGGAGGTCCTCGTCGGCCACGCGTCGCAGGCCGACCACCGCCGTCGAGACGATCACCGCGCGGACGTCGCGCACCCGAACCACCACGCCGCGCATCACGCTGAGGTCGAGCGGCACCGTCAGCACGAAGCGCGCGCCGCGGCCTGGCTCGCTCTCGACCTCGACGCGGCCGTGGAGCTGCGCCACCCGCATGCGCACCACGTCGAGCCCCACCCCTCGCCCGGAGAGCGCCGTGACGCGCGCCCGGGTGCTGAAGCCCGGCTCGAAGAGCAGCGCGAAGGCATCCTGCGGGGAGCGCGCCGGGCCTACCTCCATCCCACGCTCCCTCGCCGCGGCGAGCACCGCCTCCGGGTCGATGCCCCGGCCGTCGTCCTCGACCGCGACGCGCACGTCCCTCCCGGCCACCGTGGCCGCGACGCGCACCCGGCCCACGGGGGACTTGCCCCGCTCCAGGCGAGCGTCCGGCGCCTCGATGCCGTGGTCGACGGCGTTGCGCACCAGGTGCAGCAGCGGCTCGCGCAGCCCGTCGAGCACGCGCCGGTCGACCTCCGGCAGGTCGCCGTCCATGCGAAACTCCACCCGCCGCCCGAGCGCCCCGGCGACGTCGAGCGCGGCCCGCTCCAGCAGCGCCGAGAGCGTGGCCAGCGGCACCAGCCGGAGGTCGCGCGAGCGGGTGAGCAGGTCGCCCGCGGCGCTGGCCAGCGCGCGCCGGGAGATCTCCTCCCGGGAGACGCGCTCGGCGACCCACCCGGCGAGGGTCTGCATCGACGCCAGGGTGCGGTCGATGGCGTGCGAGGCCCCCTCGTCGCCGCGGTCGTCCTGGGCGCGCACCTCCTGCCGGGCGCGCCGGAGGTCGTTGCGCAGCTCGATCAGCATCGACTCCAGCGAGTCGAGCTGCCGCGACGAGTCGCCGTGCCGGGCGACCAGCGACGCGAGGTCCTCGGCCGCCGCGAAGAGTCCCGCGAGCCGGGCCGAGGAGACCCGCTGCGTGTCGGGCGAGAGCGTCGGGGCGGCGACCAGCGGCGGCGGCGGCGACGGCGGTGGGGCCGGGGTGGGCGCCGGGGTGGGCTCCGGGGTGGGCGTCCTCGCCGGGGCCTCGTCCTGCAGGGCCCGCCGCGCCTCGGCGAGCGCGGCCTCGTCGGGCTCGCCCCGCTCGGCGAGGCTCACGCTGCAGGCCCGCAGCGCGCGCAGCGTGATGACCGCGTCGGCGGCCACCCGGGCGAGGTCGGGCGACGCCCCCTGGCGCGCCGATCCGAGGCGCGTCTCGACCGCGTGGAAGAAGCGCTCCAGCGAGTCGTAGCCCACCGCGCGCGCGGCCCCCTTGAGGCTGTGCACCGCGCGGAACACCTCCGCCGCGGCGCCTGCCCTCGCCTCGGGCCCTTCGCCCTCCCGAGAGAGCGTGAGGCCCGCGCGCTCCAGGTTGACCGCGTGGTCGTCCACCTCGTCGCGGAACACGCTCCGCAGCTCGTCCAGGATGTCGTCGTGCTCGGCCACGCGCTCGATGGGCCCTTCAGGTCCGGTAGTGCGAGACGGCGTCCCGCAGCCGCGTGGCCAGCCCGCTCAGGTCGCGCGCCGCCCGCTCGGACTGCCGCGTGCCCTCCACCGTCTGCGACGTCGCCTGGTCGATCGCCCGCATCGCCTGCGCGATCTGCCCGATGCCCGTCACCTGCTGCTGCGTCGCCGTCACGATGAGCTCCGCCGCCCGCGCCGCGTCGGCGATGGTCGCCGCGAGCTGGTCGATGCGCTCTCCCGCGACGCGCGCCGTGTCCACCGCCGACGCCACGGCCTTGCCGCCCTCCTCCGTCGCGAGCACCGCGGCCGCGGTGGACTTCTGGATGTCCCCGAGGATGGCGCGCACCTGCGCCGTCGCGCGCTTCGACTGCTCCGCGAGGCTCCGCACCTCCTGCGCCACCACCGCGAAGCCCCGGCCGTGCTCGCCCGCCCGCGCCGCCTCGATGGCCGCGTTGAGCGCCAGCAGGTTCGACTGCTCGGCGATCTCGTTCACCGTCGTGATGATCTGCCCGACCGTCTGCGCCTGCTCGGAGAGCGCCAGGATGCGGTCGGCGATGGACCCCACCTGGCGCTTCACCAGCGCCATCGCGCCGACGGTCTCGTCGACCGCCTGGCGCCCCGAGGCCGACACCTCCAGGCTGCGCCGCGACGCCGCGGCCACCGCCGAGGCGTGGCTCGCCGTCTGCTGCGAGGTCTGCGTGACCTCGTCGACCGTCGCCACCGTCTCGGTCACCGCGGCGGCGCTCTCCGTCGCGCTCGCGCTCTGCTCCTGGGTGGTGGCCATGATCTCGCTGGTCGCGCCCGACAGCGCGGCGACGGCCTCGTTGAGCCGCCCCATCATCGCCCGCAGCGAGCGGCCCATGCTCCGGAGGTTCTCTCCGAGCTGGTGCAGATCGCCGTCGTTGCTCTCCTTGAGCGCCGTGGTGAGGTCGCCGTGGGCGAGCTGCTCGATGAAGACCGCGAAGGTCTGCACCGCGCCGTTGAGCTCCGCGCGCTGGGAGGCCTGAGCGCGCACCGTACGCTGCTCGTCCTCGACGCGCGCCGCGAGCGCCGCCTCCGAGGCCTCCAGCGCCGCCGACCGCTCCCGCGAGACCGCGAGCGCCTCGCTGAACTCGCGGGAGACCGCGAGCAGCTGACGCCGGGTGAACACCGCGATGAAGATGCCGAGGACCAGCAGCAGCGCGCCGCCGGTCCACTGCACCACGCGCGTGGCCGAGCGCGCGGCGGCGGTGCGGCTGTCCCTCAGCTCGGACTCGACGTGCGCGAAGCGCTCGAGCCGTACGCGGAGCATGTCCATGTGGCGCTTGCCGATGCGGGAGAGGGGCACGTTCAGGTCGCCCGGGCTGCCCCGGCGAAACGCGATCGCGGGCAGCGCGAACTCCCGATCCCAGGCCTCGCCGATGCCCCGGATCTCCTCGAGCAGCCGTCGCTGGGCGGGGTCGTCGGCGATCATCCCGAGCTGGACGTCGATGGCCCTCGCAAGCGCCGCCTCGGCGCTCGTGTACGGCTCGAGAAACTCCTCCGCGCCGGTGTTGAGGAAGCCGCGCACGCCGGTCTCGCGGTCGACGTAGAGCCGCTCGATGCGGCTCGACTGGGCGATGACCCGGTCCGTGTGGTCGATCCACGCGGTGAGCTCGACGAGGCGGTCGATCTGCCAGAACAGCAGCAGCCCCACGACCGCGAGCATCGCGAGGGGCAGGAAGACCGAGCGGGTGAGCGCGCCCTTGATGTCGGCTTCGGGGACGGAGGCGGTGGTCATCGTGGGATCTTCCTGAGGGGAGGGCCTGGCGCGGCAGCTCTCGGGGCGACCTCGCGGGGGACGGGGATCTCGACGTAGAGCCGCGGCGAGGCGAGCAGCGCCTCGTGGTCGAGGAGGGGGATGCCGCGTCGGTCGACGCCAAGGATCAGCGCGCGCACCGAGGCCGCCACGCCCTCTGGCGCCTCGCGCAGCTCGTCGGGCTCGATCGCGCCGAGGTTCTCCACCGCGTCGACGACGAGCGCCAGCGCCTCGGCCCCGTCGCCCATCAGCACGATGCGTCCGTACTCGGGGAGCGCGCCCAGCGGCAGCCCCAGCACCACGCGCAGGTGGAAGGCCGGGATGATCTCGCCGCCCATGGCGATGAGCCCGGCGAGCTCCGGGGGGCCGTGCGGCAGCGCCGTCAGCCGCTTCAGCGCCGCGACCCCGCGTATCGCGTGGGCCGCGATCGCGTACCGCTCCCCCGCGAGGCGCAGGCCCAGCGCCTCCGGGCGGGCGCCCCGGGCGAGCGGCGTCGAGGGCGAGGCGACGGCGCGGGTGCGCGCGTCGAGGAGGGCGCGCGTCGGGGCGTCCCAGAGCTCGGGCGGGTCCATGGGCGTCCGGTGCGCCTTCAGCCCCGGCGCTTCGCCGGGACCGCCTCTCCGAGCGAGCGCCCGAGGCGGTCACAGATCGCGAGGAGGGCGTCGCGCCCCTGCGCCCCGGCGTGGGGCACCGGCTGGTCGGTCGGCGCCGAGAGCAGCAGCGCGCGGGCGTTGCGGAGCGCGCGACGGGCCGAGGTCAGGTCGGCGAGGCGCACCCGACCGGCCGCGAGCAGCACGTGCGCGAAGGCGAGCGAGCGGTCGATCACGACGGCCTTCTCGGCGTCGTGGCACGCGCCGGGCGCGTCGCCCGTCGCCTGCCGAACGGTCGATCGGAGCAGGTAGAGCGCAGGGTTGAGTCCGTCGAGCACCAGGGCTTCATCGAGCAACCGGGTCGCACCCGCCAGGTCTCCCGCGTCGGCGAGCTCCCTGGCCCGCTCGACGGGCTCCCGCACGACCGGCGACGCCCGGTGGGCTGCGACGACGGCGGGCGAGCGGAGGGGAGGCACCGACGAGCGGCGCGCAGGTGCCAGCGGAGCGGGCGCCGGGGCGAACGGGAGCTCTCGCCGAGGATCAGCGTCGACCTCCATCCCGGTCACGCGGCGGTAGACCAGCGGTCCTCCGAGGGAGGCGTTGAGGCCGAGGCCCGGAGGGAGCAGCGGGTCGGAGGGCCCGGGCACCAGCCAGCCGCCGACGAGCAGCGAGCGCGCGAAGCTGGCGGCGAGGCGCCCGACGGTGTCGAGGTCGAAATAGATCGCGACGTTGCGGCAGAAGATCACGTCGACGCCCCGGGGCCACGCGGTCGACACGTCGTCGAGGAGGTTGAGCGGGCCGAAGCGCACGCCGGGGCGCACCTCGGGCACGACGCTCCAGCCGTTGCTCTCCGCGCGAAACCAGCGATCCCGCCGGGCCGGGTCGACGCCGCGAAACGACCACGGGCCGTACCAGCCCCGCCGGGCCCGCTCCAGGAAGCGGGGGTTGAGGTCGGTGCCCAGCACCTCGACGCGCTCCGCGGCCGCCGCCCCGAGGGCCTCGTGGGCGGTGATGGCGAGCGACCACGCCTCCTCGCCCGTGGCGCACCCGGCGGACCACAGGCGCACCGGGCCGCCGCGCCGCGCCGCCTCGGGGAGGGCGACGTCGCGCACGAAGTCGAAGTGGCTGGCGTCGCGGAAGAGGTAGGTCTCCCCGACCGTCAGCTCGACGATGAGCGCCTCGCGCACCGCAGGGTCGCCGTCGAGCAGCCGGCTGAGGAGCACCGCCCGGTCGGGCTCGCCGAGCAGCGCCGCGACGGTCGCGATGCCCCGGTCGAGGGCGAGGGCTCGGCTGGGAGGAAACACGAGGCCGAGCGACTCGCGCACCGCGGCGGCGAAGCCCTCGCGAACCGCGGGGCTCAGCGTGATCTCCAAAGGAGTGACCCTCACGGCGCAGACGCCGTCGCGGGAGGCGAGAGCGCGCGAGCGACGGACTCCTCCTCGTCGAGGGAGAGCACGGCGTCGAGGTCTTCGAGGAGGAGCAGGCCGTCGTCGAGCGTCGCGATGCCGCGCACGTGGGGGAGCGCGATGGAGGGCGCCTGCACCAGCGAGAGCGGGATCTCGCGGAGGGAGCGGACCCGATCGACCACCAGCGCGAGGGTGCGCCGGGCGCCGCGCACCACGATCAGGTGGTCACCCGGCGACGGCGGGCGCTCGGGGTGACCGAGGCGCGACCGGAGGTCGACCGCGACGGTCGCCGCGCCGCGGTAGTTGAACGCCCCGACCACCGCCGGGGGAGCGCCCGGGAGCGCCGTGAGCCACACGCGGAGCACCACCTCGACCACGCGCTCGACGGGCACCGCGTAGCGGGTCGACCCGATCTCGAACTCGAGCACGTGCATCACGACGCCCAGCATAGGCGCGATGCGCTCGCAGCGCCCGCGCTCATTCCGCGGAGACGGATTCGGGCGCGAGGCAGGCGTCGAAGCCCTCCTGCACCTGCTTGAGGAAGCCGTCGTCCGCGTCTCGGAAGATCAGCACCGCGCGGCATCCCTCGTCCGCGTCGGGCCACGCGTCCAGGATCACCGACGGATACACCACGTGCTGCACCGCGTGGACGATCACCGGCCCGGGCTCTCCGGCGACCTTCAGCATCGCCTTGCAGCGCAGCATCTTCTCCCCGTGAAACTGCGTGAGCAGCGACAGCCACATGGAGAACGCCGTCCAGCGCATGGTGCGCGCGCGGGAGAGGGCCAGGACGCGCACCTTCGAGTGCTTCGGGGCCGAGGTCACCACCCAGCGGCCCTTCGCCTCGGGCGAGGCCGCGATGAGGCCCAGCACCCGCTCGCTGGAGAGGTTCGCCGCGAGGCGACCGCGCAGCCTCGCCGGGTCGACCGCCCCGTGGCTCGCGACGTCCACCGAGGCCGCGGGGTTGATGGCCGAGAGCTGCTCCACCAGCGCCCGGGTGCGCTCGGCCCCGGCGAGCTCGGACTTGGTCACCACGAAGTGATCGGCCGCCACCGCCTGCTGCAGGGCCTCGACGTGCTCGTCGAGCTGCCCCGCGCCGTGCGTCGCGTCGACGACGGTGACCACGCCGTCGAGCTCGAAGCGCGAGAAGAGCCGGTCGTCGCCGGTGATCGTCGCCAGCACGGGCCCCGGGTCGGCGAGCCCGGTGGTCTCCACGATCACCCTCGCGAAGGGCGGAACCTCCCCGGCGTCGCGTCGACGGTCGAGGTCGGTGAGGGTCTCGACGAGGTCGCCCAGCACCGTGCAGCAGACGCAGCCGCCGCCCAGCACCATCACCCGGTCGTCGACCTTGCGCACCAGCAGGTGGTCGAGCGCGATCTCCCCGAGCTCGTTGATGACCACCGCCGTGTCGGCCAGCTCCGGGCGCCCGATGAGGGCGTTGAGCAGGGTGGTCTTGCCCGCGCCCAGGAAGCCCGTGAGCACCATCACCGGAATCCGCGGCCGCTCTGGGATCATCGCGATCACTCTACGCCGGTTGCGGCCCGAGGCGGTCGGCCCGTAGATTCCCCCGCCAGGATGGACCTCCGACGAACGCTGGGCCTGGCCGCGCTGCTCGCTCTGCTCGGCTCGTGCAGCGGCCACAACGACGAGGTCGATCAATCGGTCGGCGAGCTGGTGGTCTGCGGCAGCGGGCCGACCGTCGAGGGCATCGACGTCTCCCAGTGGCAGTCCACGGTCAACTGGCCGATGGTGCGCGCCGCGGGCAAGCGCTTCGCCATCGCCCGCATCCTGCACTGGCCCACGCGAGACACGCAGTTCGACCGCAACTGGCGGGAGATCCGCGCCAACGGCCTCATCCGGGGCGCGTACATCTACTTCGACCCGCGCTACGAGGTGGCCGCGCAGGCCGACATCGTGGTGCGCGCGGTGGGCCGCCTCGGCCAGGGCGACCTCCCGGTGACGCTCGACGTCGAGCAGCCCCCGCCGGGGCTCCCGTCGCCCACGCGCTACGCCGCGATGGTGCGCGACCTCGCCGACCGCATCGAGGCCGGCACCGGGCGCCGTCCGATGATCTACACGGGCCGCTACTACTGGCCGACCTACGTGCAGAGCACCGCCTTCCGCGACCATCCCCTCTGGCACGCGCAGTACACGACCACGCAGCCCTGCCCCTACATCGCCGACGCGTGGCGCAGCTGGGCCTTCTGGCAGTACTCCTCCACCGGCCGGGTGAGCGGCATCAGCGGCAACGTCGACCTCGACCGCTTCAACGGCACCTACGCCGAGCTACAGCGCCTCGCCGGATTCCCCGCCCCTGCGGTCGACGCCGGAGCGACGCCGGACGTCCCCGCCGCGCGCGACGTCCCCGCCGCCACGGATGCGCCCGTGGTGCGCGATGCGCCCGTGGTGCGCGATGTCCCTGCCGCCACGGATGCGCCCGCGGTGCGCGACGTCCCCGCGGCGGTCGACGTCAGCGCCCCCGCCGATCTCGGTGCGCTCACCGACGTCCCCACGATCGTCGACGCGGGAACCACCGACTCCGGCGATCAGGACGCCGTCGCCATGGACGCCGACGTCCCCTCCGGCGACGCCGCGATCGTCGACGTCGACGGCGGCGAGGCCCCCGCGCCGGCTCCCCCGGCCGACGAGGGCGGCTGCGGCTGTCGCGTGGGCCACGGCTCCGCGCCATCGCCCCGCGCCCCCTCGGCCTTCGCGATGCTGCTCGCCGGAGCGACGCTCCTCTCTCGCCGACGTCGCCGCGGCTGATCGCCCTTCCCCTTCACCCCGCTCACCTCTCACCACGCAGCACTGGAGACTCCCGCCATGACCCTTCGAGGAAAGACCCTGTTCATCACCGGCGCGAGCCGCGGCATCGGCCTCGCGATCGCGAAGCGCGCCGCGCGCGACGGCGCCAACATCGTCATCGCGGCGAAGACCGCCGAGGCCCACCCGCGGCTGCCGGGGACCATCTACACGGCGGCCGAGGAGATCGTGGCCGCGGGCGGCAAGGCCCTCCCGCTGGTGGTCGACGTGCGCTCCGAGGAGACCGTGCTCGCCGCGGTCGCCAAGGCCGTCGAGACCTTCGGGGGCATCGACATCCTGGTGAACAACGCCAGCGCCATCAGCCTCACCGGGACCCTCGAGACCCCGATGAAGCGCTACGACCTCATGCACCAGATCAACCTGCGCGGCACCTTCCTCTGCTCGCAGGCGTGCCTTCCGCACCTGCTCAAGGCGAAGAACCCGCACGTGCTCAACCTCTCGCCGCCGCTCAACATGGAAGCCCGCTGGTTCGCCGGCCACGTGGCGTACACCATCGCGAAGTTCGGCATGAGCATGTGCGTGCTCGGGATGGCCGAGGAGTTCCGCGGGCGCGTGGCCTTCAACGCGCTCTGGCCCCGCACCGCCATCGCCACCTCCGCGGTGCAGAACCTCCTCGGCGGCGAGGACACCATCGCCGGATGCCGCACCGTCGACATCATGTCCGACGCCGCCTGGGAGGTCTTCCAGCGCCCCGCCGCGGACTTCACCGGCCACTTCCTCGTCGACGAGGACTTCCTCCGCACCACCGGCGTCACCGACTTCGACAAGTACGCCGTCACCCCCGGGGCGCCGCTGGTCCCGGACTTCTTCCTCTGACCGACGCGAGCGCCGCGGCGATCGCCCCCCGCAGCGCCGCCCTCCGCTCCTCCTCGGCCCCGCCCCCCTCGGGCCGCAGCGCGATCACCCCCACCCCTCCTCCGCCCTCCGCCCGCAGCGTCACCGACTCTCTCGGAGCGCACGGCATCAGCGCGTAGGCGCCCACGCACCCCGCGATCGCGTCCCGGTAGGCGTGCATCTTCTCGATCGCCCCTTGGGCGTCGGCGCGAAACTTCGCGTCGAACACCACCCTCGCGCCCTCCGCCTCCACCATCAGGTCGGGCCTGAACGCGAGCCCGTACGAAGGCACCGCCGCCCTCGCAGGCTGGCACCAGAGGCGCAGCGCGACCCCGTCGAGCGAGCACGGCCTCGACTGCCCCGGGGCGATGGTCGACGGCAGCCCGAGCGCGCGCGACACCTCCCTCGCGCACCAGCGCTCGTAGAGCAGCGCCGAGTCGTCGAGCGCCAGCCGCGCCGCCGCGTCCGCCGGGTCATCCGCCACCGCGAGCCCGTCGAGCCACCGCGCGATGGCCGTGAGCTCCCGGTATCCCGGGCTCCGCGACCCGGCGAGCGTCGGCGCGGCCCCCATCGGCCGCAGCGCCCGCAGCCCGACACGATCGGCGAGCGAGAGCACCTCGGAGAGCGCCTCGGCCAGCGCGGGCGGCGGATCCGGGTCGGACATCACCGACGACACCGTGCGCAGCAGCGAGGCCACCGCGCGGTTCTCCGGCGTGTCGACCAGCAGCGCGGGCTCCTCGGCGCGCACCCTCACCTGCGACGGATCATCCCCTCTCGCGACCGCCGGGTTCGACGCGAGCTCTTCCATCCTCACCCGGCGCGCCAGCAGCCACGGGACCACCCGCTGCACCGCCGCCGCCCCTCGCAGCGGAGCGCGCGCCACCAGCGCCATCGCCCGCTCCAGCGTCGAGGAGCGCAGCAGCCACGCCACCAGCAGCCGCCTCGCCCCGCCTGCGTCTCTCGCGTGGGTGAGCGCGGTCTCCGAGGGCCCCTCCCCGGCGAGCGCCAGCGACTCGGCGAGCAGGTCGTCGACCATCACCCGGTGGGCCTCGCGCCCCGGGAGCAGCGGGCTCTCGACGTGCACCGCGAGCCGCTCGGCGCGGGCCCCTCGACGGAGCCCCACCCACGACTCGCCGATGCGCCCGGCGAAGTTCACCAGCGCCGCGTCGTCCCCCCAGCGCGTCACCGTCACGCCCTCCGGAACCTCGATCGCGCACCCCTCCTCCGCCCTCAGCCGCAGCGACGCGCGGTCGTCGACGGTGAGCGCCGCGAGGCCCTCTCGCAGCGCGTCCGGGCACCACCGCAGCGCCGAGCGCCCGACCGACTCCTCTCCCTCCAGCGTCGCCGTGAGCGCGGTGACCCCGGGGCTCCCGGAGGCCGCGTCGGAGGCCACGATGGACATCTCCCCGACACCCGACCGCCACCGCACCCGCAACAGCCCGCGCTCGCTCATCGCGCCGCTACCGTAGCGCTCGTCCACCTCGGCGGTCCTTGAGTTCGGCGCGCGCGAGCCGATAGGGTGCGCGGCGATGCGTCGTCGCCGGCTCGCTCCCTCGCTCGCGCTGCTCTCGCTGCCCTCGCTCGCCGCGGCGCAGCCCGCGAGGCCGTCGCCTCCCCCCGAGGAGCCGACGATCAACGAGGCCACCGTGAGCGCCCCCGCGCGCCGGGAGGAGTCGCTGCTGGAGACCCCTCGCGCGGTGTCCGCGGACAACCGTCGAGGCGCCGCGAGGGCCCTGGCGCGCGACCTCGGCGACCGCCTGGAAGAGCTGCCCGGGGTCTTCCTCCAGCGCACGACCACCGCGTCCGCGATGCCGATCATCCGCGGCCTCGGCGGGCAGCGCACGCTGCTGCTCTTCGACGGCTTCCGGCTCAACGACTCGCTCACCAAGGTCGGCGGCAACGCGCTGCTCTCCCTTGTCGACGCCTCGTCCGTGCGCCGCGTCGAGGTCGTGCGCGGCCCCGCCTCGGTGATGTACGGCTCCGACGCCCTCGGCGGCGTGGTGCTGGTGGTGCCCGTCGACGCGGCGCCCCGGGCCGACGGCGCCGCGCACCTCTACGGCGAGCTCTCGACCCGCGCGGCCTCCGCCGAGCGATCGCTCACCGCGCAGGGCATGCTGGAGGGCGAGGTCGGCCGCTTCGGGGTGATGGCCTCCGGAACCCTCGGCACCCTCGGCCCGATCGTCGCGGGCGGAGACCTCGGGACGCAGCCCTTCAGCGGCCACGGCGACCGGGCCTTTACCGTGCGAGGTATGGTCGAGGCGGGCGCCGGACACTCGCTGGGCCTCGGGTACACCAGCAGCGAGATCACCAACGCCCCTCGGCCGGACAACTCGCTCCCCGACGATCGCCGGGTGTTTCGGCTGCAGCAGCGCGACCTCGTGTACGGGCGCTGGTCGGTGCGCCGGGGGAGTCTCGCGGTGCAGGCCCGCGCTGGCCTCATCCGCCGGGTCGAGACCCGCGACCGCCTCCGCGCGGGCCGCATCGACACCGAGCACGACGAGGTGTTCACCCCCCAGGGCACCGCCCAGCTCGCGTGGACCACCTCGCGAGGGACGCTCACCACCGGCCTCGACGTCGCCGCCGACCAGGTGGGGAGCTACACCGACACCGTCCGCGGGGACAGCGGCCCCGAGCGCGGCCGCGGCCGTTACCTCGACCGCAGCGGCTACGTCACCGGCGGCGTCTTCGCCCACTACGCGCTGCGCCTGGCCTCACGTCGCGTGCTCCTCGAAGCGGGCGCTCGCGCGGCGCTGACCTCCGTCGACTCCCCGGCGGACGGATCGTTCGCCGCATACACCCGTCTGTATTCCGCCCCCGTCGCCAGCCTCGGCGTGCGCTGGCTCGTCACCCGCGGCGTCGCGCTGATGGCCAACGTGCTCGGCGGCTACCGCGCGCCCAACCTCGACGACTACCAGGCCCTCGGCGCGGGCGCCCGCAGCTACGACGTCCCCAACCCCGACCTCGGCCCCGAGCGCTCATGGACCGCCGAACTCGGCGCCCGCGTCGCGCGCGGCCCGCTGGAGGGAGCGCTCTTCGTCTACGGCTCGACCATGTCGGGTCTGGTCACCCGGGTCCCGTCGTCCTTCCTCGGCATGACCATGATCGACGGGCGCCGCGTGTACACGCGCATGAACGCGAGCGACGCGCGGCTCGTGGGCGTCGAGCTCGACCTCACCGCGACCGCCCGCAGCGGCCTCTACGCCTCCCTCTCCGCGGGCTACACCTGGGCCGAGGCCACCACCTCGCAGGACGGCGCGTCGACCACCGAGCCCCTCTCCAAGGTCCCTCCTGCGTACGGAAGGGTGAGCGTCGGGTGGCGCCGCGCCACGCACTGGATCGACCTGCTCGCCACCGGCATGCTCTCCCAGGCGCGCCTCTCGGCGAGCGACCGCGACGACGTGCGCCTCTGCCCCGACGGCCCGACGATGTGCACCGAGGTCCCGGGCTACGTGTCGTTCACCGCGCGCGGCGGCGTGCGGCTGCACCCCTCGGTCACCGCGGCGCTCGCGGTGGAGAACGTCCTCAACGCCGCCTACACGCCCTTCGGCGGAGGCTTCCCCGCGGCCGGGACCAACGTGATCGTCCAGCTCCGGGGGCAGACCGAGTAGAGCGAACCGTCAGGTGCCGGTCTTCTTTCGCGCCGCGGCCGTCGGTCGCGTCTTCACCACGCCCGGCCGCGCCTTGCCCGACCGCACCAGCGGCGCGTTGGGCGACGCGGCGATGGCCTCGATGAGCGCCGCGGGGTCGCTCCACCGCGGCCTCGGCAGCGAGCGCCCCGGCTTGTGGAAGAGCATCACCCGGTCGACCTTGGTGGCCTCTCCCCGGTGCGCGAGCCCCCAGATCTTGGACACCTTGCCGAGCTGGTTGACGTCGTCCGCCACCGCCGCGCCGAGCACCAGCGGGACCTCGTCCTTCATCGAGTCCCAGGCCTCGAGCGCGAGGGTGCGCTCGCCGTGCTCCTTGTTGCGCACGTCGCCGATGGTGACCGCGCAGACGCCGTCGTCGCGCAGCACCCGGGCGCACTCCGTGAGCACCGTCTTCAAGAACCCGCAGTAGCCCTTGAAGCGCATGCGGTCGCTCAGGGCCAGGCGCCGGTCGGTGGCCTCGACGCGCAGCGAGCGGTCGACGTCGGAGACCGACTCTCCCAGCAGCCAGAGCCTGATCCAGTTGAACTTCCCGTAGCGCACCACGTTGAGGTAGGGCGGCGAGGTCACGATGAGCTTGGCGCTCCCCGGCGCGACCAGCGTGGAGAGGGCGCGGGCGTCGCCGCGGATGGCCCGACCGCGGAGGGCGGGCACCCCTTCGGCGAACTCGAAGTGCATCCGGAGGCGCAGCTTCTCGAAGGCGTCGAAGGGCGGCCGCACCAGCGACTTCTCGGCGATGTACCGGGCGAGGTAGCCCGGCGACATGCTGAAGGTGTTGGGCATCGAGACGCTGAGGCAGCGGGAGCTGACGACGTCGCGGGTGTGGTTGCCGTGGAGGATGCCCGCCAGCGACGCGAGCAGGAAGCGATCGGTGCGGTGCGCCGGGTCGAGCGAGGCCTTCATGTGGAGGATCTGCGGGAGCGTGGTGGTCTCCTCGAAGAGCATCCGGATCTCCGGCGGAGCGCGGTCGCCGACGGGCTCTGGGACGTAGGAGGCTTCGAGCTCGGCGAGGCGAGCGAGGGTCTCCTCGAGCGTGGGCGGATCGAGCTTCACCGAGCTCAGCATCGAGGCGAGCGGGTTGAGGTCTACGCCGATGCCGTGGCGCCCCGAGAGGCAGGCCTCGAGCGGCGCGGTGCCTCGGCCCGAGAAGGGATCGAGGACGATGTCACCGGGCTCGGTGAGCTGCTCGATGAGGTAGCGGGGGAGCCCCGGGGGAAAGCTCCCCATGTACGAGCACATCGAGTGGAAGACGTGCCCGTAGCGGCGGCCGAGGCCCTTCCACCATGGAGCGAGCCAGGCGCCCTCCCCGCTCGACTCCGGCGCAGGCATCGGGAACGAGGGGCGCTCGTCGGGGATCGGGCTGTTCAGGAGCTCCAAGGTCTGCACCCCGCTGGGAATGCCCCGCCGGGCGGGTTCGACGCAAGGGTTTCGAGCCGATCGCTCCGGTGCCTATCATCGCAGCCGATTTGTTGACCCGCGCCGACAAGCTCCGAGGCCTGCTGATCGTCGGTGTGCTCGTGGGAGAGACCGCCGTCGCGCTCGCCCGCGCTCGCTCCGACCGCGAGGCGCCCTTCTCGGGCCGCTTCTCCTGGAGCATGTTCGCGGGCCCCATCACCGCGCGCTGCCACCACGCGCTCTCGGCCACCGACGCCCTCGGCCGAGCCATCCCGGTGCCGCTCCCCTCCGACCGCCCCGAGCTCCGCGCCCTGCTCCTCGCGGACACTCCTCCCCGCTTCGCCGCCGTCGCCCCGTGGTTCGCCCCCTACGCCGACGACGACGCCGCGGTGTCCGTCGCGCTCGACGACGTGCTCGCCCGCTACCACCGCTCGCTCGGCCGACCGATCACCCTGACCAGCCACCTCCGCTGCGACAGCCCCGGCTCGCGCCCCTTCGCCCGCACGGCCCGATGGACCACCCGTTGAGCCGCTCTCCCCGCCGCGACCTCGCCCTCGCCCGCGGCCTCGCCGCGCTGCTCCTGCTCGGCGCCCACCACGCCTCCATCGAGTACCGCCCCGCCTTCGCGCTCTGGTCCATCGGCCGCCCGGCCCCGTGGTCGTGGGCCCCGCAGAGCGCCCTGTTCGCGCTGCAGCTCCTCGCGCTCGCGATGCTGCTCTCCCGCTGTACCCGCGCCGCCGCGGCATCCGCCTGCGCCGTCATCGCGGCCCTCTACGCCGCGGTGCCCGCGACCTATCACAACAACCACTACCTCCTCTGGCTGCTGCTCCTCCTGGTCGCGATCGCCCCCACCGGCGCCGCCGCACCCATCGACCTCTCTCGCGCGCTCCGCGGGCAGCTCTCCCTCGTCTACCTCTCCTCCGTCGTGGTGAAGCTCGCCCACCCCTGGTGGCGCGGCACCGGCTCCATCATCCGCTGGCTCGCCACCACCCGCGCCCCGGAGGCCAACCCCGACGCGCTCCTCTCGCGAGCGCTCTCCCCGCTGCTCTCCATCCCATGGACCTCCCGGGTCGCCGAGCTCTCGGTCACCGCCCTCGAGGTCGCGCTCCCGCTCGGCCTGCTCTTCCCTCGCACCCGCACCCTCTGCGTCTCGGTGGGCGTGCTGCTCCACATCTCCATGCAGGAGTGGCTGTTCCCGCAGCTCTTCACCTTCCTGATGCTGCTGGGCTACTTCGCGTGGTCACCCGCCGACGACCGCGCCTGGACGCTCTCCCTCCCCCGCGCCCCCGACGCCCGCCTCGCTCGCGCCCTCGACCTCCTCGACCCCCTCGCGCGACTCCGCATCGTCACCTCGACCGACGCCCTCCGGGCCTCGCTCACCGACCCTTCGGGCCGCTGCTTCCACGGCCTCGGCGCCGCGCTCCGGCTCAGCCTCCTCACGCCCCACACGGTCGTCGCCTACGCCGCGCTCTCGCTGCTCCTCCCCGAGCTCCGCTCCCTCGGCCCCATCCCCCGCGACGCCTTCGAGAACCTCCTCCTCGCGGCCCTCCTCCTCGCCTTCGCCGCGACCTCGCAGCACCGGGCCCCCGGACTCCCTGGGAGAAAATCCTCCCACCCGAAGTGCTGACCAGACCTCCCATGAGCAACGCGCCCCCCATCCCCACCTCGTCGCAGATCGACGGCGTTCTTCGCTCCACGCGCCCGCTCTCAGGTCTCCCGATCGCTGGCACGTCGGCTGCACAAGCCCCCGCCGTGAGTGATCGCCGACCCAACCTGCGAACGCTGCACGACGACGAGTCGGGCGCTGCCTTCGTGGAGTACGTGGTGGTGCTCCTCCTGATCGGCACGGTAGCGTCGGTGGCGACCTACTCGCTGGGCAGGCCCTTCGTCGACTACTACCGCTTCGCACAACTGATCGTATCGATGCCGTTCCCGTGACCCTGCAAGAGGGGCACGGACGGGGTCGCGATAGATCGCTCAAACCACGTAAGGAAGGATCTCCATCATGAACAAGAAGAACCTCAAGGCGCTGCTTCGGGACGACGCGGGTCTCTCTACCGTCGAGTACGTGATCCTCCTGATCCTCATCGCGGTGGTGGGCATCTCGGCCTGGCGCACCTTCGGCACCAACGTCGTCACCAAGGTGACCTCGGGCAGCAACCAGATCCAGGGCCTCGGCCCGTGATCTGACGAGGGCTCAACCGGCCCTCACCCCACCTCTTCCACGGTGGGTGTTCGTGGTTGTTCGCGGCGCGCCGCGGCCCACTCCCCCTCCCCGGAGTGCCCGCGGCGTCGTCATTTCGGAGGTGCTCTGTGCCGTTCGGATCGGTCGGTCTCTTCAACGTAGCGCTCGCGGTGCTGGTCACCGCCATCGCCGCCTATACCGACTTCCGAACAGGCCGCATCCCCAACTGGCTCACCTACGGCGCGATGGCCGCCGGCATCCTCCTCCGCACCATCCAGTCGCAGCCGCACGGCGTCGGGGCGCTCAGCGCCCTCGGCGGCATGTTCGTCTGCGCGATCGTCCCCTACCTCATCTTCCGCAAAGACGGGATGGCGGGCGGCGACGTGAAGCTCTTCATCGCCCTCGGCGCGATCCTCGGCGCCTTCCACGGCATCGAGGCGCAGTTCTACGCGTACGTCGCCGGCAGCCTGCTCTCCATGGGCCGCCTCGCCTGGCACGGCCGGCTGCTCGGCGTGCTGGTCAATGCATTCTTCCTCGGGATCAATCCCGTCATGCCGAAGTCATGGCGACGGGAGATCCGCCCGGAGATGCTGACGCGCTTCCGCCTCGGCGGCTCGATCTTCGCAGGAACCTGCGTCGCGGCCCTCTCCCTCTACCCGATCGTGTGAAGAGCCAACGCATGAGCGCCACGAACACACGCCCCCGACCTTCGCTGCACGCCGACACCGGCGGCGCCGTCTACGTCGAGTTCCTCGTCGCCTTCATCCCCTTCTTCATCCTCGTGCTCGGCATGATGCAGCTGGCGCTGATGTACAGCGCCCACCTGGTCGTGCAGCACGCGGCGGCCTCCGCGGCCCGCGCGGCGATCGTGGTCTTCCCCGATTGCGCCCAGCGCTACGACGGCGCGCCGGAGAACGTCGTCAACGGCGGCGGCCGCGGCGACGACCCGGCCGCGGCGCTCGGCTCGCTCTTCGGCGCGGGCAGCGCCCCCGGGGGATCGGGCTTCGGCAGCGGCGGCGGATCGAGCGGCGGCGCCCGGCTCGACGCGGTGCGCTTCGCCGCGGGCTTCCCCCTGGTCGCCACCTCACCCTCCCTCGACGAGCTCACCCACGACCGCGACCCGCGGCGCCAGGGCATCTACGACGCGATCGGCGGCGACACCTCGCCCGCGGCGCGCCTCGCCCTCGGAGCGCTGGTCTACAACAACGTGGCGATGGCGGTGACCTTCCCCCGCGCCGAGCGCGAGACCAACTACCGCGACCGCTGGAACAGCCGTGAAGAGCTCACCACCCGCGTGACCTACCTCTTCCACTGCGGCGTCCCGATCGTGTCCAAGATGGCCTGCGACAGCGCGATCCAGCTCTACACCAACCAGCCGCTCGAGCAGATCCGCGCCGCCACCGAGGCCGTTCGCGGGGGCCGCGCGTCGATCCGCGACATCCAGAGCCACATCGAGGCGGTGCAGGCCGCGAGCGCCCGCCTCAACGCCGCGCAGCCCGGCCTCGACGAGCTCAACCACACCGGCACCGGCGGCACCGCCAGCGCGGTGCTCCTCGGCCTCACCGGCGGCCACTACTACGTCATCCGCGCAGAGTCGACGCTCCCGGTGCAGGGCACCGCGCGGAGAATCACCGGCGCTTGCTACAACGCTTCCCGATCGAGGTAATCCATGCGCGGCAGCAACACACGCACGCCTCGACCTGGCCTCCACCGCGATGACTCTGGCGCCATCATGGTGATCGGCGTCTTCATGGCGATGCTCGTGACCGGGTTTCTTTATTACATCATCGGTATCGGCAACACGATCATCTTCCGGGAGCGCATGCAGGACGCGGCCGACGCCGTGGCCTTCTCCGGAGCCGTGATGCACGCCCGCGGCATGAACCTCATCGCGATGATCAACATCGTGATGGCGCTGCTGGTCTCGATCCTCTTCGCGATGCGCCTGGTGCAGTGGGCCCTCTTCGCGGCCGCCGCGCTCACCATCTGGGCGCCGCCGCTCTCCGCCGCGCTCGGTCAGGCGGGCAACATGATCCGCAACCTCGCCAACTCCTACGAGAACGGCGTCGTTCAGCCCGCCCTCCGCCTCGGGCACAGCGCGCAGGACGTCATCCGCACGACCTGGCCCTACCTCGCGCAGACCCGCGTGGTGGTGACCACCCTCACCGGAACCTACCAGCCGCCGGTCACCGCGGGCTTCATCCACCCGATGATCGACCATCCCCTCCCGGTGCGCCCGGTCAACATCCGCAGCACCTGCCTCCACGCCGCCGAGCCGCTCTCGCGCTTCCTCACCTTCCCGCTCGCCCTCCTGGGCGGCAGCGTGCTGAGCTGGGCGACGCGGCTCCTCGACGAGGCGATGGCCCTCTTCTTCTGCCCCCGCAACGAAGCCAACATGCGGCCGCACGAGATCGACCCGGGCGACGGCAGCTGCAACGACGGCATGCCCGGCCAGGACTGCGAGTACGTGCAGATCCGCGGCATCGTGATCGGCACGCCCCCCTTCGAGGCCAACCAGCGCGGCGTGTCCATGGCCGCCTGGGGTCGCAACACCGGCAGCGGCGGGCTCTTCGGCACCGTCGGCAACCTCGCCCGGGTCGGCCTCGCGCAGGCCGAGTACTACTACGAAGGCGACGAAGACCGCGACGAGTGGACCTGGCACATGTACTGGCGCGCGCGCTTCCGCCGCTTCCGCATGCCGTCCAACCTCCTCGGCATCAGCGGCGCCGTCGGCCCGGGCATCGACCTGAGCCTCATCGACCGGGTCATCATCCACTGAGAGGAGCTGCAGCGCCGTGAACGCCCCAACGACCCGACAGCCCCGACGCCGACGTCGGCACCACGCCTCCCGAGGCGCGGCCTACGCCGAGACCGTGGTGATGCTCCCCTTCTTCGTCGCCGTGTTCTCCTGCATGATGTTCGTGCACAAGGCCTGGAGCACGAAGCTCTACACCATGCAGCAGAACCGCCACTGCGTGGTGAGCTACGCCTTCGAGGCCTGCCAGCGCCCGCTCCCGGGGTGCAGCCAGGTGCGCGTGGGCGCCGACACCGCCGCGGGCGCGGGCGAGCGGCCGGGCGCCCTCAACTCCCTCCAGAGCATGCTCGGCGGCGCCGGCTCCGCGCTGCTCGGAGGCTTCTTCGGCCAGACCGCCTCCGGGCGACTGACCCGCCCGGTCAACCGCCCGACGCTCCTCGGCGGCGGGTCGCTCAACGCCCTCGCGGGCAACAGCATGGCCTGCAACACCGTGCGCTCGTCGCCCGCGGACGTCGCCCGCCAGTTGTTCTGCACGGTCATCCCCGTGTGCCGGTAACGTAAGGGGAGAAAGAGACGCGCCATGTTTCGTCGCACCCGGCATCTCCCGCAGCTCACCCGACTCGGGGCCTTCGTCGCCACGGGCATGCTCGTCACCGCCGTCGTGAGCGTCCGCTCCGCGCGCGCCCAGGTGAACGAGGGCATGCGCCACCTCGCCCGCCAGCTCATGCCCTACGCCGAGCAGGGAGTGATGGAAGCTCCCCGGCGCGTGGTGCTCAACGGCGAGTCGCTCTACCTCTCGATGGGCACCACCCGCGACGGCGTCGAGGCCGTGCTCGACTACTACGAGGCCCGCTGCGCGCGCACCTCGGGGCACCTCTCAGAGAACCTCCGCGCCCTCGACCACGCGGCCTTCAACCAGCTCTGGGCCCCGGGCGCGCGCCGCGCGGCGTCCATCGAGACCGTGCGCATCGGCGACGCCTCCGGCGGCTACGTCGCCTGCCTCGACGTCGGCGAGACCCGCCTCACCCCGCAGGAGATCCTGCGCCGCGCCGAGTCGATGATCGCCTCCGGCGACCTCTCCCGCTACGGCGAGCTCCGCTACGCCTACGTCACCCGCGGCAGCACCGGCAACACCCGCATCCTCACCGTCGCCACGCAGGGACAGTTCAACATCCTCCGGCTCTTCCCCGAGCAGGGCGACGCGCCCGGCGCGGACATCCCCGGGCTCGCGCGCTACCCCTCGATGCGCCGGGTGATCTCCGCCTACGAAGACGGCGTACCCAACAAGCTCGGCGTGTACACCGTGCGCGCCCCCGCCGCGCAGGTGCGCTCCTGGTACCGCGACCAGATGGCCCACCGCGGCTGGACCGTCCTCGACCTCCCCCGCGACCGCCAGCTCCCCTCGGAGATCGAGGCCCGGCGCGACCGCATGGTGGCCTTCGAGAAGGGCCCCGAGACGCTCTTCCTCGTCTTCGACCACGCCGACGGCGTGACCTCGATGATGTCGCTCGTCGCCCGCTGATCCTCCCCCCTCCTCACTCCCTCTCCAACTGCCGTCGCCCCATCGATCCCGTTGTGTCGGGAGAGCGCTTCGGCGTAGGCTGCGCCCCGCGGGTTCGTCGGCTTCGGCGGATGTTTCTGCAGACCCCTCAAATGCCCATCCGGAGACTTGGATGAACACCAAGGCGCTCATCATCGCAATCGGTGCGGCGGCCCTCGGGCTGGTGCTGCTGCTGCTCTACAAGCAGCGCTTCGAGGCTGAGGCGTCCGGAGGCGTTCCGGTGAGGGTGCTCATCGCGGTGCAGGACATCCCCCTCGGCGCCGCGCTCTCCGAGAACATGATGGGATATCGGTTGATCCCTCAGGCCTACCTCGAAGACCGCTTCATCCGATACTCCGACGTCCGCCGCATCATCGGCGTGCGGGTCTCGAATGGACTCCGCGCCAACCAGACCGTGATGTGGACCGACCTGGCCACCGCCTCCGACGCGCGCCGCGACCTGTCCTCGCTGGTCAGCACCGGGATGCGCGCCATCACCGTGCGCGCCGACATCACCAACTCCTTCGGCGGACTGCTCCGCCCGGGCGACCGCGTCGATGTCCTCGGCACGCTCTCCCGCACCGGCGGCGAGAACGACCGCGTGACCATCCCCCTGCTTCAGAACGTGCTCGTGCTGGCCGCGGGGCGCGACACCGGCGGCGAGGCGCAGCGGCAGACCGTCAACGGCACCGCCGGCGGCAACACCCCCGTGGAGATCTCCCAGATCACCCTCAGCGTCTCGATGGAAGAGGCCCAGCTCCTCACCTACGCCGCCGACCGCGGCGGCGCCGGGGGGCGACACACCGGCCTCACGCTGGTGCTCCGCAACCCCGAGGACATCGCGATCCTCGAGGGGGTCCCGGAGACCAACATCGAGGACATCTTCGAGCCCACCCGCCGCGCCAACGTCTCGCGCCGTCGCCGTCAGGTCATCGAGCGCATCGGCCCGCAGAACCCCAACGCCCTCTGAACGATGCGGTCGCAACCCATGATCTCCCTCCGACTCCGCTCGATCGTCACGCTCGCCGCGGTGGGCTGCGCGAGCTTCCTCGCCGCCGCCCCCGCCCTCGCCCAGCAGCCCGCCGCGGGCACCACCACCGCCGCGCCGCGAGGCACCGGGCGTGACCTCTCCCTCGCCGTGGGCGAGCAGGTGCTCGTCCCCGCCGAAGGCATCCGGCAGTTCTCCGAGGGCACCCCCGGGGTCGTCGACGTGCGCACCCCCGCCGACGGGCGCAACCTCGTGGTGGTCGGCCAGCGCGCCGGCTCCACCACGCTGCTGCTCATCCGCAACAGCGGCGCCCAGGAGACCCTGCAGATCACCGTCTTCGCGCGCCGCCCCGAGGCCGTGCAGGCGGAGATCGAGAACCTCCTCGAGGGCTACAACGGCGTGCAGATCCGGCGCATCGGCGCCCGGCTCTACCTCGAGGGCGGCGTCGCCTCGGAGCAGCAGCAGCACCGGGTGCAGCAGATCGCCGGGCTCTACCCCGGCCAGGTCGAGTCGCTGGTCTCCATCGACGCCACCATCGTCGAGCGCCGCATCAACGTCCGCCTCGACCTCTACTTCGTCGACTTCGCCACCAACTCCGGTCGCCAGGTGGGCATCGCCTGGCCCGCGTACATCGGCGGCAACCCCCCGAGCTCGCAGGCCACCGCGACCATCAACCTCGTCGCCCCGATGGGCATGGGCGGCGTCGGCGAGGGCGTGCAGCTCGCCCAGGCCATCATCAGCAACCAGCCGCTGCCGCGCCTGGACATCGCCAGCAACGGCGGCTGGGCGCGCATCCTGCGGCAGGCGACGGTGATCACCGCCAACGGCAACGAGGCCACCTACCGCAACGGCGGCGAGCTCAACTACAAGCTCATCGGGTCCAACGGGTCGGCCTCGCTGGCGACCATCAACTACGGCACCAACCTCACGGTCACGCCGCGCTTCGACCCGCAGAGCTCCCGCATCGACATCCGGGTCAACGCGGACATCAGCGACCCCGTCGAGAACGGCGGCGACATGCCCGGCCGCAACATCGCCCACGTCACCACCCTGGTGAACCTCCAGCTCGGCCAGTCGATCGTGATGGGCGGCTTCCGGTCGCGCTCGCAGTCGCAGGGCTCCAGCGGCCTGCCTGGGCTGCGGCAGATCCCCATCCTCGGGTACCTCTTCGGCTCCGAGCGCAACAGCGAGCAGGAGCACGAGGGCATGATCTTCATCGTGCCGACGGTGGTCGAGGGGCTCTCTCGTAGCGCACAAGACCGCGTGGCCGAGGCGCTGCGGCAGTACGAGCAGTTCTCCGGCGACATCGATGAAGTGCGGCTCTACGAGCCGACCGGGACGCAGTACCGCTAAGGTGGCGGTGGGAGAGTAAAGAGGGCCTCGCGATGGACCAGGTGCTCCTTTCGATCGAGACCCCGAACGCGCCGCCGATGACGTACATGGTCCCGTCGGGGGGAGAGATCTCCATCGGGCGGGACGAGACCTGCACCGTGGTGCTCGCCTCGCCGGACATCTCCCGGCGCCACGTCTCGGTGATGATCCAGTCGTCGGCCATCGTGGTGCGCGACTCGTCCAGCAACGGCACCCAGGTGGGCACCCAGCGGGTGTTCCGCTCGGAGATCCCGGTGCCCTTCGGCACGCCCATCATGGTCGGGCCCTACGTCATCCGGGTGATCCGCCAGGGCCCCGCGGCCGCGGGCCCTGTGCCCGCGCAGACCATCAGCCCCGGCCAGGGCCCGTCGCTCCCTCCGCTGCCGGGTCGAGCGGCCCACGGCGGGATGCAGACCCTCGCGGCGCCGCAGGGCCTCGGCGGCCCCGCACCGGCCGCCCAGGACGGCCGACCGCGCACGGTGATGCCGACGCAGCAGATGGCCCCGCCGGCCGCTGCCCCGCCCGCTCCGCCCGCTCCGCCCGCGGCCTACCGCCAGGCCGGCGGCGGCACCGCGGGGACCATGCACGTCTCCGTCGAGCTCCGTCGGCGCATCCACCGGATGCTCCTCGACAACCTCGACCTCGCGGCGCTCGACCGCTCGAAGATGGGCGACTCGCAGATGCGCCCGAAGGTGCGCGACGCCCTCAAGCGCATCGTGGGGCAGCTCTCCGGCGAGATTCCCCCGGGCACCGACCTCGAGCGGCTCATCCAGGAGATCTCCGACGAGGCCCTCGGGCTCGGGCCGCTGGAGCAGTTTCTCGCCGACGGCTCCATCTCGGAGATCATGGTCGTCGACCCGCAGACGATCTTCGTCGAGCGGCGCGGCAAGCTGCAGCGGGCCGACGCGCGCTTCACCGACGACGAGGCCGTGCGCTCGTGCATCGAGCGCATCGTGACCCCCCTCGGCCGGCGCATCGACGAGAGCACGCCGCTCGTCGATGCGCGCCTGAAGGACGGCTCGCGCGTCAACGCCGTCATCAAGCCGCTCTCCATCAAGGGCGCCTGCATCACCATCCGGAAGTTCTCCAAGACCCCCCTCACGCTCCAGAACCTCATCGAGTTCGGGGCGCTCACCGAGCAGATGGCGCGCTTCCTCACGCGCTCGGTGATCGCCAAGAAGAACATCGTGATCTCCGGGGGCACGGGCTCCGGAAAGACCACCACGCTCAACGTGCTCTCCTCGGCCATCCCCAAGGAGGAGCGCATCGTCACCATCGAGGACGCCGCGGAGCTGCAGCTCAACCAGCCGCACGTGGTGTCGCTCGAGTCCCGGCCCGCCAACATGGAGGGGAAGGGCGAGTACACCATCCGCGACCTGGTGAAGAACGCCCTGCGCATGCGCCCCGACCGCATCGTGGTGGGGGAGTGCCGCGGCGGCGAGTGCCTCGACATGCTCCAGGCGATGAACACCGGCCACGACGGCTCGCTCACCACCACGCACGCCAACTCGCCCCGCGAGGCCATCAACCGCCTGGAGGTGCTCGCGCTCATGAGCGGCATCGACCTGCCGGCGCGCGCCATCCGCGAGCAGATCGCCAACAGCGTGCACCTCGTCGTGCAGCAGTCGCGCTTCTCCGACGGCACCCGCCGCATCACCGCCATCTCCGAGGTCATCGGGATGGATGACAACTTCGAGATCCAGCTCAGGCCGATCTTCGAGTTTCAGCGCTCGGGCATCGCGGGCGACGGCAAGGTGCTCGGCGAGTACCGCGCCACGGGCTACCTCCCCTCCTACCTCGACGCGTTCATCTCCTACGGGCTCGTGCAAGGGAAGGACTACCTATGACCGCCGCCCCGCAGACCACGCTCATGGGCTGGATCGGGCTCCTGCTCTTCCCGCTGGGGCTCGCCGCGGTCATCTACGTCACGCTGACCTTCCCGGACAGCCCGCTGCACCGCGCCTACGACCGCTACGCCAAGCACCTCGACGTGCAGCTCCGGGCGATGTTCATCCAGGACCCGAGCGGGAAGTACGTCACCAACTGGCAGCTCGGGCTCATCGCCGCGCTGCTGCTCTTCGAGCCCGCCTACCTCGCCATCATGGGCGAGAGCTCGAACATCCCCATCGCCCTCATCGGCATCCCCATCGTGGCCGCCGCGCCGCTCATCTGGATCTCCGACGCCAAGGCCAAGCGCAAGGTGGCCATCGAGGCGCAGCTCGACACCTTCCTGCTCGCGCTCGCCAACGCGCTCAAGGCCTCGCCCTCGCTCGGCGACGCGCTCGGCGCCTGCACCATGCTGCTGCGCGCCCCCATCAAGCAGGAGCTCGAGCTCACCATGAAGGAGAACCAGCTCGGGATGCCCCTCGACACCGCGCTGCTCAACATGGCGACGCGCGTGGGCACCCGGGCCTTCTCCGGCGCGCTCACCACCGTGCTCATCGGGCGGCAGACCGGCGGCGACCTCCCGAAGATCCTGGAGACCAGCGCCAGCACGCTGCGAGAGATGGCCCGCCTCGAGGGCGTCGTGCGATCGAAGACCGCCGAGGGGCGGGCGCAGGCCTGGGTGCTCGGGGTGATCCCGCCGCTGCTCGTGGCGCTGCTCAACTGGATGGACCCGGAGTGGCTCAAGCCGCTCTCGTCCAACTTCATCGGCTACATCATCTCCTCCATCGCCGTGCTCTTCTGGGTCGTGGCGGTCTTCCTCGCGCGGAAGATCCTCGCGGTGGACATCTGAGCGAAGGGAAGGACGCACCCGCATGACCCCCTCGACAGAGATTCTCGGCGGCATCTCCCTGGCGCTGCTCGTGCTCGCCCTCGCGACGGTGATCTACCAGTTCGCCAAGAGCCCCGCGGAGCTGCAGCCCGACGTCGGCCAGAAGGGCCTCAAGCGCAAGGCCATCCTCGACGAGCAGGGGCTCTTCAACACCATCGAGCCGCTCATGCGCTGGCTCGCCCGGCGCATCGCGTCGCTGCCCATCGAGGACACCCGAACCCGCATCAACGACCAGCTCCGGCAGGCGGGCGAGTACCTCGGGCTCACCGCCGACGAGTACCTCGCGCTCAGCGTCATCTCCTCCCTCGGGCTGCTCGGCGCGGGCGTCCTCATCGACAAGCTCTCCAGCGTCGGCGGCATCGTGGTGCTGATGTTCGCCGGCTTCGGATCGATCCTCCCGCACATGCAGGTCTCCGGGGAGATCGAGCGGCGCTTCACGCAGGTCAACCGCGGCCTGCCCCACGCCATCGACCTCGTGGCGCTCACCATGAGCGCGGGCCTCGACTTCCCGGGCGCCCTGCGCCAGGTCACCGAGAAGACCGCCGACAAGCACGACGCCCTCTACGAGGAGCTGACCCGCATCCTCCAGGAGCTCGAGCTCGGCCGCACCCGCAAGCAGGCGCTGCTCTCCTTCGCCGAGCGCGCCCCCACGGAGTCCGTGCGCGACTTCGTCTCGGCGGTCGTGCAGGCCGAGGAGAAGGGCAACCCCCTCGCGGAGGTGCTGCAGATCCAGGCCACCATGCTCCGCATGCGTCGCAGCATCGCGGCGGAGGAGAGCGCAGCGCGCGCCGGCGTGCTGATGATGGCGCCGCTGATGCTGATCTTCTGCACCATCATGCTGATCATCCTCGGGCCCTTCGCGGTGAACATCGCGGCCGGCAAGGGAATCTGAAAGGTCGACGGGAATGGCGACTCCGCAGCTCGATGTGTACTTCCCCGACGGCTCGGTGCAGTCGTACCCGCTGACCGACGAGCGCGTGGTGGTGGGCACCGCGTCCCGCTGCCTCGTGGTGATCGACCGCCCGGAGATCGCCCCGGAGCACCTGCTTCTCTCGCCCCGCCCCGACGGCGTCTGGGTGGCGGTGGCGCGCGGCGTGACCACCCCGACGCTGCTCGACGGCGAGCCCTTCGAGCGCGGCATGGTGGGCTGGGGCCGCGCCCTCACCATCGGCCCGGTGCGCCTCGGCCTCAACGACGGCACCAAGGTCATCAAGAAGGCCGCCGGCGACGGCGCCAAGAAGGAGGAGAAGGTCTCTCCCGTGTTGTTGATCGCCGCGGCGATCATCATCCCCTTCGCGCTCTACACGTCGTTCAGCCCCAACCACAACAACGCCCCGTCGCGCATGGGCACCGACGCCCCGCGCCTCTTCGACGAGCCCCTCGTGCGCCCGTGCCCCGCGGCGGACCCGGCGCTCACCCGGCAGTCCGCCGAGGAGAGCACCCGCGTGGCCCTGTCGAAGGCCGAGCGCATGCCCTTCCGCATGCAGGACGGCATCGAGTCGGTGCTCTACTACACGCAGGCCGCGAGCTGCTACACGGCCACGGGCGACGCCGCCTCCGCCGAGCAGGCCACCCGCCGCGCGGCCTCGCTCAGAAACCGCCTGGAGGACGAGTACCGCGCGCACCGCTTCCGGCTGGAGCGCGCCCTCGAGCAGTCGCGCACCGAGGACGCCCTCTTCGAGGTGCGGATGATCACCGCCATGGTGAGCCACCGGCGAGGCCCCTACCGCGACGCGCTCGCGGCCCTCGAGCGCCAGCTCACCCTGCGGCTCGATCAGGCCCAGGCCGCGCAGCGCTGAGCGGCGGCGATCGACGTCACGATCGCCACGACACGCTACACGCGCCGCGGTCACCCGGTATATAAAGCCCGCCGTGACCCGGACAGCCTCATCGACGCGACGGCCTGCGACGGTGCTGCTTCTGAGCCTCTGCCTGGCGGGCTGCGCCGGCTCGCGCGACTCGCTGCGAGCGCCCCCGGACCACGACCCGATGAACGACGTGCGGGGGCAGCAGCTCTTCGACCAGGGCATCTCCCTCGCGCGCAGCGGCGACCTGGTGCGCGCCGAGCAGTACCTGGCGTCGAGCATCACCCGCGGCATGAGGGAGGAGCGCGTGCTGCCGCTGCTGCTGGAGGTCTGCGTGGCGGCCTCGCGCTTCCGCGCGGCGGTGTCCTACGCCGAGCCCTACCTGCAGCGGCACCCGCAGGCGTGGCGGCTGCGCTATCTGGTGGCGACCATCCGCGTGGGGCTCAACGACAGCCTCGCGGCGCGGCGCGACCTGGAGGAGGTGCTGCGCGCCAGGGAAGACCACGCCGAGGCGCACTTCGCCCTCGCGACGATGCTGCGAGAACACTTCAACGACCCGGTGGGCGCCGACCCGCACTACCGGCGCTACCTCGCGATCGAGCCCTCGGGCGCGCACGCGGACGAAGCCCGCGCGGGGCTCCTACAGCAGGTGACCAATGATCCCGAAAGAGGTGTACGAGGAGACGCTCCTGTCGTTCCTGGCGCCGGTGCGGCCGTTTCTGGACGACCCCAAGGTGTCGGAGATCATGATCAACGGGCCCAACCAGATCTTCATCGAGAAGGCGGGCAAGCTCACCCTGACGGACGCGCGGTTCCCCAGCCATGAGGCGCTGAACGCCGCGCTGCGCAACATCGCCCAGTACGTGGGCAAGATGGTCAACGAAGACAATCCCATCCTCGAGGCGCGGCTCCCGGACGGGTCGCGCATCGAGGCGGTGATCCCCCCGGCGGCGCCCGACGGGCCCGACGTCTCCATCCGTCGCTTCTTCAAGGAGACGCTGACGGTGCAGCGCCTCGTGGACTTCGGCTCGCTCACCACCGAGGCCGCGCAGGTGCTCGAGTGCCTCGTGGTGATGAAGCAGAACATCGTGGTGGCGGGCGGAACGGGCTCCGGCAAGACCTCGATGCTCAACGCCCTGAGCTCGTTCATCCCCGACGGCGAGCGCATCGTGATCATCGAGGACAGCCGGGAGGTGCAGCTCCAGCGGCAGCACGTGGTGCAGCTCGAGGCCCGCCCCGGCGACGCCAAGGGCCGCGGCAAGGTGAGCATCCGCGACCTGTTCCGCGCGACGCTCCGCATGCGGCCCGACCGCATCGTGGTGGGCGAGATCCGCGGCGGCGAGGCGCTCGACCTGGTGCAGGCCATGACCTCCGGCCACGGCGGTTGCATCACCACCGTGCACGCGACCTATCCCCACGACACACTCACCCGCCTGGAGACCATGTCCCTGATGAGCGATGTCGAGCTGCCTCTCTCGGCGCTGCGGGTGCAGCTCGGGAGCGCCATCAACCTCGTGGTGCAGACCTCCCGCCTGCAGGACGGCAGCCGCAGGGTCACCCACGTCTCCGAGGTGCGCGGGTACTCCGCGGAGAAGGGCTTCGAGATCGTCGACATCTTCGCGCGGCGCTTCCACGGCCGCGACGAGGAGGGCAACCTCATCAGCACCTTCGAGCCCACCGGCGAGCTCCCGCTCTGCACCGACATGGTGCACTCCTACGGCATGGCCTTCCCCGAGGCCGTCTACGAGGCCGCGCGGGTACGCGCCGAGCAGGGCCCCGAGGCGCAGTCGGGCTACGGTCAGGGCGGGGGGCACCACGGATGACGCAACCGGCGAACACCAACGTCGTCACGCTGTCGCTGTCGCAGGGCGAGAGCCCCAACCCCACGGCCACCTTCACCAGCGCCATGGCCGCACGCCAGGTGATCCTCGGCTCGGGGCCGGCCGCGCACTGGAAGGTCCGAGGGCACGGCGTCGAGGCCTCGCACCTCGAGCTCTACTGGGACGGCAAGGTGCTCTGGGTGCGCGACGGCGGCAGCCTCTCGGGCGTGTACGTGGGCGTCGACCGCGCCGAGGACTGGCGGCAGATCTTCGACGGCGCCGAGGTGTACTTCGGCCAGGCGGTGATCCGCGCGACGGTGAGCGGGCCCGACGCCCGGGAGAAGAGCGCCACCGGGCCGGTCAACCCGAAGGCCGCGGCCTTCATCGACGAGGAGGAGAGCACCATGGTGTTCTCCGCCGAGGGCATCGCCGCAGCGCTCCAGTCGAACCCGCCGCCCGCCCAGGCCCCCGCGCCGCAGCGCTCGGCGGCGAGCGCCACGGGGCAGCTCCCCTCGCTCCCGACCAACCACGCGCGCCAGGCCTCGCCGTCGCCGTCGCGGGGCATGACCCCCGACCTGGGACTGCCTCCGGCGAACTCCGAGGCGACGGTGATCCGGGCCTCTCCCTACGCCGCCATGGAGGCCGCGGGCCTGCTCAACCAGCAGTCGTTCACGCCGCTCGCGGGCTCCTCCGCGGCCCGGATGTCGGCGCCTCCCGCGGCCGTGGTGCAGCAGCCCTCGGTCAACCTCCCGAGCGCGCCGCGACCGGGCACGCTCGCCCCGCCGATGGCGCCGGGCTTCGTCCCGGGAGCCTTCGGCCCGCTGGTGGGCCCGTCCCCGATGTCGGCCCCGCCTCCGCCGCCGATGATGATGAACGGGGGTCCACCACAGCCCCCCGCGGGCTTCGACGACCCCTTCGGCCCGATGGAGCTTCCGCCCCCTCCGCCGGCTCCCGCGAGCACCGCGACGCCCGGCCCCGGCGGCGTGCCGATGCGCACCTGGCTGCTCGCGGCGCTCACCCTCGGCGTCGCCGCCCTGGGGATGACCTTCAACAACGCCCCCCGCCCCGGCGCGGCCGGAGGCGGACGCCGCGTGGTCCGGCAGATCGTGCGCACCACCGCCGCCCCGGCGCCCCTCAGCAACAACCTCCTCGGGCTCCCGACGGGTCCCAACCAGCTCCTCGGGGTGATCGTCCCGGCGCCCATCGTCGCCTCCCAGGGCCCCGACGGCCGGCCGCGCTTCCCGCCGCCCAACCAGCAAGACCCGATCAAGCTCGCCGCCGACATGGTCGCCGCGCACCGCTACGACGCCGCCGCCGCGCTCTACGAGAACCTCGCCGCACAGCACCGCGAGGCCCCGCTCTTCCGCCACTTCGCGCTCGTCCTCCGTGCTCGCGCCGCCCAACCCACCTGCACCCCAGGAGCCGCCGGATGCTCTCCCGCTACGCCCGCGCCCTCGTCGCCCTGAGCCTCCTCGGGGCCGCGCCAGGCTGCGGCAACACCGCGCCCCCGCCGCTCTATCCCATCACCCTCCGGGTGATGTCCGACAGCCGTCCCCTCCCCGGCGCCGCCGTGGTCATCGCTGGGAGGGAGCTCGGCGCCACCGACGCGCAGGGCCGCTTCCGCATGGAGACCGTCGGGGTCGAGGGCACCTCCGTCGAGGTCGTGGTGCGCTGCCCCGCCGGCTTCCGCTCGCCCGCGCAGCCCCTCTCCGTGGTGCTGCGCTCGACGGTGCAGCTCGACCAGGCCCAGCGCGGACAAGGCATCGAGACCACCGCCCAGTGCCCGCCCACGCAGCGCATCGCCGCCGTGGTGGTGCGCGTCCCGGGGCGCCCCAACCTCCCCATCCTCTACGAAAACCGCGAGATCACCCGCACCGACCTCCAGGGCATCGCGCACATGATCTTCCGCGTCGGCGGGGGCGACACGCTGCGCCTGCGCGTCGACACGCGGGAGCAGCCGCTGCTCCGGCCCGCCAACCCCGAGCTGGTGGTGCACACCACCGACGCCGACAACGTGTACGTGAGCACCCAGGGCTTCGAGGAGGCCGCGCCCCCGCGCGCCCCGCGGCCGCGCTCCGCCCCGGTCATCCGTGGGCCGCAGCGCATCCCCGCTCGGAGGCCCGGCGGGTTCTTCTGATCGGGACGGGGAATGTCCCTGCTCCGGCGCATCCACTGGCCATCGGTTCAGTGATCGGGTAGTACCTTCTCCGTCGGGTCGCGAGGGCATCGCGAGCCACCGGAGAAGCGCCATGAACCGAAGCACAGCACGCAGCCAGTACCGTGGACAGATGTCTCCCGAGGACATCGAGGCGAAGGTCGCCCGACTTCGAGAGCGACTCGGGTTGGAGGACGTGACCTTCACCGAGGGCGTCGGCCTCGACGCCGGGAGCGTGAGCCTGCGCTTCCAGGTGCTGGGCCGCCGGGTCGAGCGCACCTGCGCGACGCAGCCCACGCCCGCGGCCAACTCCGCGTGCCTCGCGCTCTGGCTCGAAGACCGGGCGCGCAACCTCGAGCGAGGCATCGAGTCCTTCGAGGAGGCCTTCGCCGACTGCCTGGTGCTGGCCGCCAACGACGACAACGACGCCGCGAAGGGCGCCTGGCGGGTCAACCACTACGAGGGCCAGCGCAGCATCGAGGAGTGCATCGAGGTGTTTCGCTCCAGCCTCGCTCGGCTGTCGGTGGCCGAGCGCGACGTGAAGGTCACCTGGGACACGGCCGCCAACTGGGCCCGGCTGCGCATGCGGCTGCCCTCCGGGGCCATCGTCGACAAGACCTCCCGGACGCAGAAGTCCTGCGAGGCCAACCTCGCCGCGCTGGCGCTGTGGCTCCAGTCGCGGGCCCGCAACTGGGAGCGAGGCATCGAGAGCCTCGACCTCGACCGGGTCTTCGCCGGCAACCTCCTCCCGGCTCCCGCGAAGGTCGCCTGAGGGCCCTGTGATGGTCCGGAAGGTCACCTTCATCGTCCGCCCGACGCCTGCGCTGGGGGCGCTGCTGTCCTTCGCGCAGTCCACGAGGACGCACCGCAGCGGCCTCGGCGATCGGCTTGAGCGCGAGGTGCTGCTGGCGCTCGAGTCCGCGGCGCGCACGCTCGACCCGGTGCCCGAGCTGCTGCGGTGGCTCACCCGCCGCGGCCTCGCCCGCACCTCGGGCTACGTCCACGCGGCTTCCATCGCGGCCGAGACCACGGTGACCTTCGACCTGCGCGCCATGGTCGCCGCGGCCCTGGCCCAGGGGACGCGCGTCGACGGCAGGGCTTACACCGACCTGTATTGCATCCGCTCGCTGGTGAGGTCGGTGCGCGAGGCCGAGCTGCTGTCCATCGACGGGGTCGTGCTGGGGCGCCAGGCCGACACCACGCGCGCCCTCCTGCGCGCCATCGAGGGCGCCTGCCGCGAGACGGCGCTGCGCGACGAGTCGGTGGTCCCGAAGCTCTTCGCGCGGGTGACGCCGGGCGCGGCGCAGCCCCCGACGAAGCCCACTCCCCCGGCGCCTGCACCGCAGGCGAAGGCTCCGACGGCGAAGAGGGTCGCTCCGCCAGAGCCGAAGCCCCCGGCGGGTTCGTTCGGCGGATCCTTCGGGGGGCTGCCTGACGACGCGACCTCGCCGCCCGTCGCGCCGGAGACGCCGCTGAGCCCTCGGGGTCTCACGCTCGACGCGGAGTTCTTCCTGGAGAGCGCGCGGCTCACCGTGTGGCCGTGCAGCGCGAAGGTGCTCACCCGGTCGAGGCGCTCGGTGCTCATCGCGCTGCACCCCGACCGCGCGGGAGAGGGCTCCGAGGCCCGATTCCGAAGCGCGCTCAAGGGCTTCGAAGACCTCGCCCGGGTGCTCTCCACCACGCCTCCGCCCGCGCGCGAGGCGAAGCCCCCCCCGGCGCCACCTCCCCCGTCGGCGGTCCGCCCTCAGCCGGTCTCGGCCATCGGCCAGTGGCCGCCGCCGCCTCCCAGCATCACCATCGCCGTTTCCTCGGCGCCGGTCGAGACCAGCGCCCCAACGGCGAAGCGTCAGTCCTTCAAGAGGTCGTCGAAGGCCTGATCGACCTCCTCGGCGCCCGGCGCGATGGAGATGTTCGATCGCATCGGCCCCGACGCCCCGTGGAGCTGGATCGACTGCACCCGCGCCCTCACGTTGCGGAAGGTCGGGTCGTGCTTCTCCACCTTCTGCAGGTAGTAGAGCGCCTCGCCGATGTCTCCGAGCAGCTCGTACGCGTTGCCGATCTCGAAGTAGAGGCCGAGCTCCTCGTGCTCGTTGCGCTGCGGCGACTGGAGCCCCTCGCGAAAGTGCTCGATCGCCGTCGCGGGGTCGCCCTTCTCGACGTGGCAGATGCCCAGCATCAGCTCGCCGATGCAGCGACGAGCAGGGCTCGCGGTGGCCACGCGAAACTCCGCGATCGCGTCGTCGAGCAGGCCCATCTCCTTGTAGGCGATGCCCAGGTCGTAGTGGGTGTCGCAGTCCTCGAGGGAGAGCGCCGAGGGGCCGGAGCCGTCCGCCGCGTCGAACACGGCGTGCATCTCCGAGACGCCGGGCTCCGGCGCGAGGTCTGCCCAGAGGGGCTCCGGCGCGACGCCGATCTCGTCGGCGAGCGGAACCGCCTCGTCGCCCTCCTCCTGCGCCTGGAGGATCTGCTCGATCTCCGACCATCGATCCATCACCAGGGGATGGTTGGGATAGATCTCCAGGAGCTGGAGCAGGATGTCTCGCGCGTCGTCGTAGAGCCCCTGGGTGACGAAGAACTCCGCCTCGTCGAGGCCGTCTTCGATCTCCCGCCGGGGCACCGCGGGCTCCTCGGGCTCGGCCATCGCCTCCTCGACCGGGGCCTCGGCGCCGTCGTAGCCGCCGATGTCCGGGAGGTACTCCCGGAAGTGATCGGAGTGCGCATAGACCTCCGTCTCCGGGGGCTCGACCATCGCCGTCACCGAGGTCTCCTCGATCTCCGGAGACGAGGGCTCGTCCTCGCCGAACATCGAGAGGAGCTGCCGGGCGATGGGGTTGGCGGGGTCGATCTCCAGCGCCCGCCGCACCGCCGCCACCGCCGCCGGCGGATCGGTCTCCTGGAAGATTCCCGCCAGCACCAGGGACTCCTGGAGCACCCCGGCGGGGTCGTTCATCGCCACGTAGAGGTCGCGGATGCGAAGGTGCAGGTCGGCCGCGACGGGGTCGAGGCGCGAGGCCCGCGTGAGGTGATCGGACACCTTCGAGCGCAGGCCGTACTTGAGGAAGATCTCCGCCTCGTTGACCAGCCGAAGCGCCTCCGCGCTCGGCCCACGGTCCATCGGCGCGGGCATCGGGGCGGCGGGCGCGGTCGGGGCTGCGAAGGGCCTCGCGGGGGGGCCCGGCGGGGGCACCTGGAAGCGCGGCTTGCCCCGGGAGGCGTCGTTGGCCTCGGCCGGGAGGTGCACCCCGGAGCTGGGCGCCTCGGACTCCGTCCCGGGAGGCACCGTGGGCTTGAGGTCGAAGATCGCCCCGTCGTCTTCGACCACGAGCAGCTCGGCGTCGACCTCGTCGGGCTCCTCCGAGGGCATCGGGGCGCCTCGCCCCGCGGGGGCGGCGCTCTCGGTCTTCTTCGGCGGCGGCGGCGAGGAGGTGCGGCGCCCCGGGGCCCTGCCCGCGACCCGTAGCGCCTCGCGCGCCTCCTGGTCGGTGGGGGCCAGCTCCAGCACCCGCTGGTAGACCTCGTTGCGCTCTCGACCGCGGCCGGCGTCGCCGTGCAGGCGCGCGACCTCCTTCAGCACCGAGAGCGTCTTCTGGATCTGCCCGAGGCCGCGGAACGCGCTCGCCAGCAGCTCCAGCGTCTGGACGTCCTTGGCGTTGGCCTTGTAGGCGATCTGCAGCTTCGGGAGCGCTCGCCGGGCGTCGTCGCGATCGAGGTAGTAGGCCGCGAGCCGCAGCGCCATCGGCACGTCGTCGGGCCGGTGGAAGAAGAGCCGCTCGGCCACCCTCGACCACTCATCGAGGCGGCCGGCCTTCTCCAGCAGCGAGGCGCCCGCCTCGAACTCCCGCGCCGCGTCGTCGCCCCGCCCGAGCCGGCTGTGAAGCTCCGCGAGGCGGATGCGCGTGCCCACGGAGTTGGGGTCGACGCCCAGCATCCGGCGGTACACCTCGCCGAGCGCCTCGTCTTCGCCCGCCTTGGCGTGCCGCTGCCCGAGGAGCTCGAGGCTCTGCAGCGCGTCGGAGGTGAGGCCGAGCTTCAGGTAGAGCTCGCTCAGCCGCCCGTAGAGGTCGATGCGCGCCGGGTCGATCTGCAGGATCTGCTTGTAGACCGCGACGGCCTTCAGGAAGAAGCCCTGCTGGTCGTAGGTCTGGGCGACCCGGGTGTACGTCTCCACCGCGGCGGCCCGGGCGTTCATGCGCACCTGGAGGTCGCCGACCTTCAACAGGATGCGTACGTCCGACGGGTCTTCGCGGAGCACGCGCTGGTACTCCGCGACGGCCTTGTCGAACTGGTTCTTGGCAGCGAACTTCTGCGCCGCGTCGATGACCTTCTGGCGATCGATGCTCACTGCGGTTGCAAACCTCGGCAAAAAAGGCAGGAAGGAGCGGCCGTGAAGCCGCCGCTAGCGTAGTGGGCGCGCGGCCGCAGCGTCAAGAATCACTTGCGGAACCGCGGTCTCGTAGCACGGTCTCTTCGAGGAAGCGGGTGCTCATCGGCCCCGAGGCGAAGGCCGGGTGGTCGATGATCTTCCGCTGCAGGGGCAGGTTGGTGCGCACGCCCTCCACGATGAACTCGTCGAGCGCCCGGCGCATGCGGGCGATGGCCTGCGGGCGCGTCGCGGCGTGCACGATGACCTTCGCCAGCAGCGAGTCGTAGTAGGGCGGAACCATGCACCCGCCGTAGACCCCGCCGTCGACGCGGACGCCCGTCCCGCCGGGCGGGTGGTACTCCGTGATGCGACCGGGAGACGGGGCGAAGGTGACGGGGTCTTCGGCGTTGATGCGGCACTCGATGGCGTGCCCGCGCGGCGCCATGGGCTTTACCGGGATGGTAAGCCTGCCCCCGGCGGCCACCAGGATCTGCTCGGCCACGAGGTCGAGCCCGGTCACCATCTCGGTCACCGGGTGCTCGACCTGCACCCGGGTGTTCATCTCCAGGAAGTACGCGGCGCCCTTCTCGTCGACGATGAACTCCAGCGTCCCGAGCGAGCGGTAGCGGGTCTCCCGCAGCGCCTCGACCGCCACGTCGATGAGCCGCCCGTGCGCCGCGCCGGAGAGCAGCCCCGGCGACGACTCCTCCAGCAGCTTCTGGTGCCTGCGCTGGATGCTGCACTCGCGCTCGCCCACGCAGGAGACGTGGCCGTGGTGGTCGGCGATCACCTGCAGCTCGATGTGCCGGGGGCGCTCGATGAAGCGCTCGAGGAAGAGCTCGGGGTTGCCGAAGCCCGCCTGCGCCTCGGCGCGCGAGCTGTCGAAGGCGCGGCGGAGCGCGGCCTCGTCGCGGACGATCTTGAGCCCGCGGCCCCCGCCCCCGCCGCTGGCCTTCAGCATCAGCGGGAAGCCGAGCTCGCGGGCGGCGCCGAGCGCGGCGTCGAGGTCGGTGAGGGTGTCGGTGCCCGGCAGCAGCGGGATGCCGAAGCGCCGGGCCTGGGTGCGCGCGGTGACCTTGTCGCCCCAGAGGCGCATGGCCTCCGGGGTCGGGCCGATGAAGGCGATCTGGCACCGGCGGCAGACCTCCGCGAAGGCCGCGCTCTCCGAGAGGAAGCCGTAGCCCGGGTGTATCGCGTCGGCCCCGGTGATCTCCGCCGCCGCGATCAGCGCGGGGATGTGCAGGTACGAGCGGCTCGCCGCGGGGGGGCCGATGCACACCGCCTCGTCGGCGAGGCGGACGTGCAGCGCGTCGACGTCGCACTGCGAGTGCACCGCCACGGTGCGCATGCCGAGCTCCTTGCACGCGCGGATGACCCGCACCGCGATCTCGCCGCGGTTGGCGATCAGTACCTTGCGGAACACATCACCTCGACGGCCGGATGCGGAAGAGGGCTTCGCCGAACTCCACCGCGCGGCCGTTCTCCACGAGCACCTCGACGACCGTGCCGGAGAGCTCGGACTCGATCTCGTTCATGAGCTTCATCGCCTCGATGATGCAGAGCACCGCGCCGGTCTGCACCGTGGACCCGACCTCCACGAAGGGGCGCGACTGGGGGGAGGCCGCCCGGTAGAAGGTTCCGATGAGCGGGGCGGTGACGGTTACCAGGCTGGCGTCGACCGGGGCCGCGGCGGGGACCCCGGAGGCCGCCGCGCGCTCGCCGGTGTCCATCGGGAAATGGCTCGGCCTGGCGACGGTCACCGGGAGCACCGCCCCGGGGACGGCGGCCTCTCCGCGGGGCGCGCGGCGAAGCACGATGGCTCCGTCGCCCTCGCGGAGCTCCACCTCGTCGAGGTCGTACCGACGCATCGCGCGCATGAGGCGCTTCAACTGGATCAGGTCGATGTTCATGGGGTGCTCTCTCGGTCACCGCTCAGGCGGCGCCGCTCGAGGTGCGCGATCAGTCCTCGGATCGCCAGGGTGTAGCTCATCGCTCCGAAGCCGGAGACCGAACCGACGCACGCCGGGGCCACCCGGGAGCGGCGTCGAAACGGCTCGCGCGCCGCGGTGTTGCTCAGGTGACACTCGACCGTCGGGATCGCGCAGGCGCGCAGCGCGTCGAGGAGCGCCACGCTGGTGTGGGTGAGCCCGCCCGCGTTGAGCACCACGCCGTCGACCGCTCCGCGCGCGGCGTGCAGCCGGTCGATGAGGGCGCCCTCGTGGTTGGACTGGAAGCAGGCGACGCTCGCGCCCAGCGCCGCGCCGTCGCGCACCACCGCGGCGTCGATGTCGGCGAGGGTGGCGTCGCCGTAGATCTCCGGCTCTCGCACGCCGAGCAGGTTGAGGTTGGGACCGTGCAGCACCAGCACGCTCCAGCGGGCAGCGGACACGAGGGGGCTCAGCTGAGGGCGGCGACGAACTTCGGCGCGGCGATGCGCAGCAGGAAGCGACCCTTGCCGAGGTTGCCCTCCGGCGTGAGCGCGAGCGCCACGAAGTAGTCGCCGTTGAGCATGCGCACCACCGTGGTGAGCTTCTCCGCCTGGATCGCCACCTCGCGCGCGCCGCCCGCCTCGAGCTGCTCGGCCGCGCGCTGGATGTCCTTCAAGACCATCGAGAGCTCCATGCCCACGGTGGTGATGTCGAGCTCGCTGTCCTCTCGCGTCCAGCTGTCGACGGCGATACCGTCGAACCCCATGAGCAGCCCGGCGACTCCGCCTTCGGTTCCCTCGACGATTTCCCGCAGGGTCTCATTGAACATCGCATCAGCCTCGCGTTTCCGGTGATCCGATTCGATCGTGCCAGCGCGGCGGACGATGCGTCAACCTCCGCGCACACCCGGCACCTCGCGCTCTGGTCCATCGCCGTGGCCGCCTCGCTCGCGATCGGGCCTCGCGCGCCGCTCTATTGGGACAGCCTCAACTACGTCGAGCAGGCGCTCACCGGCCGCGTCGGCGGCCTCCTGCTGGGCCGTCCCCTCTTCGTGCTTGCCTCGCACCTCGCGACCCGGGTGGCCCTCTCCCTCGGCGCCTCCCCGTGGTCCGTCGAGCCGCTGCTGCGCCACAGCTGGCTCGCCTTCGCCGCCCTCGCCGCTCCCCTCGCCGCCTCGCTCGCCCGCCGCGTCGGCCTCTCCACCCGCGCCGCCTGGACCGCCGGCCTCCTCGTCGCCCTCTCCCCCGCCGGGGCCCACACCCGCGACGCCGTGCTCACCGACGGCGCCGCCGCCGCGATGGTCCTGCTGGCGCTGGTGGTCCGCGCCGGAGGGGCGGGCGCCGCCGCGGTGCTCGGCTCCGGGGCCCTCGTGGGGCTCGCCTTCGGGCTCCGCGAGCAGGCCGCGATACACCTCCTCACCGCGCTCCTCGTGCCGGTGGGTGCGACCCGCCGCCCGCTGCGAGACCCGCTGCTCCTCGGCGCGGGCTTCGCGCTCTCCGCGGGCTCTCTCCTGCTCCTGGCCCGCGCGACCAACCCCGACTACCTCGCCTCCATCGCCCGCTGGATGCACGGCATGGCCGCCGAGCGCCGGGAGCCTCGCCCCCCCGGCGAGGCCCTCTCCCGCTACCTCCTCTGGCTGGTCGCGCTCTCCCCCGTCGCGCTCCCCGCCGCCGCCGCGTGGTGGGCCCGCTCCCGCGATCGCTGGTGGCCCATGGTGCTGCCCGCCAGCCTCGGGCTGCTCGCCCTCTCCCGCTACCAGGACATCGCCTTCTCGCCTCGCTACCTGCTGACGGAGTTCGTCGTCGCGACCACGCTCCCCGCCGCGGCCTGGCTCGACCGCTCGCTCCCCCGCCGCGCCTGGCTCCTCTGGATCTTACCCTCCCTGGTATTGCTCCCGCTCGCAGGCCACCTCCTCGACGCCCGTCAGCGGCCGCTGCGAGAGCTCGTCGCCGCCCTCCCCCGCGACCTCCAGCGCGTGCCCCCGGACTCGGTCATCGTCACGGGTCAGCCCTGCCCCGCGGTGCGCCTCACCGCGCGCATCGCCCGCGACCACCGCGCCTCCTGGGGCGCTCCCCCCCCTCGCTGGACCACCCTCTGCCCCGGCTGGTCGTGGCCCGCGGACCCTTCGGCCCGCCTCGACGAGGCCCTCCGCCAGGGCAGGCCCGTCGTGCTCGACCTGCGCGACGCCGCCTGGCTCGGCGGCCCGCAGCGGCTCCGCCGCGCCGAGCTCCAGCGCTTCGCCTCGGAGCACGCCGCCGACCCGCGGGTGATTTCGTGGCGCGATGCGCCCGGTCGGCCGCGGTAGTCTGCTCGGCCTGATGCGCCTGCTCGCCCTCGACACCAGCACCGCCACCGCCTCCGTCGCCGTCGTCGACGACGGCTGCGTCCTCTCGGAGATCAACCGTCGCATCGCCACGGGCCACGCCACCCACCTGCTCGGGCTCATCGAGCAGGCCCTCACCCTCTCGGGGCTCCGGCTCGACGAGCTCGACGCCCTGGCCATCGGCAGGGGCCCCGGGTCGTTCACCGGGCTGCGCGCGGGCTTCGCCACCATCCGCGGCCTGGAGCTGGCCACGGGCCTCCCCCTCTGGGGCGTCGGGTCGCTCCAGGCGATCGCGAGCGGGGTCATCACGCCCGGGTCGCGCACCCTCGCCTGCATCGACGGGCGCCGCGACGAGCTCTTCGCCGAGGGCTTCGGCGAGCACGAGTGGCTGCCGCTGCTGCACCTGCCCCCGGAGGAGATCGGAGAGCGTGCCCTCGCGGCCGCGGGCCATCACCTCGTCGTGGTCTACGGCGACCTCGCTCCCCACGCGGTCACCCGGCTTACCTCGGTCGGTATCGATCGCTTCGTCGTGAGGCCCCGCGCCCTGGGATCGCCCACCGGGCGCACCGTGGCCCTCGAGGTGCTCGCGGGCAGGGCCACCCTCGACGACGGGAGCATGGAGCCCACCTACGTGCGACCGCCGGACGCGAAGCTCCCGAAGGTGGCGCAGGACCTCGGGCGATGAGGGCGGTCGCGCAGCGGGTGGCCGAGGCGCGGGTGCGGGTCGGCGGCCAGGTGGTCGGAGAGATCGCCAGGGGACTGCTGGTCTTCCTGGGCGTCGGGGCCGGCGACGACGAGGCCGCGGCGGTCTTCATGGCCGACAAGATCGTCGGGATGAGGGTCTTCGAGGACGCCGCGGGGAAGATGAGCCTCGACGTGTCGACGGTGGGCGGCGCGGTGCTGCTGGTGTCGCAGTTCACGCTCTATGGCGACATGCGCCGGGGGCGGCGGCCGTCCTTCGATCGGGCGATGGAGCCCGTGGCCGCGGAGGCCCTCTACCGCCGGGTGGGGGAGCTCATCCGGGCGCGCGGGGTCGTGGTAGAGACGGGGGTGTTCCGGGCGGAGATGCTGGTGGAGAGCGTCAACGAGGGGCCGGTGACCATCCTCGTCGACAGCGCCCGGGAGTTTTGAAGGGAGCGTTCAGGGGATGTTCCGCTACGTGATCCGAGGGGCGACGCCGGACGATGCGCCGCAGATGATGGAGCTGGCGCGGCACCTCAACACGGTGAACCTCCCCGATGACCCGGAGGCCGTCGCGGAGATCCTCGACCTCTCGATGCGGTCGTTCTCGGGCGCCGTCAAAGACCCGCGCCGGAGGGAGTTCGTCTTCGTCATCGAAGACCTCCTGGCGCAGCGGATCATCGGCACCAGCAAGATCCTCGCGCAGCTCGGCCGCCGCGACGCGCCGTACATCTTCCTCGACGTGATCGTGGAGGAGAAATACAGCCAGACCCTCGACCGGCACTTCGTCCACACGCTGCTGCGCCTCGGGCACTCCTACGAGGGGCCCACGGAGATCGGCGGGCTCATCGTGCTGCCGGAGTTTCGCCTGGTGCCAGAGCGCGTGGGGATGATGATCTCGTACGTGCGCTTCCTGTTCATGGCGATGCACCGCGGGCTCTTCCGCAACGACGTGGTCGCCGAGCTGCTCCCGCCGCTGCTGCCCGACGGCACCAGCCACCTCTGGGAGGCGCTCGGCCGGAAGTTCACCGACATGAGCTACTCCGAGGCCGACCGGCTCTCCAAGGGCAACAAGGAGTTCATCAAGTCGCTCTTCCCCACCGGAGACATCTACGCCTCGCTGCTGCCCCCCGACGCCCAGGAGGTCATCGGCAAGGTCGGACGCGAGACCCGCGGGGTCGAGAAGATGCTCCGGCGCATCGGCTTCCAGTACTGCCACCGCATCGACCCCTTCGACGGGGGTCCGCACTTCCGGGCGGCCACCGACGAGATCCTGCTGCTGCGCCGCACCCACCGGGGCCCGGCGCGCCCGGTGGACGAGTTCGACGGCACCCGCGCCCTGGTCGCCACCGACCTCCACAAGGCGCCCTTCTTCCGGGCGACGAGCTGCGCCGTGCGCTTCGACGACGACGGCGCCGTGCTGATCCCTCGCGCGGCCTTCGAGTTCCTGGGCATCGCCGAGGGCGCGGAGATCGCGGCGCTCCCGCTCGACTGACCGTCGCTACGTCTTCTCGAAGCCCGGCAGCGGGTCGTAGGGACCTTCGTCCAGCGCCAGCTCCTCCGCGGTCGGCGCCATCTCCGGGTCGTCGTCCTCGTCGTCGGGGCACAGCAGCCCGTCCCAGGAGGAGAGGTCCCTCATCCCCTCGTCCTCGTCGTCGTCGTCGAGCTCCGGCAGGCTTCCGTCGGTGAGGTAGCGCTGCCACTCAACCGGGTGCTCCTCGGCGATGAGCGCCTCCAGCGCGTGGGCCTTCACCCGGACGATGGGCTTGCCGTCGGTGCTGCTGCGAGGGCGGAAGCGGAGGTCGCGGCGGGGGTAGACCGTGAGCTCCAACTCGAAGGCGTCCTGCACATGGACGTGGAGGAAGTCCCGCATCGCGCCGCCCTTCATGATCGACACCCGCTCGGTCTCCCAGCGCCAGCCGAGGGCCTTGAGGTGCTCCATGAGCGCGTCCTCGTCGTCGGTGAAGACGTGCAGGTCGATGTCGCTCCCTCGACGGATGTGCCCGGTGCTGACGCTCCCGATGAGCCTCGGCTCGAAGGGCTCGAGGGCCCTCATCGCCCGCAGCGCCACCACCCGCATCGCGAAGAGCCGCTTCGTGCGGCCGGAGCCCTCGGCGTACTCCGCGATCGCCAGCAGCGCGTCTCGGATCTCGCCGTTGGAGGGCAGGTCCTGCGGGTGGTAGCGCGTCCGACGACCTCCGACCCGGCCGAGGAGGCGCTTGGCCGCCAGCCGCTTGGCGGTGAAGTACTGCTTCACGCCCTCCTCGTACATGAGCCTCGCGGCCTCGCCCGCGATCGCTCCGCGAAGCCCGCCTGGTCCCATGCGCGCCATCAGCGGTCCGTGCTCCCAGGAGGGGCGGTGAGGGCCTCGCGGAGCCGGCGAAGCGACCCGCCGACCGGGCGGCCCCGGCGGGTGACGCCGTAGATGGACTTCTGCACCACCTGCTGGCTCACCCCCAGCCGGCGGGCGATCTCCCCCTGGGAGATGCCCTCGAAGAAGTGCCACTCGACGATGGCTCGCTGACGCTCGGAGAGCACGGCCTCGACGGCGCGGCGGACGGCGTCCCGGAGCTCGTCGAGGGCGGCGTCCGGCGGCGCCCAGAGCGCGGCCTCGGCGGGGACCCGGTCGAAGGTCGCGCGGAGACAGAGACGGTCAGCGGGAGGAGGGGTCCTTTCCATGGCGGGCCTCGTCGGCGTCGGGGCCGAGGGCAGCAGGGTCGAGGGCGAGGTGGGTCACGGCTTCTTCAGGGGAGCACACGCTCGCTCGGGGCGAGCGGCCCGCCAGGTCCCAGCGGCGGAGCAGTTCGAGGTCATGGAGTTTTACTGTACCCCGTAAGTGGCGACGGGTCGCGCCGGGGCTGTGGAGCAGGTCGAGGTGGTGGCGGACGAGCCAGACCACCCGGGGCGCGACGAGTCCTTCGAGGAGGTCGGCGCCCTCGACGGCGTGGTCGCCGGAGCGGAGGGCCTTGCCGACGTCGTGCAGCAGCGCGGCCGCGACGAGGGCCGGGTCGCGGGACTCCCGGCGGGCGTGCTGGAACACCTGGAGGGAGTGGTAGAGGGCGTCGCCCTCGGGGTGGTACCGCGGGTCCTGCGGGATGCGGTCGAGGGCGACGAGGAGGTCGAGGAGGTCGGCGTACACGGCGGTGGTCGGAGGGAGCGTTGGGCTGCGCCTCTCACCCATGGGGTGTGGTCACACCCACCACGGGGACGGAGCAGGCGTCGCGATCAGGGGAGAGAGCGCATGCGGTCGAGCATCAGCAGCGCGGTGAGGTTGCGGACGTTGTAGCCGTACTGCAGGCCCTCCGGGGTGAAGCTGGCCGAGGCCGTGCTGCCTCCGGAGAGGTACACGCTGGGGTGGATGCCGTCGTCGGAGACGCCGTGCATGGGGAGCCCCTGGAGCGCGGCCCAGTAGTCGAGCAGCGGGACGTGCCTCGCCGCCGCCACGCTGCGGATCGCCGCGGAGATCTGCAGCGCCCGGGCTGCGCGGTCGGCGCCGTCGTAGCGGTCGGGGATGGTGCTGAGCGCGGGCACCGTCCCGACCGACTCGATGATGTCGACGATGCGGTTCAGGTTGACGGTGAAGGCCGCGACGGTGCTTCGATCGACGTCGTTGGTGCCGTACATCACGATCGCCCAGGAGGGGCGGATCGCGCGGAGCTCACGCCAGATGGGGGCGTCGTTGCCGCCGGCCAGCGCGTCGTCGGTGGTCCACCCGGCGGTGGCGCAGGCGCTCGGTCGGTTGAAGGAGCTCACCCCGCCGTCGAGCGTCGTCGCGCGGAAGTACTGGATCGTGGTGTTGAGGGCTCCGTAGCCGCCCAGCTCGGCCCAGCCGAAGCCGATGTCGAAGAGGAAGCTCCCGCTCTCGGTGATGGAGTCGCCGATCTTGGCGAAGACCCCGAGGCGGTTGCCCATCGCCACGCCGCGGGCGCGCAGCTCACGCACGTGCGCCACGGTCGCTCCGTCCCACGCGGGGATGGCGGGGCTGGAGCCCGGCAGCGTGCCTGCATCGACCATGGCGGGCACATCGACGGGGACAGGCCGATCGGCCGTAGCCGGGCCCCCGCGAGGACCGGTGTCCGTCGGGGCGCCCGTGTCGACGGGGAGCGAGGCGTCACGACCGCCGACGTCCACCGGGGCGCCCGCGTCGATCGGGGCTGCATCCACGAGCATCGACACATCGGGGACGCCCACCACATCGGGGACGCCCACCGCATCGGAGACGCCCACCGCATCGGGCGTGACGCTCGGAGCGTCCGTGCGGGGCGCGTCATGCGGGCTCGCGGCCCCGGCGTCGACGAAGAGCAGGGGCAGGATCGGCTGGCGACCATCGACCTCAGGCAGTCGAGGCGCGTCGTGCTCCGAGGCGTCCGCGCCCGGCGAGGTCGCGAGCTCCTGGGAGCAGCCCGAGAGCAGGAATGCGCCGGCGATCGCGGCGATGCGAGCGATGGCCGCGGGGCTCATTTCGGCCCTGCGGTCACGTAGGAGTGGAGGACAGGGAGATACCCCAGATGCAGCGTGTTCACGGTGACACCTCGCTTCGCGATTGCGGTCGAAAGGCCCCGCGAGGAGAAGAAAGACGGGCCCCATCCGGTCGTGCACTTCATCTCGCGAACTACGACAGTCTGCGAGCATTGCAGCGCCCATGCCCTGCCGACGCGATGCTGGATTACCTGCGTCGTGACGAGGTGTTGGCTCATCGCCCGAGCGCATTCCCCCGTCGCGTCGGGCTCGACCCTCCGTGGCAGCGTTCCTCAGCTGTGGCTTAGCGCCTCGACCGGGCGACACGGTCAGGGAGGGGGCGTCACTCCGCGATGCGACGTCGCGTCTGCTCTCGGAAGATCAGGCTCACCAGGCGGTCACGGTGGCTCTCCCGGATCTCGGTGAGCTGGATCGCCAGCACCGAGTCGCCGCCGAGCAGAGGCTCCACACGCAGCACCGTTCCTCGCGCCGGGAGCGGGGCGACGTTCGCGATCCTGAACTGCAGCTCCACCTGGTCGCCGGGGCGGAAGCCGTCGGTCGGCACCGCCACCGCAAGGCCGCCGCCGCCGAGGTTGAGCGCTCGCGCTTCGACCCCGAGGGTCGCCCCCGCGAGCCGGAGGTCCAGCGCCATGGGCGGGTTGCGGAGACGGATGTACCTGCGCCGCTGTACCCAGATCGTGCCCGACAGGACCTTCAGGCTGACCGTGAGCACCCTGCCGTCGGAGCGATCGGCGACGGCCACGGCGGTCGGCATCACGGGGACCTTCAGCAGCCCGCTCATGTCACCGGCCTCCAGGGTGAGCACCCGCGATCCGGCGGCGAGCTCGGGCAGCTCGCGCTCGGGTCCGCGATGGCACCAGATGGTCGAGAGGCCCTTGCGGACGAAGTCCACCACGAGGCGCACCCGCTGCTCGGGAGCCAGCTCGAGCTGCACCCGCATGCCGGCGCTGATCAGGGTGAAGGGATCGGGCGCGTCCATCGCCGCTACGGCTGCGCGCGGTGGATGTAGGACCGCAGCGCGTCGCGCACCGCCGCGGGGAGGTCGTCGAACTGGACGTTCCAGCGCCAGTCGTCGCCCCCGGAGCCCCGGGCCATCGCGCCGACCAGGCGACCGCGCGCGGGCAAGGTCTCACCCGTCGGGAGCAGCACCTCGAGGTCGAGCCCGGTGCCCGTCGAGGGAGGAGAGACGTAGGTGCTCAGCGCGAGGCCCGACGCGCTCAGGTCGAGGACGTCTCCTTGCACGGTCTCGGTCGCACCGTCGACCCGCACCCTCGCCCGGATGCCTGGGCGCGTGGTGCGGTACAGGCTGCGGCGCTGCATGAGCGCGGTGCCTTCGAGCACCTCGAGCTCCAGCCGCAGCGGGCTTCGAGACAGACCGCGGAGCTCGGTGGGGACGCTCACCGCCACGGGGCCGGAGCTGCTCGACCGGTGCTGGCCCAGCAGCATGAACACGCGCCAGTCGACGAACTCCACGCCGTCGGCCGAGCGCTCGTCCCCCTCCAGGTGCAGGTGCACCCGGCGCTGCTCGGGGTCGGTGCGCTCGACGCGGAAGGAGAGCGAGATGTTGTCGCCGACGTCGATGGACACCACCTCGCCGGGGCCCAGGTGCTCGAACGGGTCGACCTTCAGCATGGAGCTCACCAGGGACGGTATTCGTTGACGAGAGGCATCGGCGAGCGAGGAGAGCGTCGATGCATCGAGGCGTCAAGAAGACGGCCCGTTGTAGGGAAGAGAGCGCGCGGTGTCCCATATCCATATGGGAAGAGGCGACTGCCCAACAGCGGACTGCCGAACCATCCCCAGGAGGGGAATCCCCAGGACCACCAGGCGCCCTGGCCATAGGGCGTGAGAGCCGGGGGCACGGTCGCGACCGGGCTACGCGGCGGAGGCGGCGCGGAGGGCGCCACCCCGCGGAAGTACCCCGTGCCGTCGCCGGTGACGACCCCGGACGCGGGGCCGCGGAAGTACCCGGTGCCGTCGACGAGCTCCTGCGCCCACGCGACCGAGGTTGTGGAGACGAGCGATCCCACGAGGCAGGCCAGCGCGGTGGATCTCATGGCGGTGTTGGGGAAAGTATCCATCAGCGAAGCCAGAGGTCGAGCGGCGGGTCGTGGGCCACCGCGCGGAGGATGTCCGTGCGGGACAGGAAGCCGGTGAGGGCGCCCGCCTCGTCGACCACCGGGAGCCCCGGCAGCCCGGTGTCCAGCAGCGCGCTCGCAGCCCGGCGGATGTCCGTCTCGGGCGAGACGCCGGGCACCGGGGTCCACATGACGTCGGCCACACGACGCGCGAGGAAGGCCGCCCACACCCGCACGTCGATGCCCGGAGCAGGGAGGCGATCGGAGCGCAGCAGGTCGGCGCGGGTCAGCAGCCCCACGAGGGCGCCCCGCCCATCGACGACCGGCGCCTGCCCGAAGGAGCGCGCGGCCAGCAGCGTCCACGCGTCGAGCACCGAGGCCTCGGCGCGCACGGTCACCACCGAGCGGCTCATGAGCTCCTCCACCCGGGTCACCGCGTGACGGGGCGCCGACACCGGAGCGCTCTGCGAATAGGCCGACAGCGCGTTGCGGGGCGGAGCGTCGGCCCGTCGTGCGAGCATCGCCTCGACCGGGTCGCGCTCTCCCGCATCGATGCCGATGGGAGAGACCGCGCGGGCCGCCGAAGCCCGCTGCACCGACTCGACCCGACGCAGGTCTTCCAGGGGGCCCTCGAACAGCCTCCCCTGCACCCCATGCACGTAGAACATCGTCGTCCGCTCCGAGGGCATGGATAGCCGGTCTCCGACTTTCTTGACAATAGGCATCGAAGCGCTGCCCAATCGCCGCAGCCACCGTGTCGTCCCTCGCTTCTCCCTTCGCCTTCGGAGCGCTCGTCGCGGCGGAGATCCTCCTGGCGGCCGCTGTCTCGGAAGCGCAGACGCAGGCTCCGACGCAGTTCCACTCCATCGCCCTGAGCGGCGCCTCGGGGCTGTCGCTGGGCAGCAGCGGCGGCGGCAACTCGTACGCGACCCACACGCCGGTCTACGTCGACGTCGCCTGGCGCACCTGGCACAGCACGACCCCTCAGTGGGTCACCGGCTTCTCGCTGCGCGCCGAGGTGGACGGGCGCACCAGCGTCGGGGTGGTTCCGCGCTTCGAGTTCTCTCGCAGCGTGGGGAGGCTGACGCTGCGCCCTGGCGTCGCGGCGGCGATCTTCTTCGCGCCCTACGTGCTCGCCGGACCGGAGGCCTCGGTCACCTTCGACCTGCGCCTCGGCAGCGTCGTGTCCCTCATCGGCGCGCTCTCCGTGGATGTCTTCTTCCTCGGCAACGACGTGCCCGCTCGGTCGGTCCTCTTCGCCACCAACGGAGCGCTCGGTGTCGCGATCCACCTCTGATCGACGCGGCCTCGCCGCGCTCGCCCTGCTCGCTGCGCTCGCCCTCGGCTGCGAGGACGGTCGCTGCGTGCGCCACAGCGACTGCGCGCAGCCCCTGAGCTGCCTCGCGACGAGGTGCGCCATCCCGCCGACGGACGCCGACACCGGCGTGGCCGACACCGCCGTGGTGGACACCGCCGTGGTCGTGGATGCGCCGCTGGGGACCGATACGACGGTGGCCGACACGGTGGTGGCGGATGTCGTGGCCGACGGCGGCGCGTCGACGGACGCCGCGGAGGACGCCGCGGCGGCGGATGCCGCGATGGACGCGACCGGGGACTGAAGAGGGAGCGGACCGAGCGGGGGTTCAGTCCCGCTCGGGTCGAGGGTCGGCGATGCGCGCGATGCTCATCGACACCGCGTTGAGCATCAGCGCCACCTGGCTCGACGAGGAGAAGTCGCCGAGGCCAGCGCCCCCGTCGAGGGCCGGCGAGGGCGCGGACGGGCTCAGCGCCTCGGGGCCTCGGGGGAGGCCCAGCAGGCCGCGGAGGTCGTTGGCGTAGCGATCCTCGGGGCCGGTGAAGTAGCCGCCCTGCTTGAGGGCGTGCGCGTAGCCGTCGACGTCGCCGCGGGTCGCGGCCTCCACGGCGCCCGCGTAGCGGCGGTGAAGCAGCGAGAGGAAGTCCTGGGCGCCCTCGTCGAGGGAGCCGTACGCGCGGAAGTGCGCGTGGGTCTCGTAGCGAGCCCCGCCCTCCCACTCGTGGGTGCGAGCGACGGTGGTGAGGCCGCCCGGGCTCGTGCCCTTGATGCCCCCGAAATTGAAGTTGTACATGCTGCGGCCGCGGCCGGTCTCGAGGCTCGCCTGGGCGCTGAGCAGGTCGAGCGCCGCGGGCGTCGGGGCCTCGCCCATCACCGCCTCGAAGGAGCGGCCGAGCGCCTCGCGGATCTCCTCCCGCGACGTCACCGTGCGGGCGAGCGGGACCTCCTGCGAGGACCTCGCGCGAGGCGCCTCGGAGGCTGCGGAGCCGAGCGGGGAGACGGCGTCGACGCGCATCGCTGCGCTCAGCCCAGGGAGCCCGGCACCGAGGACACCACGCGGCGGTCGGCCTCGCGGAAGGCGTCGATCACCCGCTGAAAGGCCTCGAAGGTGCGCGTCGCCGTCACCATCTCGGTCATCGACGTGACCGTGGTCGCGTTGGATCCCTCGAGCGAGCCCACCGTCAGCGAGGGGTTGACCGCCAGCGTGGGCACGGCGCCGCCCGCGGCCACCAGCGTCGCGCCCTCCTGGAGAAGCTGCTGCGGCTGGTTGAAGCGCACCAGCCGTAGCCTGCCCACCAGGGTGTCGACGTTGCGGAGCTCGCCGGTCGCGGTGAGCCCCACGTCGATCGTGCCCGGAGGGACCTGCAGCGGCCGACCCGTCTCGCCCATCACCGCGTGGCCCTGCGCGGTGCGCACCGCCCCGGTGGGGTCGATGGTCAGCGAGACCGCGCGCGTGTAGCGCTCTCCCCGAGGGGTCGACACCGCCAGCCAGGTGTCGTCGGGCAGCGACGCGTCCAGCGCGCGCCCGGTGGGACGAAACGCCCCCGCGCTCTGGTCGACCTGCAGCCTCGCCACGGTGACCCCCGGGGTGCGACGCGAGGCCGCGCCGCCCGCCGCGGAGAGCACCTGCTGAAACACCGGATGCACCCGGTGGTAGCCGTCCGTCGAGGCGTTGGCCAGGTTGTTGGCGGTCGACTCGAGCAGCGTCGACTGCCCGAGGGCCCCGCTCAGGGCCACGTAGATGCCATCGCTCATGGGTTCATTCCCTTCCGATCGCTGCGCGGAGGCGGTGCACCGCCTCGGTGTGGAGACGGGAGATCATCGACTCGCTGAGGTTGAGCACCGCCCCGATCTCCTTGAGGGTGCACTCCTCCTGGTAGTAGAGCGCCAGCACCATCTGGAGCCGCGCCGGGAGCTGCGTCACCGCGTCGGCGAGCGCGTCAGCGAGCTGGCGGTGCGCGAGGGCGTCGTCGGCGGGCTCGACCCCGGAGTCGACCTTGTCGTGGTCGAAGTCGAACAGCTCCAGCCGGGTCATCCCGGCTTCGGAGAGCCGGGCCAGGTGCTCCTGGTAGCCGGGCTCGGTCATGCCCAGCGACTGGGCGATCTCCTGCTCCGTCGGGGCGCGGCCGAGGGACTGACCGAGGTTCTTGATGGTGCGGGAGAGGTCGCGCGAGGCGCGGCGCATGTGCTTCGAGCCCGTGTCGAGGCTGCGGAGGTAGTCGAGCATCGCGCCGCGGATGCGGTACGACGCGTAGGCCTCGAACTCCTCCGGGGCCATGCCCGGGGTCGCTCGGTGAAAGGCCTCCATCAGCCCGAGCCAGCCGCAGCTCACCAGGTCGGCCACCGCGATGTGCCGCGGGACCCGCCGCGCCGCGCGCATGGCGATGCGCCGCACGATCGGGAGAAACCGGTCGTACTGCGCCTTGTCGAGCGCCCTGCGGGCGTCGCCCTCCACCACGCCGAGCGCAGGGACGTTCATGCCGCCGATCCCCGGGCGCCGGTGCGCGGCACGAGCTGGTCGAGGATCGCCGCGACGGTCGCCTGGGCGATGTGCTCGGGCACCTCCTGCCCCGCGCAGAGCACCGAGAGCGGGAGCCCCGAGGCGGCCGTCCCGTGGAGCAGCCCCGACGGCGCCGAGGTCTCGTCGATCTTGGTGATCGCCAGGGCCGTCGGGTCGAGCGAGCCGAAGGTCTTGAGCGCCGAGGCCGCGTCCTGCGCCCGGAGCGCGGCCGGGAGGCAGAGCAGCACGTGGCGCGCGTAGCCGCGGTCGCGCTCCCCGAAGGACTGCGCGGAGAGCAGGCTCTCGGCGCCGTCGGCGGTCGGTCGGCGGCCCGCGGTGTCGACGAAGACCAGGTCGGTGGTGGCCTCGTCGAGGCAGCGCGCCAGCTCCTCGGCGGTGCCCACCGAGACGAACTGGGCGCCCAGCAGCGTGGCGTAGCGCTGGAGCTGCTCGACCGCGCCCACGCGGAAGCCGTCGCAGGTCACCAGGGTCACCGAGCGCCGGTCGATGGTGGCGTGCGCCGCCAGCTTGGCGATGGTCGTCGTCTTGCCGACGCCGGTCGGCCCGGCGAGGGCGATCACCGCGCGCCCCGGGGTCGCGATCGGCCAGGCGGTCACCTTGATCGCCTCGGAGAGCGCGTCGCGCATCCGCTCGGAGAGGGCGCGGCCGTCTTCCGGGCCCTTGAGCCAGCGGGCCACGCCGGCGGCCGCGGAGCCCTCGATGCCCAGCCGGCGGAGCATCGCGGCGGCCTCGTCGCCGAGGCGGAGCGCGGGCGTCGCGTCTTCGATGGCGACGCGCAGCGCGGCGAGCTCGGCCAGGAGGTCGGGGGCGCCGCGATCGGACTGGAGCGAGGAGGCCTTGAGCGAGCGGAGCTCGGAGCGGAGCTCGTTGCGGAGGGTGGCGACCGCGGCCACGTCGGGCCGACGCTCGGGGGCGTAGGCCTCCTGGGCGAAGAGCTGCGTCGACGGGCGCGACGGTGGAGGCGGAGGGACGGAGGGCGGGGCTTCGGCCTCCGGGGCGGCGGCGACCACCTCGATCTCCGTGGTGCCGAGCATTCCAGCGAGCCCGGGGCGGCGAACCTCGCGGGTCGTCAGCAGCACGGCGCCGCTGCCGAACACCTGCTCGGCGGCCTGACGGGCCGAGGCCAGCGTGCGCCCGCGAAAGACCTGACGTCTCATCATCTCGCTCTCAACCTCAGCGGCCGTCCAGTGCATGGGTCGGGCCGAGGCGCTCGATCACCCGGAGCTGGGCGCTCGGCTCGATCTCCCGGAAGGACACGATCGCGAGCTGAGGGAGCTTCCACTCGAAGATCGCCCTCACGTAGCGGCGAAGGTCCGGCGGAGACACCAGCAGCGGTGTGACGCCCTGGGCGTTGAAGGTTCCCACCGCGCGCTCGGCGGACTGCACCACGCCTCGGAGCAGCGCAGGGTCGAGGGCGCCGCCGGTGCCCGCGGCGATGTCCCGGAGCGAGCGGCGGAGGATGTCCTCGAGCGAGGCGTCGAGCGTCATGGCGGCGACGCTGCTGTCCCCGCCCTTGAAGCGCGACGTGATCTGCGGCGCGAGGCGCTCCCTCACCAGCTCGGTGAGCTGCTCGACGTCCTTGGTCTGCGCGCTGAACTCCGCCAGCGACTCCAGGATGGTGCGCATGTCCCGGATGGAGACCGACTCGCGGACCAGGTTGCGCAGCACGCGCAGCAGGTCGCCCAGGGAGATGAGCGCCGGCACCACGTCGTCGACCAGCTTCGGCGCCGTGCGCGCCAGCACCTCCAGCAGGTGCTGCACCTCCTGGCGACCCAGCAGACGGTGGGCGTTGGTGCGGAGCAGCTCGCCCAGGTGCGTCGCGAGGATCGTCGCGTGGTCGACCACCGTGTACCCGAGGGCCTCGGCGAGCTCCTTGTCGCGCTGGGCGATCCACCACGCGGGCATGTTGAAGGTCGGGTCGGTGGTGCGCTCCCCGTCGAGCGCGGGGGACATCCCGCTGGGGTCGACCGCCAGCAGCCGGCCCGCGCGGCAGAGCCCCCGGCCGATCTCGTTGCCCAGGATGAGCACCCGGTACCCGCCGGGCTGGAGCGACAGGTTGTCGCCCACGTGCACCGGCGGCATCACCAGGCCGAGGTCGCGCGCGAGCTGCTGGCGAAGGGCGGCCACGCGGTCGAGGAGGGTTCCTCCGCGGGCGGTGTCGACCACGCCGACGAGCTCGTAGCCGACCTCCAGGGTGAGCGTCTCCAGCCCGAGGGCGGCGTCGACCTCCTCGGAGGCCGAGCGCCTCGGCTCGGAGGAGGCCCCCGCGGCGGCGGTGGCGGCCTCGGTCCTGCGGGTGCGGGAGCGGGAGGCCAGCACCAGGCCGCCCGCCATCAGCAGGCACGGGAAGGCGGGCATCCCGGGCACCAGGGCCAGGAGCGTCATGATTCCGGCGGTCATCAGCACGGGCCTCGGTCGGCCGAGGAGCTGGTCGCTGAAGGCCCGGCCGATGGGCTCTCGGGTGGCGCTCCGGGTCACCACGATGCCCGCCGCGGCGGAGATCAGCAGCGCGGGGATCTGCGTGGAGAGCGCGTCGCCCACGCTCAGCACCGAGAAGGTCTCGCCGGCCTGGGCGAGGTCCATCCCCGAGGAGAGGCCCATGACGAGGCCGCCGACGAGGTTGATGGCCGTGATGAGAAGGCCCGCGATGGCGTCGCCGTGGACGAACTTGCTGGCGCCGTCCATGGCGCCGAAGAAGTCGGCCTCGCGCTCCAGGTTCTTGCGGCGGCTGCGGGCGCCCTCGCCGTCGAGGGCGCCGGAGGCCAGGTCGGCGTCGATGGCCATCTGCTTGCCGGGCATCGCGTCGAGGGTGAAGCGCGCGGCCACCTCCGCGACGCGCCCGGCGCCCTTGGTGATCACCACGAAGTTGATCACCGCCAGGATGAGGAAGACCACGAGCCCGACCAGCACGTTGCCCTCGACCACGAAGCGGCCGAAGGCCTCGACGACGTGCCCCGCGGCGCTCGGACCCTCGGCGCCGTGCAGCAGGATGCGCCGGGTGGTGGCCACGTTGAGGCTGAGGCGCAGCAACGTGGCGATGAGCACGAAGGCCGGGAAGGCGCTGAACTCCAGGGCCTCCTCGATGAAGAGCGCCGTGAGGAAGACCCCCACCGCCAGGGCGACGGAGAAGGAGAGCAGCACGTCGAGGAGCGGCGCCGGCACCGGCAGCACCATCATCAGGACGACGCCGATGATGCCGAGCGGCACCACCATGTCCCAGCGGTCGCTGCTTCGGGTGGGGGCCTGCGCGCTCATGGCCGGGCGCTACGCACACGCCGGGCCGAGGGCCGGATCTTGTAGACCCAGGCCAGCACCCGGGCCACGGCCGCGAAGTGCTTGCCGGGGACCATCTTCCCCAGCGGCACCTCGGCGTCGAGGGCGCGGGCGAGCTTGCGGTTCTCCAGGATGGGGACCCCGTGCCTCCGGGCCTCGGTGCGGATCTGCAGCGCCATCGCGTCGTGCCCCTTGGCGACCACCACCGGCGCGGCGTCGCCCTCGGCGTAGCGCAGCGCCACCGCGACGTGCGTCGGGTTGGTCACCACCACGTCGGCCTGCTTGACGTTGGCCAGCGAGCGCTTGCGCGCCATCGCCCTCGCCCGGGCCTTCATGCGCCCCTTGGCCTTGGGATCGCCCTCCTGCGAGCGGTTCTCGTCCATCATCTCGCGGCGGGTCATCTTCATGTCCCGCTCCAGCTTCCACCAGCTCCAGCCGTAATCGACGGCCGCGACCAGGGAGAGCGCCAGCAGGGCGTGCAGCACCACCCGCACGATCACCTCCGCCCCTCGCCCCATGGCCGCGTCCGTCGGCAGCCGGGAGAGGCCCACGAGCGACGGCAGGTCGCGCGCGAGCGCCCGCCACGCCACCCAGCCCACCACCCACACCCGCAGCATCCCCAGCGCCACCTCCGCGGCGCCCTGCTTGAACGAGAACAGCCGCTTGAGCCCCTCGATGGGGTTGAGCCGCTCGAGCTTGAACCCGATGCCTTCGGAGCTCACCTCGAGGCCCGTCTGGGCGAGGCCCACCGCCATCGCCGCCGCCGCCGCCGCGAGGACCGCCGGGCCGACGAGGGAGAGCATCAGCCCGCCCAGCAGCGCGAGCGTTCGGCCGATGCCCACCCGCTCCAGGGCCCCGAGGTCGCCCAGGCTGTTGGCGAAGAGCAGCCCCGCCGCGCGCGACATGATGGGCCGGGAGCCGAGGAGCACCGCCACCACGGCGATGGTCGCCGCGACCCCGCCCGCGTCGCGCGCCTTGGCGTAGCGGCCGTCCTTGCGAAACTGCTCCCTCCGCTGCGGGGTCGGGTCGAACTCTCTCTCGCCCTGGTCTGCGTCGCTCATCGGAGGATCAGGTTCCGAGCACCGAGAGCAGGTGCTCGATGCGCGCGGAGAGGGTGAGGAAGTGCTGGCCGAGGCCGGAGGTGACGTCCCTCAGCGAGGACATGAAGACGGCCGTGCCCGCGGCGACGATGATCCCGATGCCGACGTTGAAGAGCTGCAGCGCCGGGGCGGCGCGGGCGATCATCGCCAGCGTCACCTGCGTGACGAGGGTCACCACCACGACGGGCAGCGCCTGGTTGACCCCGACCACCATCGCCTCGGCGGCGAGGTCGACGAAGGTTCCGGCGGCGGCGTCGAAGGGGACCGTGACCCCGACGGGCAGCGCCCGGAAGGACTCCAGCAGCCAGAGGATGGCCACCCGGTGGGCGCCCACGGCGAGGGCGACCAGCACGCCCATGAGCGAGACCGCGAAGGCGAGCGGCGCCTCGGTCGACTCGATGGTGGGGTTGAAGATCGACGGCGAGGAGAGCGCCGTGGAGAGCGAGACGGTCTGCGCCAGCACCTCGGCGGCGGAGAGCACGAAGCGGAAGGCGGCGCCCAGGAGCAGGCCCACCGCGAGCTCGGAGGCGACGTGGCCGAAGAGGCGGATGTCGAGGTGGGTGAAGGGGGTCGCCGGGGCGCAGGCGCTGGCGACCCAGGCGAGCATCAGCGCGAGCCCGAGGCGCTGGGTGGGCCCGGTGTACGGGCCGGGGAAGGGCGAGGTGACCACGAAGCCCGCGGTGCGCGAGAAGGCCAGGGCCGCGCCCAGGGCCTGCGCCATGAGCTCGTGCGGGAGGTTCATCCCCGGACGACGTGCTCGATGGCCTGCAGGCTGGTGCGGGTGTACTGCACCGCGAAGCCGCCGATCGTGGGACCGAGCAGCAGCAGCGTGACGACCATGGCGGTGGCCTTCACCACGAAGCTCACGCTGCTCTCGTTGAGCTGCGTGGCGGCCTGCGCGACGCCGACGACGAGGCCCGCCACGAGGGCGATGAGCAGCAGCGGGCCGCCCACCCGAGCGCAGGTGACGAAGAGGTCGAACATCAGCGCGAGGGCGCCGTCGGTGGTCACGCGAAGCTCCGCAGGAGCGATCCGACGAGCAGGTGCCAGCCGTCGGCGACCACGAAGAGCAGCAGCTTGACGGGCAGGCTGAGCGTCGAGGGCGGGACCATCATCATGCCCATCGACATCAGCAGCGCCGAGACCACCAGGTCGATGACCAGGAAGGGAAGCAGCACCATCACGCCCATCTGGAAGGCCGTCGTGAGCTCGCTCACCACGAAGGCCGGGGCGGCGATGCGCAGCGGCACCTCCTCCTCGGTCTGCGGGAGCGCCTGGCGGGAGGCCTCGTAGAAGAGGGCGAGGTCGGCCTCGCGGGTCTGCCGGAGCATGAAGCTGCGGAGCGGCGTGGTGGCCCTGGCGACGGCCTGCTCGGCGGTGATGCGACCCGAGGCGTAGGGCTCCCAGGCGTCACGGGCGATGGCCGTGGTCACCGGCGCCATGGTGAAGGCCGTGAGGAAGATCGCGAGCCCGACGATGACCTGCGTGGGGGGCGACTGCTGGGTTCCGATGCCGTGGCGCACGAAGCCCAGCACCACCACCACGCGGGTGAAGGAGGTCATCGTCAGCACGATGGCCGGGAGCAGCGAGAGCAGCGTGAGGAGCGCGAGGATCTTGAGCTGGGGCGTGAGCCCGGGGTCGGTGAGCACGTTGCCCGGGGAGGGCAGCGGGTCGGCCCAGGAGAGCGCCGGGAGGAGCGAGGCGGCCGCCGCCGTCGCGAGGGCGAGGAGGCGGCGGGGCGCGATCAACGAAGGACCCCGAGCGCGAGCAGGCCGGCGACCTGGCCCTCCGGGGCGGAGCTCCTGCGGGCGGGAGCCTCGCTGCGCAGGGGCTGCGGGTTGAGCGGGGAGCGCGAGGTGTCGCGAGGGCGCTCGGCGGCCATCTCGCGAGGGCGGGGCTCGATGCCCCTCTCCCGGGTGCGGGAGCGGGCCGCGGCGAACATCGACTCGAAGCCCGCGGTCTTGTCGGGGGCGGCGGCGCTCGCGAGCTCAGGGGCGTCGATGGCGGCGAGGTACTGCACCGATCCGCTGGTGGCGCCGAGGAGCATGCGCTGTCCCCCGACGTCGACCACGATCAGCTCGCACTTCCCTCCGATGGAGGTGCGGTTCACCACCTGGATCTCGCAGCCGAGGCTGAGCGTCGACACCGGGACCCGGCGCTTCCAGAGGAAGAGCGCGAGCCCGAGGCCGCCGAAGCCCACGAGGATCTTCCATCCGCCGCTGGGATAGGTCTGGCGGGCGGCCATCACCAGCGGGCGACCGTGGCGCACCGGCAGCGGCGTCGCGGCGGGCGCAGGGGCAGGCGCCTCGACCACGGGCGCAGGCGCGGGCGCCGCGAGCACGGGGGCCGGCGCAGGGGCGGGAGCCGCGACCGCGGGAGCCCGGGCGGGGGCCGCGACCACGGGGGCCGCGACCACGGGGGCCGGAGCGGGAACGCGCGCAGGCGATGCGACGACCGGCGCGTGGGCGGCGGCTGCGGGGGCGGCGGCTACGGGGGGCGGAGCGGGCGGGGCGTGGCGATGAGAGCGGCGCGTGCGGTAGTAGCGCCGGGCCACCTGCTGGTAGTCGGTGGTGGCGTCGACCTGCTGGGCCTGCGCGGCGGGCGCCGTCAAGACGCCAACCAGGGCCGTCAACGCGATGGCGCTCAGGATGCGGGGGGTCTTGTTCATGGGCGGCCTCCGGGTTCGGCGGAGATGAGCTCGGTGATGCGCACGCCGTACTGGTCGCCGATGACGACGGCCTCGCCGCGGCCGAGGAGGCGGCCGTTGACGTAGAGGTCGAGCGGCTCGCCCGCGGCCTTGGAGAGCGAGAGGGTCTGGCCGGGGGAGAGCTTCAGCACGTCGGCGATGCGCATCTGGCGGCGCCCGATCTCGACGGTGATCTCGACCTCGACGTCTCGCAGCAGGTGGTAGGCGGGCGGCGCGTCGGCGGAAGGCGCCGCGACCTCGATGGGGAGGCCCGTCTCGGGGTTGATGGCAGGTACCTGCAGGCTCATGGCGGGCGATGGATCTCCTCCCCGGGCGAAGCGAAACCCCCGGGCGATCGATCACCTAATCAACGATCGTGCCTGTCACTCGATGCGGACGGCGATGCAGCCCGCGACGGTGGTCGGCCTGCCTCGGAACATCGGCTTGTCGTCGATGCGCACGCTCACCGGATCGCTCACCGGGATGCCCAGCGGCAGCGTGTCGCCCACCTTCAGCCCGAGCACCACGTCGAGGCGCGCGGGCACCCTCGCGAGCTCGACCACCAGCTCGAGGTCGACGCCGTCGAGGGCGCGCAGCACGTGCGGGTTGTAGTTCTCCGGGGCCGGGAGCGCGGAGGTGATGGCGGCGCCAGGGCCCAGCAGGGCGTTCTTGGGGAGCACCAGCAGCACGCGCCCCAGGTCGGCCCCGAGCATGAAGGCGCAGACGATGGAGGTCCCATCGCTGGCGTTGGGGTCCGGGCGGTCGGAGGCGAGGGCGATGTTCACGCCGATGCGGGAGGCGAGCACCTCGCCGACGGCGCGCACGATGCCCTCGACGGTGCGGCCCACGAGGGCCCGCTGCGGGGCCGTGAGCCCGGCGGCGTCGAGCGTGGGGAGCGCCCGGCCGTCGCCGCCCAGCACCCCGTCGAGCAGCAGCCGCAGGGCGTTGGTGTCGAGCACGAGGGCGCCGGGGGCGCGGCCCGGCTCGACCGTGAGGGCCGAGACATGGACGGGCCGGGGAAGGTCGCGCAGCGCGTCGCTCATGGGGAGCGCCCGGGCCCAGCCGAGGGTGATGGGCACCTCGCGGCGGGCGAGGAAGGGGAGCGCGCGGCGCAGCGCCGTGGCGAGGCGGGTGCTCTCCCCCTCGATCATCGCCACCGCGCGACGAAACCCCTGGCCCTCCAGGGCGAAGCGCAGCGGTCCGGTGGCGACGGGCTCGTCGGCGCTCATTGGACCACGAGGTCGGTGATGAGCACCCGCGCGATGCCCCGCACGCCGGTGGCCTGGAAGCGGGTCTGGAGCTCGGCGCGGAGGTGGTCCATCTGGGCGGGGTCGGAGGCGACCTCGTAGGGGATGGCGCGGAGCATCGAGAGCGCCGCGTCGCGGATGCGGGCGACGTAGGGGCGGACGTCCTCCTCGCGGGTGGCGGGGGCGAACTCCAGCGCCAGGGTGGTGCGCATCGCGTGGAAGGCGCGATGGCTGTCGGCGGACATCAGCACGAAGGGATCGAGCGGCAGGGTGAAGCCGGGGGGCGCGTGCGCGGCGGGCGCGTGCGCGGCGGCCTGGGCGGCGTGCGCCGAGGGAGCCGGGTGGGCGGTGCGCTTGCTCACATAGAGCGAGGCCCCGCCGGCGGCTCCGGCGGACACGAGCGCCGTGAGGATGAGGGCCACCACGCTCACGCCCTTCGGGGAGGGAGCGGGGGCGTCGCCCTTGCGGGCCTTGTCGTTCTTGTCGTCGCTCATGGTGCGGTGCGATTCGAGGGGCTCATCGGCTGATGTTCATCAGCTCCTGGAGCATCTGGTCGGCGGTGGTGATGGTCTTGGAGTTGGCCTGAAACGACCGCTGGTGCGCGATGAGCTCCACGAACTGCTCGGTGACCTCGACGTTGCTCTGCTCCAGCGAGCCCGCGACGATGGACCCCCGGCCGCCGGTGCCCGCGGTGCCGATGGCGGGCTCGCCCGACTCGCGGGTGTCCGTCCAGAGGTTGTGCCCGGCGCGGTCGAGGCCGTCGTTGGAGCGGAAGCGCGCGACCGCCATCCGGCCGATGGGGATGGTCTCGCCGTTGGTGAAGATGCCGTTGACGGTGCCGTCTCCGTCGATGCGCACGTTGTTGAGGTCGCCGGGCGCGTAGCCGTCCTGGCTCTGGGCGCCGACGCTGCTGGGCGAGCCGAACTGGCTGATGCCGTCGAGGCCGGTTCCGCCGGCCGCGATGGGCGTCCCGAAGTTGAAGGCCAGGGGCTGCGCCGCGACCGCGCCGGTGAAGCTCACGGTGCCGCCGGCGGTGACGGTGTTGGTCTGGAGCGCCCCGCTGGCGTTGAAGGCGAGCGTGCCCGCGGCGATCTCGGTGTTGCGCCCGGCGACGCCGCCCGCGAGCTCTCCGCCGTTGGCGAGCGCGTGGTACTCCCACGAGTTGGCGGCGGTGCGGCGGTAGTAGATGCTCACCGTGTGGGGCGTTCCGAGCGAGTCGTACACCGTCATGGCGGTGGAGAAGTTGGACGTGGGCCCCGGGTTGAGCGGATCGAAGGCCGCCGCGGGGGTGGCGGAGGTCGAGTCCAGGTTGGCCGTCACGTTGAGCCGGGTGGTCGCCCGGGGAGGAAGGCTGGTGGTGGGCACCTCGATGTCGCCGAGCAGCGAGGAGAAGGTGCCGTCGGGGTTGGCGCGGTAGCCCTGGAGCGCGAGGCCGTTGGGGTTCACCAGGGTGCCGTCGTTGCGCACGGTGCACTGCCCGGCCCGGGTGTAGAAGCTGCCGTCGACGCCGCCGACGGAGCCCCGCACGATGAAGAAGCCGTCGCCGGAGAGCGCCACGTCGGTGGGCACGTCGGTGTTGAGCAGCGTGCCCTGCGCGAAGATCTGCTGGGTGCGCGCCATGCGCACGCCGAAGCCCGCGGCGTCGCCCGCGCCCACCGCGCCGCCGAGGACGTCCTCGAAGATGGCGCGCGACTGCTTGAAGCCGACGGTGTTGAGGTTGGCCACGTTGTCGCCGACGACGCCGAGCGCGCGGCCCTCGGTGATGAGTCCGGAGACGCCGGTGTTCAAGGCGTTGCGAAGGGTCATGTCGATGGCTCCGTGCGGGGGTGTTTCGCTGCGGCTCAGGGGGTGCGGGGCGCGCTGCCGCCGACGCTGACGAGGTCGGAGATGGGGGCCGAGGCCCCGGAGTCGAGGGTGAGCTGGGGGTAGCCCTGGTCGTAGGAGACGCGGGTGACGGTGCCCGACACGTCGTGGGTGACGGTCACCGCGCGCTCGTCCTCGGTGGTGGCCGTGACCGCGACGGAGTAGCTCCCCCGGGCGACGGACTGGCCCTGGTCGTCTCGGCCGTCCCAGCGCACCGCGAGGGGGCCGGCCTGGTGGGCGCCGAGCTCCATCGTGCGGACGACGCGGCCGTTGGCGTCGCGGAAGGACACGGACACGCGGGCCGCGGGCGCGCCGAGGGTGACGTTGGAGGTGGTGGCGGCGGCGCCGTCGAAGGCGACGCTCCGGCCGCGCACGGTGACCGACTGGCCGACCAGCCCGGCGGCCTCGTTGTGGGAGAGCCCGCGCATCTGGGTGGAGATCACCCCGAGCTGGTTGGTCTGGGAGAGCGACTGCTCGACCAGCGCGAACTGCGAGAGCTGCGTGACGAACTCCATGCCCTCGGCGGGCTGCAGCGGGTCCTGGTTGGAGAGCTGCGCGACCAGGAGCTTGAGGAAGCCGTCACGGTCCATGGTGGGCGAGGCCGTCTCGGACGTGCGGGCTGAGCCCGGGGTCGTCGTGAGCGCGCTGATCGGGTTGGGCATGGCGGCGTCGGTTCAGAGCACGATCCGGACCCGACCCGGAGCTACCGGGAGGGCGCTCCCCGAGGGCGTGGCGGCGGGCTCGTCCGTGGCGGCTCCGCGAGCCGAGGGATCGCGCTCGGAGGGTGGGGCGTGACCGTCGGAGCGCGTCCAGGTTCCGGCGCCCGAGAAGGTCAGCGTGGAGAGGGGAATCTCCGCCGCGAGCACGTCGGCCGCGATGTCCCCGGCGCTGGCGTGGAGGAGCTGCGCGGTCGCGGACTGCGCGGCGTGCACCTCGACGGCGACGGCCGAGTCCGCGGCGCGGGCGGTCACCGCCACCCGACCGAGGCCGGGCAGCACCACCTCGCCGCTCGCCGGCTGCTGCAGCACCCGCTGGTGCACCGAAGAGCGCAGGGCGTCCTGGAGCCTCGATCGCAGCGGGCTCTCCCCCTCGGGGAGGGCCGCGGGCGCCGAGCCCTTGACGGGCGTCAGGCCGTTGTCGCTCTGGCGCTGCGACTCGGTGGGAAGCGCGCCCGTCACCGTAGGGAGCGAGCTCGCCGCCGGGGCTGCGCCCTTCGCGCGAGCCTCCGGGAGCGCCGGGTCCGAGGGCGACCCCTTGGGCGCCACCGCCACGGAGGCCGACGCGGCGGCTGACGACACGGCCGGAGCCGCAGCGGGCAGCGTCACGGTCTCCACGGCGACCTGCGCCGAGGCGCTGGCGACGGCCTCCGCGGGCCTCTGTCCGGCCGCCGAGGACGCCCCTTCGGGCGCAGGCGTCGCGCCCTCGACGTCGGGCAATGGATCGACGCTGCGGGCCTTCGCCCCGTCGGCCCCGTGCGTCGATCGCCCGGCCTCGGGGCGCCCCTCTGCGCGCCCCTCCGCTTGTCCCTCGGAGGCCGCGGGCTCGGCGCGCTTCACCGCCGCCGGGGCGCTCTCCCTGCCCTCGGACCGCGCGGTCTCGCGAGGCGCACTCCCCGAGGCGGGCGCCTTGCGAGGCTCGCGATCGAGCGCGGCGGGCGGCGCCTCGGCCGACTCCATCCTGGCTGGCGCGACGGCGGGCGCGGCCCACATGGCGGCCTCCACGCTACGCTCGACGGAGGGGGCCTCTCTCGCGGTCTCCCGCTCCCGGTCGCGCTCCTCTCTCGCCCTCCTCGCCCTCGGCTCGGGCTCCTCCTCCGGGACCGTGAACACCAGCTCCCTGTCCGCCCCTGCGGTGCGCATGGCGTCGAGCCGGGCCGCCGCCAGATCGATCCCCGTGCCCTGAGTGATCCTCATCCCAGCCTCCTCGCCGTCCGAGCCGCGACCTCGTCCGAGGCGATCCGCTCGCCCCGCAGCGCCGCCGAGCGCAGCGTGGCCGCGAGCCCGTCGCGCCACACCTCGATCTTCCGCAGCTCCGATCGCGCCGCGACCAGCGCCGCCCGCTGCCGCTCGGCCTCCGCGTGCGCCGCGACCGCCGCCGCCGCCGCCGCGTCGGCGCGCTGACGGAGCGTGCCCTGCCACGCGCAGAGCTCGGCCAGGTCGACGCTCGAGATGCGCTCCCCGGGGGTCGTCCACGTCGACTCCTCCCAGGCCTCCGCGGCCCGCTTCGAGGCCTCGTCCGCCTCGAGGGCGCGGCGCGCCGCCTCGGCGCTCAGGGTCTGCGCCAGCTCGACCGCGCGCTGCCGCAGCTCGACCAGCATCCCCGCGCGCTGCAGCCGGTCGACGCTCATCGGGCGACCCCTGCGGTGAGGCGCAGCGCGTTGAGGGCCTCCGCGCGAGGAACCCCCTCGGCGAGCGGCTGACGGATCAGCGCCTCGATGCGAGGCATGGCGGCGCGGGCCCGGTCGACGCGAGGGTCCGACCCGGCCACGTAGGCCCCGATCTGGATGAGGTCGGCGGCGTCCTCGTAGGTGCCGAGCATCTCCCGCACCCTGGCGATCTCGTCGAGGTGCTGCCGGGGGCAGAGATCCTGGGCGAGTCGCGACACGCTGCGCAGCACGTCGATGGCGGGGAAGAGGCCCTTGTCGGCCAGCTTTCGGGTCAGCACGATGTGCCCGTCGAGCACGCCTCGCACCGCGTCGGCGATGGGGTCGTTGAGGTCGTCGCCCTCCACCAGCACCGTGTACACCGCGGTGATCGAGCCCGGTCCGTCGCAGGTGCCCGCGCGCTCCATCAGCGAGGGCAGCGACGCGAACACCGTCGGCGTGTAGCCCTTGGTGAGCGGCGGCTCGCCCGCGGCCAGCGTCGCCTCGCGCAGCGCCATGGCGTAGCGGGTGACCGAGTCCATCACCAGCAGCACCTGCTTGCCCTGCGCCCGGAAGTGCTCGGCCAGGGTGGTGGCGTAGAGGGCGCCGCGGGCGCGCACCAGCGGCGGCTCGTCGCTGGTCGCGGCCACCACCACCGAGCGGGCGAGGCCCTCCTCGCCGAGCACCTGCCGCACGAAGTCGCCCACCTCGCGGCCGCGCTCCCCGATGAGCCCCACCACGATCACGTCCGCCGAGGCGTGCCGGCAGAGCATCCCGAGGAGCGTGCTCTTGCCCACGCCGGTGCCCGCGAAGAGCCCCACGCGCTGTCCGAGCCCGAGCGGGAGCAGCGCGTCGAGGGCGCGCACGCCCGTCCCCAGCGCCTCGGTGATGGGCCGGCGGGAGAGCGCGGGAGGCGGCGCGCACCGCACCGGAGAGCGCTCCGTGGGACCCAGGATCTCCGAGTCCGTCGGGTTGCCGAAGGCGTCGACGACGTGGCCCAGCAGCGCGTCGCCGACGGGCGCCAGGGCGCCGTCCTCGCGAGGGCGCACCGGCATCCCCGGCGCGATGCCCGTGGTGTCGCCGAGCGGCGCGGTGAGCAGCCTCCCCTCCCGGAAGCCCAGCACCTCCAGCCGCAGCTTGCGCCCGCCGAGGTCGAGCTCGAGCTGCGCCCCCACCGGGGCCATGATCCCCTCGACCCCGACGATCACCCCGACGACGTCGCGCACCCGACCCTCGACCAGGAGGGTCCTCGCCGCGCGGGCGCGCTCGACGTAGCGCGAGAGATCGGCCCCGCGCGCCGGGCTCACGAGGCGTCCGCGTGGAGGTCGGCGGCCACGGCGGCGAAGCGGGCCGCGGCGCTCACGTGCACCGTGGAGGCCCCGGAGCGCACCGAGATCGCGCCGGGCGCCAGCGAGGCGTCGACCGCGGGGGACTGCTGGCTGCCGAGGGCGTCGCTCCACTCCTCCGAGGGGATGCTCGCGGCGATGTCCGGCGCCACGGAGACGGCCACCGACTCGCGGTCGCCCAGCGCGGCCACGGCCTCGCGCACCCAGCCCACCACGATGGCCGGGTCGGTGAGCAGCTCGCCGCCGACCACCCTGCTCGCGACGGCGCAGGCGAGGCGCACCATCTCCGGGACGCTCTCCACCAGCAGCCGCTCCCTCGCCGTCTCGGCGTCTCGGGCGAGGGCGTCGTTGGCCGCGACGAGCTGCTGGCGACGGTCGTGGAGGGCCGCGTTCTCGGCCACGAGCGCCTCGTGGCGCGCCAGCAGCGCGGCGTGCGCCTCGACCAGCGCGAGGTGGACCGAGGCCGGCACCGTCGGCTCGGCGGCCTCCGAGGGCGCCTCGTCGACGGCCCCCTCGTGGGTCGCATGGGCCGCGGCGGAGGGAGCGCTCTCCATCCACGGGGGGCGCGAGTTGCGGGGCGCGTCGTCAGGCCGCAGGCACCAGGGAGCGATGGAGGGGGTCTCGTCGGGGCGGGCCATCGGGTGCGCTACGCCTCCTCACGGCCGAGGTCGATGCGCCCGTCGGCGGCGAGCCGCAGGGCCACCTCGACGAGCTCTCTCCGGGCGGCCTCGACGTCGGCGCGGCGCACCTTGCCGAGCACCTCCAGGTCGTCGCGGGCCAGCTCGGCGGCGCGCTCGGAGAGGCCCGCGAAGATCGCCGCGGTGACCTCCGGCGACGCTCCCTTCAGGGCGATGACGAGGCGCTCGGAGGGCAGCTCGATCAGGATCTCCCGCATGGCGCGGGCGTCGACCCGGCGCAGGTCGTCGAAGGTGAACATCGCCTGGCGCACCCGGCCCGCGAGGGCTGCGTCGGAGGCGTCGAAGTCCTTGAGGATGTTGGAGGCCGACGGCCCGATGGCGTTGAGCATGGCGGCCGCGCGGGCCACGCCGTCGACGGTCACCAGGGTGTTGGCGTCGGCGGTGGGGAGCTCCTCGACCAGCGCGACGGCGACGTCTTCGAGCACCTTGGCGGGAAGCTCCGTCAAGCGGCTGACGTTCTCGACGACGGCGATCTGGCGCTCCGGCGGCATGGCCGAGAGGATGGCCGCGGCCGCCGCCGGATCGAGCCGGGTGAGGATGGCCGCCGCCATCTGGGGCGACTCCCGGCTGAGCAGGGCCACCACGGCGTCCGGGGGCGCGCTCTCCAGCCGGGAGAAGGGGCTGGTGATGCCGTCCTCGAAGACGGCGTTGGTCTGCTCCTCGCCGAGCGCCACCACCGAGAGCCGGCGCAGGTAGGGCAGGCCGCCTCGGGGCACGGCCACGGCGCTGCGGGAGCGCTCGAGAAACTCCCGCCAGGTCTCCTCGATGGCCCCGGCGGGGACCTCTCGCATCGTGGAGGCCACGGCGCGCAGCTTGTGGAGCTCGGCGACCCCCAGCTCGCTCACGATGGGGCGAGCGATCTCCTCGTCGAGCGAGAGCAGGAAGAGGACGGCCTTCTCGGCTCCGGTAGGCATCTGCCCGCCCATCGGAGCAACGGGCGTACCCGCTGCGGGTGGCGCTCAGTTCTTGGCGTTGCGGTCGGGGGCGTCGGTGCCCAGCCAGAAGCGCAGCACCAGGGCCGCGGTGGCCGGGTCGGCGAGCACCCGGGAGTGCACCTGCGCCCGGAGGCTCTCCCGCACCACCTCGGGGTCGAGCTGGGGGACGGGCTCCTGCGGAGGCAGCCCGGCGAGCTGGATGCCCGTGGGGTTCTCCTTCGGCGAGCGACGACGGAGCGCCAGCAGGGCGACGCCCAGGAGCACCGCCGCGGCGGCCACCACCCCGGCGATGATGTACCCGCGCGGGGTGCGCGAGGGCCTCGCCACGGCGCGCCTCGAGGCCGTCGCCACCGGGGCGTCGAGGGTCTCCTGGAAGGGGATCGACTCCACCGTCACCACGTCGCCGCGCTCGGTGTTGGCGCCGATGGCGCCCCGCACCAGCGCGGTCAGGTGGGCGAGCTCCGCGGCGTCCCGGGGGACCACCCGGGTCTGGCCGCCCTCGGTGCGGGTCACGCCGTCGACGACGACCGCCACGGTGATGCGCTTGACGACGCCGCGGGTGGTGAGCCGACGCTCGCTCACGTGGTCGACCTCGAAGTTGCGCGTGTGCTGCTCCCGGAGCACGCCGCCGTCGGCCTGGGCGGGGTCCACCGGCTCGGCGGCAGACCCGATGTTGCTCTCCGCGCCCGGAACCCCGGCCACGGTGATGTTGCCCGCGGCGGTGACGAACTCCTGGCTCTGCTCCTCGCTGCGGAGCGCGGTGCGGGCGCGGTCGTAGTGGTCCTCGGTGCGCTCGACGCGGGCGTGGTCCATCTCGACGGAGGCGCGCACGTCGACGTGGCCCTCGCCCACGAGCCTCGACAGCAGGGCGCGGGTGCGCTCCTCCAGCGAGGACTCGAGGGAGCGCCCGCCGGAGCCGCGCTCGTCCTCGGCGCCCTCCTCGTCGCCAGGGGCCCGAGGGCGGTGGAGCATCTCGCCGTCGGTGGTCACCAGGGCGACCCTCGACGCGTTGAGCGACGGCACCGACGAGGCGACCATGTGCACGATGCCCGAGACCTCCGCGGGCCCGAGGTGGCGCCCCGGCCGGAGCCGCACCACCACCGAGGCGCTCGCCGGGTCGTTGCGCGACACGAACACGCTCCGCTCGGTCATCACCAGGTGCACCCTCGCGGACTGCACGGCGCCCAGCGAGCCGATGGTGCGCCCCAGCTCGCCCTCCAGCGCCCGACGGAACATCACCCGCTGCTCGAACTCAGTCGCCCCGAGGCGCATCCGGTCGAAGGCCTCGAAGCCCACGCCGCCGCCGCGAGGCAGGCCCGCGCTGGCGAGCTCCAGCCGCAGCTCGTGCACCTTCTCCTCGGGCACCTCGATGGCGGTCCCCTCGCCCCGCACCCGGTACGGGACCTTGAGCTCCTTGAGCTTGTTCACCAGGGCGGCGGCGTCGTCACGGTCGAGCTGCGTGTACAGCACGCCCCAGTTGGCGACGCTGCTCCGCCAGGTGAGCCACGCGCCCAGCAGCGCCGCGACGATGAGCGTCGAGGCCAGCAGCACCCTCGCCGGGCGAGACAGCGAGGTGATCCATCGCTGCGCTGGCGCCACCCGCGCCATGAGGGGTGCGAACGTTGAGGCTTCTTCAGACACCGGTGCGCCAGACCTCGTGGAACGCGTCGAGCAGCTTGTTGCGCACCGACCCCAGCAGCCTCACCCCGATGGTGGCCTCCTGCACGGAGATCATGGTGCCGTGGATGTCGTCCGAGGCGCCCGCGGCCAGCGCCTCGACCTGGCGCGTGGAGCGCTCGCTCATGGCGTTCACCCGGTTGACGGCGTCGTGGAGCACGTCGCCGAAGTCCACCGGGGCGGTGCTCGCCGGAGCCGGGCCCATGGACCCCATGCCCACCTCGGCCGTGGGGTAGACCCTCGACACGTCCGCGATCGACGCGATGGCGCTCACCGCTACTGCCCGATGCGAAGGGCCGCGCGGGCCATGGACTTCACCGACTCGATGCTGGTCACCCCGGCCTCGTAGGCGCGGGAGGCAGTCATGAGGTTGACCATCTCCGTCACCACGTTGACGTTCGGGTACTCGACGTAGCCCTGCGCGTCGGCGTCGGGGTGGCCGGGCTCGTACATCCGCTGGCCGGGGGTGGGGTCGGGCCGCACGTCCGACAGCCGGACGCCCTGCACCTCTCGCAGCACCGGGTCATGCGCGTTGGGCGCCACCATCTCGGCGGAGAACACCGGGTCGAGGCGGCGGTAGGGCGCGCCGTTGGCGTCGCGGGTGGTGCGCACGTTGGCGAGGTTGCCGGCGATGATGTTCATGCGCCCGCGCTCGGCCGTGAGCCCCGAGCCCGCGACCTCGAGGGCGCTGAAGACGCCCGCCACGGAGAAGTGTCCGCTCATGGGTGGTTACCGTCCGTCGCTGGCGGCCCACTGCAGGCCGGTGAGTTGTTGTGTCGCGAGCACCGTGAGCGAGTCGTACCGGATCTGGTTGGCCGCGATCTTCACGGCCTCGCGGTCGACGCTCACGCCGTTGCCGTCGAAGCCGACGGTGGCGTTGGGGTCCTGCACCACGTCGAAGCGGTTGCCCGCGCCGCGAGCGAGGGGGATGTGCCCCTCGGTGCTGGCGGAGATGGCCGTGTCGAGCTCGGCCTCGAAGGACGCGCGCCGCACCAGGTCGAGCGGGCGGAAGCCCGGGGTGTCGATCTGCGTGAGGTTGGCCGTCAGCAGGTTGTGGCGTTGGAGGTGGTAGTCGAGCCCGCTACGGATGCGCTCTGTGGTGTCCAGGATGCCGCTCATGGGAGAACCTCGATCGGAGCGGCTACACGAAGCGTGCCGCGAGGGGAGCGCGGCGGGTGGCCCGAGGGTTGCCCTGCGATGGCGGGAGATGGACCTCCGCGCATGTTGAAACTCACCCGGCTCAACCACCACACCATCGCGATCAACCCCGACCACATCTCGTGGGTGGAGGCGACGCCCGACACGACGCTCTTCCTCATCAACGGCGAGAAGCTGATGGTGAGGGAGACGCTCGACGAGCTGATCCAGACGGTGCTGGAGTACCGGCGCCTGGTGAGGATGGTCGACCCGGCGGGCGTGCCCCTCGGGCCCATCGAGGGCGATCCCCCGAGGGTGGGCAGGCCGGCGGACCTGCAGCGGCGGCGGGACGAGCGCTGATGCAGCCCGGACCCATCATCGGGATGGTGGTCGCCTTCGTGGCGATCCTCTTCGGCAACGCGCTGGAGGGCGGCCACATGAGCTCGGTGCTCGGCGGCCCCGCCGCGCTCATCGTGCTCGGCGGAACCATCGGCGCCGTCATCGTGCAGTACCCCCTCGCGACCTTGAAGGCCGCGCTCCAGGCCGCGGGCAAGACCTTCAAGAAGCCCACGCAGGACGCGCGGGCCCTCATCGAGGAGATCGTCGGGTACGCCAACCAGGCGCGCCTCGAGGGCATCCTGGCGCTGGAGAAGGTGGCCTCCAACGCGTCGGACCCCTTCCTCTCGAAGGCGCTGATGATGGCCATCGACGGGGCCGACTCCAACGCGCTGCGCGAGACGATGGAGATCATCATCGACAAGCAGGAGGAGCACGGCGAGGAGGCCGCCAAGGTCTTCGAGGCCGGCGGCGGCTACGCCCCGACGGTGGGGATCATCGGCGCGGTGCTCGGGCTCATCCACGTGATGAGCAACCTCTCGGACATCAACGCCGTGGGCCACGGCATCGCGGCGGCCTTCGTGGCGACCATCTACGGGGTGGGCGTGGCGAACATCGTCTTCCTGCCGCTGGGGGGGCGCATCAAGCTGCAGGTGCGGGACGAGTCCAACCTCCGCCAGCTCACCCTGGTGGGCGTGCTCGCGATCCAGGAGGGGATGAACCCCAAGCTGGTGCGCGAGCGCCTCTCGGCCTTCCTCCACGACCACAGCCCGGCGAAGGCCGCGCGCGCGTAACCCCCCGCCGCGGGCGGGGAGACCGACTCAGGACCTCTCAATGGGCAGGCGCAAGAAGCACGCGGAGCACGTCAACCACGAGCGCTGGCTCATCAGCTACGCCGACTTCATCACGCTGTTGTTCGCGTTCTTCGTGGTGATGTTCTCGACGTCGCAGGTCGACCAGCGCCGCCTCGGGGCCTTCTCCGAGAGCTTCGCGGGCGCCACCGGCGTGACGATCGTCCCTCGCGGCAGCGACGGGCTGATGATGGCCAACACCAACACGCCCCCCCGGCGCGCGGAGCGCCGCGAGGTCACCGACCCCCACGTGGTGTTCAGCCTGGAGAACCTCGCCGAGGCCCTCAACGGGGCCATCACCCACAACACGGGGATGGAGTCCGTCCGGGTGATCCGCCGCCGCAACGACTTCGTCCTGCGCATGCCCGACCACGTCTTCTTCGAGAGCGGCGACGCCTCGGTGAAGGACGCCGCCCTGACGATCCTCACCAACCTCGCCCGTTCGCTCAAGGAGTTTCCCGTCAACATGCGCGTCGAGGGGCACACCGACGGCAACCCCATCCGCACCTCGCGCTACCGCTCCAACTGGGAGCTCTCGACCGCCCGCGCCGTCTCGGTGCTCCAGGTGATCGCGGGCGCGGCCTTCCCCCCGGATCACCTCTCCGCCTCGGGCTACGGGGAGTTTCACCCCATCGCTCCCAACACCACCGACGACGGCCGCCAGCAGAACCGTCGGGTCGACATCGTGGTCTCGATCCACGACCCGGCCAACGACTCCGCCCTCGACGCCGACGCCGCCGTCGACCCGGTCGCCGCGATCCGCGCCGAGGTGGGTGACGCCAGCGCCGCGAGCCCCGACACCGCGGGCGACGCCAGCGCCGCCGGCACCGACGCCGCCGTCATGGACGACGCGGCCGCGGCGCCAGCCGACTGACGGCCCGCCAAGGGCGTGGCGGCCCCCTCACCGCGCTGCCCTCTCTACCAAACACCCCCGGCGCGGCCTCGCGGAGACGGTGCGAGCCCATGGCATCCAACTCGCAACGGCAGTCCGCCATGTTCCGATCGCTACACGTCGCTGCTACGGGGATGGTCGCGCAGGAGACGAACCTCGACACGATCTCCAACAACCTCGCGAACGCCAACACCTCTGGCTACAAGCGCCAGGAGTCGCAGTTCGAGGACCTGATCTACCAGACCGTCCGCCCCGCGGGTCCGGGCGGCGGCGTCGGGGCCCCGGCGGGGGTGCAGCTCGGCTCGGGAGCGCGCGTCGTCGCCACCTCGCGGCAGTTCTCCCAGGGGTCCATCCAGCAGACCGACAACCCCCTCGACGTGGCCATCGAGGGCGCTGGCTTCCTCGCGGTCAACCGGGTCAACGGCGACGTCGCCTACACCCGCGCGGGCGCCCTTCGGCTCGACTCCCAGGGGCGCCTCGTCAACGTCGAGGGCCTCCCCATCGAGCCCGCGATCAACATCCCCATCGACGCGACCCGGGTCACCATCGGCGCAGACGGCACCGTCAGCGCCACCCAGGCGGGGCAGCACGTCCCCACGCAGCTCGGGCAGATCCAGCTCGTGGCCTTCCCCAACCCCGCGGGGCTCCAGCCGGTGGGGCACAACCTCTTCACCGCCACCGGCGCGAGCGGCGAGGCCACCAGCGGCACCCCCGGGCAGAACGGCCTCGGCAGCCTGATGCAGGGCTCCCTCGAGGGCTCCAACGTCGAGGTGGTGCAGGAGATGATCGGGCTCATCCGCACCCAGCGCGCCTACGAGGTCAACTCCAAGGTCGTGCAGGCCGCCGACGAGATGCTCCGCAACGCGACGCAGATGCGATGAGCCGCGGGCGCAGCCGACCCACCCTGCTCGCCGCCCTGGCGCTCTCGCTGGGCGTGGCGAGCGCCGAGGCCTCTCCGCCTTCGCTCGTCACCGTGACGGGCGCGCGGGTGCTCGTCGGCGACGTGGTGCGCGGCGCCCCCTCGGACTCGGCCTCGATCGACCTCGGCCCCTCCCCCTCCGTCGGGGGTTCGCGGCTCATCGACCGCGCCACCATCCTCCGCGCGCTCAGGGAGCACGCCGCGACGGAGCCCTCGCAGATTCCCGAGGCCGTCCGCGTGGTGCGCCTCTCCCGCACCGTCTCGGCCACCGAGCTCGAGCGCCTCACCCGCGCCGGGCTCTCTCAGCGCCCCCTCCCCCGGGGCGCCGCGCTGACGGGGGTGCGCGCCTCCCGAGGGCTCGACGTGCCCGCGGGCTGGGACGCCGTCACCGCCGAGCTCCCCCGGCTGCCCCGACGGGCCGGGGCGCTTTCCACCACCGCGCTGGTCACCTTCCGCGCGGGCGCCGACGTCCTCGGCCGCGCCTCGGTGCAGGTCGACCTGATGCTCCCTCCCTCCGCGGCCGCCCCTGAGCTCGCCCGCGGCGCCGCGGTGACCCTGGTGGTGCGCCAGGGCCTCGTGGAGATCCGCGTCGGGGCGAGCGCCGGTGCCGACGCCGACGTGGGCGACACCCTCCCGGTGATCCTCCGGCCCTCCGGGCGGGTGCTGAGGGCGAGGCTCATCGAGCGCGAGACGGCCCTCGCGGAGGACGGGCCGTGATGCGTCGATCGACCCTCTGCCTTGCCGCCTGGGTAAGCCTCAGCAGCGCCTGCGCGACGCGCGCCCTCACGATGCCCCCCGCGCGGCACCGCGACTACTCGGGCGGCGCCTACGCCCAGGCCGACCCGGCCTCGCGCCCGGCCAACGGATCGCTCTTCAGCGACGCCGTCGCGGGCTACATGGAGGACACCCGCGCGGTGCGGGTGGGCGACCTCGTGGTGGTGGTCATCGACGAGCAGGCCAACGCCCGGGGCGGCGCCACGACGCGCACGCTCCGGGAGTCGAGCCACGAGAGCGGGCTCACCAACGTGCTGGGGCTGATCCCCGCGCTCCGCACGGCCTACCCCGAGCTCGATCCCTCGCAGCTGCTGGCCTTCGCGAGCCGCACCAGCTTCAACGCCGACGGCAACACCGCCCGCACCGGAGCGCTCGACGGCAACGTCGCGGTGCGCATCGTTCGCGAGATGCCCAACGGCGACCTCTTCCTCGAAGGGACCAAGACCGTTCGGGTCAACAACGAGCAGTACCACCTGTACATCTCCGGGCTCGTTCGTCGCGCGGACATCGCCCGCGACAACACCGTGGCCTCGTCGCGCATCGCCGACGCCCAGGTGGAGTTCAGCGGCGAGGGCGAGGTGGCCGACACCCAGCACCGCGGCTGGCTGATGCGCCTGCTCGACATCATCAACCCCTTCTGAGCGCGCCGTGCGAACCACCCCCCTCCTCACGATCGCCCTCCTCGCCCTCGCGCTGCTCGCCCGCCCCGGCGCCGCGGGCGCCGAGCACCTCCGCGACCTCGCGGACGTCTCCGGAGCGCGCGGCAACCAGCTCCTCGGCTACGGCCTCGTCACCGGCCTCGCCAACACCGGCGACGACCTCAACGCGCCCTTCACCGCGCAGTCGGTGATCGCCATGCTGCGACGCCTCGGGGTCCAGGCCGACCCGAGCCAGTTCAGGCTGCGCAACGTGGCGGCGGTGATGGTGACCGCGTCCATCCCGGCCTTCGCCCGCCAGGGCACCACCCTCGACGTGACCGTCTCGTCCATCGGCAACGCCCGCTCCCTCGCCGGGGGCGTGCTGCTGCAGACGATCCTCCGCGGCGCCGACCAGCGGGCCTACGCGCTCGCCCAGGGGGCCATCACCACCGGCGGCTTCTTCGCGCAGGGCTTCTCGGGCACCACCGTCCGCAGCGGGACCATCACCGTCGGTCGCATCGCCGAGGGCGGCACCGTCGAGCACGAGATCCCGGCCACGCTGGTCACCGACGGATCGCTGCGGCTCAACCTCCGTCGCCCCGGGTTCACCGTGGCCTCGCGCATCGCCGCGGCGGTCAACCAGCGCTACGGCGCCGGGACGGCCAGCACCCGGGACAGCGGCGCGGTCTCGGTGCGCGTCCCCGAGGGGACCGAGCTCGTGGACTTCATCGCCGCCCTCGAAGACCTCGACGTCGCCCCGGTGCGGCAGGCCCGCGTGATCATCAACGAGCGCACCGGGACCATCGTGGCCGGCGGCGACGTGCGCATCTCCCCCGCGGTGGTGGTGCACGGCAACATGACCGTGGTGATCCGGGAGACGCCGACGGTGGTGCAGCCCAACGCCCTGGCCGCGGGCACGACCGCGGTGGTGCCCAACAGCACCGTCACCGCGACGGACCCGACGCCGAGCGTGACCTACCTCTCCGGGGCGCCGACCCTGGCCGACGTCTCGGCCGCGCTGGGCCGTCTCGGCCTCCCTCCGAGGGAGCTCGCCAGCGTGCTCGAGGCCCTCCGGGGCGCCAACGCCATCGAGGCCGACGTGGAGATCCAATGAGCGACGCGATCAACCCGGTGGGCCCGACGGCGACTCCAGCGAGCGCGGCGACCCGCCCCGCCACGGCTCCCAGCGACCTGCATCGGGTGGCCAGCGAGTTCGAGGCGATGCTGCTGCGGCAGCTCCTCCACACGGCGAAGATGGGCAGCGCGGCGGGGAGCTACGGGGACATGGCGGTCGACGCCCTGGCCACCGGGGTCAGCCAGGCCGGGGGCATCGGGCTCACGCGGCAGCTCGAGGCCGTGCTGGCGGGACAGATCGGGCGCATCGCGGCCTCCGGGGAGGACGGGGCGATTTCTCGTTCAAGTTCCGCCGGGGGTGGGCGTTCTGGTGGGGGACAGGACACTCCCTGAGCCTCTGAGGATCGAACCATGCGCATCCCCTTCGTAACCCCGACCCCCGGCCTCGAACCCGCGAAGGGCCCCGCTCGCCCCGCCTCCGGCCGCGCCGACGAGCCGACGGCCTCCGCGGACGAGAGCGTCCACGTCCGGGTGTCCGCCGAGAGCCGAGCGCTCTCGCTCGCGGCCGACGGTGACATCGACGCCGCGAAGGTCTCGCGGCTGAAGGCCTCCATCGAAGCGGGCACCTTCCGCGTCGATGCGAGGGAGATCGCGGAGCGCATCGCCCGCGGCGGCTGAACCGCAACGAAGAGGGGAGTCAAAGGTTCTGATGGACCCGGAGCAGATGTTCGGACAGTTCGATCGTCTCCTGGAGGAAGAGCGGGGGGCCATCCGCCGCCTCGACGGCGCCCGCGTGCACGACATCGCCGCGGAGAAGGCCGACCTCTTCCTGGCGATTCGCGAGAGCACCCGCGGCCGCACCGAGCTCGCGCCTCGCTTCCGCGACCTGGCCGCCGGGCTCCGCCGAAACGCCGTGCTCCTCGCCCACGCCCGCGACTGCCTCCGCGACGTCCTCTCGGCCTTCCACGACGGGTCTCCCGCCACCCCCTACGCCCCAGCGCCCTCCTCCGCGGGCCTCTCCGTCCGCGGCTGAGACCTTAGGACCCACCATGAGCTCCCTCTTCTCCCTCCTCGGCGTAGCCCGCGACGGGATGCAGGCGCAGTCCTCCGGCGTCTCCGTCACCGGCCAGAACATCGCCAACGTCAACACGCCCGGCTACGTCCGCCGCGGCGTGCTGCTCTCCGCGCGCCCCTTCGGCCGGGACAGCAACGGCGGCGTCTCGGTGAACGGCATCTCCCGCACCTTCAGCCGCTTCGCCCACGGCCGCGTCGTCGAGGAGCACGGCCGCCGCGGCGCCGCCTCCGCGCGCGCCTCGGCGCTCTCGGCCACCGAGGCCGCCATCGCCCCGAGCAGCGGCACCATCTCCGACCGGGTCAACAGCTTCTTCCAGAGCCTCGACACCCTGAGCGGCGCCCCCTCGGACACCTCCGCCCGGCTCGCGGTGCTCCAGCGCGCAGGCGCCCTCGCGCAGCAGGTCTCGACCACCGCCAGCGACCTCGCGGCGCAGCGCGACGGCCTCTTCGACCAGGCGCGCGGCGTGGCCGGAGAGGTCAACGAGCGCCTCGCCCGCATCGCGACGCTCAACCGCTCCATCGCCGAGGCGACCTCGCTCGGAGACGCCGGGGCCGACCTGCGAGACCAGCGCGACCAGCTTGTGCAGGAGGTCGGCGACCGCCTCGGCGCTCGCGCGGTCGAGGACGCCAGCGGCCAGGTCACGCTCTTCTCCGCGGGCACGGTGCTGGTCGAGGGCGGCAACGCCTCGTCGGTCTCGGTGACCCTCGACCCGGCCAACAACCTCCGGCTCCAGGTGCAGCAGCCCGGCGGCGCGACCACCGACGCCACGGCCGCGATGAACCAGGGCACCCTCGGCGGGCTGCGCGAGGCCCGCGACGTGGACGTCCCCAGCGTGCAGGCCGCCCTCGACCGCTTCGCCTTCGACCTCTCCACCGCGGTCAACACCGCGCACGCCTCGGGCTTCGGGCTCGACGGGGTGACCGGCCGCAACCTCTTCTCGGCCCCCGCGGTGGCGGTCGGCGCCGCCCGGGCGATGGCCCTCAACCCCGCCCTCGCGGGCCAGCCCGACCGGGTCGGCGCCGCGGGCGCTGCGACCGACCTGCCGGGCGGCAACACCGTCGCGCTCCAGCTCGCGGGCCTCTCCAGCCGCGCCCTCGCGGGCGGGACCACGCCGCCGGCCGAGCGCTTCGGCGCCGTGGCCTCCGACCTCGGGGTGCGGCTTCAGGCGGCCAACGCGGAGGAGCAGCTCCGCGACGAGACCGTGCAGCAGGCCGAGACCCTGCGGGAGAGCGCCTCGGGCGTCTCGCTCGACGAGGAGATGGTCAACCTGTCGAAGTTCCAGAGGGCCTTCGAGGCTTCGACCCGCGTGCTGCGGGTGGCCGACGAGCTCCTCGACACCCTGATGAAGTCCTTCTGATGCGCATCACCGACAAGATGGCCCTCGACGCCGCCCGCGTGGGGCAGAGCCGCGCGGTGCAGCAGTTCACCGACGCCAGCCGCGTCGCCTCCTCGGGGCTGCGGGTCAACGCCCCCTCCGACGACCCGGTCGCGTGGTCGATGAAGGTCCGCCACGACGCGCAGATCCAGCGAATGAACAACCGCTCGCACACCCTCAACCGCGCGGGCGGAGACCTCGACCTGGCGGAGTCCGTCCTGGCGAGCGCGGGCGACCTGCTGGAGGAGGCCCGATCGCTCGCGGTGCAGGCGGCCAACGGCAGCGTCGACGCGCAGACGCGCGCCAACATGGCCGGCCAGATCACCTCGCTCCGCGACGCCCTGCTGGGCTTCGCCAACACCCGCGGCGCCACCGGCTACCTCTTCGGCGGAACCGCCACCGCCACCGCGCCCTTCACCGCCGCCGGGGTCTTCACCGGCAACGACACCGCGGTGCCGGTGGAGGTCGCCGACGGCGTCACCGCGCGCTCCAACGCCAGCGGCGCGACGGCCTTCACGGTCGCGGGCGGACGCGACATCCTCGCCGACCTGCAGGCCTTCGCGACGGCCCTCACGGGCAACAACCTCGGCGGCATCCAGACGGCGATCGCCAACATGGAGGCCGGTCACCGGCAGCTGGTCACCGCGCAGGTCAACACCGGCATCGGCGCCGAGCGCCTGCACTCCTCGGTCGACGTCACCGCCGCGGCGCTGATCTCGGTGAGCAGCGCCCGCGCCTCGGAGACCGAGGCCGACGCCACCGAGGCCTTCACCGCGCTGTCCGTCACCAGGGCGGGCTACGAGCGCGCCATCGCCGTGACGCGCGAGCTGCTCCAGGTCTCGTCGGTCAGGCGCTGATCACTCCTCCGGGCCGAAGCGGGCGTCGATGAGCTCCCGCCGCCGGAGCATCTCCTCCCCCATAAAGCCGAGCTGCGAGAGCGAGTCGAGGATGGGGCGAGAGCCCTTGCCCTCGTAGTACGACGAGAAGCTGCGGAGCCGCTCGAACTGCTCCAGCACCGCCGCGAAGCACCAGGTCACCTCGTTGCTCGGGATGCGGATCGCGTCGAAGCGGGGACAGGGCACGAGGAAGGGCTCATCGAGGGAGATGCCCTCCCCGTGGGTGAACCACTCGACCGCGGTGCGCAGCGCCCCGACGGCGGTCTCGCGCAGCCCGAGCTCCCACGCGACGCGGGCCACCGTGACCAGCCGGGGCAGCGTGGGGTGCTGGTCGAGCGCGGCGGAGAGCAGCTCGAGCGAGGTCTCCAGAGAGCGCAGCCGCGACGCGACCGGGAGCGCGGTGTCGTGCGCGTCGCACCAGCGGTCGAGCGCGTCTTCGAGCGCGTCGCGCCCGGCGTGGCGGGCCTCCCAGTAGGGGAGCATCTGGCTGACGTAGGGGCGGTCGGCGAGGTCGCCCCGCCACCGGCCGGCCGCGCCTCGGGCGTCGAGGGACGGCCCCGGCAGCACGAGGAGGCCCCTCGCGGCGAGCGCCTCGGCCCGGTCGGGCTTGCAGAAGAACACGTTGAGCGAGAAGCGATCGAGCCCGTCGTCGGAGGGCGCGGGCGCGAGCACCTGAAGCCCCGGAACCAGCCGGAAGCAGTCGTATCCGAGGAGCAGGAAGGCGTGTCGCAGGCCTCCATCGCGCCGGAGGGCGGCGAGCACCAGCGGCGACTCCTCGGCGAAGAAGCGGGCCCCTCCGCGGACGATGGCGGCCTCCTCGCCCTCGGCGTCGAGCTTCACCAGATCGACCCCGCGGAGGTCGAGCGGCCCTCGGAGCGCGTCGAGGGTCTGCACGGCCACCCGCTCGGTCGAGGAGTGCAGCGCGGCCTCGGCCGTGAGGCTCGCCAGCTCGCTCGACGCCCCCACGTGGAGCGAGGCCTCGCCGACCTGGTCGGAGATCGCGGACTGCACCACCGTCACCTGCGCGAAGTCGTTGCGGGCGACGCTCGCCCGCAGGAAGGCCGCCGTGCGCGCCGAGGGCTCGATGGCCCACACCCGCCCGGAGGCGCCGACCGCCCTGGCCAGCGGAAGGGCGTACTGGCCGTAGCTGGCGCCCACGTCGAGCACCCTCGCCCCGGGCTGCGTCAACGCGCTGACGAAGGCTCGCTCCTCCTCGAACCACCCGCCCTGCTCGCGAAGCACATAGGCGGTGGGGCTCTCCAGCGAGGGCGCGACCGCCACCATCACCCCGTCCTCGCACTCGACCAGGTCGTAGTCGTGCGCGCCGAGGGTGGCCTCGTCCGTGGCGGGTACGACCTTGCGAGGCGCCCCTTCGAGCGTGCGCTTCCAGGCCGTGCGGTACGCGTCCTCGAGCTCCCTCGCCAGGCGCTCGGGCGAGCCCACGGTGCTCTCGCTCCAGCGCTTCGGCAGCGAGGCGCGCAGCGTCGCGAGGCGCGCGGGGTCGCGGGCCAGGGCGGTCGCCAGGGCCACGTACTCCGCCTCGGTCTCGGCGAGGAGCGAGGTCTCTCCCAGGGCGGTGAGCATCGAGGCGCTCACCCTCCCGGCGTGCGTCTCCCCCCGGAGCGCCACGACCGGAACCCCGTGCGAGAGCGTCTCGCAGGTGGTGGTCGCGCCGTTGTAGGGGAAGGAGTCGAGCGCCACGTCGACCCTGGCGTAGAGCGCGTAGGCGTCCTGCCAGCGCGCCGCGAAGCCCACGAATTCGAGCCGATCGGGGGTGATGCCCCCCTCCTCGAACCACGCCCTCACCCTCGCCCGGTTGGCCTCCCGCTCGAAGGCCTGGTGCTTCAGGATCATCCTCGACCCGGGCACCGCCCGAAGGATCTCCGCCCAGCACCGGGCCAGCTCGGGGGAGAGCTTCGAGGCGTTGTTGAAGCTCGCGAAGGTCACGTGACCCGCGCTCACGCAGGGCGGCTCCGGGTCGGCCGGGGCGGAGGTCGCCCTCCAGGCCATGAAGCCTCCAGGCAACCGCAGGAGCTCCTCGGTGTGCCGCGCGTCGCTCTCTCCGGGCGGGTCGGCCACGGCGTCGGTGATGCGGTAGTCCACGGTGCCTAGCCCGGTGGTGTCGGGGTAGCCCAGCCAGGAGAGCTGCACCGGGGCGGCCCGGCGGGCGAGCACGCCCATGCGCCCGTTGGTGGTGTGGCCGGCGAGGTCGACCAGCAGGTCGATGCGGTCCTCCCGGATGCGGGCGGTGAGGGCCTTGTCGGTGAGGTCGGAGGCGTCGATCCAGTGGTCGACGGCCGCGCGGAGCCGGGCCTGCACGTCGTCCGCGGAGGCCTTGCTGCTGTAGGCGAAGAGCTCGAACGCCTCGCGCGAGCGGGCCTCGAGCACCGGCGCCACGAAGAGCCCGACGGGGTGCCGACGCAGGTCCGGCGAGAGGAGGCCTACCCGCAGCCGTCGGCCGGGCGTCGGGTCGGCGATGAGCTCGCGGCGCTCGGCGGCGACGCTGCGCTCCAGGGCCCGGCCGAAGCGGAGGTGCTCGGCGAAGAGCTCATCGGGGGAGCGGCCGGCGCCGCAGTGCATGGTGAAGAGCAGCAGCGACCAGGTCTCGAAGAGGCCGGGGCTCAGCCGCAGCGCCTCCCGGTGCTGACGGAGGGACTCCTCGATGCGCCCTTCGGTCCATAGGGCGCCCGCGAGGACGGAGCGGGCCGCGGCGCTCGCCGGCGCGAGGGCCACGGCGCGCTCGAGCAGCACGAGGGCGTCGCTGATGCGCCCGCCCAGCAGCAGGAGCTTGCCGAAGGTCGTGTGCGCCGACGCGGAGTCCGGCGCCACGCGTACGGCGCGCGCGAGCAGGGTGTGGGCCTCCTCGAAGGCGCTGCGCCTCAGCAGGAGCTCGCCCAGGTTGTTGAGCGCCCGGGCGTCGTCGGGATCGATGGCGAGGGCGGCGCGAAATGCCGCTTCGGCCTCGGCGGTGCTCCCCTCGAGCAGCAGCGCGCGGCCGCGATTGATGTGGGCCACCGGGTCGTGGGGGGCCAGCGCGATGGCGCGGTCGAAGAGGGCGAAGGCCTCCCCGGTGAGGCCGCGGGCATGGACGAGGTCGCCGAGGTTGGCGAGCGCGCCGGGGAAGTCGGGCTCCTGCTGGAGCAAGGCGCGGTAGGCCGCCTCGGCCTCCGCCGCACGCCCCGCCTGGTGGTGCTCCACGGCGTCCTGGAAGAGTTCAGAAAGGTGCGGCGGGAGAGCGGATTCGTGCGCCATCGCGCGACCATGGCAGAGCGCCCGCGGGCACACAACGGAATGGCAGTGAGGGAGGGCCCCGAGGGGGGGCTCGGAGAGGGCTCCGGAAAAATCGATTCAAGGCCTCGGAGGGGTGGCCGTACAGGAAGGTGCTGAGGGATCCACCGCGATCCCACGGACGGGCGTCACAGGGGCGCGCGTCAAGACGCACAAAGGAACTCCAATGGGCCTGTTCATCCAAACCAACGTCTCCTCGATGATCGCTCAGAGCAACCTGAACAAGACCTCGGCCGGGCTGAGCGAGAACTTCAACAAGCTCTCGAGCGGCTTCCGCATCAACGGCGCCGCGGACGACGCCGCCGGCCTCGGCATCAGCAAGCTCATGAACGCCTCGGCGCGCTCGGTGATCGTGGCCTCGCGCAACGCGAGCGACGCCATCTCGATGTCGCAGACCGCGGACGGCGCCGCCGAGCAGATCCACGAGCTGCTCACCCGCATGCGCGAGCTCGCGGTGCAGGGCGCCAACGGCACCAACAACACCACCGACCTCGCCAACCTCGACGGTGAGTTCACCACCGCCGCGGCGGAAATCACCCGCATCGGCAACGTGACCACCTACAACGGCACGGCGCTCCTCACGGGCACCGCCTCCGTGGCCTTCCAGGTCGGCATCCAGAACACCGCCGACGACCGCATCACCGTCAGCTTCGGCGGCGCCTCCGCCTCGAACCTCGGCATCACCTCCGCGTCGCTCGCCAGCATCACCAGCGCCCAGGCTGCGATCGCCACGATGGACAGCGCGATCTCGTCCCTCAGCACCGTCCGCCGCAACTTCGGCTCGACCATCAACCGCCTCCAGTCGACCGTGCAGAACCTCTCGGCCACCGGCACCAACCTGTCGGCCGCCCTCAGCCGTATGCGCGACACCGACATCGCGATGGAGACCGCCTCCCTCGCCCGCAACCAGGTGCTGACCCAGGCCGGCGCCGCCGTCCTCGGCCAGGCCAACCAGGCCCCGCAGCTGGCACTCTCGTTGCTCCGCGGCTGAGTTCGACCCCGGGTAGGCCGCAGCGACATGCTGCGGCCTGCGCCACTTGATGGAGCGAAGCGATGGCGATCACAGGAAACCTCCCCACGAGCTCATCGGGCCTTGATGTCGAGGGCCTCATCACCCGCCTCGTGGCGATCCGCAGCCAGTCGGTCACCGCGCTCCAGACCCGTCAGCAGCAGATCAACCAGGCCAGCTCGACCGTCTCCGCCTTCACCTCCAAGCTCTCCGCCCTCTCCCGGGCGGCGCGCGCGCTCGACACCTCCAGCGAGTTCAACGCCACCACGGCGACCTCGTCCGACGCCACCTACGTCGCGGCCACCTCGTCCGGCGGCGTGGTCCCCGGGACCTACTCCGTGGCCGTCAGCCGCCTGGCGTCCGAGCAGCGCACGCGCAGCAACACCTTCGCCTCCAGCTCCACCGCCATCGGCCTCGCGGGCACCATCGACTTCACCATCGGCACCGGCTCGCCGGTCTCGGTGACCGTCTCCGGCACCGACACCCTCAACGACGTCGCCGCCCGCATCTCGGCCTCCGGCGCCCGCATCAACGCCTCGGTCATCTACGACGGCACCAGCTACCGGATGCTCGTCCGCGGCCTCGACAGCGGCGACGCCAACGCCATCACCTTCAGCGAGAGCACCCCGGCCCTCACGGCGGCCCTCGGGCTGAGCACCCCGGCCAGCACCTACCAGTCCGCGCAGGACGCCCTCTTCACCGTCGACGGCATCAGCATGCGCCGGGCGACCAACCAGGTGACCAACGCCATCCCGGGCGTCACCCTCGCCCTGGCCCGCCCCACCACCAGCGACGTCCGCATCAGCATCGCGACCGACCCCGCGGCCATCAAGACCAAGGTCCAGGCCTTCGTCACGGCCTACAACGACGTGGTCACCGCGGGCCACACCGCCACCGGCTTCGGCACCACCCGCGCCGCCAACTCGGTGCTCGCGGGCGACTGGTCGTTCCGAAGCTCCCTCCAGCGGCTCTCGCGGATCGTGTCCTCGACCGTCCCGGGCACCTCCGGGACGTACACCACCCTCTCCAGCGTCGGGGTCCGGCTCACCAACGACGGCACGCTCCAGATCAACGACGCCGCCTTCAACGCCGCCGTCGCCGCCGATCCGCTGGCCGTCTCCAAGCTCTTCGTGACCGACGCCGCCATCGGCGCCACGGGCCTGATGAACTCCTTCGCGACGGCCGTCACCGAGCTCAGCTCCAACACCACCTCCACCATGATGGTGCGCGGCGCCACGCTGGCCTCGCAGTCCCAGGCCCTCACCACCCGCATCCTCAACGAGCAGGACTCCATCGCGGCCTACACGAAGACCCTACGGTCGCAGTTCACCGCGATGGAGAGCATCGTCAGTCGATACAAGGCCATCCTGTGAAGCACCCGAGGACGCCATGAGCTCAGCGAACCTTCTCTCCCGCTACGGCGCCGTCCAGGCCACCACCAGCTCGCCCGGGCAGATCCTGGTGATGCTCTACGACGGGCTGTTTCGCTTCCTCAACGAGGCCAAGGTGGCCATGAAGGAGAAGCGTCGGGCGCGCACCGGCGAGCTCATCAGCCGGGCGCACGCCATCCTCGACACGCTCAGCGCCACCCTCGTCCACTCGCACGCGCCCGAGCTGTGCAGCAACCTCGAGGCCCTCTACATGTTCTGCATGCAGCAACTCATCACCGCCAACATCTACCTCAAGCCCGAGCCCATCGACGATGTGCTACGCGTGCTCACCCCCCTCCGCGAGGCGTGGACCGAGGTCGTCACCAGGCCCCAGGCGGCGGCGCGCTAAGGACCCCTATGACGATCTCATCCGTCGGCCCCATCGTCCCCGAGTCCGCCGTCGCCCGCGAGCCGGTGACGCGCACCGACGTCCCCGGCTCGGCCGTGAACAAGACCCAGCAGGTGAACGCCCCGCAGACCAGGCCCACCGAGGAGTCGCGCCGCGCGGAGAGCCCCACCGACGCCATCGCGCGCGACGAGGCGGAGATGCGACAGGTCGTCGAGATCGCCAACGAGCGGCTGAAGTCCACCAACGCCGTTATCGCCTTCGACGTCGACCCCGAGACCAAGATGGTCGTCACCACGCTGCTCGACTCTCGCACCAACGAGGTCATCCGGCAGATCCCCACCGAGGCGGTGCTGGAGATCGCCCGCTCGCTCGACAAGATCGCCCCCGTCCTGGTGCAGGAGAAGGTCTGACGGCTTTCCCCCCCGACAACGCACTCTCCCGCGGGCTCGAACACCACAAGGCCGGGCGCTGGCAGCAGGCCGCCGGGCTCTACCTGGAGTTCCTGGCGACGCACCCCGCGCACCCTGCGGCGCTGCACCTGCTGGGCGACGCCTCGTGCCGGCTGGGCGACCCCGAGACGGGCATCGCGCTCATCCGCAAGGCCATCGCCCTCAAGCCCGACTACGCCGAGGCGCTCAACAACCTCGGCGCCCAGCTCCTGGCGCTCGGACGGCGTGACCAGGCGCTCGCCAGCTTCCGCGCCGCCGTGCGCTGCAAGACCCAGCTCCTCGCCCCCCTCATCAACCTGGCGTCCCTGCTCGTGGAGCGCGGCGAGGCCGAGGAGGCCATCGGGCTCGCCCGACGCGCCACGCAGCGAGATCCCTCCTCCGTCGAGGCCGCGCGCACCCTCGCCTCGGCGCTCCGGGCCACCGGTCGGCTCGCCGAGTCCGCCGTGGTGTGCGAGCAGCTCGTGCGCCGCTACCCGACCTCCGCCGACCTCCACAACGACCTCGGCTTCGCGCTGGCCTCGCTCGGCCGCTCGGACGAGGCGCGCGCGAGCTACCTCCGCTCGCTGGAGCTGGCGCCGGACTCCGCGCACCCGCTCAACAACCTCGGCACCCTCTGCCGGGCCCAGGGTCGGCTCGACGAGGCCGTGGAGTTCTTCCGCCGGGCGCTCTCCGCGACGCCGACCTTCGCCGAGGCGATGCACAACCTCGGCGAGGCGCTGGCGGCGATGGGCCGCACCGACGAGGCCGTCACCGCGCTGCGACAATCCCTCGCCTGGAGACCCGAGCTCGCCGAGGCCTGGAACTCCCTCGGCAACGCCCTCCGCCAGCAGGGCGACGACGAGGCCGGAGCGTCGGCCTACCGCGAGGCGCTGCGAGCGCAGCCAGGCCACGCGGGCGCGCTCAACAACCTCGGCCTGCTGCAATGGCACCACGGCGAGGTGTCCGCCGCGATCGGCTCCTTCCGCGAGGCGCTGCGCTCGCAGCCGGACTTCGACCGCGCCCACAGCAACCTCCTCTTCGCGCTGCACGGCGAGCCCTCGACGACCCCGGCCGAGCTCCTCGCGGAGTCCCGCGCCTTCGAGCTGCGCCACGCGCCCCCGCGCGCCTCCCTCGCTCGCCCCCACCACCCCGACCGCACCCCGGGCCGTCGGCTGCGCGTGGGCTACCTCTCGCCCGACCTGCGCCAGCACTCCTGCGCGTACTTCCTCGAGCCCCTGCTCGGCGCGCACCAGCGCGAGGCGTTCGAGCTCTTCGCCTACGCCGAGGTGCGCCGCCCGGACGCCGTCACCGCGCGCCTCCGCTCCCTCTTCGACCACTGGCGCTCCACCGTCGGCCTCTCCGACGCCGCGCTGGTGGAGCAGATCCGCGCCGACCGCATCGACGTGCTGGTCGACCTCGCGGGCCACTCCGCCGACAACCGCCTCACGGCGCTCCTCGCCCGCCCCGCCCCGGTGCAGGTGACCTGGCTCGGCTACCCCGGCACCACCGGGCTCTCGACCCTCGACTACCGCCTCACCGACCACTGCTCCGACCCCGAAGGCGAGTCCGACGCCTTCCACAGCGAGCGGCTGCTGCGCCTCGACGGAGGGCTCCACTGCTACCTCCCCCACGCCGACGCTCCCGAGGTGTCCCCGCTGCCCTCCTCGCGAGACGGTCACATCACCTTCGGATCATTCAACCAGCTCGCCAAGATGAACGACGGGGTGGTGGCCGCGTGGTCGCGCATCCTCCGCGCGGTGCAGGGCTCGCGGCTCCTCCTGAAGTCGAGCGCCCTCTCCCAGCCCTCGGCGCGCTCCCGCGTGCTCGACGCCTTCGCCTCGCACGGCGTCGCCGCCGAGCGCCTCGAGCTCCTCGCCTGGACGGCCTCCACCCGCGACCACCTCCAGCTCTATCAGCGCGTCGACCTCGCGCTCGACCCCTTCCCCTACAACGGCACCGCCACCACCTGCGAGGCGCTCTGGATGGGCGTCCCGGTGCTCTCCCTCGCGGGCGGTCGCCACTCGGCCCGCGTCGGCCACAGCCTGCTCTCGCTCGTGGGCCACCCCGAGCTCGTGGCCAGCTCCGTCGACGACCACGTCGACCGCGCCGTCGAGCTCGCGAGCGACCCGTCTCGCCTCGCCGCCCTCCGCGCATCTCTTCGCGACGAGATGCGGGCGAGCCCGCTCTGCGACGCCCCCCGCTTCGCTCGCAGCGTCGAGGACGCCTTCCGTCGGATGTGGAGCGCCCTGCCGTGACCCTCCCGTCGCGCACCCCGCGACCCGCGGACGACGCGCTCGCCCTCCTCGACGAGGCCATCGCCCTGCACCGCGGCGGTCGGCTCCCCGAGGCGATCGCCCGCTACGAGCGGGTGCTCCTCGGGTATCCCTCGCACCTCGACGCGCTCAACCTGCTGGGGCTCGCGCTCGCCCAGGGCCACGACCACCGCAGCGCCCTCGCGGCCTTCGACCGGGCGCTCGTCGCCCACCCCTCCGTCGCGCCGCTGCATGTGCACCGGGCCCGCTCGCTGAGGGCGCTCGGCCGCGCCGCCGAGGCCGCCTCGTCGCTGATGACCGCGAGCGCCCTCGCTCCCTCCGAGGCCCCGGTGTGGAGCGAGCTCGGCTCCGCCCTCCTCGACGCCGGGAGCCCCGCCGCCGCGGCCCTGGCCCTCGAGCGCGCGGTGGGCCTCGACGCCCGGCGCGCGGAGACCCGCAACGCCCTCGGCTGCGCCTACGTCTCGCTCGGCCGGAGCGCCGACGCCTGCGCCGCCTTCGAGGCCGCGCTCTCGCTTCGCCCCGACTACGCCGCGCCGCGCGACAACCTCGCCCGCGCCCTGCGCACCGCCGGTCGCGTCGACGAGGCCATCGCCCGCTTTCGAGAGGCCCTCGAGCTCTCGGCGCAGCCGGGCACCCACAGCAACCTGCTGTACACGCTCCAGTTCAGCGACCGGGTCAGCCCCGTCGAGGTCGCCGCGGAGCACCGACGATGGGCCGACCGCTGGGCCGACGCGCTGCGCGCCACGCACCGTCCCCACGCCAGCGACCGCGACCCCGAGCGCCGCCTCCGGGTGGCCTACCTCTCTCCGGACCTCAACCAGCACGCCGTCTCCCGCTTCGTCGAGCCGGTGCTCGGCGCCCACGACCGCGAGCGCTTCGAGGTGTTCTGCTACGCCGACGGCCCGCTCGCCGACGCGACCACCGCGCGGCTCCGGCCGCTCGCAGACGCCTGGGTCCCTGTGGGGTCGCTCGACGACGAGGCCCTCGCGGAGCGCGTCCGCGCCGACCGCATCGACCTGCTGATCGACCTCGCGGGACACACCGCGCACCACCGACTCCTGGTCTTCGCCCGCCGCCCGGCGCCGGTGCAGCTCACCTGGATCGGCTACCCCCACGGCACCGGCCTCCGCGCGATGGACTACCGCCTCACCGACGCGGTGAGCGACCCTCCCGGCGCCACCGAGCACCTCTACGCCGAGGAGCTGGTGCGGCTGCCCGAGACCTTCTCCTGCTATCAGCCTCCGCCCGACGCTCCTCCGGTGAGCGGCGCGCCCGCCTCGCTCGGCGAGGGCTTCACCTTCGGCTGCTTCAACAACCTCTCCAAGATGACCCCCTCGGTGGTCGCCGCCTGGGGCGCCCTCCTCTCCTCGGTGCCCGACGCCCGCCTGCTGCTGCGCGCCCGCGCGCTCTCCGATGCCGACACGGTGGAGCGGGTCCGCCGCGCCTTCGCCTCGCACGGCGTCGCACCCTCTCGCCTCGTGCTCGACGCGCGCACCCTCCCGGTGCCCGAGCACCTGGGCTGCTATGCGGGAGTCGACGTCGCCCTCGACCCCTTCCCCTACAACGGCACCACCACCACCTGCGAGGCGCTCTGGATGGGCGTCCCGGTGCTCACCCTGGCGGGCTCGACGCACGCCTCCCGCGTGGGCGCCAGCCTGCTCACGCACCTCGGACTCACCGACTGGATCGCCTCCGATCCCGACGACCTCGCCGCCCGCGGCGCTTCCCTCGCCGACGATCGCCCCGCGCTCGCCGCCCTCCGCGCCACGCTCCGCGACCGGATGCGCGCGAGCCCGCTCTGCGACGCGGCTCGCTTCACGGGCCACCTCGAGCGCGCGTACCGATCGCTCTGGCGAAGGCGCTGCGCCGCTTCAGCGACATCGCCCTCCGAGGGCGTGCGAGAGTGAGGACCCTTTCATGCGCGCGCTGAGGCATCGGGTGGGTTCGGGTCGGAGGAGCGCGGTCGTGGCGCTGCTGCTCGCGTCGTCGCTCTCCCGCGAGGCGTCGGCGCAGCCCCGCCCCGTGGTGCTGCAGGCCGAGGTGGGCGTGGCCTCTCCCCTCCCCGACCTCGACGACCTGGGCCACTGCGAGGCGCTGCGGGTACACGCGCCCTTCGCGGGCTCCTTCGGCCCTCGCTTCGGAGCGTCTCGCTGCGCCTTCGCCGAGCAGCTCACCGCGGCGGCGGCGATCTACACGGTCTCCGGGGGAATCTCCTGGCGTCCCTCCCTCCACCGCCGGGTGCGCCTGGCGCTCGAAGCCGAGGCCGGACTCGGCGTCTCCTCGGGCGCAGGGCACGCGCTTCTCGGAGGCTCCCTCGGCGTCGACGTCGCCCTCGTCGACGGGCTCACGATCGGGCCCGCCCTCCGCTACCAGCACCTCCTCGCAGGATCTGCCTCCGTCGACGACCTCCGCTGGGCCACCTTCTCGGTGGTGGTGGGCTTCTCCTCCGAGCTGCTCTCCCGAGCGCCCGCCGCCCCCCGAGCGCCCGTGGTCGCGCGCCGTGCGCCCGTGGTCGCGCCCCGAGCGCCCGTCGTCGCAGCCCCGACGCCCGCAGCGCCTCGCGTCTCGCCCACGCCTGTGCCCGTCGCACCTCGGACTCTCCCACCGGCTCCGTCGACGCCTCGCCCACCGACGCCTCCGCCGTCTGCTTCCGCCACGGCGGCCGACGGCGACCACGACGGCGTGCCCGACTCTCGCGACGTGTGCCCCACCGAGGCCGCGAGCTGGCTCCCCGACCCCTCGCGCCTCGGCTGCTCCCTCCCCGACCGCGACCACGACCTCGTCCCCGATGCGAGCGACGTGTGCCCCGACGTCGCGGGCGCACCCCACCTGGAGGCGCCGCTCCACGGCTGCCCCGGCGGGCTGCGCGTCGACGGCCGCCGCCTCCGCTTCGACGAGCCGCTGGTCTTCGACATCGTCCGGCTGCGCCGCGCGAGCTTTCCGGCGCTGCGCGAGCTGCGTTCGGTGCTCCAGGCGCTGCCGCCGTCGGTGCGCATCACCCTCGTCGGCCACGCCGCCGCCGAGCCCGATCCCGTCGGGCGGCTCCAGCTCGCGGCCGACCGGGCGCTCGCGCTGCGCTCGTGGCTCCTGGCGCACGACCTCCGTCGGGAGCACCTCGAGACGGCGGAGGCTCCCCCGCCCGGCGTCACCGCGGCGCCCGACCCGGCGACGCAGGAGTCCGTGGACGTCTGGCTCTCCGCCCCGTCGACTACGACTTCGCGTTGATGCTGACGGTGGGAAGCGCCGCGGCGGCGAGGCGCGCGGCCTGGTGGACGTCGCGCACCCCGGCCTCGGCGCAGTTGATCGCGAGGGAGGTGAGCCTCTGGTCGGCGCCGAAGACGGGGCCCTGCGTGGGCTCCGTCGGGGCGGGTCCCTTCGGGGGGATGCGGCACGCGCTGAGGTCGATGGAGTGCTTGGACGCGAGGGCGTGGATGTCGGCGAGCGTGTCGTCGTACGAGCCGTGGTCGCGGTTGATGTTGACGATCATCGTGGCGACCACCGAGGCGATCTTCACGTCGAGCCGACGGTCCTCCGGGAAGAACAGCTCCTTGGCGCGAAACTGCTGATCGGCCACGAGGATCTCCAGGTTCACCGAGGGGATCAGCGAGGGATGGGTGAGCTGCTCCAGGCTCTTGCCCTCCTCCTTGAAGAAGTCGCCGCGTCGCTCGGCCCCCTTGCTGCGGAAGAAGTACGCGCAGCCGGTGCTGGGGCCGGAGTTGCCGCTCAGCGAGAGGCCGCGCTCGAACTGGCCCACCTGCGTGGCGGCGAGGCAGTTGACGATGCCGGTCCAGACGTCGGGGATGCTGCTGGTGAAGTAGGTGCCGCCGGAGAGCTCGCGGGCTCGGGCGATGACGTCGCGATGCACGAAGGAGGTGTAGATCGACGGGAGCGCCCCGAAGCCCAGCGACCAGTCATAGAAGCGCGTGAGAAGCGCCCGGGCGTCGAGCATCTTGAAGCCGGCGCCGGTGTGCAGGAAGAGCCGGCCGCGGTTGAGGGGCTCGAGCGCGTTGTCCCACCAGTACGTGTACTTCTGCCAGGTGAGCACCTCGAGCGGCATCAGCGAGAAGATGTCGTTGGCGAGGCGCATCCCGTCGGGCATGACCGCGTCGTCGTCGCCCATGAAGAAGACGTACTCGCCCTCGGCGAGCGAGAGCGCCGCCTCCCAGTTGGCGCTCATCGGGAGCACCCGCGGGGAGCGCTGGTACTTCACCTTGGGGGAGCGAAACTGCCGCACGACCTCCCAGGTCTCCGGGCTGCTGCAGTTGTCCTGGACGATGAGCTCGTAGTCCTCGAAGCCCTGGAAGAGCACGCTCTGCATCGCGTAGGCGAGCGTACCGTGACGCTCGCGCGTCGGGATGACGATGGAGAAGCGGGGACGGCTCACGGTGGGGTGCGACTCCTTCGGGGGCCCTTATAGCCCCTTGCGCTTGAGCATCTCGACCAGCGTCGTTCGGTTGAGCCCCAGCAGCTGCGCGGCGCGGTTGCGGTTGCCCTTGGTGCGGTCGAGCGCCTGCCGGATCATGTTGTTCTCGTACTCCTGGATGGCGCCGCGCAGGTCGATGCCCGTGTCGGGCAGCGGGAGCTCGGTCACCGCGGGCGGCGGCTGCGACAGCCGACCGGCGCCGCTCACCGTCGGTGGGAGGTCTTCCACCAGCACCATCGGCCCGTCGCTGAGCAGCACCGCGCGCTCGACGGCGTTCTCCAGGGTGCGGATGTTGCCCGGCCAGTCGTAGGCGCGCAGCGTCGCCATCGCCTCCGGGGAGAAGCCCACGAGGTCGCTCCGATCGAGGCGGTCGCAGAACGACCGGAGGAAGAAGCGGGCGAGCCCCTCGATGTCGTCGGTGCGCTCTCGCAGCGGCGGCAGGTGCACGTGCACCACGTTGAGCCGGTAGTAGAGGTCCTCGCGAAAGCGCCCCGCGGCCACCTGGGCGAGCAGGTCGCGGTTGGTCGCCGCGACGATGCGGACGTCCGAGCGCTGCACGTGCGAGTCGCCGACGGGCGAGTACTCCTTCTGCTGCAGCACGCGCAGGATCTTCACCTGCATCGACAGCGGCAGCTCGCCCACCTCGTCGAGGAAGAGCGTCCCGCCTTCGGCCTTGGCGAGCCACCCGGGCCGCGCCGCGTGGGCGCCGGTGAAGGCGCCGCGGGCGTGGCCGAAGAGCTCGCTCTCGATGAGGTTCTCCGGGATGGCCCCGCAGTTGACGGCCACCAGGGGCTTCTTCGCCCGCGGCGAGGCGTCGTGGAGGGCCGCGACCGCGAGCTCCTTCCCCGTCCCGCTCTCCCCCGTGATGAGCACCGTGCACGTCGAGCGGGCGACCCGCTCGAGCGTCGAGAGCGCCGACCTGATGCTGGGATGCCGGCCGACGATGGTCCCCCGGCTCGTCGCCTTGAGCGCCGTCAGCGCGACGACCGACGTCACCTCACACTCAGATAGCGCGTCGCTCACTTCGGCGGCCGATCCTCGGTGCTGCATCAACAACCTTCCCCTGCCCTGCGAACAGCCCTGCGACACATCCGCCTCCTCCGACCATGGAGGGTGCAGACCTTACCTAATGGATTTCTGGAAAGTAAGGAAGTTGCCCACCCCGAATCAAGACTTTCGTCAGCCCGAGCGGTTTTTCCGCTTCTGGCGACCTTCGCTCTCAAACCCCTATTTGTTGAGCATCTGCTGGCCTGGCCGTGTTTCCCGACGAGCCCCCTGCGCCTGGGAGAGGCAACCTGACCGCAGTCCGTCGAGGGGGCGGGGCGAGGCACGGAGGACGCATCCTCGGGCGCGATCCCTCCGCAGGGGAGCTTCCCCCCCCCTCGGAGCGCGGCGCCCCATCGGAGCGACCGAGAGCGGACGCCATGCTTCGCGCTCGCAGGGGCATCGTGTACCTCTGACGCTCGCATGAATCCCCTCGTCGCCCGTGCCGCGCGCCACGTCGTGTACTTCGCGCTCGTCGCGCTCCACCAGCGCACCCGCTGGCACTCCGAGAGCGAGCGCGCCGGCTGCGTGCAGTGGGCCCTCGACTCCATCGCGCGGGAGGTCGACGCCCTCGCCGCCCCCAGCGATCCGCGGGTGGCGACGCTCTGGGCGAGGCTGCGAGGGTGCGTCGACCGCTTCGACGCGGCGGCCGGGGACGCGGAGCGGCGGGCGCTGCTCCAGGAGGTCGCCTCGGTCGGCCGTCGGCTGGTGATCGCGGCCTCGTCGGGCTCCTTCGCCGCCAACGTCGGCGCCGTCGTCGCCGCGGGGTGGACCTACGCGCAGCAGCTCGCCCTCACGCTGCTCTGCGGCGCGGTGGTCGTCGCGACGCTGGCCTACAACGCCCCGGTGCGCAGCGTCGTGATCGGGTCGCGCGTCGGCGTGACCTCCCTCGCGGTGCTCAGCGTGCTCGCGGTGTGCCTCTTCGCGTGGCTCGAGCCCGCGGGGCGACGGCCCTTCTGGAGCCCCTTCGCCGTCCCGCCGCCGGGGCGCACCGCGAACGGGTGGCTGCCGAGGACCTCCGAGCGGAGGTTCCTGCTGGGGCTGGCGAGCTCGCTGGGCGCGGCGCTGGTGCTGCTGCTGGCCGCGGCGCTGCTCCTCGGGTTCATGAGCCCGGAGTTTCGCAGCCCGGTGACCGTGGTCGCAGGCCTCGGGGTGTTCTTCCTCGCGGCCCACGCCGTCGACGTCTGGGACTACTTCGACCCTCGCCCGGTGCGCGTCTTCGGCGCCCTGATCGCCGCGGCGATCGTCTGGGTCTCGCTCGGCTACACCCCCGACGAGCCCTGGGACGTGCGCCCGCTCCCCGCCGCTCCCGCTCACTGGATCCGCTCGTCGCAGTGGCCCCGCGAGGGCGAAGGTCCCGTGGTGCTGCTGGCGCTCTCCGGGGGCGGCTCCCGCGCGGCCATCTTCGGCAGCGCGGCCCTCGCCACGATCGACCGCGAGGTGCCGGACGTCGCGCGAAACATCCAGGCGATCAGCGCCGTCTCCGGCGGGAGCCTCGCCACCGCGGGCTACCTCGCGGCGCGCATGGGCCGCGTCGACGCGCGCGGATACGACGCGGCGATGAGCGCGGACTTCGTCTGGCCGCTGCTGCGGGCGGCCTTCACCCCGGAGCTTCGCGCGCAGGCCGTGGTGTCGAGCTGGAACGACCTGCTGCACGTCGGCGACGTCTCCCTCGACAGCCTCGCGCAGCGCTGGAACGACCGGACGCTACCGATGCTCCCGGTGCCCATCCTGAACGCGACGGACATGAGCGGCCACGGGGTGACGATGAGCCCCTTCGAGCCCGCGGCCTTCGCCGCGGACGACCGCGCCGCCTGCAAGGAGGACCAGCGCTCCGAGGCCGCGTGGGTGTGCGACCGCGACGAGTCCCACGCCATTCAAGACCTGCTCCCCGGCGTCGATGTCCCGCTGCTCTCCGCGGTGCGGGCTTCGGCGAACTTCCCGCTGGCGTTCCCGCTGATTCCGGTGCGCTCGCCGGGTCCCATCCCCGGCCACGCGCAGATCGGCGACCCCACGCGCACCCGGCTCACCGACGGCGGCGTGCGCATCAACTCCGGCGTCGACCCGCTCTACTACCTCATGCTCTCCCACCGCGAGGCCATCCGCCGTCGCGGCGCGGTGCTGGTGGTCGTCGACGCGATGGCCGCGAGCCGCTCGGGCGCGGTGCCGGGCGAGTGGGAGATCCTCGCCACGCTGCGCCGCTCGTCGGTGAGCAACGTGCAGCGCCTCCACCGGATGATGGTCACTCGCCTCGCCGCGGAGTTCGGCGGCCGCTTCGGGTGCGTGCGCGTCGACGCCGAGCCCTCGTCCCTCTCGGGCGTGCCGACGTCCTGGTACGTCGACGCCCGGGAGCGGCGCACCGTGCGCGGCCACTTCCAGAGCGACCGCTGGACCGCGCAGCGCAACTCCCTCCGGTGGACCTTCGACGCCGTCGGGGCGGCGACCCCGGAGGCGGACCCGGCGCTGGTCGAGGGCTGCCTCGCGCGCCCGTCGCTCCAGTAGCCGCCCCACGATTGAGCGCTGAAAAGTTCTGCTCCGACGACCGCGCCTCCTACCCTGCGACGCGATGGACGCCCTCCGCACGCGGCTCACCCTCGGGCTGCCGCTCCTGCTGCTGCTCGTGACCGTGATCGGCGTGCCGACGATGATCTTCGGCCCCAACGGCCTGCCCCGTCACCGCAGGCTGCGGGCGCAGCTCTCCGCGCAGCTCGAGGAGAACCACCGCCTCGCGAGCGACCTGCTCCGGCTGCGCACCGAGCTCGAGGCCTTCCAGCAGGACCCTCGCGCCAGGGAGCGCGCCGTCCGCGAGGAGCTCGGCTGGGTGCGCCGCGACGAGATCGTGGTGGAGATCCCCGCCCGCGTCGGCCGCGCCCTCTGAGGAGAACTCCGCGGCTTTCTTGCGACCGCCCTCCCCGGGCTGCTAACCGCCTCGCCGGGAGGCTGCGCGTCGCTTGAACCTGGTCGTGCTGTTCGGATCGATTCGACGCGGCGCGCGGTTCATCGCCGCGCCCGCGGTCACCCTGGCGGTGGCCGCGCGAATCGCCGACGGCGGCCTTCGCTCGCACGCGCTTCACCCCCTCGACGGCGTCCTCGTCGGCGCCGGGGTGGTGGGCCTCGCGTTCCGGCTGATCCCCTCCCGGCGAGGTACGGCCGACGGCGAGCACCCTCCGCTCGACCTCGGCGCCGCCACGGTCTTCCTCGCGCTCGGATACGCGCTCACCTCCGCCCTCGGCGGCCTCTCGGGCCCGCTCTCCGCCCTCCCGCTGCTGGTGCTCGCGGCGGTGGTCGCGCTCGGCGACCCGCGGCGCACCTGGGTCGTCGCCGGCTGCGCGGTGCTGCTCGAGGTCGCGCTCCACCGCGCCGCGCACCCGACCCTCGAGGCGCTCTCCCTCGGCCTGCGGCTCGCGGTGGTGCTCGGCAGCGCGGCGCTGCACTTCACCCTCACCCGCGCGGAGGTCGCCCGCGTCCGGGCCCACGCCCGCACCATGCTCCACGACGAGCGGCGCCGTCAGCGAGACTCCGCCCGCTCGCTCCGGCTCGGGGCCACGGCCTCGCAGGCGACCGCTCGCCCACGCTCGAGCGACGACGCCCGCAACCGCGGGAGCCTGGAGGAGATCCACGCCTCGCTGGTGGGCCTGCTCAACCTCACCCGACGCACGATGCAGCTCCGCACCTGCGCCCTCCTCTGGGTCGACGCCAGGGCGCAGAACCTCCGGCTGGTCGAGGCCGCCTCCGACGACGCGATCCAGACCGAGCTCATCCCCGCCGGGGCCGGAGCGCTCGGGGCCGTGATGCAGCTCGGCCGCCCGGTGGCGCTCGCGGCCCTGCGCCCCGACTACGCGGGCCTGCCGTACTACCCCACGCCCTCGGGCGTGCGCTGCTTCGCGGGCGTGCCGGTGATCGACGACGACGCGGTGCGAGGCGTGCTCGCGGCCGACCGCGACGACGACCGCCCCTTCACCGCCGAGGAGCAGGCGACGCTCGAGAGCGTGGCCCTCCAGGCGCGGCGGCTCATCAACAACGAGCGCGTCTTCGCCCGCCTCGAGCGCATCAAGAACGACATGACCGCGCTCTTCGAGGCCTCTCGCTCCCTCGGCGAGGCCATGACCGAGGACCAGTGCCTCGCCGCCCTCACCGCCGCCGCCGCGGCGATCGTCGCGCACGACCTGCTGGTGTTCACGGCCTACGACCCGCACTCCGGCAAGCACCGGGTGCGGCACGTCGCGGGCGACGGCCCCGCCGGGCTCGCCGCGACGGAGTTCGCGGACAACGGCGGCCTCGTCGCCGCGGCGGTGCGCGCCCGCGTGGCGCTCCCCTACCGGGGGCAGCTCGACCCGAAGACCCAGTTCGTGTTCACCCGGGGGCTGGCGCTGAAGTCCGTGGCCTCGGTGCTCGTGCTCCCGCTGGTGGCGCGCGACAAGGCCCTCGGCACCCTCACCCTCTGCGCGCAGCGCAAGGGCGCCTTCCCCGACGCGATCCGCCAGCTCCTCGGGGTGCTCGCCTCGCACGCCTCGGTGACCCTCGCCAACGCCGCGGCGGTGCGGCGCCTCGAGGAGATGGCCACCACCGACCCGATGACCGGCCACCTCAACAAGCGCGCCCTGGAGACGGAGTTCGAGCAGCGGCTCCGGTCGGCGGCCCGCTTCGGCCGCACGCTCGGGCTCATCGTGCTCGACATCGACAAGTTCAAGACCGTCAACGACACCTACGGCCACGCCTTCGGCGACGTGGTCATCAAGGGCCTCGGCGCCGTGCTCGCCCGCTGCCGCCGGGAGACCGACGTGATCGCGCGCTTCGGCGGCGAGGAGTTCGTCGTGGTGTGCGAGCAGACCGACGGCGCCGGCACCTTCCTCCTCGCCGAGCGCATCCGCGAAGAGCTGCAGCGCCAGGTCTTCCAGAGCGAGCACGGCCCGGTGAAGGTCACCTGCTCGCTCGGCGTGTCGGCCTTCCCGGGCGACGGCGACAGCCGCGCGGTGCTCTTCGAGCGCGCCGACCAGGCCCTCTACGCGGCCAAGCACAACGGCCGCAACCAGACCCGATCCGCGTCCCCGACGGAGGCCCCGAGCGACGCCGCGAGGCGCAGCCCCGTCAGCGCGAGGCGAGCCCCCAAGGCGCAGACGCCCAAGATCGCCAAGAGCGCCTGAGCGTCGACCGCTGCGGCCGGCTGATGCCTACACCGCACTACACCGACAGGTCGTTGCCTCCAGCTTCGCGACTCACCTAACGTCGAACGCACGCGGCGCGGCGTTCTGCTCAGGGCGCGCAGCAACGCTCGCGTGAAGAGGTCAGCGATGAATCAAGGTCAAGGAAGGTTCGGACCGTTCGCACTGTTGTGCGTGGCGGCTCTCGTGGGCGGGGGCTGTCTCGGCGCCTCGGTGGTGGGAGGCCCGGAGGACGGCGCCGTCGGCCGCGACGGCGCGACGGACGTCGCCGGCGACGGGGCCTTCGACGCACCGCAAGCGCTCGACGGCGCGGGCGACTCGGGGGGCGCGGGCGACTCGGGGGGCGCGGGCGACAGCGTGACGACGCCAGACGCCGCGGTCGACGGAGCGATCGCCGCCGACGCCTCGGACGCGGCGCCCACGTGCACCACCAACGCGCAGTGCTCGGACAACGAGTTCGGCCAGAACGTCTGCGACACCACGACCGGGCGCTGCGTCCGGTGCACCGCGACGGACGACCGCTGCGCCGTGGGCGAGTACTGCAACCCCGCCTCGAACACCTGCGTGCGCGGCTGTCGCAGCGACGACGCCTGCCGCGGCGCGGTGGACGGCGGGGTGGCGGACGGAGGCTTCGTCTCCGGCGGCCGCTGCAACCCGACCACCCGCACCTGCGTCGACTGCGTCACCGACGACCAGTGCGCGACGGGCCAGCGCTGCGTCGGCAGCGTGTGCGTGACGGGCTGCACGGACTCCTCGCGCTGCGGCATGGGCGAGGCCTGCTGCGGCGGCGGCTGCGTCGACACGCAGGCCAACACGGCCAACTGCGGGATGTGCGGGACGACCTGCACCACGCCCAACGGCGCGCCGCGCTGCGAGATGGGCACCTGCCGCATCGCCGAGTGCACCGGCGCCTTCCGCGACTGCGACAGCACCGTGGCCAACGGCTGCGAGACCAACACCCTCTCGGACCTCAACAACTGCGGTAGCTGCGGGCGCGTCTGCCCGACGCCGGCCAACGCGAGCCCGAGCTGCGCCGCGGGGGCCTGCGGGTTCACCTGCCTCGCGGGCTTCGCGGACTGCGACGGCGTGGCGGAGAACGGCTGCGAGGTCGACCTGCGCACCGACCGCACCCACTGCGGCCGGTGCATGAACACCTGCTCGCCGTCGAGCGGCACCGGCGCCTGCGCGATGGGCGCGTGCATCGTCACGGCGTGCGACGAGGGCTTCGGCGACTGCGACGGCATGGCCTCCAACGGCTGCGAGGTCGACGTCCGCGCGAGCACCTCGCACTGCGGCACCTGCGGAACCATGTGCCCGGTGCCCACCAACGGGTCGGCCACCTGCATGATGGGCCGCTGCGGCGCCTCGTGCGCCGAGGGCTTCGCGGACTGCGACGGCATGGCCGCCAACGGCTGCGAGGTCGACACCCGCACGGACAACACGCACTGCGGCGCCTGCGGCCGGCCCTGCGTGATCCCCAACGGCACCCCGAGCTGCACCGCCGGGGCGTGCCGCGTGGGGATGTGCAACGAGGGCTTCGCGGACTGCGACGGGATGCCCGAGAACGGCTGCGAGGTCGACACCCGCACCACCTCGACGCACTGCGGGCGCTGCAACAACGCGTGCGCCGTCGCGGGCGGCTCCGCGGCCTGCACCGCGGGCTCCTGCGTGGTCGGCGGCTGCGCCACCGGGCGCGCCGACTGCGACATGAACACCGACAACGGCTGCGAGGTCGACACGCAGACCAGCCCCACCAACTGCGGCGCCTGCGGGCGCACCTGCGTGATCCCCAACGCCACCGCGGCGTGCCGCGGCGGAGCGTGCGTCGTCGGCGTGTGCAACGCGGGCTACGGGGACTGCGACGGCGACCCCACCAACGGCTGCGAGACCGACCTTCGCACCAACACCAACAACTGCGGCGCGTGCGGCAGCGTGTGCTTCGCCGCCAACGGCGTCGCGGCCTGCGTCGCGGGCGCCTGCAGGCTCGACCGCTGCAACCCCGGCTTCGCCGACTGCAACAACTTCTACAGCGACGGCTGCGAGATCGCGACGATCAGCGACGTCAACAACTGCGGCCGCTGCACCAACGCCTGCCCGACCCCGCCCTCCGGGTCGCGGGTCTGCGTGGCGGGCGTCTGCGCGATCGGCACCTGCGCCGCGGGCTCGGGTGACTGCGACGGCAACCCCCTCAACGGCTGCGAGGTGAACACCGGCACCAGCGTGCTGCACTGCGGCGGCTGCGGCCGCACCTGCGCGGCGCGGGCGAACGCGTCGGTGTTCTGCTCCTCCGGCGCGTGCGGCTTCACCTGCAACGCGGGCTTCGCGGACTGCGACGGCAACCCCCTCAACGGCTGCGAGGTCGACACCCGGACCAACACCGGGAGCTGCGGCCGCTGCGGCAACGTCTGCTCGGCGGCCAACGGGACGTCCACCTGCGTGGCGGGCGTGTGCGGCATCGGCGCGTGCAACGCGGGCTTCGCCAACTGCGACGGCCTGGCCTCCAACGGCTGCGAGGTCGACACCCGATCGAGCGCGGCCAACTGCGGCGCGTGCGGCCGCGTGTGTACGGCCCCGACCGGAGGCAGCGTGAGCTGCAGCGGGAGCACCTGCGTGCAGGCGTGCCCGGCGGGTCAGACCAACTGCGGCGGGGTGTGCCGGGCGACCGGCGCGGCCTGCGCCTCCGCGGGCACCGGCGGCTGCGCCCAGGCGGGCACCATCATCTGCTCGGGGACGACCACCGTCTGCTCGGCGGTGCCGCGCACCTCGGGGACCTGCTCGTCGCCCGTGGGTGGAGCCTGCGGCGCGGGCGGCGTGTGCGCCTGCCCGGCGGGTCAGACCAACTGCGGCGGCACCTGCCGCGCGCTGACCAGCGACACGAACAACTGCGGCGGCTGCGGCATCGTGTGCTCGGCCCCGATCGGCGGCGGCGTGACCTGCAGCGCGGGCACCTGCGTGCGTACCTGCCCGGCGGGACAGACCAACTGCGGCGGCACCTGCCGCGCGACGGGAGGGGCGTGCTCCTCCGCGGGCACCGGCGGCTGCGCCCAGGCGGGCACCATCATCTGCTCGGGGACGACCACCGTCTGCTCGGCGGTGCCGCGCACCTCGGGGACCTGCTCCACGCCCGCGGGCGGCTCGTGCGACCTGTCGGGCAACTGCGTGTGCCCGTCGGGCCAGTCCAACTGCTCGGGCACCTGCCGCAACCTGACCAGCGACAACGGCAACTGCGGCGCCTGCGGCCGCGCGTGCACCGCCACGCAGGCCTGCGTGAGCGGCGTGTGCGTCGGCCAGGGGTCGCTTCGCTTCACCCTGACCTGGACCACCAACGGCGACATGGACCTCCACGTCCGGCCGCCCTGCGGGACGGAGATCTACTACGGCAACCGCTCGGCCTGCGGCGGCACGCTCGACCGCGACGACACCTCCACCCGCGGCCCCGAGAACATCTACTGGAACGCCTCGTACACCCCGGGCCGCTACTACGTGTGCCCGGAGGCGTACACGGGCGCGGTCGCCGGTACGACCTGGACCCTCGTGGTGGTCCGCAACGGCATCGAGGTCGCCCGCCGATCTGGGGTCCGCGGTCGCACCGACGGCAACATCGCCTGCACGGCGTCCTTCCCCGGCGTGGTCGTCCTCGACCTCTGATCGCGCCCGACCGGTCGCGGCACCGGGGATCCCGATGATCCCCGGTCGCCGCTCCCTCCCTCCCCTGTAAAGCCCTCGCCCCGACCCGACCGAAGGCCGCTCCGCGCCGATCAGTTCGGCGTGAAGCGGATGCGCGTGGTGCCCGAGACGGTGCCCGTCCAGGTCGAAGCGCGGAGCGGCAGGTGGAAGTCCTGCAGCCCGACGCTCACGTTGGTCTGCGCGATCATCGGCGCCGAGTCGGGGCCGAAGAAGGGGGCGCTGTAGACCATGTCGAGCGTGCCGCTGCCCTCGTACGCGATGAGCTCGTACGAGAAGCTGCTGGGCGAGAGCTGCGTGGAGGCGTCGGGCGTGCTGAGGAAGAGCTTCGCCGCGTTGCTCTGCACCACGAAGCGTCGGTTCGGCGCCGTGCCGAGCGTCGCGATGCAGACCCCGCGAGAGCCCTGCACCAGGTCGACGCCGAACACATAGGCCGCCGGGTAGGGCGTCCCGTCGCGGGGCAGCGAACCGAAGTGCCGGTACGGGGTCACGCTCGGGATCGCCGAGATGTTGGCGTAGTAGTCCCCGAAGCCGACCCAGCCGTTGCTGCTCACGAAGTACGTGAAGTTGGTGCTCCCCCAGAACTCCACCGGGAAGGGCAGCGCCCCGCGCACCAGCTGATCGTCCTGGCCGACGAGCACCTGAATCGCTCCCGGAGCGACGCAGGCGTCGACCCAGGTGACGGTGCCCGGCGAGGCGGCGACGCTGTACCCCGCGAAGGCGGCGACGGTGCACCGCCCGGCCTCGCACGTGCGCCCCGCCACGCAGGCGTTTCCGCACGCGCCGCAGTGCAGCGGGTTCGCCACGGGGATGGTCTCGCAGCCGTTGGTGGGGTCGAAGTCGCAGTTGGCGAAGTTGGGCGTGCACGAGGCGACGTTGCACGCGCCCGCGACGCAGACGCCGACCGCGTTGGCCGGCGCGCAGACCCGACCGCAGGCGCCGCAGTCGGAGACGCTGCTGCGGGTGTCGACCTCGCAGCCGTTGGAGGCCACGCCGTCGCAGTCCGCGAAGCCCGCGAGGCAGCTCCCGACGGCGCAGGCGCCCGAGCGGCACACCCCGACCGCGTTGAACAGCGTGCACCCCGCGCCGCAGCGGCCGCAGTGGGTCGAGCTGGTGCTGGTGTTCACCTCGCAGCCGTTGGAGGCCACGCCGTCGCAGTCCGCGAAGCCTGCGAGGCAGGTAAACCCGCAGGCTCCGGCGGCGCAGGTGGCGGCGGCGTTCGCCCTCGCCGGGCAGGCCGAGCCGCAGCGGCCGCAGTGCTGCACGCTGGTGACGGTGTTCACCTCGCAGCCGTTGACCGCGCTGCCGTCGCAGTTGCCCATCCCCGACGTGCAGGCGCCGATGGAGCACACGCCCGCCGCGCAGGAGGCCGCCGCGTTGGGGAAGGCGCAGCTCCGGCCGCACGCGCCGCAGTGCGAGAGCGAGGCGTTGAGGTCGGTCTCGCAGCCGTTGGCGGCCATCCCGTCGCAGTTGTCGAAGCCCGCCTCGCAGCGGCCGATGGCGCAGGTCCCCGAGGCGCAGATCGCGGTCGCCCTGGGGAAGGAGCAGGCCACGCCGCACATCCGGCAGTTGGTCGCGTCGCTCTGGAGGTCGACCTCGCAGCCGTTGGCGGTGTTGCCGTCGCAGTCGCCGCGGCCGGTGGCGCAGGCGGTGCGGGTGCACACCCCGCCCACGCAGGCCCCGACGCCTCCGGTGAAGCTGCACGCGTTGCCGCATCGGCCGCAGTGGGAGAGCGTGGTGGAGAGGGCGGTCTCGCAGCCGTTGGAGGGGTCGCCGTCGCAGTCGCCGAAGCCCGTCGCGCAGGCGTAGCTGCACGCGCCCTCCGCGCACGAGGCCGTCGCGTTGGCGCGCGCCGAGCACGCCGCGCCGCACGCTCCGCAGTGGGACACGGCGGTGCGGGTGTTGGTCTCGCAGCCGGTGGTCGGGTCGCCGTCGCAGTCGCCGAAGGGCTCGTTGCAGCGACCCACGCCGCACCGTCCCCCGGAGCACGCGGGGACGCCGTTGAGGGTGCTGCAGAGCGATCCGCAGGCGCCGCAGTGGGTGGCGTCCGCCGCCGTGTCGACGCAGCCGCCGCCGCAGCACGACCGGCCCTCCGGGCAGCCGCGGGTGGCGTCGCAGCCCGGGACGCAGGCCCGGTCGACGCAGCGCGCGCCGATGGGGCAATGCTCGTTGGCGAGACACTGCACGCACGTGTGGCTCGTCAGGTCGCAGCGCCCGACGCCGGCGCCCGCGTCGATCGCGCCGCCGTCCGAGGGCGCGACCGCGCAGCCCTGGTCGCTGTTGCACCCCGTCGCACAGGTGTTGTCCGAGGCGCAGTAGCGGCCGGCGCCGCAGGTGTCGCGCGAGGGGACGCACGCGACGCAGCGTCCGGTGCTCGCCTCGCACAGCGGGCGATCGGCGGAGGCGCGGGCGCACTCGTCGTCCGAGGCGCAGCCCGAGGGAGCGTCCGGGGCGTCCATGGGACCGCCGAGGTCGGAGCCCGCGTCGACCGCGGCGCCGGGGGTGTACCGGTCCCAGTCCCAGCTACAGCCCAGGGTGCAGAGCGACGCGATGGCCACCGCGCGTTGGAAGACTCGATGGCCCATCAGAACGAACCTCCCACGCTGACGCTGCGCGATCCCACGGACACGGTGACCGGCGGAGGCTCCGAGGGCCTGCCGAGGACGAAGAGCGTGACCGCGGCGGCGGCGCCCGCGATGCCGACGCCGAGCGAGATGTTGGTGAGCGTCTGGAAGGTGCGGCCCTCGTCGACCTCGGACTGGGAGACCGAGGTGCAGCCGCCGACGCAGCGGGCGCCGAGGTCGTCGTAGCGGCCGTTGGCCAGCGCGTAGAAGGCCGCGAAGCCCACGAAGCCCGCGGCGCCCACGCCCACGCCGATCCACGCGAGCGAGCGGCTCGGACCCCTCGCGCGGGGCGCCATCGGCCGGGCGGAGACGACGGGTCTGCGGAGGGCGCCGACCTCGGTGTAGCCCTCGGCGGCGGCGCGGCGGCGCAGCACCACGCCCACGGTCGCCTCGCGGCCCGCGGCCACCTCGGTGTGCCGCTCTTCGGGCTCGAAGCCCGCCGCCTCGATGGTGATGGTCACCGGGCCGGGCATCACGGGGATCGCGATGCCCAGCGCGGCCACCGGCACCGGCCGCTGGTTGACCCGGATGGACGCGCCCTCCGGGGCGTCGGGGATCGTCAGCGTCAGCCGGCCCACCCGGGGCTCCACCTGCAGGAGCTCCGCCTGGGCGGCGTCGCGGGTCTGCACGTAGCGGGGGTCGAGCCGCGCGCGGTCACCGGCCTCGCGCATCGCCCGCTCGAACTCCGGCACGGACTCATCGAGGCGCCCCAGCTCCCGCAGGCAGCGGGCGAGGTAGAGCCGGGTGTTGGGCGAGCCGTAGAGCTCGATCGAGGCGCGAAACTCTACGAGGGCTTGAGGGAAGTCCCTCGCGTCGTAGAGGGCCGTGCCTCGGGTGAAGCGCTGCTGGGCGAAGGCGGTGTTGTCCTGCGCCGATGCGACGCCGGGGACGCAGACACCGACGAGGGCTGCGAATGCGAGGGTGGTGATGCGCATGGGTCAGATCGATCCGGGTCGGAATTCGCCGGCGGGCTGCGGCGTGCTCGGAGGCGTGGCGGCGGAGCCTCCCTGCGGCTCCCTCGCTCGATGGCCCCCGGGGCGGCCCGAAGGGCGGGCGACCGGGCGGGCAAGCGGGCGAGCGACGGCCACGGGCTCGGACTCCGGCGGCGCGGCCACGGGCGCGGCGGGAGGAGGCTCCGGGGGCGCGGCCACGGGCGCGGCGGGAGGAGGCTCCGGGGGCGCGGCGACGGGCGGCGGCGCGACGTGGGCGACGCGGGAGGGCGGGGAGCGATCGGTGGTGCGCTTCGAGCGCATCGCGAAGCCCGCGAGGAGGATCACCAGCAGCAGCGGCACCGCCACGAGCAGTGCCTTCCTCGCGCGCGACGGGCCCTCGGAGGGGACCTCGGGCTCCTCGTCGAGGGGCACCGCCTCGGGCGCCGGCAGCGGAGGGGGGAGCGAGGAGCCGAGGGTGAGCGAGAGGTCGGTGCGGGCGAAGCGCACCGCGGAGGGGTTGGTCATCTCGGCGAGCACGAGCGCCTCGCCCTCGCCGATGCGCTTCACGAGGTCGCGGCGCGCGGAGAGCGAGGCCCCGAGGAGGTCTTGCACCAGGGCGCTGACCGCGCGGGTGTTGGCGACCTTGATGGGCAGCTCCTCGAGCGCCTCGGCGAAGGCCGCGGCGGTGGGGAAGCGCTTCTCCGGGTCGCGGTCGATGGCCTTCATCACCACGGCGTCGAAGGCCGGGTCGAGGTCGGTGACGATCTCCGACGGACGGGGGACCTCGGCCTTGACCACCTGCTGCACGGTGTCGACGTCGGTCTCGCCCCGGAAGAGCCGCTTGCCCGTGAGGGTCTCCCAGAGCACCACGCCGGCGGCGTAGAGGTCGCTGCGCCGGGTGACCGTCTCGCCCGCGAGCTGCTCCGGGGCCATGTACGCGAGCTTGCCCTTGATCTGCTGGAGCCCGGTGTCGGTGACGCGGGCCTCGGTCTTGGCGATGCCGAAGTCGGTGATGCGGGCGACGCCGTCGACGCCCACCAGGACGTTCTGCGGCGACACGTCGCGGTGCACGACGGAGAGCTCGGCGCCGTCGCTGCCGGCGAGCTCGTGCGCCGCGTGGAGGCCGGAGAGCAGGTCGATGAAGATGCGCGCGGCGATGGGCGGAGGGATGCGCCGGCCGCGCTTGACGGCGGCCTTGATGAGCCCGGAGAGCCGGTCGCCCTCGATGTACTCCATCACCAGGAAGAGCCGGCCGTCGTCGTCGCCGACGTCGAGGGTGCTCACCACGTTGGGGTGGTGGATCTTCGCCGCGAGCCTCGCCTCGTCGAGGAACATCTCCGCGAACTCCTCGTCGACCCGCAGGTGGGGGTGGCAGACCTTCACGGCCACCACCCGCTCGAAGCCCGCGACCCCCCTGGCCCGCCCGAGGAACACCGAAGCCATGCCTCCGCTGGCGATCTCCGTGAGGAGCTCGTATCGCCCGAGCACACGCCCGCCCGAGGAGGCGTCTCCGTTCGGTGGTTCTTGATTGTCGGCGCCTGACGCCATTGGCCTGGTGATTGTGCGTGCAGCGAAAGCGCCGTCGCAAGCTCCCGTGTGCGCCTTCTACACGTCTCCGCCCTCGTCGCCCACCCCGAGGCTCTCTTCCACCTGCTCTCCGAAGCGCTCGACCAGCCTCGCCCGGAACCTCGCCCGGAGCCCGTTGGCAAGCTGCCCGAGGCGCTGCTTGGTCAGCCCGAAGCGCGCCGCGATCTCCGACAAAGGCCGTGGATCTTCGCTCCTCAGGTGCTCCTCCCAGAGGGCCCGCTCCCTCGGGTCGGTGAGCTCCCGGCCGAAGCCGTCGGCCAGCTCACGGAGCGCCGCCAGCGCCTCGTGGCCCGCCGCGGCGTTCTCCGGGTCTCGCTCCCTGGCCGCCACGTCGAGGCCTCTGGCCCCGCCGCCCGGGGAGGGCGCGTCGAGGGAAAGCTCCCCCCCTTCGAGCGAGGCCGAGACCTCGCGCACGTCGGATTCGTCGACCCCGAGGTTGGAGGCGAGCTGCTTCGGGGTGGGGTCGATGCCCGCGGTCAGCAGCCGCTGGCGCTCCCGCTCGAGCTGGAAGAAGAGCTTGCGCCCCGCGCGGGTGTTGCCGGTGTGCACCAGCCGGAAGTTGGTGAGCAGGAACCTCAGTACGAAGGCGCGTATCCAGTAGGCCGCGTAGGTGCCGAAGCGGGCTCCCTGGCTGGGCTCCCACCGGCGGGCCGCCTCGACGAGCCCGGTGGAGCCCTCCTGGATGAGGTCGAGCGCGTTGGTCCACTGCCGACGAAACTCGAAGGCGATGTGCACGACGAGGCGGAGGTTGTGCACCACCAGCCGGCGCATGGCGTCGGGGTCGCCCTCGTCGCGGGCGCGCCGCCCGAGGGCCCGCTCGTCCTCCTCGCTGAGCAGGGGGTAGCGTCGGATCTCCTCCAGGAAGCGCCCCAGCGCGTCTCGGGGACCCGTCGTGACGAGGGCCCGCTCGGCCTCCGTGGGCGCGCGGACGATCTCGTGCCCCAGCACCTCGGCGTCGAGCACCTCGCCGACCAGGGCGTCGTCATCGCTGTCGTGGGGAGGGTCGTGCTCATCGTCGTCCGGCGCGTTCACTGCGCGCGGTGGATAAGCACGACCTCGGAGGGAGGGAAGATCCCGGCGCCAGGGCGCCGTCGGGCTTAGTAGCGGTAGTGGTTGGGCTTGAAGGGCCCGGCGACCGGGACGCCGAGGTACTCCGCCTGCGACCCGCTGAGGGTCGAGAGCTCGACGCCGAGCTTGGCGAGGTGCAGCGAGGCGACCTTCTCGTCGAGGTGCTTCGGCAGCACGTGCACGCCGAGCGGGTAGTTCTGCGGCTCGTTCCAGATGGCGAGCTGGGCGAGGCACTGGTTGGTGAACGAGGTCGACATCACGAAGGACGGGTGACCCTTGGCGCAGCCCAGGTTCATCAGTCGCCCGGAGGCGAGCACCGTGAGGCGCTTGCCGTTGGGGAAGATGTACTGGTCGAGCTGCGGCTTGATGTTGTCCTTCTTGATCTCGGGGTTCTTCTCCAGGTAGGCGACCTGGATCTCCGAGTCGAAGTGGCCGATGTTGGCGAGGATGGCGCTGTCCTTCATCCGCACCATGTGCTCGCCGGTGATGACGTCGCTGCAGCCGGTGGCGGTGATGAAGATGTCGGCGTACTCGACGACGGTCTCCAGACGGCGCACCTCGTAGCCCTCCATCGCGGCCTGGAGCGCGCAGATGGGGTCGATCTCGGTGATGATCACCCGGGCGCCCATGCCGCGGAGCGACTGCGCGCAGCCCTTGCCCACGTCGCCGTAGCCGCAGACGACCGCGACCTTGCCGGCCACCATCACGTCGGTGGAGCGCTTGAGGCCGTCGAGCAGCGACTCGCGGCACCCGTAGAGGTTGTCGAACTTCGACTTGGTGACCGAGTCGTTGACGTTGATCGCCGGGACCTTGAGCGTGCCCTTGCGGAACATCTCGTACAGGCGGTGCACGCCCGTGGTGGTCTCCTCGGTGATGCCGCGGATCGGGTCAGCGCCCTCGAAGAGCTGCGGGTACTTGTTGTGCACCAGCACCGTGAGGTCGCCGCCGTCGTCGAGGATCATGTTCGGCCCCTTGCCTCCCTCGAACGCGTAGATCTGCTGCTCGAGGCACCAGTCGTACTCGGCCTCGGTCTCGCCCTTCCAGGCGAAGACCGGCACGCCGGTGACGGCGATCGCCGCGGCGGCCTCGTCCTGCGTCGAGAAGATGTTGCAGCTCGTCCAGGTGACCTCGGCGCCGAGCGCGGTCAGCGTCTCGATGAGCACCGCGGTCTCGATGGTCATGTGCAGGCAGCCCGCGATGCGCGCGCCCTTGAGCGCCTTCGACGGGCCGAACTCCGCCCGCACGGCCATGAGCCCGGGCATCTCCTTCTCGGCCATGCGGATGGCCTTCCGGCCGTGCTCCGCCATGGTGATGTCCTTGACCTTGAACTTGCCGGCCTTCTCGTTGTTGCTCATCGTCGTATCTCCTTCTTCGCCGCGCTCGCGGCGCCCTTCGTCGTCGATCGATCGTCCCCCGCCACCCTCGCGCTCAGCAGCGTCCACGGCACCGCGCGGTCGGGCCCGTTGCCCCGCCACGCCGCCGGAACCTCCACCACCGTCGCGTGCTCCAGGCCCGCCTCTCGGGCGAAGCGTCGCAGCTCATCGGCCTCGAAGCCCAGCCACAGGTCGGCCTGCTGCGCCCGAAGCGCCTCGTCCTCGTGGGGCCCGTAGTCGAGCACCATCACCGCGCCTCCCGGGGCCGCCAGCGCCGCGATGCGACGGAGCGTGTCCGCCGGCCTCGGCGCGTGGTGCAGCACCCTCGACGCGAACACCACGTCCGCCCCCGCGTGCCCGAGGCGCTTCAGCGCCCGCTTCACCTCCGGCCCGTCGACCTCGCCCTCGACGAGCTCGACGTTGCCGAAGCCCCGCTGCGACACGCGCTCGGCGCACATCGCGAGCTGCGCCCCCGCACGGTCGATGGCCAGCACCCGGTGAAACACCGGCGCCAGGATCTCGAGCAGCCGACCGTCGCCGGTGCCCACGTCCACCGCCAGCGCCCGGCGCTCGATGAGCGGAGCCAGCGCCAGGAGGTAGGCCGCGAGCTCCGGCGGAGGCCCCACGGTCACCGCGCCCTTCGTCGAGCGCGCGAAGAACTCCCTCGTCGAGCGCTCCCTCGCCCCCACCACGTCGGCCACCCTCGCCAGGCTGCCGTCCTTGTCGCAGAGCGAGCGGCCGGTGCGCAGCGCGTCTTCCACCACCGGGTCGATGGGGCCGTCGGTGGCGACCCGCACCAGCGCCCAGGTGCCGTGCCGACGCACCTGCACCAGCCCCGCCTGGCGGAGCGCCGCGACGTGGCGAGACACGTTGGGCTGGAGCTCGCCGAGGAGCTCCGCGAGCTCGCCCACCGCCAGCGCGTCGACCGAGGCCAGCGCCAGCAACCGCAGCCGCACGGGCTCGGACAGCAGCCGGTACAGCTCCCAGCGAGCCTGCGTCCCGGGGGTATTGGTGGCCAGAAGCTCCATCCGCGGATCGTTATATACGTCCATAGGAATGTCTGCAAGCGAGGGAGGCCCTGGCGATCGCCCGACCGCGGCGCGTCCGCTCTAGCGAGGGCGAAAGGTTTGCCCATAGAGTCGCGTCCGTTCGGCGCTTCCGTCGAACGAAAGGGAGTGAGCTCAGACCCATGGCAGGTGCCGCACCGACCGCCAAGCCAGCGCCGTTTCTCCGACCCCTCGACCGCCTCGACCGGGGCGTGCTGCTGGCGGAGAGCTCGCTGAGCGTCGTCATCGTCGTCTTCATGCTGTTCGCGGCGGTGTCGGAGTCCGCCTTCCGGGTGATCCAGAACTGGCCGGGCGTCGCGCGCATCGGCCTCTGCGCGGCGATCTGGCTGCTGCTGGTGGGCCTCAAGCTCTCCGGCGCGCCGACCGAGCCCGCGCCCGCCGAGGCGGTGCTCAAGCGCCTCCTCGGGAAGGACCTCCCCCGGAAGGCCGCGGTCACCCAGGCCGTGCTGTTCTTCGTCCCTGTGGCGATCGCGCTGGGCGCGCTCACCGAGTGGCTGATGCGCGCGGTGCTCCCCGTCGCCTCGGACGTGCTGCTCCACGGCACCATCTGGGCGGCCTTCCTCGGCGCGAGCTTCGCGACACGCGGGCGCAGGCACCTGGCCATCGACGCGCTCTCCCGGCTGCTCCCCGACCGCGGCCGTCGCCTGGTCGTCGGCGTCTCCGCCACCATGGGCGCCTTCGTGGCCTTCGCGCTGGCGCTGGGCGTCTACGGCAACCTGCAGGAGGCCTCGCACCAGGTCATTCGCACCCTGGAGGAGAACCGCCGCAACGGCGTCTCCAGCCCGATCGACCGGTCCTTCGAGTTCCAGTACGTGATCCCCGCGGGCTTCCTCTTCATCGGCCTGCGGCTCCTCTTGCACGCCTTCCATGAGTTCGTCGCGGGGCTCGCCAACTACCGCGCCCCGACGCACCACGCGCCCATCGGCGACCCGGTCGCCGCCGCCCACGAGGGCGTCGGAGCGGAGCCGAAGCTGCCCCCCGCGGTCGACCGCGCCGACGCCACCGAGATCGGCATCTCGCTCGCCGCCCTCGCGGGCGTGATCGCCGTCTGCGCGGGCTCCTCCATCGTCAAGCCGGTGGCCTTCCTGTGCTTCTTCGCGGCGCTCTCGCTGATCGTTCCGCTCATCAACCGCAAGCGCAGCACCGGCTCCTACGCCCCGCCCGTCTCGGACCCCTACGAGCCCGTGCAGGGCGCCCCGCAGCACTTCGTCATCGCCACGGTGCTGGTGCTCGGGATCCTCGCGGTGATGCGCTACGGCCTCGCGCCCAACATCGCCTCGATCCCGCTCACCGTGGGCATCGCGTTCTTCGCCGTGATGGCCCTGCTCGGGGCGCCGCTCTTCAGCTTCCTCGGCGGCATGGGGCTCTTCCTCTTCGTGAAGTTCTTCCTGATGGACCCCGACGTGAGCCGCCACGCCAACGCGTTCGGCAACTCCGTCGAGGACATCCTGGGCAACCACTTCGCCCGCATGAGCGTGCTGGCGACGATTCCGCTCTTCACCCTCGCGGGCTACATCATGTCCGAGTCGCGCATGCCCCAGCGGCTGGTGCGCGTCTCCCGCGCCCTGCTCGGCTGGATGCCCGGCGGCCTCGCCGTGGTGTGCGTCTTCGCCTCGGCCTTCTTCACCATCTTCTCGGGCGCGTCGGGCATCACCATCGTCGCCGTGGGCGGGCTGCTCGTCCCGGCGCTGCTCCGCGACAAGTACCCGGAGAACTTCTCCCTCGGGCTCGTCACCGCGGGCGGAGCGCTCGGCATCACCGTGCCGCCCTGCCTGCCGCTCATCGTGTACGGCATCGTCGCGGGCCTCCAGGAGCCCGCGCCGGGCCAGGAGCGCCTGGAGCTGCAGAAGTTCCTGGTGGTGGGCCTCGTGCCGGGGCTCGTCGCCATCGGCATCGTGATCGCCTACTGCGTGGTCATCGGCGTGGTCTCGAAGGTGCCGCGCTCGCGCTTCGACTGGGCCGAGGCCAGGGCCGCCCTCTGGGAGGCCAAGTGGGAGCTCATCCTGCCGGTGTTCCTTCTCACCGGTCTGGTGAAGGGGATCTTCAACCCGTCGCAGGCGGCGGCCTTCACGGCCTTCTACGTGGTCGTGATGGAGGTCTTCGTCTACCGCGACCTCACCATCAAGGACGACCTCCCCCGCATCGTCCCGGAGTCCATGGTGCTGGTGGGCGCCATCTTCGTGAAGCTCTGCGCGGCGACGGTGCTCGTCGGCTACTTCGTGCAGGCGCAGATCGCCGACCGGCTCTTCGAGTGGCTCACCTGCGGGCCGCCCGCGATGGCGTACATGCACGCCCACGCGGACTCCATCGGCACCTGCCGCGAGGCCGTGGACATCCTCGGCCAGCAGGGTCAGAGCGCCGGCGGGCTCATCGACTCCAAGCTCTCCTTCCTCATCGCGCTCAACTTCTTCCTGCTGTTGATCGGGATGCTGATGGACATCTTCTCGGCCATCGTGGTCGTGGTGCCCCTCATCGCGGGCATCGCGCTGCACTTCAACATCAACCCGTACCACCTGGGCATCGTGTTCCTGATGAACCTGGAGATCGGGTACCTGATGCCGCCGATGGGGCTCAACCTCTTCATCGCGGGCTTCCGCTTCAACCGCCCGGTGCCCGACCTCTACAAGATGGTGCTGCCCTTCATCGCGCTCTTCGTCGGCGCGCTGATGATCGTGACCTACGTCCCCTCGCTCACGACCTTCGCCATCCCGCGGCCCACCGCCGCGAACGCGCCCGTCGCCGCGCCGACCCCGGGCGCCGCGACCCCGACCCCGGGAGGCCCCGCGGCGCTCCCCCCCGCGGGCAACTGCGACACCCCGGGCGATGACGAGTCCTTCGAGGACTTCATGCGACGCTGCCAGCCCGCCGAGGACAACGGCGCCGCGACGGACGCCGACGCCGCCGTGGCGCCCGCGACCGACGCCTCCGCAGCTCCCGCCGACGCCGCCGTCACCGGCGGCTGAGCTCGGCGCCTTCCCTCCGCTTCCGCTCCTTCCCCCCTACTGAACCACCACGCTCCCGCGGTACATGCCCATGCCGCAGGTGAAGGCCAGCGCGCCCGACGCGGGGACCGTCACCGGGACCTCGACGGCCTGTCCCACGGGCAGGTCGCGCTCGAGGTTGTTGAGCGCCGGGAACTTCACCTTGTCCCCGCAGTTCAGGGCGTCTACGCGGCGGAAGACCAGCGTGAGCGAGCTGCCCGCGGCGGCCCGGATCGTCGACGGGTGATAGCCCTGGTCGTCGACGCGGATCTCCACGCGGCCGTTGGCGGGCGCGGTCACCGTGGCGGGGCCCGGGGCGGGAGTCTGGGCCGGCTGCGCCTTGCAGGCCGAGACGAGGGTCAGGAGCGCGATGGCGCCGAGGCGTTGAGCGATGGTCATGGGGATGTATGGGCTCCGTTCGAGAGGACGTGAGAGGGCCTTAGGTAGCAGAAAGCGCGCGGGCCGCTGTCACGGCGCTCTTGGAGGCTTCAGCCGCCGACGATGAAGGCGCGCACCACGGCTGCCTCGTCGCCCGCCGGGCGGAGGGAGATCACGTCCGCGCCGAGCTCCCAGTTGCGCTCGGTGTGCACCCGGAACTCCAGTCCCCCAGCGCCGCCCGGGTCGTCGATGGAGAACTCCAGCGTCACGTCGCGCCACCCGGCCGAAGGAAAGAGCGAGGGCACCAGGTCGCGGCGGGCGAGCGTCACCCCGGGCTGGCGGAACACATCGACGTAGCCGATCTCGTCGCGCTGCGCCCCGGCCCGGCTCGCCCTCAGCCGGAAGGTCACCCGGTACTGTCCCTGCGGAAGTCGGATGAAGGGACCGAAGACCATCCAGCCCGCGGGTCGGGGATCGTCCGGCGAGACCACCCTCGCCCGCCCGTCGCTCGCGCTCGCGTCGCGCACCGAGCAGTTGGGAAACTCCGTCTGCTCGGTGCCCTCGACCTCGTAGCGTCGGTTGACGAAGAGCTGCCTCACGGCCTCGGGGTTGCCCTGCGGAGAGCGCCCCCGCTGGAGGGCGATCACCCCGTCCTCTACCGCCGCGGTGCCGTAGCCGTTGCGCATCAGGTGCAGGAGGGTGCTGTCGCGCTGCTCGACGGAGGCGGGCCACGCGGGGCGCTGCAGGTCGACCACCACCCACTCGGCGCGGTCGAGCCCGTTGGGGAAGAGCGCGCCCCAGGGGCGGTTGGAGAAGCGCGGACCGATCCAGGTCGACGAGCTCACCGGCACCCTCGGGGGGACGAGCGAGGCGATGCGGTCGACGGTGCGGGTGTGCGGGGTGACCGCGCGGGTGTCGGTCGCGTGGGTGCGCGAGGCCATGCTCGACGGGTGCGTCGCGACCAGCATCAGCGAGGCGACCAGCACGTAGGCGTCGACGGCGCGAGCGGCGCGGTGGCGATGGCGCGAGCGCCCGAGGAGGGCGGCGATGCCGAAGGCCGCCGCGAGGTAGACCCCGGGGTGCTGGATGGCGCTGTAGTGGTAGCGGAGCGCGACGATCTCGGGGTTGTCCGAGAGCAGGATGATGCCCAGCGGCATCAGCAGCGTGATGCGCCAGCCCGCCAGCAGGGCCATGAAGCCCACCGGGGTGAGAAGGGTGACGAAGGTGGTGAGGCGCCCCTCGGTGAAGGCCCAGAGCAGGTAGCGCACGGGCTGCCCGAGGAGGTGACCGAGCGGCCCGCCGGGCCCCGCCAGGTGACGGAAGTTGCGGAGGAACTTGTACCCCTGCGGCTCGGCCCCGTCGCTCATGTAGACCGGCACCCCCGGGGGCGGGCCGTATCGCTTGAGCAGCACGGCCATCGCCAGGAGGCAGTAGCCCACCGCCAGCGCCCCGAGCGCTGCGGACCAGCGCCGGTCGCGCGCGTCACCCGGGAGGGCGAAGGCCAGCAGGGCCCCGACCGCGGGGATGAACATGTCCTCCTTGACGCTGACCAGCAAGGCGATGGCGACGAAGGCCTGGCCGAAGCGGCGCCGGGAGAGCGCGAGGACGAGCCACGCGAGCGCCGGGGCCGCGAGGAGGTCCATGTGGAAGTCGTAGAGGAGGGCGGTGTGCAGCGGAGGGCTGGCGAGCATGGCGCCCGCGAGGAGCGTGGCCGTGAGGCGGCCGAGGCCGAGGTCGCGCGCGACGAGGTAGACGGGCCACGCGGCGGCGGAGACGGCGAGGGTCTGGATGATCAGCAGGCACTCGCTGGTGGGCGAGAGCGCGTAGAAGGGGACGAGCAGGAAGAGCACCGGGGAGAAGTGCTCGCCGAGGAAGCTGTACCCGACCGTCGGGGAGAACATCACCCGGCCGTGGAGGGTGTTCCAGAGGGCTTCCTTGAAGATCCCGAGGTCGACGCTGGCGGACCACACCGCGTGGTCGCGGACGATGGCCAGGGTCGAGAAGGTCACCGCGTGGGCGGCGATGATCGCGAGGACGGGCGCGTGCTCACGGAGGCTCGTGCGCCCGGGGCGATCGGCTCCCTCGGAGGGCGAGGCGAGGAAGGCCGCGACGGCCGCGGAGGCGCCGAAGCAGAGGGCGAGCAGCGCCGGGCGGCGGAGCGCGTCGTCCTGCGCGAGGACGAAGGGAGAGAGCAGCAGCGGCGCGAGGACCGAGAGCAGCCGGCGCCACGGGGAGGCGAGCGCGGGGAGGCCTTCGGGCGCGGCGCGGAGGGAGATCCAGGAGAGCACCAGCGAGAGCGCGAAGGGAGGGGCGCAGGAGACGAGGAAGCGCAGCGGCGGGTGCGCCAGGAAGGAGCCTCGGGAGAGCGCGTCCCAGAGCTGCGGGGGCGAGAGAGGCAACCCGGAGAGGGCGACGGCCACGGCGTAGGCGGCCGCGGCGGAGAGCGCCACGGCGGCTCCGAGGAGCGAGGGAGAGAGCGGGGATGGCGAGCGCATGAGGGAGGAGGAGCCCGGAGCGGACCCGGTCAGGGATCGACGCGGACGAGCACCACGGTGATGTTGTCAGGGCCGCCGTGCTCGTTGGCGATCTGCACGAGCTCGCGGGCGCGCTCGATGAGGTCGGGGCCCTTGGCGATCACGCGGGCGATGTCGGCGTCCTTCACCACGCCGCAGAGGCCGTCGGAGCAGAGCAGGTAGGTGTCGCCGACCTGGAGCTTCTCACGGCGCACCTCGGGCTCGACCTCGGGGCCGGTGCCGATCGCGCGGGTGATCATGTTGGAGTAGTTGCCGAGCGCGGCGCGGGCGATGGGGTCGTCGCCGGCGTACTCCTCGATGAGCGAGTGGTCGCGGGTGAGGCGCTCGAGCACGCTGTGCCGGTAGCGGTAGCAGCGCGAGTCGCCCACGTGGACGATGCCGAAGCTGTCGCCGTCGCGGATGATCGCCACGAAGGTGCTGCCCATCCCCCGGCGCTTGCGGTTGCGGGTGCCCTCCTCGATGACCCGGGTGTTGGCGAGCCGGGTCGCCTCCGCGAGGGCCACCACCCGGTCTTCACCGGGGTGCTGCTGCACGTGCTCGATGACCGTCGAGATGGCCATCGCGCTCGCGACCTCGCCCGCGAGGTGACCGCCCATCCCGTCCGCCACGATGAAGAGCCCGAGCGGCTCCTCCACCGCGTAGGAGTCCTCGTTGTGGTCACGTTCCTGTCCGACGTCCGACAGCCCTGCGGCGGCGAGCTTCATCCGGTATTCCTCGATGAGTTCCCGCGTCTTTCGCGGTCGGCGGAACCGTACGCGGGCCGCGAGCGACGGGTCAAGGCAACGTTGGCGCGCCGGAATCACCGGGTCAGGACGCAGTATTTCCCGGCCCGGCGCTCGACCCGCCAGCGGGCGAAGCTACGCGCGGCCTTCGAGTCGCAGGCGATCAGCGCGTGGGTCACCCCCCAGCGCCGCAGCACCGCGTCGGCGGCGTCGGGAGCGAGGCGCCCCGCGTCGAGGTCGAAGCCCGCGCGCAGCACCTCCGCGGGGTAGCAGTCGTTGCGCGTGTCGAAGAAGACCGACACCCGGGGCCAGGCGCGCTCGATCGCGTAGCCGGTGAAGAAGAGCGTGACGAACATCCGGGCGCCGGGGGGCGTCCCGGCCAGCAGCGACGCGACGTCCTCGTCGGCGGAGCTTGGGTCGACCCAGGCTCCATCGAGGCGGCGAGAGCGGGCGACGGACCAGCTCAGCGACGCGACCACCGCGAAGAGCGCGAGCAGCCCGCGGGTCCAGCGGAGGGAGCGGGAGGCTCGGGCGACGCGGGAGGCGCGGGCGATCCACACCTCGGCGGGGGCGGCCAGCAGGGACAGGGCGCTCAGGCCGAAGAGCTGGAGGTGGCGGTTGTGCCGCAGCGCCATCAGCGCGAGGAGGCTGAGGAGGAGCGCGCGGGGGCGCCAGCGTGGATTACCGAGGAGGGTAAGAGAGAGGAGCGCGAGCGGCGCACCGACGAGGAGCTCGAGCGGGGTGGAGACGACGCGGAGGGGCGAGCGCCAGAGGGGCCACCACTCGCGGATGCGGTCGTGCACGAGCGCGACGCTGTCGTCGGGGGCGCCGAGGAGGTAGCGGCGCACCAGGTCGTGGAGCGCGACGCCGTAGGGGTTCACGAAGGTCGCGGCGAGCGCGAGCAGCAGCGCGAGGCGGCGGGCGCGGCGGTCGCCGGTGGGCTCCAAGAGCGCCGCGGTGGCGAAGACGAGCGCGAGGGGATAGCTGCCGTGGAGGTTGGTCCAGAGGAGGGTGAGGCCGGCGTAGGCGAGCGCGTGGCGGGTGGAGAAGGCCGGGTCGAAGGCCAGCGCCAGGGCGGCGAGCGCGGCGCCGAGGAGCATCCCCACCGGGCGCGGCGACTCCCAGCGCGCCCCGAAGGCGATGAACGCGAGCGCGAGCGAGGCGGCCGCGACGCCGGGGCGGGCGTCCCGGGCGGTGCGACGGAGCAGCGCGCCGACGAGCACCAGCACCGCGACGGCGCGGCCGAGCGCGAGCCCGGAGACGCCGAGCGCGCGGACGAGGCCGGCGGCCACGGCGCCGAAGAGCCACTCATGCATGACCCACGGGTGCTCGGGGCTGGCGAAGGAGTAACGGTTGGCGCGAGGCACCGCGCCCTCGCGGAGCAGGTCTTCCCCCGCGCGGAGGATCCACCAGATGTCGCCGTCCCAGACCGGCGCGCACCCCGCCTGCCAGGCGGCCAGGGCCACGAAGCATCCCGCGAGCGCCGCCCCGACCCTCGGGTCATCGGCGCGCTTCGCGAGGCGGGACCACGGGTTGGAGGCGTCGCTCAACTTGGGCCGAACGGTACCAGAGCGAGCGCGAGCGGTTTGCGTCCTCGCTCGGCGGCCTTCACGGTGGAGCCCTCGCGCATGGCCTCCTCCCTCGTCATCTCCCTCATCACCACCAGCACCCTCGCGCTGACCTTCCCGGTCGCCGCGCGCGCGCTGCGCCCCGTAGCGCCCCGCGACGGTCGCTCGCTCGGCCTGGTCACCCTCGGGGTGGTGGCGGTCGCCGTGGGCGTCGAGGTCTTCGGCCGCACCCTCGCCCCCTTCGGCGGCGGACCGCTGCGGGTCCTCATCGGGGCGGTGCGGGTCTCGGTGCTGCTGCTCTTCGGCTGCCTGCTCCTGGTCGTGGCGGCCGAGCTGCTGGGGCGGGCGCTCGGGGTCGCGACCTGGGTCGCCGCGAGGAGCCGGACGCTCCCGGTGGAGCACCTGACGACGCGGATGGAGTCTCGACGGGCGCTGCTCACCCAGGCCACGACCGCGGGCGCGCTGGCGGTCGGAGCGCCGGTCTTCCTTCGAGGCGGGCTCTGGAGCCGAACGGACTTCGAGGTGCGCACCATCGAGGTGGCGATCGCCGGGCTCCCGGCGGAGCTCGAGGGCCTGACCCTGGTGCAGCTCACCGACCTGCACCTCGGGGTCTTCACCGGGCCCCGCGAGATCGGCGCCGTCATCGACCGGGTCGAGGCGTTGCGGGGCGACCTCGTGGTGATCACCGGAGACATCCTCGACCACAACCCGAGGCACATCCCCGAGGCGATGCGCGCGCTCTCCAGGCTGCGGGCCCGCGGGGGGGTGCACGCCATCCTCGGCAACCACGACCACTACACGGGCCCCGCGAAGGTGGCCCAGGGACTGCGCTCGGTGGGCATCCGCGCCCACATCAACGGCTCGATGTCGCTGGGGCCCGACGGGGCGAGCGGGCGGGGGCTGATCCTCGCGGGGGTCGACGACGTGATGGCGCCTCGCATCGGCACCGGCGCGGGGCCCGACCTCGCGGCCGCCCTGCGGGGACGCGACCCCGACGACCCGGTGGTGCTGCTCGCGCACAACCCCGTGCTCTTCGACGATGTGCGGCACCGCGTGGCGCTCCAGCTCTCAGGGCACACCCACGGGGGGCAGATCAACACCTTCGGCGTCGCCGGTTCGCTTCTCCCCTACGTGTCGGGGCTCTACCGCCGGGGCGACGCTTCCCTCTACGTTTCCCGTGGCATCGGCACCACGGGCCCGCCCGTTCGCCTCAACGCCGCGCCGGAGATCGTGCGAATCGCCCTGACCGCTCGGACGCCGCGGGCGAGTTGAGCGCCGCTGTACGTTGGCGATTTCGGCGGCCGGTCCCGGTGATATCCTCGGCGACCGGTATCGGCCCCCCCCGGTCTTGAGTCGAGGTGAGACGAGTGAGCAAGGCGAACGCAGCGCAGAAGTCCAGTGACACCTATCTCGGCCGGGTGGTGGCCGGCCGGTACCGGCTGGAGGCCCGGATCGGCGAAGGGGGCATGGGCGTCGTCTACCGCGCGCGGCACGTGCTGATCGAACGCGTGGTGGCGCTCAAGCTGATCCGCCCCGACCTGCGCGGAGAGACGCACCTGAGGGCCTGGATGCTCCGCGAGGCGCGCGCCGCCAACCGGGTCGACCACGCGCACATCGTCGACATCCACGACATCGGCGAGACCGAGGAGGGCGAGCTCTACCTGGTGATGGAGTACCTGGTGGGCACGCCCCTCTCGGCGGAGATCGCCAAGGGGCAGTTTCCGCAGGTGCGCGCCATCGACGTGCTCGAGCAGATGTCCGCCGCGCTGGGCCGCGCTCACGACCTCGGCGTCGTGCACCGCGACCTCAAGAGCGACAACATCATGTGCACCAACCGCGGGGGCCGGAAGGACTTCGTGAAGATCCTGGATTTCGGGCTGGCGCACCTGGCGCGAGACCCGAGGCTGGCCCCGAAGGGGGCGGTGTTCGGGACGCCGGAGTACATGTCCCCGGAGCAGGCGCGCGGCGAGGAGGCGACGGCGCAGAGTGACCTCTACTCGCTGGGCGTGCTGCTCTTCGAGATGATGACCGGGCAGCTGCCGTTTCGCTCGCACGACCGCGACGCGCTGCTGGAGATGCAGCGCAGCGCCAACCCGGTGAACCCGCGGACGCTGCGGCCCGACCTGCACCCGGACGCCGAGAAGATCATCCTCAAGCTGCTCCAGAAGACCGCCGACCGGCGCTACAAGGACTGCCACCACCTTCAGGAAGACCTGAAGGCGCTGCAGCGGGCGCTGCCGTCGTCGCCGTGGGAGGCGCAGACCGCCGGGGAGGCGCAGCCCGCGCCGCCGCCGCCGCCCCCAGCGCCCTCGCCGGGGGTCGCCGAGTGGGCGACCCGCGCGGCGCACTTCGGCCGGATGGTGTCGCGCGCGTACCCCAGCGGCGACGCTCCGCAGGAGGTCAACCACGCGCTCGAGGAGGCGTGGCTGCTCGCCAACCGGGCGTCGAGGCTCGAGGGCGAGGTGGCGTCGCACATGCGCAAGCTCGAGGCGCTCGAGCGCCGGGGTCGCGCGCTGCGCGCGGAGATCGGCCGCAAGGTCGAGGAGCTCGCGCAGGAGGAGAGCCGGGCGCTGCGTGAGGCCTCGTCGGAGAACGAGGTCGTGGCGCAGGTGCGCGAGCGGCTGCTGGCGGGCGAGCGCGCGGTGTCGCAGAGCAGGGCGCAGGCCGACGCGGCGGAGCGTCAGGCCCTCCCCGTGGCGCAGCTCCGCGGGGTGTTCGAGCGGGCGGGCCAGGCGCAGGCGCACGTCGACGCGAGGCGCGAGCTGCTGGCCGAGCACGAGATGCGCGCGGCCCGCAAGGACGCGCAGGCGCGCGACCTGCGTCGGCAGATCGAGGAGCTGCGAGGGCAGCTCGCCCGCTACGCCGAGGCGATGGAGGAGGACCTCGCGCAGGGCCGCGAGCGCGTGGCGCTGCGCACCCGCGAGGGGCTCGCGTACGAGCGCTCCTTCGCGGAGTGCACCGACGTGCTGATGCGCCACCTCCGCGGCCGGCCCGAGTGCCGCGACCTGCTGGAGGAGCTGGCGAGGGACGCCGCGCGAGGGCCGCAGTCGAGCATGGTCTCGTGAGCGTTGCGGTCGGCGCACGCGGCCCCCGGGGCGGCGACAAGCGGGACCGCATCCTCAAGGCCGCCGTGAAGGTCTTCGCGCGCAAGGGCTTCTACGCCTCGCGCGTCAGCGAGATCGCCCGCGCCGCCGGCGTCGCCGACGGCACCATCTACCTGTACTTCAAGAGCAAGGACGAGCTCCTCACCTCGCTCTTCGAAGACCGCATCGCGCGGCTGCTCACGCTGCTGCGCGAGGAGTGCGCCCGCTACGACACGGCGCCAGATCGGGTGCGGCGGCTGGTGGAGTTTCAGCTCGGGCTGCTCGAGGGGGAGCGCGACCTGGCGGAGGTGATCACCGTCAACCTCCGGCAGTCGTCGCGGCTGCTCAAGCAGTACGCGACCAGGCGCTTCGCCGAGTACCTCGACCTCATGGCCGCGGTGATCGCCGACGGGCAGCGCAGCGGCGAGCTCCGCGGCGACGTCTCGCCCCGCATCATGGCCCGGGTGATCTTCGGCGGCCTCGACGGCGTCGCCATGACCTGGGCGCTTGGCAACGCCGAGACTGGAAGCCTGCGCCGGGCGGCGTCACAGTTCGCCGATGTTCTCCTCGACGGACTGCGCGCGACCCCCAACGCCGCCGCGCTCCCCCCGCAGGAGCCCTGACGCGTTGCCGATGCGCGCGCTCCGGGTCCTGCTGCTGACGCTGCTGCCGCTCTGCTCGGCGGGCTGCGCGGCGACGCGCGCCAGCGCCATCCCCACCAGCTCCGAGCTCCTCCCCTACCACCGCGGCGCGGTCACCGTGCGCGCCCTCTCCGACCCGCCCGGGGCGCGCGAGCTCGGCGCCGTCGAGGCCTCCGGCGAGGGCTCCCTCGACGCCGTCGTCGAGGCCTTCGTCGAGCAGGTGCGAGGGCTCGGCGGAAACGTCGCCCGCATCGACTCCGTGACCCCGGTCGTCGAGACCCGGATGCGCCAGGTCTCGCAAGCCATGCCCTGCTTCGGGATGCGCTTCCAGGCCGGGTGCTCGCAGAGCTACCTCACCCCCGAGGAGGTGCCGGTCGTGCGCCTCGTCGGTCGGGCGCTGCGGGTCGACGCGCCATGAAGCGCTCCCTCCTCCTGCTCGCCTCGCTCTCCCTCGGCTGCGGCACCACCGCAGCGCAGCATCACCTGCTCAGCGCCCCGGGCGCGCCCCACGCGAGGCCCGTGCGCACCATCCTCGAAGGCGACCCGGTGCCCCCCTCACAGCCGGTCGCCCTGGTGCAGGCCACCGGCCGGGGGCTCAACGCCGACCTCCCGCACCTCATCGAGGGCCTGCGCGCCGAGGCCCAGCACCTCGGCTGCGACGCCGTCGTGCAGGTGCGCATCGCGCGCGGATCGTCCGTGGCGACCGCCACAGGCTTCGCGGTGCGCTGGGCGAGCCACCCTGGGACGGCGGTGCAGTCGACGCCCGCGATCGATGCCCCCTGGGCCCCGCCCCCGCCGCTCCCCGCCGCCCCGGAGGCCGCGGCCCCCACCGACGCCCCTCCCCCCTGGTCAGCGCACTGAGCTGCTCAGGGCGCACTCCGCGGCGCTCGCGACCCCCTCACGTACCACCCCCGCGTCGCGACGGAGCACCGTGAAGAGGGCGGCCGGTCGCTGCGAGTGCACGGCCTCGATGACGCCGTCGTAGTAGAGCGCGGAGATCTCCATCGGCGCCCGGTCGGCGCGGCTGCAGCTCACCGAGGCGAAGACCCCGTACCCGTCGGCGGGCCCGAGGCCCACCCAGCGGCCCGGCGTCCCTGCGATCGCGGCGCGCGCGTCGAGCACCCACCTGCCGGCGGAGCGCCGTGCCTCCGCGGCCCACCGGCGCTGGCTCTCCTCGTCGAAGAAGCCCGCGACCACGTGCCTCGCGCCCCCGTCGCCGGCGCGCACCACCGTCACCCCGTGGCGCGCCATCGCCGCCCTCAGCGCCCCGTCGAGCGCCGCGTCCGGCGGGAGCGTCGGGAGGTGGAGCACCGCGCGCGTCCCCTGCTCCCTCGCGGCGAGGGCCATGGCCTCGGCCCGCTCCTGGAGGGTGGGGCCCAGCGCGCGCGTCGTGCCCTGCACCGCCCCGGCGGGCGTCGGGACCCACAGCGGGACCCCCTGTGACTGCGCCGCGGCCACCGCCCCGGGCACGTTGGCGTCGAGCGCCGGGCCGACGATCGCGACCACGCCGCGCTCCCGCAGCGAGCGCACCAGGGCCTCGATGGGGGTGACCGCCACCTCGCCGACCGCGGCGCGGCGGGGCAGCGCGCGGCTCTCGTCCTCCAGCATGAGCTCGATGCGGGAGAAGCCCTCCACGGCCTGCTGCACCGAGCGCACGACCTCGGCGCCCACGTTGGCCACGGAGCCCGAGAGGGGCGCGAGCACCCCGATGCGCAGCACCGGGTCGCCGCTGTCACGCACCACGGGTCGGAGGGCGGCCTCGTCGTCGGGCAGGTCGGCGAGGTGGCTCATCCAGCGGCGCACCTCGCCCCGCGCCTCGGCCACGGTGCGCAGCCGACGAGCGAGCGCGGTGCGCCAGGCGTGCCCCGAGGGCAGCGCGTCGAGCACCGCGGCCACCTCGCCGGGCTCCTCCACCGCCGGGAGCAGGTCCTGAAACTGCCGGGTGCGCGCCGCGGGCTCGTCGCAGGCGAGGCCCGTCGGGATCCACCGTACGCCTCGGTCGACCGCCGCCTCGACGTGGGAGAGCGCCTGCAGCGCCGACGCCGCCCGCGGGGACAAGGCGGCCTGGGCGCAGTCGGCCTCGACCACGTCCTGGGCGTCGACATAGCGCCCTCGCAGCGTGGCGAGAGCGCTCGCGAGCGAGGCGTCGGGGCGGCCGAGGCGCGCGGTCACCAGCGCGGAGACCAGCGAGCGACGGAGGGAGAGGGTCGCCTCCAGGCTGCGGGGCAGGGTCTCCAGCCGGGCGCGAGCGGCGGCCACGGCGGCGTCTCCCGGCGCCGTGAGCTCGATGCGCGCCAGCCGCAGCGTGGCGTAGCGACCGGTGGGCTCCGAGGGATGAGCCCGCTCCAGGGCGGACCAGAGCTCCCGGGAGCGAGGCAGGTCGCCCTCGACCAGGGTGCGCTCGGCCGCGCGGATGGCCGCGTCGTCGGCCACCGAGTCGCCCAGCGCCAGGGCGGCCCGGCCCGGGGGCCTCGCGCTGGCGCAGGCGCAGGCCCACCCCAGAAGGACGCTCAGGGCGACCTGGCGTCGGTCGATGGGCGGTCGGGGTGGACGACTTCCGGGCACGTCCGCGGAGTCATCACGGATTCTCCCGCGATCATCAAGGCGCAACGGCGCTTGACGCGCCGCGAGGCGCGCCGCTAACACACGATCGTGTCCGTCACCGGACCCCGAGGATGCACCACACCCCGCCAGCGCCCGGCGTCGCCGACCCGCGGCGCTTCCTGCTCCGCCGCCTCCACTCGCTCTGCGGCGTCTTACCCATCGGTGTATTCCTCGTGGTCCACCTCTGGACCAACGCGCAGGCGATTCGCGGCCGCGACGCCTTCCGCCACGCCGTCGGTGAGATCCAGACCATCCCCGCCCTTCCCCTCATCGAGCTGGTGGGCATCATCGCGCCGCTCGCCTTCCACGCCTTCTACGGCCTGGTGATCGCCGCGCAGGCGCGCTTCAACGTCCAGCGCTACGGCTACACCCGCAACTGGCTCTTCCTGCTGCAGCGGGCGAGCGGGCTCGTGGCCTTCGTCTTCCTGGTGGTGCACTTCGGCCAGTTTCGCGCGGCCAAGCTGCTGGGATCGCTGCGCTGGGAGGCCTTCTACGACCGGCTCTCGGCCGGCCTCGGCTCGCCGGGGATGTTCGCGCTCTACCTGCTCGGGGTGACGGCGTCGGTGTTCCACTTCGCCAACGGGCTCTGGACCGCAGGGCAGACCTGGGGCCTCGCCTGCTCGGACCGGGCCCGCCGTCGCACCGCGGTGGGCTTCGCCCTCTTCGGGCTCGCGCTCTGGCTCGTCGGCGTCGACACGCTGCTGCACTTCTTCTACCGCTGCGGCGGCGTGCTCCCCTGGCCCGGCCTCGACCGCGACGCGCTCTGCCGCGACGCCGACATGCTGCGCGCCGTGGTCGACGGGGCACGCGCTCCCCTATAACGAACGCCCGCAACCGAAGGAGCCCTCACGGATGGCAGCGAAGTCCTCGATCCTCACGCAGTCGAACCAGGTGCGCCGCGCCATCGTCGTCGGCGGCGGCCTCGGCGGACTGATGACCGTGATCAAGCTCTGCGAGGCGGGCATCCCGGTCGACCTGCTGTCGCTGGTTCCGGTGAAGCGCTCGCACTCGGTCTGCGCGCAGGGCGGCATCAACGCTTCGGTGAACGTGAAGGGCGAAGGCGACTCGCCCTACACGCACTTCTACGAGACCGTGAAGGGCGGTGACTTCCTCGCCAACCAGCCCCCGTGCAAGGGCATGGCGGACGCGGCGCCGGGCATCGTCTTCATGCTCGATCGCATGGGCGTGCCCTTCAACCGCACCCCCGAGGGCAACCTGGATTTCCGCCGCTTCGGGGGGACGCTCTTCCACCGCACGGCCTTCGCCGGAGCGACCACCGGGCAGCAGCTCCTCTACGCCCTCGACGAGCAGGTGCGGCGCTACGAGACCCTCGACGTGGAGGACGACCGAGGGGTCACCGTCCCCGGCGAGAAGATGGTGCGGAAGTTCGAGTTCTGGGACCTGGCGGGCCTCGTGCTCGACGACTCGGGCGTCTGCCGAGGCGTGGTCGCGCAGGACCTCAAGAACGGCGAGATGCGCGCGTTCCGGGGCGACGCCGTGTGCCTCGCCACCGGAGGCCCCGGGCTGGTCTTCGGCCGCAGCACCAACTCGGTGATCAACACCGGGTCGGCCGCCGCCATCGCATACAAGCAGGGAGCGATCTACGCCAACGGCGAGTTCATCCAGGTGCACCCGACGGCGATCCCCGCGGCCGACAAGCTGCGGCTCATCTCCGAGAGCGTGCGCGGCGAGGGCGGCCGGGTCTGGGTGCCGAAGGACCGCAAGGATCGCCGCCACGGCAGGGACATCCCCGAGGCCGAGCGGTACTACTTCCTCGAGGAGCGCTATCCGAAGTACCGCAACCTCGTGCCGAGGGACATCGCGTCGCGGGAGATCTTCCGCACGGTCATCCACGAGGGCTACAGCGCGGAGGGCGAGCAGGCCGCCTACCTGGACGTGACGCACCTCTGCAAGACCGCGGCGGGCAAGAGCGCCGTCCGCAAGAAGCTCGAAGGGGTGCTGGAGATCTACGAGAAGTTCGCCGGGGCCGACCCCTACGAGAACCCGATGAAGATCTTTCCCGCGGTGCACTACTCGATGGGCGGCCTGTGGGTCGACTTCGAGAAGGGCGCCGACGGCTCGCTCAAGCCGGGCTCCGCGCGCAACCAGGCGACCAGCATCCCCGGGCTCTACGCCACCGGCGAGTCGGACTACCAGTACCACGGGGCCAACCGCCTCGGCGCCAACTCGCTGCTCTCGTGCATCTACGGCGGCATGGTCACCGGACCTGCGATGGCCGCCTGGCGCGACGCGCAGCCGCAGAGCGCCTTCGACCTCTCCTCCACGCTCTTCGACACGGAGCACAAGCGGCGCGTGGACGAGTACGCCGCCCTCGGCTCGCGCAGCGGATCGGACTACTCCGTGAACCCCTACCAGCTCCACGAGAAGCTCGGGGAGATGATGCTGCAGAAGGTCACCGTCGAGCGGCACGACGCCGAGCTCGACGGGGTGCTCTCCTCGCTCCAGGACATGAAGGCCCAGTGGAGGAAGGCCGCCGCCCTCGACCCCGCGGCGAAGGGCACGATCAACCAGCCGACGGTCTTCCTGCGCCACCTCGACGGGATGCTGGCGCTGGCCGAGGTCATCGCCCGAGGAGCGCGCGACCGCGAGGAGTGCCGCGGGGCGCACTACAAGCCCGCGCTCGATCCGGAGCTGCACCCCGATGATCCGAAGGCCGTGGGCCGCGACGACGCCCGCTGGCTCAAGACCACCCTCGCGACCTTCGACGGAGAGGGCCCGGCGCTGCGCTACGAGGCCGTGGACGTCTCCCTCGAGCCGCTGGCGAAGCGAGACTACGGCAAGGTCAGCGCCGCGAAGCCGCCACCGGGCGAGGCCGCCGCGCAGGGACCTGCGAATACGTGAAGGAGTAAGATCATGGCCACCGACACCGTCACCCTGAAGATCAAGCGCGGCGAGTCCGGCGGCGCCTCGCGCTGGGAGGAGTTCAGGGTCCCGCGCAAGCCGATGATGAACGTGATCTCGTGCCTCATGGAGATCCAGAAGCACCCGGTGACCGCCGACGGCCGGGGGACCACCCCGGTGAACTGGGAGTCGTCGTGCCTCGAGGAGGTCTGCGGCGCGTGCACCATGGTGATCAACGGTCGGGTGCGCCAGGCGTGCAGCGCGCTCGTGAAGGACCTCTCCCCGAAGGGCGAGCCCATCACCCTCGAGCCCATGACGAAGTTTCCGAGGGAGCGCGACCTGGTGGTCAACCGCCAGCGGATGTTCGACGCGCTGCGCACCACGAAGGCGTGGATCCAGATCGACGGCTCGCACCAGCTCGGCGCGGGCCCGAAGGTCTCGCAGGACGACCAGGAGGTGATGTACCCGCTCTCGCGCTGCATGACCTGCGGCTGCTGCGTCGAGGCGTGCCCCAACTACAACGACCGCTCGGACTTCATGGGTCCGCAGGTGATCTCCCTGACGCGGCTCTACAACATGCACCCGTCGGGTCGGATGCAGGCCGGGGCGCGCCTCGACGCCCTGATGGGCGCTGGGGGCATCTCCGACTGCGGCAAGGCGCAGAACTGCGTGCAGGTCTGCCCCAAGGGCATTCCGTTGACCGAGTCGATCTCGGTGATGGGCCGCGAGACCATCAAGCGCGCCCTCTTCGGCTGGCTGCTGAAGGGCTGACGCACGCGCCCCGCGAAGCCCATGGGCCGGCTGCTGCTCCTCGCGCTGATGCTGCTCGCCGACGTCGGCTGCCAACGTCACCGGCGCCGCCACCCTCGCCTCCGCCGCGTCGACGCGGGCTCCCTGGTCGACCTGGGCGCGGTCGACGTCGACTCCGGGCCTCCGCCCTCGTCGATCCCGATGCCTCCGGGGACGGACATCCTGTGCCTCACGGACGCCGAGTGCCCCGGCGGCTACTGCTTCACCTCGGGCATGGAGGCGCAGTACAGCCGGGTGTTTCGCGACTGCCCCGACGGCCGGGCGTGGCGGGCGACGCACCGGCTCAACACCTGCCTCCGCGCGGGCTGCCGCAGCGACGCCGAGTGCCCGCCGGGCAACCGCTGCGCGGACATCCAGATGCTGCCGTTTCCGCAGCGGGCGTGCGTCCCGGCGACGTGCAGGACGCAGTGGGACTGCCGGCGACGGCGCCTGGGCCGCTGCGTGGAGTACATCTCCGGGATGCAATGCACCCCCGGCGGCTGGGCCTGCGCCTACCCCGGCGACGAGTGCGCCCCGCAGGACCACACGAGGCTCTGCCCGCCGCAGGAGGGGATGATCGCCCGCTGCGTGCCTCGCAACGGGCGCTTCGGCTGCGTGTACGAGCCGCCGCCCGCGCCCTGAGCGCGACCTGACACCGCGGCGCTGGTTCGGTCGTTGCAGCCGACGTCCCCCGTGGTGGAGGTCGTCGGATGCGTCTCGCATTGATCGGAGCGGACTTCGAAGAAAACCTCGGGCTCGGGATGATCGCCGCGGCGGCCGAAGGCGCAGGCCACACCGTCCGCGTGATCGCCTTCAACCAGCCCTCCGAGGCCGCCGCCGTGGTGGCCCAGGTGCTCGCCGCGGGCGCCGAGGTCGTGGGGCTCGGAGTGCAATTCCAGCACCGGGCCCACGAGTTTTTTGCGCTCTCGGCGCGCCTCCGCGCGGCGGGCTTCCGGGGCCACGTCACCGCGGGCGGGCAGTACCCGACGCTCGCCTGGCGAGAGTCGCTGGCGCCCCGCTACGGCATCGACAGCGTGGTGCTCCACGACGGCGAGGCCACGGTGGTCGACCTGCTCTCGGCGCTGCGCGAGGGCCGCTCTCTCGACGGGGTCCCGGGGCTCGCGTATCGCGGCGCCGGTGGGGTGCCCACGCAGACCGCGGGGCGCCGCCTCGTCGACGACCTCGACGCGCTCCCCTTCGCGCGCCGCTACCGCGCCCACACGAGGCACCTCGGGGTCCCCTTCGTGCCCATCATGGCGAGCCGCGGGTGCTGGGGCGCCTGCTCGTACTGCTCGATCACGACCTTCTACCGGGACGCGCGCGACCACGGCGGCGGGCGCACGGTGCGCCTCCGCAGCCCCGACAACGTGGCCCGGGAGATGGCCGTGCTCTGGCACGCCGCTGGGGGCGACAGCATCTTCTGCTTCCACGACGACAACTTCCTGCTGCCTCGCCCGGAGGCCACGCTCGATCGGGTGCGCGCGATCCGCGCCGCGCTCGACGGCTACGGCGTGGGGCGCGCGGCGATGATCGGGAAGTGCCGCCCGGAGACGGTGACCCCTGCGCTGGCGAAGCAGCTCCGCGCGCTCGGCGTGCTGCGCCTCTACGTGGGCGTGGAGAACGCCTCCGAGCACGGCGCCGGCGACCTCAACCGCGGGCGCCAGTGGCAGGCCGTGCACACGGCCCTCGACGCGTGCCGCGAGGCCGGCATCTTCGTCTGTTACAACCTCCTGATCTTCGAGCCCGACGCCACGCTCGACGACCTGCGCGCCAACGTGCGCTTCATGCGCGAGCACGCCGAGCACCCGGTGAACTTCTGCCGCGCCGAGCCCTACCACGGCACGCCACTGCACCTCGACCTGGAGACCCGCGGTCGCCTCTCGGGCAGCCACCTGGGGTGGGACTACCGCCTCGAAGATCCGCGCGTCGAGGCGGTCTTCCGCATCACCTCGGCGGCCTTCCGTCAGCGCAACTTCGACCCCGACGGCGTGGCCAACCGCTACATGGGCCTCGGCTACTCGATGAAGCTCCTCGAGTTCTTCTACGCCGACGCCACCGGGGCCCTCGGCGCCCTCGACCGACGCGTCCGCGCCGTCACCCGAGGCATCGCGACGGAGACCGCCGACCTGCTCGACGAGGCCCTCTCGCTCGCCGAGCGCCTCGACCCCTCCGACCACGACGCGCTCGAGCGCGAGACCGCGCTCCTCGGGCTGCGCGTGTCCGCCGCCGACCGGGCGTGGCACGTCGCCCTCGACGAGCTCTACGCCGACATGGCCGAGCACGCCCGCCGGGCCCGGCGTCCCCGCCCGACGCTTCGCATGCCCCGAGGGCTCTCGCAGGTCGCGCACCAGATGGCCCTCGGGGCCTCGCTCGCGCTCTGGGCGGCCGGGGTGTCCGGATGTGGGGCGAGCACCACCGTCGACCCGGTTCCGGTCGACACGGGGCGCGACGCGAGCGACGCCGTCACCGACCAGATGGTGGTCGACCCGCTGCCGCTCGACGCGGGCTTCGACGTGACGGTGGTCGACCCGCTGCCGCTCGACGCGGGCTTCGACGTGGCGGCTCCCGACCGCGTGGTGGTCGATCCGCCGCCGCCCGACGCCGGGGTCGACGTGCCCATGGTGGTCGACCCGCCTCCGCCCGACGCGGGGCGCCGCGACGCGCTCAACCTCCCTGCGGGGGGCCGCTCGCTGCCGCTCATCGATCAGTGGCGTGACACCGCGCCGAGGCGCTCTCGCCGCGACGAGGCCGTCGCGCTCTACGCGCCGCCCGACGCCTCGCTGGCGGTCGAGCGCGTGGAGGGCGGGGTGCGGGTGCAGGTGCGGCTCGGCGAGGCCCTCGCGAGCACGCGCTGGGAGGGCGACGGGCGCATCACCGGCGAGGGCCGCGAGGTGCGCTGGGAGCCCGGCGGGTCCGACGACCAGCTCCGTGTGGCGGTGCGCACGCGCGGCGGCGTGGCGGTGCTCGCGCTGCGGGCTTGCGACGTCGACCGCAAGGGCCGATCGATTGCGGAGATTCGTGACGACGCATAGCGTCTCAGATGGAGGATTACGTGGAAGAGAAGACCCTGCGCACACCTCGGGTGGCGGCCCTCGTCGGGCCGTCGATGGCTGGAAAGACCTCGCTGTTGGAGGCGCTGCTCCTCGCGAGCGGAGCGATTCCGAAGAAGGGCAGCGCGAAGGACCATGGCACCGTCGGAGACCTCGCCACGGACGCGAAGACGCGCGGGGTGGGCTCCGAGCTCGCGGTCGCGAGCGTCGAGGTCGAGGGCGAGCCATGGACCTTCATCGACTGTCCGGGCGCGGCGGAGTTCGCGCAGGAGGCGATGCACGGGCTGCTCGTCGCCGACGTGGTGGTCGTGGTGGTCGAGCCCGACCCGGCCCGCGCCGTCATCGTGAGCCCGCTGCTCGCGCTGCTCGACGAGCGGAGCATTCCGCACCTCGTGTTCGTGAACAAGGTCGACGTGCCCGGCGCCGCGGTGGCCCTGCGTGACACGCTCCTGGCGCTTCAGAAGCTGAGCGCCCGGCCGCTGGTGCTGCGCGAGATCCCGCTGCGCGACGGGCAGAACGTGATCGGCTACGTCGACCTGGTGAGCGAGAGCGCCTACGGCTTCAAGGGCCACGGCGAGGCCGCGTTGGCGCAGCTCCCGGAGTCGGTGCTCCCGGAGGAGCACGAGGCCCGGCGGGTGATGCTCGAGCACCTGGCCGACCTCGACGACCACCTGCTCACGGAGCTGCTCGAGGACGTGAACCCGCCCACCGAGGAGGTGCAGGCCAACCTCCGCGAGGACCTCAAGCGCGACCTCATCGTCGACGTGTTCTTCGGCTCCGCGGAGCAGGACCACGGCATCCGGAGGCTGCTCAAGGCCCTGCGCGACGAGGCGCCGGAGGTGCACGAGACGGCCGCGCGCATCGGCGCCCCCGCGGTCGACGGCGCGCTGGTGCAGAGCTTCAAGACGGTGCACGCGGCGCACGTGGGCAAGCTCAGCTTCGCGCGCGTCTGGCGGGGCGAGGTCGCCGACGGGATGATGCTCCACGACGACCGCGTCTCCGGGGTGTACCGGCTCTTCGGCGCGAAGCAGCAGAAGGTCGCGAAGGCCGTAGCCGGCGAGGTGGTCGCGCTCGGTCACCTCGACGGGCTGCGCACCGGCCAGGGGGCGACGGCCTCCGCGGTGGTCGAGCTGCCCTGGATCGAAGCCCTGCAGCCGGTGGTCGCGCTCTCGCTGAAGGCCACGCGCTCGGGCGACGACGTGAAGCTCTCCGGCGCGCTCGCGCGAATCACCGAGGAGGACCCGGGGCTGCGCGCGGAGCAGGCCGCCGAGGCGCACGAGCTCGTGCTCTGGGCCCAGGGCGATCGGCACCTGCGCCTCGCGCTCGACCGGCTGAAGGCCCGCTTCGGCCTCGAGGTGCGCACCGACGCCCCGCAGGTGGCGTACCGGGAGACCGTGCGCAAGGGCGCCTCGCAGCACGGTCGCTTCAAGCACCAGAGCGGCGGGCACGGGGCCTTCGGCGACGTGTTCATCGACGTGGTCCCGCTGCCTCGCGGTGGGGGCTTCGCGTTCGACGAGACCGTCGCCGGGGGCGCGGTGCCGAAGCAGTACTTCTCCTCGGTGGAGAAGGGCGCCCGCGAGTACTTCAAGCAGGGCCCGCTGGGCTTCCCGGTGGTCGACGTGAAGGTCGTGCTGACGCACGGCAGCTATCACACGGTCGACAGCTCGGACATGGCGTTTCAGCAGGCGACGCGGGTCGCGCTCACCGAGGCGATGCCCAAGTGCGACCCGGTGCTGCTCGAGCCCGTGCTGGCGCTGCGGCTCGTGGCGCCGGGGGAGTTCACGCCGCGGGTGCAGCGCATCGTGACGGGTCGCCGCGGCGGTCAGCTGCTCGGCTACGACCAGCACCCGACCATCAAGGGCTGGGACGTGGTGCAGGCCTTCGTCCCGCAGGCCGAGCTGCGAGCGCTCGTGACGGAGCTGCGCACGGTGACCCAGGGCGTCGGGTCGTTCACGTGGACCGTCGATCACCTCCGCGAGGTCGACCCCAAGGAGGTCCAGCACGTGGTCACCACGCGCCGAAAGGCGCTGGACGACGCGCGGGCCTGAGCGCTGGCAGAGCTTTTGCGACAGGTCGCCGCATCATGGCGACCTACATCACCGAAGAGTGCATCAACTGCGGCGCGTGCGTTCCCGAGTGCCCCAACGAGGCCATCGCGGAGGGCGGCGACGTCTTCGTCATCGATCCTGAGCGCTGTACCGAGTGCGTCGGGTTCCACGAGAAGGAGGCCTGTCAGGGCGTCTGTCCCGCGGAGTGCTGCCTGCCTGATCCCAGGCACGCGGAGTCCGAGGCCGCGCTCGCTGCCCGGGCGGTCGCGCTGCACCCCGACGACGCCGACCTGCAGGCCCGCGTGAGCTCGGGAGAGTTCCCGTCGCGCTTTCGCAATTAATGCGTTCGAGCGCAGAAGCAGCGCCGCGAGTCGCGAGTGACAGACAGGGATCACGGTCTCCGCGAGTGGCGTACGGAATGCACATGAGCTCGTCGCCGGAAGAACCCTCCGCAGGAACCTTCAATGCAATCCGCATGGCTGTCGGCGCTCGCCTTCCTCGTCGTCTCTACGCTGCTGGGTCTCGGGGTGCTGGGCGCCGCGAAGGCGCTGCGTGTCCGCGCCCGCAAAGACTCTCGCATCAAGCACCTCACCTACGAGTGCGGTGAGCAGCCCGACGGGCTCGCGTGGATGCAGTTCCACGCGCGCTACTACGTCGTCGCGCTGTTCTTCGTCTTGTTCGATGTCGAGGCGGTCTTCCTGTTTCCCTGGGCGGTCGTGCTCCGTGAGCTCGGCGCGCAGGCCTTCATCGCCGCGGTGAGCTTCGTGGTCGTGCTGATGCTCGGCTGGCTCTACGCGCTCCGCAAGGAAGCACTCCAATGGCAATGAGCGAAGACCCACCCAAGGGGAAGAAGCTCCCTCTCTATGATGAGAGCGCTCTCCCTTATGAGCACCCGCTCTACAAGACGCTGCTCTCGGTGCCCGGACTCTCCGTCGCCGTAGCCCCGCTCGACATGATCCTGCAGTGGGGCATGACCAACGCCCTCTGGATCTTCCCGATGGCGACGAGCTGCTGCGGCATCGAGCTCATGGCCGCCGCGGCCAGCCGGGTCGACCTCGACCGCATGGGCACCATCGTCCGCGCGACCCCGCGCCAGGCCGACGTGATGGTCGTCGCGGGCACCATCACCGTGAAGATGGCCCCGCGCGTGAAGACCCTCTGGGAGCAGATGCCCGAGCCCAAGTGGTGCATCGCCATGGGCTCCTGCGCCATCTCGGGCGACTTCTATCGCAACCTCTACTCGGTCATTCCGGGCATCGACACGGTGCTCCCGGTCGACGTGTACATCCCCGGCTGCCCGCCCAACCCCGAGGGGCTCATGCACGGCCTGATGCGCCTGCAGGAGAAGGTGAAGCTCGCGCGCGAGGGGGGGCTCCCGACGCGAGAGGAGAACCCCGCGCTGCTCGACCTCACTCGCCCTTCGGTCATGCGCTTCAAAGACCCGGCGCGCGACCCCTCGGTCACCCTCGCCCAGGAGGAGGCCGCCCTTCACGCCACCGCGCAGGACTCGAGCGACGAGCGCCCGGTCGACGGGCCCGCGGCGACCTTCGCCCCGGCCGAGGCGAGGGCCCCCGAGGTGGACGGGGAGTTCGAGGCCATCCTCGCGGGCGAGTTCGGCGTCACGGAGCTTCCCAAGGACGCGCCGCCCATCGTCGAGGCCGCCCGCCACGTGGCGCTCGCCCGGCGGCTGCGCGCCGCGGGCTACCGGCAGCTCGTGCTCGTGGCCGCGACGCACTACCCCGAGAAGACCGGCGCGAAGGCGCAGGCCGAGCGCTTCGAGGTCACCTACGGGCTGCGCACCGTCGGCGCGCGCTCTCGGCTGGCCCTCTGGCGCGTGTGCCTCGCGCCCGGCGAGCCGGTGGACACCCTGGTCGGGGTCTTCGCCGGCGCCGACTGGCAGGAGCGAGAGCAGTTCGACCTCCTGGGAGTGACCTTCGCGGGCCACCCCGACCTGCGCCGGCTGATGCTCTCGGGTGACTGGCAGGGTCACCCGCTGCGCAAGGACTACCCCGCCGACAAAGCGTGTGCGCCATGGAGATGACCGAAGCCACCCTGACGATGCAGAGCGCGAGGCGGGGGCGCGTCGATCCGCACCGGTCGATGCGCGCGTACGACGCCGACGCCGACCTGATGCTGCTGCACTTCGGGCCGCAGCACCCGTCGACGCACGGCGTGTTTCGCATGGACCTGCACCTCGACGGCGAGATCATCGTGAAGGCCACGCCCTACGTGGGCTACCTGCACCGCGCGGTGGAGAAGCTGTGCGAGCGGCTCACCTACGTGCAGCAGACGCCGGTGGTCGACAAGAACGACTACGTCTCGCCGATGACCAACGAGCAGGCGCTCACCATGGCCTTCGAGAAGCTGCTCGGGGTGGAGGTGCCGCGCCGCGCCCGCTGGATGCGCACGCTCTTCGCGGAGCTGCAGCGCATCGCCTCGCACCTGCTCTGGCTGGGCACCTTCGCGCTCGACCTCGGCGGCGCCCTCGGCGGCGGCTCGACGCTCTTCCTGCACTGCTTCCGCGAGCGCGAGCTCATCCTCGACCTCTTCGAGGAGGTCACCGGCGCGCGCTTCCACTACAACACGCACCTCATCGGCGGAAACCGCCACGACCTGCCCGCGGGCTTCGCGCCGAAGGTCCACGCGGCGCTGGCGATCATCGAGTCGCGGCTCGCCGAGTACGAGGTGCTGAGCCTCGACAACGGCATCTTCAAGATGCGCAGCCGGGGGGTGGGCGTGCTCGACGGCGAGCTGGCGCTCGAGCTCGGCGTGACGGGCCCCAACCTGCGCGCCTCCGGGGTCGACCACGACCTGCGCCGCGACGCGCCCTACGGCGCCTACGACGAGCTCGCGGTGAACGTGGTGACCGCCCAGGGGGGCGACTGCTTCGCCCGCACCCAGGTGCGCTTCGGCGAGCTGCGGGAGAGCATCCGGCTCGCGCGCGCCGCGATCGACGGCATGCCCGAGGGCCCCATCTGCGGGCACAAGCCCATCCGCCAGCCGGGTCAGGCGAAGGCCACCGGCGGCCAGGTCTACGTGGGCATCGAGACCCCTCGGGGCGAGCTGGGCACCTTCGTCGTCGGCGGCGGCGACACCCCCACCTGCCCGTATCGGCTGAAGATCCGTCCGCCGAGCCTGCACGCGCTCTCCGCGCTGCCGTACATCCTGCCAGGCGCGACGGTGAGCGACGCGGTCGCCATCCTCGGGTCGCTCGATCCCATCATGGGCGAGGCCGACCGATGAGCGCCCTCGGCCATGGCGCCCTCTACGGCGCGGTGCTCATCGCGGTGATGCTCTCCACCGTCGCGGTGGGCATCTGGTTCGAGCGCAAGTTCGCGGGGCGCATGCAGTCGCGCCTCGGCCCCACCATCGTCGGTCCGATGGGGCTCCTGCAGCCGCTGGCGGACGTCGTGAAGCTCCTCCAGAAGGAGGACATCATCCCCGCCGGCGCCGACCGCGCGCTCTTCAACCTCGCCCCGATCCTGGCGACGATCTTCTCCCTCGGCGTGGCCGCGGTGCTCCCGCTGTCGCCCCGCATGATCGCCGCCGACCTCGACATCGGCGTCGTCTACATGCTCGCCATCGGCGGGCTCATGGTGGTCCCGACCTTCATGGCCGGGTGGGCGAGCAACAACAAGTTCGCGCTCCTCGGCGGCATGCGCGCGGTCGCGCAGTCGATCTCCTACGGCGTTCCGCTGGTGCTCGCGGTGCTGGTGCCGGTGATCCTCTCCGGCTCGCTCAGCCTCGCGGGCATCGTGCGGTGGCAGTCCGAGCACCACTGGTTCGCCCTGTGGCCGGTGATCCCGGGATTGCCTGCCTTCGCCCTGTATTTCATGGCGATGCTCGCGGAGGCCAACCGCATCCCCTTCGACATCCCCGAGGCCGAGAGCGAGCTCGTCGCGGGCGTCACCACGGAGTACACGGGCGCCAAGTTCACGCTCTTCTACCTCGCGGAGTACGTGCACACGCTGGTCGGATCGGCCATCGGGGCGGCGCTCTTCTTCGGCGGCTGGGACGGCCCCTTCGCGCCGGGGCTCCACTGGATGGTGGCCAAGACCCTGGCCCTCTTCGTCGTCGTCTACTGGGTGCGCTGGACCCTGCTCCGGCTGCGCTCCGACCAGCTCATGGAACTCTGCTGGAAGTGGCTGACGCCCATCGGCGTCGCGCTCGTCCTGTTCGCCGCCGCCTGGGTGCAGTTCGCGCCCCAAGGAGCCCTCTGATGGGCCACATCAACGACACGCTGCGGGCCCTCTGGACCACGCTGCGCACCGCCTTCCGCCCGACCAGCACGGTGCAGTTTCCCGCGGTGGTGCGCCCGCGCGGCGAGCGCTACCGCGTCAGCTTCGCGCTGCCCGACGACGAGAACGGCGAGATGGCCTGCATCGGGTGCCTCACCTGCGAGCGCATCTGCCCCTCGCAGGTCATCAAGGTGAAGCCCGGCGTGAAGCGCGAGTCGCCCGTCACCGGGAAGAAGCGCGCGTACACCGACGACTTCGTCATCGACCTGAGCGCGTGCATCCAGTGCGAGCTCTGCGTGCAGGTCTGTAACAACGACGCCATCGTGATGGTGCGCGAGGCCGAGCAGCCGATGTTCGAGCGCGAAGACCTCGTGCTCGGCTTCGCCCGCCTGCGAAAGAACGCCACCGACCGCACTCGCTCGTGGGGTTACGGCACGATGCTCCAGGAGAGCCAGGAGCCCGCCAAGGTGGAGAAGAAGGCGCCCGCCGTGAAGGCAGCGCCCGCGAAGACCGAGCCCGTCGCCGCCGCGGAGCCCGCGAAGACCGAGCCCGTCGCCGCCGCGGAGCCCGCGAAGGCCGAGCCCGCGAAGACCGAGCCCGCCCAGGAGCCCGCGCCCGCCGCGGTGGAGCCGACGTGAGCGCCACCCTCGGCTTCGGCGTCGTCGCCGCGTGCGCCCTGCTCTCGGCGGTCTTCGTCGTGCGCGCCGTCGACCTCATCCGCGCCGTGCTCTGGCTCGGCATCACCCTCGTCGCGACCGCGGCGCTCTACGCCATGCTCGGCGCGTCGTTTCTCGCGGGCGTGCAGCTCCTGCTCTACGTCGGCGGCGTCATGACCCTGATGGTCTTCGGCGTGATGATCACCCGGCGCCACGAGGGCATCGCCCCCACCGCGACGGACACGGTGCGCCCGGTCCGCGGGGCCGTCGTCGCGGCTGCGCTCTTCGGCCTCGTCGCCGCGGCCATCGTGAACACCGAGGGGCTCGACGAGGCCCCGGCGCGGGCCCTCGCCCCGCTCACGCTGGCCGACCTCGGGCGCTCCATCCTGGTCGAGCACCTGCTCGCCTTCGAGGCGCTCTCGCTGCTGCTGCTCGCGGCCATCATCGGCGCGGTCGTGATCGCCCGCCGCCGCGACCCCGGCCCGCTCGACGAGCCCACGGAGGCCTCGCGATGACCCTCTCGCACTGCCTGCTCCTCGCGACGGCCCTCTTCTCCATCGGCGTCTACGGCCTGCTCACCCGCCGGCACGCCATCGCGGTGCTGCTCTCCGTCGAGCTCATGGCCAACGCCGCCAACATCTGCTTCGTCGCCTTCAGCCGCTTCCGCGGCGGCTCCGGGCAGCTCTTCGCCCTCTTCGCGCTCGCGCTCACCGTGGCCGAGGTCGCCGTCGGTCTCGCCCTCGTGATCCTGCTCTACCGCAGCCATCGGGACACGCGGATCGACCTCGCCAGCGAGATGAAACTATGACCCGCCCGATCGTTCTCGCCCTCGTCGGACTCTTCGCGCCCGCCGCGGCCGCGCTCCTCCTCGCCGTCGCCCCGGCGCTGCGGCGGCGCGGCACCCCCGCGGCGGCGCTGACCATCCTCGGCTCGGTCGCCTCCTTCGGCGCGGCGCTGCTGCTGCTCGCCGACCGCCTCCACGGGGGCCCGGCCGCGCTCGCGACGGTGCCGTGGCTGCGCTCCGGCGACTCGGTCATCGCCGAGATCGGCGTGTGCGCCGACGGGGTGTCGGCCTCGATGCTGGTGGTGGTCACCCTCGTCGCGCTCTGCGTCCAGGTCTTCTCCCTGGGCTACATGCACGACGAGCAGCCGCCCTCCTTCGGGCGCTACTTCACCTACCACGCGCTCTTCCTCTTCAGCATGAACGTGCTGGTGCTCGCGCCCAACCTCCTGCAGCTCTTCGGCGGCTGGGAGCTGGTCGGCGTCACCAGCTACCTCCTCATCGGGTTCTATTTCCGCAAGCCGAGCGCGGCGCGCGCCGCGGTGAAGGCCTTCTGGGTCACGAAGTTCGCCGACATGGGCCTGCTCTTCGGGCTCTTCGTGCTCTTCGCGGCCACCGGGAGCTTCCGCTGGGACGCGCACCTCGCGCCCGCGGTGGCCACCGCCGTCACCCTGCTCTTCTTCCTCGCGGTGGTGGGCAAGTCCGCGCAGTTTCCGCTGCACGTCTGGCTGCCCGACGCGATGGAGGGCCCCACGCCCGTCTCGGCGCTGCTGCACGCGGCCACCATGGTCGCCGCGGGGGTGTTCCTCATCGTGCGGGCGAACCCGCTCTTCGAGCAGTCGGAGACGACCCGCAACGTGATGCTGATCGTCGGCGCCGGCACCGCCCTCTTCGCGGCGTGCCTCGCGCTGGTGCAGTCGGACATCAAGAAGGTGCTCGCGTACTCCACCTGCTCGCAGCTCGGGTACATGGTCGCCGCCCTCGGCGCGGGGTCGATGATGGGCGGGTTCTTCCACCTCACGACGCACGCGTTCTTCAAGGCGCTGCTCTTCCTCGCGGCGGGCAGCGCCATCCACGCGGTGCACAGTAACGAGATCGACGACATGGGCGGCCTCGCGAAGCGCATGCCCTGGACCGGCGCGGCCTTCGTCATCGGCGCCCTCGCCCTCGCTGGAATCCCCGGGTTCTCGGGCTTCTTCAGCAAGGACCTGGTGCTCGAGGCGGTGGAGCACCGGCTCGGCCACGTGCCCTGGATCGCGCTCCTCGGCACGGCCTTCCTCACGGCGTTCTACATGGGCCGCGTGGTGGTGGTGGCGTTCTTCGGCGCGCCCTCCGGGGAGAAGGCCGCCCACGCGCACGAGGCCGGCTGGTCGATGCGCGGGCCGCTGGTGGTGCTCGCCGCGCTGTCGCTGCTGGGCGGCGCCTTCACCGCGCCCTTCGCGCGCCTGCACGGCGAGCCCTACGCGCTCCACCTCGGGGTGGGTCCGGTGCTCGCGGCGGCGCTCGCGCTGGGCGGCTTCGCGCTCGCGTACCGGGTCTACGGCGCCGATCGTCGCGCGGCCCCGGCGGTGCTGGAGGGCCTCTCGAAGGTGGCCCGCTCGCGCGCGGTCAACCGCTTCTACGAGTTCGGCTTCCACCGGGTCGCGCTCGTCGTGAGCAGCGGCCTCGCGTGGACCGATCGGTACCTCGTCGACGGGCTCATCAACATGATCGGCTATGAAACCCTGGAGGGCGGCCGACGCGCGCGGCCCCTCCAGACCGGCCTGGCGCCGGACTACGTCCTGGCGGTCGTGCTCGGGGTCGTCGGGCTCGCGGCGTGGGCGGTGGCGCAATGAACGATCATCTCCTCTCCCTCATCGTGGCGGCCCCGGCGCTCGCCGCGCTGGTCGTGATGTTCCTCCCCGACGGCGCGCGGCAGGCCATCCGCTGGGTGTCGCTGCTGGGCGCGAGCGTCTCGCTGCTGGGGAGCATCTACGCCCTGGCCACCTACGACAGCGCGCGGGCCGGGCTGCAGCGCGTCGAGGACTACCCCATCGTGCCCTCGATGGGCGTGCACCTGCGCCTCGCGCAGGACGGGTGGGGCGGGCCGCTGCTGCTCCTCACCGGCGTGATCATCTTCGCCGGCGTGCTCGCGAGCTGGACCGTGAGCAAGCGCGACAAGGAGTACTTCGTCCTCCTGCTGGTGCTCGTCTCCGGCGTCCTCGGCGTCTTCGTCTCGCAGGACCTTCTGATCTTCTTCCTCTTCTACGAGGTCGCGGTGCTGCCGATGTACCTCCTCATCGGCATCTGGGGCGCGAGCCACGCGGTGCCCGCGAAGGGGCCCTTCCAGGCCGCGTGGAAGGCCTTCGCGGTGGGCGACAAGCAGTACGCCGCGATGAAGCTCACGCTGATGCTGCTCGTGGGCTCGGCGGCCATCATGGCGGCGATCTTCGTGCTCTACCTGCAGGCCGGCGCGACGAGCTTCGACCTCGCGCACCTGGCGGCCACGAGCTACGACCGCGACACGCAGATCATCGTGTTCCCGTTGATCTGGCTGGGCTTCGGCACGCTGGCGGGCGTCTTCCCGTTTCACACCTGGTCGCCCGACGGGCACGCGTCGGCGCCCACGGCGGTGTCGATGCTCCACGCCGGGGTGCTGATGAAGCTCGGCGCCTTCGGCGTGATGCGCGTGGGCATGGTGCTGCTCCCCGAGGGGACCCACTTCTGGGTGCCGGTGGTGGGTGCCGTGGCCGCGGTCAACATCCTCTACGGCGCGCTCTGCGCGATGAGCCAGACGGACCTCAAGTACATCGTGGCGTATAGCTCCGTGAGCCACATGGGCGTGGTGATGCTCGGCGCCGCGACGCTGACCCCCGCGGGCTGGGACGGCGCCGTCTTCCAGATGGTCGCGCACGGGATCATGACGGGCCTCTTCTTCGCCCTCGTGGGCATCGTGTACGAGCGGGCGCACACCCGGGCCATCGCGAAGATGGGCGGCTTCGCCACCGTGATGCCTGGCGTGGCGGTGTTCTTCACGCTCGCGTGCCTGTCGTCGCTGGGTCTTCCGGGCACCGCGGGCTTCGTGTCGGAGTTCGTGGTGTTCCTCGCCGCGTGGCGCTCGGGCCACCTGATCTGGACCATCGCGGGCGTCCTCGGCGCCTTCATCACGGCCATCTACGTGCTGCGCGCCACCCGCGCGATCTTCTGGGGCCCGGGTCCCTCGGACGACTTCCACGAGCTCTCCGACGCGCGTCGCACCGAGTGGGGCGCGCTGATCATCCTGGGCACCTCCCTCGTGGCGCTCGGCGTCTGGCCGCGCCTCCTGCTCGATCCCATCGATGTCGGCACCCTGACCCACCTCGCCAGGCTCGTGCCGGGAGTCGTCCGATGAACGACCTTCGTCCGCTCTGGCTGCCGCTCGCGCTCGCGGGCCTCGCGGTGCTGGTCCTCCTGATGGACCTCCTCGCTCCTCCTCACGGCGCGAAGCCCTCCGGCCGCGGCACCGGCCTCCTCGCCGCCGCTGGCCTCGCGGGTCTGCTCGCCGCGACCTTCTTCGTCGACGGCACAGGCTCCGCCGCGTCGGGCGCCTTTCAGGGCAACGCGTGGAGCCTCTTCTTCCAGCGCCTCTTCCTCGCCGCGGGCCTGCTCGGCGCGCTCGGCGGCCTCGACGACGTCGCGAAGCGCACCGCCCGCCGCCAGGGCGAGTACTGGCTGTTGCTCCTCTTGTGCCTCGCCGGCATGGTGCTGCTGGCGGGCGCCACGGACCTGGTGCTGCTCGTGGTGAGCTTCGAACTGATGGGCCTTCCGCTCTACGTGCTGGCCGCGTACGCGAAGACCGACGTCGACGACGAGGCGCTGCGCACCCGGGCCTCCGAGGCCTCGCTCAAGCTCTACCTGGTGGGGGCCACGAGCACGGCCGTCACGCTCTTCGGGCTCGCGCTGCTCACGGGCATGGCGGGCACCACGCGCCTCGCGACGCTGGGCGCCGCGCCCATCACGCCGCTCTCCGCCGTGGGCCTCGTATTCGTGCTCGGCGGCCTCGGCTACAAGATCGGCATGGTGCCCTTCCACATGTGGGTGCCCGACACGTACCAGGGCGCCCGGCTTCCCTTCGTGGCCTTCCTCTCCGTCGCGCCGAAGGCCGCGGGCATCTCCGTGCTGGCGTCGATCTTCCTCTTCGGGCTGGGCGCGCACCGCGGCCACTGGGTGCCGCCGCTCGCGATGATGGCGCTCCTCTCCATGGGCGTGGGCAACCTGCTCGCGCTGCCGCAGACGGACCTGCGCCGCCTCTTCGGCTACTCGGGCATCGCGCAGATGGGCTACGTGCTGGTCGCGGTGGCGGCGGGCGACGCCTTCGGCGCCTCGATGACGCTCTTCTTCCTGACCGCGTACGTCTTCACCAACCTGGGCGCGCTGCTGGTGGTGCACGCGGCCTCGGAGGCGGGCGGAGGCTTCGACGAGCGGGCCCTCTCGGGGCTGTGGAAGCGCGCGCCCGGGCTCGCGGTGGCGCTCGCGTGCTTCCTGCTCTCGCTCGCTGGAATCCCCTTCATGGTGGGCTTCTGGGCGAAGTTCTACGTCTTCCTCGCGGCGTGGCGCGCGGGCCTCGTGGGCCTGGTCGCGGCCGCCATCGTGCTCGCGGTGATGGGCCTCTTCTACTACCTGCGCGTGCTGCGCGCGGCGTACATGACCGAGCCCGGCGAGCTGCACACCCCGGCTCCGGGTCTCGCGTTGAAGCTCGCGATCGGGCTGTGCGTGCTGGCGGTGGTGGCGCTCGGGCTGTGGCCGGGCCCGCTGGTCGACGCCGCGACGCGCGCGGGCGCGGACTTCGTGAGCCTGTCGGCGAGCCCCGCACCGACGCCGCGCTAGCCGCGGTGGCCGGTCGGGTGGGGGACGACGTCACGCCCGCTGCCGCGATGCCCCTCCCAGTTCAGCTCGGGACACATCTCATTCTTCGCCTGGATTTCAGGCCGATGCGCTGTGCCCGCGGGTTGGAAGCCCTGATCCTTCCCGGAATGTTCACGGCGTTGCGCGCAAGCGCGTTTCTGGTGTGGACGCCATCGAGACACCGCCGACTCCGCGGTTGCGGACGGCCCTTCGGGCCTGCAACCGCTGAAG
>SCUS01000150.1 GCA_004297725.1 Myxococcaceae bacterium | reverse complement strand
GCTCTCCACCTCACCTCTCGGCAACGCAGTTACTTTCGGCTACAGGTCTCAAGCGTAGGACCTGGCGGGGTGCTGCCCCCCGCTGACAACGTGCGCTCGAAGGCGCACCTCCCCCTCGCTGACGCTCGGGGTCTGGCTCAGGGTACCGACACCGCGCGGTCGTACCGGGGAAGCGCCCTCGCAGGCCGCGCTCAGCCAACCGGGCCGCGGGGCTAGAACCACCGGGTGATCCAGAGCTCGCCGGTGCCCGCGTCGCGCGTGCGCAGCGGGACGTAGTCGTCGAACTGCTGATGGATCCACGCGCCCCGGAGGCCGAGCTCCCAGCTCGGCGGCGCGGGCCACGCGGGCCAGATGAAGCGCACCGTCGCCTGCGGCCAGAGCGTCGCCATGCCCCCGAGGAGACGGTCGCGGGTGCGCCACTCGGTGACCGACGCATACCGTCCCTGGTAGAAATCCGCCCCGCGCTGCAGGGCCGCGCGCGCCCGCAGCTCGACCATCGCCCAGGGCGCGGGCTCCCAGCGGAGGCCGACCTCGCCGACGTGGGCCACCATGCCCCAGGTGTCGGTGGTGAGCCCGTACTCCGCCAGCACCGCGAGCGTAGGGCGCAGCGAGTGCTGGAGCCGCACCGTCGCCGCGCCTCGCACCCGCAGCTCGGGGACCCGCTCTGCAAACCACTGGTCGCCCACCGGAACGTAGCGGTAGACCGAGGACTGCAGCCCCGAGAGCACGTCGCCCTGGAGGCCCACCCGCAGCAGGGTGCGACGGTCGATCACCCGGGTGAGCGATGCCGCAACGACGCCGGAGCCCAGGGTCGCGCGCTCGGGCAGCGTCCAGCCGGGGCCCACGCGGTCCCAGCGGCCGCGCAGCTCGAGGTGGAGCGCCGTGTCGCGGGACTCGCTCTCCCGGTCGAGGGTGAGGCTCACCCCGTCGGAGAGGTAGTCGGGCTCCCTGGAGTCGCGGCCCGTGGCGCCCACGGTGGTGCGCTCGTCGAGGGCGACCTGCACCCCGGCGCTCGTCTCGTGCCTGCGCTCCAGCACCCGCGAGGCGCTCGCCACCACGTCGACCGAGGCCGCGGAGATGATGTCCAGCCCGTACCCGGCGCTCGCCGTCACCCTTCGAGAGAGCGGGACCCGCGCTCGGAGCGAAGGGTTCCACACCGACACCCGGTCGTTGTCGGCGTAGTAGCCGCCGTGAAGGGAGAGCTCGGCCCGCGCCGGGCGCTGCGGGGCCCGACCGCAGCCGCACGCCAGCGCCAGCGCGACCAGCGACCTCAGTTGCATCCGCAGCCTCCGCCGCCCGCTCCGGCCGCGGCCACGTCGCCGCTGCGCACCGCGCGCACGTGCGCCTCGAAGGAGGCCGACGAGGCGGGGCCGTCCATCTCCATGCAGCGGCGGGAGAGGCGCTCGCGCTGCCACGGGCGCACGGTGACGCAGCCCTGAGAGATGAGCGCCAGCAGCAGGCACACGAGCCTCATGGGATGGCCCCGGTGCGGATCCAGGCGAGGAGCGTGGCGTGCTCGTCGTCCGAGGCGGAGAAGACCTGACCGCCCAGGTGGGCCACCTGGTGGAGGGGCTTGGTCACCAGCAGGCTCTCGGCGGCGGAGGGCGCCTCGACGACGAAGGCCGCGGCGGAGCGCTCGTTGGCGGCGAGCTCGTCGGCCGTGATGGGCTCGTCGCGGTGCACCCGGCGGGGGTCGCTGCGAAAGAAGCCCGGGGCGTACACCCGCAGCCGCCGGCGATCGCTGCCGTGGCAGGCGGGGCTCGCGCAGCGCGCCGCGAGCACGGGCTGCACCCTCGACGCGAACATCGCGAGGTCGAGCGAAGGGGGCTCGACCGGGGCGTTGCCCACGCACCCCAGCAGGAGCGAGAGGCACGCGGCGCGGCGGATCACTGCGCCTCCAGGAAGGCGACGAGGTCGTCGATCTGCGAGGGGGAGAGCTGCGAGGTGGCGCCGTGGGTGTCGGGCGCGCCGTCGGTCTCGTTGTAGCCTCGCTCTCCTTCCCGCAGCGCGGTGTGCCCTGGGGGGAGCAGCACCTCGCGCAGCGAGCGGGCGCGGCCGTCGTGGAGGAAGCGCCGGGCGTGCGCCCAGATGCCGCGCACCGTGGTCACTCCGAACTCGATGGTGCGAGCGCCCTGGGTGGTGTCCGGGAAGGTGCGGCGGAAGCCGTCGTTGACCAGGTCGAGGTTGCGACCGTCCGCCGAGCGCTGCGGGGAGATCACCGGGCCGAAGCGCAGGCGCACGCCGAGGCGCTCGGAGACCGAGGCGGCGAGCCCGGGGCCGTCGTGGCAGCCGGCGCACCCGACCTGCACCGAGCGGAAGAGCGCGGCCCCGCGGCGCACCGAGGCCGTGTCGCCGGGGTTGGGGTTGGGCAGCAGCCGGGAGCGCTGGAGCAGCGAGAGGCCGAGCGCCCGGGTGATGCCCTGGAAGTTCAGCGGGGAGTCGAAGGCGTCGCCGATGGTGCGGGTGCGACCCAGCACCCGGCGGGAGGCCTCGACGTAGAAGGCGTTGCGGCTGGGCAGGCTGCGGGGCCACGGGCGCGTGGCGCACACCGGCGGGGGTGAGGTCTCGCAGTCGGCCGGGGCGGGGCGCTCGGCGGTCCAGAGGGAGGGGTCGGTGCAGCAGAAGTTCTCCGTGCGGGCGAACTCGTTGAGCACCGGGAAGAAGTTGTTCTCGTCCATGGCGGCCTCGAAGAACCACGGGCGGGTGTCGGCGAGGCCACGGTGCGGCATGGTCATCCGAGTTCCCTCGGGCTCGATGAGCAGCGGCATGGAGAAGGCCTTGTCGGGGTCGCCGAACTCTCGGTGGCACATCACGCAGGACTGGTCGCCGTCGATGGAGAAGGGCGCCGAGGCGATGTTCACCAGCTCGCCGATCTCCTGGTCGGTGGCGGGAAAGGCCCCGCCGCGGAGGTCGCCGACGGGGACGTCCTCCCTGCGGGCGTCGGGCGACGAGAAGAGCGCGAGGGTCTCGGCGAGCGAGGCCACCACCGCCGCGCCGCCGGGAGCGCAGGCGACCGCGGTGGGTCCGTGCCCGGTGGAGCCGCGAGCGAGGGGGCGGAGCGTTCCGTCCGTGGCGCCGATGGCGAAGGTCTCGACCTCCGAGGAGCCAAGGTAGGCCACCCACAGCCGGTCGCCGCACACCGCCGCGGACTCGGGGATCGAGCCCCCGATGATCCAGAGATCGGTGGAGGGGAGGAAGCGCCCGAGCGTCGGGTCGGCGGGGCTCACGTCGCGCCAGTCGCGGCAGCAGGTGGTGTCCGAGGTGTAGCGGCGCACCACCGACCCGTCGCTGGCGCGCAGCACGGCGATGTCGTTCTGCTGGTCCTGGAAATTGGCGTTCGCCGTCGAGTCGCCGGGGCGGCCGTCGTCGTCGGTGTCGGGGCCCACCAGGGGCGGGTGACCCGAGCCCGGACCCTGCGTGAGCGCGAAGAGCCACGGGCCCGCGAAGACCACGTCGTTGACCGGCGCGTGGAGGTTCACGTCGGCGACGCGGCGCCCCTCCGGGAGCGCGAAGAGGGACACCACCAGCCCGTCGAGCGCGGCCACCGCCATGCGGGCGCCGTCGGCGGAGATGGCGACGTCGCGGGGGTGCGTCCCGAGGGAGAGCACCTGGGCCCTCGCGTCGGTGACCGACCAGCGAGAGGCGCTCACGTCCAGGTCCCAGCGCACGACCTGGTCGCGCCAGCGGTTGGACACCCACGCGTGGCGTCCGTCGGGCGTGAAGGCCACGTCGGTGGCGTAGAAGTCCACCGCGACGGCGCTCACCACCCGGCGGGTCACGAGGTCGATCACGGAGGCCCGGTTCTCGTAGCGGGTGGTCACCACCGCGAAGCGACCGCCCGGGTGGACGGCCACGCCCGTGGGGCTCGATCCCACGGGGATGCGACCCACGACCCGACGCGAGGCGAGGTCGACCAGGGCCACGTCCTGGCCGGGCTCGTCCTCCAGGCCCTGAAGGGTCACCAGCGCGAGGGCGCCATCGGGCGTCACCGCGACGCGCAGCGGACGATCCCGATGGGGCTGCGGCCGCCACTGCTCGTCGGCCGGACCGAAGGACGAGGCGTAGGGGCGAAGCGCCCGTCGGCCGGGGTCGCCCACGGGCGCCGGCTCCTGACACGCCATGAGCGCGAAGGAGCAGAGCGCGAGGGCGATGGGCCTCAACGGGCTCCCCCGTCGGTCGGAGAGGACACCGGCAGGCAGCGGTACTCCGAGTCCTCGATGCAGCTCGGGTCCCAGCGCACCACGCCGGTGTAGGTCGCCGAGGCGCGGTGGCGCCGGTCGTCGAGCTCGACGGAGATCGTGGCGCGGTGGCCCACGGCGCCCGCGAGCTGGATGTCGTTGGCGTACACCATCAGCGCGGGGCTCACCCACTCCCCCGAGACGCCCTCCCGGAAGGTGATGGCGTTGACCCGCTGCTCGGTGCGGTCGAAGCCCTCGATGTCGAGGCGGATGCGCCCCGGGGTGCTGGGGGGCACCGCGCCCCGGGCGACGAGCACCACGCGGGTGTAGCGGAAGCTCTGGAAGCCGACCCGCATCTCGACCCCGGCGTCAGGCTCGAAGGGCGCGTAGCCCAGCGGGTGAGGGGCGGCGATGCTGAGCTCGTAGGGCGTCGCGTCGACGGCGGCGTCCTCGGGCGCGGGCGCCGGGTCGGAGCAGCCTGCGAGGCCGACGGCCCCCAGCGCGATGAGGCGTTTCATGGGCTTACGGCTCCTCGGCGCGCCAGGTCGCGCCCGACTCGATCCATCGGACCAGGGTGCTCAGCGCCGCGGCGTCGAGCGGAGGATCGCCCCGGTGCGCCGCCGCGCCGCGCACCGAGCGGGGCGCGTCGAGCTCCTCCCCGAGGACGCGCTCGATGAGGTGGCTCCCCCGGGCGGAGGTGCCCGTCACGTCGAGGTAGCGATGGCCGTGGAGCGATCCTTCGCCGAGCGAGACCAGCGACTCGTAGGCGAGGTCGTATCGGGCGCCCGGGGTGGCGACGAGCGCGAGGCCCGCGGCCCGTGTGCGGGCGTCGTGGCAGCCTCCCCCGGCGCAGGAGCGGGCGAGCATCGGGGCGACGTCGGCCTGCCAGTCGGCGCGGATCGCCCCTTCGACGCGGTAGGGCTCGCGGGCCCGGTCGGGGTCGTCGTCGACGAAGCGCGCCAGCGAGCGGGAGGCCCGGGCGGTGACGTCGATGGGCTGGAAGGCGTCGATGATGCGACCCGAGCGGGCGCCGTGGCAGCCCGCGCAGCGGCCGTCGTAGGTGCCTGGAGCGACGCCCTGGCGAAGCTCCTGCCCCCCCTGGATGTCGAACCAGCGGTTGTGCTGCGTGCCCACGGCCATGCCGCGCGCGTCGAGGTACTGGAGCCGAAACGCCGTGCCCGCGGGGATGGAGGCGAAGAGGGTACCGTCGGACTCGACCGGCACCTCGGCGAGCACCCTGGCGGGGAGGTGGGGCCCGGCTCCGCTGCGACGAAGCTCCGAGGGGAGGCCCGGAGCGGCGGGGAGCGGCGGGTCGGAGGAGCGCGGGCTCCAGGCCAGGATGCGCACGGCGCGGATGTCGTCGCGCAGCACCCTCGCGCCGTGGGGCCCTACACTCCGGAGCATCTCTTCGATCATCGGGACGCCGCCGTGGAGGAGCTGTCCGCGGTCGCCTTGTGGCGCGGGCGCTACGCTCTGCCCGGGCACGTTGCGAAACACCGGTACGCCCTGGGTCTCGGACACACCGGGGAGGTCGACGAGGCGCTGCCTCCCCGCGATGCGCAGCGCGCCGGTGCCGGGGTCGCGGTCGAGGCTGACGGCGTAGAGCCCGAAGTCAGGCGTGGCCGACGGGTCCCGGAGCCGCACGGTGCCGTCGGCCCACGAGGCGACGAGGCGGCCGTCGGGCAGCGGGTGCGGGTCTCGCCAGGCGCCTTCGCTCTGCACCCGGCGCGCGGGACCGGCGACGCTCTCCGGCGCGTAGGGGTCCGCGATGCCCTCGGCGTGGGAGCCGTAGGGTCCGAGGTAGCTCACCGGGGAGCGGTAGGCGGGGAGCGATCCTCGGGGCACGAGTCGGCTCGGGAGCTCGATGCCCAGGTTGCGGTCGACGTGCACGAGCGCCCCGGCGGACCACACGGCGTCGCGGTCGAGCAGCAGCCCGACGTAGTTGCCGTCGGGCGTCTCCCTCATGTGCCAGGTGATGTCGTCCCCGAGGGTGATGCCGACGTGCTGGTGGTACTCGCTGTGGAGGTCGTTGGGGAAGCGATAGACCACGCCCTTGTAGCCGTCGCCCAGGCGACGGATGGCGGTGAAGGCCACCGAGCCGCTGGTCTCGTGCCCCTGGCGGAAGAAGGTCGTCGCCAGCTCCGGGCTCGGGGTGAAGGTGCGGCGGGTGAGCGATCCGTCGCGCTCGAGGACGTAGAGGTCGGTGTCGTAGCCGTCGGCGTGCTCGGCGAGCATGGCAGCGCGGGTCGAGGCGAACCACAGCCGCCCGTCGGGCGCGTACGCGGGCCATCGGTCGGCGGACCATCGCCCATCGGGCAGCCTCGCTCCCTGGGTGACCGCGCGCGCGGCGCCGGTGCGGAGGTCGAGCTCCCAGATCACCCTCGGCGCGTCGGCCCCCGCGCGCATCGAGAAGGCCAGCCGGGTGCCGGTGTCATCCACCGCGGGGTCGCGCAGGTCGGCGGGCGAGGGGTGCAGCGCCGCGGTGAGGTTGCGCACGGCGCCGCCGGGCTCTGGCGGCGAGAGCAGGTACACGTCGCTGCCGGGGACGAAATCGTCGTGCTCGACCACCCTCGCCGGTCCCACGGGACCGCCCACGAAGGCGATCCCCGAGAGCCCTCCGTCGCCCTCCGCCGTGCGCAGCCGTCGCTCCAGTCGCGCCCACGCCACGATGGCGGCGGGCAGCGGGTCGGAGAGCGTCGTGGGGAAGGCGCTGAGCCCGTTGCCACCCCGGTGGGGCAGGGCGGTCGCCACGTCTCTCAGCGGCTTTCTCGCCAGCCGGGAGAGCGAGGGAGAGCCTCCGAGGGAGAGGTGCACCAGGGCCTCGCGGTAGTTGGCGCGGGTGGCCGCGACCCCGAAGGTTCCGTCGACGCCCGGGTCGAAGCGCAGCGGGATCGCCGACTGCCCGCCGTGGCAGGGCGCCAGCATGCACTGACCCTCGCCGAGGCGGCCCTGCACCTCTCTCGCGAAGTGGCGCTCTCCCTCGGTGAGCGTCGCGGGGTCGCCGTCCTCGCCGCCGCCTCGCTCGCTGGCGATCCACGCCCGGAGGGTCTGCCAGGCCGGGTCGCGGCGATCGTAGAAGCTGGGCCCGCCGGCGTGGGCGAGGCCGCCCAGCTCGGGCCGCAGGGTCTTCCTCAGCAGCGTGGAGAGCTCAGGGGTCTCCGTGGTGTCGATGACCCGCTTCGCCGACGCGTAGGCCTCGTCCATGGCGTCGCTCGGGATGCGTCCGTCGGCGTCGAGGCGAAACTGCAGCCTCCGTGGCGAGACCCGACCGGGCGTGGTCTGGTGGCAGGCGCTGGTCCCGCAGCGCCTCGCGAGCAGCGGGGCGACCTCGGAGTCGAAGCGAGCGCGAGGCGAGTCGTCGCTGCACGAGCCGATGCCCGCGAGCGCGAGGGGCGCGGCGAGGACGGCCCGGCGCGCCAGGTTCACGAGCTCTCCGTCGCCTCCATGGCCACGCGCTGCTCGAAGACGGCGCTCATCGCGGGGGTCATCTCGTTGCGCATCGCCGGGTCGGTGCGGAGCATCGCCACGCCCATCTCTCTCGCCATGGCCATGGCCCGCTGCGGGGCCATGACGAAGAGGGCGGTGTCGAGCGCGTCGGCCTCGAGGGCCGTGCGGGCGAGGATGGTGACCGAGGCGGTGTGCTCCACCGGCCATCCGGTGCGGGGGTCGATGACGTGGTGGTAGCGCCTTCCTTCGTGCATGAAGGAGTGCTCGTAGTCGCCGCCGGTGGAGACCGAGGCCGCGGTGACGGAGAGCGCGCCGAGGAGGGCCTCGGGGTCTCTGGGGTGCTGCACTCCCACGCGCCAGGGACGTCCTCCGCGGGTGCCCTCGGCGAGCACCTGGCCGCCGGAGTAGAGGACGAAGTCGCGCACGCCGTCGCCCAGGAGCAGCGCTCTCATGCGGTCGAGCGCGTAGCCCTTGGCGATGCCTCCGAAGCCCATGGCCATGCCGGGGCGTCGCAGCCGGATGGTGCGGGCTGCGGGGTCCATCTCGACCGCCCTCCAGTCGACCAGCGGGAGCCTCGCCCGAACCTCCGCGGGATCGGGCGGGAGGGCCGTGGCCGAGCGGAAGTCCCAGAGCGAGCGCATGGCGGCCCAGGTGGGGTCGAAGGCTCCGTCGGAGAGGGCGGCGTAGCGGAGCGATTGTTCGGTGACGTACCAGGTGTCCTGGGAGACGCGCACGGGGTCGGCCCCTGCGGCGGCGTTGATGCGAGAGACCTCGGTGTCGGGTCGAAACTCGGAGAGCACGTCTTCGAGGCGCTGCACTTCATCGAGGGCCCGGGACGCGGCGGCGGCCGCGTGGGCCGGAGCGCCGGGAGGGAGCACCACCTGCCAGAGGGTTCCCATGGCGACGCGCTGGAGGGTGAGTCCGGTGTCGGGGGCCGGGTCTTCGGGCGGCGGGGCGCCGCGGCGTCGGGAGAGGGTGGCGGCCGCCGCGCTCCCGGCGAGGGCGAGCGGGAGGAGGAGCATGGTTCGACGGCGCATCATCGGGTCTCCCCCAGCGCGGCGAGCACGCGGGCCTCGACCTGCTGGACGTCTTCCCCCGTGAGCACCGCGGCGATCACCCCGTCGCGGCCGATGACGTAGGTGGTGGGCATCGACGAGGGGGCCCAGCGATCGGCGATCTGGTGCGAGGCGTCGTGCACCACCGGGAAGGTCGGATGGAGCTCGCGGACGAAGCGCTGGTAGTTGCTCGCCTCGTCGTCGACCGACACGCCCACCACGGTGACGCCTCGGGCCGCGTAGCGCCGGGAGAGGTCATTGAGCCTCGGAAAGGAGCGCCGGCACGGCTCGCACCAGCTGGCCCAGAAGTCCACGACCACCACGCGCCCCCGGAGTCGTTCGAGGGAGAAGCGCGACCCCTGCTGGGTGGGCGCGTCGAGCGAGGGGGAAGGCTGCCCCGGCGACGCCGCGAGCAGCAGGGAGAAGAACAGTCCGTGAAGGGCGCGCTTCATCGTTGGCCTCACGCCATCGATGCGCCTCGCGCCAGGAGGCCGATTTGACCTCGGTCAATTGCCGGGGAGGGTTGGAGGGCCCTGCGGGTGACGGGCGATGCGGCCCCCTTCGGGTCTCCGGGGGTGGTTGTGACACGATGGGGCTCCGATGCTGGTACGCGCGCTCGCAGGGATGGTTCTGGTGGGGGTGGTGGGCTGCGGGGAGACTCCCCTTTCGACGGCGGATGCGGCGCAGCCCTCGGTCGCGCTCGACGCCGTCGCCGACGTGGACACGGAGGACGCCTCCGACGTGGTCACGGCGGACGTCCCGGCGAAGCCCCCGTGGCGCTGCGAGCGGCGGCGACCGACGCCCGTGGCGACGCCCACCCGCTGCAACGGCGCGGCCTCCCGCTGCGCGCGTCGGCTCGACCAGGTGGTGTTTCCGACGACGCACAACGCGATGTCCACCCGGGCCGACCGCTTCACGCTGCCCAACCAGGAGCGCTCGATGTCGCGCCAGCTCGGCGACGGGGTGCGGGGGCTGATGATCGACCTGCACCGCTACCAGGGCGACGCGTACCTCTGCCACGGGCCGTGCACCATCGGCCGTCGCCGCCTGGCCGAGGGCCTCTGCGACATCGGAACCTTCATCGATGAGCACCCCGAGGAGGTGGTGGTGCTCATTCTGGAGAGCTACATCGACGGGTCGGAGCTGGAGGGCGCGCTGCGCGAGGCGGGGATGCTCGAAGACCTTCACACGCAACGGGTGGGTGCTCCGTGGCCGACGCTCGGGGCGATGGTGTCCTCGGGGCGGCGGGTGGTGATCCTCGACGACCACGCCGACCCGACGCGCCCATGGGACATGGCGGTGTGGGACTTCGCCCAGGAGACGCCCTTCAGCGCGACGACCCCCGAGGACCTCGACTGCCGCGAGAACCGCGGGCGGAGCGGGAATTCCCTCTTCATCCTCAACCACTTCCTGACGGCTCCCACCGCGCTTCCGGGCCTTGCGGAGATGGTCAATCACGACCCCTTCCTGGTGGATCGGGCGAGGCGTTGTCGGCAATCGCGGGGCCGGCTGCCCAACTTCGTGACGGTGGACTTCTACGAGACCGGCGACCTCTTCGCGGCCTGCGAGGCGCTCGACGCAGAGGCCGCCGACGCGGGGATGTAATCGTGCACTGGAAGGACATCGACGACGGCGCCTGGGAGGGGATCACGGTGACCCTCACCGCGGACGATGTCCCCCGCCGACCCGCCTGGAACATCGACGTGGTGCGCCCCGGTCGGGTGCGCATCACCGCGGGGGATCGAGCCCGCTGGTGGGGCCGCGTCGAGCCCGGATGGGCGGGTCTCGTGCTGCTGCGCGGCGAGCCGATGACCCACGACGACGCGGTGGTGCGCCCCATCACGGCGGACGACCTGCAGTCGGTGAGCGCGGCGCCCGGGACGGTCGCGTGGTGGCGGCACTGGTCGCGTTGGTTCATCGAAGAGATGGCGGCGTCGGGGCGATCGCCGCTGCGGCCCGGGCTGTGGTGGGTGGTGCCCACGCACGCGCGGGACGTGGCGAGCCTCACCGTGGTGGGGGAGCGGCGCGCGCGGGACGCGGCCTCGTCGCGCTGGGAGGCGGCGCGCCCGGTGATCGCGCGGGCCGAGAGCGAGGCCTGGCTGGAGGACCTCTACGAAGAGAGCGCGAGGCTCAACGGGGCCGACGCGGTGCTGCCGATGCGGCGGGCGTCGCCGCCGGAGAGCAGTCGGGTGAAGATGTGGCGCAAGCGGGCGCGCGAGGGGACGCTCCCGCCGGTGCTGGTCACCGACGTCGCGGCGCTGACCCTGTTCGCGCTGCTCGATGGGCACGACCGCTACGTGGCGGCGCGCGCGGAGGGGGTTCCGGTGCCGTGGCTGCACGTCTCGGCGCTGAAGTTCTGGCCGGTGAGGATTGATGAGAAGAAGCGGGACGCGCTCGTCGCGCAGGCGGAGAGGATGTCGGCCATGACCCCGGCGGTTCCGACGGGGTCGATCAATGAGCTGTACCGGATGGCCTTCGACGACCGGCCGTGGCCGTCGCGGGCCTGCTACGGTCGGGTGCTCCCGGGGGGCGCGCGAACGTGGGATGAAGAGGTGACCCGGCGGCTGAGCCAGCTGGGCTTGTCGAGTGAAGCAAGGTGGTTGCTGGCGCCAGGCTGATCACCCCGTCTTCGCCGTCGCCGCCTCTTCCTCCTCTTCCGCCACCGCCGCCGTCTCACCCTGGCGCGTCGGCCCTGCGGCCCCTTCGAGCACCCACGCGGGCGGCACCCGCAGGTCCCACACCACGCCGACCCAGGACAGCGCCTTCAGCACATAGAAGGTCACGTCGACCTCCCACCAGAAGAACCCATTGCGGGCGCTCGATTGATAGTGGTGATGGTTGTTGTGCCACCCCTCGCCGAAGGTGATCAGCGCCAGCAGCGGGTTGTTGCGCGACGTGTCCGTGGTCTCGTATCGCCGCGTCCCCCAGACGTGGGCCAGGGAGTTCACGGTGAAGGTCGCGTGCCACATCGCGACGATGGCGAGGAAGCCTCCCCAGAACAGCCACGGGAGCCCGCCCAGCGCGAGCATCGTCGCGCAGAGCACCACCGGACCGAGGGCCCAGTTGTCATTCAAGAAGGCCAGCTCGGGGTACTTCGCGAACTCCCGCCGCTGCGCCTCCGAGGTCGCCATGTACTTCGGCGAGAGGAACCACAGCGCGTGCGACCAGAAGAAGCCCCGCTTGGGCGAGTGGATGTCCAGCGGGGTGTCGGAGTACTTGTGGTGGTTGCGGTGGTGCCCCGACCACCAGAGCACGCCCTTCTGCGACGTGAGCGAGCCCAGCGCCGCCAGCACGAACTGGAACACCCGGCCGGTCTTGAAGCTGCGGTGGGAGAAGTACCGGTGGTAGCCGGCCATGATGCCGAAGGTGCCGAGGCAGTAGGCCACCGCGAAGGCGGCCACGTTGCTCCAGCGGAAGGGGAAGAAGAACGCAGCCACCGCGAAGAGGTGCAGCAGCCAGAAGGGCACCGACGCCCCATCGAGGCTCAGCTGTTCGTCAGGGCCCCGGGCGTACGGATCGTCTTGATTTGCCACGCGACATAGGTCGCCGCGGCGGGCCCGACGTCAAATCGGGCCCGACGATTGTCGCCAGGTGCGCGGTGGAATCAGCGCGGGATCTTCTTGCCGTCCTCGATGAACTTCGCGAGTCCCGCGTCGGTGAGCGGGTGCTTCGCCAGCTGCTCGATGACCTTGTACGGAATGGTGCAGACGTCCGCGCCGAGCAGCGCGGCCTGGGAGACGTGGATCGGGTGGCGCACCGAGGCGACCAGCACCTGCGTGCGGAAGTCGTAGTTCTCGTAGATCGCGACGATGTCGGCGATGAGGTCCATGCCGTTCTCGGAGATGTCGTCGAGGCGGCCCACGAAGGGCGAGACGAAGGTCGCGCCGGCCTTCGCGGCGAGCAGCGCCTGGTTGGCCGAGAAGCAGAGCGTCACGTTGGTCTTGATGCCCTCCGCCGAGCAGGTCTTGGTGGCGCGCAGCCCGTCGAGGGTGAGCGGGAGCTTCACCACCACGTTCTTGTGCACCTTGGCCCAGTCGTGGGCCTCGGACATCATCCCCTCGTAGTCGGTGCTGAGCACCTCCGCGGAGATGGGGCCGTCGACGACCTCACAGATCTCGCGCACCACGTCGAGGTACTTCCGCCCGCTCTTGGCGACCAGCGAGGGGTTGGTGGTCACGCCGTCGATGACGCCCATCGCCGCCGCGTCGCGGATCTCCTTCATGTCAGCCGTGTCGATGAAGAACTTCATGCCGATCGCTCCTTCGCGCCGCCCTTCAGGTGTCGGAGGGAGGGCTTCGCTTCGAGCGGCGCAGTGTCACGAAAGACCCTCGCCGTGCAAGTCAGGGCACCCTGCTGAGCTTCCCCCTGCGGGCGTCGAAGAGAACCACCCCGAGGCTCCCGAGGAAGCCCACGAAGCCGCCCAGCGCCGCGCCCAGCCAGAGGGCGTAGGGGCGCACGTTCTCCATCAGCCACTCGAACACCGCCCTGGGGATGTACCAGGGCGGAACCAGCGTCCCCAGCAGCAAGTGCAGCGCCAGGGCCCCGAGGCCCATCAGCGCGGCGGTGAGGGTGAAGCACTTGATCGCGGTCCAGGTCCAGCCGCGGCGCCAGGTCGGGGTCGTCGGGTCCATAGGCGCGGAGGATACCCCCGGTGACGGCCCTCGGCCCGCCCGCCGCTCGGCTTGACCCGTCCCCGGGCGGTCGCTAGAAAACCTGCGCACACCCTCTTTCCACGGAGCGCCCGCACCCATGATGAGCCGTACCGACACCCGCGAAGCCCGCGAGACCACCACCGCCCGCCCCCAGGACAGCGCCCGCACCGTGCGGCGCCCGTGGCAGCGCCCGGACTTCGTCGAGACCTCCGCCTGCGCGGAGATCGGCGCGTACGCCTTCCAGGCGAAGTGATCCCCGCCGCGCTTTACCCCTCCCGGTAAGCGCCTCTCCCGCTCCCCCTCCAATCCCCTCCGATCGTTCATCCCCTATGCCCCTGACCGTCATCGTCCTCGGCTCCTCCGCCGGCGGGGGCCTCCCCCAGTGGAACTGCAACTGCCCCCAGTGCGCCGCCGCCCGCGCGGGCGACCCGATGGTTCCTCCGCGCAGCCAGTCGTCCATCGCCGTCTCCGCCGACGGTGAGCGCTGGCTGCTCTGCAACGCCTCGCCCGACGTCCGCACCCAGCTCGCGCAGACGCCCGCGCTTCACCCTCGCGCCCTGCGCCACAGCCCCATCGCCGCGGTCGCGCTGACCAACGCCGACATCGACCACGCCACCGGGCTGCTCATCCTCCGCGAGGGCGGCGCGCCCCCGGTGTACTGCACCGCCCGCACCGAGCGGGCGCTCACCGACGGCCTGCGGGTGCTCCCGGCGCTGGCCTCCTACGGCGCCGTCACCGTCCGCCGCCTCACCCCTGGCTCCGCCGACCCGGAGGTCATCCGAGACCGCGCGGGCGAGGACATCGGAGTGCGCCTCCGGACCTTTACCGTGGCCAGTAAACCCCCGCCGTACATGCTCCCGCTGCTGAGCGCGGAGGAGATCGCCGACCTGCACGCGGGCGACACCGTGGGCTTCGAGCTCTCCTCCGCCGACGGAGCCTCCCGGGTGGTCTACGTGCCGGGCGTGCTCGACCTCGACGCGTCGCTGCACGCGCGCCTCTCCTCCGCGGCGCTGGTGCTCATCGACGGCACCTTCTTCACCGACGACGAGATGATCGCCTCGGGGGCGTCGCAGAAGACCTCGCGGCGGATGGGCCACGCCCCGCTCACCGGAGCCGGCGGGCTGCTGGAGTTTCTTCAGTCGGTGACCGGGCCTCGCAAGGCGCTGGTGCACATCAACAACAGCAACCCCGCGCTGCGCGCCGACAGCCCCGAGCGACGGAGCATCGAGGCGCAGGGCGTCGCCCTCTCGATCGACGGCGACACCTTCGTGCTGGGCTGAGGGCGGCGTCTACCGATAGACGCCGAGCGCGGCCATCGAGCGGTCGTGGGCCCTGGACAGCAGCGGCAGCGCCACCGCCGCGCCGACGAGGGCCAGGAGCATGTCCCACTGGGCGTCCCAGACGTCGCCCTGCGAGCCGAGGAAGGCCGTGCCGGTGTCGCCCGCGACCACCAGGGTGGTCCACCACTCGACGAGCTCCCAGAAGGCGCCGACGGCGAGCACCACCGAGAGCAGCAGGAAGGTGAGCCACCCGCCGCGCTGAAGGGGTGTGCGGCGCAGCAGCACCTCGCGGATGGTCAGCACGGGGAAGAAGCCCAGCGCGAGGTGCCCCACCCGGTCGTAGTGGTTGCGGTGCAGGTGGAAGGCCTCGCGCGCCCAGTTGCCGAGCGGCGTCATCGCGTACGTGTAGACCCCGCCGTAGATGAGGATCAGCACGTGGAGGAAGATCCCCACGGCGACGAGGCGGGAGACGGGGAAGCGCCGCCAGACGGCCGCGAGCACGGCGATGTACGCGAGCCCGGGGCCCACCTCGAGGCCCCAGCTGGTGCGGCCCGCGGGCGGGTTCCAGACCGTGAGAATACAGATCAGGGTAAGCACCGCGACGAGGGCGAGGTGCGTCCGGCCGAGGGCGGCGGTGCCCTGCACGGGGTGGGGGCGGGTCCAGTCGATGGCGTTCATGGGCGCCTGCGACGAGAGCACACCTAGAGGGCGGTGCGCACGTCCCACAGCTCGGGGAAGAGCTTGGTCTGGAGCATCGCCTGGAGGTAGCCGACCCCCTGGGTGCCGCCGGTTCCGCGCTTGAAGCCGATGATGCGCTCGACGGTGGTCACGTGGCGGAAGCGCCAGACCCGGAAGCTGTCCTCCATGTCGACGAGCTTCTCCGCGAGGTCATAGAGGTCCCAGTGGGCCTTCGGGTCGCGGTAGACGGCCATCCACGCGCGCTCGACCTCGGGGCTCTTCACATAGGGCTCGCGCCAGTCGCGCTCCACGTGGTCGCGGGGCAGGTCGAAGCCTCGGCGCACGAGGAGCCGCAGGGCCTCGTCGTAGAGCGACGGGGCGACGAGCTCGGCCTCGACGGCCTTCGCGCGCGCGGCGTGGTGGGCGTGCGGGCGGAGCATCACCGGGTTCTTGTTGCCGAGGATGAACTCGATCATCCGGTACTGGTGGCTCTGGAAGCCCGACGACTTGCCGAGCTTGTCGCGGAAGGTCAGGTACTCCGACGGGGTGAGCGTCGCGAGCACGTCCCAGGCGTGCACCTGGAGCGCGAAGATGCGCGACACCCGGGCGAGCATCTTGAAGGCGGGGGCGAGCTCGTCGCGGGCGACGCTGGCCCTCGCGGCGCGCAGCTCGTGGAGCATGAGCTTCATCCAGAGCTCGGTGGTCTGGTGCTGGATGATGAAGAGCACCTCGTCGTGCTCGTCGGTGATCGGGTGCTGCGCGGAGAGCAGCTCGTCGAGCCCGAGGTACTCGCCGTAGGACATCTCCCCGGCCAGATCGAGGTGCGCTCCGGGCGGGACCTTCACAGAGGAATCGTTGGGGTCGCTCACGGGGCGGGAGACTACTTCACCGCGGGCGCGGAGGGAGGGGGAGGAGGCGGAGCGGTGGTGGAGTGGGCGGTGGCTCAGCCGGGCGGGGCGGGGGCGGGGCGTGGGTTTAGGGGTCTTCGGTACGACCGCGAGGTTGTCGGTGCGCGCTTCTTCGGTACGACCGCGAGGCTGTCGGTGGAGAGTCCCCGGTACGACCGCGAGGCCGTCGGTGCGCGCTTCTTCGGTACGACCGCGAGGCCGTCGGTGCGCGCTTCTTCGGTACGACCGCGAGGCCGTCGGTGCGCGCTTCTTCGGTACGACCGCGAG
>SCUS01000149.1 GCA_004297725.1 Myxococcaceae bacterium | reverse complement strand
ATGGGCGGGATGTTCAGCGTGCTGAAGGTGCGTGACGACCCCGCGAACGCAGACCCCAACGGGTGGTACGAGGCGCCCGCCGGGACGGTTCCCGCAGCGGCCGAGGAGGCGCGACTGCGAGCCGACGGGATCGACGTCTCGCGCACGTGGCGGCGCAGATGAAGAGCTGCTGCGAGCCGCCACCACCTCGCGGCCGTCGGCCGCTCGTCGTCGGTGGGCTGATCCTCACGATCGTGACCTGGGCCATCGTGATGGACCGCGCGCGCGGCGCCGCTCCGCCCGGGGAGGTCACGGATGGGCGACACGGGCTTCGCGGGAGCACCACGGGGGTCGCACGCCGTGTGCGATGATCCACTGATGCTGCGCATCACCACGCTCGCGCTGGGACTGCTGCTGGGCTGCGCGAGCTCAGCCCGATCCACGACGGGGTCCGGGGGTGTCGATGCGTCCGTTGACGTACCAGCGCTCACCGACGCGCCACCGCCCGCGCGGGTCGAGGGGCTGCCGTTCTCCCCCGGCTGTCTCGCGGACGACTCGTGGCGCTGGTCGAACCCGCTGCCGCAAGGCCAGACGCTGACGGCGGCGTGGGCGGCGTCGGAGCGCGACGTGTGGGCCGTGGGTGTGGCGGGCACCATCCTGCACTTCGACGGAACCCGGTGGCGCTGCGTGCCGAGCGGCACGACGCAGGACCTGCGCACGGTGTGGGGCAGCGGCCCTGACGACGTGTGGGCCGCGGGGACGGGCCGCGGCGCGGGCACGCCCGAGATCCTGCGCTGGGACGGCCGCCGGTGGGCGCGCGCGGCCTACGCGACGGGCCAGAACGTGCTCGCCATCGGGGGCACCGGCCCGAGCGACGTCTGGGTGTTCTCGGATCCGAATTACCCCGCGATGCACTGGGACGGCGCCGCGTGGACCCGCACGCCCACCGTCGGATCACAGAGCCTCCGTGCCCTCTGGGGCGCCCGGCCCGACGACGTCTGGGCGATCGGCTTCGACAGCGCGTACGGCATCTGGCACTGGGACGGCAGCGCGTGGAACAACCGCACACCGCTGCCCTTCACCGTTCGACCCTACCCTCCGCTGCTCGGCATCTGGGGGCGCAGCGCGGGCGAGGTGTGGGCCGTCGGGTACTACGCCGACGAGCCGCGGGTGATCCGGTGGGACGGCGCCGCGTGGCAGCGTGTGGAGACGCCCGCCACGGGGCCGCTGGTGCGCGTGTGGGGCAGCGGCGAGCGCGACGTGTGGGTCCTCGGCGTCCGGGAGATCCTGCACTGGGATGGCAGCGCGTGGTCGACGCGTCCCGTCGGGGGGATGGTGCCCGAGCTGCGGGCGGTCGGGGCCGCCGTCGTTGTGAGCGGCGAGCGCGACGCGTGGTTCGTGGGCCAGGGCGGGCACATGGCGCGGTGGGGCGGCGAGCGATGGAGCGATTCGCCGCCCTCGGTCCGAGAGCACCAGCGCGCGGTCTGGGGCGCGAGCGACGCCGACGTCTGGAGCGTCGGCGGGCAGGGGACGATCCTGCACTGGGACGGCGCTGCCTGGCAGCGCGTGCCGAGCGGCACGACCGAGGATCTCGTCGCCGTGTGGGGGCGCAGTGCCCGGGACGCGTGGGCCGCCGGAGCGCGTGGAACCTCCCTGCGTTGGGACGGCGCGCGGTGGAGCGCCGTACCGGTCCCCGGGGCGACGGCGCTCGCCGACGGCGGGGGCGACTCCGGGGGTGGGGCGTGGGTGGTCGGCCGCGGCGCCCGTTCGCCCTTCGTCGCGCGCTGGGATGGCACGCAGTGGGTCCCCGCGCTGGCGGGGCTCGAGGGACTCGAGCGCGTGGAACTCCGTGCGGTCTGGGTCGGCGGCGACGGTGTCGTCTGGACCGTGGGGAGCCTCCCGCCCGTGGTGATGGGCGAGGGCAGACCCGGGCCCACCGAGAGCGTCGCGCTCCGGTGGGATGGCGCGAGTTGGGTCCGCGTTACGACGGATATCACGGGTGGCTTCGGGGACGTGTGGGGCGCGAGCGCGAGCGAAATCTACGCAGTGGGCGCCGCGGGCGTCGCGCGCTGGGACGGTGCTCGTTGGGCGATCGCGCTGGGCCTGGGCGACACCGACCCGCCCATCGAGCGACTCTGGGGGTTCGACGCGCGAAACCTGTGGGCCATCGGCGGCATGACACTGCGGCGCTGGGACGGCGTGCAGTGGACGGCCACGACCTTCCGCGTCCCCCATGGCCCCTTCGCGGACCTGTGGGGCGCCGACGCCGAGCACCTCTGGCTCGTGGGCGGCCTCGGTCTCGTCGCACGGCACACGCGCTGACACGCACCTTCCGATGGGGGTCGCCAGAAGGGGCCACCACTTCCGTGGAGTGCCCGAAGGGTCGTACACGCGCTCCCGGTGGATCGATCCTTGCGACGGTGCGGCGCATGAACACCCCTCCCCAGGGTTCCCAAGAGCCGACCCGCGAACCCTTCATCCCCGCGCTGCGCTTCCGGGTGCTGACCCGCGCGTATGATGCCCTCCTCTCGCTGACCCTCGACGAAGAACGCCACAAGCGAGCGCTCATCGAGCAGGCCGCCATCACCCCGGGGCACGCGGTGCTCGACCTCGGCTGCGGCACCGGGACGCTCACGCGGATGATCAAGACCGCGCACCCTGCGGCCTCCGTCACGGGCCTCGACCTCGACCCGGAGGCGCTCGGGATCGCCCGGCGCAAGGCCGCCGACGCGGGGCTCGACCTCGCCTTCGTGCAGGGCTCGGCGACGGCGCCGCCGCTCGAGCCCGGCAGCTTCGACCGCGTGTTGACGAGCCTCATGCTCCACCACCTTCGCCGCGAGCAGAAGCAGCAAGCGCTCGGTGCCGCATGGTCGCTCCTGCGGCCCGGCGGCGAGCTCCACGTCGCCGACTGGGGACGTCCGCAGGATTCCCTGATGAAGCTCGCGTTTCTCCCGGTGCGGATCCTCGACGGCTTCGCGCCGACTCGCGACAACGTGAGGGGCAACCTCCCGACGCTCCTGCGCGATGCGGGCTTCGCGGATGTGGCCGAGACTCGGAATGCCCGCACCGTGTACGGCACGCTCACGCACCTCCGCGCGAGGCGACCTGCATGACCAGAGGGGACTCGCGCGCGCATCGACTCGACGCCCGGCAGCGTGCGCTGCCAGCGGCGCTTCGTCGCGAAGGTCACGCCCTTCACTGCGACCCTGCGATTCACGGTGTGCTGACGATGGATTCGCCGGTGTCGGAGGTTACGGGAGTGGCATGCGCGGCACAGGATCCGCTCGATGTGCCCATCATCATCGATGGGCGTGCTGTGTCTGAAGGAGCAAAGGTGATCTGATGACCAATGAAACTCGTGCGAAGCTGCTGTCGATGGTGTCAGCGGCCCTTGGTGGTGTTGCCGTGGAGGGATGCGCGAGCAGTCCGCCTCCGGCGATGGCCCAACCGCCGACGAGCGCGGCCGCTCAACCCGCTGCGGCGACCCCGGCACCCACCGGGCAGGCGGGCGGCTGCGGCGCGAACATGGGCCAGGACGGCGGCTGCGGCGCACACATGGGACACGCGCCAGGCTCGACCGGGGCCCCCGCGACCGATGCCGGAGCTGCGGCGGGGCAGACCATGAGCTGCGGCGCGAGCATGGGCATGGGCGCTCCGCCGGGCACGGGCACGACCGCGGCCCAGCCGACTCCGGCGCAGGCTCCCGCGCCGACGACCACCGCGCCCGCCCGGCCTCGCACCCCACATCACTGAACGCCGCTGCGCCGGAGGGCCTGCCTGGAATCTCAGGCCGCGTGGCTCGGCGACGCCGGCAGGCGCTCCCTCGGGCTCATGGAGATGTGCCGGTCGCTGCGGGCGGCGAGGTCAGGGCCCGCGCCCGTGGTGTGATCTCCTGGGATCGTTCAACTCGGGTCGTGACGAGCGGTTGAGATCGCTGGAGAGCGGATCGGCGTCAGGGTGATCCTTGTCGGCGCACCGCCGCTGCGGAAAGAGGCCTCCCACGGCGCCGCCCCCGCCCCGGCCGCGAAGAAGCAGCCCGCAGCCCCGGCCGCGAAGAAGCAGCCCCCCCCCGCGAAGAAGCAGCCCGCCGCACGTTGAACATGCGCCGCGTTCTGTGCATCTCATCGGGCTTCTTCCTTCCGGAGGTTCACCCGGTGCCCAGACTGCTCGCCCTTCTCACCAGCGCGTCGCTCCTCGCGGCCTGCGCCCAGAGCGTCACCGCCACACAACGCACCGATGACGCCGGCGCCCCCGCCGACGCGCCCATCATCGTCGACGCGCCCATCGCCATCGACGCGGGTAGCCCCGTCCCGGTCGACGCCCCGCGCCCCGACGTCGACGGCGGCCTCCCCCCCGTGACCGACGACTGCCTCCGCGGAACCTGGTGCTGGGAGCGCCCCGTCCCCACCGGCGAGACCGTGGTGGCCGCGGTGACTCCCGCCGCCAGCTCGCTCGCCTTCGTCACCGAGGGCGGCACCCTGGCCTCCTTCGACGGTACTCGCTGGACCACCCGTCTGCTCACGCTCCCCGGCCAGGCGACGGGCCTCTTCGTGGGCGCCGACGGCGAGGTGGTCGTCACCGTGGTCGAGCCCATCTCGCAGCGCCAGCGCTGGATCGTCGAGCTCCGCGGCGACGCACAGCGGGTGATCCGCTTGGAGGGCGGCGGGTACGTCAGCAACCCCCAGGCGGGCGGTGACGCGTTGTGGGCCGCCGGCTCGCGCGAGCTCTTCCGCCGCCGCGGCGCGACCTGGGAGCGCATCGCGGGGCCCGCCGGTTCGCCCGTCATCGGCGGCCTCCGCGTCGTGGGGCCGGACGAGGTGATCGCGCTGGAGAGCTGGGGATCGGGCAGCGGCACCGGGGTCCTCCACCGCTACCGCGCTGGCGCGTGGGAGGTGCTCGTCGACTTCCGCCCCTTCGAATACCGCGTGGAGGGACCCATCGTCGCGCAAGGCGGCGCCCTCTGGATGCGCACCTACGACACCGGCGCGCGGGAGCCCGGGGTCATCCGCGTGGTCGGCGCGGAGGTCCAGAGCGTCGAGCTGCCGCGCGGCCTCGGGTCGATCAACCTGTACTCCGTCGGCGACGCCGTGTGGCTCGTCGACGGCGCGCGCGCGTGGGCGCGCGAGGGCGACGACTGGACCCCGGTGACGGGCTTCCCCGGCCGCGCGTACGGCGTGATCGTGGGCTTCAGCGTCGACGTCGCGTGGGTGTTGTCCAACGGACTCCACCGCCGGCGCCGCGGTGAATGGGAGCGCGTCGGAGAGCCCGATCAGCCGACCGGCAACTTCTGGGACTTCAATGGACAACCCTCGCTGGTGTCCTATCGCCCGGCGGGGTTCCTGACCCTGGCGGGGATGCCCCGACCGTCGTGGCGACTCGACGCCTTCGACGGCCGCGGCGACGTGCGCAGCGACTCTCCCCCCGTCGACGGCGTCGGCTACCTGGACACCGCCGACGGCGTGATCGTGGTGCGCGGCGGCGCGCTCGGCGAGAGCTTCAGCTGGCCCCGGGGAATGGGCGGCGGCGGCGCCGTGATGGGCGGCAGCGCCGCGGGCGTGTGGGCGTGGGCTGGCGACGACCGCCTCGTCGGCCGCGTCGACGGCACCTGGAGCGACGTCGAGGGCCCCGCCTTCGCGGACGCGCCGCGGGCCGCCGGGTACACCGTCAACGCCGTCCAATACACGGCCGACGCGCGGCTCTTCGTGGCGGCGACGATGGTCACCGGCGACAAGCAGGTGCGGCGGCGGGTGTTCGTGCGCGAGGGCGACGTCTGGCGCCAGGTCGCCGCGGAGATGGGCGTCTTCGGCCGCACCGAGGGGGTCTTCGTGGTGGGCGACCGCGCCGGCGAGATGTGGCTTGGGCTCTCGGGTCTGTACCGCTACGACGGCATGGTCGCGACGCTCGTGGCCCCCGACCTCGACGTGCAGGCCCTCTCGCGGCGCGCCGACGGCGGCGTGGTGCTGCTCACGCCCACGACGGTGGAGACCTACTCCGCGGGGGGTAGCCTGCTCGGTCGGGTGGACCTCCCCCCGGTGCGCGCGCACTTCACGCGGGTGCACCGCTCCGCCGCGTCGGGCACCGTGCGCGTGGCCAACGCGAGCGGCCAGGTGATGCGCTACACGCCCTGAGCGCCACGGCGGAGCCAAGGCAGGCCCGGGAGTTCCTGCCAACGCTCGCGGGAGCGGGTAATATGGGTAATGGGTTTTGAACCCGAGCGAATCCGTGCCGACGGCGGTGCCCCGTTGGTCCTCCGGCTCATGGGCCCGTCGAGGTGAAGGAGGGCGACGCAGCGGGTCCATGACCGCGGGCGCGGGCCCGGCGATCGACTCACTCGGCGAGCGCAACGACGCGCGACAGCCCCGTGTCCGCGAGGGCGGTGCGACAGAAGGCGCTCTCGAAGTACCGGTCGGGCTCGACGTTGTTGGGGTCGGGGCTCGCGCTGGCGCACGTCACGTTGAGAACCCCGCGGACCTCGGCCACGGCGGTCGGCGCCGAGGCCCTCGCGGTGCCGTCTCCGAAGCGGAAGATCGGCCCGAGCGTCGCGCGCAGGGTCACGGTCGCGTCGTCGTTCCACACCAGCTCGATCCGGCGCATCCACCGCGAGACCGTCCCGTGCTGCGGGTCCCGGCCACCGGGCAGGTAATAGGTGACCTCGCCCCCTGTGGGCGGGTCCGGGCGGATCACCGTGCCGCCGCCCATGAGGAGGCGCACGTCGTCGAGGCTCAGCGGTGTCTGAAACGACAGGAGCGCGGGGTTCTCCGCTTCTACTGCGCTTCGGTAGCCGCCGGAGACGCTGACCTCGTAGTACGCCTGCCCGTCGCGCTCGTGCACGTTGAAGCCCCCCTGTGCGTCGAACGGTTGGGCGGCGTCGGACACCGTGGCGCTCAAAAAGGCCGGCGGCCCGGGGAGATGGCCCGTCGACCACGGCCCTCTCTCACCGCAGCCCGCGACGCCGAGAACCGCCAACAGCGCGAGGGTGTGCTTCGTCATCGCGAGCTCTCCCGTCCTCATCCGAGCGTATCGCGGCGCAACCCGGAGCGGCGGCGGGCGAGCGCAAGTCCCAACGCCGCGAGGACGACGAACCCGCGGTGGGTGGTGCGCCCCGGGGTGCCGCCGACGTCGCAGATCGCGCCGTCGTCGGGGGGTCGACCTCCGCCGGTCCCGAGGTCCGCCGCGGCCGCGTCGGCGACCGACGCGACGTCCGCGCTCGATGCGTCGGCGACCGGCACGACGCCAACGTCGAGGGGCACGTCCAGCGGCGCGCCCGCGTCGACGGGCGGTGCGCCCACGTCGGCGATCGCCCCGCCGTCCCCGTGCAGGAACGCCGCGCGCACCCGTTCGCCCGCGAGGTCGGGGTCGAAGGCGCTGTAGACGAACGCGGTGGTCCCGCGGCCGTCGGACGCCATGACGGGCATCGGGGCGAAGACCGGCTGGGTGTCGTCGCCGGCGACGATCGTGAGGGGCGTCGTGTCGAGCACCACGCCCGCGGGGGAGACGCGGGCGGCGCGCAGCGACGTCTCAGGGTAGCCGCCCCACGCCACCACGAAGTTGATGCCGTCGAACACCACGTCCGACAGCAGGAAGCGAGAGGCCGTGGGGGCGATGGGGGGCGCGTCGAGCCTCCAGGTGCCGAGCGAGACCCTGGCGCCGGGGCTGCCGTCGGGCGCGATGCGCACGTTCAGGCGCGCCGCGCCGGCGGTGGTGAGGGCGCGGCCTCCGGGGTCGAGCACGCGCCCGTCGGCCATCACCCGGGCGGCCACGACGTTCCTGGGCGAGCCGGTGAGCTCGGTGGTCCAGGCCACGATGAAGCGGTCGGCGAGGGCGACGACCACCGGGGTCGCCCCGCCGTACCGCCCGAGCGCGAGCGGGGCGGCGTCGAGCAGCCGGCCGTCGGTGCCCACCCGCTGCGCCGCCACCGAGCTGTTGGGGTCCGCGCCGGGCATCTGCCCGTAGACCGTGAGGCAGGTCGACGGGGTGCAGGCGAGTCCGAGGTTGTTGGTGACCTCGAAGATCGGCGAGCCCGGGGGGCGGAGCACGACGGGCGCGCGGTCGACGGAGACCCCCGAGGGCTGCACGCGCGCGGCGACGATCCCGTTCAAGGACGTCACGGCGACGGCCATGACGCCGGAGCCGTAGGAGGCGACCTGGTACGACTGGCCGGTGCTGGAGTGGTAGTCGATCAGGCCGATCGCGGGCACGCCGCGGAACGACCTCGGCACCGGCGCCCCGGACGGGTCGTAGGCCTGGACGGTCAGGGCCCCGAGGCCGCTGCTGCGGACGGGCGTCACGCCGAACAGCAGCACGGTCGTGTCGGTCCAGGCCGCCCGCATGGTGCCCATCTCCAAGGTGCCCGGCTCCGCGTCCGGCAGCGAGGGCGACAGGTTGATCGCCGGCGCCGCCGCTGGGACGAGCGCCACCGCGAGTGCCACGAAGCAAGATCGCTGGTTCATGGTTCGTCCCACGCACTCGGGGTGGCACGTCCATCGCCTTGCAATCAAGCCTCTGGCGTCGAGCGCCGGTGCCGAGCTGCGCCAGCGAGCTCGCCAACGGGCGCGAGGGGACACCACGACGCACCCCGATCGCAGCGTCAAGCGCCGCACCGGTCACCCCGGCCGCTGCGTCCGTAGGTCCCTTCACCCCGACGGGCCCATGAGCCGGTCCTCCTATCGGCTTCCGCCGACACACTCGCCGACTCGACGATCTACCAGGCGCACGCGCTGGGGACGATGCTCCCGTCATGGGAGCGCACGGTCCGCTTCGATGACTCGGACTGCGACACGCTGGGTCGTCCGGTGCCCGTCCTCCGTCTCGTCTCCAGTGACAACGACCGCGCGATCGGCGAAGACATGAACGCCGCGTGCCTCGCCGTCGCGGGAGCGCTGGGGCCGGGCGCGACCGCTGTCCCGTTCGTGCAGCCCGACGGCCTCGTGCTGGGGAGCGAGTCCCTCTTCGGCCACGACGACGATCGCGACTTCGACCCGGAGGGTCGTCACCAACGGGTCGCGGGACTACACGTCGCCGACGGACGCCACGCGCCCCTGGTCGGGGACTGTCACCCCACTCTCACCATGCTCGCGTGCGCCGCCCGCGCCGCCGACGCCGTGATCGCCTACATCGCGTGGTGACGCCCATAGGGCAGGCGGCCCATGGTCGTGGTGATGGGTGTTCGTGGCGGTGATTTGCATCCGGGAATTGCTGGTGGCGTACCAGCCGAGGCGAGTGGTCGTAGAGCCGCGAGTCCGGGCGCCATCAGCGCCGCGGTGGGATAGGTTCCACCCACCGATGACCAGCGCCCCTGCACACGTCCTCCGCCTCTGGGTCGCCGCCCTCTCCGCGATGGTGCTCGCGGCTGCGTGCGCCCCTGCGGTTCCTTCGTTTCCACTGCGCGCCGAAGGCGATCGGACGCCGTTGACGGCACCGTGCGACGACATGGACGCCACCCGGTGCCTGCTCCCGTGGCCGTCCAACACGTTCACCACGGCAGACGTCACCACGGAGACGGGGCTGCGGCTGGCGGTGTCGCGCTCGTCGCTCTCGATCAACGACGATCCGGCCCCGCTCAACCGGGCCGACGGGTTCTCCACGGTCACCCCCGTGGCGACTGCATTCTCCCCGGCTCTCGACATCGCCAGCCTCGCCCCCCGCGGCGAGCCCCAGCTTCGGCTCGTCATGGCGCAGCGGGGCAGCCCGCTGTTCGGCTCGAGCGTCCCGCTCCGGCTTCGAGCCGTCGCGAGCTCGTTGGAGGGCCAGGCTGAGACCCTGCTCGTGGGGCTGCCACGGCAGGCGCTCGTGCCCGGCTCGGACTACGTCGCCGTCGTGCTCGATGGGCTTCGGACGACGAACGGGACGGCCATCCCGGCCTCCGCGTCCACGCAAGCCGCGCTCGGGCGAGCGAGCCCCGCGAACGAACGCGAAGCCCGGCTCTTCGCCTACCACTCGCCGACCCGCGCCGCGCTCGCCGCCGCAGGCATCGCCGCGAACCGGGTCGTGCGCGTCTGGAGCTTCACCACGCGCACGACCCACGATCCGACACAGCGGTTCGACACGATGCGGACCGACAGCCGCGCGGCCGTCGACGCGGCGAGCGCGGGCGTGGTCGTGGAGAGCGTAGCGGCGGGCCAGGGGTCCATCGCGGTCGTCATCAAGGGTCACCTGACGGGCCTCCCGAACTGGCTGAGCGCGGACGGCATGCCGTCCTTCGATGCGACCGGCAGGCCGCTGCGACTCGGGCAACGCGACGCTCCGTTTCGAGTGGTCGTCCCCACCGGAACCGGCAACTACCCGGTGCTGTTGTACGGACACGGCAACAGCGGAAGCGTCGATGATCCCATGCTCGACACCGAGCTTGCTGGCGCGGGCATCGCCAAGGTGTCCATCCAGTACGAGGGCTGGAGCGGTACGGGCTCGCTCACCACGTTGTTGGGGCTTCGGGCCATGTACACGGGCACCGAGCGCGCGAGTTCCTACCTGCTGCAGTCGCTCGCCAACGAGGCGGCGGTGGAGCGCTCCCTCACGACGATCCTCGGTGACGCGCTCTCGGCTGCGACCGTGGGCGGGATGCCCAACCCGGCCGCCGGGCGGCGCCCGGACGCGTCGCGGACGTTCGTCGGTGGTGGGTCGCTGGGCGCGGCGATGGGGCTGGTCTATGCGACGGCGACCGACTCGGTGAGCGCGGCGGTGCTCAACGTCGTCGGCGCCGGCTGGACGCACAACCTCCTCGGGGGGAGGACCTTCACGTCGCTCGCTCCGCTCTTGCGCCCGAGCTACCCGAGCGATCTCGATCTCACTCTGTCGATGCTCCAGACACAGGGTGTCTGGGACGTGGTCGACGGCGCCGTCTGGGCGCCCTTGCGCGTCACGGCGGCCCCGGTGCTGCTTCTCCAGGAGAGCATCGACGATCCGGTGGTTCCCAACGTCGCCACGGAGCTGGCCGCGGCGGTCGTCCGCGCTGCGCAGATTCGTCCGGCGATCGTCCCGGTCGATGGTCTGGACCAGGTCGACGTGGCGGACGGGCGAAGCGCGCTCACGCAGTTTCGGGTGGTCGACGCCGACCCCCTGGCGGTCCACGGGTTCGCCGCGCGGCGGACCCCCGCAGCCCAGGCCGCGAGGGACCAGATGGTGGCGTTTCTGGGCTCCGTGCTCGCGGGGGCGCCCCGCATCGCCGTGCCCACGGGATGTGTCGTCGCGACGCCCCTCCACGACTGCAACTTCGGCCCGCCGTAGCGTTCTCCCCGAACGTCTGCCCACCCCGGATGGTCCGCCGCCATGAAGCCCAAATCTCTCTTGCTCCCACGCGTGCTTGTTCTGGTTGGTGCGACCCTCCTCAGCGTGGGTTGCGGAGGCCGCGCGGTGCCCGTTCGCTTCGCCGAGCAGTCGGCGCTCTCAATGGGCGCACGCGAGGCGCCCGTCGCCGACCCCACCGTGGCTCTCACCAGCGATCCGCCGCTCCCGGGCGAGCCCACCGGGGCCTGGAGCGGCCTCGCGATCGACGGCGGCGTACGCGCGGGCGGAGGTCACGTCCATGCGCACTGAGGGGCTCCTCGGTGGCGCGCTGATGCTGCTCCTACCCGTCGGCGGGTGCGCCACCACGTCGTTCTCCTCCGACCTGCGCCGCGTGCAGGAACTCTCCCGCTCCCCCGTTCCCCTGCGCGTCGCGGACGCTCCCCCGGAGGATCACGACCCGGCCGTCGTCCAGGCGGTCCTGTCGGCGCCGCTCACGGCTGATGGAGCGGTCTCGATCGCGTTTCGCAACAACCGCCACCTGAGGGCGTCGCTGCGGGATCTCGGCGTGGCGCGAGGCTGGCTCGCGCAGGCCGGCGCGCTCCCGAACCCGGTCGTCGAGTTCGATATCCGCTACCAGACCGACCGCACTCAGCCGCTCCAGGGAGACATCCGACTGGAGTACGGGCTGACACGGGCGATCCTGACGGCGCAGCGGTCGGGGCTCGCGCGGGCGGAGCTGGAGACGGCGCAGGCGCGGGTGGCGGGCGCGGTGCTGGAGATGGGCTACGAGGTGCGCGCGGCCTTCTACGCAGTGCAGGCCTCGGAAGAGCGACTCATGGCCGCGCAGCAAGCGCTCGACGCCTTCGCGGCCTCGCGCGACGCCGCCCGTGCGCTCCATGCGGCCGGCAACATCTCCACCCTCGACGTCTCGGTGTAGGAGGCGGCCTACGAGACCGCGCGCATCACCGTCGCCGCGATCGAGCTGGAGCGACTCGACCGGCGCGAGCATGGGCATGGGCGCTCCGTCGGCCCCCGGCACGACCGCGGCCCAGCCGGCTCCGGCGCAGGCTCCCGCGCCGACGACCACCGCGCCCGCCCCCGCGGCTCCCGCCCGGCCTCGCACCGTCCATCACTGAGCGCAGCTGCGCCGCGGGGCCTGCCTGGAACTCAGACCGCGTGGCTCGGCGACCTCGGCAGGCGCTCCCTCGGGCTCACGGAGATGTGCCGGTCGCTGCGGGCGGCGAGGTCAGGGCCCGCGCCCGTCGTAGGATCTCCTCGACGGTGGCGGGGTCGTCGGCGCGGATCGCCACCGCGAAGCCGTTGCCAGTCGAAGTGACACGTGCCTGGACCTCGCGAAGCGCGAGTGGGCAGTAGGGCATCTCGGGGACCTCGTGTCCGAGCGCGGCGCCGCGCGCCCCGTGGCAATCGATCAGGCGCTGGAGCCACTCCGCGGTCATCCCCGGCAAGGCACGGAATGTCACGACCGCGCCGACGGAGCGCTGCGAAGTCACGCGACCGGACGAGGTCGGTTCGGTGAGCGGCGCAACGCCGGCGATGTCCTCGCGGTGCGCGAAGGGGCTCGTGTCGCGGTCGTCGTCGCGCAGCCCCGCGCACGCACGCGCCTCCGCGTCTCGCAGCGTCTGCGAGGCCGCCCGGTGGTCGGCGGCCATCCGCCGGTGGCGATCGGCCTCGCGGAGGTGATCCTCCGTGGGGTTGGTGACCGAGGTCCAGCACGCGTCGGTGGGGGCGGTGCCCGCCGTGGCGGTCATACAGCGCTCGCGGGCTGCGCGGGCCGAGGCGTCGTACTGCGAGGCGTGACGACCAGCCTCGGCCGCGTGGCTCGATGCCTCGGCCTCGTGGTGGACCACGCTCATGTCGTGGGGCTGCGCGCCAGACGTGGACGCGCACCCGGCGAGCAACGCAAGCGAGATGACGGATCGAGCGGTGAACATGGATATGGGACTCCTTCGCTTGGGTGAGGTGAGATCACGGCACCTTCGTGCGTGGGGACGGGAGCGCGAAGCTCCAGGCGACCTTGCCGAGCTCGACCGCAGGGACGACGAGGGCGGAGAGCACCAGCACCAGTCCCCATTGCCAGGGCGCGATCGCAGCGCTGTGGAAGACAGGGCGCAGCGCCGGGAGGGCCGCGCCGAGCGCATGAATGGCCACGGAGACGAGCACCGCGAGCACCAGGGGCCACGGGA
>SCUS01000148.1 GCA_004297725.1 Myxococcaceae bacterium | reverse complement strand
CGCCCTCCGCCTTGCCCGTCAACTTCCCCGTGCGCTCATCGCCCGGCGTCACAGGCACCGTTGGGGACCGTCGACCGCCACCCGCCGAGGCTGTCCAACGACTGGCCGATGTGCCGCCGCAGCGGGTGCGATGGGTTGCCATCGGGCCCATTGTGGGCGGTCGGCACCATCGGCTTGTTAGGCACAGGATGCGTGTCAGCAGATGAGGTACTCATATCGGACGCACGATAATATCACTATGACCGATCTCGATTTCGGCACGGACAGTTTCGGAAGGCAGATCCTCTCCGCCACAGCGGGAACTGAAGTACCCGACAGGGTTGCCTGCTTTCAAGCCTTCCACTACGCCCGTCATCAACTCTCGGAAGTTCCGAGCGACGACACCGCCTTCCGTTTCGGAGCCGCTGTCATAGCTTGCTAGCAGCCTTCGCATGCGCTCGACCTCCCGGGTGAATTCCGTGGCTCGAGGACGTTCGAACAACAACGTGTCGTCTGACGCATAGATTGCTCCGGCCGGGTCGATGCGACATCCCGCGGGAAACGTTCTGCGAACGAGACCACGGAGCGGTCGACTTGTCCTGCGACAGTGCTCACAGCGCTCTTGCTCTTCTGGCGGATTCACTATCATGCTGGCACATGAAGGACACAGCGCGATAACCACCTCTGTCATAACGGCTCGTCACCTCGTGCTTCGAACACTACCACTACCCGCCCCACCCACTGCCGATTCCAAGTCTGCGTGCGGGCGGCTCGCACGCCTGTCTGGTGCGCCTAACATCGCAATCGGTAGTATCCCCGCTGCATATCCCCATAAAGGGCGCTGCTACGCAGCCGCTGCCTATCTCCCTAACAGCCCTTCCCGCCCGAGGCAACCTCCCCGCGCCCCCGCCGATAAGGCCGCGCGCAGCCCTCTTCCGCGCGCCACCGGGAGCCCCGCCATGACCCTCTTCGAAGCCGTCACCGCCACGATCCGCAGACTCCACTACTCGCCGCGCACCGAGGAGGCGTACCTCCGCTGGGTCCGCGAGTTCATCCGCTTCCACAACCGGCGTCACCCGCGCGAGATGGGCGCCGCCGAGCTCACCGCATTCCTCAACGAACTCGCGGTCCGCCGACGCAGCTCTGCGTCCACGCAGAACCAGTGCCTCTGCGCGCTGGTCTTCCTCTACTGCAAGGTCCTCGAGATCGAGATGCCCGCCCTCGAAGGCCTCGAACGCGCGCACCGCCCCGACCACCTCCCCAACGTCCTCTCTCGCCGCGACGTCCTCGCGCTGCTCGACCGGCTTCAACCGCCCTTCCGTCTCCTCGGCGAGATCCTCTACGGCTCCGGGCTCCGCGTACAGGAAGCTCTCTCCCTCCGCGTGAAGGACATCGACCTCGATCGCCATCAGATCACCGTCCGTCGCGGCTAAGGGGGCGCACGACCGCGCCGCCCTCCTGCCCGCCCGCGCCCGGGAGGGCCTGAGCGCGCAGATCGAGCTCGTTCGCCGACACCACCTCGCAGAGCTCGCCGCGGGCCGCGGCGAGGTCGACCTCCCCCACGCGCTCCGCACGAAGATGCCGGGCGCTGCGACGAGCCTCGCGTGGCAGTACCTCTTCCCCGCATCGCGCCCCTGCATCGAAGCCGCGACCGGGCGGCTGGTGCTCTACCACCTCCACGATACCGCCCTGCAGAAGGCCATTCGCGACGCCGCCGCGGCCGCCGCCCTCGACAAGCGCGCCACCTGTCACACGCTCCGCCACAGCTTCGCCACGCACCTCCTCGAAGCCGGAACGGACATCCGCACCATCCAGGCCCTGCTCGGGCACAAGGACGTCCGCACCACGATGATCTACACGCACATCGTCGACCGCGGCCCGCTGGGCGTCGTGAGCCCCCTCGACCGCTGACGCTTCGTGCCTGGTCCTCGCCCCGTCGCCCATGTACGGAACCCATCGCGACGGCCGCAGTTCTCGTCGGGTCAACGCCTCCGTGCGCGCCTCGAGCTCGGAGTACGGGCGCGAGGCCGTCGGCGGGCGCTTCTCCGGTACGACCGCGAGGCCGACGGCGAGGGGTCCCCGGTACGACCGCGAGGCCATCGGTAGCCGGGAGCCAGACCCGGAGCGTCAGCGAGGGGTAGAGCCCACCCACGCCCTCCCAATGCGGCCTCGCCCGGAGGGTAGCGACCGACCACGGCTTCCCAGCGCGCCTCAGCGGCTACGCGCTCCGAAGCCGAGTACCGTTCGTCGTCGGCTCCCCACCCGATGACGTCACTCGTCGCGACGAAGACGCACCAGCCTGACGTGGTCGCTCGCTCCCCTCCGGGCGAGGCCGCATTGGGAGGGCGTGGGTGGGCTCTACCCCTCGCTGACGCTCGGGGTCTGGCTCCCGGCTACCGACCGCCTCGCGGTCGTACCGGGGACTCCTCGCCGTCGGCCTCGCGCTCGTACCAGGGACTCCCCGTCGTCGGTCTCGCGCTCGTACGGCCGCGCTCCCGCCACCTCCCGACGTCCGGAGCCCCGAGCTCCCGACGTCCGGAGCCCCGAGCTCCCGACGTCCGGAGCCCCGAGCTCCCGACGTCCGGAGCCCGCTCACCCCTTCGCCAGCGCCTTCTCCACCTGCGCCCGCGACAGCACCACCCTCACCTCCTCGCGCCCCACGCTCACCTCCGTCGCCGACACCCCGCCCGCCCGCAGGATCGCCCGCACCCCCCTCTCCACCGCCCCCTCGGCCTTCGCCTTCGCCTTCGCCGCGGGCGTCTGCGGCCCCTTCGCGCGCTGCGCCTTCGCCGCCGCGACGATCGCCCTCACCGGCGCCTGCGCCGCGGGCTGACCCTCGACGGTGCCTCGCTCGATGAGCTCCGCCGCGGAGTCGGGCTCCGGCGTGGCGCTCGCGAGCGCGATCAGCGCGTAGGCCCGCTCCTGCCCCGCGGCCAGCGCCTGCTCCCGAGGGACGTGCTTCACGATCGCCAGCAGCTTCATCGCCTGCGTGACCGACAGCAGCTTCGTCGCCCCGAGCCACGCCTCCAGGCTGGCGTGCTCCGCCGCCGCGTACAGCTTGCGCCGCAGCACCTCCGAGAGCGCCTCGCCCACGTCGTAGAAGCTCTCCACCACCGTCACGAGCCTGCGCCGGATGAGCGCCTCCAGCGCCTTCAGCCTCTTCTTCTGCTCGGCCAGCGCCGCCTCCTTCGTCGCCGTGATGAGCTTCGCCCGGCCGCCGCCCGCCCCCGTCTTCGACTTTGCCATCCGTCGATCCTCCTGCACCGAATCATCGCCGCGCCGCCGCGGACGAATCAACGCTCGCCTCCCCATCGACGCAGCGGCCCCCTCGCGCTCGTACTCCGCATCCCGGCCTCGCGCATCGCCCTTGCGCCCAAGCCCCGCACGGTGTAGCGACCCGCGGCAGATGGAGAGGAGCGGGCGCTCGCCGGAGGTTCCCTGGTGAACCTCGGGAGGAAAGTCCGAGCTCCGCAGGGCAGGATGCTGGCTAACGGCCAGTGGGAGCGATCCCGAGGACAGTGCAACAGAGAAAGACCGCCGCACGCCGCAAGGCCACTGCGGTAAGGGTGAAACGGTGAGGTAAGAGCTCACCGCGGCGCTGGCGACAGCGACGGCACGGCAAACCCCATCCGGAGCAAGACCCAATATGGAAGCGATGCGGGTCACACCGCGGGAGACCTGGAGCCCGGTCGATGCTTTCGGGTTGGTCGCTAACGATGTCGCGAGCAATCGTCGACGCTAGAAGAATGAGCGCCCCCGCACGGTGAGCGATCGCCGCGCGGGACAGAACTCGGCTTACAGCCCTCTCCATCTCCGATCGACGCCTCGGGCCCCGGCAACGGGTCACCCGGGGCGTCGGCGGTTATGGCCTCCCATCACCGGGTCAGCCGGGACACCAGCGCCGACAGCGCGTCGAGCTCGATGGGCTTCACCAGGTGCGCGTCGAAGCCCGCCTCCTCGGAGCGCCGACGGTCGCTGTCCTGACCGTAGCCGGTCACCGCGACCAGCTTGATGCCCCCGAGACCCTCGATCGCCCGCAGCCGGCGCCCGAGCTCGTAGCCGTCCATCACCGGCAGCCCGATGTCGAGCAGCGCGAGCTGCGGCCGCCGCTCCGCCGCCAGGCTCAGCGCCCCGGGACCATCGTGGGCCTTGCTCACGTCGTGCCCCATCGTCGCGAGCACGTCCGCCAGCAGGTCGGCCGCGTCGTCGTTGTCGTCCACCACCATCACCCGCACCGGGCTCGACGTGCGGCCGCCGAGACCCCCGTCGGGAAGCGAGGTGGGCGCGGTGACCTCCCCTTCGAGCCCCGGGAGCCGCACGCAGAACTCGCTGCCCGCGCCCACCCCCTCGCTCCGCACCGAGACCTCGCCGCCGTGCAGCGCGACCAGGCTCTTCACGATCGCCAGCCCGAGCCCGAGGCCCCCCTGCGCCCGGTCGAGGGCCTGCGTCTCCTGGGTGAACATCTCGAACACCCTCGGCAGCATCTCCGGCGCGATGCCGATGCCCTCGTCGCGCACCCGCAGCTCGATCGACGCGCCCGACCGCGACGCGCGCACCCCGATGCGGCCGCCCTTCTCCATGTACTTGGCGGCGTTGTTGAGGAGGTTGGCGACCACCTGCGCGAGGCGCACCGCGTCGCCCCGCACCATCAACCCGGCGGGAACGTCGACGTCCAGGTGGTGCGCGCGCTGCTCGATGAGCGGCATCGCCATCTCCACCGCCCGGGTCGTGACCTCGGCGAGGTCGAGCCGCTCCAGCTTCAGCTCGACCTTGCCGCGGGTGATGCGAGAGACGTCGAGCAGGTCGTCCACGAGGCGGACCACGTGCTTCACCTGCCGCTCGACCACCGCGATCTCCTTCGACGGCCCGCCGCGCATCTTCATCAGCGCGACCGCCGTCAGGATCGGCGCCAGCGGATTGCGGAGCTCGTGCCCCAGCATCGCCAGGAACTCGTCCTTCGAGCGGTTGGCGCGCTCGGCCTCCGCGAGGGCCCGCTCGTTCTCGCGGTAGAGCCGGGCGTGCTCGATGGCCACCACGGCACGCTCCGCGAGCGCCGTCGCGAGCGCGAGGTCTTCGGGCCCGTAGCGGCGCTGCGACTCCGCGGTGGCGAAGCTCAGCGCGCCGATGGTCGCGCCGCGCACCGAGAGCGGCACCGAGAGGTAGGAGCGCAGCCCCAGCGCGCGGAGGAGCTTCTGGTGCTCCGGGTCGCTCGCCGCCGCCTCGACGGCGGCGACGGGGATGTCCGACACCATCTCCGACTGGCCCGTGCGGATGACGTTCCTCGCGCCGCCGGGCGTGCCGGGGCGGCTCGGGTAGCGGCGGTCGAGCTCCTCCAGCAGGGCGATCTTCGCCGGGTCGACGTGCGCGATCGCGAGCCTCACCACCCGGCCGTCTTCGACCAGGTCGACCGCCGCCCAGTCGGCGATGTCCGGCACCGCGAGCTTCACCACCCTCGCGAGCGTCTCCGCGTAGTCGATCGACGAGCCCAGCTCCTGCGCGGCGCGGGCGATGAACCCCCCGCGCACCTCGTCGCGGCGGCGCTGCGTGACGTCCCGGAGCAGCGTGATCACCGAGTCGGGCTTCCCCTTCGCGTCGTAGAGCGGCTTGGAGCGCACGACGGTCCAGTGCTCCTCGCCGGTCGCGGGGACCCTGAAGAGCAGCTCCCGCTCGATCGCCACCCGGGTGCGGAGGGCGTTGCGCCCGGGCATCTCCTCCGGGGGGAGGGCCTGGCGGCGCTCGTCGAAGACCTCGAAGCGCTGCGCCCCCTCGGCCCCCTGCGCGCGGAGGAGCGCGTCGACCGAGGGGTAGCCGAGGATCTGCGCGGCGCCCTCGTTGGCGTAGAGCGCACGGCCCGCGACGTCCTGCACCACGATGCCGTCGTCGACGCCGTCGAGGACGGCGTGGAGCTTGTCGAGCGCCGCCCTCCCCTCCCGAAGGCGGGCGACGGTGCGCTGGCGGCTCCTGGCCACCCTCGCCGTCACCACCGTGATGGTGACCGCCTCGACGAGGAAGACCGCGAGCTGCGATCGGTCGCCGCCCCAGTCGAAGCGAGGCGTCACCAGGAAGTACTGCCCGAGCAGCGCCGCGAGCGCCGTCGTCACCAGGCCGGCGCGCAGCCCCCCGTACCAGGCGGCCAGGAGCACCGCCGCGGGGTAGAGCAGGAAGAGCGTCGGCCTGCCCCCGCGGGTGTCGAAGAAGTACGAGACGAGGGTCAGCAGCACCAGGGACAGCGCCGCGACCGCGAGGCCTCGCGCTCCGGAGGGGAGCGGCTCGCCTTCGGGGCCGTCGACGGATTGGGGACGCGGCTGGTGGTGCATCCGGTGGCTTCGAGGGGGGGGAGGAGGCGTTGCGGCAGCGAACAGGCGGTCACGGCTCACATAATGCCGTCAGCCGCCCTCGTCGCGGCCGATTCGTCCGCCCGGTCCCCGTCGCGCCCGGATCACTCCACGACGCGTCGCACGGTCCCCTCGTCCGCGAGGTCGACCTGCAAGGGGAAGAGGGGCTCGGTGCCGTCGGCAAGCCGCACGATCTCGGTGAAGGGCTGCTCGAACAGCTCCGGCGCCCGCACCCCCGAGAGCACGAGCACCCAGCGGCCATCGTCGAGTTCCAGCACGCTCCCCGGCGGATAGCGCCCCACCCGGTTGACGAAGAGCTGCAGCAGCTCGGGGTCGTACTCGGTGCCTCGCGCGGCGTACATCCGGGCGAGCGCCGTAGGCGGCGACATGATGGGCCCGCCGGAGCGGTACCGGGTGAGCGTCTCGAAGTCGTCCGCGATGTGGATGATGCGTGCGAAGAGCGACGCCCCGCCGGGCGCGTTGAAGGGCCGGTGGTGCTCCAGGCAGGCCAGCATCCGGTGGATGCGCGCCTCGTGGAACCCCCGCTGCGCCAGCAGGCTGCGCACCGCGGCGCTCCCGTGTCGGCTGAAGGGCGGGGGGTACCCGTCCTCGTCGGTGGCATAGCCGAGGTCGTGGTAGCAGGCCGTCACGCCCAGGTCGGCGAGCGTCGTGTCGGGCAGGCCCAGCTCCCGACCGATGAGCACCGCCAGCATCGCGACCTGCGAGCTGTGCCGCGAGAGGGCGTGGGTGCTCTTGTCGAAGCGAGCCCGGGCGAGGCCCTCCTCCTCGCTCTGCGCGGGGAGGTCGACCATCTCGTTGATCATCTTGCGCACGGGCAGCGGGTTGGCCGCGCGGCCCGAGGCGAGGCCCTCCCAGAGCCCGTCGACGACGCCCGCCGCGCGGTGCATCACCGCCCCGACGTTCTGGTCGATGCGTCGGCGCTCGTCCTTCATGCGGAAGCGAAACACCGGGAGCAGCTCGAGCGCGCTCATCCCCGCGGCCTCGAAGGCCGCCTGGAGCGCCGCGCGAGGCTGCGCGCCGACCGGGTCGGCCATCGCCCCGACGACGATCTTGCGCCACTGGTCCATGGTGAGCGTGGCGTGCAGGTTGAGCCCGCCCACCTCGTGGCGCAGCCAGAGCGCCGCGAAGTTGTCCCCGGGCTCGACCCTCTCGTCCAGCCGCAGGCGCTGGTCGTTCACGTAGACCTGATCCTCCACCATGATGACCTGCACCATCCCGAGCAGGTCGCGCAGCGCCGCGAGGGAGCGCTCCAGGTCCCTCAGCGGCGCCTCGAAGGCCATGTTGCGCGTGTCGTGGAAGCGGGTCATCCGCATCGCGCCGGTGAGCATCCGCACGAACTGCTCCCCCAGCTCCCGCACCTTCGCCGCGAGCTCGCGGTCGTCCCCGGCGCGCGCCCGGTCGAGCGCCTTGCCGACCTCCCGCTGCGCCTCGCCCACCTCGTCGAGCCCGCTCATGACGCCTCGCCCGCCGCCGAGCGCTCGGCGATCGCGCTCTCGATCACCTTGCGCATCGCCTCCGTCGCCGCCCCGGCGGCCATCTCCCGCAGGATCGCGTCGGCCTCCTCGGACGGGTGCCTCGCCAGCCCCGCGGCCGCCGCCCTCGCCTTCGCCCCGTGCTCGTCGTTCTTCATCAACCGCTGGATCAACCCCGCCGGCCTCGACCACTCGCGGAACGCCTCCATGGCGCGCGCGGCGTCGACCAGGGTCATGGCCCGCCCCACGGCGGCCATCTCCTCGGGCGACGAGCGCAGCTCCGCGCGGTGTTCGGCGTGGCGCTGGAGCAGCGTGAAGGCCCCGGGCTCGCGGTGCTCACCGATCGCCTCGACGGTGCGCACCCGCAAGAGCTCGCTCGTCGATCGCAGCAGGTGCACCAGCACCCCTCGGGTCGAGGCGTCGGTGCGCGCCGACGCCGTCAGCCGGAGGAACTCCATCTGCAGCTCGTCGTCGTCGCCGGAGATGAGCGTCGAGGCCACCAGCGCCGGGGCGTCGGGCAGTCGCTCGGAGAGGGCGCGAAGCAGGTCGGCCGCGAGGCTCCCTCGCACCTCCCGCAGCCGGGCGATGACCATGTCCGCGCGCGCCGGGAGGTAGCCTTCGAGCAGCTCTCGCAGGATGCGCCGGTCGTTCTCCGCGCGCTCGGTGCCCAGCAGGTCGAGGAGCACCGGGAGCGGATCGTAGGGCAGCGCGGCGAGCAGCTGCTTCAGCTCCGCGGGGGCCGACGGAGCATCGTGCGGCACCGAGCGCACCAGCTTCTGTAGCGCTCGCGCGTCGAAGAAGCCCGACACCAGCGGACCGAGCTGCTCGGCGAGCTCGGGGTGCCCGTCGGCGAAGTCCGCCAGCACGTCGTAGAGGGCGCGGAGCTGCTGCAGCCGGCTGTCCGAGAGCAGGAAGTCCCGCGCCTCGCGCACCAGCGGCGCGACCTCGTCGAAGCCCAGCGGGTCGGTCGGGTCGCCCGCCACCGCGAGGAGCTGGCGGGTGAGGTCGATGGTGACCTGCGGCAGCCTGGGAGAGGCGCACTCCGCCACCAGCGTGGCGCGGGCCTCCTCGGAGACCTCCGCGGGCGCTACGCGCTGCGGTGACGGCAGCTCCGGCGCCGGGAGGTCGAAGTCCGCCGGGACCTTCACGGACGCGGCGATCGCGAAGCCGCCGCTCGGGCGCTCGCCGCCGGGCACCTCGTCGTCGTCGTCGTCGGGGACGAAGCCCTCGATGGACTCGATGGAGATGTGATGAAACCCGGCCTTCCAGAGCAGGGTGACCAGGTCGTCCTCGTCGTGCCGCACCCCCACGAAGCGGATCGACAGGATCTCCAGCAGCTTGGTGAGCTCCTGCCAGGTGGTGTCGGCGTCGAGGGTGATCTTCCGCACGCCGTCGCGGAAGAGCTTGAGCGCCAGCGAGCGCTCCCGCTCGCGCTCGATGTAGACCACCTCCTGGTCGAGCACGAGCTCGAAGGGCCGCACCGTGAGCGGCAGCTCGCCATACCGGGACAGGTACTCGACGAAGGCGCCGCGGAGCGCGTCGAGGAAGCCCCGCACCGCCTGGTTGCTGGGGTCGTAGATCAGGTAGCTGCGCGAGGCGCGCGCGAGGGCCAGCATGCACGCGTGGGCGGCGACGGCGCGCTCGGTCCCCTGGAGCGCGGTCTCGCCCTCCGCCTCCGCGGGCGGCGAGGAGAGCCGCGCCGGGAGGGCGCTCCCCGCCGGTCGCTCGGAGAGCCGGAGCGGGGGCAGCGACGCGTAGGCCGAGTCGCCCGTCGAGGGGGCCGAGCGGGCCAGGCTCTTGGGCGGCGCCGTGGGCCTGGGCGGCGCCGTGGGCCTGCGCGGCGCGACCGTGGGCGCGCGGGCGGGCGTCGCGGTGAAGAGATCATCGAGCTCGAAGCGCTCGGGCACCGCAGAAGAGGGCGGCGGAGGGAGCGTGAAGATCTCGTCGGACGGAGCCGGGGCCCTCGAGAGCGGGCGCGAGGGACGGTCTGACTGCGCCAGGGGAGTCGCGGCCGTCGGGGGAGCGACGGCGCGGGAGGGGCGCGGCGGCGGCGACGTCCGGGCCTCGGGGCGAGGCGGCGCGGCGGTCGGCGGTCGGAGCGCCATCGGCTCGGCGCGGGGCAGCGAGGACGACGACGGAGAGCGAGGTGGCGCGAGCGAGAGCGGCGAGCGCGACGCCGGGGCTACCGGAACCAACGGGTCGCTCGGTCGGCGAGGCGGCGCGAGCGTGAGGGACTTCGCGGGAGGGGCCGAACCGAGCGGTGGGTGATACGGAGGCAGCACCGGGAGCGACTCGACGGACTTCCGACGAGGCGGCGCGCCGATGGGCAGCGGCGGCTGCTGCGCCGAGGGAGCGGCCGCGCGCTCGTCACCCGTCGGGGGCTCGGAGCCATCTCGTTTCTCCATCGTCAGCGATGACCTCCAGGGCCCCCCTGAGGTAGCGCGTCCCCAGGGCCCGGAGCAAGTGCCGCCGTCGGGCGATCAGTAGTCGACCACCGCGTCGAAGCCCGCGTCGCTCTGCAGCGGCAGGGCCACCGTCCGCTCGCCGCGGCCGTAGAGGAAGCGGTAGCGGGCGAGGTTCTGCACCACGCGCCGCACGTAGGTGCGGGTCTCGTCGAAGGGGATGTGCTCGACGAAGGCGTCGACGTCCTCGTTGCCGTGCTCGCGCATCCAGCGGTTCATGGCGCCGGGGCCCGCGTTGAAGCTCCCGATGGAGCGGGGCAGCACCGCCCGGTACTGGCGGTAGAGCCGCCCGATGTAGTGCCCTGCCACCCGGATGTTGTACTCGGGCTCGAAGAGGCGCTCCTCGGTGAAGGGGATGCCGAGCTCCTGGGCGACGCGCCTCGTGGTGGGCGGCACCATCTGGAGCAGCCCGATGGCGCGCGCGGTGGAGACGTCCCTGGCGTTGAAGCCGCTCTCCTGGCGCATGATCGCGAACAGGTAGTCGCGCGGCAGCCCGTTGGCGTCCTCCGCGGCCTCGACCAGCGGGGCGAAGGGGCGGGGGAAGCCGGCGTCCCAGATCCAGCGCGTGGTGGCGGAGGGCAGGTCGTCGAGGGCGTCGGCGTGCCGGGAGGAGAGCAGGAAGGCCCTGCGCGCGTCGCCGAGCGAGAGGTACGCCCCGGCCATCACCTCGTCGGCGCGCTCCCGGGGGAGCGTCGCGCGCAGCGAGTCCTCCTCGGCGACGAGGACCTCCGCGGCCTCGCGGTCGAAGCCGAGCGCGGCGAGCCATCGGGCCCTCGGAGGGAGGGTGAGCGCGGGACGGGGACGCGCCTCGGGCGGAGCGGGCATCGGGTCGGGCGCAGCCCCCTGGGCCCTCAGCCGGGCCTCCGCGAGGAGCGCGTACCAGGTGAGCGGGCGGTGCTCGATGAGCCCTCGCCACGCCGTCACCGCCGCGGAGGGGTCGCCCCCGCGCAGCTTCGCCACGGCGGACCAGTACCTCCCACGACCTCGCTCCAGGTGGTGCGTCGCCAGCTCGCTCGATCGTGCGAGCGGCTCGACGGCCTCGGCGAAGCGCCCGGCGGAGTAGAGCGTCCACCCGAGGTGCCAGGCCGCGTCGACCCTCAGTCGCGAAGGCGCCTCGGGACGATCGCGAAGGAAGGCCCTCCACCGCGAGACCGCCTGCTCTCCCCGCGCGTGCCGGGACTCCAGCCACGCCGCGCGGAAGGCCGCCTCGTCGCTCCAGCGCCCTCGCAGCGAGCGGGCGACGGCGTCGTAGGCGCGCACGGCGTCGTCGTCCTGGTCGGCGCGGGAGAGCGCCCGGGCGGCCATGAACGCGTCCTCGTCGCGGTCGGCGTTGAGCGGGTTGCGCGCCGCCGCGGAGAGCCAGCGGTGCGCCTCGGGGTACCTCCCCCTCGCCCCGAAGAACGCCCTCCCCAGCAGGTGCGTGCGCCTCGCCTCCTCGCGCCCCTCGAGCGCCGGGATCGACTGCAGCGACTCGATGGCCTCGGCGTGGCGCGCCCTCGAGAGGAGCACCCCGGCCCGCTCCATGGACTGCGCGGCCGTGAGCGGTCGCCCCGCCCTGGAGAGCGCCGCGAGCGCCTCGGCCCCGGCGGCGGTGTCGGGCTCGGCGATCGCCAGCCGTCGGCGAGCCTCCTGGGCCGCGGCTTGATCGGCGGCGGCGTCGAGGGCCTCGGCGGCGAGGCGCCACGCCCTCGCCCGGTCGATGCCCGAAGGCGGGTGCGCGACCCACGGGCGCATCGCCGCGGCGGCCCACGACCGGTCGCCCGCGGCCCAGGCCTCGAGCACGGCCATGGTGCGATCGCGGGCGCCTCCGCCTCGGGACGCGAGGGACTCATAGGCCGCGCGGGCGTCGGCGTGGCGCCCCACCGCGGCGAGGGCGGAGGCCTCCATCCGTCGGACCTCGAGCGAGAGCGCGGGCAGCTCGCCGGCGAGGCCCGGCAGGCGGGCGAGCGCCCTCGCCGGGTCGCCGAGGTCGAGCGCGACGCGGGCCGCGATGAAGCGGGCCTCTGGGCTCGACTGCACCGAGGCGGGGAGGCGCTCGAGGGCCGGGAGCACCGCGGCGCGGTCGCCCGAGCGGACGAGCGCGACCACCGCGGCGAGCGAGGGGGGCGCGGCGGGCTCGACCCCGGCGTCGTCGGCGAGGGCGGCGTCGGGGGCCGCGGGTGGACGCGCGATCGGCGGGGAGGCGCGGCGGGTCGGCGGGGCGGGCGGGTCGCGCACGCACCCGAGGAGCGAGAGCCCGAGGAGCAGAGGCAGGCTTCGGAGGCGCTTCGCCACGGTCCCTGACCGGGTATCACACCGCCGCCCCGGCGTGGAGCGCCGTGCCGTGACGACGGCGAGCGGCGACGCGGCGGTCGCGTGGTAGCGTGCGGCGTGCGGTGCACGGAATGACGGCCACGGCGGCGAGCGCAGAGCAGGTCCCGAACGATCCCTTCCGGCTGGTGGGCACCCGCCTCGACGGGAAGTACGCGGTGGAGTCGGTGGTCGCCGAGGGGGGCTTCGCGGTGGTCTACCGCTGCGCGCACTCCGAGCTCCAGAAGACGGTCGCGCTGAAGGTGCTGAAGATCCCAGCGCACCACGCGCAGTCCGAGCGCGGCGAGTTCTTCCGGAAGTTCGCCAACGAGGCGCGCACCATCGCGCGCATCGACCACGAGGCCATCGTGCGGGTGCTCGACTTCGGCAGCTCCATCATGCCGACGGGCGACCTCGCGCCGTGGATGGCCCTGGAGTGGCTGGAGGGTCAGACCCTCGAGCACGACCTCGACGCGCGCGCCGAGACCGGCACCGCGGCCCGTTCCCCGGCGGAGTGCCTCGCGCTGCTGCGACCGGTCATCGAGGCCGTGGCGCTGGCCCACGAGGAGGGCATCGCCCACCGCGACATCAAGCCCGGCAACCTGATGATGGTGACCAGCCGTCGCGGCGACGTGAGGGTGAAGCTCCTCGACTTCGGCATCGCCAAGGTGATGACCGACGACGACCGGGCGCCGTCGCCGGGGCAGACGTCCACGCAGCCGCACCTCCAGATGTTCTCGCTGGAGTACGCAGCGCCCGAGCAGCTCAGCGGCACCCGCACCGGGCCGTGGACGGACGTGCACGCGCTCTCGCTCGTGCTCACGGAGATGCTCACCGGAGAGCCGCCCTACGAGGGCGACGACTCGGTGGAGATCTTCTCCGAGGCGCTCAGCCGACGACGCCCGACGCCCGCCCGCTGGGGCCTCGACGTGGGCCCCTGGGAGGCGGTGCTCCAGCGCGCGCTCGCGCTGCGACCGGCCGACCGCTACCCCGACGCTGGATCGTTGCTGAAGGCCCTGCTCGCCGAGGTGCCTCAGCAGGCCGCGTGGAGGGAGGGCCTCTCGGTTCCGCCTGCGCCTTCGTCCGATCGCCCGGCCCCGGCGCCAGCGCCCGTCCCGTCACCAGCGCCCGAGGTCGAGCCTGCGCCGCGAGACTCCGACCGGATCACCGAGCTGCTCCCGCAGCCTCCGCGTAGGTCTCCCCCGCGCGCCTCCCTCGAAGACGACCCCGAGCCGGTGCGGCTTCCGATCAACCGCATCGGCTGGCTCGGCTGGGCCGCGGGCCTGCTGGTGATCGTCGGCGTCGTGGTCGCGCTGATCGCGACGCGACCACCCGCGGCGTCCCGACCGCCGACGCCTCCGCCGATCGCCGCCCGCCCGCTTGCGGCTCCGCCCTCGCCCGCCCCTGAAGCTGTGCCCGCGCCGGCACCTGCGGCCGCGGCTGCGCCCGCACCGGAGGCGCCTTCGGCGGCGCTCCCCGATGTGCCTGCGGTCGCTGCGCCGACGCCCGCTCCGGCGGTCGCCCCCGTGGTGGTCGCTGCGCCTCCGCCCGCCGCCGCGACCGCCCCTCGGGTCGCGCCGACGCGCGCTCCGGTGCGCCGCGCGCGACCGGCCGGGGAGTCGGGCGGACGCATCCCCATCGAGTGATCTCCTCCGTCGGCGATCGGCGATTGCGCGCCTCGGTCTGGCGATCGGATCGCGATGCCCCTATGGTTGCTCGCCCCGTCAGGGCGGTCTCCCTCCAACGACCGCGCGGGTGTTAAGCGCAACATGAACCAGGACTTCGGCGTCAATCAGGCATTCGTGGAGGAGCTCTTCCTCCGCTACCAGGAGAACCCCTCGACCGTTGGCGAGCGCTGGCGCACCTACTTCGACGGGCTCCAGACCCAGGCCGGCCACGGCGTCGCGCCCTCCGGCAACGGCCACCCGGTCAGCAACGGCAACGGCCACGGCGTCGTGGAGATTCCGCCGCACCAGAAGCTCAGCATGGCGCCCATCGGGGTCGACGCCGAGCTCGCGCAGCGGGTCAACCAGCTCATCCACGCCTACCGCCTCCGCGGTCACCTCTGGGCCTCGCTCGACCCGCTCGGGCTCGTCCAGCTCCCGCCGCGAGAGCTCACGCCCGACCGCTACGGCATCAGCGACGCCGAGCTCGACGCGCGCGTCCCCACCGGCGACCTCGGCGGCCTCGGCCACGACGCGACCGTGCGGGCCATCGTCGAGCGCCTCGAGGAGACCTACTGCCGCAGCATCGGCGTGGAGTACATGCACGTCGAAGAACTCCAGATGCGCGCCTGGCTGCGCGAGCGCATGGAGTCGAGCGCCAACCGCCTCGACCTTGACGCCGACGAGCAGCTCCACATCCTCGGGCGGCTCATCGACGCGGAGATCTTCGAGCAGTTTCTGCACACCAACTTCACCGGGGCGAAGCGCTTCTCGCTGGAGGGCGGCGAGTCGCTCATCCCCCTGCTCGACCTGATGCTCCAGCGCTCGGGCGAGCTCGGCGTCGAGGAGGCCGTCATCGGCATGGCCCACCGCGGCCGCCTCAACGTGCTCTGCAACATCATGCAGAAGTCGCCGAAGGACATCTTCGCGCACTTCTTCGACAAGCACCCCGAGCACAGCATGGGGCGCGGGGACGTGAAGTACCACCTCGGGTACTCCTGCGACCGGCCCACGGCGCAGGGCTCGATGCACCTCTCGCTGGCCTTCAACCCGTCGCACCTGGAGTTCGTCAACCCGGTGGTGACCGGGCGCGTGCGCGCCAAGCAGGACCGGCGCGGCGACACGCAACGCCGCCAGGTGGTGCCGCTCCTCATCCACGGCGACGCGGCCTTCATCGGCCAGGGGGTGGTCGCCGAGACGCTCAACCTGATGAGCCTGCGCGGCTACGCCACCGGCGGAACGCTCCACGTCGTGGTCAACAACCAGGTGGGCTTCACCACCAACACCGAAGACGCCCGCTCGACCCGCTACGCCACCGACCTCGCGAAGATGCTCGGCATCCCGATCTTCCACGTGAACGGCGAGGACCCCGAGGCGGTCGCCCACGTCGCCCACCTCGCGGTCGAGTACCGCCAGCAGTTCGGCCGCGACGTCGTGATCGACATGTACTGCTACCGGAAGTGGGGCCACAACGAGACCGACGAGCCCCGCTTCACGCAGCCGGTGATGTACTCCGCCATCGACCGCAAGCCCTCGGTCCGCGCGGCCTACGTCGACCGGCTGCTGCAGCTCGGCAAGGTCACCCGAGAGCAGGTCGACGCCCTCGCCGCCAACCGGAAGCAGTCCCTCGAGGAGGAGCTCACCGAGACGAGGGACTCGCTGCACCACCCGCTGCCGAACACCCTCGCGGGCATCTGGGAGCGCTACCACGGCGGCGTCGACGCGCAGGTGCCGGACGTGGAGACGAAGGTCAGCCTTCCGCGGCTGACCGAGCTGATCAAGGCGATCACCACGGTGCCGGCGGACTTCCACATCCAGCACAAGGTGGAGAACCTCCTCAAGGGCCGTCGCGACCAGGTCAACAGCACCGGCACCAGCGCCCTCGACTGGGGCACCGCCGAGGCCCTCGCCTTCGCCTCGCTGCTCGAAGAGGGCTTCCCCATCCGGCTCTCCGGGCAGGACGCCGGGCGTGGCACCTTCAGCCACCGCCACGCGGTCTGGACCGACGCCGTCAACGGCCGGCGCTACGCCCCGCTGACCTCGCTCGCGACCGGCAAGGCGCGCTTCGAGGTGTACGACTCACCCCTCTCGGAGACCGGGGTGCTGGGCTTCGACTACGGGTACTCCCTCGACTACCCCGACGGCCTCACCATCTGGGAGGCGCAGTTCGGCGACTTCGCCAACGGGGGACAGGTCATCATCGATCAGTTCCTGTCGTCGGGTGAGGACAAGTGGAACCGCCTGTCGGGCCTCACGCTGCTGCTCCCGCACGGCTTCGAGGGCCAGGGGCCGGAGCACTCCAGCGGCCGCGTGGAGCGCTTCCTCCAGCTCTGCGCCGAGGACAACCTCTTCGTCTGCAACCTCACGACCCCCGCGCAGATCTTCCACGCCCTGCGTCGTCAGGTGCTTCGACCGCTGCGCAAGCCGCTGGTCATCATGACCCCCAAGAGCTTCCTCCGGGCGAAGGAGTCGGTGGTCAACGACCTCGTCCACGGGAGCTTCCAGCGGGTGATCCCCGACGTCGCGGTCGACCCGAAGGCCGTCCGCAAGGTGCTGCTCTGCTCGGGCAAGGTGTACTGGGACCTCCACGCCGCCCGCGCCGAGCGCAAGGCGATGGACGTCGCGATCATCCGCCTGGAGCAGCTCTACCCCCTGTCCAGGAGCGAGCTCGACGCGGCCCTCGCCCCCTACGCCCACGGCACCCCCCTCTTCTGGGTTCAGGAAGACCCATGGAACATGGGAGCGTGGTATTTCCTCTCCGCCCGCCTGCCCGGGATGTTGGGGGGGCGGTTCCCGCTGGGCTGCGTGGCCCGCGAGGAGAGCGCGTCGCCTGCGACGGGCTCGCACGCAAGCCACAAGCTCGAGCAGTCCAGGCTGCTCGATGAGGCACTGCGCTAACGCCCCTCACAGGAGTTCTTCGATGACCAGCAGCGATCCTTCCTCCCCCTCGAAGCCCGGCGCCGCCCGCCGGGGCAAGCTGCTGGTCATCGACGACGACGCCCTCGTGCGGGTGTCCCTCGGGCACATCCTCAGCCTCGACCACGAGGTCACCCTCTGCGACTCCGGCCAGAGCGCCCTCAAGCTCTTCGCGGAGGGCGCCCGCTTCGACGCCATCCTCTGCGACATCAACATGCCCGGCATGGACGGCCCGCAGCTCTTCGAGGCCATGGAGACGGCCGCGCCCGATCAGCTCGAGCGCACGATCTTCCTCACCGGCGGGGCGTACACGGCCAGGGCGCAGGCCTTCCTCGCCCGCGTTTCCAACGAGCAGATGGAGAAGCCCTTCGAGTTCGAGGCCCTCCGCGCGGTGCTCGCGCGGGTGATGGGCTGATCGCTCAGCCCGGCGGGATGTACGGCGCGCCGGCGACGTAGAGCCCGGCGACGGCGCCCCAGCCCACGCCCAGCAGCACCACGAAGAGCGCCACCGAGACCGCCTGCATCCGACGCTGCGCCCTCGGCGACGCGGCGATGCCGTGGATGAACGACGCGGTGTACACCCCGTTGGCCAGGTGGAAGGTCGTGCCCAGCACGCCCAAGAGGTAGACCACCAGCGTGGGCAGGTGGTGGCGCATATGCCCCGCGAGATCTTCGAAGCTCTCGTGCCCGGTGGGGCTGTGGAGCCCTGGGCCGATGCGCGCCAGGTAGACGTGCGCCGCGATGAACCCGAGCAGCCCCAGCGCGGACAGCCGCTGAAGGACGTACTTCGCGTTGCCGAAGAAGCGGTACCCGTTGGGCTTCGCCATCGAGAGCCGACGCAGGCCCCAGGCGACGTGGATGAGCAGCGGAGCGAACACCACCGCGCTGACGAGCGCAGCGCTCAGCGGGTTGCCGACGTACGCGCGGCCCTCGGCGGTGACCACGGTGTCGACCGCGCGCTCGGACCACGCGGCGTCACCGCGCCAGGCGTAGAGGTTCTCCCAGAGGTGCCAGGCGACCCAGACGCCCAGGGGAGCGATGGCGAGCACCGAGCCCAGCCGGGGGAGAAAGCCGCCGCGCGTCGGAGTGGTCTGAGCAAGCGCTTCGGACATCGTCGGGCTCTCCCTCGCTCGCGCGTTCGGCTCTGCGGGGGGGTTAGAGCCCGTCGCGCGGCGAGGAAGAAACCACGAACCCTGCAGCCCGCGCAACCCGCGAGCCGAAGGGGGAGGCGGCTTACATGAAGCGGGGAGCGGGGTGCCGGAGCGAGGAGTGGAAGGCCACCGAGCGGGGCGCCGTGACGCGCTGCTCGCGGCGCTCGAGGGCCCCGTCGCGGGAGATGGAGAAGGCCACGGAGTAGGCCCGGCCGTCCCAGCGCAGGGCGTCGATGCAGTCGACGGGCTCGCCCTCGGCGAAGAGCTGCCCGACGTCGAGGCGACGACCCTGGGTGTCGACCCGGGTGAAGTACACGCCCTCGCGGAGCTGCGCGGCGAGGCCGAACTCGCGGCCGTTGAACACCAGCCGGGCGGCCCGAGGATCGGTGAGGCCGTCGTGGATGATCGCGGACGATCCGCGCGGGGCGCCGTCGACGCCGACGAGCTGGAAGCGCACCCGGCCGTTCTCCGCGTCGACCCAGGCGACCCCGAAGGCGTCGCCCGCGGCCACCACCGCCGGCGCCGAGAGGCCCTCCTCCTCGCTCACCAGCGCCCGGATCTGCACCGGAGCGCCGTGCCCGTGGCCCTGGAGGTCGGTGCTGGAGAACCACATCCCCTCGCCGCTGTCGTGCCACGCCACGCCCAGGCGGTCGCCGCTGCGGGCGGTCGCGATGTCGAGGTGGTTGCGGTCGGGGTCGAAGGCGACCGAGTCGCCGTCGGGGTGGTGCTGCGGCAGGGCGCTGACGGGCAGGTCGGCGGCGCGGGGAGCGATGGCAGGGATCGCTCCGGTCAGCCCCGGGGCGTTCTGCACCAGGTTGGCGCTCTCCTCGAGGGCGTTGGGAAGAGGCTGACGGGCTCCGGGCCGGTGGGACATCGCCCCCTGGGCCCCTTCGCCGACCGCCTGCTGCACCTGGGCGACGGAGCGCTGTACCTCCGGGCGATCGGAGCACCCTGCGAGGGCCATGGAGGCCCCCGCGAGACCGAGGGCACCGAGCGTCAAAACCGTGCGCTTAGAGCGATCGTGCATGAATCACCTCGTAGACCAGCGATGTTGAACAGCGACGCTACCAAGCAGGTTTGTTGACAGTACGCTCGCCCCCCAGGGCTGGCAAAGGGTGCCGTGGACGATTCGTGGTTGGTGGTAGGGTCGCGTCCCCCTATGTCTACGGTCTCCCGCGGCCTCACCCTCGCGGTGCTCGCCCTCGTGTCCGCGACCACCGTCGCCGCCGAGGTGCTGCTCACCCGCGCGCTCTCGGTCACCACCTGGTACGGCCTCGCGTTCGTCGTCCTCTCGCTGGCGATGCTCGGCCTCACGCGGGGCTCGCTCGACGCCGACGCCGCGTCCCGCGCCGGAGAGCCCCTCGCGCCGTGGATCGCCCGGCGCCTCCTCGCCCTCTCCCTCGGCCTCGCCATCACCGTCGCGGTCGTGGTCTCCGTGCCGCTCACCTTCTCGCTCAACCTCTCCTCGCTCGCGGCGCTGATGGTCGTGAGCGCGGCCGCCGCGATCCCGCTGGTCGCGGGCGGCGCCATCGTCGCCCGCCTGCTCGCGGACGCCGCCGTCCCCACGCCGGTGCTCTACGCCGTCGACCTGGGCGCCGCGGCCCTGGGAGCTCTCGCCCCGCTCGTGCTGCTGGGCCCCTTCGGCGCCCCCGACGCGCTCTTCCTCCTCGCGGCCCTCAGCGCCGCCGCGGCCCGGGTCGTCGCCCCGCCCGGCGACCGCACCCGCGCCCGCGCCGTCGCCATGGCCGTCGCCTCGCTCGTCATCGCCCTCGGCGCCCGCGGCTCCGACGCGGGCCTGGTGATCCGCTATCCCAAGGGAGCTCCCCGCCCGGAGCGCGAGACCCCCACCTTCGAGGCCTGGACCCCGCTCGCCTATGTGCGCCTCGGCCCCTTCCGGCAGGTCTCTCACTGGCACCTCTGGTCGCCCTCCCCGAATACCCCGCCAGGTATGGTCGAGGCCGCCGACGCCACCCTCGACGGCGAGGCCGCCACCCCCGTCTACGCCTGGCGCACCCCCTCGCAGCTCAACATCCTGCGCTTCGACGCCACCACCTCGGCCCACGTGCTGCGCCCCACCGGAAACGCCTGCGTCATCGGCGTCGGAGGCGGCCGCGACCTCATCGCCGCCCTCGCCGTCGGCCACGACCACGTCTACGGCGCGGAGATCAACCCCGGCATCGTCGCGATGCTCCACGCCGTCCGCGGCCGCTCGCCCACCATCGACGACCCGCGCGTCACCGTGCGCCTCGGCGACGGGCGCGCCCTCTTCGCCCGCTCCCGCATGCACTGCTCGGTGCTCCAGGCCTCCCTCGTCGACACCTGGGCCGCCACCTCCGCCGGGGCCTTCGCCCACACCGAGGCCACGCTCTACACCCGCGAGGCCTGGTCGATCTTCCTCCGCCGCGTGGCGCCCTCCGGCGTGCTCACCTTCTCCCGCTGGTACGACCCGCGCCGGGTGAGCGAGACCGCACGCCTCGTCGCCCTCGCCGTCGCCTCGCTCCACGACCGCGGCGTCGCTCGCCCCCGAGAGCACCTCGCCCTCCTCGCCGCGGGCAACGTCGCCACCATCCTGGTGAGCCCGGCTCCCTTCTCCGCCGCCGACATCGCCGCGCTCCACGACCTCGAGACCCGCCTGCGCTTCACCCTGCTCGTCACCCCCGACCGGCCGGTGACCGAGCCCCTGCTCGACGCCATCCTCGAGGCCCGCGACGACGCCGCCCTCGCCGCCGTCGGCCGCCCCCTGGGGCTCGACACCTCCGCCCCCACCGACGAGCGCCCTTTCTTCTTCCAGCTCCTCGCGCCCAGCGCGTGGCTCCACCCCATCGTCGCCCTCGAGCTCGCCCGCGGCAGCGGCGGCGTCATCTCGGGCAACGCCACCGCCATGTTCGAGCTGCTGGCCACCTTCGCCGTGGTGCTCCTCGTGGCCGCCTGGCTGCTCGGCCCGGCGCTGCTCCGCTCGGCCCGCGACCCCGAGCGCCCGCAGGGCCGCGCCCTGGTCTACTTCGGCGCCCTCGGCGCCGGATACATGACCGCCGAGCTCGCCCTGGTGCAGCGCCTCCACGTCGTGCTCGGGCACCCCACCTACGCGCTCATCGTCGCCCTCGCCGGGATGCTCGTCGCCACCGGCGTCGGGGCGCTGCTGTCTCCGCGCGTGCTGCGCACCAACCGCCACGTCACCGTCGCCGCCGTCGCCGCCGCCGCCCTGCTCGCGGCGCTCCCCTACGCGGTGCTGCGCCCGCTCGCCCGGGCCACCCTGGAGGGCGCCGCGGCCCTGCGCTTCGGCGGCGCGGCGGCCTGCGCGGCGGTCGTGGGCCTCGTCCTCGGGCTCTTCTTCCCGGCGGGGCTGAGGGCGCTCCCGAAGCGAGAGGGCGCGGCGCTGGCGCTCGGGGTCAACGGCGCGACCAGCGTGCTGGGGTCGGTCCTCGCCACCACCCTCTCGGTGTGGTTCGGCATCCCCGCGACCTTCGCGGCGGCGGGCGTGCTCTACCTCGTCGCCGCCTGGGCCTCGCCCTCGCGCTGGCGCGCCGTGTAGGGTCGCGGCCGTGCGAGAGCAACTCGAGAGCCTCACCCTGGTGCTCGCGATCGGCGCCGCCGTCGCCACCGGCTCGAAGCGCCTGGGGGCTCCCTACAACGTCGCGCTCGTGGCCGTCGGGCTGCTGCTCGTCTTCGCCGACGTGCTGCCTCACGCCGAGCTGAGCTCCGACCTGGTGCTGGTGGCCTTCCTCCCGCTGCTGGTCTTCGAAGGGGCGCTCTTCGCCGACGCCGACAGCCTCCGCGAGGCCTCCCGCCCCATCCTCGCCCTCGCGCTCCCGGGCGTCGCGATCTCCCTGGTCGCCACCGCCACCGTCGCCACCTTCGTGCTGGGACTGCCCTTCTCCGCGGCGCTGCTCCTCGGCGCGCTGCTCGCCATCACCGACACGGTGAGCGTGCTCCTCGCGTTTCGCAGCACCCGGGTTCCGAAGCGCCTCGCCGCGGTGATGGAGGGAGAGAGCCTCTTCAACGACGGCACCGCCCTGGTGCTGGTGAGCATCACGAGCGCGGCGCTGGCCACGGGGCACTTCGGCGTCGCCGCCACGGCCCGCTCGCTGCTGCTCGCCATCGTCGGCGGCGTCTCCGTGGGCGCCGCCTTCGGCGTGGTGGGAGGCGCCGTGCTCCGCCGCACGCCCGACCACCTCACCGGCGTCCTCGGCTCGGTGGTGCTCGTCTTCGCCACCTCGCTCACCGCCGAGCGCATCCACGCCTCGCCGGTCATCGCCGTCGTGGTCGCGGGCCTCGCCGTCGGGCGCGCCGCGCGCCGCGGCCTCGAGCCCTCCCGGGTGCTCGCCCTCCACGGGTTCTGGGAGGTCGCCGGCTTCGGCATCAACGTCCTGCTCTTCCTCCTCGTCGGGATGCAGATCGACGCGCGGATGCTGGTCTCCGAGTCGCGCTCGATCCTGCTGGCGGTGCTCGCGCTGCACGCCGGGCGCGCCATCGCGGTGTACGGCTGCTTCGCGCTGCTGCGCTTCATCCGACGCGACGTGGTGCCGCTGCGATGGCAGCACGCCATGGTCTTCGGCAACATCAAGGGCGCCCTCTCCATGGCCGCCGTGCTCGCCCTGCCGGCGGACCTCCCGCTGCGCCCCCGGCTCATCACCATCGTCTTCGGCGTCACCTTCGTGACCCTCATCACCCAGGCCCTCCCCTTCCGCCGGGTGCTCTTCGCCCTAGGCATCGCCGCCCGCAGCACCGACCGCTTCGACGTCGCCAGGGCGCGCCTCATCGCCGCGCGACGGGGGCAGTCCGAGCTCGACGGGCTGCTGGAGACGGGCATCCTGTCGCGGCGCGACCACGCCGAGCGCCGGGCGAGCTTCCAGCGCGAGGTCATCGAGGCGGAGGCGTCGCTGCGCACCCCGGCGGCCGACGCGACGGACGACGCGACCATCGACGGGGTCGTGCTGCTGGCGCAGAAGGTGGCCCTCGAGGACGCCGCCCGGCGAGGGCTGATCGAGGGCGAGACGGCGGTGCGCGAGATCACCGCGATCGACCGGCGGCTCATCAAGATCGGCGCCCACGAGGCGACGCCGATGGCGGAGGAGGTCTGATGCGGATCCTGATCGCGGGCGCGGGGCGTGGCGGGCTGAGCCTCGCGGTGTACCTCCAGGGGCAGGGCCAGTCCGTGACCATCCTCGAGCGCGACCCGCTCATCGCGCGGCGGGCCTTCGAGCAGCACGGCATCGTGGCGCTGGAGGGCGACGCGACGGACGTGGGCATCCTGCGGCAGGCGGACCCGAGCCGGGCCGACGTGGTCCTGGCGATGCTCCACCGGGACGCGGACAACCTCGCGGTGGCCGCCCTCGCCCGGCTGCTCGGGGCCACCCGGGTGATGGTGCGCATGCGCGACCCGGAGTACCGGGCGGTCTACCTGGCCGCCGGGGTCCAGCAGATCCTGTCGGAGACGGAGGTGCTGGTCGGAGCGCTCGCGACGGCCATCGAGTTCGAGGCCGTGCGGCACTCGATGGTGCTGGGCGCGGGCGAGTCCATCGCCATCGAGATCGTGGTGCCCGAGGACGCCGCGGTGGTGGGGCGCGCGGTGAGCGAGGTCGCCGTCGACGCGGGCTTCCCGGGCTCGTGCGTCATCGCCGGCATGACCCTGGACGGGGCCGTGAAGGCCCCGCGCGGCGCCACCATCATCGAGCGAGGCACCCAGCTCCTCATCGTCTCCGCCCGCGCCGACCTGTCGAGGACCATCGGGTTCTTCCTCGCCCCGGCCGTGAAGAAGTAGTCCCCCCGCGCTACCGCCTCGCCGCCCCGCGACGGGCGTTCGGTCGGCGGAGGTTGAGCGGCGCGCCGCGCAGCGCTTCGGTTCCGCGCGGCGTCACGAACTGGTCGAGGTTGAGGATCGCGAAGGGCGCCTCGCCCCGCGCCACGAGCTCGGCGTTGCGGCGCGCGACCACCTGCATGATGAGTGGGAAGGCCCGCACGCTCCACGGCCGGGTGTCGTGCATCAGCACCACGCCCCCGTAGGGGTGCTCCAGGAGCTCCCGGCGGAAGCGGTCCTGCACGGCCTCCGCGGAGGTGACCTCCCAGTCGTGGGTGTCGATCATCCAGTAGGCCGGGGTGAGGTTGCGCGCGGCGACGGCGCCGAGGCTGCGCGGCGCGGTCAGCAGCCCGAAGGGGGCGCGCATGAGCTCCGGGCGGCGGCCCGTGGTGCGCTCGACGATGTCGCCGGTGCGGTCGATCTCGAAGGCGATCTGCGAGGGCCGGAGGTTGCCCAGCACCACGTGGTGATAGGTGTGGTTGCCCAGCAGGTGGCCGCGGCGGACGATCTCCCGCAGCAGCCCTCGCTGCGCCCGGTGGTGGGGCTGCTCGCCGTCGATGCGGTGGCCCACGACGAAGAAGGTCGCGCGGACGTGGTGCGCGTCGAGCATGTCGAGCAGGCGCGGCGTCGTGCGGATCTCCGGCCCGTCGTCGAAGGTGAACGCGAGGCAGCGGCGGAAGCGCGGCGGGCAGCGGCCGTCGATGTGCTGGCCGCCCAGCAGCGAGCGGCGAGCGCGCACGACGGGCGTCGCCTGCGAAGGGGCGGCGGCGGAGAGGAGCGAGAGGAGGAGGGCTGCGGCGAGGCGGGGGACGCTCACGGGGAGAGACGCTATGCGCTCACCCCGTGGGACCGGGAGTTTCTGGCGGGATCGCTCAGGGAGCCGTGACGCCGATGGTCAGGTAGTAGGCGGGGATCGGGGTGCCCGCGGCGCCCATCTCGGCGTAGGGCGACACGCAGAAGGTGTAGGTGCCCGCGGCGACGCGGAGGAGCGCCGGGGTGCTGGCGCTGTTGAGGCGCGAGCAGAGGGTGCCCATGGCCACGTCGTCGTTCTCGGCGATCGGCATCGCGCTGCCCTGGCGGTACGCGCGGAGGACGGTGTCCTCACCCTCGCCGAGGTTGCAGGTGCCGTTGGCGTCGGTGGTCTCGGCGAAGAGCGAGGCGCCCGCCGGGACGGTGACGGAGTAGCAGTCCACGTCGGTGCCGGGCGTGATCGCGCCGCGGAAGATGGTGGTCTGGGTGACCGGCGCCTGCGGGGCGGCGGGGGTGTTGTTGGGCTCGGACTCCATGCTCGGGAGCGTGCAGTAGCGGGCGTTCATCGGGGCGCCGGCGTCCGCCGCCACGCCCGCGTCGGAGCCCGAGGGGGCCGACGTCAGGAAGTTGGGGCAGAAGCCCATGCTGGCGCAGGTGGCGGTGGGGCCGCAGGCCTCGCCGATGGCGGCGGTGCGGCGGCAGATGCCGCGCGAGGCCATGCTCGGAGCGGCCACGGAGCAGGAGAAGGCGCCGTCGCAGAAGGGAGCGGCGGTGCGGCAGGCGGCGCCGGGGGCGGTGCCGTCGGCGGTGCAGACGCCGGAGTTCATCCCGGAGGCGCCGACGCAGATGGAGCCGGTGGCGCAGACCGCGCCCACGGGGCAGGGCATGCCGATGGCGATCGGGGGCGCCTCGCTCACGGTCATCTCGAAGGCGCCGGTGGAGGCCTCCTTCGGGGAGGCGCCGTAGCCGCCGACGACGATGAAGACGCTCTGGCCCATGGTGAGGGCGCGCGAGGTGACGCGCGAGTGGTAGCGGTGCGTCGCGCCCGCGGAGGTGCCGATGTCGTCGTTGCAGGCGATGGGGGTCGCGGCCGCGGTGCAGGTCGGGAGGATCGCCACGACGGTGTCGAACATCGCGTCGTCGGTGCCCGCGTTGGCGGTGCTGACGGTGAGCGTGCCGGCGGTGCGCATCGTGTAGCGGTAGACGAGGACCATGCCCTTGCCGCCCATCGCGGCGTTGATGCAGCCGCCCTCGGCGATGCTGCCGAGGTTGCCGATCTCCACGGCGGCGCCGTCGGTGTTGTCGCCCATCACGTGGATCGCGCCGTCAGCGCCCGGCATGCGGGTGGACAGGTCGGTCGCCGCGCCACAGGCGGCAGCCACCGGGTTGCCCGCGTCGACGCGCGGGGCGTCGGTGCGGGGAGCGTCCGTGCGCGGCGCGTCGGTAGCGCCGCCGTCGGTGCCGCCCATGTCCGTCGTCACGCCCATGTCGGTGGGGACGCCGGCGTCGGTGCCGGGGTTGTTTCCGCCGTCGCTGCTGCAAGCGGCCAGGAGTCCGGTCGCGAGCATCGTCGCGAGCATTCCACGCAAGTTGGTCTTCACTGAGAACCTCCGAAGGGTTATCCGGTCGGTGTTCGCTTCGAATCCCGACCAAAGGAGCGGAGTCCCTTCGCACACGGCGCCCCCGACCGTCAACGGGAGCGCCTCCCTCGCGCAGGTCACTCCACGGTGAGGTCGAGCCGGCAGCCGCTGGTGCCCCCGTGGCCGTCACGGATGAAGAACCAGAGCGACTGCGCCCCGGGGTGGTCGGAGGGCAGCCACACGTTGTCCCTCGTGGGCGAGCGGGTGAGCCCACGGCCGAGCTCCCCGTTGGTCGCGTACCACGAGTAGAACGCCTGCTCGGAGCGCTCCTCGAAGGCTCCCACGGTGGTGAGCACGGTGTAGCGCTCCAGCCACGCCTCGGCGGGGTCCGGGGTGAGGGTCACGTTGCGGGCGCGCGGCACCCGGATCGCCTCCCCCTCCTCCGGGACGCACACCTCACCGCCGGTCGAGGGCACCGACACCCAGCGCGTGTTGACCCGCACCCTCGGCGGCGGCGGGTTGGCGTTGGGCCGCGGGTTGAGCGACACCACCACGCGCTTGTACCCGTTGAGCGTGCGGCCGTCGGCCTCGACGGTGAGCCCGATCCCGACGATCACCCCCACGTCGCGGATGAAGCGCTCCACCAGCGCTCGCGGCGCCCGCTCGCCCAGGCGAGACACGATCGCCTCCAGGTCGACGCTCTCCCTCGGGATGGTCAGCGTCGCCTCGGGACCGCTCCCCAGCGGGATGCGCACGCCCGCGTCGCCGGTGCAGCCCTGCTCGCCGGTCCCGGTGCCGAAGCCCCCGATGCCGCTGAAGGGGTCCGAGGCGGTGCACGCCACCCAGCGGTAGGTCACCGGGCCGCGGGCGCCTCCGACGACCGCGCGCAGCCGCACCGTGCCGCCCGGAGCGATCTCCGGGGGGTCGGCCACGATGTCGAGGATGCGCGGCGAGACCACCAGCTCCTTCGGGTCGAGGTCGCCGATGCACCCCAGCGCGAGCGCCGTGCACAGCGCCCCCCAGCGCGTGACGCTTACGGGCATCAGTATTCCCCCGTGAGCCCGAGGGCCGGCAGGATGGGCAGCCCCGGGAAGGCGGTGCGCGCCGCGTAGTCGTACTGGTAGAGCCAGTTCTCGACGTTCTGCGCGAAGTACACGTTGATCACGTCGAGGTAGGCCGACATGCGCCACGGCCCCCAGCGGAAGCGGTAGTCCACCCGCACGTCGAGCTGGTGGTAGACGGGCAATCGTTCGGTGTCCGAGCCGTCGTCGACGCGCGGCGGGTTGAGCGCGCGGTGGCGGTCGATGTCGGCGTCGTAGAAGGCTCCGTCGACGCGGCGCCGCGGGGCGCCGGAGGCGAGCTGGAAGCGCCCGCCGACGCGCCAGCGGGAGTTGATGTCCCAGGAGAGCGCGACGTTGAGCACGTGCGTCTGGTCGAAGTTGAAGGGCACCACGGTGCCGTCGCCGACGTAGCGCTCGCTTCGGGAGAGCGTGTACGAGACCCAGCCGTAGACGCCGCGCTCGAGGCGGCGGCGGACGAGCACCTCGAGGCCGTAGGCGCGGCCCTCGCCGTCGTCGACGATGGGCACCCGCTGCGGCCCGTCGGGGGTGGAGATCACGTCGCTGGAGTTGCGGATCAGCCGGTACATCCGGGAGAAGTAGCCGGTGAAGCGGGTCTCGATGCTGCCCGGGAGGTTGAGCTCGACGCCCGCGGAGGTCTGCCACGAGCGCTGCGGCCGCAGCCTCGGGTTCTGCACGCCGGGCACGAGGTTGAAGAAGGGCGGCTGCTGGTGGAAGAAGCCCGACGCGAGGTTGGCCACCACGCGCTCGTGGAGGCGCACGCGCAGCACCGCGCGGGGGTCGACCACGGTGGTGTCGACGAAGGCGTACTTCAGCCGGTCGATGCGCAGCCCGGCGGTGAACTCCACCGGCCCGGCGCGCAGCACCTCCTCGACCCAGCCGGCGATGCTGAGCTGGGTGATGCGCGGGCTGAACGCGAGCACCACCGGGTCGAAGGCGGGCGGCGGCACGCTGCCGATGTTGTTGAACAGCGGCACCCGCAGGTCGGCGTTGAAGAGGATGGTGAGGGCGTCGAAGCCCACGCTGGTGGTGAGGTGCTGGCCGGTGGGGACGCGCAGCGTGGCGCGCTCCCCGAGGATGAAGCCCGTGGAGGCGAAGGACTGGTCCTGCTGGCCGGGCACCTGGTTGGTGAAGGCCGTGTCGTCGACGCCGACGGTGCCGGCGAGGGTGAGCTGCGCGCGGCCGGGGAGGCCGTAGTCCCAGCGGCCGATGAGGCGGTGGAAGGTGTACGCGAGCTCGGACTGCTGCTCCGAGGCGGTCTGCCCGACGCCCGCGGCGGCCGCGCGGGAGAAGGTGTCGTTGGAGCCGAAGGCGAAGAGGGAGAGCTTGCTGCGGGCGCTGAAGCGGTAGTCCGCGCGGATCTGGTAGTCGGTGTACTGGAGCGAGACGCCGTCGACGATGAGCGGGACGATGAGCTCGAGGTAGCTGCGGCGCACCGCGAAGGCGATGGAGCCGCGGCCCTGGTCGAAGGGCACCACCGCGAGGGCGCTCGCGCGCAGCACGTCGACGCTGAACTCCAGGAAGGGCCGCGTGCTGGGCGGCGGCCTGGTCTCGAGGGAGATCACGCCGGCGGAGAAGCGCCCGTACTGGAGCGGATAGCCGCCGGGGAAGAAGTCGAGCTGGCCGACGAGGCGGGAGGAGATCACCGCGGGGCCCGCGCCGAAGTGATAGAGCAGCGGGACGGGGAAGCCGTCGATGAAGAAGCCGGTGTTCTCGAAGGAGGCGCCGCGCACCACGAAGAACCCGAGGCCGAAGGGAGTGCGAGCGACGCCGGGCATCGAGGCGACCACGCGGGTGGGCTCGCCGAGGGTCCCGGGGACGGTGGTGAGCTCCTCGCCGCGGAGGCTGAAGGTCGTGGCCGCGCCGGACTGACGGCGCGTGCGGATCGTGGCCTCGCCGGACTCGGCCTCGCCCGACGGAGCGGCGACGGGAGCGGTCACCGGCGCGGTCACCGGAGCCGTGGTGGTGGGCGCAGGGACCGAGGGCGCGGCGCCCTGGGTGACGACGAGGTCGGCGGTGTCGCCCTCGTAGGGGTTGCGGGGGATCACCGAGCGCGCAGGCGCCCTCAGCCGGAAGCGGAAGCGCATGCGCGCGGGCATCGCCCGGCCGCCCTGCTCGGCGGGCTCGAAGACCATGCGCGAGGCGGCCTCGAGCACGGCGGCGTCGAGGTCGGGGCGCAGGCCCTCGAGGACCACGACGTCCTGCACGCGGCCCTCCGCGCTGACGGTGAACTCGAGGCGCACCGAGGCCCCGGAGGGGAGCGAGTCGTCGTCGGGGAGCGAGACCTCCGGAGCGGACACCAGCCGCGGCGCGTGGTCGACCGCTCGGGCGACGGACGGGGCCGCCACCGCCGAGAGGGCGACCAGCAGGGCGCGTCGTGCGGTCAGGTCCATCCCGACACCTTCACGGGGCTGAGGCGGGCGACGGTCGCCCGCTCGACCAGGTTGCCCGGCTCGGTGGGCACCAGCGCGCCGTCACGCGCGGCGAAGACCAGCACCACCGGCGCGGCCTCGGGCGTGTAGGCGAGCTGCACCAGCAGGTCGCGCTCGAAGAGCCGGCACTGCTTCTCGCAGCAGTAGAAGGGCTCCCTCACGCGGTAGACGCCCTCCGGCGCGAGGGGGTCGAGGGTGCGCGACCAGCGCGTCGAGGGGATGGCCGCGCCGACCTCGCCGAACTGCGCGCGGTGCTGGATCCAGCCCGTGGGGAGGAAGACCCCGGGGCCGCGGTCGCCGTGGTTGTGGAAGGAGACGAGGCGCCCCGGTGGGATGTCACCCAGCGCGGCGGTGGTGCGGTAGAGCCCGCACGGCGGGAGCGGCCCCGCGTCGGGCTCCGCCGGGGTCATTCGCTCGAAGCACCCTCTTCCGAGAACAGCATCTCGACGTCGGCGCGGGTGAGGCCCTTCATGCTGACGTTCTCCTCGGCGCCCAGCACGCTGGAGACGAGCTCCCGCTTCTTGGCGCCGAGCTGCATGATCTTCTCCTCGATGGTCTGCCGCGCGATGAGCCGGTACGCGGTGACCACGCGGGTCTGTCCGATGCGGTGCGCCCGGTCCGTGGCCTGATCTTCCACGGCGGGATTCCACCACGGATCGAAGTGGACCACCGTGTCCGCGCCGGTGAGATTGAGCCCCGAGCCGCCCGCCTTGAGCGAGATCAGGAACACCGGCACCGACTCGTTGCGGTTGAAGTGGTCGACCTTGTCCTGACGGTCCTTGCTGGAGCCGTCGAGGTACTCGTAGGTGACGCCGTCGCGCTCGAGCGCCTTGCGGATGAGCGAGAGCATCTCGACGAACTGCGAGAACACCAGCGTGCGGTGACCCGACTGGATCGCCTCCTGGATGATCTCCCGCAGCGCGTCGAGCTTGCCGGCGTCCTCGTCCTTGAAGTCCCCGGGCACCTTCAGCAGCCGCGGGTCGCACGCCGCCTGACGCAGCCTCGTGAGCCCCGCCAGGATCATGATCTGGCTCTTGCCGATGCCGACGCGGTCGATCTCGCCGAACACGTTGGCCCGCACCTGCCCCAGCACCTGCTGGTAGAGCGCGCGCTGCGGCACCGGGAGGTCGACCTCGCGCTCGACGACGATGCGCTCGGGGAGGTCCTTGGCGACCTCGCTCTTGGTGCGGCGCAGCACCAGCGGGCGGATCACCCCGCGCAGCCGGCGGATGGCCTCCGCGTCGCCGCGGTCGATGGGGCGGGCGTAGCGCTCCTCGAAGGTCGCGAGGTCGCCCAGCATCCCCGGCGAGAGGAAGTCGAAGATCGACCAGATCTCCGAGAGGCGGTTCTCGATGGGCGTTCCGGTGAGGGCCAGCCGCCGCTGCGAGCGCAGCCGCTTGGCCGCGCGCGCGGTCGCCGAGAGCGGGTTCTTGATGTTCTGCGCCTCGTCGAGAATCGCGTACGCGAACTCGTACCGCTGCAGGAACTCCTCGTCCCGGCGCAGCAGCGCGTAGCTGGTGATGACGATGTCCGCGTGGTCGAGCTCGTGCAGCCGCTTCTCGCGGTCGGGGCCCGTCCAGGCCACCGCGCGAAGCGACGGCGCGAAGCGGCTGACCTCGCGGAGCCAGTTGGTGACCACCGAGGTCGGCGCCACCACCAGGGTGAGCGGCGCGCGCTTCGGCGGATCCTTCACGACGGTCACGACCGGCGCCGGGGCGGCGGCCTCCGGGGCGGCCTCCTCGACGACCTTCTTCGTGGCCTTCTTGGGCTTCACGGCCTTCGCGGGCTCGGGCTCCGGCTCCGGGGCCTTCTTCTTGACGACCTTCTTGACCTTCGTCGCCTTCGCGGGCTCCAGCTCGGCGGCCACGGGCGCCAGCGCCGCGGCGGCGGCGTCGAGGGTGCGCTGGTGCTCCTCCTTCAGCCAGGCCAGCAGCGTCAGGGTCTGGAGCGTCTTGCCGAGGCCCATGTCGTCGGCCAGCACCCCGCCGGTCTTCGCCCGGTGCAGGAACACCAGCCACGAGAAGCCCTCGATCTGGTACGGCCGCATCGTGGCGTGGAGCGACTTCGGCTGCGCCACCTGCTCGACCATGCCGTGGTCCGCGAGCCTCGCGAGGAGGTCCTTCGCCGCGGGCTCGACGCGCGCGCCGGGGAGCAGCCGCAGGAGGTCCTGCACCCGCCCCGCCTGGGAGAGCGGGATGTGCTGCCTGCCCTGGGCGAAGATCTCCGCCATGCGCAGCAGCACCTCGTCGACCTGCTCGCGCGACACGGGCGCGAAGGTGCCGTCTTCGAGGCGCACCAGCCGCCGGCCCTCGAGCAGCGCGCGGCGCAGGTCTTCCTCGTTGACCTTGCTGCCCTCGCTCACGAACTCCACGTCGAGCGAGAGCCAGTCCACGCCGGAGCCCACGCGCGCCCTCGGGGTGACGGGCGTGTCTCGCACCTGCACGTGCATCAGGTCGTCGGGGATGAACCGGTCCCAGTCGTCGGGCAGCGAGCCGACGCCCTCCATCCAGAACGACACGGCCTTGTCGCCGCTCGCCTCGAACCACCCGGAGTGCTCCTCCGGCAGCCCGAGGCCCAGCTCGAAGAGCCGGTCGGCGGCCATGCGCTCGGCGCCGATGTCCCGGCGGATCACCCGAGGCTTCGCCCAGCCCTCGTCCTCGGTGACCGTCTTCGGGGGCGGGATGATCGCGAGCGGCGGCGGCAGGTCGGCCGGCGGCACGTCGAGCTCCACGTCGCCGTAGCAGGCGCGGAGCGTCGCGCGCACCTTGCTGAGGTCACCCTCCGCGCGGAGCATGAAGGTCGGCGTGATGTCCACCAGCGTGGCCACCGTCGACAGGTCGGGCAGCTCGGTGCCCAGCGCCAGCGCCACCTTGGGGACGATCTCGCCCAGCAGCCGACCGAGGTCCTCCACCGGGTGGAGGATCATCGGGGCGCGGGAGAGCCGCTCGAGCCACGCGGGCGTGACGCTGTCGGCCACCGTGCGGGCGGTGCCCTGCACCGTGTCCACCTGCCAGGTCGGGGTGCCCTCGAACCAGAGGCCCTGACCCCCGCTGTACTTCCGTCCGTCGCTCTTGCGCTCGAAGACCACCTTCGCGCGAACGCTCGACGCCCCGGCGGACTCCAGCTCCATCTTCGGGATGAGCGGGTCGTCCACGAAGCGAAGCTCCATCAGCGTCGGCTCGATGAGCACGCGCCGCCCTCGCAGCAGCGTCAGGAGCTCCGCGGCGTCCTCGCCACGAAGCTCCACCGCCGCCTGGCGGGCGCCCCGGGCGTTGCGCGAGAGCACCCGGAGGATCGACCGGTGCGGGCTCATCGACGGGCCCAGCGCCTCGAGCGCCGCGTCGGGCGTCATGGCCGTGCGCGACTCGGCGTTGAAGGCCGTCACCGCGATCGCCATCGGGCGGAGCTGCAGCCGGTACTCGAACTCCGGCGCGCGCCGCGGGTCCGTCGGCGGGAGCCACACCTGCCAGTTCATCCGGCTCTCGCCGGAGACCACCGTGCCCGGCGCCGTGGGCAGCGTCGAGACCGCGGGCGTCACGCTCCCCACGAGCCGAGACCCGCTGCGGTCGAGCACCACCACCTCGCGCGGGTGCTCGCTCTCGCCGCGGTGCGGGCGCCGGCCCTTCACCTTGCGGCGGTCGGCCTCCTCGCGGGTGTGCTGCGCCTGCGCGACCTGCGCGGCCTGCTGCATCGCCGCCTCGCGCAGCGGCTTCATCCGGTCGCGAAGGGCGACCAGCAGCGCCGCGACGTGCTTGCAGTGACGCTCCGGCCCGCGCCACGCCGGGCAGGTGCAGGCGGAGGTGAAGGTGCCCAGCTCGGACACGTCGACGCGCACCTCGTAGGGCTCCGCGGCGCGGCCGTGCACCCGGCCCGAGGCGGCCCAGCCGTCGATGGACGACTCCAGCACGTGGCCCCGACGCGCGTAGCCGCGACCCTTCTGGTAGGCGTTCATCCCGACGGTGCGGGAGAGCAGCCGCTCGCTCATGCGGGCGATGGCCAGCGTCGCCGGGGTCTGCGGCAGCACGCCGCCGTCCTGGGGTTCGTCTCCGCGCGGGATCTCCGGCAGCGCGTCGCCGTCGTCGCCGTCGTCGTCGGGTGACTCCGGGGGCTCGTCCAGCCCGAAATCGTCGTCCCGCGTCAGCTCGTCGCCCTCTTCCTGCTTCGGGTCTTTCGGACCGAGATTCGTCACCGACTTCGCTCCCGTTCAGCGGTCTCCGCATGGGAGGCGCCCCGCGGCGTCACTGCGCCCGGTGCCCCTCGTTGCTCCCATGTGGCCTGGACGCAATGGCACTCTCCGTGGATTCGACCCTTGCGCGCGACCGATCGCCTTCTTCAAGGCATCGTCGGTCACCCGCGCGACCTCACCACGTCTTCCCCACCCGTCTAGCACAGCCCCGCGCCACACAAAACCCATCTACCGCCCGGCGCCCCAGCTCAGACGCCCTCCGGCCTCGGCGCAGCCCCGATCACGAAGACGCCCACCGGCGAGGCCACCACCAGCGAGACGCTCCCAGCGTAGAGGAAATCCCTCGCGAACTGCACCCTCACCTGGCTGGCCTCGACCACCGCCCCGGCCGCGCCGTGCAGGGGGAAGGTACCCAGCCGGTGGCCGTCGTTGGCCGAGTAGACCTCCAGCGTGGCGTCGGGCGTCGTGGCCCGGGTGAGCGCGATGTCGGGGTAGCCGTCTCGCGCCAGGTCGGGCGAGTAGAGGGACGCCGCCCCGAAGCCCGTGGTGGGCTCAGGGCCCTGCGCGGTCACCACGGTGATCTCCCGGCCGGTGCGGCCGGACACGAGCCGCAGCCGACCGTCCGCCGCCGAGGAGACCAGCAGGTCGGGGGCCTCGTCGCCGTCCAGGTCGGGGCCCGCGCTGAGCGACTGCGTGGCGCTGCCGGGCAGGCAGAAGGCCGTGTCCCAGCGGGGCGTCCCGGTGGCGCCGGAGAGCACCGTCACGCAGCGCTGGCCGTCGCGCAGCATGCCCATGGCGACCTCCTCGACGCCGTCGCCGTCGAGGTCGCCGGTGACCACCAGGCCGAAGTCCCTGGGCTCCGCGGGGCGCATCGAGGCAGGCAGCCGCCACGCCACCCGGCCGCTCTGTAGCCCGACGGCCATCAGCGTCGGGGCCCCCGACTCGCTCGACACGAAGACCACCACGCCGGGCTCGGGGCGCCCCCGCAGCGGCAGGGAGATCGGGCCCGCGAGGCCCCACGCTCCCGGAAGCGCGAGCCGACGCAGCAGCGCCCCGCGACGCGAGCCCACCACCAGGAGCCCGCTGCGGGTGCGGTCGGCGGCCACCACGTCGGCGGCGCCGTCGCCGTCGAGGTCGGGCACCAGCGCGATGTCCTGGCTCTCGCAGCGCGCGGGCACGCTGACCTCGACCAGCGGCGCCGTCACCCCGCCGCGGTGCATGAACACCCTCCCCTCGACGCAGCTCGCGAAGCCCCGGGGGTGCGCCGCCCCGAGCGACGAGGCGGTGGTCAGGTGGGACACGAAGGCCTGCGTCGAGCGCCCGTCGAGGCCCGACGGCAGCGCCAGGTGAAACTGCTCCCCGAACTCCGTCGGCGCCTGCGTCTCGCTCTGCGGGCTCCACGCGGTCGCCCCGTCGCCCGCCGCCCCGGCGGCGTCGGCCGCGACGGGCTGCGGGTGCAGCGGCTCGGGCTCCAGCGCGCGCACGCGCTCGATGCGGGGCGGCGTCGAGGGCCCCTGCATCGAGCGCCAGCCCAGGTACGCGAAGCCCGCGGTGACCGGCAGCACCAGCGCCAGCGCCGCGGCCACGCTCATGCCCCGGGGGCGCTTCTCGCGCTTCACGTGGGTGCGGTCGATGGACTTCGCCTCGAGCGCGGTGTGCACCTGCGAGTCGCGCCACGGGATCGGCGGCTCGACGACCTCGGGGGCGGGGCCTGGAACGATGCCTGCGCCGCGGGCGACCGGAGGCGCGGCGACCTTCCCCGCGGGAGGGGGGCCGAGGCTGTCGAGGTCGAAGCCGCTGATCGGGCGCTCGGGAGGGGCCTTCGACGAGGCGGGAGGCATGGACGGAGGCGCCAGCGAGGCGGAGAGCGGAGGGCGGTGCGTGGGCCCTGCGCCGGAGACCTGCTCGATCGCCTCGGGCGGCCGGCTCGTGGCGGGCGCCGGGCCCTTGGACGAGCGGCGGGAGAGGTCGGCCACGAGGTCGTCGAGGTCGAAGTCGTCGGCGTGCGCCGGGCCGGGAGGACGCGCCGTGGGGAGGGGGGCGACGGAGCGGCCCACGGGCGATCCCAGCGGGGCGGAGTCGGCGACCGCGGACTCGAGCGCCACACGCATCGCGTCGGCGTCGGTGTATCGGCCGCTCGGGCGGCGGTCGAGGGCGCGGCGCAGCACCTCCAGCACCGCGGGGGGGAGGCTGTCGGAGAGGCGCACGACGCCGGCTCGGACGGAGGCGAGGCGCGTGGTGTCGTCGCCCGCGAAGGGCAGCACCCCGGCCGCCAGCCGGTGGAACATCACCCCCGCCGCCCACACGTCGCTCTCCGCGGTGGCGTCTCCGCCGTCCCACTGCTCGGGCGCGGCGTACTCCCCACCGATCGGGACGCTGGCGGGGCCGGAGCGCTCCCTCAGCTCTCCCTCGCGAGCGAACTCGGCGAGCTGCCCGCCGGGGATCAGCCGCGCCCTCAGCCGACCGTCGTCGGCGACGAAGAGGGTGACGTCCCTGGGCGAGACCGCGCGGTGCGCCAGCCGGCGCGAGTGCAGCACGCCGAGGGCGCTGAGCACGTCGGAGACCAGCGCGACGGCGACGTGGAGGTTGAAGACCCCCTGGCGCTCCAGTCGGCGGGCGAGCGTGTCGTCGCCGTACCACGGGGTCACGCCGTAGACGCCGCCTCGGGCCTCGACCGCGAGGTCGAGCAGGGCGCCGACGCGGGGGTGGCGCAGCTCGCGCAGCTCGGCCCCCTCGGTGACGATGCGCTGCATCGCTCGCGGGGAATGGCTCCCTGCGGGGAAGTACAGCACCATCACGGGCTGCTCGTTGCCTGCCATGGAGGCGCACCACGCCTCGGGGGCGTTGGACACCGGCGCCAGGGAGGCGAGGACGTACCGATCCGCGAGGATCGTCCCGACGGAGAGCGTCGATGCGGACATGCAGCCCGCATTGGTACAACCAAACGCCTTCGCGTCACCACCCGTCGATGTGCTTGACCGCGGCTGCCTACACCCGTTCACTCCGTAGGTAGTCCCGCCTCATGCCTACGACCGTACTGCGCGATCAAGTGTTGGCACCGAGTCGCGTCGGCGAGGTGATCGACGGCCGTTGGAGGCTGTTGGCCCGCCTCGGCGGCGGCGGAATGGGCGAGGTGTACCGCGCGGAGCACGTGACCGACGGGCGCGTGGTGGCGGTCAAGCTGCTGCGCCCGGAGCTGGCGTCGAGCGCGATGCACGCCCGCCGGGTGCTGCGCGAGGGGCAGACCGCGGCGCTGGTGAGCCACCCCAACATCGTGCGCATCGAGGACCTCGGCATCGACGAGCGGGGCGTCGCCTACCTGGTGCAGGAGTTCCTGGACGGGATCGACCTCGCGACCTACGCGCAGTACCGCAGGGGCCCGGTGCCAGCGAGGGACCTCATCCCGCTGATGCTCCCCATCTTCGACGCGCTGGGCGCGCTCCACGACGCGGGCGTGGTGCACCGCGACCTGAAGCCCGAGAACATCTTCCTGGCGCGCGACGGCTCCGGCTGGTCTCCGCGCCTTCTGGATTTCGGCCTCGCGGTGATCGTCGACCACCTCGAAGACGCCCCCTCGCCGTGGACCTCCAGCGTGGCGCTCGGGTCGCCCGCGTACATGTCCCCGGAGCAGTTTCGGGACACGCACCACCTCACCGCCCGCTCGGACCTCTGGTCCCTCGGGGTGATGCTCTACGAGCTGCTGAGCGGCGTGATGCCCTTCGCGGGGGACAGCGTCGCCGAGCTGGCCCGGGCCGTGGCCGACGAAGACCCGATCCCGCTCGATCGCCGCGTGCCGGGCATCTCCTCCGCCCTCGCCGCCGCCGTGATGCGCTGCCTCGAGAAGAACCCCGACGACCGCCCCGCCTCGGTGCGCGAGCTCATGGCGGTGCTGAGCGAGGTGCACCCCACCCTGCCCCCGCCCGTCGCCGAGGGGGACCTCGCCCCCACCGAGCGCCACTCGGTCTTCCCCCCGAAGGCCGTGGCGGCCATCGCCCCGACGCCGGAGCCCGTGGCTCCCGTCGTCGTCGAGAAGCCACCGGCGACGGAGGTCGCGACCGCAGGAGCGCCGCGCCTCGCGGCGATGGTGCTCGGGGCGGTGGTGCTGGTGGTGGTGATCGTGGGCTGGTGGCTCCGCTCAGGGCGCTGAGCCGGAGCCGGTCAGAAGAGGGCGATCTGTCCGAGGCCCACGCGCTGACCGAAGTCGGCCTCGCTCAGGATCTCCAGCGCGCTCGCGGAGCCCTGCAGCTTGCGCGCGGCGGTGAGCTTGTCGCCCGCCTTCCCCTTCGCTCCGACGACCACCAGGGTGGTCTGCGCGTCGACCTGGTCGACGACCTCGCCGCCCAGCTCGTTGAGCTTCCTCGTCGCGTCGGCCAGCGAGTAGCTCCCGAGGGTGCCAGCGAAGGCCACGCGAGCCCCCGCCATCGTGCGCAGCGCCGGAGCAGCCTGCACAGGGGCTGACACGGTCTGCATCGGGGTCGAAACGGTCTGCATCGGGGTCGGAACGGTCTGCACAGGGGTCGAAACGGTCTGCATCGGGGTCGAAACGGTCTGCATCGGGGTCGCAGTGCCCTGCACCGCCCCTGCGACGGCCGCGAGCGCCTGCGCGTCGTCGACCATGGAGAGGAAGTCCGTCTCGCTGATGATCTTCAGCGTGGAGCCAGCGGCCACGAGCTTGTCGGCGGCCTTCTCCTTGGTGGACTTCTCGCCGGGCTTCTTCAGGTCGCCGACCACCAGGTAGGTGAGGGCCTTGTTCACCGCGTCGAGGGCGGTGCCGCCCATGCTGGCGACCTGCGCCTCGGCCCCCTTGCGATCCAGCGTCTGCATCTTGCCGGTGAACACGAAGGTCATGCCCGCGAAGGCGTTGCCCGCCGCGCCCGCCGCGCCCGCCGCGGCGCCCGCGGAGGGGGACAGCGGCGCGCTGATGGTCACGTGCTGCCGCAGGTCCTTGATGAGGTCGGCGTTGTCCTTGAGCCCCTGGATGACGTTGTGCGCGATCACCGCGCCGATGCCGTGCACCTGCGAGAACTCCGCCTCGGTCACCGCCAGCACCGCGTCGAGGGTCTGGTACTTCTCCGAGAGGATCTTGGAGACGTTCTTCCCGAGGTCGGGGATGCCGAGGGCGCGGAGGAAGGTCGCCAGGTCGAGGGTGCGCTTCTTGTCGACCTCCTTCACCAGCTTCTGCGCCACCTTGTCGCCGCAGCGGTCGAGGCTCGCGAGGTCCGTGGCCTTGAGCGTGTAGAAGTCCTTCACGCTGCGCAGGAAGCCCGCGTCGAAGGCCTGCTGGAGGATCGTGTCGCCGAAGCCCAGCATGTCGGCGCTGGCCGCGAAGTGCCCGAGCATCCCGATCTGCACCCCTCGGCAGGTCTTCGGCGCGGTGCAGAAGAGGAAGTCGTCGCGCATCTCCGTAGGCGCGCCGCACTCCGGGCACGCGGGGGGGAGCACCACCGGCGTGTCGCTGGCCTTGGAGACGAACTCCACGTTGGGGATCACTCCCCCGCGACGCATCATCACCACCTCGGCCCCGAGGCTGAGCCCGAGCTTGGTGATGAAGCCCGGGTGGTGAAGCGACGCGCGGGTGACCGTCACGCCGGAGAGCGAGACCGGGTCGACCACCGCCACCGGGGTGATCGCGCCGGTGCGAGCGACGCTCCACTCCACGGCCCGCAGCACCGAAGTCCCCGAGTCGCCCTGGAACTTGTACGCGAGCGCAAAGCGGGGATGGTGCGCGGTGGAGCCGAGGCGATCCTGCTCGTCGTTGCGGTTGGTCTTGAAGACCACGCCGTCGATCTCGTAGTCGAGCGACGGTCGAAGGGCGGCCATGCGCTGGTAGGCCGCGCGCAGGTCGGCCTTGGTCACCACCTCGTAGTCGATCGGGCTGAACCCCGCGGCGACGAGCCACTTCAGCTCCTCGTCGTGGGTCTTCGCCGCGGTGCCGACGACGTCGTAGCCCGCGAAGTTGAGCCCGTAGGCCGCGCTCTTCTTCGGGTCCTTCTGCTTGATGGCGCCCGCCGCGAGGTTGCGCGGGTTGGCCATCCCCTCGGCCTTGTACTTCGCGAACACCGAGAGGCGCATGAACACCTCGCCGCGCACCTCCACGGACTGCGGGGTCTTCAGCGTGCGCGGGATGTCCGCGATCTCCCGGGCGTTGGTGGTGATGTCCTCGCCGGTGATGCCGTCGCCGCGGGTCACGGCGCGCACCAGCACCCCCTTGGAGTCGTAGTGGAGCGAGCACGCGATGCCGTCGAACTTGGGCATCATCACCGCGTCGCCGACGAAGCTGGTGGCCCACTTGTCGAGGTCGTCGTCGGAGTAGCACTTGTCCAGCGAGAGCATCGGGACCTTGTGCTTGACCCCCTTGCCCGAGAGCGTCGGGCCCATGGAGCCGAGCACCGGGTGGTCCGGCGCGGCGGCCTTGAGCGCCTCGACCAGCTTGTCGAAGTCGTAGTCGCTGATCTCCGGCGCGTGGAGATCCCAGTAGCGGTGGTTGTGATGGGCGAGGAGCTCCGCGAGCTCGGTCACGTCCATCCCATCAAGCGGGGGCAGCGGCTTCATTCGGGTGACACCTTCTTCGGGAGGTTTGGGAGGTCTGTGCGGGCGCTCAGCCGAGCGGCGCGGCCTTCACCGCGGCGCGGCCGTCTTTTACCACCACCGTAAAGCGGGCGCTCCGGCTGCGGGCCCGGGACACCACCTCCGCGCGGCTCTTCTGGAGCGTGGCGGCGAAGCGGTCCCAGGTCACGCCGTCGACGGACTCGCCGCACTCCCGGCGCCGCGCCACGAACTGCTCGAAGACCTCCCGCCACTGCCGCTGCTCGTCCGCCTCGTTGAGCGGCAGCCGCTGGTTGATGGGCGTCCCCGGGGGTTCGCCCGGGTTCGAGAGCAGCGACTCCAGGTCGTTGACGCTCCGCAGCTTGCCGCCGGAGCGCTCGATCTCGCGCTTCACCACCTCGTCGATGCCGTCGTTGGCGGCCACGGCGACGTCGCGCGCGAAGCCGTCGAGCAGCAGCGGGTCGACCCGGTTGCCGGGGCCCTTCTGGAGCCCGCGCAGCGCCGCGATGAGCCGCTTCTTCTTGCTGTCGTACTCCCAGTAGAAGAGCGCGAAGCCCACCGCGATGAGCGCCGCCACCGCCGAGAGCAGCGCCGCGAAGGGCACCCGCGCGATGTCCTCCTTGGAGGCGTGCATCAGGAAGTCCGACGGCATCGTGGGGAGCCCGCGGCCGACGGCGAAGCCCGCCCCGACGCTCCCGGGGAGCGAGGCGTAGGCGACGCGGCCGCCCTGCTCCGGGAGGTCGAAGGACACCGCGCCGCGGGTCGTCCACTCGGGGCGCTGGGAGAGCGTGCGGAGGGGGTCGGAGAGCGCGCCGACCGGGGGGGCCGCCACGCTGCCGCGCTCGGGCACCGGGGTGTACCCGCCGTAGGTCTGCGCGGCGCCGAAGACGATCACCGACGCGCCGGGGACGAGCTGCGCCACGGTCTCGACGAAGCGCGGCTGGATGGCCATGCCGTGGACCACCGCGCCGACGTAGTAGCGGCCCTCGGAGATCACCGGCCGGGCGGCCATGCGGTACGCGGTGCCCGCGAGCTCCCAGATGTCGTCGCGCACGTTGCCGGCGATGGCGCGCTCGACCAGCGGGAGCCCGCCGACGTACTGGCCGACCTCGTTCTCCTGGAGCCCGACGCGCCCCACGATGACGCCCCGCGGGTCGACCGCGAAGAGCACGTCGCCGCGCAGCGGGCCGAGGCCCTGGTTGAGCTCCCGGAGCCGCGAGGTGAGCGCGGTGCCGATGGCCGCGGGCGTGTCGGCGGTGCGCCGCGTGGCGGTCACCATCAGCGCGACCAGGCTCGTGTCCGACGAGAGCGGCGCGAGGTCGTCGAGCCGGGTGCGCGCGTCGCGCCGGAGGAACTCCTCCACGATGCGCCGGTCGCTGTCGACCATCGTCGCCACGTCGCTCGCGCGGTCGTGGTCGTAGGTCTTGCGGGCGAGCGTCATCGCCGCCACCGAGGCGCCGGCGACCAGCGCCAGCAACACCATCCAGAACCTTGAGAACAACATCGCCGACCGCTCCGCTTCTCAGTGACCCCGACGCCGACGATGGTTCTCTTCGGGCGCCGCCGGGGCCGCCGCAGGCGCCGCGCCCGGGGCCGCCGGGGCCGCACCGATCGCCAGCGTCACCGACGCCTCGCGCCCAGCGACCGTGACCTCCGCCGAGGCCCGCTCGACTCCTTCGAAATAGGCCTTCACGGTGTACGGCCCGTCTTCCAGCCCGGTGGCCGTGAAGGCCCCGGTGGCGTTGGGCTGGAGCACCCTCCCCTGCCCGGGGCCCGCCACCAGCCAGCAGCGGAAGGTGGGCTGCCGCAGGTCGCGGAGTTCGTAGCTCCCGGCCGAGGGGAGGCTCACCTGGCGGCGGGTGCGCGAGGAGGTGACCTCCGCGGCGACCACGCGGTCGTCCCCGCCCGCGCGCACCACGTAGAACTCGTGGGCGAGCAGGTCTTGATTGTCGAGCGTGAGGGTCGTGCCCGGGGAGAGCAGCACCGTGCCGGGTCGGCACCGGCCGCCCTCGACGGGCACCGTCACCGGCTGCCTCGACTCGGCCACCGAGGCGCCGGTCAGCACCACCGCCACGTCACGCTCGACGTTGGACCGCGGCGCCGTGATCGCCAGCGCCCCGTTGGGCACCTCCCAGAACGCCCCGCGCCACCGCGCCGGCGTCGCCCTGGCCGATGGGCTCAGCGCATCGGCGCCGGTGAGCGTCCCTCGCAGGTCGTGCGCGAACGCCGACGCCGTCGAGACGATTACCAGCGCGGTAAGAACCACCCACCGACGCGACCCCGGAGACCACCGCCTTGCCATCACCGGGGGATGGGACACCGTTCACCGAGACCGCGTCAATCGACGAGTTGGGGGATGGAGAGAGAGTCCCCGGTCAGACGCTGCCGAGGCCGCGGGCGAGCATCTCGATGTCGGCGCGGCGCACCTGCTCGACGGTCAGCGCCGGGAGCATCACCTTGCTGCCGGGGAGCTTCGCGAGGCGCTCGATCATGGTGCGCTGCAAGGCCTCGCGGCGGGCGCGGGAGAGGCCCACCCGGGCGACGCCCTCGAGCGCGGAGGCGCGGGCGAGCACCTCGGCGGCGGCGCGCGCGGGCTCGACGCCGGTCTTGAAGAGGGGGGTGAGCACCTGGTTGATGACCAGCTTGGCCAGCGGGAGATGCAGCTCCTGGGTGAGCTTGGGGATGAGCTCTTCGGTCTCCGTGGTGGGCATCTCCTCGGCGAGGGTGACCACCACCATGCCCGACTGCCTCGGGTCTCGCATGATCGCCAGACCCTCCTCGGCCTCGCGGCGCAGCAGGCCGATGGGGGCGACCTTGGTGATCACCTGAGGCACCCGAAGCATCTGGAGGCCGTGCCCCGTGGCGGGCGCGTCGAGGAGCACCAGGTCGTAGACGGGGCGGCCGTTCTCCTGCTGCTTCACGTGATAGAGCGTCTTGCCCAGCATCGACCAGGCGTCCATCCCCGGGACCGCGCGCAGGAAGCCCTTCACGGCGCGGTTGTCCATCACCGCCTTGTAGAGCGCGCGCACCTTCAGGATCATCATCCCGTACTCGTCGAGGCAGGACTCGGGGTCGAGGTTGACCGCGTCGATGTTGGGGAGGATCTGCGCCACCTCGCTGGTGATGAACTGCGACTCCAGCATCGAGCTCATGCGCTCTCGGGCCTGGGACATCGCGACCAGCACCCGCTTGCCTCGGGAGGCCGCGAGGATCGCGAGGGCGGCGGTGACGGTGGTCTTGCCAGTGCCGCCCTTGCCGATGACGGCGAGGAAGCGTCGGTCGAGGAGGTCAGACGCCATGCGTGGTGCCCGGTGCTAGCGCGAGCATCGGCCGAGACGCAAGCGGTGACTCAGCGGCGGCGGCGGACGACGACCGCAGCGAGGCCGAGGGCCAGAAGGCCCGCGAGCCCGCGGGGAGCCGCGGCGCCCGGGGAGGCGCTGCACGAGAGGCCGCGGAAGCTGGAGTCGGTTCCGCTGTAGAAGCCGTCGTCGGTGGCGCAGGGCGGGCGGTTGAGGAGCACGCCCGCCTGGAAGGACGGGGCGAGCTCGGCGCTGTTGGAGGAGGCCTGGAGCTGCAGGTCGCGGTCGAGCGAGGCGGCCGGGAGGTCGGCGCGGAGGCGGGTCACCCAGGGCTGCGAGAGGCCCGCCACGGCGAGGCCCCAGTCGCCGTAGGCCTCGGGGCTGTAACGGAAGTTGTTGCTGTAGCTGTCCGCGCGCTGCGCCGACTCGGTGACCCACGCGCGCCCGCCGGAGGGCGCGATGGCCGCGCGGAACATCGCCGGGTAGTTGCTGGCGCTGGTGCTGTAGTCCCAGGAGACGCGGGCGCGGTCGACGAGGGCGTTGGGGAAGTTCATCGCCTCGGTGCGCCCTTCGCTGAAGACGAAGAGGGAGATGCCGACCTTGTCCGCGATGCCCGCGCTCACCATGCGGAGCGGGAGCACCGGGGAGGGGGTGGAGAAGCGCACCCGCACCGGCTGCATCGCCTGGACGCCTTCGCCGGGCCGGAGGCGCAGCGCGATGAAGTCCATGTGCAGGTCGGTGTAGTGCCGGATGACGGGCTCGATGCTCGCCGGGATGGCGTAGTTGTTGGCCCGCAGCCAGGTCGAGAGGGCGTCCGCGTCGGAGCTGCGGAGCGTCACCGTCTGGTAGGGACCCACGATGGCGGTGCTGAGGATCTGCACGCCGCCCGACTCGTTGCGGGCGGTGGAGTCGGAGGCGGCGAAGAGTCCGCCGCGGCCGGCGGTGGGACAGACCTGCGACGGGGCGGTGACCGTCGGGGCGGTGACCTGAGAGAGGGTGTCGAAGAAGGTTCCGTTGGCGAGCTCGAGGCGGGCGTCGCCCTGCACCGGCAGCACCCAGGAGAAGTCCTGCGGGCGACCCGAGTAGCGGATCTGGTCCCACAGGATCGACTCGCTCGCGTGAAGCGCCATCACCATCAGGTGATCGGTCACCACCTGGTTGGTCTCCGACGGGGCGAAGCAGCCACCGCACGCGTCGGCGACGCCGCTGGAGAGGGTCGGCACCGAGACGGCGGCCACCAGGAAGAGCGCACGGGTCCAGCTTGATCGGGTCATGGGAGGTCCTCTGTGCAATGGATGCTCCAAGGCCGGGGAAAAGACAAACCGCTGGGAATAGAGGGCGTCGCGCGATCCATGAGGGTGCGACGGGTTGTGCCATCGCCGCACAGGGCGCGTGCCGCGACGGCCCGGCCACGGGCTGGGATGCACGTCACTCGCCCCCGCCGCCCGACGTGGTCTATAGCTCCCGGCGCCGCGATGAACGACCTCCTCCGACCCGTGAGCGCCGCCCCGAAGCCGCTGTCGATCAGCGAGTTCAACCGCACCGCGAGGGAGACCCTGGAGCAGCGCTTCGCCGCCTCGGTCTGGATCGAGGGCGAGATCTCCTCGGCCAAGCTGGTCACCTCGGGGCACCTCTACTTCGAGCTCAAGGACGAGCGCGAAGACGCCCGCCTCGCGTGCGTCATGTGGAAGGGCAGCCTCGCCAAGGCGAAGGCGAAGATGACCGTCGGGGAGAAGATCCAGCTCCGCGGCAAGCCCACCATCTACAACAGCCGGGGGAGCTTCCAGTTCGTGGGCGACGCGGCCACCGCCGCGGGCGCCGGGGCGGCGGCGGCGGCCTTCGAGGCGCTGAAGGAGAAGCTCCGCGCCGAGGGGCTCTTCGAGGAGGAGCGCAAGCGCCCGCTCCCGAGGTTCCCCAAGGTCATCGGGGTGGTGACCAGCCCCACCGGCGCCGCCCTGCAGGACATCATCAAGGAGCTCTTCCGCCGCTGGCCCGTGCGCGTGGTCGTCTCCCCGACGCTGGTGCAGGGCGCCGAGGCCCCGGCGCAGATCGCCCGCGCCATCGCGCAGGTGCAGCGCATCCGCGCCCTCGACGTGCTCATCGTCGGCCGGGGCGGAGGCGCCAGCGAGGACCTCGCCGCCTTCAACGACGAGCGCGTCGCCCGCGCCATCGCGGGCTGCCGGGTGCCGGTCGTGTCCGCGGTCGGACACCAGGTCGACTACACCCTCGCCGACCTCGTGGCCGACCTGCGCGCCGCCACCCCTACCGCCGCCGCCACGATCTGCACCCCGGAGATCACCGAGGAGCGCGACCGCCTGGAGAGCTTCCACCGCAGGCTCCGCAGCGCCCTCTCCGGCAAGCTCAGCGCGCTCCACCTCAAGCTCCATCGGCTCCAGCCCAGGGACCCTCGCCGCGCCATCGCGGTGGAGCGCCAGCGCCTCGACGGGCTCATCGAGCGCGCCGAGGAGGCCCTGCGCAAGCGCTTCGTGGCCCAGCGCCGCGCGCTCGCCCAGGCGGACGTCAACCTCCAGGGCAACCACCCCAGGGTGCGCCTCGCCAACCACCGCGCCGCCCTCGAGCGCCTCGGCGCCCGGATGCTCCCCGCGATGCAGCGACGCGCCGAGCGACGCGCCCTCACGCTGCGCGACCTGCGCGACCGGCTCGACCGGAGCACCCGTAAGCTCCTGGAGCGGCGAGGCAACGCGCTCGGACTCGCGGCGGGAAAGCTCGATGCCTTGTCGCCAGTGAAGATCCTGGCGAGAGGTTATGGCGTGGCGATGCACGAGGGTCGGGCCCTGGTCGACGCCAGCACCGTGTCTCCGGGCGACAGCATCCACCTGCGCCTCGACCGGGGAACCCTCGACGCCACCGTCACCCGCGTCGGGACGTGACCGCCCGTCTCGCGCTCCTCGGCCACCCCGTCGCGCACTCGCTCTCCCCCGCCATGATGACCGCGGCCTTCCGGGCGCTCGGGCTCGACGCCTCCTACGAGGCCCTCGACACGCCGCCCGGCACCCTCGACGCCACCCTCGCCTCGCTCTGGGGCGACGGCTACCTCGGCGCCAACGTCACGCTGCCGTGGAAATCCGCGGTGCGCGCCGCCCTCGGCTCGGTGGACCTGCTCGCCCTGCGCTGCGGGGCGGTCAACACCCTGGTGCGCACCGACGCCGGCTTCGTCGGGACCAACACCGACGCGCCGGGCTTCGCTCGCGCGGTGATCGAAGCGGGCGCCTCGCTCTCCGGGCAGCGCGTGGTGGTGCTCGGGGCGGGAGGCGCGGCGAGGGCCGTGGTGGTCGCCGCGGAGGGCGAAGGCGCGGCGTCCATCACGGTGCTCGCTCGCGACGCGGCGAAGGCGGGCGCGCTCGGGCCGGCCGCGGGCTTCGGCACCCCCGCGGCGCGCTCGGCGATCGCGGAGGCCACGATGCTGGTGCAGACCACCCCCTGCGGCATGACCGGCGGGCCGCCCGGCGAGGCCATCGTCGCCGCGTCCGAGCTCTCCTGCTGCGCTCCGGGCGCCCTCGCCGTCGACCTCGTCTACACCCCTCAGCCCACGCCGTGGATGCTCGCCGCTCGCGCCTCGGGGCTGCGGGTGCTCGACGGCGTCGGCGTCGGGATGCTGGTGCACCAGGGAGCCGTCGCCTTCGAGCGCTGGTTCGGTCGAGAGGCCCCGGTCGAGGTGATGCGCCGCGCGGTCACCGGGGCTCGCTGAAAGGCGTCGTGACGCCCCTCATTCTCGACCGTCGGTGTTGCGGGGCATAGACTGCCGCGGCCCGAATGCCCGAGCTCGCCACGCACCCCGTCCTCATGGAGCCCGCCGTCGGTGCCATGGAGTCCGCCGCCACGGCGAAGCGCATCGGGCGCTACCGGGTGATCCGCCAGCTCGGAGAGGGGGCCATGGGCACCGTGATGCTCGCCCACGACCCGGAGCTGCAGCGCGAGGTCGCCGTGAAGGTGCTTCGCGACGGCGGCAAGAGGGAGTCCTTCGTGGCCCGCTTCCGCAACGAGATGCGGGCGGCGGCGAGGTTTCACCACCCCAACATCGTGACCGTCCACGACGCGGGGGAGTGCCCCGCGCTCGGCCCCTTCGTGGTCTACGAGTACGTCCCAGGGCGCAGCCTCCGGGCGCTCATCGAGGAGGGGCCCGTCACCCCGAAGGAGGCCATCCGCATCGCCCGCGGCGTCGGCGCGGCCCTCGACGCGCTCCACTCCGTCGGGATCGTCCACCGGGACATCAAGCCCGACAACATCCTGCTGGGGCCCGACGGCGCGGTGAAGCTCACCGACCTCGGCATCGCCCGCGTCCCCGACGCGACGCTCACCCGCGACGGGCAGTTTCTGGGGACGCCCGCCTACGCGCCCCCGGAGGCCATCACCAAGGGCGAGTACAGCACCCGGGGGGACGTGTACTCCCTCGCCTCGGTGATGTTCGAGGCCCTCACCGGCACCCGGCCCTTCCCCGGCGACGACGCGGTGCAGGTCTCCTACGCCGTGGTGCACGACCTGACCCCGGCGCCCTCGTCCGTGCTCCCTTCGGTCTCGGCCCGCGTCGACGAGGTCTTCGCCATGGCCCTCTCCCGGCGGCAGTCCGAGCGCCCCGCCTCGGCCGGAGCCTTCGTCGCCCTGCTGGTCACGGCCCTGCGCGATGGCTCCGCAGGCGCCTCGAAGCTGCGTCGCTCGCCGCCAAGGGCCAGCACCCTGGTGCTCGCGGCCCTGGCGCTGCTGGCGCTGATCATGGGCGTCTACCGGCTCACCCGCCCGGAGCCCGCGGCCCCGGTGGTCTCGCCTTCACCGGGCGTCCGACCCGGCGCTGCGCCCGCCCGCCCGAGGCCGCGCCCTGCGCGCGCCGTGCACCGCGCCCCGCCGCGCTGACCGTCAGCGCTCGACGCGAACCGTCCCGGCGATGCGCCCGCGGTCGAGGGTGATGCGCACGTCGGCCACGCGCTCGGCGAAGGGCGCGTCGTGGGTCACCAGCACCACGATGCGGCGGCGAGACCGGGCCCTGGCGATGTCCTCCTCCAGCCGGGCGACGGCCCTCGCGTCGAGCCCGGTGGTGGGCTCGTCGAAGAGCACCAGCGTGGGGTCGTGAAGCTCCGCGCGGGCCACCGCGAGGCGCTGGAGCTGGCCGCGGGAGAAGGTGCGCGCGGGGCGCTCGGCGAGGGCCGTGAGGCCGACGCCCGAGAGCACCGCCTCGATGCGGGCGCGCGGCTCGTCGAGGCCGTGCAGCGTGGCCATCAGCGAGAGCGACTCCCGGGGCGTGAGGTCGGGGTAGACCATCGCCTCGTGCGCCACGAAGCCCACCGCCGAGCGGATCGCCTCGCGGTCCTCCGGCATGCGGTACTCGCCCCAGCGCACCTCGCCCGCGGTGGGTCGGGAGAGCGTGGCGAGGATGCTCAGCAGGGTGCTCTTTCCCGCGCCGTTGCCGCCCTCCAGCGAGGCCACCTCGCCGGCGCGGAAGGTGGCGCTCACGCCCGCGAGCGCGCGGGTCACACCGAAGACCCGGGTGACGCGGTCGACGGTGACGGTATCGAAGCTGGCTCGGGGGGTGCTCATCGGAGGGGGGCGCATCCTACGGTGGATCGGTGAGCGCCGTGGCGCTTGCAGGGGGCGGAGGGGTGTCGCATAAGTCGGCGCGCCATGACCACCGACGTGAAGTGCATCAAGTGCGGCGAAGAGAAGCCCGGCCTCGCGGCGCCGCCGTTTCGCCCCGGTACCAAGCTCGCGCCCCTGGGCGCGGAGATCCAGCAGAAGATCTGCGCCGGCTGCTACAAGGACTGGATCGCGATGAGCGTGAAGCTGGTCAACGAGCTGCGGCTCGACACCACCGACCCGCGCGGCCAGGAGCTGTGGCTCAAGCAGATGAAGATCTTCTTGAACCTCGACGAGTCGAGCGACCCGTGGGCGCGGCACCTCGACAAGCGCGTCGTGGTGGAGACCGCCGACGGCCGTAGCATCACCGCCACGCTCATCGGCGCCGACGACCACCGGCTCACCTTCTCGGACTTCGACGGGCCCGTCCCGGCGGGCTTCGAGGTGGGCGGCAACAAGGGCGCAGGCTCCCTCGCCCGCGACGCCATCAAGACGGTCGAACCCGCCGCGTGACCCGCCCCGCCCTCGTCTTCGCCACCCCCCGCAAGCTGCCCCGCCCGGCCACCCTCGTCGGGCGCGTCGTGGTCCTCGACATCGCCTTCGCCGCCGCGGGCACCGGGGCCAGCTTCGAGAAGGTCACCGGCCCCTTCCTCGCGGGCCTCGGAGAGCGCCTCGCGGCCTGGGTCGACCACCACGACCACAACCTCCACGACCGCTACCGCCCCGACCCGAGGTTCACCCTCTGCACCAAGGCGGTGCACGGCGCCTGCCCCGAGATGGTCACCCCCGAGCTCGTGGCGCAGGTCGGCGCGGTCGACACCCTCGTCGCCCACAACGACTTCGACGGGCTCTACGCCGCGGCCAAGTGGATCCTCGGGGGCGTCGAGCCCTACCCCGGCGCCGACGACGACGCGCGGGCCATCGACACCCGCACCGGCGCCCCTTCGCCCCGGGGCGAGCGCATCGACCGGGCGCTGCGCATCGACGGCCGCGACGACGCCTTCCTGGCCAGGGTGGTCGACTGGCTGGTGGGCCGCTGCGTCGACCCGCAGGTGAACGGCGAGATCGAGGCCGCCGCGTCCCGCTACGACGCCATCGAGCAGCGCACCCGCGACGTCGCCGGCGACCGCTACACCGTCTCCGGCTCCGTGGCCTGGTGCGACATCACCGACCTCAAGCCCCGGGAGGTCGACAAGACCGAGCTGCTGCTCCTCGGGCAGAAGCGCGCCGCCGTCTCGGTGCTCACCGACGATCAGAACGTCACCCTCGCGGCGGCCTTCGACTCGGGCCTCGATTTCCTCGCCATGCTCGGCGTGGCGGGGGGCATGCCCACCCGGGTGTCGGTGCCGCGGTCGCGCGAGGCCGAGGTGCGCGCCGCCCTCGCCCGCCGCGGCCTGCTGCCGACGTAGCGCCCCGCGCGGATCTATACTCGCCACTGCTCCAATGGCTCAGCGCTTCATCCGGTGCCAGCTCTGCGGGATGCCGCACCCCGCCGAGGCGCCGCTCTGCCCCGTGCACCAGAAGCCCGTCGTCCCGGCGATGCGGCCCCAGTCCCCCGATCGGGCGTCGCTCCCCCCGCCCCCGCTCGCGCCCCGGGGCCTCGACGCGACGCAGCCCGCCGACGGTCTCCCGCGAGAGACCCCGCTGGCCCTGCCGACCCCGGAGGCCCCCCTCCTGGGACGGCTGCTCCAGGGTCGCTACCGGGTGACCGGTCTCATCGCGCGGGGAGGCATGGGCGTCGTCTACGACGCGGTGCAGGTGAACCTCGGACGCCGCGTGGCCATCAAGTGCCTGCACCCGAAGTACGCCCGCGACGCGGTGGCCATCGCGCGCTTCCAGAAGGAGGCCGTGGTGTCCGGCAGCTTCGGGCACCCGCACATCGTGGAGGTCTTCGACATGGGCGTCCTCGAGGACGGGGCGCCCTTCCTGGTGATGGAGCGGCTGGAGGGCGAGACCCTCACCGCGAGGATGCGTCGCGACCGCCGGCTCGGGCTCAAGCTCTCGGTGAGCGTCGCGCGGCAGACCGTGTCGGCGCTGGTCGCGACGCACGCCCGGGGCATCCTCCACCGCGACCTGAAGCCCGACAACCTCTTCCTGGTGGCGAGGGGGGAAGACACGCCGAGGGTGAAGGTGCTCGATTACGGGGTGAGTAAAGCGATGACCGCCCTGGGCGACCCGAGGCTCACCCGCGCGGGCTTCGTCATGGGGACGCCCTCGTACATGGCCCCGGAGCAGGCCCGCGGCGACTCCGACCTCGACGGCCGCGTGGACCTCTACGCCGTCGGGGTGATCCTCTACGAGATGCTCACCGGGCGGCTGGCCTTCGCGGCGCGCACGCCCGCCGCGCTGCTGATGGAGATGCAGCGGGCGACGCCGCCGAGGCCGTCGATGCTCCGTCCGGGGGTCTCAGCGACCATCGACGCGCTGGTGATGCGCTGCATCTCGCTCTCCCGGGCGGACCGCCCCCGGGACGCCGCCGCGCTGCAGCGGGAGCTGCATCAGCTCGGGCCCATCGAGGACGAGGTTCCGACCGAGGACGACGACCCGACGGAGGTCAACGAGCTGCCGGAGACCTTCGAGCGGGAGGACACGGCGGATCAGTCGGTGCGGGTCTTCGCGCGCAAGCGATGAGGGCGAGGAGGCGGGCTCAGGCCCCGCCCGCGGCGAAGCGCTCCCTCACCAGCGCCTGGAACTTCGGCAGCCCCAGCCGGTCGAGCAGCGGCAGGAAGGCGGGCTCCACCCGGTCGTCGCGAGCGATGGCCGAGAAGGGGCGCACGCCGACGTCGTGGGCGCCCAGCACGAAGGGCATGATCTCCGTGCGCCCGGCGTCGAAGGCGTCGAAGAGCACCGAGGCCTTGAGGTACGCCGCGGAGACCTCCAGGAAGGCCGGGCGCACCCCGCGCAGGTAGCGGCTGAAGGGCTCCGCGATGACCCGCTTTCTGGGGCTGTCGACGAGGCCCACCTGCTCGAGCTGGCGCAGCAGCAGCGCGCTCGCCGAGAGGCCCGGCTCGGTGCGACGGCGCTCGGACTCGTAGCCCTCGGCCACCACCACCACGGCGTAGTCGACCTGCGCCAGCTTCTCGGCGATCTCCCGGAGCACCTCCTCGGTGAAGCGGAAGAGCGGCAGCACGGCCAGGTGCGCCCTCGCGGAGACGGCGCAGTGCAGCGCGTGGCGACCGCTGCGGTTGCCCATGGTCTCGACCAGGTACACGCGCTTGTGGGTGTAGGCGTCCTCGAGCAGGCCCCGCACCACCGTCGCCCCGGCCTCGACCCCGGTGAGGAAGCCGATCGCCCGGTCGCCGCCGAGGTCGTCGTCGATGGAGACGTTGATGAACCCGGCGGGGATCCTCGGGGTCATGTCCTCGAGCAGGGCCTTCTCGCCCTCGAGGGTGCCGTTGCCTCCGACGCACACGAGGTGCGTGAAGCCCTGCGCCGCGATGGTCGCCGCGGCCTCGCGACGGCGGTCGTGCTCGAGGAAGCCCCGGTAGCGCTCGCTGCGGAAGTCGCTGCCCGCGTCGAGCACCCGGCGCCCCATGGAGCGCGCGGGGATGCCCTGCGCGAGCAGGGCGTAGCGCTCCTGACGACCGAGGATCAGCCGCTCGAACTTGGGCTCGGCGGTGGCGTCGCGGGTGAGCGAGCGGAAGCCCTCGCTCGCGGCCCAGACCTCGTAGTTGCGGCGCACCGCCTCCTCGGTGAGCGCGACCGCGACGGAGGAGTACCCGGGCGCGTTGCCCCCGTCGAAGACGATGAGCAGCCGGCGGGAGGAGGCGGCCTGGTTGTTGGGTTGTCCAAAGGAGAGCATCGGGGCCATGACGGAGGGCTTTACCACGCAGTGGAGTCAGCCCGAGGCGCGAGAGCGAGGGCGCGCCAGTGGCCGCGGGTCCAGCGCCACCAGAGCAGCGCCGCGCCGACGCCGGTCTCGCCGATGAAGCCGAGCCAGGCGCCGACCACGCCCCAGCCGAGCTCGCGGCCGAAGAGCCAGGCCGCGCCGGGGACGCAGGTCCAGATGGCCGCGATGCCCAGGAAGGCCGCCCAGCGCACGTCCCTCGCGCCGCGGAGGGCGCCGCGCAGCACGATGCTCGCGCCGTCCAGCACCTGGAAGACCGCGGCCACCACGAGCAGCCGCCGCACGGTCTCGATGAGCGCCGGGTCGTCGGTGAAGACCCTGGCGATCACTCCCCCGCCGAACGCGAACACCAGCCCGCAGCCGGCCATGAAGGTGATCGCGACCCGCAGCGCGGCCCGCGCCATCCGGTCGGCCTCGTCGGGCTCTCCACGGCCGAGCGCCCGGCCGACCAGCACCGAGGCCGACTCGGAGACCGCCACGCCCGGGAGGAAGGACGTGCGGATCACCGCCAGCGCGATCTGGTGCGCCGCGACCCCGGTGGCCCCGACGGTGCCGAGAATGGCCGTGAAGGCCGTGAAGGCCAGCGTCTCCAGGCCGAACTGCAGCCCCGTCGGGACCCCGACGGCGCAGACCCTCCGCAGCGCCGCCGACGCCGTCGGAGCGTCCGGGTCCGGCGCCCTGCGCCTCCAGGCGTCGATCCAGAGCGAGGAGAGGCGCAGCGCGTTGATGCCCTCGGCGATGGCGGTCGCGAGCCCGGCCCCCGCGACGCCCAGCCGGGGCATCCCGAAGTGGCCGTGGATGAGCGTCCACGCGAGCGCGGCGTTGATCACGTTGCCCGAGAGGGTGATGCGCATCGGGGTGCGGCTGTCGCCGACGCCCTGGCGCCACTGCACCAGCGCGGAGAGCAGGCAGGTGAGCGGCGCGAGGGTGGTGCGCGCGGCCATGAACGAGCGCGCGTAGGGGATCATCGCCGGGTCGACATGCAGCGCGTGCAGCGCCCAGGAGACGTCCCTCGCGAGCGCGAAGATGGCGGCGCCCGCGAGGAGGGCGAGCGCGGCCCCGGCGCGGGCGTAGTGGAGCCCGTGCTCCCCCCTGGACTCGCCGAGGGCGTGCGCCGAGCAGACCTTCACCCCGCGCATCACGCCGAAGACGATGGCGTAGTTGAGCCAGGTGAGCACCGTCGCCACGCCGACGCCGCCGAGGGCGTTGGCGCCGAGGCCGCCGACGAGGGCGGTGTCGACGAGGCCCATGGCCGTGTCGCCGAGGAGGGCCACGGCGATGGGCCACGCCAGGGTGATGACCTCGCGGCGGGCGTCCGCCGAGGAGGAGGCATGGGGTCGGAGAAACGAGTGAAGACGCAAGCGAAGAGGGAGACCCACGAGGCACCGTCACTTTACTGGAACCCCCTGCGATCCTCTCTGGGAGAGAGGTCGCGGGTTCCAGTACGACGTCCCTCTCCTGCTAGCCGGCTCCCTTCACGGCGGCGCATACGACCGGGAGCGAGCGCCCCTGGCGGTGCATCGACGTGGTGGACTTGCTGCGGATCGAAATCATGAGCGTCCAGCTAGCGCGCGCCGCGGCGGGAGGTCAAGGGCGTCGGCCGCGGGGGACTGCTGTACGCTCGGTCGGTGATGAGAAGCGATCGATGGATGGGCGCGCTGGTGCTTTGCTTCGCGGGCGGAGCGTGCTCGGCGGAGGAGAGCACCATCGAGCCGACGATGGACGCCGGGGCGCTGGACACGGGCGTCCGAGACGCGCGCTCGGACGCCAGGATGGACGTCCGCGATGCGGGCACCGACCGGGGATCATCGATGATGGACGCGCCGAACGACCGCGGGAGCGCAGAGCGCGACGCCGGGGCGGCGGAGGTGTTCACCCCGGAGTGCAGGGCGACCAGCGACTGCACCGGGGCCCGGCTCTGCCGCATGGACCGCTGCGTGGAGCCGGCGACGGGCTGCTCGGCGACGTCGGGCTGCGCCAACGACGCGCGCTGCGAGGGCGGGCGCTGCGTGCCGTGGACCGGGGCGCAGACCGACCCGGCGTGCACGGTCGACCCGAGGCCCGGGGTGTTCGCTCCGGCGGTGCAGTGCCAGTTCGACGAGGCGCCCGCGGGCGACGCGTACCCCGATCACCTCCACGTGCTGTCGACGCCGATGGTGGCCGACCTTCGCGTCTATCGCGCGGGCTCCTCGGCGGTGCGGCCCTCCATCGTGGTGGTCTTCGACGACGGTGTGGACGGCGGCGCCGAGCTGCCGACGGGGCTGATCCGCATCCTCGACGGCCGCACCTGCGCGCTCCAGGACAACCTCTCCGAGCAGCTCGTGTCGCACTCCTCGCCCCCGGCCATCGGCGACCTCGACGGCGACGGGACGCCCGAGATCGTGGCCTTCAAGGCCGGCGGCGGCCTGGTGGCGTTCCGGTACGTGGCGGCCTCGACGGGGGACGCGGGGGCGCGCGGGCGCTGGGGCGTCTGGTGGCGCTCGACCAGCGCCGACGGGACGGCCTTCGACCCCACGGGCGGCGGCTGGGCGGGGCCCACGATCGCGGACATCGACGGCGACGGGCGGGCCGAGGTGCTGCGCCACGGGATGGTGTTCAACGGCCGCACCGGCGTGCTCATCGGGGGCACCGGGGCGCGCACCCAGCTCGCGGGCTACTCCGCCGGGGCGTTCAGCGTGGTGCTCGACGTGGACGAGGACGGCGCCGTCGAGCTGGTCACCGGCAACGGGGTCTTCGCCTGGAGCGCGACGACGCGGGACTGGGTGCGCGAGGCGTACTTCACCCGCAGCAACTGCGCGGGCGCCGGGTGCGGCGACGGCCAGGTGGCGGTGGGGGACTTCGGCGACTTCGCGTCCGCCAGGTTTACCGACGCGCGTATTCCCGAGATCGCGGTGGTGTCGAGCGGGTACGTGCGCGTGGACACCATCGAGGGGCGCACGGTGTTCGGCCCCATCGCGCTGCCGGGCGGCGGGACGGGCGGTCCTCCGACGGTGGCGGACTTCGACGGCGACGGGCTGGCGGAGGTCGCCGCGGCGGGCGCGACGGCGTACTCGGTGATGGACCCTGACTGCGGCCCCCGATCGGTGTCCCGCTCGGGCGGCCGCTGCGAGACCTCGACCACGACGGGGGTGCTCTGGTCGCGGCCCTCGCAGGACGCGAGCTCCAACGTCACCGGGAGCACCTCCTTCGACTTCGAGGGCGATGGCCGCGTCGAGGCGGTGTACGCCGACGAGTGCTTCGCCCGGGTGTACGACGGCGCCACGGGGACGGTGCTCTTCTCGCAGCAGCACTCCTCGTGCACCTGGTACGAGAACCCCGTGGTGGCGGACGTCGACGGGGACTTCCGCGCCGAGCTGGTGGTGGGGAGCAACTTCAACTGTGGCTCGCCGACGACCGGCGTCGCGTGCCCGGGTGTCGGTCCTCGCGGGGTGGACGTGCAGTTCGCGGGGCTGCGCTGCTCGACGGACGCGGAGTGCCCTTCGAGCCGCTGCGTGATGGGCTTCTGCCGCTGCGCGGCCGACAGCGAGTGCTGCCCCGGGAGCGCCCCCGCGGGCGACGGAGGCGTGGCGGACGCGAGCGTGGATGCGGGCGGCGACGCGGGGCGCACCACCGGGTCGGGGAGCGAGTGCACCTACGTCTGCGCGGCGCCCCCGGACGGGACGCCCGGCGCGGGCAACACCTGCCGCGCGGCGCGACCGCGAGGGGTGCGAGGGATACGCGTGTACGCGGACATCGCCGACCGCTGGGTGCGCTCCCGCACCATCTGGAACCAGCACGCCTACAACGTGACCAACGTCGAGGACGACGGCCGCATCCCGGCGAGCGGGGCGGTGCGTCGCAACTGGCGAGAGCGCACGCTCAACAACTTCCGCACGAACGTGCAGGGCACCGCGGAGATCACCAGCTCGCCCGACGGCACGGTGTCCGGGACGGGCTTCATGTGCCTCGCCTCGGGCGCGGCGCGGCTGCGGGTGCGCGCGTGCAACCGAGGGACGGCGCCGATGGCCGACGGGCTGCCGGTGGGCTTCTACAGCGGGGCGGGCGTGACGCTGGGGCCGAGGGTGTGCCAGGCGCCGACGCCGCGCGCGCTGATGCCCGGCGAGTGCGTCGACGTGACCTGCGACTGGGTCGCCTCCCCGCAGGAGCGGGCCACGCCGGTGACGGCGGTGATCGACGACACGCGGATGCGCACCGAGTGTCACGAGGAGAACAACCTCGGCGTCATCGAGGACGTGGTTTGCCGACCGCCGGGATGATCGTCGCGAGCCGCCGACGATTGTCTTGACAGGTCGGGAGGGCGGCGCGTACAACGCGTCTCCCTTCAACGGGGCGTAGCGCAGCCTGGTAGCGCACCTGGTTCGGGACCAGGGAGTCGGAGGTTCAAATCCTCTCGCCCCGACGAAAGAAAGACCCTCGGAGTCCAAGCGGATTCCGGGGGTCTTTCGCTATTTGCGCTCTGAGCCTGCCGCGCGCAGCTCACTCCACAGCGCCTCGAGCGCATCCACGAAGGCCGCCTTCGTCTCGTCGCTGCGAGCGGCGTCCAGCAGGGCCTTGCAGGCTGCGATGCGCCCCGCGGCGACGAGCGTCTCGACCTCCGCCTCGGAGCACCACAGCGTCGTGGCCATCCCGAAGGCCCGCTGGCAGGTCTCGCGCAGGGCCTCGGTGACCTCGGGATCATCCTTCCAGCGCTCGTGGTCGTTGATCGACACCCGCACGCAGCGCACACGCCTCGACAGGAAGTCGCGGACCTGACCGTACTCCTGCGAGCGCACCCGCTTCATGAAGACGTTGGAGAGGATGGCGAGCACCGAGCGCGCGCGCATCGCCATCGCCTGCACCAGGTCCCCGACGCCGAAGCCGCCGAGGACGGCGAGGACGTTCCATCGCGCGGCGACGCTCTTGCGGAGCGACCACCAGGCCGATACCCCCGCGGCCAGCGGGAGGAGCACGAGCCCGGCGGCCACGAAGAGGGACAGACCCGTCCCCGCGGAGAGGCCCGTGCGGACGAGGGTCGCGATCGCGACGGCGAGGTTCACTCCGAGCAGGATCGCCAGGAGCAGCAGCGCGAGGATCACGCTGGGCACGGGCGACGCGGCGGACTGCGCCCCGGAGAGGAAGTCGCGTCCGTGCTGGAAGACGTCCGAGATCACCACGAGGTCCAGCGGCGAAGCCCGGTTGGCCGCTCGGGTGACCGCGAGCTCGACGCTGGAGATCCCCTGGTTGTCGACGATGCCGCCGTCCATCAGATAGACCGGCTCGGACCCGACCGTGGCGTCGAGGCCGTCGAGGTCGAAGTCCGTCGGCCAGACCAGCGGCTCGAACGCGCCCGGGAAGCACGACGACGCCGCGACCGCGTCCGCCAGCCGCACGCGGTCCAACACCTCCCGCTTCACCGGCACCTTCTGGTTGCCGATGGAGGCCCGGCTGGAGGCCGTGCGCGTCAGGCGGAAGACGTTGCCCGTGGTGAACTCCGTGGCGTTGATCACGATGTCCTCGACCGGGAAGCCTTCGCGGAAATCCCCGAAGCGGAAATCCCCGATCACAGGGCTCTGCGCGTACACCGCCGCGGCCGCGCGGATGAGGCTCGGGGTCTGGCCGTCGCCCGCTCGCGAGAGCTTCGCCCCCGCGAGGGCGACGACGTCGGTCGTCGAGAGCCACCGACGAAACGCCCGCTCGAACTCCTCAAAGCCCTTGGACTCCGCCAGCGAGACGAGCCACCCAGCGCCCACGATGCTCCCTCCGGACACCGTCGACAGCACGCGCACGGTCGGCAGCAGCCCGACCCGGTGGAGCACGCCCATCACCCCGAGGTGGAAGGCCGCCGCCCGATAGCCGCCGCCGGAGAGCGCGAGGCCCATCCGATCCACCGCGCCGAGCTTCGGCCGCGCCGACGCGGCCATCGCGCCCAGCAGGGCATCCCCCTCCTCCGAGGCGAGCTGCTCCAGGGTGCCCTGCTCGGGCGTGATCGACGCTTCGCGACGGGACGGGTCGCGGTCCGAGGGTTCCCCACTCATGGTCGTCGACCATCTCAGGGTGCGCGGAGAAGAATCAAGCGACCGCGGCGCGAGCCCGTCGCGGCCTCGCTACACCCCGTCGCGAAACACCTGGCGCACCTGCGCGCGGATCCATCGGTTGGCCGGGTCGTCCTCGCTGCGCCGGTGCCAGTAGAGGTCGACCTGCGCGGCGGGCAGCGGGACCGGCGTCCGCAGCACGTGCAGCCCCAGCACCGACGCGAGCCGGTCGGCGAAGTGCCGCGGCGCCGTCAGGATCAGGTCGCTCTCCGCCACGATGCGCAGCGCCGTCTCGTAGCGCTGGCAGCGGGCGACGACCCGGCGGCGCAGCGACGCCTGCTCCAGCGCCGTGTCCTCGATCGACGGACCGTCGCGCCGGGGCGAGACCGCGACGTGCCCGGCCGCGAGGTACTTGCGCGAGTCGAGGCGCCGGTAACGCTTGCGGGCCACCACGCAGAGCGCGTCGTCGATGAGCCGCTCGCGCCGCACGTCGGGGCCTCCGGGGTGCAGCACGCCCACCGCGACGTCGACGGACCTCGTCGCGAGCTCGAGCTGCAGGCGCTCCAGGTCGAAGCGGACGCCCGCGACCAGCAGGCCGGGCGCCGCCGTGGTCACCCGCGAGCGGAGCGCCGGGAGCACCACGGCCTCGAGCTCGTCGGGGATCGCGACCGTGAGCCGGTCGAGGTCGACGGCCGGGTCGAAGGCCCGACGCCCGGAGAGGGCGCGCTCGAGCGCCGTGAGCGCGTCGCGGATCGCGGGCGCGAGGCGGGTCGCGAGCGGCGTCGCCACCATCTGGGAGCCCTCGCGGACGAAGAGCGGGTCGTCGAGCTCGCGGCGCAGGCGCGCCACCGCGTGGCTCACCGCGGACTGGGTGAGGGACAGCACCTCCGCGGCGCGGCTCAGGCTGCCCTCGCGGTGCACCACGTCGAAGACCCGCAGGAGGTTGAGGTCGAGCTGTCCCAGCGGTGGACCAGTATGAACGCGCTTCATGTGGGGGTGTGCAGACTACTCGTTTGCTTCACCTTCTGCCGCTGCCTACGGTGAGGCCCCATGCGCAAGCGCAACGCCCCCAGCACGATCCCGCAGCCGCGCGTCCGCCCGCTCGTGGGCAACCTCCCCGACGTCGACCCGGACGCCCCGGTGCAGAGCATGATGCGGCTCGCGCGCGAGTACGGGCCCATCTTCCGGCTGACCTTCCCGACCCAGTCGCTGGTGCTGCTCGGGTCGCGCGAGCTCGCCGCGGAGGCCTGCGACGAGACCCGCTTCGAGAAGCACATCCACGGCCCGCTGCGCCACATCCGCGACCTCGCGGGCGACGCCCTCTTCACCGCCGAGACGTCCGAGCCCAACTGGGCGAAGGCCCACCGCATCCTGATGCCCGCCTTCGGCCCCTCCGCGATGCGCGGCTACTTCGACGACATGATCGACGTCGCCGACCAGATGCTCACCAGGTGGGAGCGCTTCGGCCCCGAGGCGTGCATCGACGTCACCGACGACATGACCCGCCTCACGCTCGACACCATCGCCCTCTGCGGCTTCGGCTACCGCTTCAACTCGTTCTACTCGCGAGAGATGCACCCCTTCGTCGACGCCATGGTGCGCGCGCTCGCCGAGGCCGGGAGCCGCTCGCGGCGGATGCCGCTCCAGACGCAGCTGATGTTCCTGTCGCAGCGGCAGTTCGAGGCCGACGCGAGCTACATGTACAGCATCACCGACGAGCTCATCGCGCGCCGCCGCAAGGTCCTCCCGGAGGACGCGCCCCGCGACCTGCTCGGCCTCATGCTCGGCGCCAGAGACCCGCTCACCGGCGAGCGCCTCGACGACACCAACATCCGCTACCAGCTCGTGACCTTCCTCATCGCGGGGCACGAGACCACCAGCGGCCTCCTCTCCTTCGCGGTGCACCTGCTCCTCCAGCACCCGGAGGTGCTCGCCCGCGCCCGCGAGCAGGTCGACGCCGTGCTCGGCGCCGAGATGCCCCGCTTCGACGACCTCGGCCGGCTCGGGTACATCGACCAGATCCTCCGCGAGACGCTCCGCCTCTATCCCACCGCCCCGGCCTTCGCGGTGCACGCCCGGCACGACACCAACCTCGCCGATCGATATCCCTTCAAGCGCGGCGACGTGGCCCTCGTGCTCACCCCCACCCTCCACCGCGACCCGGCGGTCTGGAGCGACCCCGAGCGCTTCGACCCCGACCGCTTCGAGCCGGAGGCCCGCCAGCGCCTCCCGGAGAAGGCCTGGCTGCCCTTCGGCAGCGGCCAGCGCGCGTGCATCGGCCGGGCGTTCGCGCTCCAGGAGGCGACGCTGGTGCTCGCCATGATGCTCCAGCGCTTCGAGCTCTCCGAGCCGTCGCCGTACACCCTCAAGATCAAGGAGACCCTCACCCTGAAGCCCGCCGGGCTCCAGCTCCGCGCCCGCATCCGTCGGCCCGTCTCGCGCTCGCTCTCCACCCGCCCCGCGGAGGCGACCGCCGCCGCCCCCGCGGCGCCCTCCGCGGCCTTCCACGGGACGCCGCTGCTGCTGCTCTACGGGTCGAACTCCGGCGCCTCCGAGGCCTTCGCCCGGCGCATCGCGAGCGACGGTCAGGCGCGCGGCTACGCGGCGAGGGTGATGCCCCTCGACGACGCCACCGGACGGCTGCCGCGCGAGGGCGCCTCGGTGATCGTGACGGCCTCGTACAACGGGCAGCCCCCGGACAACGCGCGGGCGTTCTGCGCGTGGCTTGGCGGGGTCCCGGCCGCGGCGCTCTCGGGCGTGCGCTTCGCCGTCTTCGGCTGCGGCAACCGCGACTGGAGCGAGACCTACCAGGCCGTCCCCCAGCGCATCGACGCGGGGCTCCGCGAGGCGGGCGCGCAGGCGCTCCTCGATCGGGGCGAGGCCGACGCGCGCGGCGACTTCTTCGGGGACTTCGAGCGCTGGTACGCGCCGCTCTGGGACACGCTGGGCGCGGCGCTGGGCGTGGCCGCCGTCGACGTCGGCTCGGAGCCGCTCTATCGCGTGGAGGTCGCCCCGTCGGGGGCGATGGACCTCGCGCGACAGAACCGCCTCGACCTCGCGACGGTCCTCGCCAACCGCGAGCTGGTCGACCTCTCGTCGCCCTTCGGACGATCCAAGCGGCACCTGGAGTTCGCCCTTCCCCCGGGCACCTCCTACGCGGCGGGCGACTACCTCGCGGTGCTGCCGGAGAACCACCCCGAGCTGGTCGAGCGCGCCGCGCGGCGATTCGGGGTGCGCACCGACGCGGCCCTGCTGCTGCGCTCGACCCGCGGCGCCATGGCGGCCTCGCTGCCCACGGACCGCCCGGTGTCGGTGCAGGATCTCCTTGGTCGCTACGTCGAGCTCTCGGCCCCCGCCACGCGCAGGAACCTGGAGCGCCTCGCCGCGCGCACCACGTGTCCGCCGCACCGGGCGCACCTCGCGGCGCTGGCGTCCGACGCCGCGAGGTACAAGACCGCGGTGCTCGACCGGAGGGTGAGCGTGCTCGACCTGCTGGAGGAGTACCCCTCGTGTGAGCTCTCCTTCGGCGAGCTGCTGGAGCTGCTGCCCGCGATGCGAGTCCGGCAGTACTCCATCTCCTCGTCGCCCCGATGGAACCCCGAGCGCTGCACGCTCACCGTCGCGGTGCTCGACGCGCCGGCGCTCTCCGGCCACGGGCGCTTCCACGGCACCTGCTCCAGCTACCTCGCCCGGCTGCGGGCGGGCGACGCGGTCCCGGTCGCGATCCGCACGCCCAACGTGCCCTTCCACCCTCCGGCCTCCAACGCGACGCCCATCGTGATGATCTGCGCCGGCACCGGGCTCGCGCCCTTCCGAGGCTTCCTCCAGGAGCGCGCCGCCCGCCGCGCCGCGGGCGAGGCCTCGGGCGAGGCGCTGCTCTTCTTCGGCTGCGACCACCCCGAGGTCGACTTCCTCTACCGCGACGAGATCGCCGCCTGGGAGCGCGACGGGGTGGTGACGGTCTTCCCGGCCTGGTTCCGCGAGCCCGACGGGGACGTGACCTTCGTGCAGCACCGGCTCTGGAAGGAGCGCGCCCGCTTCCGCGAGGCCTTCGAGCGGGGCGCGACGGTCTTCCTCTGCGGCGACGGCGAGCGCATGGCCCCGGCGGTGCGGGAGACCCTCTGCCGGATCCGCCAGGAGGCGACCGGCGGCACCGAGGCCGAGGCCTCGCGGTGGCTGCGCGAGATCGAGCGAGAGGGCCGGTACGTGCCCGACGTCTTCGCGTGACGCCTACTCTGAGGGCGGGGGCTCGGGCTCGCGCGTGGGGAGCTGCACCGACGCGCCGCCGATCTGGACGCGGGTCGTCCCGGCGTCGGGCTCGCGCCGGATGTCCACCACCGGCACCCCGATGGCGTGCTCGACGTGGAGCTGCACGTTGGGATCGGCGTCCGGCGGCGGCGTCGGAGCGGCTCGCCGGGGGCACCCGAGGGCGCCACTGAGGAGGAGGGCCAGCGAGAGGTCTCTACCGAACGGTCGTGGTTCCAAGTGACCTGCGAGTGGAACGCCATTCCCCTGCGCACCGCAAGCGCTCAGCTCGCGGGGCGGCGGCGCCAGAACTCCATCGTCACGGTGGTGGGAAATCCGTTGAGCAGGTCGTCGAGCGAGGCCACGCGCCACGGCATGAGCGAGCCCATGCCATCCTTGGTGAAGAGGTAGCCCGCGAGCAGCCAGGTGGCCGCGTGGGTGCGCCGCCCGCTCCCGTCCCTCAGCACCAGGATGTCTCCGAAGCGGTAGTCCTCCCGCACCCGGACGAACTCCCGCTCGACCATCGCTCCCCACAGCTCGGCGTCGGGCACCGGGGGCGACGGCGTCGGATCGATGAAGCGCAGCGCCGTCCAGAAGCAGTTGGTCCACGCCTCGGAGGCGGCGGGGAAGGTGCCGACGTGTATCCGGGCCCACTCGGGCATCAGCGCCGCGAGCGCGATGGTCGAGTCGCCCGCGCCCCGGGCCGCGACGAGCTGAGCGCGGATCGCCGGCTGCGCCCCGTCGGGGAAGCCCGCGACGATGCGGTCGATGGCGCCGGGCGAGTCGATGCGGAGCGACACGTCCGTCGTGCGGCGGGTGAGCATCGCCCTCACGAAGGCACGTCGCGACGCCTCCGTCGGGAGCCGCGAGCAGACCACCGCGAAGTCCGAGAAGGTCGGGACGCCGCCCTGCTGCCAGGTGAGGCGGTCCATGAGCGGCCTCGCCTCCGGGGGCAGACCCACGATGGCGCTGAAGGGACCGGCCGCCACCGGACGCCTGAAGGCATCCTCCGCCTGGGGGTTGGTGTCGATGTTGTTGAGCACGCCGTACAGCCGGGAGCGCGCCGGGGCCGGGAGCGACTCGATGAGCTCGATGGGCGGACGAATGGTGCAGCCGGGCCCGGTGCCGCAGGAGAGATGGGGCTCCATCGCGGCGACCAGCGCGGGGTCACGCAGCGTGAGGGTGAGCAGGGAGAGCGTCGAGGCGCGGTCGCGATCGGGAATCAACCAGTTCCTGGGCGCCGCGCAGTCCCTCGGGGGGATGAGTTCCTCCGGCGTCGGGAGCAGCCGCACCCGGGTGATGAGCTCCTCGGAGCGCACCCCACCGTCGGCCGGGTTGGCCGAGGCCGCGGGGACCGGGAGCTCCCGGGGCTGGTCATTGCGGTAGGCGAACCAGCCGATGGCGACCACGGCCACCGCGCCCAGGAGCGTCCACGGAGAGCGATGCTCCTGCCGGGGCGAAGGAGACGACGAGCGGGCCTCCACCGGAGCGGAAGCGCGCGTCAGAGGCTGCGCGGCCTTGGGGCGTCTGGGGCGTCTGGTCATGGTCGGTTCGGTCCGCCGCGCGAACCCTCGTAGCGTGCCGTAGCATGCCCGCTGGAGCGCGGTCACTGCGGCCCAGGACCCGCGTGTCCTAGGCGATCGCGACGATGGCGACGATACGCTCGCGGCCCGCGAGGGTGAGCTCGCACTCGTCGCCCTCGCTGCGTCCGAGCAGCGCGCGACCGAGCGGCGACTGCGGCGTCACCACGTGCACGCGCCCCCCCGCGAGCACGCTCCCTCCCCCGTGCGGAGCGACGAAGACCAGGCGCTCCTCGTCGTCCTCGGAGGTGGTCACCAGCGCGCCCACCGCCACGCGCGGAGCCCCAGCCGCCGGGTCGACGGACATCACCGCCACGTCCGCCACGGCGCGGCGCGCGTCGGCCACGCGCATCGCCTGCCCTCGCGCGAGGTAGGACTGCTCGAGGGCGCGGGTGTCCTTGCTGTTCTCGGGCTTGGCCTCCTCGTGGGTGGCGCCCTCGAGCGCCGACTGATGCGCGCGCTCGAGCTGATCGAGCTCGGCCCGGAGGCGACCGAGCAGCTCGTCGCGGAGGGAGGATTTGGCAGGGATCACGGCGCGGCAACATACACGACCGCCGCCCCGCTGCTCCCGATTGGCGACGGCGCCCGTTCTCCGTTAGGCAGTGGCGCCCCACGATGACCGCCGAGCCCACCCCCGCCGCCGCGCCTCCACCCCGCGTGCGCGGCAGCCTCGCGGTGGCGGCGGGCATCCTCGCGAGCCGCGCCGCGGGCCTCGTGCGCCAGTCGGTGTTCGCGTACTACCTGGGCGGAGGCGCCGGGGCCGACGTGTTCACCGCGGCCTTCCGCATCCCCAACGTGCTCCAGAACCTCCTCGGCGAGGGGGCCGTGAGCGCCTCGTTCATCCCGGTGTACGCGAGGCTCCGCGCCTCCGGTCGACCCCACGAGGCCGTGGCCGTGGCCGCCGCCGTGGGCACCCTTCTCGCGCTCGTCACCGCCGCGCTCGTCGCGCTCGGGGTGCTGCTCGCGCCGCAGTTCGTCCACCTCATCGCCCCTGGATTCCACGGAGAGCGCCGCGTCGAGACCCTCTCGCTGGTGCGCATCTTCTTCCCGGGCATCGGGCTGCTGGTGCTCTCCGCCTGGTGCCTCGGCATCCTCAACAGCCACCGTCGCTTCTTCCTCCCCTACGCCGTCCCGATGGTGTCGAGCGCCGCGGTGGTGGTCGCGCTGGTCGTCACCGGCCGCGACGCCGGCGGCTTCGCCCTCGCCCGCGCCGCCGCCTGGGGGACCGTCGCCGGCGCCCTGCTGCAGCTCCTCGTGCAGCTCCCCTCGGCGCTTCGCCTGGTCCCTGGCGCGAGGCCCTCCCTGGGCTTCGGCTCTCCGGACGTGCGCGCGGTGCTCTCCCGCTTCACCTCCGCGCTGCTCTCCCGCGGCGTCGCTCAGCTCAGCGGGTACATCGACCAGATCCTGGCGAGCCTGCTGCCCATCGGAGCGGTCGCCACGCTCGGCTACGCGCAGACCCTCAACCTCCTCCCGGTGAGCCTCTTCGGCACCGCCATCTCGGCCTCGGAGCTCCCGGAGATGGCCTCCGCCACCGGAACCATCGACCAGGTGCACCGCGCCGTGGTCGCCCGCCTCGACGCGGGCCTGCGCCGCATCGCCTTCTTCGTGGTCCCCTCGGCGATGGCCTTCGTGGCGCTGGGCGGCGACATCGCCGGGCTGCTCTACCAGCACGGGGCCTTCACCCACGGCCAGACCATCGCCGTGTGGGCCACCCTCGCGGGCTCCGCCATCGGGCTCCTCGGCCAGACCATGGCGCGGCTCTACACCTCCGCCTTCTACGCCCTCGGCGACACGCGCACCCCCATGCACGTCGCCGCGCTGCGCCTGCTTCTCACCGGCGCGCTCGGCTACGTCTTCGCCTTCCCCCTGCTGCGGGCGCTCGGCCTCGACGCCTCCTGGGGCACCGTGGGCCTCAGCGCCTCCGCCGGCGTCGCGGGCTGGATCGAGTACCTCATCCTCCGCGCCTCCCTCCGCCGCCGCGTCGGCCCTCACGGCGTCCCGGGCTTCGTCGTCGCGCGGCTCTGGTCGATCGCCCTCTCCGCCGCGGGCGCCGCGTGGACGGTACGGCTCCCGCTGCGCGCCCTCCTCGGCGACCGGCCGATGCTGGTCGCCCCGCCGACGCTGCTGGTCTTCGGCCTCGCGTACCTCTCGTTCGGCGTCTTCGTCGGCGACCCCGAGGCCCTCCGGCTGCGCGACGCGCTGCTCCGAAGGCTCCGACGCTAGAGGGTGAAGACCTCCCCCTCGCGGCCGGCGCTCACCGGCATCGACGGGCGGCTGCGCGCGACGAGCTCGTTCATCAGCCGGGCGAGGGTGACGTCGTCGTGGTCGGGATCGTGGTGGAAGACCACCAGCTTACGGGCACGGGTAATCCTGGCGAACTCGACGGCGCGGTCGAAGGTGCTGTGGCCCCAGCCCACGCGCTCCTCGTACTGGGCGTCGGTGTACTGGCCGTCGTGGATGAGCAGGTCCGTGTCCTCGGCGAGCGATCCGCCGGAGGTCCAGCCGTCGCGAAGGAGCGGGCCGCGGACGCCGAGGGCGGGCTCGTGGTCGGGCAGGTAGGTGAGCGCCCGCCCCCCCGCGGTGATGCGGTAGCCCACCGTGGGACCGGGGTGACACACCAGCGAGGCGTCGACGGTGAAGGGACCGATGTGCACGTCCCCGACCGGAACCTCGTGCAACGTGAGCCGACACGGCAGGTCTCGCAGCCGCACCGGGAAGAGCGGCGGGGACATGTAGCGGCCGAGCCGCGAGCGCAGCGACTCCGCCGGCGAGGGCGGGCCCCAGATGTGGACCTCCATGTCCGGCACGTAGAGCGGCGCGAAGAAGCCGAGTCCCTGGATGTGGTCCATGTGCAGGTGCGACAGCAGCACGTCGACCCGCCGGGTGGTGCCCGGGATGGTCCGCCCGAGGTTGCGGATGCCCGTGCCTGCGTCGAGCACCAGCACGCTGTTGTCGTCCGCCCGCACCTCGACGGCCACCGTGTTGCCCCCGTAGCGCGCGGTCTCCGGGCCCGGCGTTGGGAGCGATCCTCGGGTGCCCCAGAGAGCAACCTTCACCGAGCCTCCCCCTCCCAGAAGAGCGCCATCGCGCCGAGGACGCGCCCCGCCTGACCCACCAGCGGCAGCGCGGTCACCACCAGGTGGCGCCGCGCGCCGTCGAGCCCGGTGATCCAGAACTCCCGGTGCGACGGGTGGCGGGTGCGCAGCGCGATGAGGAGCGGGAGCTCGTCCGGAGGCAGCGGCGCCCCGTTGGCATCGGTGGGGGAGAAGAGCGTCGACCACTCGCGGGCCAGCATCTCTCCGGTCTCGTCGAAGCGGTGCCCCAGCAGCGTCTCCGCCGGGTCGTTGTAGAAGAGCAGGTTGCCCTCTGGATCGACGATGAAGGCGGGCGTCGCCAGGTAGCTTGCGAGCTGACGCGTCAGGATGATCTCCAATTCCCGCTGCATATCGAGAGGTCCCCTCCGTGGGCGCCGATCGTAGGCTCCAACGCCCGGTCGTGTCGACGATCACGACCGCTTCTCACGGCAGCGCGCGCACGGCCCACCAGGCGTCCGAGCGGATCAAGCTGCGGTCCCCGTCGCCCGTGTGGGTCAGCGGACCGTGCTCGTGCCCTCCCAGGAAGAGCGCCGTGCCCGCCGCGACGATCGAGCGCAGCTCCGCGTGCCCGCCCGTCGTCGGGAGCATCGGGTCGAAGCGCGTCACCACGCGCCCCGCCGCGCCGCCCTCCCGCAGCCGTACGAGGAACCCGTGGCCCTCACGGACGACGCTTCGACCGGAGGGGTTCTGCACCCAGCCTTCGGTGCCGCCCACCCAGAGGTCGGAGCCGACGTAGGCCCCGGTCTGCGCAAGGCCCGAGTCGAGCGCGTCGAAGGTGGTGGTGCCGATCGGCCCGCCGTCGAGACCGACCTCCGCGACCATCACGTGCAGCTCCGTGTTGTCCCGGCCGAGCTCTCGCCGGCTGCGCCCCAGCACCGCGACGCGGTCGGATCCCACCGCGACGCCGAAGACCTCGTCCTCGACGTCGGCGGTGCCGACCACCCGGACGAAGCCGATGGAGCCATCCCGGTCGACCCGGGTGAGCATCGCGTCCGAGGAGTTCTCTCGGGGGTAGAGTCGCTCTCGCCGCAGATCGAGGCGGGTGCCGAAGGCCGCGTTGTGTGCCCTCAACCGCTGCAGGTCGGCGAAGGTCGCGACGTACGCCCTGCCCCGACCGTCGACGCCCAGCCTCGTCAGGTAGGGCGAGACCACCGCGTCGAAGTCGTCGAAGCTGCCGCCGATCGGGAGAAACGGCGTGATGATCGAGGCCGGGCTCACCAGCGTGCGCGGCCCCCGTACGAAGGCCCCGCCCGCGCGGCGCCAGCGGTAGGCGAGCACCGCGGAGTCCTCGGACATGAGCGAGACGACCACGTCCTCGCCGTCCGCGACGATGGAGGGGCTCGCCTCGGAGAGCGCCCCGACGCGCAGCACCGTGCGAGGCGTGACGGTCCAGGCGCGCCGGTCGGAGGCCAGCGCCGGATCGTCGAGCACCACGCGGTCGCGCAGCCCGTCGCGGTCGCCGCGAGCGAGGAAGATCCTCATGTCGGCCTCGACCCCCACCGCCGACCACTCGCCGGACGGGTGCAGCACCGCGTCAGTAAGCCGGTCGCCCTCCGGCGGGAGCCACACCACCCGTCGATCCGGCGCCGCCCGCACGATGCTCCGACGACCGAGCTCGCGATCCCCCGGGGCCACGGGCTGCGGCGCGAGGCGCTCTTCGATCCACCACGGCCCGATCCCCTCGACGCCCATCCACTCCACCAGCGCCCGATCGGGGATGCGCACCTCCCTCGGCTCCGGCGCACCGACGTCGCGGCCGGCATCGGCGCCGCCGTCGTTCACCGCATCGGCCCCGGAGTCCCCGGCTGCGGCGACGCCCGCGCCACACCCCCAGCACGACGCCACCAGAAGGCACGCAAGGAAGCGCTTGTTCATAAGCGTTCGCTGGGTTTTCACGCCTCGTGCCGCAGCATCACCGCAGCGATTCCAGCGCTGGAATCACTCGCCCTCCGGCTGACAATCCGAGCCGACTCCGCGCCAGTTGTGCCACATCGGCCCTCGCGGCCCCGCCCGCTCCTTCCCATCGGCGACCGCGGGGGTACTGTCTCCGCGGCAGTCATGATGAGACGAGAGAGCGCCCGATGAAGCGCGACGCACGCCTTCGGAGGCTGTCCAGCGAGCACCACCACGCGCTGGTGCTGGCCCGTGAACTCTCCCGCCATGGGGCCTCCCTCGCGCCCGACGGCCCGGTGGTGCTCGACCTCCGAGGGCGCTTCGACCGCGAGCTGGAGCCCCACTTCCGGGTGGAGGAGACGATCCTGCTGCCCGCCCTCCGCGCGCTCGGAGACCACGCGCTCGCGGCCCGGATCGAGGCCGATCACTCGGCGCTGAGGGCGCACCTCGCCGCCGCCGAGCGAGGCGACGCCGGCCACCTGGGCCTCTTCGCAGAGCGCCTCGTGGAGCACGTGCGCTTCGAGGAGCGCGAGCTCTTCCCCCGCTGCGAGGCCGTCCTCCCGGGCGCCGTGCTCGACGCGGTCGACGGCGCTGGCGCCCCGCGCGCCGTGCTCGCGGGGATCTTCGTCGGCGGCGCCTCGACGCGCTTCGGCGGCCGGCCGAAGGGGCTGCTCGGCGCCCCCGCGGGAGGGACGATCCTCGACGGGCTGAGAGGCCACCTCGAGTCCCTCTCGATCCCATGGGTGCTCGTGGGGCGGCGAGCCGAGTACGCCGAGGTCGCCGCGGAGACGCTCGACGACTCGCCCGCGGGTATCGGTCCGCTCGGAGGGCTGCTGCCCCTGCTCCGCCGCGCGGGCGATGGCCACGCGCTCGCCATCGCCTGCGACATGCCCTTCGTGTCGCGCGAGCTCATCGCCCGCCTCGCGGGAGCGGTCACCGAGGCCCCTGCGATCGCCCCACGGCGCAACGGCCGCTGGGAGCCGATGTTCGCCCGCTACGACGCGCGGCGCGCGCTCCCCCTCGCCGAGGGTCGCGCCGGGTCGGGACGGCGCTCGGTCCAGGGGTTGCTCGACGAGCTGGGAGCGTCGGAGCTGAGCCTCTCGACGGACGAGCAGCGGATGCTCGATGACTGGGACACACCGGAAGACATGGAGCGACGATGAAGCTGAGGGTTCGCGGAAATTCCCTGCGGTTGCGACTCTCCCGCAGCGAGGTGGAGACCTTCGACCAGGTCGGGAGGGTGGAGGAGGCCGTGCGCTTCGGCCCGGGCGCGCAGCTCGTCTACGCGATCGAGCGGGCGACGGATGGTGCGCTCAGCGCGAGGCTGGAAGGATCTCTGGTGACGGTGTCGATCCCCGCCGGGCTCGCCGACTCGTGGTGCCGCACCGATCAGGTGGGGCTCGAGGCCGACCAGCCGACGGGCGACGGACAGACCCTGCGCATCCTCATCGAGAAGGACTTCACCTGCTTGAAGACCCGCAGCGGCGAGGACGAGAGCGACGCCTTCCCCAACCCGCACGACCATTGCTGATGGCCCCGTGAAGTTGCTGCACGGCGAGCGCAGCTTCTGCGTCGCCGCGCGGCAGCCCCCCCCTGCTACGCGCCCACGCGCTCGATGAGTCGATCGAGCTCCCTGGTGAGCTCTGCGTAGACCAGCGGCTTGGAGAGGATGACCGTGGGGACATCGGCGCGCGACCCGATGCGAGCGATGACCTCGGGATAGCTGGTGACCATCACGATGCTGAGATTGGGATGAAGCTTCCGGCCGTAGGTCGCGACCTCCAGTCCGTCGGCCCGCGGCAGGCGATAGTCGGTGATGAGGACATCCGGCGTCGGGGCGCGCGTCAGCCGGGCCATCGCCGCCTCGCCGTCCAGCACCACCTCGACCTCGTAGCCGTCCTCGCGCAGCAGCTGCGCCAGCGTGCGACCGGCCGAGACGTCATCCTCGACCACGAGCACGCTGCACTTCGAGCTGGGGGCCGTGGACATGTGCGTCGCTTGTTCAAGCGACGTGCCGCCACGCGAGCTCAGCCCGACTTGCGCTCCCTCGGGGTCGCGCGCCCGAACTCATGGAGGCGGTACTGGATCGTGCGGATGCTCAGGTCGAGCATCTCCGCCGCGCGCGCGGTGGAGCCGCCGACGGCGTCCAGCGTGGCCTCGATCGCGTGCCGCTCGATCTCCGCCATCGTCGACCCGGGGATCTGGATGCCCTGGCGCCCGGCCGAAGACACCTCGATGGGCAGGTCGTCCTCGTCGATGAGGTTGCCCTCCGCGAGCACCGTGGCCCGCTCGACGGCGTTCTCCAGCTCCCGCACGTTGCCCGGCCAGCGGTGCGCCAGCATCTTCGCCAGCGCCCGGTCGGAGAAGCCCTCCAGCTGCTTGTCGTTCTCCTTGGAGAAGCGATCGAGGAAGTGCCTCGCCAGCGTCAGCACGTCGTTCTCCCGCACCCGCAGGGGCGGCATGTCGACGTGCACCACGTTCAGCCGATAGAAGAGGTCCTCGCGGAAGCGCCCGGACTCGACCTCGGCGGAGAGGTCTTTGTTGGTGGCCGCGATCAGCCGCACGTCGACCTTCACCGCCTCGTTGCCGCCCACCCGCTCGAAGGTGCGCTCCTGCAGCACCCGCAGCAGCTTCACCTGGATCGACAGCGGGATCTCCCCGATCTCATCGAGGAAGAGCGTCCCCCCGTTGGCCTGCTCGAAGCGCCCCACGCGGCGGCGGTCGGCCCCGGTGAAGCTCCCCTTCTCGTGCCCGAAGAGCTCGCTCTCCAGCAGCGTCTCGGCGAGCGCCGCGCAGTGCAGCGTCACGAAGGCCTTGCCCACGCGAGGCCCCTTGGCGTGGATCGCCCGGGCCAGCTCCCCCTTGCCCGTGCCGCTCTCCCCGGTGATCAGCACCGTGGCCCTCGCGGGCGCGATCTGCGCGGCGACCTTGTAGACCTTCTGCATCGCGGGCGAGGCGCCCACCATGCCCTCCAGGCCGCGCGCGTCGCGCTCTCGGAGCTGACGCCGTAGCTGGTCGGCCTCGGCCCGCACGTCGCGGTTCTCGATCGCCCGGTCGATCGCCACCTGCAGCTCGTCGAAGTCCACCGGCTTGACCAGGTAGTGCTCGGCCCCCTGTCGCATCGCCGCCACCGCGGAGCCCACGTCGCCGAAGGCCGTCACCACGATCACCGGCATCCCGGGCCACTGCGCGCGCAGCCGCTCCATCAGCGCCATGCCGTCCATCCGCGGCATCTTCAGGTCGGTCACCACCACGTCGGGTGGCTGCTCGGCCGCGCGCTCCAGCGCCGCGAGGCCGTCCGCCGCGGCGTCGACCGCGTAGCCCTCCAGCCGAAGCAGCTTCTCGAGCCCCGAGCGAGCCCCCTCCTCGTCATCGACCACCAGCACTCGAACCTTGGGCGTGGGACTCACGGAACCTCCGAAGCGCCGCTCCCGACGGGGAGCACGACGCGAAAGACAGTGCGACCAGGGTGGCTGTCAACCTCGACCGATCCCCCATGGTCGGTCACCACCCGGTGGACGATGGCGAGCCCGAGGCCGGTGCCCTGGGACTTCGTCGAGTAGAAGGCGTCGAAGATCGGAGCCTCTGGTGAGGGTAGCCCCGGTCCGTCGTCCTCGACCTCCAGCAGCACGCTCCTCGGCTGCCGCCTGAGGCGCAGCACGACCCGCCCCCCGCCCGCGCTCTCGACCGCGTCGATGGCGTTGCGAAGGAGGTTGAGCAGCAGCTGCTCGATCTTGTCGGCGTCGATCTCGGCCACGAGGTCGGTGCTGGTGAGGTCGGTCACGAGCGTCGCCTTGGCGCGGCTCGCGTCGTCGGCCACCACCGCGGCGGCGCGGCTGCAGAGCGCCTGCAGCGAGGCGGGCTTTCGGTTGGGCGGCGATGGGCGGGCGAACACGAGGAAGTCTCGCACCAGCAGGGACAAGCGCTGGATCTCTCCTCCGATGAAGCGCGTGGTCTCCAGCGCGTCGTCGCTGCCCGCCGAGCGCTTCAGCGCCCGCTCCAGATAGGTGACGTGCAGGAGCGCGCCGTTCAGGGGATTGCGAATCTCGTGGGCGAGCCCCGCCGCGAGCGTGCCCACGGCGGCCAGTCGCTCGCTCTGGCGCGTGCGCTCCTGCAGCGCCCGCTCCTCGGTGACGTCCTGCCCGATCGCGTAGAGGGCCACGGGCTCGTCCGCGGTAGGCGCCGCGTACGCGAGCTGCCAGCGCACCACGCGCTCCCTCCCCGTACGCGCCCGCACCGGAACCTCCCAGACCTCCTTCACCGGGGTCAGTCCCGACGCCGCCTCCAGCAGCCGACCGCCCTCCTCCGCGCGCAGCGACTCCGGGAGCATCAGCTCCACGAAGGGCTGCCCCAGCGCCTCGTCCCGGGCGTACCCGCTCACCCGCTCGGCCTCGTGGTTGAAGAGCGCGATGCCCCCGCTGGCGTCGATGCCCACGACCAGCACCCGGGCGAGCTCCACGGCGCTGGCGTAGCGGTGCTCGCTGCGGGCGAGCTCGCGCCGCAGACGCTCGTTCTCCACGCGCTCGACGCGTTGGATGCGAGTGACGAGGTCGTCCCGGTAGGTCTCCAGCATGATCGCCAGCTCCAGGTCGAGGATGCGAGCGAGCGCGCCACGCACCGCGCTCGACTCCTCCACCGGAAGCTCGTCCACGATGCCATGAAACGCCGTTCGTATCAGCGACATCGCGGTGAACATATACCGCTGAGGCAGCCCGATCTTCACGTGCATCCGGCCGATCTTGGCCCGCTCGGCGTAGTACGACTCGTCGTACGGGCCCTGGCAGAGGCGCTCCATCCAGCGCACCATCGACTGCCTCAGCCGCTCGATCTGCGCCTCGCCCGTGAAGACCGCGTGGGCCTTCTCGTGCTCGCGGGTGCGGTCGTAGAACTCCAGCGCGATCCTCGGGAAGTGCTCCCGGGCCTTCTCGCCGAAGCGAGCGAGCGCGCACGCGTCCTCCTCCGTGAAGCGCACGTAACGCTTCATCTCCGCGAAGAGCGTCTCTTGCGTTGGTTCGTTCATCGGGACCCTGGGAGGCGGCGGCACGCTAGCACGGGGCGTTCCCCAGCAAGCCAGGAGCCGAGGTCCCCTCGGGCTTTGTCAGCGAGCCCGAAGAGCGCCGCTCGCGCGCAGTCTCTGCACCCGGCACGCAGCCACTGCGTCAGCTCGACGCCCTGGCCGCCGTCGTCCCATGGCAGTGGCACTGCTTCTCTGGCATCACCCACGGCCGCGCCGCGACCCAGCACGCCGCGACCAGCAGCACCGCGGCCCCTACCCTCCTTCGCGTCGGCGTGGCGGCGCGGTTGAGCACCGTGCGCAGGCCCGTCGCCGGCAGCACCACCGCGAGCAGCCCCGGAGCGCTCGCCGCGGCAAACAAAGCCATCGCCATCGCCCCGCCCCACCACGCCCCGGCGCTCGCCGCGATCAGCAGCCCCGAGGCCAGCGCCCCGCACGGGAGCAGCCCGGTGACGAGGCCCATCGCCGCGGCCGGTACGCGCAGCTTCGGCGGTGAGCTTCGCAGCTTCACCAGCGCGGCTGGACGCCCCGCCCGCAGCACCCTCCAGGCCGCGAGCGCGAGCCCCGCCGCCAGCGCCAGCGAGACGAAGCGCTGCACCCCCTCTCCGCGCAGCACCCGCACCAGCCCGGAGCCGAGCGCGCCTGCGATGGCTCCGGTGAGCATGTACGAGACGAGCCTCCCCAGGCCATAACGAGCGCCCGCGCGCAGGCTGTCTCCCCTGCTGGGCGCGTCGCAGGCGGCCAGCGCGAGCGGACCGCACATCGCCGCGCAGTGGGGCGCCGAGACCAGCCCGGCGGCGGCGGCGGCAAGGAGGGCGGCAGCGACGGTCATGACCCGGGCCTCCGCGCAACCACCGTGCCGCCATTCGGTCGGCGCATCCGGCGCAGACACTGCACCACCCACGCAGTCGCTGCGCAGCAGGGACCCTTTTGGCGCGGAGGCCTCGCGTGGCACCCGGGTTGCTCATGGTGCGCGCAAACAGCCTCGCAATCACCGACGAGACGCCGACCCCTACGATGGCGGCCTGATCGGGTTCGCGACTGGCACCACGACGAACGCATGAGCCTGCTTACCACCCCAAGGCGAGGCGCATAGGAACCCATGAGCCACGAACCAGAGACCCCAACGACCGCCGAGTCCTCGCTCATCCGCATCCGGTACAACGATCAGCTGACGCGGCAGTTCGTCGCGGCCTCCATCCTG
>SCUS01000147.1 GCA_004297725.1 Myxococcaceae bacterium | reverse complement strand
GGCCGGGCGGTCAGCGCCAGGACCCCACTTCAGCGGTTGCAGGCCCGCTCGCGGGCCGTCCGCAACCGCGGAGTGGGCGGCGCTCCAGCGGCTTTGTACGCTGATGCACATCACGTGGGCCGGATGTTGCCTGGGGTCAGGCGCTGCACGCCGATGCAGAGGCCCCCACGCCGTACCCCAGGCCGCGAGAGATGTGTAGAAGCGATAGGACTTCAACCTGCGTGCACGGCGGGCGATCGACGGTTGACGCCTATGCCCTTGACTCCCCTCCGCCCTCGCCGCCCACTCCCGCCGTGCGCACCCTCCTCGCCCTCTGCCTCGCCGCGGCCGCCTGCTCCGCCACGCCCCATCCATCCACGGCCGCGCCCACAAGCGATATCCCCTCCGCCGATATCCCCTCTACCGATATCCCCGTTCCCCCAAGCGACATCCCCGCCGCCCCGCCCGCGGCCGACCTCTCCGCGACCCTCGAAGCCATCCGCGCCAGGCACGCGCTCCCCGCCCTCGCGGCCGCGGTCTACGACGCCGACCGCCCCCTCGCGCAGGGCGCCGTCGGCCTCCGTGCCGCCGACCAGCCCGACGCCCCCGTCACCGTCGACGACCGCTGGCACCTCGGGTCCGACACCAAGGCCATGACCGCCACCCTCGTCGCGCGCCTCGTCGAGCGCGGCACCCTCCGCTGGGACACCACCCTCGCCGAGGCCTTCCCCGACGAGGCCGCCACCATGCGCGCGGCCTACCGCTCCGTCACCCTGGAGCAGCTCCTCCAGCACCGCGGCGGCGTCGTCGGCAACCTCCTCGCCCGCCCCGCCATCTGGAACGCCCTCTGGACCAGCACCCGCCCCCTCCTCGAACAACGCCGCGCCTTCGTCGGCCAGGTGCTCGCCCTCGCCCCCGAGGTTCCCGTCGGCACCTACCTCTACTCCAACGCGGGCTACATGCTCGTCGGCGCCGCCCTCGAACGCGCCACCGGCCTCCCCTGGGAAGACCTCATGCGCACGGAGGTCTTCACCCCACTCGACATGGCCTCGTGCGGCTTCGGCGCGCCCGCCACCGTCGACACCACCGACGCCCCGTGGGGACACCGCACCGCCGGCTCCGTGCACACCCCCGTCCCGCCCGGCCCCGCCGCCGACAATCCCCCCGCGCTCGGCCCCGCAGGCACCGTCCACTGCACCCTCCGCGACTGGGCCCGCTTCGCGCAACTCCACCTCCGCGGCGCGCGGCGAGACCCCGCTCCGTACCTCCGCCCCGAGAGCTTCGCCCGCCTTCACACGCCCCCCTCGGGAGGCGACTACGCCCTCGGCTGGGGCGTCGCGTCACGCCCCTGGGCCGGCGCCCTCCCCGCGCTCACCCATCAAGGGAGCAACACGATGTTCCTCTGCTCGGTGTGGGTGGTGCCGTCGCGGGGGCGGGTGCTGCTCGTCGCCACCAACGCCGGCGACGACCGCGCCAGCGCCGCCGTCGAGGCCACGCTGGGCGCCCTCATCCCCGCGTGGGTTCCGAGGGACTGACCCCCCCCCGGGACTTGCGCTGGAGGCGTCGGGCTCCCAAGCCTTCCATTTCGACACTCGGGCAGCGCGACACATCGGAGGGACCCGATGATCAAGCTTCAACCACGCTTCGACCTGGGAGTCCGCAAGCTCCTCCCCGAGTGGAGGGGACTCTTCACCCGCAAGCACCTCGGGGCCGACATCGCCGCGGGCGTGACCGTGGCGTGCATCGCGGTCCCGCTGTCGCTGGCGATCGCGCTCGCCTCGGGCGTGCCGCCTGCGGTGGGCCTGGTCACGGCCATCGTCGCGGGCATCGTGTGCGCCCTCTTCGGCGGCACCCCCCTCCAGGTGAGCGGACCCGCGGCGGCCATGGCCATCCTCGTCGCCGCCATCGTGCAGGAGCAGGGGATCGCCGCCCTCCTCATGGTCGGCGTCGGCTGCGGGCTGCTTCAGCTCCTCACGGGAGCGCTGGGCCTCGGCCGCTTCGTCCGCCTCGTCCCGCTGCCCGTGATCGAGGGCTTCACCGCAGGCATCGGCGCCATCATCCTGATCGGCCAGCTCCCTCGCGCGCTCGGCCTCCCTCCCCCGGCGCAGTCCCACGTCTTCGACGTCGTGACCCACATCGCCGACCTCGCCAGCCGCACCCGCCCCGGCGCCGTCGGCATCACCCTGCTCACCCTGGCCGTCCTCTACGGCCTCCCCAGGATCGCCCCCCGGGTGCCGCCCCACCTCGTCGCCGTGGGCCTCTCCACCGCGGTCGTCGCAGCCCTCGGCCTCGACGTCGCCACCATCGGAGAGATCCCCCGCTCGCTCCCTGCGCCGCGCCTCCCCGGGCTGCCCGCGGGCATCTCCCCGGGCTCGCTGGTCGGATCGACCTTCCTGGTCTTCGCGCTCGCCTCGCTCGAGACCCTGCTCTCGGCCACCGCGGTCGAGAAGATGTCCCCCGGCAGCGCCCGCAGCGACCCCGACCAGGAGCTCATCGGTCAGGGCCTCGGCAACCTCGCCTGCGCCCTCTTCGGCGGCATCCCCGTCACCGGCGTCATCGCCCGCTCCGGGGCCAACGTCCAGGCCGGCGCGAAGACCCGGCGCGCGGCGATCATCCACGCGCTCGCCCTCCTCGTGGCCGTGTACGCCACCGCGTCGGTCATCGAGCGCATCCCCATCCCGGCGCTCGCGGCGGTGCTCTTCTCCGTCGCCTTCCGGATGCTCAGCCCCGCGTCCTTCCTCAGGCTCTGGCGCCACTCCCGCGCCGACGGCGCCGTCTTCGCCGTCACCTTCATGGTCATCGTCTTCGTCGACCTGCTGGAGGGCGTGCGCTGGGGCGTCGTGGCCGCGCTCGCCATCGCCGCGCTGCGCCTCGGCCGACCGGAGGTGCTGGTGCACGGCGCCCGCCTCGACGGCCACTACGTCTTCGCCCTCGCCGGCCCGCTCACCTTCCTCTCGTCGCTCACCATCGACGACATGCTCTCCCGCATGGACATGCTCGAGGGCGGGCGACGGGTGGTCTTCGACGTGCGCGACGTGAGGGCGATGGACTCCTCGGGCGCCGCGATGCTGAGCGGCCTCGTCGAGCACGCGAGGGCCCTCGACCAGCGGCCGGTGATCGTGGGCCTCTCCGGCGAGGCACGGACCCAGTTTCTGTCGAGCGGAGGCGAGGAGTCGGTGCTCGTCTCCGACGAGCGGGAGCTCGCGTCGGTGCTCGGCGCCCCGTCGGCCGACGCCCGCCTGCGCACGGGCGTGGAGCGCTACCGGGTGACGCAGAAGCCCCGCTACGAGCGCCTCTTCGGGAAGCTCGCGGCGGGCCAGTCGCCGCACACGCTGTTCATCACCTGCTCGGACAGCCGCATCAACCCGAACCTCATCACCGCGACGGAGCCCGGCGAGCTCTTCCTGCTGCGCAACATCGGCAACCTCGTGTCGCCGGTGGGCGCCGCGGAGGGCACCGCGGTGGGCGCGGCCATCGAGTACGCCGTCGCGATCCTCAAGGTGTCGAAGATCGTCGTCTGCGGCCACTCGCGCTGCGGGGCGATGGCGGCCATGCTCTCCAAGACCCCGCTCCCCGAGGGCCTCGACCACCTCCACGGCTGGATCGAGGCGACCCAGGTGCGCCACCTCCTGCGGAGCATGCCGAGCGAGCTGAGCGTCGACGAGCTCGCCAAACTCAACGTGCTCGCCCAGCTCGACCACGTGCGCACCTACCCCTGCGTCGCCGAGAGGGTCGCCTCGGGCGAGCTCACCCTGAGCGGCTGGTTCTTCGACGTGGCGAGCGGCGAGGTGGAGTGGTGGTCCTCCGAGGCGCAGCGCTTCCTGCCCGTCGGCGAAGGGCGGGAGCGACCGAGCCTCCCCCAGCCGGGCCCCGCCGAGACGCCGCGTCCCAGCCGGGAGCCGGGCTTACCTCCCGGGGAAGGTCGTCACCACGTAGCATCCCCCGCGGGTGGTGCCGCTTGACCCGCGCCCGCCGCGGGCACCACCTTCGCGGCCGTCATGGACGCCCTCGTCATCAACCCCTCGATCACCATTCCCGCCGAGGCGTTCACCATGACCGCGGTGCGCGCCAGCGGCCCCGGCGGACAGAACGTCAACAAGGTCGCCTCGAAGGTCGAGCTGCGCTTCGACCTCGCGGGCAGCACCGCCCTCCCCGACGCCGTGAAGGAGCGGCTGCGCGCCATCGCCGGCAAGCGCGTCGACCAGGAGGGCATGCTGCTGCTCACCAGCCAGAAGACCCGAGACCAGGCGCGCAACCTCGACGACGCACGGCTCCGGCTGAAGGTGATGATCCTTCAGGCGCTGGAGGTGCCCAAGGAGCGCCGCGCCACGCGCCCCTCGCGAGGCTCCAAGGAGCGTCGGCTCACCGCCAAGAAGGTCACCGGGGAGCGCAAGAAGTCCCGCTCCCGCCCCGGCTCCGACGACTGATCGCGACGGTCAGTAACTGGCACCTCGACGGCCCCGGGTGCTACCGCCCACGGTCGTGAAGCGCAGTGCACGCAGCTCGTTCCTCGGGGTGATCGCCGTCTGCCTCGCCGCCGGCGCCGCGTCCGCGCAGACGCCGCCCACCGCGCGCGTCGCTCCGCCCACCCGAGGCACCGCCCCGGAGCCCCGCTCCCTCGACGCCATCCTGGGCACCTCCGAGTCCCCCGCCCTCTCCGCGCTCCGCGAGGCCGAGCGCGCCGCCGACCAGGCCGCGGACACCGTGGCCGACGCCGCCCGCCGGGACGGCGCCACCCTCGACGAGGCGAGCCTCCCTCCCGAGCTCGCGGGCCGCCTCCAGATGCCCGCGCTGCCCTTCCGCATGACCACCCGCATGGTCCGCGAGCTGGCGCTCTTCCGCACCGACTCCCGCGCCCGCCGCCTCGCCCAGCGCTGGACCGTCCTCGCCGGTCGCTACCGCACCCGCCTCCAGCAGTCGCTCGCCGCCGAGGGGATGCCCACCGCGCTGCTCTGGGTCGCCGCCGCCGAGAGCGCCTTCGACCCCCGCGCCGAGTCCAGCGCCGGCGCCGCGGGGCTCTGGCAGTTCATGCCCGACACCGCGCGCTCCTTCGGGCTCCGCGTGGACTCCTGGGTCGACGAGCGCCGCGACCCGGAGCACAGCACCCGCGCCGCGGTGCGCTACCTCCGCGACCTCCACAGCCGCCTCGGCTCGTGGGAGCTCGCGTTCGCGGCCTACAACATGGGCTACACCAACCTCCTCCGCTCGATTCGCAAGTACAACACCAACGACTTCGACACCCTCGCCACCCTCGAGGCGGGCCTCCCCTGGGAGACCACCCACTACGTCCCTCGCATCCTCTCGCTCGCCGTCGCGGCGCAAAACCCCGGGGTCTTCGAGATCACCACGGTTCCCCCGGAGGCGCCGGTGGTGTGGGAGGACGTCGAGGTGCAGCGCTCGCTCCCGCTCTCCGCCATCGCCCGCGAGGCGCAGGTCTCCGAGTCGACGCTGAGGGAGCTCAACCCCGCCCTCCTGCGCAACCGCACGCCCCCGCCGAGCGCCCAGACGCCCTTCGTGCTGCACGTCCCCCAGGGCCGCGGCGCCGCGGTGCGCACCGGCATCGCCCGCATCGAGACGCCCGCCACCCGCGCCTATGTGCTGCGCCATGGAGAGACCCTCGACGAGGTCGCCGCGCGCTTCGGCACCCGGACCGCGCAGCTCCTCAGCCTGTCCGGGCTCAGCAACGACCGGGGCGTCGGGCCGGGCACGATGCTGCTGGTCCCCGACCGGGTCCCGGCGACGGAGAGCGCGGCCGCCCCGAGGGAGGTCGCCTTCGACGCCGCGCTGGCCGCGATGACGCCCCCGGAGGGCTCGGCGCGGGTGTGGCTGCGGGTCTCCTCCCCGGACTCGCTTGCGGGCGTGGCCCGGGCGTTACAGGTAAGGGCCGATGACCTCGCCCGCTGGAACAACCTCGACCCCCACGCCCGCGTCCACAGCGAGATGTGGCTCCAGGCCTTCGTGAACCGCAGCCCCGACGACACCGCGCGCACCTGGTCCGACTCCGAGGTCGCCCTCGTCGACCGCGCCTCCGAGGGCTTCCACGACCGCTCCGTCGCCGCCGCGGGGCAGGTGCGCCTCCGGGTGACCGCCGCGGCCGACGACACCTTCGCCAGCCTCGCCGCGCGCTACGGCACCACCCCCGCCCGCCTGGAGCGCATCAACCGCCGTGGCCAGCGAGACCCGCTCACGCCCGGGGAGACCGTCGTGGTCTACGCCGACCCGGCGCGCGCCACGCGCTGATGCTCCGCCGCGCTGCCGGCATCGTCGCCCTGCTCTCGCTGCTGGCCGGCGCCCCGCTCGAGGCGCAGCCGATCCCTCCGGCGGTGAGGGCGCAGTTCGCCCCGACGCCCCCGGCGACCCCCGCCGTGGTCGAGGAGCCCGAGGACCGCGTCGAGCCCGACTCCCCTCGCGCCTCGCTGCAGCGCTTCGCCGAGCTCGCCCAGCGAGGCCGCTGGGAGGAGGCCTCGCGCTACCTCGACCTCGCGGGACGCCCCGCGTCCGACGGTCCGGTGCTGGCGTACAGGCTGCGCGAGGTGCTCGACCGCTACCTTGGCCTCGACCCGACGGCGCTGTCGGGCGACGCCGCGGGCGACATCGACGACGGGCTCCCGGCGAGGGTCGACGAGCTGGGCCGCATCCCCGGAGCCACCGCCGCGGGCGATCCCGTACGGCTGATGCGCCGGGAGTTTCCTGACGGCGCGCGGTGGGTCTTCAACCGCGCGACCGTGCGCCACGTCGACGGCTGGTATCAGGGCCTCGAGGGCCGGTGGATTCGAGGGCACCTCCCTCCGTGGTGGCTGCAGCCCTGGGCCAGGGGCCTGCTGCGCTGGCAGTGGGCCTCGCTCGCGCTGACCTTCGCGCTCTCCCTCGCCCTCGGGGGCCTGCTCTCCCGTCTCACCCTGGCGGCCTTCGCCCCGCTGCTCCGCCGGGTGGTGGACATCCGCGACGAGTCGATGGCGACGCACGCCCGGGCGCCGCTCACCTGGCTCTGGGCGGTGGGCCTCGTGTCCGTGTCGGTGGGCTCCCTCGGGCTCTCCCGGGCGGCCGACACCTTCGTGCAGAACCTCCTGCGGGCGCTGCTCTTCGCGGGCCTCTTCTGGGCGCTGTGGCGCACCATCGCGCTGCTGGCGAGGGCCTTCCGGGAGTCCGCGTGGGCGAGGCTCCACCCGGGCTCGGTGACGGTGGTCCCGCTGGTCGCGCAGGCCGCGCGGGTGGTGCTGGCGTGCATCAGCGTGGTGGCGGTGCTCTCGGCCCTGGGCTACCCCGTGGCGAGCCTGCTGGCGGGCCTGGGCTTAGGCGGCCTCGCGCTGGCGCTGGCGGCGCAGAAGACCGTGGAGCACCTGCTGGGGAGCGTGGCCATCGGGCTCGACCAGCCCTTCCGCGTGGGCGACCTGGTGAAGCTCGACGAGCACACCGGCACCATCGAGAGCGTGGGCCTGCGCTCGACGAGGGTGCGCACCTTCGACCGTACGCTGGTGACGATCCCCAACGGCAAGCTCGCGGACGTGCGGGTGGAGAACTACACGCAGCGCGACCGCATCCGGCTGCTGGTGACGCTGGCGCTCGAGCTGGACACACCCCCGGCGCGGGTGAGGGCGGTGCTCGCGGCGCTGGAGGAGGTGCTGCGCGCGCACCCGAAGCTCTGGACCGAAGAGCTGTACGTGCAGCTCAAGTCGGTGACCGCGGACTCGCTCCAGGTGGAGGTGATGGCGTGGTTCGAGACGGGTGAGCTGCAGGACTTCTGGCGCTACCGCCAGGACGTGCTGCTGGGCTTCCTCGAGGCGCTGGAGAGGCTCTCGGTGAAGATGGCGAGGCCGTCGCAGACGCTCCACCTGGCGACCGGCGCCGATGCCGGGACGGAGGCGAAGCCCCCGGGCTGAGCCGCGACGCTCAGTCGTCGTCGTGCCTGCGACGACCCCGGTGTCCCCGCCCGTGTCCGTGCCCCCGCCCTCGCCCTGGCGGCATCGCCTCGCTCAGCGCCGCGGGCGCCTCCTCGACCGGCAACGCCGCCGCCGCCCCAGGCGCGACCGCCGCGGCCCCTGCGTCCTCTGGCGACACCCGTGTCGGCGTCGCCGCGGTCGTCCCCGTCGGCTCCACCGCTGCCCCGCCGCGCCTCGTCAGCGCCACCGCGCCGGTGAGCACCAGCAGCATCGCCGCCAGCAGCAGCAGCCCGACCCGCTGCCCCCGACGACGCTCCTCCCCCGACGGAGCGAGAGGGATCGCCACCGCCGCCATGGTGGCCGCCATCGCCATGGTCGGCACCGGCACCGGCGCGGGCGCGGGCACCGGCGCGGGCACCTCGGACGAGCAGGCCCGAAGCTCCTCGGCGAGCGCGGCGACGGAGGGGAAGCGCGCGTCGGGAGAGCGCTCGAGGGCCCTCACCACCATCGCCTCGAAGCGCTCGGGCAGTCCGGGGCACAGCTCCCTCGGGCGCACATAGCGACCCTCCACGATGGCCGTCAGGATGCTGAAGAAGGTCTCCCCCTCGAAGGGCCTCCTCCCCGTCGCGCACTCGTACAGGATCACCCCGAGCGAGAACTGGTCGCTGCGACCGTCGACCCCGCGGCTGCTCTGGGCCTGCTCCGGGGACATGTAGCAGGGCGTCCCCATCATGATGCCGGTGCTGGTGAGCGCGGGGCCTCCGCCCGTGGGGGCCATCTTGGAGATGCCGAAATCCAGCACCTTCGGGAGGATGGTCCCGTCGCCCATGCGGGCGAGGAAGATGTTCTCGGGCTTGAGGTCGCGGTGCACCACGCCCAGCGAGTGCGCCGCCTCGACGGCCCCGAGCACCGGCAGCATCAGCTCGGCCACGCGCGCCAGCGGCAGCGCCCCCTCGCGCCGCAGCAGCCGGGAGAGGTCCTCCCCCTCCAGGTGCTCCATCACCAGCCAGGCGACGCCCGCCTCGACGCCGACGTCCGAGACGTCCACCACGTTGGGGTGGCGCACCCTCGCCGCGGCCCTGGCCTCCCGCTCGAAGCGGGCGACCACCTCCGCCTGGGGCGCCGAGGAGGGCAGCAGCACCTTGAGCGCCACGCGCTTCTCCAGGTCGCTGTGCACGGCCTCGTAGACGGCCCCCATCCCGCCGCGCCCGATCTGCCGCACCACGCGGTAGCGACCGAACATCGAGCCCTCGGCGATCTCCACGGGATGGTCCATCCGACAGTCACCATGGACCGGAGCCCGGAGGGGTCGTCAACCCGCTCCCGACGCTCGCGCGTCGGTTGCGGAGGGGTTCTCTCACACGGCCCCACGAGGGCTCCACCCTGCGGTATGGGGGAGTGAGAGGGGCCCAGAGCCCTGACGGGCGCTACAGCCCGCTGACGCGGAAGAGCACGCCCTCGTAGACGTTGGCGGCGGTGGGCTCGCGGCGCACCCCGGTGGCGATGAACACCTCCCCTCGACGGCCGGGCTCGATGGCCGACAGCCACGGCCTGGACACGCCGAGCAGCTCGCCCGCGCCGACGTTGCCGACGTGGACGCCGCGCGTCGTCCACAGGTGGATGCGGTCGCAGTTGGTGTCGATCGCGCACACCCCGGCGCGGCAGGCGCTGAGCCCGTGCACCCAGCAGAAGCCGTCCGCCGCGGTGCCCGAGGGGCTGCCGAAGCGCGCCCGCTCGCGGCCGCGGTCGTCGAGGATCGCCACCTGGTGGCCGCCGCGGTCGGGCATCGAGCCCGCGAGGAGGATGTTCCTCCCGTCGAAGCCGACGGCGGACACCGAGCGGAACGGGTTCTCGTAGGTCCACGGGGTGACGGTGCACGCGCCGTCGTCGTACTCGACGAGCCGCACCGGCGAGCCGGGAAACACCCCGTAGCCAGGGCCGCGCGAGGACATCGAGACGTACCCGTGCGCGCCGCGGTTGCAGCGCGTGGTGACCGCGCCGTCTTCGATGACGAAGCTCCCGAGCACGCCGCTCGCCACCACGGCGCCGCGGCGGTCGACGGAGACGTGAGAGACCGACGACGGCAGCGCGAGCACTCCGCCGGCGCCGAAGGCCGGGTCGACGGCGAAGCGGCACTCCTGCCCGCGCACGCGGTCGTAGCGCCGGACGCGCTGGTCACCGTCGACGAGGTAGAGCGCGCCGCGGCGGTCGAAGGCGATCGACGGGAGCACGCCGCTGCCGGAGTCCTTGAGCAGCGCCGGGCCGTCGAGGGCGCAGCGCTCCGCCGTCACTCGCTGACCGCCGACGGTGACCTCGCGGGGCGTCGCGGTGACCGCCGTGGTGCGAGCGATGCGGGCCTCGAGCGGCTCCTGGGCGCCCGCGGGCGCGGCGGCCTGCGCGGCGGCCTGCGCGGCGTTGAGCCCCTGCCTCGTGTCGGCGGCGGCGTTGGCGAGCGCGTTGGCCGCGGCGACGATGGAGCCCCCGGACGGGGGATCGGGGACCAGCGGCGGGGCCGGGCTGCGGCCGTCGAAGGTCACCGGGTACACCGTCGCGGTGCGCAGCACCGAGCGGCCGCCGCCGGGCTGCCGGAGCGTGCCCCAGCAGCGCAGCGAGCCCGCGCGCTGCAACGCGCACTGGTAGCCGATGCCGAGCGCCACGGCGCTCACCCCCGCGACGCCGGGCAGCGGGGTCGGCGCCATCACGCTGCGCTGCGTGGCCGGCACCAGGAACTTCCCTTCGTAGTTCGTCCCCCAGCACTGCGCCACGCCGTCGGCGAGCGTCGCGCAGGTGGAGTAGTTGCCCGCCGTGAGGCTGACCACGGCGCTCAGCGCCACCGGGGTCGCGCGCATGCCTCCTCCTCCGCCGCCGGTGCTGCCCCAGCAGGTCACGGCGCCGCCGGCCACGAGCGCGCAGTTGTGGTTCTGCCCCACGGCCAGCGCCGTGGCGCCCGCGACGCCCTGCACCTGCACCGGCGAGTGGCGCTGCACCGAGGCGCCGTCGCCCAGCGGCCCGGAGCCGCCCCAGCACCACACCGTGCCGTCGGCCAGGCGCGCGCAGGTGTGGTTCTGCCCGGTGTCGACCTCCACCGCCGGGCCGAGGCCCGCGATGCGCGTCGGGCTCAGCACCTCGCGCACGCCCGCGGGCTGCGCCGACTCTCCGAACACGTTGCTGCCCCAGCACCAGGTGCCGCCGTCGACGGCGACCGCGCAGGTGTTTCCGCCGCTCGTGCCGATGTCGCGCACCGCCGGCAGGCCGGCGACCTGCACGGGGCTGCGGGCGTTCAGCCGGGCGCCGTTGCCGATCGCTCCGTCGCTCCCGCTGCCCCAGCACCACACCGTGCCGTCGGCCTTGCGGGCGCAGGCGTGCGCGTCGCCCACGTCGACCTCCGCGACCCCGGTGAGCCCCGGCACCGCCGCCGGAACCAGTCGGGCCTGGTTGCCACCATCCCCGAGCTGGCCGTAGCCGTTGGCGCCCCAGCACTGCACCGTCCCCCCCGCGAGCACCGCGCAGGCCGACGAGCCCCCGATCGCCACCTGCACGGCGGCGTTGGGATCGCTCGCCGCCGGGGGCGCCTCTCCCGCCGCAGCGCGCCGCTTGCAGCCTCCGACGAGACCCAGCGCCACGGCCGCCAACGCAACCTGCCACCGATTCGATCGCATAGAACCACACCCTCCCAGGCGAAGGTGGACCTTTCACCCCGCGTCGCCCGGTGTACTGCCCCGGGCGGCCGCCCGTACAGCGCAACCCTCGGTGACCTTGCTTGCCGCCGCGGGCGCTTCGGGTTTATGAGCCCCCACCCGGTGCCAACGCCCGTTCGGATGTGGAGAGGTTTCCTTGCGATCGCGTGACGTGTCGACCCCCCGCGCCGTGATGTCCCGCGCGATCGCCTTCGCGCTCTTCGCGCTGAGCCTCTTCGCCATCGGCTGCAACAGCCCGGGGGAGCAGTACGACCTCCGCGGCGACGTGCGCCTCACGCTGCTGCACACGGCGGACTGGCACTCGCGCCTCTTCCCGTACTTCCAGCAGGTCAACCAGACCGACCAGAACCTCGGCCTCGACCCCTCCAAGGCCCCCTTCGGCGGCGCCGCCCGGATGAACTACCTCATCCAGCGCGAGCGGCGCCACGCCGACCGCATCCTCCACCTCGACTCCGGCGACTGCTTCCAGGGCGCGCCGATCTTCAACTTCTTCAACGGCGAGGCCGAGGTGCGAGCCCTCGCCCACACCGGCGTCGACGCGGTGGTCATCGGCAACCACGAGTTCGACCGCGGCGCCCTCAACTTCGCCCGGCAGTTCTCCCGCTGGGGCACCTTCGAGACCCTCGCGGCCAACTACCAGTTCGACGACCCCACCACCCCGGGCTCCTCCGAGCTCGGCCGCTTCGCCAAGCCCTACGTCTTCTTCAACCTCCGCGGGCTCAAGGTCGGCGTCATCGGGATGGGCAACCTCTCGTCCATCACCTCGATCTTCGACCAGCCCAACCGCCTCGGCATCACGCCCCTCAACACCATCGAGACCGCCCAGCACTACATCGACCTCGTGCGAGAGCAGGGCGCCGACGTCATCGTGATGGTCAGCCACATCGGCCTCGAAGACGACATCCACACGCTGGAGTTCACCACCGGCGTCGACATCGTCCTCGGCGGCCACCTCCACATCGTGCTCAACCCGACGCAGGAGGTCACCGACTGCCGGCCCTTCGACCAGCGCGGCAACCACTTCGTCCCCGCGCTGAGCGACGTCGTCGAGCGCACCGCCTCCACCGCCGCCTGCGGCGCCGACGAGTGCTGCGCCCCCAGCGGCGTGTGCCCCCCGTCGGGCGCCCGCAACTACTGGCAGCTCGCCCGGGGCTACCGCGCCCGCGCCTGCCGCCCGCGCCGCGCCATCCTCCAGCACTCCGGCGCCTTCATGAAGTACCTCGGCCGCCTCGACTCGGTGCTCTCCCGCGACCCGGAGCGCATCTACCCCGGCCACGCCCAGGACTACGACCCCCGCGACCGCTGGGAGGTCGTCTCGCACCGCTTCACGCTCTTCCCGGTCGACAGCACCGTGCCCGAAGAGCCGACGATGAAGAACCTCCTCGAGCCCTACGCCCGCGCGCTCGACTCGCTGGCCAACCTCGACAACCTCGTCGGCTACGCCCCCGCGGACATCACCCGCACGCCCGACAACGGCGGCGACTCCGCCCTCGGCAACCTGGTCACCACCAGCATGTGGCTGCGCCTCGGGGTGCAGACCGACTTCTCCCTCACCAACTCCCTGGGCATCCGAGACAACATCCCCGCCGGGCCCATCTCGCTCGACCAGATGTTCAACGTGTTCCCCTTCGACAACTCCATCACGACGATGAACCTCTCGGGCCGCGAGGTGCAGGAGATGTTCGACTTCGTCGCGCGCCGCTCCGCCGGCCGCGGCTGCAACTCGCAGGCGCAGATCGCCGGCGCCCGCGTGGTCATCGTCTGCGGCGCCTGCCCCAGCCGCCGCGACGAGCAGGGCCAGGTGCTCAACAACTGCGCCGAGACCATCAACATCGGCGTCACCGACCGCCCCTGCGTCAACGACGACAGCTGCAACCCCGGCGGCTTCGAGGCGACGGCCCCCGCGGAGCGCTCGCTCTGCGAGCCCAACGCGCACCGCTGCATGACCCCGCTCTCGCTCAACGCCTCCTACGCCGCCGCGGTCAACAACTACATCGCCGGCGGCGGATCGGGCTTCTTCGTGCTCCAGCGCAACACCACCCAGGTCGACACCCGCGTCGAGCAGCGCGACGCCGTCGTCGACCTCGTGCGCAACGCCCGCCCCTGCGGCTATGACCCCACCGTCACCATCGAGCGCAACCGCCGCGCCGGGGTGACCGACCGAGCGCTCCAGTCGATCCCCGCGCACCCCGACGACGGCCTCCGCGATTGCCAGGCGGACAGCGACTGCATGGACCCGACGCTGGTCTGCGCCTGCGAGGGCCGCCAGGTCTACGACGACGGCTCCCGCACCTGCGGCACGGTCTCCACCTGCGCCGCGGGCGCCGGCCGCTGCGTGCTCCGCCAGTGCCGCGACGACATCGAGGCCCTGGTGCGCCGCAGCTGCCCGTCGCTCCCCGACGCCGCCTCCACCCGCGCCTGCCAGTGCACCGCCTCCACCCGCGCGGCGCTCTCCTGCCGCATCCTCTCCTGCATCGACGACAGCACCGGCGCCCGCGTCGACGGCCGCCTCCGGATGGTGAGCCGATGAAGACCGCGCGCTCGTACAGCCTCCTCGCCCTCGTGCTCGCCAGCTGCGGCGGGGCCATCCCCGACCTCGACCAGGAAGACCGCGCCGGCGGCGTGGCCTCGGTGCAGGTCACCACCGGCGGCAACCGCGGCACCGCCGCGGCCCCGCTCCCCTTCTCCAGCGACGGCGTCCCCCTGCAGCTGCAGATCGAGGTGCGCGCCCGGGACAACCGCCGGGTCACCAGCTTCAACGGCTGGGTGCGGCTCTCCATGGCGCCCGGGGTGTTTCGCTCGGTGACGGGCCCCGAGGGCTCGGTGCTGGGCAACATGGTCAAGCTCACCAACGGCCTCGCCACCGGGCTCGAGGTCACCGTGGCCCGCGGCTACGGCGAGTCCCGCATCTGGGCCGAGGAGGTCGGGTACACCCCCGTCGACCCGCGCCGCACGCCCGCCCCCTCGTGCGCCAACGGCCGCGACGACGACGGCGACGGCTTCGTCGACTACCCCGCCGACCAGGGCTGCGCCGCCGCCAACGACGACACCGAGCGCGCCGGCTCCTACGCCGTCGGCACCAGCGAGCCCCTCTTCTTCAGCCTCCCCAACATCATCGACGTGCAGGGCCGCAGCGCCGTCACCCCGCTGCTCGGAGAGCGCGTCACCCTCCGCGGCCGGATCACCCCCGACGCCCCCCCGGCGGGCGACCGTCGGCACCGCATGGTCGTCACGCAGACCGACAACTCGGGCTTCTTCGTGACGGACATCGACGACCGCTCGTGCGACGGACAGCCCTGTTACAACAGCCTGTACTCGTTCAACTTCCGTTCGCCGGACGGCATGCGCCCGTGCGACCTCATCGACACCCTCACCGGGTCCGTCGCGGAGTTCGTCAGCACCACGCAGCTCGCGCAGCCCGGCTACCAGATCGGGCTGGCGTGGCGCCCCAACGACGCCGCCGCGGGGCAGTGCCTCATCCCCGACCCGGTGGAGATCACCCCGACCACGCTCGCCATGGACATCCTCATGGAGCGCCACGAGTCGTCCCTGGCCCGCGTGCGCGAGGTGCTCCTGCCGTCGCTCATGGGCCCCGGGCTCGCGCCCAACGGCATCCCCTCCATGGGGGCCACCAACTGCGACCTCAACACCGACGGCCGCATCACCTACGACGGCGGCCCAGAGAACCAGTGCGCCGACGCCTGCGCCGCGGACATCAACTGCTCCGAGTGGAGCAACTGGAACCGCTACGGCCAGGTCACGGTGACGCTCCCCGCGATGGGCGCCGGCGCCCGGGCGCGCATGGCCATCGCGCCGCGCATCGTGAACCCCAATTTCGATCCGCAGCGCCTGCGTGGCCCGACGGCCACGGTGACCGGGACCCTCAAGCAGGTAGGGCCCAACTGGATCATCCAGCCCCGCTGCGGCGCCGACTTCGTGGTGGCGGGCGACGGCCAGACGGTGTGCGAGCATCCGCGCGACTGCTGCCTCCACGAGCGGTCGATCGCCGAAGAGTGACAGACGATCCATAGGTTGAAAGGGTACTCGATGAATCGCCGTTCGATCGCGAGGCGCAGCGCGCTGGTCGCAGTGTTGGTGGGGACTCCGGGCGCGTGGGCGCAGCAGCAGCCGCAGCCGCCGGCGGTACAGCCCGGTACGGGCGCCACGCCGACGCAGCCGCCGGAGTCGTCCCGGACCGCGGCCACCCCCCCGGCGCCGGCGCCGCCCGCGCAGGGCGCCCTCGCGCCCGCCGACCGCATGGCGGGCCCGGGCACCGCCGCGGGCGACCAGGGCCGCGCCGCGCCGCGCACCAGCCACGACTTCATCGACACCCGCATCACCTGGACCTTCGGCGACGACGACCTGCTCGCCGCCACCGGCCAGCGGGTGCCCGTCTCGCCGCTGCCCCGCATCGGCGACCGATCGCAGTACCAGCTCTTCTTCGACGCCCTCAACAGCCGCTTCGCGGGTCGAGAGAACCTCACCCACCTGGCGATGTACGCCCGCGCCCCGGGCTTCATCCCGAGGGTCAACACCGAGGCCGCGCTGGTGCTCCGCGTCGACCTCGCGGCGCTCTCCAGCGGGTCGGGCAACCTCAACCAGGCCTTCTACGACGCCGGCACCTACCTCCGCGTCTCGTACGCCCTGGGCGAAGGGCGCAACAACCGCGACGCCTTCGCGATCACCTTCTTCCCCTTCGACACCGACCGCTTCCGGCTGGGCTACCTCTGGGACCTCTCCTGGGGCGGCAACAGCGTGTTCCCCCGCCGCGTCGGCCCGGCGCCGGGCGTGAAGCTCTCCCTCGACATCGGCGGGCTCTCGCTCTGGGCGGGCTTCAAGACCTCGGGCATCGTGGTTCCGCTGGAGGTGGTCACCTCGTCTCGCGACATCGAGGTGGTGCGCGTCGAGGAGACCCAGTACGCCGGCCTCGCGGGCCTCGGCCTGCGCGCCGGAGACTCCTTCCGCTTCGACCTCTCGGGCGGCTGGTTCGCCCAGGGGCGCTTCGACTTCGCCGGGGTGCGCGGCCAGCAGGTGTACATCTTCGGCGCCTCCGCCCGCGCCGTGTACTCGTCGGGGCTGCGCACCACGCAGTCGCTCGACATGATGCTCTACCGCAACGACCCGACGGCGCCCTTCGTCGCCTTCGCGCCGGAGACCTTCACCCCCGGCACGGTGCAGTACGCCCTCTCCGCCGAGGTCACCGCCACGGCGCAGAACCTCGCGGACATCAACTTCCCCGGGCGCACCGCCATCCAGCCGGGCTTCGCGGGCGCGCTCCAGGGGCGCCTCAAGGCCGGGTACTTCGGCGCCAGCCTCACCGGGCTCTTCCGGGATGTCCCCTTCCTGCTGCGCGACGTGCCGAGCTTCATCCCCTTCCAGACGCTCCCCAGCGACGCGGTGGTGCAGCCCGAGCTCTTCTTCGCCGCGCAGGTCGACTACACCCTCGCGCGCCTCCACATGACCCCGAGCCTCATCGTCGGCGTGCAGATGCCCGCGACCTTCAGCTCCACCGTGCGAGAGGGCTCGCTGCTCTCGTCGCGCACCCTGGTCATCCGCCGCGCGGGCAACTTCTCCATCCTGCCGCCGGGCGAAGACCGGGTGCCCATCATCTCCACCCGCGCCTCGCTCCGGTGGGACCTCTCCACCATCATGGCCGGCATCTTCTGGGTGCAGTACGTGCTCGACCAGAACAGCACCCTCCTCCAGGTCGACGCCTCCGGAACCCGCCAGGTGCGCGTCTTCCAGTCGCCCAACCAGCTCGGCTTCGGCATCACGGCGCAAGCCCGCTTCTGATCCTCCGATGCCCTGGTCAGGGCTCATCCGCCTCGCGGCCCTCGCCGCGCTCTGGCGATTCCTCCAAAGCACTCAGCACTTCGACGGGCTGAGGCTCGGCGCGCTCACCCTCGGGCTCGCCGCCGTCCTCGCCCTCCCCGCCTCGCTCACGGCCCGCTGGTCGGCGACGGTCCCCCCTCGCGCCGCCCGCCTGCTCACCGCCGCCCTCCTCGTCTGGATCGCCGTCGCCCCCATCGACCTCCTCCGCTCCTGGCAGGACGCCGCGCACTTCCGCGACTTCCGCTCGACGGTGCTCGACATCGGCGACAACACCCGCTGCGCCGCCTCCGCCCTGCTGCGCGGCGACAACCCCTACCGGCTCCGCTGCCAGCGCACCGAGATCGTCCACGAGCCCTCCCGGGGCGTCGTCCGCCGCGCCGACGGGGCGGTCACCCTCCGGGGCGTCCCCTACCGCTACGGCTACCCCTACTTCCCCCTGATGGCCGCGGCCTTCGTCCCCGCCACCCCCTTCCTCGACGGCGTCACGTCGCTGCGGGTGACCCTCCTCGCGGCCCTCGCCCTCACCCTCCTCGCCTCCGCGTCGCTGCTGCGCTCGCTGCTCCCGACCGGCAACCGCGCCCTCGCCTTCTGCGCCGTGTGGGCGGCGCTGCTATGCAACCCCGTGCTGGGCTTTCAGCTCTTCGAGGAGTGCTCGACGGACCTCGTCATCGCCCCGGCCCTCCTGTGGTCCTTCGCGGCCTTCGCTCGCAGGCGCTACGGGCTGAGCGGCGCCCTCGCGGCGGCCACCTTCGGGATGAAGCTCTTCCCCGGGGCGCTGCTCGTCGCCTCGCTGGGCGTCGCCCTCTACGACCGGCCCGAGGCGCGGCGTCGCTTCGCCGTGGGCGTCGCGCTCGTCACGGCCCTGGTCTTCACCCCGGCCCTGCTGGCGGGCGCCACGGACTTCGCCTCCGCCACGCTGCTCTTCTACGCCGTCGCCCATGACGTCGAGCGATCGGCGCTGGCCGGGTGGATCCCCTCCGCGCTCAGGCCCGCGTGGTACGCGCTCGGGGCGGCGCTGGTCGCCTGGTCGCTGCGCTCGGCCCGCCGGGGCGACGCCTCCTCCGCGCTGCGCGCCTTCGTGCTGGCCGACCTGGCTTTCCTGGCCTTCAACAAGATGAGCCACCTCAACTACTTCGAGCCGCTCGGCCCCGCGCTGATGGTCGCCTCGCTGGTACAGCGCGACCCGGACGGGCCCGACCCATCGTGACCACCAGCGCACCACCGTCGCCGCCGTGGTCCACGCGCTACCGGGCGCTGGACTCATGGCGCGCCCTCGCCGCGACGGGAGTGGTGCTCCACCACCTCGGCTACGCCGGGGACTTCGACCTCGGGCAGCACTCGGTCATGGTGTTCTTCGTGATCAGCGGGTACTGCGTCACCGCCTCGGCGGAGTCGAGCAGCGCCCGGGGAGTGGGCTTCCGCAGCTTCATGGGGCGGCGCCTGCGTCGCATCTATCCCCCCTATCTTCTGGCGCTCGTCTTCATGGTGGCAGTGCGCGCGGCGCTCACGCTGCAGGGGCGCGCCGGGATGTTTCCGCCCTCCCCCGTGCTGTGGATCCAGAACGTCACCATGACCCAGTGGCTCTCGCTGCTGCGCCACCCGCAGAGCCACGCGTCGTCCAACCCTTCGCTGCTGGTGACCGCCTTCTGGTCATTGAACTACGAAGAACAATTCTATCTGGTGTTCGCCGCGCTCATCGCGCTCACCGCCGCCCTGAAGCGCCCGCTCTCCACCGGCGTCGTCGCCCTCACCGTCCTCGCCGCCCTCTGGAACATCGCCCTCCCGAGCACCTCCTACGGCGTCTTCGTGGAGTACTGGTTTCACTTCGGCGTCGGGGCGCTGGTGTTCTACCGGCTCTGCCGCGTCCGCCACGACCGTCTCCGCCGCGCCATCGACGCCGGGCTCGCGCTGCTGACCTCGCTCTCGGCGCTGGTGGCCTGGGGCCCGTGGCAGGACCGCGTCCTCGGAGAGCGCTTCGTCTATCAGGAGTGGTTCGTCGTGGGCGCCTTCGCGCTGGTGCTCATCGCCTCTCGCGGGCTGAGCGACCGGCTCTGCCGCAGCGCCCCCGGGCGCTGGCTGGGCGCGCTCGGGGCCTTCTCCTACAGCCTCTACCTGACCCATCAGTTCAACCTCCGACCGGTGCGGGCCCTCGCCCGGATGATGGTCCCCGAGGCGTGGCCGGACGGGGTGCGAGGGCTGCTCGAGGTGGCGCTGCTCTTCGCCGTGGCCAAGGGGTTCTGGTACCTCTGCGAGCGGCCCTTCCTCAACCGCGCGCCGCCGCCGGCGGACCGCGGTCCCCCTCCTGGGATCGCATCCGATGCGCCGTCGGGGTTGGCGCGTCGGGAGGGCAGTTGGTAGGGTTCGCCACGCGCGATGGCATTGTTCAAGGTCCGACCGTCTCGGGGTTCGTGGGCCTTCTTCGTGCTCATCACGGTAGCCGCCCTCACCCGCCGGCAGTGGACGCGCCACGAGCAGCAGGTCATCCGCAGCGACGGCCCGGCGGCGGAGAGCGCCCGCGCCCTGGCCACCTGCCTCTTCGGCTCCGACGTCTCCTGGATCCTCCGTGAGGACGACCCCTCCGCGCAGCAGGCCCGCTGGACGTCGCGCATCGCCTCGTGGCTACAGATGCACGCCTCCGGGTCGCTCGAGCACGACTGGCCCTCGCGCTGCGTGGCCCCGCTCCACGAGCTCGACCAGCGGCTTCAGTCGGCCTCGCAGCGCTCGCCCCGCATCACCGACACCATCGTGCTGCTGCGCCGCGGGCTGCAGCGCCCCGGCGACGACCCCACGAGCAGCGCGGTGGCCTTCCAGACCGGGCTGATGCGCATCGTCGACAACGGCACCCTCCCCTCGCAGCTCGCGTCGCTCTTCATCGACGTGCGCAACCTCTCCCTGGGCACCCGCGACCGATGGACCCCTTTCCCCCTGCGGCAGGAGCAGTTTCCGATGCCTCCGCCGCCGGAGGTCCCCCGGTGGCGCGACGTGGACGCCCCGGAGGGTCGCGCCGCGCCGGTCGTGCACGATCAGGCGGTGCTGGCCTCGCCCACGGTGTACTTCTACCGATCGCTCTCCGACGGCCGCACGCACCGGGTGGACTTCGACCGTCGCTCCCTCAGCGACACCGAGGTGGGCACCGCGGTGGCCTGGAGGGAGCCTCCTCGCGGCGGCGTCCTGAGGGCCTCGACGGAGCACGGCGGCGCGGTGATCCCGCTCGAGCCGTCGACGCGGGTCATCGCCCTTCCCGAAGAGCCCGGCGTCACGCGCCGCGGGGAGGCCTTCGACTGGCAGGCCGCGGCGAGCCCCGACGGCCTCGCGTGGCTCACCCGCACCCAGGGCACCGTGAGGCTGCGGGCGGTGCGCTTCGACGAGCCGGGGCGGTGGTCCGAGCCCGTCACGCTGGGCGCCCCGGAGAGCCAGATGGGGGCCGTGGTCGCGCCAGAGCCGCTCGACGCCACGCGCTGGCGGGTGACCACGCTGCGACCCAGGGCGCTCGACCTCGCGGTGGAGCAGCACGTCGTCGCGGTCACCCCGGGCGGGCTCACGGTGACGCCGGGGCCGAGGCGTGAGCCGGTGGTGTTCCCTTCGGTGCAGCGGCTGCTCACCTGCGGGTCGGACGGCGTGCGCTACGTGGCCCTGATGGGCGCCTCCGGGGTCGCGGTGCTGCGCATCGAGGGAGAGCAGCTCCGGGTGGCGCAGGGCACGACGACGGGCGCGTGGGGCCTCGACCCGACGCTGCGCTGCGACGCGGGGCGCGCGCTGATGGTGAGCGATCCGCCGACGATGGAGGCGAACACGGTGGTGGTGACCTTCCCGGTGGGGAGGGAGCCCACGGTGGAGACGGTTCCGATGCTGCCCTACGACGGGGGCGCCCGGCTGCGCGAGGTGCTGCTGGTCGACGACGGCCTGGTGGCGATCGCGGCGCACCCGGTGGCGCTGCGGGCCTGGCGGCGGCCGCTGCAGTCGACGCAGTGGGAGCCCGGCGGCTACGTGGGATCGCTGGTTCCTGCGGCCAACACGGTGCGCTCGGTGGAGGTGCTGCGAGGGGTGTCTCAGGGTCGGGCGCTGGCGGCGTGGATCGAGGGCGACACCATCACCCAGCGCACCGAGCCGGTTCCTGGCGCGAGGGCGGAGGGGAACACCCCCCCGCCGACCCGGGTGGTCGAGGAGAAGACGCCGTACCGGGTGCTGATGGTCTCCGAAGACAGCGGGCGCACCTTCGCGGGGCGCTGAGAGGCCGCGCTCAGCCCGAACGCAGTCCGCAGGGTCGTCCGCTGTGCCCGCGGGTTGGAAACCCTTTCCCTTCTACACATCGCAGCGGAGCCCCTTTCGCTTCCCCGGTACGACCGCGCTCAGCCCGACCGCAGCCCCTCGGGCACCATGAAGCGCCGCGCGAAGCCCCTCCGCCGGACGCCACGGTCGGCGTCGTTGCCCGCCCCTTCGGCGTAGGCCGAGAGCGCCGCCGCGAAGGCCCCCTCGTCGGTCGCGCGTCGACCGTCGACCTCCCAGAGGGCGACGAGCAGCTCGGCGGCGAGCATCGGCTGCGGCGTCAGCGCGTCGAGCATCGCCCTCGCCCGATCGACCAGCGGCGTCACCGCATCTCCCAGCCGGGCGCCTGCCCGTAGCGCCGCCGCGACCGCCGACGCGGCCTGCGCGGGCGCCTCGGCCTCCGCCGCGACCGAGGCGACCTCCTCGCATCGAGCGCGCAGCGTCGAGTCGTCGGCGTCGGTGGCCAGCGCGAGGTAGAGCCGCTCGATGCGCGCGGCCTCGGCCAGCCTGCGGTGCCCGAGGCGCGCGGCCTCGGTGAGCGCGAGCGCCAGGTCGTCCTCCGCGGGGCGATGCTCTCCGAGCGCGCGACGCACGGCCCCGCGGTTCTCCAGCGAGACGGCCGCGGTGCGGGCGTTGCCGACGCGCAGCGCCAGCGAGCGGGCCTCGTCGAAGGCGTCGAGGGCGTCGCCGAAGCGGCCCACCTGCGCCAGCGCGGCGCCGCCGTTGAGGAGCGCGATGGCCTCGCGTCGACGGTCGCCGGTGCGCTGGTAGCCCGCCGCGGCGTCGCGGTAGAGGCGCAGCGCCCGGTCGAAGTCGGAGCCCTCCTCCAGAAGCACGTACGCGAGCGTGTGCGCGGCGCGGGCCTGCAGCCAGGGGTCGTCGACGCCCAGCGCGGCGCTCATCGCGGCGGCGGCGCGCTCTCGGGCCTCGGCGATGCGGCCGCGGTCGGCGTAGAGCAGCGCGAGCTCCATGGTGGCGGCGGCTCCCCAGCGCGCTCCCGGGGGCGAGAGCGCCTCGGCCGATCGGCCCGCGCGCTCGGCGTGGGCGACGTCGTCGACCATGCGCGCGTGGTGGCACCAGCGCCACTGCACCTCGGCGCGGGCGGCGTCGTCCATCGAGGCGGTGAGGTCGTCGAGGAGCGTGAGGCCCTCGCGCTGCAGGGCGCGGTCGCCGGCGAGCTGGAGGGCGGTGTCTCGGGCGGTGAGCGCTCGCCAGCAAATATCGGGGCGTCGGGTGAGCGAGAGCACGCGGGCGGTGTGCTCGCAGACCGCGCGGGTCGCTCCCAGCGCCGCGGCGCGCTCGGCCGCGACGGACCACGCCTGCGCGGCCCGCTCGGGGAGCTCGGCGAGCAGCCAGTGGGGACCGAGCTCCTCGGGGGTGACGTCGTCCTGGGCGGAGAGCCACGCGGCGGCCTGGCCGTGGAGCGAGGCGCGCTCGCCGGGAGGCCAGAGGCCGTGGGCGACGTCGGCGAGGAGGGCGCTGCGAAACTCCAGCTCGGTGCAGCGGGCGAGGCGCGAGTCGGACTTCACCGAGAGCAGCGCGCGGCGGCGGAGGGCGTCGAGGGGCGCGGGGGAGGCGCCGAGGTCGACGGCTCCTTCGAGCCAGGCGGTGCGGCCGAAGACGCTGGTGCGCTTGACGAAGTCGCGCTCGCTGGCGCCGAGGCGGTCGAGCGCCGCGCGGTGCGTCGCCTCGATGCCCGGGGGGATCACGTCGTCGTGGGAGGGGTCGAGCGCGAGGCGGGCGAGGGCTTCGAGGAAGAGGGGGTTGCCCTCGCCGCGATCGACGAGCCCGGCGTCCGGGCGGCCGAGGACGGAGGCGACCAGGGCCGCGGCGGACTCTCGTGGGAGGGGAGAGAGCGTGCGGGTGGAGGTGGCGGCGACAAGGTCGCGGAGCTGGGTGGCGGCGTCGGGGTCGGCGGTCATCCAGAGCGCGAGGGCGGGGGCATCGGGGGCGTCGCAGAGGGAGGCGAGCAGCGCGCGGGAGGAGGCGTCGAGCCAGTGGGCGTCGTCGATGGCGAGCACGACGGGCGCATCGCGGGAGAGGCCTCGGAGGACGGCGGAGAGGGCCCCGAGGGCGCCGTCGAGGGCCACCTGCGGGTCGCGCACGGCGGCGCGCGGAGAGAGCGCGGCGGCCACGAGGGGATCGACCGCGGCGAGGGCTTCGCGCAGGGCGGCCATGGGGGCGTCGCGGCGGGCGCGGTCGCAGCGCACCCGGAGGATGTGGGCGGTGGAGGTGGCGGCGAGTCGGCGGAGGGCCTCGTCGAGGGTGCGGGTCTTGCCGATGCCCGCGACGCCGAGGAGGAGCGCGGCGGCGGGGCGGAGGGAGGAGGCGGCGAGGTCGAAGGCGTCGAGGAGGGTCGCGAGGTCGGTGCTGCGGCCGACGAAGGGCGGGGCGTCGGAGGGCGTGATGGAGGACGCGGGGTCGGCGGGGAGCGGGGAGGAGGTTCCGTCGGGGCGGAGGGAGAGGGGGGTGGAGGCGCGGAGGAGGGAGGCGGTGGTGGCGTCGAGGCCGAGGCCTGGGAGCGCGGAGGCGGCGAGGGCGAGGTCGGCGACGGAGCGAGCGAGGGTGGGGATGGCGGTGGGGACGGAGTGGCCCGTGGCGACGCCGACGTGGTCGGCGGTGAAGGACGCGGCGCGGGCGAGGCGGAGGGCGCGGTGGGCCTCGTCGCCGGTCCAGCGGTCGAGGCCGAAGGCGACGAGGGCGGTGGCGTCGGGGAGCAGCGTGTAGCGGGCGTCGAGCTCGCGGGCGAGGCGCTCGAGGAGGCCGTGGTCGCGGACGCCGCGGGCGAGCACGGCGGTGACGAGGCGCACCTCCTCGGGGAGCGGCGCGGCGGTGGGCTCGGCGGCGGGGTCGGAGAGCGACGGGGGTGGGAGCGCACGGAGCGCGGCGGCGAGCGAGGCGGCCGAGGGGAAGCGGGCGTCGCGGTCGCGGGCGAGGCAGCGGTGGACGATGGCGCAGAGCGCGGGGGGGAGGTCGGGGCGGAGCGCGTCGAGGCGAGGCGCGGGGTCGAAGGCGATGCGGAAGAGGATCGCGAGGGTGGTGTCGGCGTCGAAGGGGAGGCGCTGGGAGAGGGCCTCGAAGAGGGTGACGCCGAGGGACCAGAGGTCCGCGCGAGGGTCGATGTCGCGGTCGCCGCGCACCTGCTCGGGGGACATGTACGCGGGGGTTCCGATGAGGGCGCCGGTGGGGGTGGTGGAGGCGGCGGAGGAGCGGCGGGCCACGCCGAAGTCGAGGAGCTTCGCGAAGAGGGCATCGGGCGCGGCGGGGGCGAAGGGGGAAGAGCAGAGGAAGACGTTGGCGGGCTTGAGGTCGCGATGGATGACGCCGCGCTGGTGGGCGTGGTCGAGGGCGTCGGCGAGCTGGAGGCCGAGGGTGATGGCGTCGACGGGGGAGAGGGCACCGCGGGCGAGGCGGGCGGAGAGGGTCTCGCCGTGGAGGAGCTCGAGCGCGAGGAAGAGGGACGGCGAGGAGGGGTCGGGGGCGGAGGAGAGGGTGGCGTGGCCGTGGTCGAGGAGGGCGGCGATGTGCGGGTGGTGCAGCGAGGCGGCGATGGCGGCCTCGCGCTCGGCGCGCTGGCGATCGGCGGGAGAGAGCGGGGAGAGGAGCTTCAGGGCGACGGGCGCGGCGTCGGGCTCGGAGGCGAGGCGGGCGGCGTAGACGTCGGAGGTTCCGCCGCGCGCGAGGTGGCGCAGGAGCGTGTAGGGGCCGACGGAGAGACCGGGTGCGAGCGGGGAGAGCGGGTGCATGGCGGAGATGGAGGAGAGGGAGGATAGCGGGAGCCGCGGAGGGAAATGACCCGAATGGGGGAGAGCGGCAGAGGGCGCGGAGGGTGTACGCGGGGGGGGCGGTGCGGGGTGCGAGGGGGGGTGGAGGGGCGAGTGGCGACGATCGTCCCGACCACGCCGACAGTCCCCGGCCTCGCCCGAAGGGCCGAGCCCACCCGCGTTTCGATCAGTGCTTCCGGACGTCGCGGACGTCGGCCGAGACACGGGGACGGAGGACGTGGGTGGGCTCGGCCCTTCGGGCGAGGCCGGGGACTGTTGGCGTGGGCGAGACGATCGTCGCTTCACGCCGATGGCGGCGGTGGGTCAGCCCGCGAGGAGCTCGGACTTCAGTGTGGCCCAGGGGATTCCGACCGGCCCATCGGAGCGTGCCCGTTGGGCGCGCTGGGCGATCTCGGCGAGCCAGGCCGAGTCCGCAGCGGGGTCGACATCGGCTTCGTAGATATCCATCGGAGCGAAGCATCGGATCTGGGAAATGCCCGGGCTGTGGGGACTCGTTGAGGCGACGAAGAAACGGCTGTCGCTCTGCCAGGATCTCGTCCCGACACAGCTGAAAGTCCCGAACCGTACGCAGGAAGATCGACCCCCCGGGGAACCTGCCGCAGTTGGATCCCGCACTGGGCCCAGACGAGGTTGGTCTCGGCGACGAGATGGCTCTGCCGAGCCGGGCCAAGCGGCGGCACGCGCACGCCGGACTCGTACGTCCGAATCATGTCCGGCGCGTCGACCTGGATGAACTGCAGGTCGAACGCGAGAGTCGGCTCGATCGGGTCGGCGTGAGCGGAGGGCGCGATCGCAACAGACGCGATGAAACCAATGGCGAGGAAGTGGGATGGCGGAAAATAGCGAGTCATCGAGTTGGGTTCGGGCGAGACGAAATCCTCGACCGTCACTACGTGTGTTCCCGTGATCGACTATGTGGCGGGGTTCCCTTCTCGGCTTTCACACGCCGAAATGCACCCGCATCACAGATTGAGCCATCATCGGCAGTACATGATACGTGCGTAAGGCCCACAGATGCTCAGGGCACCACAAAATCTGAGGGCGACGCAGGAGGGTGGCGCCGTACCATACCAACCACCAATGTTGAGGCTATCCGAATAACTACCACCACAGGCAATAGTCACATTGGCATCCGAAGCACATCTCGGGACTGAACGGCACGCCGCTTCAGTTGCCAGATTTGAGCACAGCGACTTCGTCTCAACTCCATTGCAGTCAAAGTCGTATCCACCAGCGCGACGCGCCGTCCCGAAGAAGAGCGCCTGTCCAGGGAAGGCTCGCTCATCAGAGTCGTCGCAGTCCCCTCCTCGGGTTACGAACCCGGCGGCGCATCCGCATGTGATGATCCGACTGGCGTCCGCCCCGTATCCATCGCCATCGGCGTCTCGATAGCAGACCGTTCCGATCATCTCGCATCCGTCCCCGACCGACCCGTTGCAGTCGAGGTATCCAACATTGCAAGAGAAGGCGCAGACCCCTGCGGTGCACCGGTTGGCGGCGTTGGCCGCCGCACAGGACACGCCGCATCCGCCGCAGTGTTCGACGCTGTTCGCCGTATCCACACAACGGCCCGCGCAGAGCAGCCTCTGGCCAAACCGCGCAGGCTGCACGGTGCATCCCGTCACGGGCGCCGGGCACTGCATGTCCGCTGGCAGCACTGCCTGATCGACACACTCATTCACGCACCCACGAACGTACCCCGTCGTCGCGGTGTAGTTCGTGTAGCCCGCCGCCCCCCAGTACACCTGCCCCACCGTCGCCGTCACCCCGTCGGTTGTACAGGTCGCCCTCACCTCATACGGGTTCGGTGTCATCGCGGGCGCGATCGGATCCACCGACAGCCGGCACCGATTCAGCGTCCACGGCGACGTCGTCGCGACCGCGTCCGCGATACGCAGCAGGTGACGATCGGTCGCCCCGATCGTCGTCGTCCCATCGACCACCTGCACACACCGGAACTGGCTGTGATGGCTCATCCCGCCGAACTCCGCCGCGGTGTACCGAGCGAGGTCCATGCCCACCGTCGCGTCGTCCGCGTACTGGCCATCCCGTCGGCGCACGCACTGCCGCCAGTACGGGTCCGCGCTGCTCGCGTACGTCGGCGCCACCCGATCCGCCGCGGTCGCAGCCCGTGAGCGCTCCGTGATGCGGTACACGCCGCCCGAGCGCACCGGTCCGCTCGTCGGCATCGTCCCATCCAACGACGCATCGGCCGGAGTGAACCCGCCGCGGTGCAGCTCCACGAAGTACCCGTACCGCAGATACACCTGATACGCGGGCAGCAGCGCCGCCGGGATCGTGTCCCCGCCCGTCCCACTTCGCAGCGTCGACGTGTCCGACTCGCGCACGTCCTCGATGAAGTTCCCGTTGTGGTCCGCGCTCACGCTCACGCACGCCTTCGTCAGGCTGTTGATCTCCTCGGCCCGCAGCGCGCGATCCGCTCCACCACTGCCGTAGCGCGGCACCGCGCCCGTCTCGAGGTCGAGCTGCCCCTGGTCGTCATTGCGTCGCGCCTCGTAGAGCGACACCGGCACCGCCAGCGCGTCCCGGTACGTCTGCGCCGCGTCGTTCACCAGCTCGACCGCCGTCATCTCGCGCACGCGACACCGCGCGTTCACCCGCAGCGGCGCCCGACCCATGTCCGTCGTCGGCACCTCGATCACCCCGCGCGCGTTGGCCTGCACCCAGCCGTCGCCGTCCGCGTCGCACGGAAACACGCCGCCCGTCGCGCCCTCTTCCAGGTAGTAGCCGGGCTGCGTCTCGCAGATGCACCGGCCCGCCACGCCGTCGCCGACATACACCGTGTCCGGGTGCGGCCGACCCGTCAGCCCACGCCGCACGATGCCGCCCGCGCACGACAGCGGGCAGTCCACGCACGTCATCGTAAACCGATCACGGATCTGCCCCTCGGCGCAGGTCGCGCTCGCCTCGCACCGCGCGTCCGTCGTCCCGCTGCCCTCGACGCACCGCTGGCCCGCAGCGCACATCACCGTCGCGCACGTCCTCAGCGCGCGGCACGCCCCTGCCTCCTCGACGTAGCCCCCCTCGCAGGCCCCACAACGGGCGCCCGTCGCATCCATCGAGCACGCCCGGTGCTGCGTCGGGCAGTCGAGCGTCGCGCACGTCGGCACCACCTCGCACGCGCCACCGGTTCCCTCGCGATAGCCTGTCACGCACGCCCCGCAGCGCTCGCCCGCAGCATCCATCGAGCAGGCCCGGTGCTGCCCGTCGCAGCCCAGCGTCGTGCACGTCACTGGCCCCGTCGCCATCACGCAGGCGCCGCCATCACCCATGACGAAGCCCACCAGGCAACCCTGGCACTCGGCGTCCGCCGTCGCGGTCGCCGCCCGGCACTCGCGGTTCTGCGACGCACAGCCGACGTCTCCGCACGTGCGCGCCACCCGGCACTGCGTGCCGTCGAGCACCCGGCCGTCGACGCACCCGCCGCAGCGGGCGCTGCCGCCCTCCTCCACGCAGCGACGCCCGGCGGTCTCGCACATCGCGAGCACGCTCATCGCGTCGCCCATGCGGCAGTTGAGGCCCGCCAGGACGCTGCACCGACGCGCCGTCGCGTCCCAGGTGTAGCCCGGCTCGCAGCCCTCCTGGCACTGGGCGTCGCCGCCCGCGCCCGCGGCGCACACCTGGTGCTCCGCGCACCCCGCCATCGCGCACGTACGCAGCGCGCGGCAGCGCATCGTCGCCATGTCGCAGACGCCCGCCGCGCAGACACCGCTCGCACCACAAGCGCAACCCACCGTGCCCGCGGGACAGGTGGTGCGCTCGCAGCGGCCCGACGCGCTGCACGTCGCGCCGGAGCCGTAGCGCGTCTCCGGTGTGCACTGACCGTCGCTCTCGCACGTGCGACACCCCCCAGCGACACAGATGTATCCCCGCGTCGCGGCTACGCCATCGCACTGCGCCGTCGTCTCACACGTCACGGCCACAGCCACGTCTGAGCGCCCTCCACCCAGGTCCGGCGTGGCCCCGTCGAGCGCGGGAGACGACGGAGCGCTGGAGCAGGACGCCAGCAGGAGCGCGGTCACGATGTACTTCTTCACGTGGGCAATACCTCCGACACCGAAACTGTTTCGAGGGACGTGCCCTACGATGCCAAGAAGGGACTCGCGCGATGTCAGAGCGCCGTGAAGTCCGTGTAGTAGACGTAGACGCGCACGTCGGTGAGCGACTGCAGATCGACGTCCTGATTGACGGACTCGTCCCGCTGATTGAGCACGAACTCCCAATAGCTGTTGATGAACGGTCGATCGCGCAGCCGGTCGTTGCGGTAGACCTCCGGGCTGAACGAGCGCACCCCGTTGAAGAAGGTGTTCACCACCGCGGTTCGCTCCGGGAGTCGGTACGAGCGGGGATCGCCCATGACCGGTCGCACGAGCCCGGTTCCGGTCTGTCGGACGTAGATCCGCCCGACCGGGTCACCCACGTTGGAGCCGATGATCTCGGTCTCCAGGTAGAGCACCTTGTGATTGCGCGTCAGCGGCGAGAGCTGCGCGAGCGACGTGGTGAAGGGGATGGTCAGATACCCGTTGGCGTCGAGCAGCGAGCCGCTGACCAGCGCCTGACGGAAGCGCGAGATGCGCTCGGTCTGCGACAGCGCTGGCCCCCCGTCCGTGCGCGGGATCGCGAGGATGTCGTCGCGGAGCGAGAGCACCGCCACGCGGGTGCTGGGCACCCCGAAGTTCTCGCGGAATGCTTCGTATGCGTTCTCGAGCTCGGAGAGGTATCGCTCCAACGAGTAGTCGCCGCGACCCACGAGACGAACCAGGTAGAGCGTGTCGAAGCGACTGTAGCTCTGGCTCGTGTAGTACTCGAAGACCTTCGTCGCGCGGTACGCCTCGGTCAGCGCGTCCTGGAAGGTGCGGTCGGCCGTGATCACCGCGTCGTTGCGGTAGATGCGCACGTTCGGGTCGTTGCGGGCGGCCTCCAGGTTGATGGCGAGCTCCTCGGCCTCTTCCTGCTCGGCCATGAGCCGGGTGGCCTGGTTGCGGAGACCCTGCACCTCGGCCACCGCGAGCCGGAGACGGTAGTCCTGGCGGAGCGCGTCGAGGTCGAGGTCCTTCAGCCGGAGCATCATCGTGCGGACTCGGGCGTTCAGGTCGACCTGCGCCTGGTCGCATGCCGCCAGCGTCGTGAACCGCGCGGTCTCTCGCTGGATATCCCTCACCTCCTGCTGCGCCACTCCGATCGCGTCCTCGGCGGCCCCGATCTGCCCACCGACCACGAAGTTCGCGGTCGTCAGGATTGCCGCGCCGACCGCGGCGCCGATGCAGCTCGTCGACAACCCGACGCTGCAATTCGCAAGCTGCGCGAGGCTGCTCACCTTCTCCAGGTCACGCCGCATGGCGCTGATCTGCCGCTGGCTCTGATCGATGGAGTTCTGCAGGTTGTTGGTTCGGCCTGCCTGCTGCCATTGGTAGTCCGCAAGCCGGGCCGTCACCCGACACTGATCGGACACCCGCTGGCGCTCGATCTCGATCTCCTGGAAGAGCCGGTCGTAGCCCTCGATCACCCCGCGCAGGTCGAGTCGTGCGGTCTCGACCCGCCCGACGGCCTGGAAGAACTGACCATTGCCGGTGAGGCCGCACGGGTCGCGCAGCACGCGGGTGCGCGAGGTGGTCTCCGCGTACTTCGGGATGGCCGGGTACACCCGACCGTCGGTGCCTGTGAAGGTGCCGCACACCTGCGCGAGCTGTCCTTCGTAGTTGTTGCGCACGCGCACCAGCTCACCCTGAAACGCCGCCGCATCGGTCTCGTACGAGCGGCTGCTGGAGAGCGCGGCGTCCTCCGCGGTGCGCGCACTGGCGAGGCGCGAGCGCGCCGAGGACATCACCCGGGTGAACGCGTTGGTGTCGCCAGGGTCGAGCGCCGGAAAGGGCACGTAGTTCGGCTCGAAGCCGAAGATGTTGGTCGCGTCGCGCGACTGCGCGTAGGCCTCCCGCATCTCCGACAGGGCGACGTTGTACGAGCGCTGCGCGTTGTCGAGGCTCGCGCGAATCTGATCGCGCTTCGCCCGCTCGGCGACTTCCACCGCCGAGAGCAGCATGCGCGAGAGGATCACCGACTCCAGGTAGGCGGCGCTGTACCCTCGCTCGATGACCGTGCGCGCGAGGTCGGGCCTCGCCATGCGCTGATAGCGCTTGGCGATCTCGCTCGCCGCACGCGACTTCTGCACGGAGGCCCGCACCACCCGATCGAAGTACGAGACCACGGTCTCCTGGGTGATGAAGTTCTGCGGCGAACCCGGCCCGGCGCCGATGGAGGCCCAGAGGCGCGGGCTCGCGCGGAAGAACCGGTCGAGCACGAGCTGGTAGTACTGCTGCGCCTGGTAGAGCGCGTACAGCTCCGCGCCCGCGGCGCCCGACAGATCGATGCCGTTCTGCTCGAAGCGCGACCCCGCGAAGGACGTGAGCCGCGACGCCGCGAGGTCGAAGCGGGAAGCGAACGCGCGGGTGTACGCGTCGTCGCCCAGCATGATCATCGTCTGCGAGTAGAGCCGCTCGAAGCCGTCATCGGTGACAGGCAGCGGTGACCCGGCCACCACGCGATTGCGGTACGAGAAGTAGAACTCGAGCTCACTCCGGAGCCGCGTCTGGAGGCTGCTGTCGAGGGCGGCGTACTGCGTCGAGAAGATCGAGAGCAGGCAGTCGACGCGATCGCGGACGCGCTCGATCTCCGCCGGGTCATAGCAGTACGGGATGCTCGTCGCCCCGAGGACGCACTGCTGCGGCGCGAAGCCGACCGCGCTGCCGCTCCGGGTGCGGAAGCGTGTGCGGTAGCGGAAGGCGCTGTCGAGTGCGTTGGCGAAGGGCACGAACGCCGGCTCGGACGCCCCCGCCTCGTAGAACGACTTGCCGGTTCGCAGGTCGAAGCGGTTGTCATCACAGAATACCGCGGTGATCGAGGTGCATCGCCAGACGGGGTCGACACGGAGGTTGTAGGTGCCGCTCTCCCGCCATGACGCCAGGCGAGCGCCGCACGAGCGGTCCGCATTGCACACCTCACCCGCGATCTGGGCGTTGTCCCGATCGATGAGGAAGTACGTGACCGGACTGCCTGGAGGGCAGGCGACCGGCCGCGAGAGGTCAGCGCCACCATCGAAGAGCCCCGTCTCGGCGCACAGGTAGTGCACCCGAGCGAGCGCGGCGGCCGTCGGCGACGGAACCCCGGGGCGCACACCATCGAGCATCGCGAGGGCGATCTCACGCGCGTTGGTGGGTCCCACCGTCGGCGGCGTGGTGGTGCGATAGAGCTGGCCGAGCATCGCCGGGCTGCAGGACAGATCGAGGCCATTGGAGGGCGGAGCCCGGGTGTCGGTCGCAGGGTTGCCGACGAAGTCCGCGGCCTGGAGCTCGGCCGAGCCGCGTCGGAGCATCATGACCCCATAGGCCTTGAAGCCCGTGCGGTCGGCGCTCCCGAGGAAGGTGTCGAGACGCTCGCGGAAGATGACGACCATGTCCTGGTTGTCGACGAGCGCGCCGTCGACCAGCTCGATCACGCGGCCGCGACTGCGCCCATCGGGCACGGGGTTCGCGCCCGCCAGGAAGGGGTTGAGGCCGATCGAGGAGGAGCTTCCCGTGAAGGGCAACGCGGTGTCGCGACACTCCGCGAGCGCGGTGCCGACCGCGGCGTCGCTCACGGTGCCTGCGTTGAAACCGGGCACAAGCCACGGGGTCAGCACCCGGCGGAACTGCGGTGCACAGTTCGTCTCGGTGACCGCCGGGTAGTAGCGGGCCCCCGTGCGCACCGAGGCAGACAGCTCCGACAGGAATGCCACGCAGCTGCCGCGCAGTCGGGTTCCGCAGACCGCCGGGTCGCTCGCAAAGCCCAGGCTGACGGCGGGGTTGGCCGCGTACTGCAATGCACGCTGCGAGACGATGGCCCCCTGCAGGCTGCGGGCGGTGGTGCCTGCGCGCAGGTTCATCGAGATCGGCAGCTCGGTGATGCCCGACGGCACCGGCGTGTTGTCGGTGTTGTCCGTGTAGGCCTGGAGCGAGACGCCGCTGGGCGACGAGATCGGGTAGCACACCGCCTGCGAACACCCGGCGGCGCGGTCGGGGAGGTCGGCGCGCACGGTCGCGGCGATCATCGCGCGCAGCTCTTCGTAGTTGATGACGCCGTTGCGGAAGGCGCCCCACCGCGCGATGAACGCATTGCGCACACGGGAGAGGGCCGTGTCGCTGGTGCGATCGGTGATCCAGCTGTCCAGACCGTCGTCGCGGAAGTTGCCGAAGTAGAACATCGACCCGGTCCACTGACCTTCGGGGCGTTGTTCATAGAATAGATTGACCACCTGGTCGCCGAGGTCGGCGTTGGTCACGGTGAGAATGCCCTCCCAACGCCCGGCGCCCGCGATCGCCGTCGCGCCCGCCGCGACCTGCACCTGCACGCTCGCGCCCGGGGCCAGTGGCAGGTCGAGGCTGCGCACGACCGTCGTGGTGGGGCAGTCGCCCGGCGATCCCGGCACGGCGCATGAGCCAAGCTGCAGCGCCGGGAGCGGGGTCGTCGTCTCACGAACTGGTGCGCCCGCGCCCGTCGACGCCGAGTGCTCGGTCTTGGTGACGGTGAAGCGCTGTGGGCGGCTGCTCTCGTTGCGGAGCACGAAGCGCCCGGTGGTGGCGATGTTGCTGAATCGCAGCTCGGTGACGTCGAGCGTGAAGCGCCCGTCGACGGACGTCCGCGGCGTGCCCTCCGGGTCGCGCACGGGCATACAGAACCCGTTCTCGGCGTCGCGGCTCTCGCAGTGCGTGCCGGTCGGGCAACTCTCGCGACTGGTCGTGCACGGGATGCGGCAGACCTTGCGGTAGCAGCCCGTCCCGGGAGCGCACTGGGTGTCCGAGGTGCACTCGGAGTAGCAGCGACCGCGGATGCACGACTGGAAGTCGGGACACTGCACGTCCCGCTCGCAGACCCTGGGAGCCGCCCCCGCGGCGACGCACGAACCGCCCATGCATGTGGTGCCGTTGAGACACCGGGCCATCAGGCCGTCGGCGTCGCAGGAGGTGACGGTGCCATCCGTAGCCCGGTAGCTCTCGCGGCACGGCGTGTAGCAGACGGGCGTGGCGGGCACCTCGCGCAGGCTGCTGGCCTCGGCCACGCAGAGGCCCGAGACGCAGGCCAGACCCGCGTTGCACGAGCCGCTCTCGAAGCAGCCGCAGTTGGCGGCGCCGAGCAGGCACGCCACGCAGCGGCCGCTGTCGCACCGCGCGCCCCGCACGCAGGTGCGATCGGGGAAGCAGGCGCTCCCGGCGAGTCCGACGGTCTCGACGCAGATGCCGCCGTCACTGCAGCTCAGCCCGGCGTTGCAGGTTCGGCCGGTGTTGCAGGGGCAGTTGCGCGCGCCCGGCGTACACGTCGACGAGACGCAGCGACCCGCCTGGCAGGTGACCCCCGCCGTCGTGCAGGTGTTGCCGGCCAGACAGGCGCAACCCTCGGCGCCGACGCTGCACGCCTCCTGCACGCACCGCCCCGCGCGACACAGCAGCGTCGTGGTGCCGCCGTCCGTCGAGGCCGTGTTGCAGCTCCGGTCGGCGCGGCAGCCGCAGCGCTCGGCGCCCTCGGCGCACGACGTGTCGCGGCAACGGTTGTCGCTGCCGCACGCGAGGCCCATGTCGCAGGCGCCGCCCGTCCGACACGCGCAGCTCACGGTGCCGGGCGTGCAGTCGATGGAGCGGCAGCGGCCGTCGCCGCCGCACGAGAGACCGGCGTCGCAGGAGTAGTCGGCCCGGCAGGCGCAGTTGAGCGCCCCGGCCGCACACGTCGACTCCTGGCAGCGGCCCTCGATGCAGACGAGGGTGGCACCCGTCGCGCTGGCGTTGCAGGTGCGGTCGGGCCGACACCCGCAGCTGGCATTGCCGACCGCGCAGTTGGGAACCTTGCAACGGCGCGCGCCGTCCATGGTCTGGCACTCGAGGCCGGTGGCGCAGGTGTCGTCGGGGTTGCAGCCGCAGCCGACGGCGCCGGGCGCGCAGGTCGGAACGCGACAGAGGCCGTCCTGGCAGATGTTCCAGGTGCCGTCGGTGCGGCGGGCGCAGGTGTAGTTGCCGAAGCACGCGCAACCCTCCTCCCCCTGGGTGCAGCGCGGACGGCGGCAGACCTCGCCGGTGCAGAAGAGCCCGCTGTTGCAGGGCGTCTCGGAGCGACGACAGCCGCAGTTCTCGGCGCCCGGCTCGCAGGCGGGCGTCGTCCCGGCGTCGCCGCCGCAACCCAGCGCGAGGGCCAGAACACACAGCAGAAGATGAAGGAGACCGAGGGGGCCCCGCGTCTGATCACTGGTCGCTCTCATGAACCGCGTCTCCTCTTTCGTGGCGTGAATCGTCATCATCTCCCCCAGACCACACGCGCATCGGCGACCCGCCGTCCGAGCCCATCGAAGCATTCAAAGGACTGAATCAAGGGCGTCAGCCCCGTGGCCAGTCCGCCGAGGCGAACCGGCGAGGCCGACAGTCGGGTGTCGGTTCGACTCATGAAGGCAAGGGCGAGCTGGCCGTCCCGGCCGATCGCCTGTCCGCGGACGCCATCGGCCCAGGTCGGTGACGCGCGATCGACGCCTGCCCCCGACAGCAAGACCTGGCAACTGCGGACATCGCCCTCGACGGCGAGCGGTGATCCCGGAAGTCGGATGCACGCGCTGTTGGTGCATTGAAGGCCGTCGGAGCAGCGGTCGCCGGTGTCGCAGCGACAGCCGTCTGTTCCGGCGACGCACCCGGCGAACTGGCAGCGACCGCTGGCGCAGACGGGCTGCCGGGTTCCGTAGAGTCGGCAGGACCCGTAGGAGCCGCAGGGGCAGCCGAGGGCGCCGGACGGGCAATCGTCCCGCTCGCAGCGACCGCGGCGGCAGGAGAGCGAATGGCCCTCGCTCATGCCACAGAGCTCGGTGGGCGAGCAGGCGCCATTGAGCGTGCCGGGCTCAGCCGCGGGCGTGCGTCGACAGAGGTTGTCGAGACAGCTCATGGGCGAGGCGTCGAGGAGGTCGCAGGTGTTGTTGGAGTAACAGGCGCAGCCCTCGGTGCCGGCGATGCAGCGACGAGGGACGCAGAAGCCCCGATCGCAAACGAGAGGGCGGTCGGGGGATGACGGGCACGCGCCGTCGTAGCCGCAGGGCGCGCCGATGGCCGACGGCTGAGAGGCGGGGTCGCCGACGACGCTGCGGTCATGTCCACACCCCGCCTCGACGAGGGCAGCAATCAAGGGAATTACGATACCCGATATATACTGACAACCGTCAGCCCGAATCACTGGCCTGAAATTGGGCAGAATCTTAGCCATCACTCCCACCACACATGCCTCCTCAAAACGCGAGCGGCGCCGCGGCAGCATCGCTCCACCGATCAAACCGACCAAGAACAGAACAACTAGGCACCACAAGACAACGAACAACCAATCAGACATGCCGCATATCGACCCAGTAAATTACTCACTACTGTGAGTGATCTGAACATCAATGACGCTGAGAAATTGCTCTTCGGCCTTCACCGCATTCTTCGCCGCCACAGCACCCCCACCGACCACGGCCGCGACCGATGTCACCTCAACTGCGGTGACCACCGCCGCTGCCGAAGCCACTTGAGTGCCAACTACCCCAGAGATTCCAGCTGCAATGCCAGCAGCCCCACCGGTAGCTATGACGAGAGCGCCAAATGCAGCGACCGCCGCGCCTCCCACAAACCACTGTAGGGCGCTCAGACGCCCATCCAGATCAGACATCACAACCGGTGAGTTTCTGAATGACGCATATCGCGAAGTCATCTCGACCCAGCCACCCGTATTCTTGACATTCCCGTCACCAGCCATGCGATTGCAGACAGAATCCTCGTGCACGGACCTACTGCCTGCGCGACCCAAACAGCCAGACTGCCCAGTGCCTCCTTGGCAACCAAGCGAAAACACGTCAGAGATAGGATCTGCACTCATCCATCTCCCCGCCTTTGGATCTAGATATCTATAATTGAAATATATATCTCCAGTTCCCTCATCATTCTCCTTGCCTGAATACCCATGTGTCTCTCGGGACAACCCTGGCACGTTACGGTATAGTCCAAATGGGTAGTACGTCGCCCGGCTGACGGCCGCACCGGCGCCTTCGGTCGTCGCAACCGTGGAGCCTAGGTGATCATGATGAAAGAACCGCACCGCCCCCGCGTCGGCCGTCAGCAGCGCCCTCGCCGCCGTCCGTAGCACCTGCTCGGCGTCCGCTCCCGCGGCTCCCTGAACCGACGCAATTCCCTGCGCATCCGCCTGCGCGAGCCACGCATCCCCCGCGGTGATGCGCCCATCCGACTCCCCTCGGACGACGTTCCCATTGCGCACACCCGGCGCCAGATCGGGCTCCACCCATGTGGCCAATCCCCGCCGCTCGACGCTCGCCACCCGACGACTCCCGATCATCAGGTACGCCGTCGCGATTCCTTCACGCACTTCGAAGTCCGGTGCCAGGTACAGCGTCCGCGAAGCCCCTTCGGTCTTCCGCACCCGCTGCTCATCGGGCCCGTATTCGTAGTCCGCGACCCGCTCCGTGCCGCGACTCGCGCCGGTCAATCGACCCAGGTGGTCCCACCCAAGAGCCAGTTGCCCCCGCTGGTTGGCGTGACCCGCCCGGTCATATCCATAGGACAACTCCCCCGCGCGCACGACCGCGTGCGGTCCCGCCGCGGTGCCGTCGCCGTAGGTCATCATCCCCACGTGGGCTGGGCTCTCGGCCCCCCGCGACGAGGTCGCCTCGACGATGTCGTCGCCGTCGTCGTAGCGCCACGAGAGGGTCTCCTCGCCTGTGCGTCCCGCGTCGAGCCGCGCGCTCCGCAGCCGATAGAGCGCGTCGTAGCCGTACGCCGCCGACCACGAGACCTGCCCCTCGACCGGCGCCTGATCGTCGATCGCGAGGATGTTGCTCGCGCGGTCGTAGCGGTAGCCCAGCGCCTGCAGCGGCGCGCCCGCGGGCAGCCGCGCCTCGAGGCGCGTGAGCCGCTGGCGGGCGTCGTAGCGCCAGCTCGTGGCGACGCCGTTGGCGTACACCTCGAAGTCCTGCTGGCCACGAGCGTCGTAGCTCAGTTCGGGCACGTAGCCCGGAACCGACACCACCCGCCCCGCGCCATCCAGCGTGAGGTCGAAGCCCACGCCGCCCGGGAAGCGCCGCCCGATCGTTCGTCCGAGGGCGTCGCGCACCGTGCGGAGCTCGAAGGCCACGCCGTCGATGGTGCGCTCGCGCAGCACCTCGTCGCCGCGCAGGCTGTACCCGTAGCGATCAACGCCATAGCCGCGCGCCCCCAACGGGTAACGCACCGTCGCGAGCCGCCCGCCCACGTTGGTGCAACGCGCGGCGGAGCAGTCGCCGGGGAGGTCGTACTGGTAGCTCACGCGCGAGGCGTCGGCGCGCGCCGCGTCCCAGTGGCCCAGCACCCGGTTGGCCTCGTCGTAGACGCGGCCGACGGTCACCCCGCGCGCGTCGGTCTCGCGCACCAGGTTGCCCGCGTCGTCGAAGGCGCGGAGCGTGCGCCCGGAGTCCGGGTCGACGACCTCCACCACCCGATCGAAGAGGTCGTAGCGCTGGACCTTCTCGTTCCCCTCGGGGTCGACGTAGCCGCGGAGGCGGCCGAGCGCGTCGTAGCGCAGCTCCAGGCGGAGCACGTGTCCCATGCGGTCGAGCGTCCGCTCGATGGAGACCACCCGATCGAGCCCATCCCGGCGGAGCACCGTCGGGGTCTCGCGGTGCTCGCTCGTCGCGTCGGTGTCCTCCTCGTCGAAGCGCCGCTCGACCAGCGGCTGGTACTCGTGGCGCGTCTGCGAGGCGCTTCCCCCGGCGGCGTCGGCGTCCGGCAGCACGGAGCCCAGCTCGCGACCCATGGCGTCGTAGCGCAGCATCGTCGCGCGCACGGTGGCCGGAGGGGCCGTGCACGTGCCCTCGGTCGACTCCCACGGCTGGTACTGCGCCCTCGCGTGGGCCTGCGCGTCGTACTCGGCGCCCTCTCGCACGAGCCACCGCGCCAGGCCGAGGCGCGTCCGCGTGCCGAGCTTTCGGCCGAAGGCGTCGAAGCACTGTGCCTCCTCGGTGTCCCCAGCGGCGGTGCGCGAACGGCCGACGTGGACGATGCGACTGGTCGGGGAGCCCAGCTCGAAGCGCCACTGCTCGGTCGGATCTTCGAGGGTGTCGCCGGGCCGCGCGAGCGCGGTCTGTCGTCCGAAGACGTCGTACCCGTAGGCGGTCACCCGCAGCGGCTCAGCGCTGGAGACGCCTTCCAGGCGCCAGTCTTCGGAGCGGGTGATCTTCTCGTGCACCGGGTGGTAGTCGACCCGCATGGTCAGCGCGTAGGGCGCGAGGCGGTCGTCGAAGTGCGTGCGCTCCAGCACGGTCAGCACGCCGTCGTCGTCGTAACCGAAGCTGCGACGATGGCCGTTGGCGTCGCGGGTCTCGAGCACGTTGCCGTGCGCATCGACGCGGTTGCGGGTGACGTCGACGTCGCGGTAGCCACCGCCGTCGGCCTCCAGGCGCCGCACGACGCGCACGGTGTCGCCGCGCGTGAGCTCACCCAACGGCAGACCCCGAAGCGGCTCGCCGTCGTAGTAGGTGCGCTCCTCGCTGAAGAGCGCGTCGGCCTCGCGGCCGCGGCGGCGCACCACCGAGGGCCGACGCACGAGCCATCGACCGCCGGCCCGCGCGGGCGTGACGTACTCGGTCTCCTCCAGGCGCTCGTCGCCGAGGCACTGGGCACCGCACGCGGCGCCGAAGATGGCCGCGTCCCGCGCGCACGCCGCGCAGGCGCCGCCGCCCACCGTGAGCACGCCGTGCTGAAACCAGCGTCGACGGTTGCCGTAGCCGTCGTAGGCGTAGTCCTCGCCGGTGACGGTCCACGCGGACATCGCGGCGCCTTCGCGGAGCTCGCGACGCAGCTGGGACTCGCAGAGCCAGCGCACCGGCGGGTCGGTCGTCGGCACCTCGGCCAGCGTGCAGTCGGCGAAGGTGTGCCGCACGACGTCGAGCACGCGCCCGGCGCTCTCGGTGGCCTTCGAGAGCAGCAGGCCCTTGCGGTACCGATCGGCGGTGCCGACGTCGTAGACGTAGCGCTCGATGGCGACCTCGCTGGTGGCGTCCCCGGCGCGCTCGACCTCGACCTCCTCGAAGCCCCGAAACTGACCCTCGATCCCGTCCCAATACCCGTGGTGGTAACGGAAGTCCCGACGCTGTCGGATGGTGGTGCGCGCCTCGGACTCCTCGATGCGATCGACCACCTGCATCGCGAAAGGCACGCGGTGCCGCCAGGAAGACGGTCCGCCATCGCGCGCCATCTGCGCCACGGAGTTGCCGTAGGTGATGTCGGTCGCGCGCCCGAGTCCGTTCTCGATGCGTGTGAGGAGGTGCGGTCGCTGGGGGAAGAGGTCGAGGAAGGTGACGTCACCCGACGGCGTCACCCAGACGATGTCGGTCGAGCCGTTGCCGTTCATGTCGAGCAGTCGCAGCGACGTGTCGCCGGTGCGCACCGGGATTGGCGTGGTGCCCACCGCGCGTACCTCGCGCAGCACGTCGAAGCGGGTGCCGCCTCGGTTGAGCGCGTAGCGCACGCGATCGGCCTCGACGGCGAGCAGGTCGGCAAGGCCATCGCCGCTCACGTCGGCGAGCTGCGTCGCGCTCAACGACAGCCCCGCGGGCACACCCGCGAACTCCGCCCGCGGCGCCCATTGTCCCCGACCGAGCGACAGTCGATGGGCGACCGTGCCGTCGAGGAGCAGCACGGCGTCCTGCAGGCCGTCGCCGTTGACGTCGGCCAGTCGGAGGCCGTCCCCGGAGAACGACCAGCCGATCGGATCACCCGCGGTCTCGCGCGGCTCGAAGGTGCCGTCGGCGCGGCGCAGGTAGTACCAGGTGCTCGTGCGATCGCTGTGCACCAGGTCGGTGCGTCGGTCGCCGTCGTAGTCAACGAAGCGGAGGTCCGCGTCGTCGGTCATGCTGCGCAGGTTGGCGTCGGCCACGGACACGCTCGCGCCCCAGTCGCCCGTCGCGCGGTTCTGGAGCACCCGACCGCCCGTGCTGTCGAGGAGGTCGACGAAGCCGTCCCCATCGAAGTCGAAGAGCTCGACGAGCGGACCGAGCGGTGAGACCCCGCCACGGGCCACGGCGCTCGCGACCGGCGCGTCGAAGGACTGGGTGCCGTCCATCGCGAGGCGATTGCGTCGGATCTGGTGGGTGCCTCCGCGGGTGTCCAACGCATCGGGGAGCGCGTCGCCGTCGAGGTCGACGAAGTCCGTCGTACCGGCGCGGAAGTCAGCGCCGACCGAGCCGATTCGACGGACCACGGGCCCGGGGCAACCGGTGTCCACGCACGGCACACCGGACGAGTAGGTGAAGCGGAAGTTCACCGGGAAGGGGCCGACATCGCCCTCGCCGTAGCGCGCCACGCCCGCGAGGCGAGACAGACCACCCGTGACGGCCTCGGCCTCGTAGGTCAGCGCATAGCGTCGTTGCTGGACCCCGCGCACCCGGACGGTGATCGAGCGAACCCGCTCGCTGAGGCGCAGGTCGACGCCGGGCTTGGCGTCGGAGACGACATCGGGGCGAGCCTCGTAGTCGAGCCGAATCTCGTACCGACTGCCGTCCGTGCTGCCGTAGCGAACGGACTCCAACAACGACAGACCGCCGCTGCGCCGGTAGCCGAAACGCACGACGTGACCGTGGGTGTCGGTGAGCGCGGTGAGATGCCAGCGGAAGACCCCCGCCCGTCCGCCCACCGTCGCCCCCGCATCAGGGCGCCCAGCCTCGTCGACGCCGAACCACCCGACCCGTCCGTCGGGGTACTCGGCCCTCCACGTCCCCGCGACGCCGTCGGTGGCGACCGTCCACGTGTAGCGGACGAAGCCGCCTTCGTAGCGGGCGCGGTACACCCCGCGCGACGGGTCCACGGCGACGAGCTCGCGGCCGCCGTCAGCGGCGATGCGGTCGGTGCGATCGTAGCGGGGAAGTCCGCGCGAGGACATCCGCTCGATGCTGGGGGCGTCGAGGGACCACCCCATACCGACGACACCATTGCCTGCACCCGACTGGTAGCCAAGTCGGAGCGATGGCCCCAACCCCGCCTGCCCCGCCGGAACCTCGATGGGAACCGAGTATCCGAGCAGGCCCATGTTGACATCGATGTCAGCATTCTCGCCGAGGCCCTCGATACTCCCGGGCCCAGTAGGCAGCGTCACCCGCGTGGGCGACATCCCCGTCTCCTGCTGGGCCTGCACCACGGAAGGCACCAGGACAAGAACAGACAATGCACCGACGGCGCCCATGAGGGGACGAAAGAAGCGCAATCGTCCGAGCTCGGCCTTCAATGCCATCGTCCCCTTTGAGTGATGAGCGCAGATCGCCAACGACAACCCGCGGGAGCGATCCCAGCACTGTTCGGAAAAAACCCTCAATCACCCAGATGGGGTAGAAGCTGCGCCTTGGCGCTCATCTGCGCTCGCCGAGTGGGCTTTCGCTCAATCAGCTGAGTCGTTTTGGTCCTTCGCGCGCCGACGTTGTATTGACGCGCACTGACCCCACAGGGGACGGTTTGCTACGGTGATCTCCAAGGGCAGTGGACACCGTAATGGACATCCTGGCCGAGGCGCCGGGAGTCGCGTCGACCATTGCGGACAATGAAGCCGCGGAGGTGCCCGTCGCCGACGCGAGGCAGACGTCCACCGCCACCCCGCCGCCATCCACCGCCACCCTGCCGCCACCCGCCGCCACCCCCTCGTCTCCTTATCTTTCCGGCCTCTTTCGCACGGCCCGCCGCCTGCTCTCCATCGCGGCGTGACGCCCTCCAACGCCCATGAGTCCGTCGTCCTCTGGCTGCGCGACGACCCCTCGCGGCTGAGCACCCTGCTCGCCCTCACCGGTCACGCCCCCTGCTCCTCCACGCTCGCCGTCGAGGACTCCGCCCTCCGCGCCGCGTACCCCATCGAGGTCACCCCCGACCTCGTCCTACGAGATCCCGTCTCCGGCCACTGGGTGCTCGTCGAGGTGCAGCGACAAGCCGATGAGTCCAAGGCGCGACGATGGTTCCTCGCGATGGCGGCGATGGCCAATCAGCATGGACCGCACGGCGAGCTCATCGTCATCACGCACTCGGCGAGCGTTGCCCGCTGGTCGCTCCACGTCGCCAGTCATCGCAGCGGCGGCACCCGCTGGGGCGTCACCCCCACCGTGCTGCGACTCGGACCCAAGCAGGCCGATGCGCTCCTCGCGAACGGTCCGCCCGAGCTCTCGGTCTTCGCTGCCTGGGTCATGCAGAACCGTCGCGGCCCCGGCGCGGTCGACCTCGCGCGCCGCGCCATCGCACGCACCGAGGCCATCGCGGACGCGCAGTTGCGACAGCGAATTCAGTGGAGCATCCTGACCGTGCTGCATCCGGCGGTCGTTGAAAAGGTGAGGAGCATCGCGATGATCGACATCAGCCAGCTACCCAGAAACCCTGCCCTCGAACGATGGGTGTCCGACATCCACGCGGAGGCCTACGGTCGCATGCTCCTCCTGGCGCTGCGAAAGCGAAGCATCGTGACGACCCCCGCCGACGAGGCGCGCATCGCCGCGTGCACCGACCCGGCCCAGATCGAGCGCTGGTTCGAGCGCGCCGTCACCGCCACCGGCATCGACGAGGTCTTCGCCGAGCCCTGAGCCCGCGCTACTCCCCGCCCTCCCCCATCGGCGGAACCTCCCCCATCACCAGCCTCACCACCTGCGCCTGCCCCGTCGTCGACGTCTTGTCGAAGACCTTCTTCAGGTGCGTCCGCACCGTCGCCACGGCCATCCCCAGCACCGCCCCGACCTCCGACGGCCGCTCCCCCGAGGCCACCCTCACGGCCACCCTCGCCTCCGTCGGCGTCAGCTCGAAGAGCCGCTGCAGCAGCTCCTCCACGTGCGGCCCATGGCGCTCCGGATCCCTCGCCAACACCGCCGATCCCCCTTCGGGCAGCCCCGTCACGAAGGCCATCAGCGGCCTCCCCCCCGAGCGCCGCGGGACCACCACCACGTCCGATCCGCCGCGCGCCGCGCCCCGCCGCGCCGCCTCCGTCAGCGCCCGCTGCAACGCCCCGTCCGCCGTCGCCGCCACGCACCGCAGCCTGTCTCCCACGCGCTCCAGGCCATCGCCTCGATCGAGCATCGCCGCGCCCGCCGCGTTCGCCCGCGACAGCCTCCCGAGGCCATCGATCACGAAGGCCGCCACGTCGATGCGGTCGAGCAGCGCGCGGTCGATCTCCGACTGCGCCCGCGCCCTCCGCAGCCGCGAGTACACCTCGATGCTGCGTCGCAGGTGCGGGAGCAGCGCCCTCAGCCGCGACGCCGCATCCTCGGGCCACGCCGCCCCCAGCCGAGGCCGCAGCACGTGCACCGCCGCCAGCAGCTCGTCCGACGCGTGAAGCACCGCGCTCTGTCCGCGAATCGATCCCTCCTCGCTCAGGAACTCCCTCGCCAGCGTGGTGCGCGCCAGCTCGTCCGCCGACGCGAACTCCTCGCTCGGACCGACGTACCCTTCGGGCAGCGCCCCCGCCTGAACGAAGAGCGGGTGCCACGCCGTCGCGTCGGAGAGGTCGTACGCGCGCTCGGACGTCCCCTCGACGCCGGCGAGCAGCCACCCACGCCCCGGCGCCGGGCCCTCCATGAAGCTGAGCGCCGCCACCGCGCGACACCGCTCGCCGCCCACGAAGCCGGCGACCGCGGCCAGCACCGCGGGCCATCGCTGCGGCGCGAGCGACGCCCCATACAGCTCGTCGACCAGCGCCGCCGGAACCACCACCACCGCCGCGCTCCCGTCGCTCATCGTGCGGCGTAGCTAAGCCGCCGCACGGCGACGGCGTCAATCGTCTCCGTGGAAGCTCCGGGATTCGTCGCACCACCGCAGCGATGAGCGAGCGATGGGGCGCGGTGGTAGCGTCGACCCGATGAGCGACGGTCATCGCAGGTACCAGCGCGGTCCCTTTCGAACCGGGCAGCTTCGTTCGGGCGACCCCTACGAGCTCTCTCAGGGGCACCCGATCTTCTGCGCGCCGACGGGGCGCGATGGAAGCGGCCCCAACGGACTGGGCTTCGCGGTGCTCGACAGCGATCCCGCGGTGCGAAACGCGGGCGTCGACACGGGCCTCGCGCTGGGGCCCGACACGCTGCGGGCGCCCGATGTGACGGTGAACTTCGAGGGCGGCGAAGGGACCTGGGCGACCCAGGCGCCTCTCGCGGTGGAGTACGCAGGCCGGGGCCAGGACGAGGCCGAGCTGAAGACGAAGATCGCCGAGCTCCTCGCGGCGGGTACCCGCTGGGTGTGGGTGGTCCGGCTGGTGGGTCCGCGACGGGTGGAGATCCACGAAGCCGGGGCGGCCATGCGCACCGTGGGCGACGAGGGGACGCTCGCCGCGCCCGGGGTGCTGGAGCTGTCGGTGCCGGTTCGAGCGCTCTACGACCGCGACGCGGCGCACGAGGTGACGCTGCGCAACCTGCTCGCCTCGAAGGGCTACGGGAGCCTCGATGCGGTACGCGAAGAGGGACGCGAAGAGGGACGCGAAGAGGGTCTGGTCGCGCTGCGTGCTGCGCTCGTGGCGACCATCGAGGTGCGCGGCTGGCGGCTCGACGAGGGGCAGGCGCAACGCATCGCCGCGTGTCGTGACCTCTCGACGCTGGGCGGATGGCTCACCCGGGTCGTGACGGAGAGCACCGTCGAAGGCGTCTTCCTCGGCGGCTGACCACGGCACGGCGCGATTGCTGGCGTCGCTCGTGCCCTGTTAGCGTGCGCCGCTGAGGTCATAGCCAGAGACGTGATGGGGCAGCGGGGGGGACAGGGGCGCGCGGCGGGGTGGCTCGTCGCGACGGTGATGGTGGTCACGAGCGTGACAGGCTGTGGCCAGGGCGCGGTCGTAGCGCCGAGCGACGCGACGGTGACGGGGCGGGTGGATGTTCCGTGGGGAGCGAGCGACGCGGGGAGCGATGCGGCGGCGGACGCGGCGACGGACGCGGCGGACGTGTCGACGCGCTTCCCCTGCCCCGAAGGGTGGGTGGCGTCCGAGCACGGCGGCTGCGGCCCGGCGGTGCTGCTGTGCGCGCCCGACGGCGGCGCCGCGGAGGGGGTCTGCGAGGGCAACGACCCGACGAGCCCGACGACGGTGCGCGACCCCGATGGGGTGGAGGGAACGCGCTTCTACCGACTGCCCGACGGCGGCATCGGAGGGGCCTGGTCGACGCCGTGGGTCTGTCCGACCGGATGGACCAACGCGCCCGAAGGGCACTGCCGACCGACGCTGAGAGACGACTGCCCGAGGTACAGCGGACCGCTCCCTGACGGGACCTGCACCCCGACGGACGAGTCGCAGTGTCCCGCGGGAGGGTTCCCGGAGCTTCCGCCGGAGGCCGCGGGGCAGCGCGTGGTGTACGTGCGACAGATGGCGACGCTCACGCCCGACGGGTCGATGCGCGCCCCCTATCCCGACCTCAACCAGGCGGTCGCGACGGAGCCCGAGGCGGAGTGGTTCCTGTTGTACCCGGGGTACTACCCGGTGGGCTTCTCGGTGCGCCACCCGATGCACATCCTCGGAGGATGCGCGGCGAGCGTGCAGCTCACCGGCACCAACGCAGCGCAGCTCTTCCTGCTGGATGGTCCCGCGATCCGACTCGACCTTCGAGGGGTCAGCCTGTCGGGCGGGTCGCACACCATCTTCGCGCGCAACAGGGCGGAGGCGACCCTCCGTAGCTGCGTGCTCTCCCAGGCCCGATACAACGCCATCGAGTCCAACGACGGCGCCCGGGTCGAGGCCGTGGACTCGATGTTCGACGACCTGAACTCAGCCTCGATGGGACACCACGCGATCGCTGGCGAGGGAGGCCATATCACCCTGCGGCGCTCGTCCTTCCCAGGCACCGCGTACATCAGCGTGATCGCCGAGAACGCCGGGGCGACCGCGATCGTCGAGAACGTCGCGATACGCGGGACGCGCGCCACGACCGTGCAGGCGACGGACGGCGCCACGCTGACGCTCCGACAGGCGTCCATCCGAGGCCAGACCACCATCGCCGTGGTGCTGGGGGCGAACGCGCACGCCGAGATCGAAGACCTCGCGATTCGCGACACCTCGGTGGTCGCCATCGACGGCGTCCGCAACGGAGCCATCGGCGTGCGCGAGGGATGCTCCCTCGTCGGCCGGCGCATCTCCGTCGACAACGCGAGCGGCTATGGACTCTCGGTGCTCGGACGGGAGAGCACCGCCACCGTGGACCAGTTGTTCGTTCGCTCGGTGCGCGGCTACCCCGGAGGCTTCGGTGGAAGCGGCGTGGTGGTCGAGCAGTTCAGCCGGGCCTCCCTGCGCCGGGCGCAGATCTTCGACACCGCGGACATCGGCCTCAACGTCGCCATGTTCGGTGCGCTGGACGTGCGCGACACGCTGGTCCACCGGGTCGTCCCGCAGGGCAATGGCCTCTTCGGCATCGGCATGGCGGTGACACTCCTGGGCAGCATCGACGCCCGTCGCGTCCTCATCGAGCAGGCCTCGATGATGGGCATCGGCGCCGTCGGCCTGCCCGAGCGCGTCACCCGCCTCGTCGACCTCAACGCCGTCGCGGGCCGCACCGTCGACCCGCGCGCCCGCATCGCGCTGGAGGACGTCATCGTGCGCGACGCGCGCCCGCTCGAGCGCTACCCCGCCGTGGGCATCATCACGGGCGTCGCGGGGTTCATCACCGGTCGACGGGTCAGCGTCGACCAGCAGCCCGGCCTCGGCATCGCCATCGCCGACTTCGGCTACGACACCGACGCCGCCCTCGCAGGCGGCGTCCGCAGCGGCCTCCTCCGCCAGGATCAGGTCGCCACGCTCCGCGTCCTGCTCGGCCCGGTGCTCGATGGCCCCTCCACGGCCACCTTCGATGGCGTCTTCGTGCGCGGCATCCGTCGCTGGCGCATCGGCTACGAGGCCTCCACGCCCGATCGCCCGCTCGACGTCTTCGGCGCGTACAGCTTCTACACCGGGCCGCGTTGCACCTTCAGCGCCACCGACGTCACCCTCGACGGAAGCCCCTCCGCCGAGATCGGCCTCGCCTCCCTGGGCGCGACGACCCTCCGCCGCGGCGTCGTCACCCGCCACACCGGGTGCGCCGCGACGCTCAACAACACCAACGGATCGGCCTCCATCACCCTCGACTCGATGACCCTCTCCGGTAACGGCCGCGACGCCACCTGCGCCGACGACGCCCTCCCCGCAGTGCGCCTTCCCCTCTCGCCCAACTGATCCGATGACCCGCGCCCTCGCCCTCCTCCCGCTGCTCCTCCTCGGCGCCTGCTCGTCGCCCTCGCCCGCGGCCGTCCCCGACGCCTCCGCGCCCGACGCGCCCGACGCGCCCTCGGCCGACGCACCCGCTGCCGACGCCCCGATGGTCTTCATCCGACGCGCCCTCGCCACCCGCACCCGCGCGGCCCCCACCTGCCCGTCGCCCGACGAGGCCCCGCTGCGCACCGGCGCCTCCCCCGACGCCTTCGCCTGCGTCCGCCTGGGCGCCTCACCCGATGTCGTCTCCTCCGACTGGCCCGACGCCGCCGCGCTCCCCGCCCCGGTGCGCTACATCCGCTCCGGCATCGCCCCCGGCGGCGACGGAACCCCCGCCCGCCCCTACGCCTCCCTCGCCGAGGCCCTCGCCGCCGCGCCCACCGCCCGCACCCTCGTCTTCTCCCGCGGCGACCACGCCCTCGCTCCCTCGCTCGCCCTCCCGGCCGAGCTCACCCTCGTCGGCGCCGGAGCCTCCGCCACCACGCTCACCCTCTCCCCCGACGCCGCGGGCCTCGTCGTCCGCGCGTCCGCCCGCTTCTCCGCCGCCTCGCTCACGCTGCGCCACCCCGGCGACTCGCCCGCTCCCGAGGCCTCCATCCTCCTCGACGCCACCGACGCCTCGGTCACCCTCCGCGACGTCGCCCTCGACCACGGCCACGACGCCCTCCGCCTCACCGGCGGAACCCTCTCCGCCACCCGCCTCACCGTCCGCCGCGCCGCGCGCTACGGCGTCCATCTCCGCGCCGACGCCAGCGCCACCCTCGACGACGTCATCCTCCGCGACGGCGCCCAGCAGGGGCTCCGCGTCGAGGCCTCGCACGTCCAGCTCACCCGCGCGCTCGTCACCGCCAACGCCCGCCACGGCGTGGTGCTCCTCGGCGACGCCGACCCCACCGACGGCCGAGCCTCCTGCTTCGGCGCCGCTCCCACCCCTGGGCCGCGCGACTGCCTCGACGGCCTCGTGAGCCACGGCAACGGCGTCGCGGGCCTCTACGTCGAAGGGCGCCACTCGGTCGACGTGCGCCGCGCCTCCCTCGCCAGCACCCGCCTCGCCGAGGTCACCAGCGGCCAGGCCGGCGACGGCCTCGTGGTGGCCGCCGGGGCCACGGTCACCCTCGACGGCGACATCACCGACCCCGCCCTCCAAGGCACCGGAACCCTCGTCGCAGGCAACGCCCGCGTCGGGGTGCTCGCCCAGGGGCTCAACGCCACGCTGACCCTCCGAGGCGCGCTCATCGCGGCCAACGCGGGCGGGGGTGTGCTCCTCGGCGCCAACGCCAGCGCCCCGCTCATCGGCGAGTGCCTCCTCGTCGCCAACGCCTTCGGCGGCATCGTCGTCACCCCGGGCGCGAGCGCCGGAATCGTCCAGTGCAACGGCATCGCCGAGACCCGCGCGGGCACGCTGCTCACCTCGAGCGGCAGCGTCACCATGGCCGACGGGGTGCACCTCAACCGATCGCGCGGCGACACGCAGCTCGTCGAGAACGAGGTCTCCGTCAGCGAGCGCTTCGGGCTGCTGGTCAACGCCGCCCGCGGCACCCTCTTCCGCAACCGCGGCGACCAGAACCTCTACGGCATCGGGCTCTACGGAGCCGCCGACCTCATCGGCGACCTGGAGTCGATCCGCGGCCGGGAGACCACCCAGCCGATCGCCCCGGCCTTCGCAGACAGCCCGTAGCGCCGACCACGGTCGTCTGGGGTTGCACCCTCCGCGTCAGCTCGGTGTACCGTTCACCCGATGGCCACCCCGCTCGACCCCGATCGCCTCGCCCGACTGCGCGCCCGCCTCGTCGCGATCGCGGGCGCCGCCGTTGCGACCGCGGCCTGCACCCACGCGCCCGACCCCGTGGTCAACCGCCCCGTCGAGCCCACGGTCAACCGACCGGCCGACCCACCGCCCAATCCTCCTCCTCCTCCTCCGCCGCCGCCGCCCACGGTGGACGTCCCCGCGCCCTCGCCCGACGTCGGGACCATCCCGCCGCCCATCAACCCGCCGATGCCGCCGACGATCAACCGCCCGATGCCCCCGCGTCGGCCGCCTCCGCCGCCCGGCAACGGCTGACCCGCCCATGCGTCGGCGCGTCCCGCTCGGCACCGACGAGAGGCTCTTCCGCTCGATGCACCGGCGGATGCTCGACGGCCCCCGCCCCGTACCCCCCTGGAACCTCCTCGACCCCTCGCGCACCCCCGACGCCCTGCGAGAGCGCGTGCGCGCGGGGTGGGCCGCCCGCGTCGAGGCCGAGTACCGCTCGATGGTCGTCTTCGGTGAGCTCATCGCGCGCTTCCCGGAGGCGGGATTACCCCTGGAGGTAAGCTCCGCGGCCTCGCAGCTCCTCCAGGACGAGGCCCGCCACACGGAGCTGTGCGCCCGCGTCGCGGAGGCCTTCGGCGGCTACGACGAGGCCACGCTCGACCCGGCGCACCTGCGCCTCGTCGACGACCAGCTCCCCGCGCACCTCTTCGTCGCCCGCTGGACGGCGTCCATGTTCTGCGTCGGTGAGGCCGCCTCCGTGGGGCTGCTCGGCGTGCTCCGCGATGGCGCCACCGACCCTTGCGTGAGCTCGGTGCTCGACACGCTGCTGCGCGACGAGGTCATGCACGACCGCTTCGGCTGGGCCCTCGCGCGCCTGGTCTTTCCGACGCTCACCGACGACGAGCGCGAGTGGCTCGGGGCCGACCTCGCCTTCGCCTTCGCCCACTACGACCGCGCCGACGCCGGGTGCCTGCGCCCCGACGGGGGCGAGCTCCCGGCCGCGCCGGAGGTGCCCGACGACGAAGCCGCCCTCGCGCTCGGGGTCGCCTCCCGATGGCGCTTCGCCCCGGCGTTCTATCGGCGCCTCGACGAGGTGATCCTGCCGTCCTTCGCGGCGCTGGGGGTGCCCGCCTACGAAGCCTGGGCGCTGCGCCACGAGGCCGCCGCGACCCCGCCGTCACCCGCTCCCTGAGCCTGTGCCATCATCGGGCCCTATGGCTCGCACCGGCTTCGGGTCACGCTTCCTTCTGGGTCAACGCAACTCCGGGCTCGCGGGCCGGGCGCTGATCACGACCTTCGTCCTGGCCATCGCCCTGGTGTTCTGCGGAGGCGCCGTGGTCGCCTGCTCGAACGGGCTGCGCGAGGTGCTCGACCCCCGCTCGGCGCTCTACCGGCTGCGCCTCCCGTCGAGCGGCGCGGTGGTCCGGCTCTCGGCCCCGATCCGGGCGACCAGCGGCGATCAGCCTCCGCTCTGCGTGGTGCAGCACGAGCACTACGTCTCGGGAAAGAACGGCGGCTGGCGCCTCGACGGCACCTGGAACCGCTCCGCCGGAGCCACGCTCCTCGGACAGTCCCCGGACGCACGCGCCCTCGACCGGCCGCCCCTCAGCATCCGCATCCACGAGCCCGTCGACTTCGACCCCTACGCCCCGTGGGTGGTTACGGCCGAGCAGGAGGCGTGGTTTCGCACGGTGCTCGCCGATGTTCCCTACGGCGGTCGGCTGCGCGCCCACTGCGTCGCCAGCGGCGAGACCGTCTTCGTCGAGGGCTGCGTCGACCCCGACGGCGCCCACCTCACCGGCTGCGGCAGCACCCCCCTCACCATCACCACCGGCGACGGCACCGCGCAGCCTCGCATCGACGACCACGCCAGCCTCGTCGCAGGCCGCCTCTCGGCCGGAGCCGCGGCGATCCTCGTGGCGCTGGCCTACCTCTGGTACGTGCTGCGCGCCCGCCCGCTGGCCGACGCGCTCCTCCGCCGCGCAGGCCCGGTCCCCACCTTCAGGGCGTGGCCCATGGTCGTCGGCGTCGTGGCGCTCACCCTCGCCCTGGCCCTCGCCCAGGGCGTCGTCGTCTGGACCGCCGCGACCGGCAGCGCGGCCTCTCGAGGGCGCCCAGGCTATCTGTTCGGGCTGCTGGCGTGCGCGACCGCGGCGCTCTTCGCCCTCGCGGTGCGCCACCGCCGACAGAACCTCGAGCGGGCGATGGCGCCGGTGAGGGAAGCCCAGACGGTTCCGCTGAGGGACGCGCGAGGCGGGGTGGTCGAGCTGGCGGTGAGCGTCCGTGACGACGGCGCCCCGGCGGCGGGGGTGCTCGACGCGAGGCCTCACGCCTGGGTGGAGGTGCGCGTCGAGGAGACCGTCGCCGTCGGCAAGCAGCAGGTGACCCAGCTCGTGGCCAGGAAGTACTGGCCCGCCCTCATCCCGGTGAGCGACGCGAGCGGCAGCGGGCTGATCGATCCCTCGCACGCCGAGGTCGACCTCCGCTCGACGGTGAAGACCTACAAGCAGGGCAGCTCCGTCGAGCTCGCGAGAACCCTGGCCCAGAGCCCCATCGGCACGCTCAACCCCAGCGCCGGGCACCTCCGCTGGACCGTCGAGCAGAGCGTGCTCGACCCCGGCGAGTCGCTCTACGTGCTCGGCCCCTGCAGGCGCATCGAAGACCCCAAGGCCGCCAGCTCGTACCGCATGGACTCCACCATGGCCGTGGTGGGAGGCACCGCCGCCGACCGGATCATCCTTCACGCGGGCGACGAGCGCTCGCTGCTGCGCTCCATCGGCCTGGAGCGCACCTACCTCGACCTGCTCACCGCGGCGCTCGCGGGCGTGGCCCTCTCTCAGCTCGCCATCATGCTGGCGCTCTGGGCGCTGTAGCCCGGTCGCTTTCGCCACGACTGTTGCCGACCTGCCACGCCGTGCGCCTGCGCCCCGACGGCGGCGCCCCATCGGAATGCTTCTGGCATCGCATTTCGTGCGCGCGAAGGAGCGCACGGCGAAGGAGCGGAGGTGACGTCATGGGCATCGTCGACACGGTGAAGCGCGAGTTCGGCAAGGCGATCCGCCCCATCCGGGCGGGGCACGAGAAGGTCGCGGTGCACCGCCCGGAGCTCACGGCGGGGGCGAGCATCGAGGTGAGCAGCACGGCCTTCGTGGAGGGCGGGTCGATCCCCCGGCGCTACGCGGGCGACGGCGACGACGTGTCCCCGGCGCTGTCGTGGTCGAGGGTGCCCGACCGCACCCGCTCGGTGGCGGTGCTCTGCGAAGACCCCGACGCTCCCTTCCCATCGCCCTTCGTCCACTGGCTGGTGCACGGGCTCCCGGCGATGGTGCACTCGCTCCCCGAGGGCGTCGGCAAGTCCGCCACGGTGCCTGGCGTCCCGGCCGCGCACCAGGGCAGCAACAGCGGCCACGACACGGGCTACATGGGCCCGATGCCCCCGCCCGGGCACGGGGTGCACCACTACTACTTCCAGGTGTTCGCGCTCGACACGGCGCTCGAGCTCGACGAGTCGCCCACGCGCGACGAGCTGGTGAGGGCCATGCGGGGCCACGTGCTCGCCTCCGGCTCCCTCGTCGGAACCTACGTTCGGGAGTGATCCCTCCGCGCCCGGCGACGAGGCACTAGTACCTCGTCACCTCGCCTGCTAGGCTCCCGCGCCACCATGCGGACTGAACGGGATGTGGAGAGATTCCTCGGTGAGTTCGGGATCCCGTACCAGGATCTGGGGGGCGGTCTCTTCGTCGTGACCGACGACGCATCCGGGCTTCACAACCTGGCCATCAAGGTCGAGTCGCCGGTGGTGGTGTTCCGGCTGCGGGTGCTCGACGCCCCGGAGCCCGGCACGCCCGACCGCGAGGCCCTCTTCGAGAACCTCCTCCGGCTCAATGGATCAGGGCTGCTGCACAGCGCGTTCTGTCTGCAGGACGACGGCATCTACCTCACGGCGGCGCTGCCGCTCGACAACCTCGACCCCAACGAGTTCCAGGCGGTGGTCGACGACCTTGGCATCGCGGCGTCGCAGCACGTCGCCTCGCTCCGGGGCTGAAACACCCCGACTGCGCGTTTCCCCCCAATCGAGACAGCGAACAGGGAACCAAATAGTCCTATGGGAATCTTCGGCAGACTGGCCTCGCTGATCAAGAGCAACCTCAACGACCTCATCTCCAAGAGTGAGGACCCGGAGAAGATGCTCAACCAGGTCATCCTGGAGATGAACACCCAGCTCGGGGAGGCGAAGAAGCAGGTCGCGCTGTCCATCGCCGACGAGAAACGCCTGGCCAAGCAGTTCGAGACCGAGAAGGCCACGGCGGAGGAGTGGGAGCGCAAGGCCATGATGGCGGTGCGCGCGGGCGACGACGGCCTCGCCAAGGAGGCGCTGCTCCGGCAGAGGGAGCACGAGAGCCTCTCGGCGGAGTTCGAGCGCCAGTGGCAGAAGCAGAAGACCGCGGTCGAGCAGCTCAAGACCGCCCTGAAGACGCTCAACAACAAGATCGAGGAGGCCAAGCGCAAGAAGAACGTCCTCGTCGCGCGCAAGAAGCGGGCGGAGGCGCAGAAGGCCATCCACGAGACGATGCAGGGGCTCTCCAACGACAGCGCCTTCGACACCTTCAACCGCATGGAGGAGAAGATCGTGCAGATGGAGGCCGAGGCCGACGCGCAGACCGAGGTGGCCGAGCAGTACTCCGGCGACGCGCTCTCTCAGCGCTTCAAGGACCTCGAGGTCTCCAAGGGCGCCGACATGGCCCTCGACGAGCTGAAGCGCAAGATGGGCGTCTCCCCTCCGGTGGCCGCGACCGCCCAGGGGACCACCAACGTCCGGGTGAGCGCCGTGACCGAAGAGGCCGCGCACACCGAGGCCAGCGAGGAGGCCGAGCTCGAGGCGGCCCTCACGGCGGCCAAGGCGCGACGCCAGAACGGTTGACGGTCGCGCCGCACGGGATTACCCGTCGCGTCCTATGCCCACGTACTCCTACCAGTGCAGCGCCTGCAACCACGCCTTCGAGCAGGTGCAGCGCATGTCCGACGACCCGATCAAGGTGTGTCCTTCGTGCGGGGCCGAGGCGGTGCGACGGCTCATCAACTCGGCCAACTTCATCCTGAAGGGCTCCGGCTGGTACGCCGACCTCTACAGCGGCGGCTCCAACAAGAAGGCCGACGGCTCCACCGGATCGAAGGTCGGTGGCACCCCCGCCGCCACCCCGGGCGCCACCGGCGGCGAGAGCGGGACGAGCGCACCGAGCACCCCCAGCAGCAGCGGCGACAGCGGATCGAGCAGCGCCCCCGCGGCGCCCGCGGCCCCCAGCACCCCCAGCACCCCCAAGACCTGAGAGCGAGCTCCCGATGGCACTGCTCAACGACGAGTGGCAGACGCTGCTCAAGGACTACCGCGAGTACCACGACGACCCGATCTGCGAGGCGACGCACCTCGTGGGCATCCCGATGATCATGGCCTCGCTGCCCGCGATGATCATTCCCCCGGTGGGGCTGAGCATGTTCGCCGCGGGCTGGACGCTCCAGGGCATCGGCCACGCGGTGAAGGGCAATCCGCCGAAGTTCTTCGGCGACAAGCGCAACCTGCTGGTGGGCGCCATCTGGTGGTTCGACACGGTGCTGCGCCCGGTGGGCCTCGCCGAGCCGCTCTTCGGCAAGCGCGCCTGAGCGTCGCTTGTCGCGCGCCCTCGGGCTGGCGATCGTCACCTGCTTCGCGCCGGTAGCCGGGGCGGTCCCGCTGCTCACGGGCTTCGGCGGACCGACCGGCTACGGCATCCCCACCCACTGCCTCCACCCCAGCGACAACGGCTCCTACGCAGGAGCCCAACCCGGAACGGCCGCGACGCCGGTGCCCGTCGACCTTCGCCAGGCCTTCCCGCAGGGGCTCTACTTCTTTGGCCGGGCCAACCGGGAGTTCTACGTCAACGCCAACGGCAACATCACCTTCGCGGCGCCGCTGTCGTCGCCGAACGCCGTGGCCTATCCGGTGGCGGGTCAGCCGATGATCGCGCCGTGGTGGGCCGACGTGGACACCCGCCGCGGCGGTCAGCCCTCGGACAACGCCATCTGCTACCACATCGAGCCCAACCGGCTGGTGGTGACCTGGCACAACGTCCAGCGCCACGGGGCGAACGACGGGCTGCGCAACGACTTCCAGATGATCCTGTCGACGTCGAACAGCTGCCACTGGGGACCCGACCCGGACATCGAGTTTCGCTACAACCGCTGCGAGTGGGCGGCCGGCGAGGGCGTGGACGGAGTCCCCGGCACGCCCGCGCAGGTGGGCTTCGATGCGGGCAACCGCATCAACTTCGTCGCCCTCCCGATGTCCCGCTCCGCGGCGATCACCGCGGTGTGCACCACCAGCAACGTGCCCGGCGGCGAGCCGGGGCTCTACAGGTTCCAGATTCGCGGCAGCGGCGGGTGGGGTCCCGAGTGCAGCGGGGGCGGTACCCCGTGCGCCGTCCCGGGACAGCACGGCCTGTGCGCCCAGGGCGTCACGACCTGCGTGGGGCCTGGCACGACCTGCACGCAGATCACGCGCCCGCGAGCGCGCCGCTGCAACGGGCTCGACAACGACTGCGACGGCCACATCGACGAGGGCGACTGGCTCTGCCCGGGGGCTCAGGTGTGCGACCAGGGGCTGTGCCGCGAGCGCTGCGGGCAGGAGGCCGGGTGCACTGCCGGGCGCGTGTGCTCGCCGAGAGGGACCTGCGTCGAGGCGGCGTGTCTCGACGTCGCGTGTCCAGCGGGCGCGCGGTGTCAGCGGGGCGAGTGCGTCGACGCCTGCGACGGGGTGAGCTGTCCTCGCGGGCAGCGATGTCGGTCAGGGCGCTGCGTCGATCCTTGCGAGGGCGTGGTCTGCGACCGCAGCGAGGTGTGCGAGGACCACCCGGAGCTGCCCACCGCGGGCCAGTGCGTCGCGGGCTGCCAGTGCCACGCGTGCAGCGCGGGACTGCGCTGCCTGACGGACGGACGCTGCGTCGACGAGGATTGCCTCGACGTGACGTGCCCGGAAGGGTCGCGCTGCGAGCGCGGCGAGTGCGTCGACCGCTGCGCCTCTCCGAGCGGCGCCCGGCTGTGCCTCGAAGACGAGGTGTGCCGCGGGGGACGGTGCGTCTCCGCGCGCGACGCGACGCCCGACGACGCGGGTCGCGCGATCCTCGACGGCGGGGCGACGAGCCCGATGGCGATGGACCCATCGGGCTGCGGATGCGGCGTCGGGAGCGCGCGATCATGGCCCATCGGGAGCGCGCTCGCGGGCCTCGGGTGGGTGCTGGCGCGACGGCGACGGCGACGACGCTCGGCGGGGTGAACGACGTCCATGGGTCCGCAGAGGGAGACGGACGGAGCGACGGCTACGTCGTCGGTCGTCGGCCTCGCCCGAAGGGGAGCACCCAGCACGTCGTCGGTCGTCGGCCTCGCCCGAAGGGGAGCACCCAGCACGTCGTCGGTCGTCGTCAGTCATGGACGCAACCCCCATGAGGAACCCGTCGATGTCCGACCATGGCATCAACCGTCATTCGTTCGTTTCCCCTCGCGTATCACATCATTCTGCACACCTATGGTTCCTGGCTTCCCGGTGACCCGCGCGGTTGGCACCGTCGGGGCGACGGCACCACGAACGTCCCGCGTCCAGGAGTCGAGGCGCTCCGTGCGGTCTCACGCGAACTCCAGCGAGACCCGAGCATCGCCCTCACCGAGCCGATGATTGCGTTGATCCTCGACTCCATCGAGAGCACCTCGCGATCCAGGGGATGGACTCTCCACACTGCTGCGGCGGTCTCGTCCCACTTTCACGCCGTCGTGGGGGCTCCGACGCTGGGGGTCACCATCCTCCAAGAGCTACGAGACGACAGCGCTCGACTCCTGAGTGCCTGCGGGCTTCGTGATTCGTCCGCGAGATTCTGGTCGGAGGGTGGATACTTCCGCACGATCCACACTTCAGCCCAACTCCAGCGCGCGATCGAATACGTGAATCGTCATCGGCCGCTCCCCTTCGGGCGAGGCCGACGACCGACGACGTAGCCGTCGCTCCCCTTCGGGCGAGGCCGACGACCGACGACGTGGTGAGTGCTCCCCTTCGGGCGAGGCCGACGACCGACGACCTCCCGCCCTCTCCCCCTCCTCACTCCCCTCGCAGGTCCACCGGCGGCGTCTGCTGCGCCCACTCCAGCAGCACGTCGACGTCGCTCGGCGCCCTCGCCGCGCAGCGCCTCCCTGCCCCCCGTAGCGCCCTCGCGCTCGCCCTCACCCGCTCGCTCACCGCCGCCGCGCTCGCGCCCCACAGCCGCGCGCACACCACCCGCTCGAAGGTCCCCGCCACGTCGACTCCGCCCCCGGGCGTCGTCACCACCACGCCCGCGGAGTCGCCCGTCGGCGCGGGGCACCGCTCCCGATCGGCGCGCCTCGCGGCCTCGTCCGTCAGGCTGAAGCGCCCGTCGGGCAGCGCGTGCGCGGCCAGCAGCGGACCCACCGCCGGGTGCGGCGCCTCCCCGCACGGACCCGGCGCCTCGGTCACGTAGTGCCCATGCGTGAGCAGGTCGGGGCGACCGTCGCCATCGACGTCGCGCACCGCGGCGACCATCCACTCCCGCGACGGGGCGTAGACGTCCACCGCGCCGTCGCGGAAGGTCCACACCCGCCCGTGGAAGGTGCTGGGGCCGCCGCGCCGCTCGGTCGTCACCCGAACGAACACCTCGGGCTCCCCATCGCCGTCGTGGTCGAAGAGCGACGGGGCCTCGATCGCCACGCACTCGTCCCCCACCGCGCACACCAGGTTGCCCTCCGGCCCGGTGATCCCCTCGCTCCAGGGTCGCGCCGCGCTGCGCTCTCCCGTCGGCGTCGAGTGCACCAGCGAGAAGGTCCCCTGGAGAAGCTCCGCGCGGGTGTCGGGGTCACGCTCCACCGAGAGCGCATCGACGCGCAGCGCCCAGGCCCCACCGCCCGGCGTCGGCGAGCACCAGTCCAGCGAGGCCAGCACCGGCCAGGTCGCCGCCGATCGCCTCCCCAGCGCCCGAGCGACGGTGGCCTGCGACTCCGCGCGCAGGGCGTCGCACTGCGCCGACGAAGGCGGCGGGCGTCGACGGCGACGGCGGCGGTGCCTGGCGGTCGCCGTCTGCGGCGCTGGAGCGGGAGCGTTGGCGCAGCCCGCGAGCGCGAGCGCGAGGAGCAAGCGGGCGACGAGCACGGCGCGGCAGTCTATCGCAACGACCCTCCCGCGGGCGGTACCCCGTAAGCCCTACCGCGGCACCTCGCAGATGCCGCAAGGGCCCTGCTCCATGCACTCTCGCAGCGTGGGCTGCGCGGCCGTGCCGCCCTGCGCGTTGAACATGTCCCAGCAGCCCGTCAGGGCGCTCTCGTTTCCAGGGTTGTTGGTGAGGCACGCGCCGAGCCCCGGGAGTCCGGCGCGGCAGCGGTCACTCGCGCAGCACGCCGCGAGCGAGACGCGGCACGAGCGCACGATGCAGCGTGTGCAACCGGCCGTGCCTCCCTCGAAGACGCACGCGCCAGGAGACGGCGACGACGCGTCTCGCACGACGGCCGTGACGTCGGGCGCAGAGGGCGCGTTCATCGGAGCGGACGGCGGTGCGGGCTGCGCGATCGGCTGCGGGGTCGGAGCTGCGGCCAGCGGCGTCCCCCCGGTCGGGGCGCGACGAGAGCACGCGGTCATCACGAGCCCGACGAGGAGACATCGGTAGAGACCCATTGGTCACCGACAGTACCCATCGCAGGCGTCGGCGTCGCGCTACCGCGTCGAGACCCCGCCCGATCCCACGCACTCCCGGGCGAAGGCGACCACGCGCGCGGCGAGGCGCTCGGGCTGCTCCAGCTGCGGGGCGTGGCCGAAGCCCGCGGGCTCCTCGATGACCGTCTGCGGCGGCAGGTGCTGGCGAAACCACGCCAGCGCCGAGGCGGGCAGCAGCCGCTCGGAGCGCCCCCACAGCAGCAGGATGGGCATCGACAGGAGGGCGAGCTCGTCGGGCGTGGGCGAGTGCTCGGGCGTGACGCTGGCGAGAATCTGCCGCACCGCGGGCTTCTTCAGCACGTCGGGAAACTCATGGGCGAAGAGAGCCAGGAACCACGGCGGCCGGTGGTACACGCGCTCGAGGAAGCGCCTCGCCTCGGCGGTCGTGGTGAGGTCGAAGGCCGAGACCAGCTCGCGCCACTCGTCCGCCTCCATCTTCGCCCCGGCGGGGGAGACCAGCATCAGGCCGCGCACCCGCTCCGGCCGGCGCAGCGCGTAGCCGAGGGCGACGGCGCCGCCCAGGGAGTTGCCGAGCACGATCGCGGGCTCGTCGAGCAGGCCGTCGAGCGCGTCGGAGATGGCGTCGAGGAGGAGGTCGGCGGTGATGTCTCCGCCGTCCTCGGGGTGCGCGCTGAAGCCGTGCCCCGGCAGCTCGGGGAGGATCACCCTCCGCACATGGGGCCGCAGCGCGGTGACCATCGGTCCGAAGGACGCGCCGCCCGCCCCGAGGCCGTGGAGCATCACGACGGTGGGGAGCCTGCCGCGCCCCGCGCCATCGTAGACGTGGAGGTCGAGGCCCCGCACCCGCACGGTGCTGCTCGCGAGGCCGCGCGCCCGGAGCGAGAGCCGGGCGAGGCGGTCGGCCGCAGGGAGGAGTCGTGAGGCCATCAGGAGGGTTCCTGTTCGGGTGCGAGGAGGGAGACGAGGCCGTCGAGCTCGTCGACGAAGAGGCTCGCCAGGACGTCGGGAGCGATGCGGAGGTGCGCGTCGGCGAGGAGGGTCAGCGAGAGCTCGCCCGCGTAGCTGGCCACGCTGGCCGAGAGGGCGATGGAGCCCGGAGACGGCGCGGCGAAGCGCAGCGCGGTGATCGCGCGACCGCCCAGGTGCAGCGGCACCGGCGGACCTGGGACGTTGCTGGCGACGAGGGAGGCCTTGCGGGAGAGCAGCCGGACGCCGGCCTGGTGGGCGACGCCGCCGAGGGTTCCGAGGAGGTCGACGAGGGTGCGGCCGAGGGAGAGCCCGGCGGACTCGCGAGCGAGGCGGGCGGACTCGCGCACCCGGGAGAGCCGCTCCACCGGGGAGTCGGCGTGCAGCGGGAGCTCGACGAAGACCGATGCGAACTGGTTGCCCAGGTCGCCAGGGGCGTGGGAGAGCGCGACCGGCACCAGCGCGTGGACGCTCCTCGTGCGGCGCGCCCGACCAGGGCCCAGGGCGCTCCGCAGGGCCCCCGCGAGGGCCGCGAGGATCACGTCGTTGACGTGCGCGTCGGCGGCGTGCGCGGCGCGGCGCACGGGCTCCAGGGCGACCGGGCGCGACCACGCCACCCGCTTGCGGGGGCAGAGGCTTCCCAGGAGCAGCCCGGAGCTGTCGGCGCGCTGTGTCAGCAGGTGGGCCAGGGTCGCCGCGCCGCGGAGGAGCTCGGAGGCCGGGGGCAGCGAGGCCCTCGGCCGCGGAGGCAGCGGGGATGGGGATGGAGGCTGCGTCCCGGCGCCCTCGTCGCTCACCGAGAAGAGGACGCCCAGCAGGGCCATGCCGTCGGCGATGGCGTGGTGAACCCGCACCACCAGCACCGAGGCGGAGCCGGCGCCATCGATGATCCAGGCGCGCCATGGGGGGCGATCGAGGGAGATCGGGAGGCTCGCGAGCTCGGACACCGCGCGGGCGAGGTCGGCCTCGGTGGAGCCGGGCGGGAGGGCGATGCGCTCCACGTGGCGCTCGATGGAGAAGGCAGGGTCTTCGCGCCAGCGGGGGCGGTGCCAGGGGAGGCGCGGGAGCTCGATGAGGGCGCGGAAGCGGGGGCGCACGGCGAGGCGCTCGTCGAGGAGGGCGCGCAGCGTGGCGAGGTCGAGCGCCGCGTCGAGGGGCAGCACCGCGGTGACCACCATGGGGTTGTCGCGCGAGCTCATCCACAGGCGCGCGGCGTCGGCGTGGGAGAGCGATGGCGTGGAGGGCGTGCTCATGGGTGCTGTGAAGGGGCGACGAGCGCTCGACGACCCTTTGGTCTCCCTACAGCGTAGCGCCCTCGGGCCCTCGATCGGGCGGCCGCTGCGACAGGGCGCTCAGACCACCTTCGGTCGGGCGAAGCGCCTCCACGCCTCCGGGAGCTGCATCCCCATGACCCGCTCGGTGCCGGCCTCGTCGAGGATCACGAAGGAGAACATCCCCCGGTACACCTCCTCGCCCGACTGGTGGAGGCGCACGTCGATCTTCAGCATCCGTGAGTTCTCGCTCACGATCTTCGCGTGCCCCAGCACCTCGACGCCGATGCGCACGGGCTTGAGCAGCCGCGCCTCGATGGCCCCGGTGAACCCGAACTGCTTTCGCACCCCGATGACCACCCAGCCCGCGAGCTCATCGGCCAGCGTGGTCACCAGGCCGCCGTGCATCACCCCCGCGGGGCCCTGGAATTCCGGCGGAGCGGTGTACCTCACGGTCACCTCGCGGCCCACCCGCACGGGCCTGAGCTTCATGCCCACGGGGTTGCTCGGCGAGCACCCGAAGCAGGGCTGCCCCTCCCCGAAGATGGACCCGTCGAGCGCCTCGATGTCCTCGTCGTCGACGCCGTGCTTGTGGTCGTGCCTGTGATCGCTCTCGTGCTTGTGACTCATCGACCCTCTTCGGTTCTCCCGCTCAGATTCTCAGCACCAGCTCCGCCACGGCGCCCTGAAACAGCGGGACGTCCCGGCACACGCCCCCGGAGCACACCCGGCCGCCCGGGGTCATGCCGCCGAAGACCCGGATGAAGTTGCTGAGGGTGAAGTTCCACCGCACCTCCATCGAGGGGAAGAGCACCGGCAGCAGCGGGAGGCCCGTGCTCACCAGGCCCAGCGACTGATCGCCGAGGCCCCGCTGCCCGATGGGGCGCGTGGTGTTGTCCCAGCGCAGCGACGCGCTCACCACCAGCGGCAGCCCGTGCGACCACGACAGCGCGACGCCCCCTCGGGCGCCCGTGGTGAGCTGGTCGAGGTCGAAGCCCGTGAGCCGGTCGGCGGTGTAGTTGCGCTCGAAGCGGTGGTCGACCCGCAGCTCGATGGAGTCGTTGGCGCCCACCGGCAGCGCGATGTCGAAGTCCGCCTGGAGGCTCTCGTGCTTCAGGTCGCCCGCCTGCCACTGCGGCGGCAGCGCGCCCGACGACCGATCGGAGCCCGCGTAGAACTCCCGGCGATACCCCACGCTCGCGACCAGGTTGAAGTCCCCTCTCGCCACGCGGGTCACGCTCGCCCCCCCGAGGCCCGCCGCGCCCGGCACCACGCCCCCCGCGCTGCCCGCCGCGGCCGGGGTCCCGCCGCCCCTCGCGGGCGCGCTGGGATCACCCGCCGACGGCGCCGCCGAGGGCCTCGCCACCGGGCGCGACCGACGGCGCACCGCGAGGTAGGTGTGCGAGGTGATGAGCCCGTGCGACGGGTCCCACGGGTCGAGCTCGTTGCCCAGGCTGTCCGCGGTCTCGGCCCAGCCGTACATCACCGAGTTGAGGGTGAAGATCCACGGCGACGGGGCGACGGTGTAGTCCACGCGCACCCTCCCCCCGCGGGTGTTGGCGTTGGTGAAGATGCGCTGGTCGTCGCGCTCCAGCGAGGGGGCGGCGCTGTACACCCTCGCCACGTCGCGGGGCGCGCTGTTGGACGCCTCCGTCGGCGCCAGCAGGTAGTGGGTGTAGTCCTTCCACTCGGCCAGCACGGTGAAGCGACCGCGGTTGAGCTGCGCGGCCACGTAGATGCCGCGGCCGTTGGTGGTGCGCGACGGGGGGAGGCTGTCGTCCTGCGAGGCGCGGCCGGTGCGGGAGGCGCGGCGCAGGATGTTCATCTCGCCGTAGAGCGAGAGGGCGCCGTCGAGGAGCGAGGGCAGCTCCACGCGCCACCCTCCGATGTCGACGTCGTCCTGGCGACGCTGGTCGGCGAGGAGCTCGAAGCTGGTGTGCACCACGTGGCCCGAGACCTCGATGTCCTCGTCGGGGCCGACCCTGGCGGAGAGCGATCCCCCGGCGAGCAGGTCGGACGGGTCGTCGAAGATGGAGAGGGAGATGGGGTCGAGGTTCTGCGGGTTGCTGTAGCCCGCGAAGGCGCGCGCGGTGAGCCGCCCCCGGTCGATCTCCAGGCGGCCGCCGCGCAGGGTGGTGTCGAGCCCGATGGGGTCGACCTTGCGGAAGGCCAGCGAGAGGCCGCGGCCGAAGACCTGGTAGAAGTCCCCGACCTCGGCGGTGATGTCCCCTCGCTGGTAGCGCAGCGAGAGGCGCTCGGGCATCGGCGAGAGGCGCTCCGGGAGCGAGCGCAGCAGGAAGCGATCGGAGGCCGCGAAGCGGGTGCTGTCCGAGCTGCCCGGGCGGTAGTTGGAGCGGAGGTAGCAGAGCGAGACCTCGTCCTCGGTGCACGACCTGTCGTGGTTGAAGGGCGAGAAGGCGTCGACGCGCAGGTAGAGCCGCCAGGGCGCCGAGGTGGCCGCGAGGTCGAGGCGCTCGGTGAACGAGCCGAAGTGGTCGTCGTGGAGGTTCTGGTCGAAGTTCGACCCGCGGTACCGCAGCAGGCTGGTGTTGGTGATCGTGAACGCCGTCGGACCGAGGCCAGGCAGCCGCGCGACGAGCCCCTGGGAGAGGGCCGTGCTCGGAAGCGTGGCGGAGAGGGTGACGGAGAGGAGCGCGAAGGCGACGGAGCGAGGACGCACGGTGGTGCGCGGAGATTACTCGGTCGGGCAGGCCGGGTAGCGCGGATCTGCCAGCACTTCGTCGATGGCGGTGCGCATCGAGGTGAGGCCGTTCTCGCTGCCGTACTCGCGCCAGCGGATGCGGCCGCAGCGGTCGACGATGATGTTGCCCGGGAAGGCCGTGTTGGGCACGAAGGGCTGGGTGATGAACATCGGGTCCATCAGCTCGGGGAAGCTGAGGCCGTAGCGCGTGGCCCAGGCGCGGCAGGTGGGCGCGGAGATGGCCGAGCGGTCGACGTTCTGCACCAGGAGCTGCACGATGCGCACGCCCCGGCCGGCGTAGCGCTGCACGAGCTCGGCCTCCATCTGGGCCGACTCGCGCTGGCAGGGGACGCACCACGCGGCGGAGATGGAGATCAGCGTGAGCTGGCTGGTGAAGAAGTCGGGGCCGTCGAAGCGCCACTGGGCCTCGTCGCCCTCGCGGTTGCACGCGGTGAGGGTGAAGGGGCGGAAGAGGGCGCCCACGCGAGAGCCGTAGGGGCCCGCGGGGTAGGCCTCGGCCGGGGGGGTCACGCCAGCGTCGGGGGTCGCGACGACGCCCGTGTCCGCCGCCACGGTGCCCGCATCCGTACCCGTCGCGGGCGCCGGCGTCACCCCGGTGCTGCTGCTGTCGCCGCATCCGGCGAGGGCAAGGGTGGAAAGCGCGAAGGCGAACGCGAGAGTCTTCATGGTGCTCCTCGGGGGAAGGCGGTGGGGCGGTGAAGGGATGCGCAGGATGTTCACACTCAAGTGCTCGGGACGCAATCGCCCACCACCGTGGTGCCGCTCATGCTGCGGCGGCAGGTGTAACCCGTCGGGCAGGCGCGGGCGCCGGTGGCGGCGCAGTCGAAGGGCTCGCAGAAGCCGTTGGCGAAGGTGCGGGTGCGGGTGGCCGTGACGCGGAAGGTCTTGCGGCAGGCGTAGCCTTCGCTCACCCGGCAGTCGCTGTCCTGGGTGCAGGACTGCACGCAGGTGCCGAGGTCGCCTTCGGCGAAGGTGCGGCTGATGAAGCAGATGCCGTTGGCGGGGCAGTTGCTGCGCGGCAGCTCCATGTCCGTCCAGATGTTGGAGGAGTTGTAGCCCTGCGGGAGGATGCAGCGGCTCACGCAGAACCCGCCGTTGTTGCCGGTCTGGAAGGGCGCGCCGGTGGAGTCACGGGTCACCTGCGGGTTGCAGAGGCCCGACTGGCACACGGTGGCGGCGGTCATCGCGGGGTCGGTGTTGGCGACGCACGACTGGCCGAGGGTGCGGCCCGTCGGGGCGGGGGCGCCGGCGGGGCGGCAGCGGCCCGACTCGTGGTCGCACACGGTGCCGTCGATGCAGCTCGTGGCGGTGCAGACCGGGATGCAGATGTTGACGGCGTTGATGGTGCCGGCGTTGATGCCCTGGCAGGTGTAGCCGTCGCGCTCGCAGTCGATGCCGTTGGCGCAGACGCGGGCGCAGTAGCGGCGGCCCTCGCGGTCGGCGGCCTGGCAGAAGCCGTCGATGGGCTTGCCACCCGGCAGGAAGAGCACGCACTCGTCGTCGCGGGTGCACTCGCGGTTGCACTGCCCCCCGGGGAGGCCCGTGTCGGCGGCGCGGCGGCAGATCATGCCGTCGCGGCACTCGGCGGCGCTGTCGCAGGCCCCGAAGATGGGCTGCGGGCTGCGCATCGGGCGGCCCGCATCGACCGGAACATCGACCGCGGGGGCATCGACCGCGGGGGCGTCGGTGCCTGCGTCGACGGGGTTCGGATTGGCGACCTCGCTCGAGCAGCCGAGGGCGAGGAGGAGGGTCGAGGCGAGCCAGGAGGATGCGCGGACAGGAGCCATGGTCCGCGTCGAATATCCCATGTGGTGATGGGTAGCAACGACGCGGCGGCGGCGGTCAGCCGTTGGAGGGCGCTCCGCAGTTGGGGCAGGCGGGCAGCTCGGCAGCGAAGACGCTCTTGCAGTACGCGCAGGCCCGGCGGGGCACTCGCTGGTCGGGGTCGATGGGCCGAAGCTCCTTGAAGACCTGGGCCATCTCCGCGGAGGACATCACATCGTTGGGGTCCGCCGGCTGCCAGATGACCTCCATGGCGTTGAGGTTGGCGTCGCCCTGGAGGATGGTCTGGAGGTCCTGCGCCAGGATGGGTCGGCTGGTCGGGGGCAGGAACCCGAAGAAGCCTCCGCGGCGCCCCACCACGATGGTGACGACCACGAAGCCGCCGCCCTCCTCGGCCCTCGCGGTGACCCTCGGACCCTCGACCTTGCGCACTCCGCCCGCGTCGTTGCGCATGGTCTCGACGATGAAGCGCCCCCGGGCGTCGCTCACCGCGGCGTCGAAGTACTGCTGCGCCGTCTGCATGGCGATGCCCTCGCTCAGCGCGTGCTGGGTCATGTACGCGGCGTCGAGGTACTGGGAGAGGAGCTGCGCGGTCTCTCGCGCGGCGTTGGGCAGGCCGTTGCCGCCCATGTTGCTGCGCTCGGCGATCTGCGCGATGCCGCTCTGGATCTGCGCCCTCGCCCGGGAGTCGAAGGCGATCGCCAGCACGCCGACGGAGAAGGTGTCCATCCCCCCCGGGGGCATCGGCATCGGACCACCCGCGGGGGGGTAGTACGGCGCCATCGCGCGGCCGCCGCCGCTCTTCTTCTGGGCGACCACCACGATCACCACGATGATGAGCACGAAGAACGCGATGCAGCAGAAGGCCCCGAAGCCGCCGCCGCCGCCGGTGCGAGAGCCGTAGGAGCTGCCCCCGTAGGAGCCACCGCCGTAGGAGCCTCCGCCGTAGGAGGTACCCGAGGAGGGCCGAGACCACGACGAGCCCGACGAGGAGGGCCGGGACCACGACGAGCCCGACGAGGAGGGCCGTGAGCCCGACGAGCCGGAGCTGCCAGAGCCCCAGCGCGAGCCGCCGAAGCTGCCCCCGGTCTGCTGCGCGAGCGCGGCGAGCGGGGACATCCAGATTGCTGCCAGCACCAGGACCAGCAGCGCCCACCATCGGGTCTTCTTCATCGTGGGACGGGAGGCTACGTCGAGACGGGGAAGTGTTCCAGCGCTGCGGGGCTATGCCGCGCCGCCGCCCTCCGGGAGCACCGCGCGCGTCAGGTTGTCGATCTCCGTCGCCCCGCCCCCGGTCGCGCCGCGCACCACCACGTCGTCCTCGATGCGGATGCCGCCGAAGGGCGCCAGCGCGTCGACCAGCGCCCAGTCGACCCGCCCGGACCCTCCTCCCTCCCTCAGCGGGCGCAGCAGCGCGTCGATGAAGTACAGCCCCGGCTCGATGGTGAAGACCTGGGCCGCCTCGATGACGCTGGTGTTGCGCAGGAAGGGGTTGTCCGCCCTCGGCTTCACCACGGCGCAGCCCACGTCGTGGCACTGCAGCCCCAGCGAGTGGCCCAGGCCGTGGGGGAAGAACGCCCGGGTGATGCCCGACGACACCGCCTCCTCCGCCGAGCACCGCACCACCCCCGTCGCCGAGAGCAGCGCGCCCACCTCGTCGTGCGCCCGGTCGTGCAGGGCCTCGTAGGGCATCCCCACCGCCACCGCGGCGCAGAGCCGCTGCTGCAGCGCCTCGACGCCCTCCACCAGCCCCCGGAACACCGCCGACGTCGCGTCGCCCCCGTCGCGCACCCACGTGCGGGTGATGTCCGAGCAGTACCCCAGGCAGGTCGCCCCCGCATCGAGCAGCAGCGTCCTCGGGCCGCCCTCCCCCGGCCGCCGCCGCGCGTAGGCCACGTGGTGCAGCGTCGCCGCGTTGCCGTCGTAGGCCACGATGTTCTTGTAGGGCGTCTCGGGGTCGTCCTGCTGGGTGACCGCGAGGTAGGCGAGGTGAAGCTCCAGCTCCGACGAGGCCCCCTCGAAGAAGGCCCTCCGCAGCGCCGAGTGGCCGTGCGCCGCGCGCCGGTTGGCCTCCCGGAGGCAACCCTGCTCATACGCGGTCTTGTAAACCCTGAGCGCGTCGAGCGCCGCCACCAGCCCCGGGGGGTTGACCGCCTCGATGCCCCAGCGCGCCGCGATGGCCGCCTCGTCGCCGACGAAGGCCACCCGGCCGCCCGGCACATGAGCCTTCGCGTCGTCGGCCGCGGCCAGCGCCACCTGCTCGAAGTGCTCGACGAAGTGCTCGCTCTCCGGGGCGTTGGCGTGCTCCCAGTAGTCCACCGCGGTCACCCGCAGCAGCGTCGGCCGGCGCCCCGCCCTCACCACCAGCGCGGCGCCCGGCTCTCGCAGCGCCACCCAGTGCTGGAAGTGCGGCGTCGCCCTCAGCGGCCACCACTGGTCGTCGAAGTCGCTGCGCCTCCGGGCCGCGCCGCCGTGCACCACCACCGCGTCGAAGCCGCTCTCGGCGAGGGCCTTCTCATAGGAGCGCTGCAGCCCCTCGACGTGCGCCGCGTAGTCCTTCGTGATCGCTTCGATGCTCACAGCGAGGCCTCCATGTCGTGAGAGCGCGCCGCCGCCCGGCGCTGCCGCGACTCCTCCAGCAGCTCGACGCACGCGGCCATGGTGTCGGTCACCACCAGCCGCTGGCGCAGCGCGGCCGCCCCGGGGATGCCCTTGAGGTAGCCGGTGAGATGACGGCGGGTGACCGCCACCCCGTGGCGCTCGCCCCGCTCGGCGACGTTGGCCGCGAGGTGCTCGATGCAGAGGTCGATGCGCTCGTCCCAGGTGGGCGGGGCGCACTCCACCCCGTCGTCGAGGAGGGTGCGGGCCTCGCGGAAGATCCACGGGTGCTCGATGGCGCGGCGGCCCACCATCACGCCCTCGCACCCCGTCTCGGCCAGCGCGCGCCGGGCGTCGTCGGCGCACTTGATGTCGCCGTTGACCACCACGGGGATGGACACCGCCTCGCGGGCCTTGCGGGCCCAGTCCCAGTCGGCCGCGCCGGAGTGGCCCATCTGGGCGGTGCGGCAGTGCACCGTGAGCGCCTGCACCCCGGCGTCTTCGAGCCGGCGGGCGAGGTCGACGATGGGCATGTCGCTCTCGGGCCCATAGCCGATGCGGGTCTTCACCGTCACCGGCAGCGCCACGCGCTCGACCACCATCTTCGCCATGGCGACCATCGCGCCAGGGTCGCGCAGCCAGCCGGCCCCGGCGCCGCGGCCGGCGATCTTGGGCACCCAGCAGCCGCAGTTGATGTCGATGGCCGTGGGCTCGGCGCGCTCCGCCACGGTCGCCGCCTCCGCGAGGCGCAGGGGGTCGCTGCCGTAGATCTGGATCACCGTGGGCGTGTCATCGGCGGCGATCTGCACCTTGCGCTTCGCGGTGCGACAGCCCCGTAGCAGGCCCTCCACGTTGACGAACTCGGTGACGCAGAAGTGCGCGCCCACGGAGCGGCAGAGCCGGCGGAAGACCACGTCGGTGACGTCCTCCATCGGGGCGAGGATCACCGGTCGCGTGGCGTAGAGCGCCCGAAGCGTGTCGAAGGGGTTCATGGCTTGGAAGGGCTATCGGTTACCCCATCGGCCAGGGCGATGCCAGCCGCGGAACCTCTGGTACCGTCCCGCGCACCGCCCATGACCTTCGCCCCCCTCTCACCGCGCCTCGGCGACCGCTCGCTCTTCCCCGACCTCGAGGCCCGCGCATACCTCGCCCACGCCGCCATCTCGCCCCCCTCGCTGGTCGCCCGCCGGGCCGTCATCGGGCTCCTCGGCGACTACGCCCGCCGCGGCGCCGGGGCCTTCGGCGCCACCCTCGACCAGCGCGATCGGCTGAGGGCGAAGCTCGGGGCGCTCCTCAACGCCCGGCCCGGCGAGGTCGCCCTGGTGCCCAACACCTCCCTCGGCGTCACCCACGTCGCCATGGGGTTCCCCTTCGAGAGGGGCGACCGGGTGCTGTGCTTCCTCACGGAGTTTCCCGCCAACGTCACGCCCTGGCAGCGCGCCGCCGAGCTCTACGGCCTCGAGCTCTCGTGGATCGACGCCGACCTCGCCCGCACCGACCCGGGCCGCTTCCTCGAGGAGGTCGACGCCGTCTGCGCCCGGGGCTTGAGGCTCGCGGCGGTGAGCGCGGTGCAGTTCCAGAGCGGGCTTCGGATGCCGCTGAGGGCCATCTCCGACCGGGTGCGAGCCGTCGGTGGCGTGCTCTTCGTCGACGCCATCCAGGCCTGCGGATCGGTTCCCATCGACGTGGAGGCCGACGGCATCGACGCCCTCGCGAGCGGCGGCCACAAGTGGCTGATGGGCCTCGAGGGCGCCGGGATGCTCTACCTCCGCAGCGAACTCTCCAAGTCCATGCGCCCCCACCTCGCGGGCTGGCTCTCCCACCAGGACGCCTTCTCCTTCCTGCTCAACGGCCCGGAGCTGCTGCGCTACGACCGACCCTTCCGCGCCGACGCGGGGCTGGTCGAGGGCGGCGCCTTCAGCGCGGTGGGCTGCGCCGCCCTGGAGGCCAGCGTCGACCTGCTCGGCTCCCTCGGAGTCGGCAACATCCACCGCCACGTCAACGCCTACCTCGACGCGCTGGAGCGGGAGCTCGTCGACCGCGGCTTCCACAGCCTCCGAGGAGCGAGCGCCGAGCAGCGCTCGTGCATCCTCGGGGTGCGGCCTCCGTCGGGCGACACGCGCGACGCGCCCTGGTGGTCCAGGGCCCTCGCGGCTCGGGGCGTGGTCACCTCGTGCCCCGACGGGCTGCTTCGCTTCGCGCCGCACTGGCCCAACGACCTCGACCGCGAGCTGCCGCTGCTGATCGAGGCCCTCGACGACGCAGGAGCCGAGCGATGAGCGAGGCGGAGGAGCCCGAGGTGCTGTCCGCGGCGATCGGCAGCGACGAGTCCGTGGTGGTCACCGGCGTGGTGGGCCGCCTGGGCAAGCGGGTCGTGCGACTGCTGCACCGGATGGTGCGGGTGATCGGGGTCGACCGGAGGGAGTTTCCCGACCGACCGAAGGACGTCACGCACCTTCGCATCGACCTGCGGCGCAAGAAGATGCGCGACGTGTTTCGCGCGGGCAACGTGAGGGCGGTGGTGCACCTCGGGGTGATGCACGACCCTCGCGCCTCGGCCAACGACCACCACTCCTGGAACGTCGTGGGCTTCGGCAAGATGCTGGAGTCCATGGCGCAGTTCGGGGTGAAGAAGCTGGTGGTGCTCTCCAGCGCCAGCGTGTACGGCCCGAGGCCCGACAACCCGCAGTTCCTCGCGGAGGAGTCGCCGCTCCTGGGGAGCCAGGATTTCAGCGAGATCCGCGACCTCATCGAGGTCGACATGCTCGCCCAGAGCTTCTTCTGGAGGCACCCGAGCTGCGAGACGGTGATCCTCCGCCCGACGCACATCCTCGGCGCCGTGAAGAACGCCCCGAGCAACTACCTCCGCCTCCCGGTGGTCCCCACCCTCATGGGCTTCGACCCGATGATCCAGGTGATCCACTTCGACGACGTCGCCCGCGCCGTGGTGATGGCCCTGCGCCCCGGCGCCCGAGGGATCTTCAACCTCGCCGGCCCCGAGCCCGTGCCCCTCTCCCGCGTCCTGAAGATGCTCGGCCGCCCGCGGCTGCCGATCCCCCACGGGGCCGCCCGCTCGATGCTCACCGAGCTCTTCCGCTACCGGCTCTCCAGCTTCCCCGCGCCGGAGCTCGACCACATCCGATACGTCTGCATGGTCGACGACCGACGCGCCCGCGACGCCCTCGGCTACGCGCCCCGCCACGGGCTGCGCGACACGGTGTTCTCCGTGGAAGAGAGCTGATCCCTCCGCGCGGCGGCTGCGCTACCCTCGGCGCGCCAATGACCCCTTCGAGCACCCTCGCGTCTTCCATCGCCGACGTCGTCGACATCGAGCTCCTCCGCGGAGAGCGGGCCCCCGAGGGAGCGGCGCCCGACCTGCTCATCGAGATCCCGCACGGGGCGACGCGCACCGCGGACTTCACCAGTGTGGCCTCACGGATGGAGAGCCCGCTGCCCGACGGGCTCGCGGACTTCTTCCATGTGAACACCGACGCGGGCGCACCGGAGCTCGCGCTCGCCACGGCGCGGCGCTTCCTCGCCCTCGACCCTTCGCGCTCGGTGGTGCTCCTGCGCTGCCGCATCCCTCGCACCTTCATGGACTGCAACCGCCGCATCGACGCCTCCGCCGAGGACTTCAAGGCGGGCAAGGTCACCCCCGGGCTGATGCCCTGGGTCACGGCCCCCGCCGACCGCGCCCTGCTGCGAGCGCGCTACGAGGCCTACGTCGGAGCGGTGCGCTCGGCCGTCGCGGCGACCATGCCCTCGGGCGCCATGCTGATGCTCCACACCTACGCGCCGCGCGACGTCGACGTGCAGGTCGACGAGCACATCGTGACCAGCCTGCGCCGGGCCTACCAGCCCGAGGTGGAGCCCACGTGGCCGCTGCGCCCGGAGATCGACCTCATCGGCCGCGACCTCGGCGGCGTCTCCCACCTCCCGAGCGCGGTGGCCGACTCGCTGCGAAGCGGGATGGCGGCCGCGGGCGTGACCGTGGGCGACGGGGCGACCTACCCGCTGCACCCGAGCACCCTCGCGTGGGACCACGCCACGGCGTGGCCGGGCCGCACCCTCTGCATGGAGGTGCGCCGCGACCTGGTGGCCGACCCCTTCGATCCGTTTACCGAGATGCGTATTGGCGAGGCGAAGGTGGCGCGGCTGGCGGGGCCGCTGGCCGAGGCGCTGCGGCGCTGGTGGTGAGCGGAGCGCTCAGCGGGTGATGGTGATGCGGCGGATGATCACCGGCACGGCCGGCCGGTCGTTGTGGTCGCGGCGCACCGAGGCGATCTCGTTGACGAGGCTGGTCGGGGTGCACGCGCCGAAGATCGAGTAGCTGCCGTCAAGGTGGGCCTTCGGGCCCTGGGTGATGAAGAACTGCCCGCCGTTGGTGTGGGGGCCGTGGTTGGCCATGCAGAGCAGTCCCGCGCGGTCGTGGGGCGCGACGTTCTCGTCGGCGATCTCGTAGCCGACGCCCCCGGAGCCCGAGCGGAGGAAGTCGCCGCCCTGGATCATGAAGTTCGGGATCACCCGGTGGAAGATGCTGTTGGCGTAGAAGGGCGCTCGGGTCCAGCGGCCGCGGACCGGGTCCCAGAAGTCCCTGAGCCCCCGGGCGAGGCCGACGAAATTGGCCACCGTGTTGGGCGCCGCCCTCTCGAAGAGCGTGCACTGGAACTCCCCGTGCGGCGGCACCTCGATGATGGCTCGCAGCGGCCCGGAGCCCGACAGGCCCGCGGTGGCCTCCGCGAGCGAGAACCTCCCCCCTCGGGGATCGGGCCGATTGGGCGTCCGGTAGATCGGCACCCGGGGCTCGCCCAGGTAGGCCCCAGGGTCGCTCGGCGGAGGATCACCCGATGGCACGAACGCGGCGCCCGCCTGCGCGACCTCGACGCCCGCGTCGGCGCTCGCCTGGGGCTCCGTCGGTCGGCTGCGGGCGAAGTACACCCCGCCCGCGATCAGCAGCAGCACGCCCAGCACGCCAGGGACCGCCATGTCCGCCATCGACGAGCGCGCGGGCGGAGGGGGCTGCGGAGGAGGCTGCGGTGGGGGCTGCGGAGGGAGCGAGGTGATGGGCATCGTCATCGCCACGGTGCGCTGGGGCTGCGGCTCGGGCTGCGGGTCGGTCCTCGGCGGGGGCTGCGGGACGGCCTCCATCATCACGGTGCGCTGCAGGGTGAGGAGCTTCAGCAGCGCGTCGAGGCACTCGCCCGCCTCTCGAAAGCGCTGCTCCGGGTCGCGCGCCACGCAGCGGGCGAACCACCCGTCGAAGCCGCTCGGAAACACTGGCGGGCACCCCAGGGCCGAGGCCCTCGCGCTCGGCGGGGCGATGGGATCGACCATCACCTCGACCAGCAGCGCCTGGAGGTTGACCCCCGCGGCGTCGTTGGCGCGGAGCCAGTAGCTCTTCCCGGTGAACACATAGAACGCGATCAGCCCGAGCGCCCAGACGTCCGTGGCCGCGCGGATGTGGGCGCCCGCGGAGGCCTGCTCCGGGGCCATCCAGAGCGGCGACCCGATGGCGGTGGTGACCGTCGCGACGGTCTGGTTCTCCCGCACGATGCGCGCGATGCCGAAGTCGAGCACCTTGAGGGTGAAGGGCACCTTCGGCGAGCGCGACTCGGCGATGAAGATGTTCTCGGGCTTGAGGTCGCGGTGCACGATCGACCGCGAGTGCGCCGCCGCCATCCCGTGGCGCAGCTGCTCGAAGAGCTCCTTCACGGCCTCGGGGGCGACGGGCGAGCGGCGCTTCACCCACTGCTCCAGGCTCTCTCCGCGCAGCAGCTCCATGGCGATCCACGGGGTCGAGGTGGGCTCGTCGACGCCCGCGGCGACCACCTGCACCACGTGGTCCGAGTCGATCCTCGCGCCGACGCAGGCCTCCTGCTCGAACTTCGCCCTGAACGCCGGGTCGGCCACGAGCTGCGGGTGCATGATCTTGAGCGCCCGCTCGTGCCCGGTGCTGCGCTGCCGCGCCACGTACACGGCGCCCATGCCCCCTTCGGCCAGGGGCCTCAGCACCTCGAAGTCCCTGGCGAAGATCTGTCCCGGTTCGAGTCGAACGAGCGAGCTCATGTCGGGCCCGATGATAGCGGCCATCCATCGGTCTTTGGACGGCTTGCACCCACGATCCGCGGTACGACCCTTCTGCCATGCGCCCCGCGGTCTTCGCCTTCGCCCTCTCGCTCCCGCTGGCCGGCTGCGTCGACATCGGCCCCGGCTCCGGCTCCTCGGGCGCGCGCACCTGCGAGCAGCTCGGGTGGAGCTGCGGCCTCGACGGCTACGGTACCTCCTGCGGCGACTGCTTCGCCCCGCTCACCTGCTTCTCCGGGTCGTGCGTCGAGCCCGGCGCGCAGGTCATCTTCAGCGGCGCCACGGCCTACGCCCTCGCCGGGGGCTACTCGGGCGTCCTCTTCACCCTGCCTGCGCCCGCCAGGGTGCGCTTCACGGCCTCGTCGCCAGCGCTCTTCCAGGTCGGCCTCTTCACCGTCGCCGACTGGACCCTCTTCGCCAGCGGCCAGGCCTCCGGCGCCTTCGTGCTGAGCAACCCGACGCCCTCGGTCAGCGACGTCATCCAGCTCGGCGCGGGCACCTACACCCTGGGGTTCCGCTGCGCCAGCGCCGTCGACGCCTGCCTCATCCGCTACAGCCTCAACGCGGTCTACTGAGCGATCACTCCGCGTACATCTTGATGCCCGTCGCGGCCGCGAAGGACAGCCGGTACGCCTCGGCCCAGTCGGGGTGGCGCACCATCACGTGGCCGTCCGAGAGCAGCGTCTGCTTCCAGTCCCGTCGCCGTGTCCCTGGCCGCAGGAGCTGCTCCTCGACACACCACTTCCCCGCCTCCCTCAGCCAGTTGCCGAGGCCCTCGATGCGGGTGATGCGCCCCTGTCCCTGGGCACGCTTGAAGACGATCCCGGCGTTGTACTTCCGCTCCGTCGGGGCCTCGAAGGCGCCCCAGCACGCCACGCGCGCCCACTCGCGAAACAGGTCGATGTCCGAGGTGTAGTTCATCTGGTCGACGATGTGCCCTCCGCCAGGGCGGCACCCGATCTCGCCGAAGACCGCCTCGCCCTTCGGGGTGAGAAACCACTCCATGTGCGTGAAGCCGGTGCCCATCCCCAGGGCGCCCAGCACGTTGCGGCCGAGCTCCACGCCAGGGTTCAACCGAGGCTGGTACATCTCCCGAACGGTGATGATCACCGGGCTGATCCACTCGAGGGAGCGCATCTCGATGGGCTTCGGGAGGTAGGCCGCGATGTTCTCGTAGACGGGCTTTCCCTCGACGCACACCGTGTCGAAGGTGAACTCCTCGCCCTCGACGTACTCCTCGCAGCTCGCCTCCTGCACCCCTCGCATCAGCGGGATCACCCGGTCGAGCTCGGCCTTGTCGCCCACCCGGTAGGTGTCCGCGCTCCCCGCCCCCGCGATGGGCTTCAGGATCAACGGGTATCCGATGAACTCCGCCGCCTCACGGATCTCCCGCTCGGAGCGCACCCTCCGCGACCGCGGAACCCTCAGCCCCGCCGCGCGAACCCGCTCCTTCATCAGCTCCTTGTCGCGGAAGCCCCGCACCGCGTCGGTGCTCATCCCGGGCATCCCCCAGCGCTCGCGGATGCGCGCCGCGAGGATCACCAGCGGCTCCCAGTTGGCGAGCACCCTGTCTACCTCCTTGCCTCGCATCCACGCCGTGACGCGCTCGATGACGTCGTCCTCGTCCATGATCCGAGGCACCTGGAGGTAGTCGTGAAGGTACGGTCGCACCTCCCTCGGCAGGGCCTCCCTCGCGGCGTCGCCGACCCCGTAGACGGTGGCGCCCACCTCCGCGAGCCCTCGGGTGTACTGGATCATCTCGGGAGGAAACGACGGAGCGAGGAACACGACGCGCATGCCGCGAAGCTATCACCCCGACCGCGCCGGACGCGCGAGACTTTCTCGTCCTCGTTGACCCGCGCGAGCCCCCTCCTCCATCCTCGCCCGACCCACCACCATGCCCAGAAACGTCGTCTTCGTCGCGCCCTTCCCTGCCGAGGTCACCATGCGCTTCGTGCGCGCCGCCGCGCGGGCCCCGGACGTGCGCCTGCTGGGCGTCGGGCACACGCCCCCCTCCGGCGCCGACGCCCGGCTCTACGACGACTTCGTGCGGGTCACCGATCCGCTCTCGGCGCGAGACATCATCGACGCGACGGAGGTGCTGCGACGCCGTCACGGGCAGCCCTACCGCATCATCGGCATCCTCGAGTCGATCATGGTGCAGCTCGCCCAGGCGAGGGCCCACTTCAAGGTCCCTGGGACGCCTCCGGAGGTGGCCGAGCTCTTCCGCGACAAGGCCAAGATGAAGGCCGCGCTCCGGACGGCTGGACTGCCCGTGGCGCGCAGCCGGCTCATCCGTGGAGAGCCCGACGCGCGGGGCTTCGCCGACGAGGTGGGCTTCCCCATGGTGCTCAAGCCCCCGGCGGGCATGGGCGGCAAGTCGACGTATCGGGTGGGCTCCTATGAAGAGCTGCTGCGCGCGGCGAAGGGCATGGGCGCGAGCGACGCCAACCCTGTGCTGGCCGAGGAGTTTCTCCGAGGGAGGGAGTTCAGCTTCGAGACCATCAGCACCCGTGGAGCGCCCCGGGGAGAGTCCATCTCCCACTATCTCCCGAGCTGCCTCGAAGCCATCGAGAACCCGTGGATCCAGTGGACCTGCATGCTCCCGAGGGACATCTCCGGCGCGGAGTACGACGGCGCGAGGGCCATGTCCCGAGCCGCCATCAAGGCCCTCGGGCTCGACGATGGAATGACCCACATGGAGTGGTTCCAGCGGCCCGATGAGAGCCTGGTGATCGGCGAGATCGCGCAGCGCCCGCCCGGCGCCAACATCAGCCTGATGACCGGCCTGGCCAATGACATCAACCTCTACGACGCGTGGATCAGCGCCGTGGTCGACGGAGAGTTCCATGGTCCATGGCAGCGCAAGTACGCGGTGGGGAGCGCCTTCCTCCGAGGCATGGGCCACGGCCGGGTGGCCTCGGTGACGGGCATCCACGAGACCTGGGAGGCCGTTGGGAAATGGGTGGTGGAGGCCAACCTGCCGACGGTGGGCGCGCCCAGGAGCGAGAGCTACGAGGGCGACGGATACGTGGTGGTGAGAGACCCGAGCACCGAGGTGGTGAAGCGGCTCTTGAAGACCATCATCGAGACGATGAGGGTCAGCTACACGGGCTGAGCGCTACGCCGCGCCGAGGCCCTGGAAGAGGCAGATCGTGGCGCCGACGTTGTCGGTGACCACGGAGAACGAGCCGATGGTGGGGACGGCGTGCTCTTCGACCACGACCTTGCCGCCGTTGGCGACGACCCGGGCGCGGGCGCCCGCGAGCTGGTCGACGACCACGTAGGTGAGCCAGTGGGTCGGCGCGCCCGCGGGCGCCGGGGTGACCGACACCACCTGCTTGCCGTGGACGCTGAACACGTCCATGCCCGCGGGCGACGAGGTCGCCTCCCACCCGAAGAGTCTGCCGAAGAAGGCCTTCGAGCCGGCGAGGTCGGTGGTGTTGAGGTGCTCCCAGCAGAAGTCCCCGAGGCCCGGCATGCCCTCGCGCGCCCCCTCGCTGCTGAAGGGCTGCATCACCGTGAGCGGGGCGCCCTGCGGGTCGGCGATGACCGCGAAGCGGCCGTAGCCGGGGATGTCACCCGGGGGCATCATCACCTTGCCCCCCGCCTCGACCGCGAGCTTCGCGGAGGCGTCGGTGTTGGCCACACAGACGGTGCCGATCCAGTGCGGGGGCGCGCCGGGGATCATGTCGAGCGAGGCCATGCCCCCGATGCCGGTCTCGCCGTTCTTGATCATCGTGTAGGTGAACCCGTCCATGGGCATGTCATCGAACTTCCACCCGAAGACCTCGCCGTAGAACCGCTTCGAGGCGGCTACGTCGGGGGTCATGATCTCGCGCCAGATGAACGTGCCTTCAGCCGTCTTGCTCATTGGGATCAAACGCTCCTTCCTGTGGTCTCGTCGCACCTCGATGGCCCCTCAGCCGTGCGACCCCCGCGTTGTCCTACAGCCGGGCTTGGGGATGCAAATTTCCGGTGATCATTTGTTCACCGACCGCTCCGAAGCATCGGGGAAATCCGCGGTCGACCGTCAGTAGAAGCGCACCCGCCCGCAGGCGTCGCCGCCTCCGCAGGAGGAGGAGAAGACGTCCGAGCACATGGTCTTCGAGGTGCTCCAGCCGGTCTCGTTGCGGAAGCCGAGGTCGGCGAGCGAGGCCAGGCCCGTGATGGCGCTCTGCGACTCGATGGTCGAGGCGATCAGGTCACGCATCATGGTGCGGTTGGCGGTGGTCGCGAGCTGGCTGTTGGCCAGCAGCACCACCGGCCCGAAGCTCGGGATCAGCGCGTCGGGGTTCACCACCGTCACGTCGCCGAAGGAGGGCGTCACCCGGCGCAGCAGGAAGGTGTCGCGGCTGGGGGTGGGCGGCGCGAGGTCGATGTCGATGACGAGGTCTCGCATGGTCCCGTTGAGGCGGCGGTCGAGGGCGAGGCAGTTGGTGGAGATGTCCACGTCGCCGATGCTGTCGAAGCGCACGTCGCCCACGTCGATGCGCACCCGGTAGATGTACGGGTCGCTCGCGCTCGAGCTCGCCACCACCGAGGCGGTGACGTTGTGGTGCAGCACGATCGGCGTGGTGATGCGGAAGCGACCGTTCACCCGCACCCCGTAGCCCGCCTCGGCGGCGTTGAAGAAGCAGGTGCCCGGCGCGGTGTTGAACGCCACCGTGAAGGGCGCGCTCACGTCCGCCGTGGTGTCGAGCAGGTCGAGAAACAGATCCACCGAAGACCCGGTGAAGTCGTGCGTCGCCGCGAGCAGGCACGAGCTGGTGGGCGACGTCGCCGCGGTGCCCGCCAGGGTGCTTCCCGGCTCGGTCGCGAGCGGGGTGGTCGAGGCGGTCGCCTCCTGGGTGAGCGAGTCGAGCTCTCCCTCCGGCGCGCCCACGCAGCCTCCGAGGTTCATCGCCGCAAGCACCGCCACCACCGCAAAACGGGTCATCGTATTCATGGGGTCTCTCTCCGTCGCTCCCAGCCGACCGCACGCTCGCGTCGACTCGAAACAACCCCATCGCAACAGCGATGCCAGGGCCTCGCGACGGCGCGATGCCCTGAAAACAAGCCCATTCTCAATGGTGTTGCGCAGCGCTGCTGGGCGCTTGCTCGATTCGGGCAACGGGCCCCTTGCTCAATCTGAGCAAGGAGCCCGTCGGTGGTGGGGCGCTATCCCTCGAAGACCGCGTCGGTGATCTCGAGTCCGCGGTCGATGATCTCGAAGGCCTCCTTCAAGGTCTTCTCATCGATGGTCAGCGGCGGGTTGCACATGAAGTTGTCCCACCGGAAGATCGTGAACAGCCCGTTGTCGAGGAGGAACTTCGACAGCGCCCCCATCGCCGGGTGCGACCCGTTGTACGGGGCGATGCGGTCGCCCTTGGCGTTCTTGACGATCTCCACGATGCCGAAGAGCCCGATGTTGCGCACGGCGCCCACCGAGCGGTGCTTCGCCTTCAGGGCCTCCATGTGGCCGCGCATCAGCTCGCCCATGCGCGCGCTGTTCTCGACCAGCTTCTCCTCCTCCAGCACCTCGATGACCGCGAGCGCCGTCGCCAGGCCCACCGGGTGCGCGTTGTACGTGAGCCCACCCCAGAACACGTTGTCCTTGAAGTGCGCCGCGATCTTGTCGCGCATCGCCACCACGCCCAGCGGGAAGTAGCTGCTGGTCAATCCCTTCGCCATGGTCACGATGTCGGGAATGATCCCGCCGTGCTCGAAGGCGAAGAGCTTGCCCGTACGGCCCCAGCCGCACATGACCTCGTCGCAGATCAGCAGGATGCCGTGCTTGTCGAGCAGCGCGCGCAGCCCCTGGAGGTAGCCCTTCGGCGGCGGAAGGATGCCGTTCGAGCCCGTCACGGTCTCGATGATCATGGCCGCGATGGTCTGCGGCCCCTCGTACATGATGACCTCTTCGAGGTAGGCGAGGTTGTTCTTCACGACCTCCTCCTCGTCGTCACCGAAGCTGTACGTGTACGGGTGCGGGTCCATCACCCGGATCACACCCGGCATGCCGGGCTCGTTGGCCCAGCGCCGCGGGTCGCCGGTGAGCTGCAGCGTCGCGTTGGTCGCGCCGTGGTAGCTGCGATAGCGGCTCAGGATCTTGTGGCGCCCGGTGTACTGCCGCGCCGCGCGGATGGCGTTCTCGTTCGCCTCGGCGCCGCCCAGCGCATAGAAGAACATGTTGAGGTCACCGGGGACGATCTCGGCGAGCTTGAGGCTCAGCCTCGCGCGCACCTCCGTGGCCGTGCCGGGGTACGAGAAGATCAGCGTGTCGAGCTGGTCCTTCATGGCCTTGATCACCTTGGGGTGACCGTGGCCGATGTTGACGCTCATGAGCTGGCTGTTGAAGTCGAGGATGCGCTTGCCCTCGGGGGTGTAGAGGTACAGGCCCTCGGCGCGAGCGACCGGCAGCGGGTTGACCTTCCCGTTCGCCGACCAGGAGTAGAGGCTGTGCTTCAGGCACGCCTCGATCATGTCCTTTGATTCCATCATTGGATTGATAGCCTTCGATGTCCCTTCAGGACATCCAGGTGGCGTCCTTCTGGAGGGACCACTTGCTGGTGATCTTGCGCTGCCGGGTCCAGAACCGATATCCGTCCCAGCCGGTGAGGTTGCCCTGGCCGAAGGCCGAGTCGTTCCAGCCGCCGAAGCCGAAGGGCTCGCGCGGGACGGGAACGCCCACGTTGACGCCGCACATCCCGGCCTCGACGTGGTCCATCACCCGGCGCGCCACGTCGCCGCTGGTCGTATAGACCGAGGCCGCGTTGCCGTAGGGGTTGCCGTTCTCGACCTCGAGGGCCTTGTCGATGTTGGGCACCCGCACGATCGACAGCACCGGGCCGAAGATCTCCTCCGCCGCGGCGGGCATCTCCGGGGAGACGTTGTCGAGCACCGTCGGGCCGACCCAGTAGCCGCCGTCCGTCGCGCGCTGGCCGCGGCCGTCGATGAGCACCCTGGCGCCCATCTTCTCGGCCTGGTCGATGTAGCGGGTGATGCGCTCGGCCGCCTCGCGGGTCGTCACCGGACCCATGTCCGTGCCCAGCTTCATCTTGCCTGCGCGCTCCACCACCGCGTCGATGATGTGGTCGACCTCGCCCACCGCCAGCAGCACGCTGGCCGCCATGCAGCGCTGCCCCGCGCAGCCGGTGAACGACGCCATCACGTTCTCCGCCGTGAGGTTCATGTCCGCGTCGGGCACCACGAAGAGGTGGTTCTTCGCGCCGCCCAGGCAGAGCGCGCGCTTGCCCGTGGAGCACGCCCGCCCGTAGACCAGCTTCGCCACCTTGGTGGAGCCGACGAAGCCCAGCGCCTTGATGCGGGGATGGTCGCAGAGCGCCTCGACCACCTCGCGGCCACCCTGGACGATGTTGAACACGCCATCGGGCAGGCCCGCCATCTTGAGCAGCTCGGCGATGCGCAAGGAAGAGAGCGGCACCTGCTCGCTCGGCTTCAGGATGAACGCGTTGCCGCCCACCAGCGCCTGCGGGATCATCCAGAACGGCACCATGCACGGGAAGTTGAAGGGCGTGACGCCCGCCACGACCCCGAGGGGCTCGTAGGTCACCTCGCAGGCCACGCCGCGGCTCACCTCGAGCTGGTTGCCCGACGCGAGGTTGGGGAGCGAGCAGCCGTACTCGATGCACTCGATGGCCTTCTCCACCTCGGCCTTCGCCTCGAGGAAGACCTTGCCGTTCTCGTGAGAGACCAGCCACGAGAGCTCGTCGATGTTCTGCACCATCAGGTCGCGGAGCCGATAGAAGATGTGGGCGCGCTCGCGCAGCGGCCAGTCCTTCCAGGTCGCGAAGGCCTTCTCGCCCGCGCGCACGGCGGCGTCGACGTCCGCGGCGCCGGAGAGCACCACCCGGGACATGGCCTTGCCGTGCCGCGGGTTGATCACCTCGAGCTCGCCGTGCTTCTCCTTCGCCTCGAGCCACTGACCGCCCACCCAGTTGAGGGCCGGCACATAGGTCGTGAAGTCATACCCGGTAACGGGGAAATTGAGTTCCATGATCGATCGTCTCTCCTTTGAACTATCTATCTCTCGAATGGATATCTACTGAGCCTTCGCGGGCAGCACCCGCTCCACCGGCGTGCCCACGGCCCGCTCGTTGCGGCGCTTCTGGCTCTCCCAGTAGCTCGGGAAGCACGGCCGGTCGATGTACTTCCCCTGGCCCCGCTCGGTGCGAAGCTGGCCGTCGGCCCACACCACGCGCCCTCGGCTCAGCGTGTACGCCGGGCCGCCCACCACCTCCATCCCCTCATAGATGTTGAAGTCGATGTTCTGGTGATGGGTCTTCGCGGAGATGGTGCGGGTGCGCGCCGGGTCCCACACCACCAGGTCGGCGTCGGCGCCCGCGATCACCGCGCCCTTGCGCGGAAACACGTTGAAGATCTTCGCCGTGTTCGAGGAGGTCACGGCCACGAACTCGCTCGGCGTCAGCCGCCCGGTGCGAACCCCGTGGTGCCAGAGCACCGCCATCCGGTCTTCCACCCCACCCGTGCCGTTGGGGATCTTCCGGAAGTCGTCGAGGCCCGCCTGCTTCTGCGGCGTGCAGAAGCAGCAGTGGTCCGTCGCCGTGGTCTGGAGCACGCCCGACTGGAGCGCCCGCCAGAGGGCCTCCTGGTGCTCCTTCGCCCGAAACGGCGGGCTCATCACGTAGTGGGCCGCGGCGTTCCAGTCGGGGTTGCGGTACACCGAGTCGTCGATCATCAGGTGCTGCGCCAGCACCTCGCCGAAGACCCGCTGGCCCTCCATGCGCGCCCTCGCCACGGCCTCCAGCGCGTCGATGCACGAGGTGTGAACCAGGTAGAGAGGGACGCCCAGCACCTCCGCGATGCGGATGGCCCGGTTGGCCGCCTCGCCCTCCACCTCCGGAGGCCGGGACATCGGGTGCGCCTCGGGGCCGCGGAAGCCCTTGTCGTAAAGCTCCTTCTGGAGCCGATAGACCAGCTCGCCGTTCTCCGCGTGGACGGTGCAGAGGGCGCCGAGCTCGCGGGCGCGGGTGAAGCTGTTCACCAGCACCTCGTCGTCCGCCATGATGGCGCCCTTGTAGGCCATGAAGTGCTTGAAGCTGTTGACCCCGTACTCTTTACAGAGGGTCTCCATGTCGGCATGGACGGTCTCGTCCCACCAGGTGATGGCCACGTGGAGCGAGTAGTCCGCGGCGGCCTTCTCGGCCCAGCCGCGCCACTTCTTGTAGGCGTCGAGGATGCGCTCCTTCGGGCTCGGGATCACGAAGTCGATGACCATCGTGGTGCCGCCCGCCGCCGCCGCGCTGGTGCCGGTGAAGAAGTCCTCCGACGCGACGGTGCCCATGAAGGGAAGCTCCATGTGCGTGTGCGGGTCGATGCCGCCGGGCATCACGTAGGCGCCGCCCGCGTCGATGACCAGCGCCCCGGACGGAACGTCCAGGTTGGGCCCGACGGAGTGCACGGTGTCGCCGTAGCAGAGAACGTCCGCGCGAAACTCACCTTCGGCGGTCACCACGGTGCCGCCTCGAATCAACGTTGTGGTCATCGACTGTGATCCTTCATACGGGTGATGCGATGTTCGTCGGCGTGCTCATGTGCATTGGGGGTGCTGCGCTCACGGGCCCCCTCACCGCGCTGCCGCGCGCCCTCACCCCCGCGGAGCGGGGGCAAGGGCTGGAGTGGATGAAAGGTTGTGGTGGAGCTGATGAGGCCGAGACATCTTCAGTCCTTCGCTCACGTAGAAGACATCGGAGCCCTTGCCCCCGCCCCGCGGGGGTGAGGGCGCGCGGCAGCGCGGTGAGGGGGCACGCGGTGTCACGGAGTCTCTCCTACGGCTCGACGATCTCGTCGTAGGCGTCCGGGCGGCGGTCGCGGAAGAACTGCCACGTCGCCCGCACCTGGTCGATCATGTTCAGGTCGAGGTCAGCCACCACGAGCTCGTCGTGGTCCTCGGAGCCCTGCACCACGGTCTCGCCGCGCGGGTTCACGAAGTAGCTGTTGCCGTAGAACTTCCCGATGTTCCAGGGGGCCTCGGTGCCGACGCGGTTGATGGCGCCGACGAAGTACCCGTTGGCCACCGCGTGCGCGGGCTGCTCGATCTTCCAGAGGTACTGCGACAGGCCCTGCACCGTGGCCGACGGGTTGAACACGATCTCCGCGCCGTTGAGCCCGAGGCACCGCGCCCCCTCGGGGAAGTGCCGGTCATAACAGATGTAGACACCCACCTTGGCGTAGCGGGTCTCGAACACGGGATACCCCCCGTTGCCGGGCTTGAAGAAGAACTTCTCCCAGAAGCCCGACACCTGCGGGATGTGCTGCTTGCGGTACTTGCCCAGGTACGAGCCGTCCGCGTCGATGACCGCCGCGGTGTTGTAGAACACCCCCGCCATCGCCTTCTCGTAGATGGGGACCACGATCACCATCTCGTACTTCTTCGCATAGGCCGAGAGGGCCTCGGTGGTCGGCCCCGGCACGGGCTCCGCCGCCGCGTACCAGCGCGCGTCCTGGCTCGGGCAGAAGTACGGGCCGTTGAAGATCTCCTGCAGACACAGGATCTGCACTCCCTTCTTCCCGGCCTCTTCGATGAAGGGGATGTGCTTCTCGTACATCGCCCTCTGGATCTCCGCCACCGGGCGGCTCTCGTCATTGATGGGGTTGCTGCATTGGATCAGCCCGCAGCGCACGACCTTGTTCTTTGCCGTCATCGATGAACTCCTCCGCTCGACCTGAAACCCACTCAGTGCGCGCCCTTCTTCGGGCGGAGCACGCGACCCTCTTCGACGAACTGGTTCCAGCTCGCGGGGGTGAAGCCGTTGTCGACCTGCGCCATGTCGATGCAGCCCTCCACCGGGCACACGATCTGGCAGAGGTTGCAGCCCACGCACTCGGCCTCGTCCACCACCGGCACCCGCGACCCGGCGGGGTCGGGGTGGATGCACTGGTGCGCCCCGTCCTCGCACGCGATCATGCACTTGTTGCAGCCGATGCAGAGCGCCGGGTCGATCTTCGCCACCGTCTCGTAGTTGAGGTCGAGGTCGCCCCACTCCGAGTACTTCGGCACCGCCTTGCCGATCATCGCGTCGAGGTTGGCGAAGCCGTGCGTGCGCATGTACTCCTCCAGGCCCTCGATCATGTCCTCCACCACGCGAAACCCGCGCAGCATCACCTCGGTGCACACCTGCACCGAGCTCGACCCCAGGAGGATGAACTCCACCGCGTCTCGCCAGTTGGAGATGCCCCCGATGCCGCTGATGGGCAGCCTGAAGCGCTCGTCGCGCGCCAGCGCCGCCACCATGTGCATCGCGATGGGCTTGACCGCCTGACCGCAGTACCCGCCGTTGGTGCTCATCCCATCCACCCTCGGGTTGGGCACCATCCGGTCGATGTCCACGGAGATGATGCTCTTGATGGTGTTGATGAGCGACACCCCGTGCGCCCCGCCGCGCTTGGCCGCGAGGCCGTGCGGGAGGATGTCCGACACGTTGGGCGTGAGCTTCACCAGCACCGGGATGCTCGAGTACTCCACCGCCCAGGAGGTGATCTCCTGGTTGACCTTGGGCTCCTGCCCCACCGCCGAGCCCATGCCGCGCTCGCACATCCCGTGCGGACACCCGAAGTTGAGCTCCAGCCCGTCGGCGCCGGTGTCCACCGAGCGCTTGATGATGTCCCGCCACTCCTCGCGGGTCTCCACCATCAGCGACACGATCACGGCGTTCTTCGGGTACTTCTTCTTGGTGTCGTAGATCTCGCGGAAGTTGGTCTCCAGCGAGCGGTCGGTGATCAGCTCGATGTTGTTGAACCCGATGGCCCGCGCCCCGCTCACGCTGTGCGCGCCGAAGCGGCTCGACACGTTCTGGATGGGCTGCCCCAGGGTCTTCCACACCGCGCCGCCCCAGCCCGCGTCGAAGGCCCGCTGCACCTGTCCGCCGGAGTTGGCCGGAGGCGCCGAGGCCAGCCAGAAGGGGTTGGGAGAGCGGATGCCGCCAGTGTTCGAACTCAGATCAGGCATCACAGACCTCCCATCAGATACTCGTGAATGGCCGTCGCCGCGAGCTTGCCCTCGGCCGCCGCGTTGACCACCTCCATGCCGCCGTTGCGGCAGTCGCCGCCGGCGAAATACCCCTTCCTCCCGGTGGCGCCGCGCTCGTCGGTGACCACCCGCCCGTGGTGCACCTCGATGCCCCCGAGCGACTGCACCAGCCCCGCGAGCTTCGACTGCCCGATGGCCACCAGCACCAGCTCGGCCGGCATCGTGAACGTCTCGCCCGCGATGGGATGCCGCCGCTCGTCGAGCCGCTGGCAGAGCACCCCCGACACGCGACCGTCGGCGCCCGCCTCGAAGCCGATGGCCACCGCGCGCCACTCGGCCCGCACGCCCTCCACCTTGGCCGCCGCCCACTCGTGCGCGTAGCCGCTCATCGCCGCCTCGTCGCCGCGGTAGAGCATCACCACGTGCCCGACGCCCAGCCCCCTGGCCTCGCGCACGGCGTCGAGCGCGGTGTTGCCGCCGCCGATCACCACCGCGTGCTTCACCCCCGAGAGGCTCATCGGGGTGAGCTTCATCTCCTCGATGAAGTCCACCGCGCCGCGCACCCCGGGGAGGTCTTCGCCCGGCACCCGCAGCCGCGTATCCGGCCCCAGGCCCATCCCCAGGAACACCGCGTCGTGACGGGCCTCCAGCTCCTGGAAGGACACCTGCTCGCCGACGCTGACGCCGGTGACCACGTCGATGCCGCCGATGCCCAGCACCCAGTCGACCTCGTCGGCAGCGCGGTCGGCCTTCATCTTGTACGGCGCCACGCCGGTGCTGTTGAGGCCGCCCACCACCGGGCGCTTCTCGTAGACGGTGCAGCCGTGGCCGCGGCGGCGGAGCTCGTGCGCGCAGGCCAGGCTCGCGGGCCCCGCGCCGAGGAGCGCGACGGTCTTGCCCGTGTCGGCGCCCGCCTCGAAGAAGCGCCAGCCCTCGGCGTAGGCGTGGTCCGTCGCGTAGCGCTGGAGCTTGCCGATCTGGATCGGCGGCACGTGCAGGAGGTTGTAGACGCAGTCGCCCACGCAGAGCGTCTCCACGGGGCACACCCTCGCGCACGACATCCCGAGGATGTTGGCGTCGAAGATGGTTCGGGCGGAGCCCTTCAGGTTGCCCGTGGCGATCTTTCGGATGAACTGCGGGATGTCGATGTGCGTGGGGCAGGCCTTCACGCACGGAGCATCGGAGCAGTAGAGGCAGCGGCTCGCTTCGAGCGTGGCCTGCTCCTGGGTGTACTCGCCCTTGAAGTCGATAAAGACCGACTCGGCGCGGTTTGGATCAAGCGGTGTGCTGACCATCGTCCCTCACGTGTGGTGCGCCGCGAGAGCCCTGCGGCGCGGGAGGCGCGGATAGGAACGCGATCGCCCGCCTCCGTCAACGGCGTTTCAAGCAGGTGACAGGACGGAGGCGTCAGGTGCGGTCGACCGCGAAGAGCTCGACCCACTCCGGATCGCTCCATACGCGGTGCCTGCAATAGATGTGGGCGTAGGAGCCGGGCACCAGCACCCGGTCGTAGATGACCCCGTCGCTGCCGTGAAACTGCATCGCCCCGCCGTGGGCCATGAACTTCAGGTTGAACAGGAACTCGTGCCACTCCCCGTCGCCCCCCGGCGCGGGCACCCGCACCGACTGCGGCTCCTCGTGGAAGTTGAGCGCCACGATCACCGCGGGCTCGTTCTCGCCTCGTCCGTAGATCAGCACCCGCTCCTTCTCGTGGCGCCAGATGGGGATCATCCCCGGGGAGCGCAGCGCCGGCACCCGCTCCCGGAGGAATCCCATCGCCCGGTGCAGCCGCAGCAGCGGCGCGGTGGCCTCGGTCTGCGCCCAGTCCAGGGGGTTGTGCTCCCTCGGCAGCCCCGAGGCGAAGCGGGTGCGGTCGTCCTCGGCGTACTCGCAGCCCATGTAGAGCATCGGCACGCCGGGGTGGGTGAGCAGCGCGATGGTCGGCGTCTGGATGCGCCACCAGGGCTTCGCCCCGCGGTTGGAGAGGCGCTCGTCGTCGTGGTTGTCGAGGAAGACCACCGGGGGCTTCTCGTCGGGGAAGCCCTGCGCCCGGACGTTCATCCGGTGCTCCAGGTGCGCGAGCCCGCGGTCGTGAAGGGCGTCGTCCACGGCGTAGTAGAACCCCTTGGCCCACATGGAGTTGAAGGCCGAGTCCTTCAGCAGCTCCAGCTCGTTCTGGTCGTTGGAGAAGTGCTCCGCGATGCGGTAGCAGCCGTCCCCGCCGATCTCCCGGGTGGCCTCCGCCACGGCGCCTGCGCCGACGGTCTGGTCCTTCCAGTGATAGAAGCCGAGGGTGTGGTCGAAGCGCATCCCGTCGATGCCCAGCTCGTCGAACCACACGCGGATCACGTCGCGCACGAAGGCCATCGCCGCGGGGCGGGCGTAGTCCAGGTCGACGCCGCCCCAGTCCTTGTCGCGGTAGGGCTCCGAGCCAGGGTTGGGGTCGGTGCCTCCGAAATTGCCCAGCAGGGGGTTGCTCCCGCAGTCCGGCGCCACCCCGCGAGGATCGTCGTTGGGGTCATAGATGCGCGCGTAGGAGAAGCGCCGGGAGACCTGGTTGAAGACCGCGTCGACGATCACCGCGATGCCCGCGGCGTGGCAGGCGTTGACGAGCTGGATGAACTCCGCGCGCGCGCCGTCTTCGTGGGCCGCGTAGCCGCGGTGCGGGGCGAAGAGGTGGCAGGCCGTGATGTAGTTCCAGCGGATGCCGACCTGCCAGGGGTCGGAGTAGTCGAAGACGGGCATGAGCTCGATGGCGTTGACGCCGAGCGAGCGCAGGTGGGGGAGCTTCGCGATGACGCCCGCGTAGGTGCCGCGCACCTCGCCGCGCACCGACGGGTCCTCCGCGGTGAAGTTGTAGACGTGAAGCTCGTAGATGAGCAGGTCGCGCAGCGCCGGGCGGACGAAGGGCGCGGGTCGGACGAGCTCCCCGGTGGTCAGCACCGAGCGGAAATCGCGGTGCACCTCGCGCGCATAAGGATCGCTGATGACCCGCGTGAATCGCCTCCCGGTGGGCAGGTGCAGCGCGTTCACCTCGTAGTCGTAGAAGACCTTGGGGGCGACGATCCTGCCCCGCGCGACCCAGTGGCCGTCGTCGGTCGGCTCGGTGGTGAGCACCGGGGCGGAGAGGCCCTCCGCGCGCACGTCCACCCGCTCGATCCGTACGTTGCCGTGCGACGGCGCCCACAGCACGAACTCCGCGCCGCCGCCCTCCAGCTCCGTCGCTCCCCGCCGAACCTTCGTGTGCATCGTAGGGGCGATCGTCCATCGGGAGCGCGACCGGGTGCAAGCACTGCGCTCCCGTACCCTCGAAGCCCTCTCCCGTACCCTCGAAGCGCTCTCCCGTACCTTCTCGTGGCGGCTCCCGTGCTCTCCTTTCGACTCCCGTAGATGCTCGTCGCGGCTCCCGTAGATTCCCGTCGCGGCTCCCGTAGATTCCCGTCGCGGCTCCCGTAGATCCTCGTCGCGGCTCCCAGCGATGGGTCGGCCCCCTCACCGCGCTGCCGCGCGCCCTCACCCCCGCGAGGCGGGGGCAAGGGCTCCGGTAGCTGTCAGGTTCGCGCTCGGGTTGAGGACGTCAGAGCCCTTGCCCCCGCCCCGCGGGGGTGAGGGCGCGCGGCAGCGCGGTGAGGGGGCCGTGCGTTGCCGAGGTCGCTCACCGGCTGTTAGCGTCGGTGCTGAACCCTTTGCAGGAGAGGTCCACCGCGATGACCGTGCGAGCCAAGAAGACACCCGCCCCTGCCTCGAAGAGGGAGCGCGCCAGCACCCCGAAGCCCGAGTCGCTGCTGGCCGAGGAGATCCGCCGCCCCAGCACCGACGTCGACGCGTACATCGCCTGGGCCCGACGCCTGGTCACCGCCGCGCGCCAGCACCGCGCCACGCTGCTCGCCACCCCGATGACCCCGGAGGACGACCTCACCGCCTCGGAGCTCACGGACTTCGAGCGCACCGTCATCCGGCTCGCCGACATCCAGGACGAGCAGGAGCGCCGGCAGGAGGCCACCGCCAACCTCACCCCGACCCAGCGGAAGAACTACGCCGCCGCGCGCGCCGCGCAGAAGACCGCCATCGAGGCGATCCGCCACGCCTACCGCGACGACAAGGCCGTGCGCGCGTGGTGCACCCAGCTCCTGCTCGGCGTCGGGGTCGCCGACCTCCACGACGACGTGCGCAAGCTGTCGGCGTTCTGGTCCGAGCGGGCGGCCACCCTGGCGCGCTTCACCGCGGGCAAGACCGCCCTCGACCAGATGGTCACGCTGGCCGAGCACCTCCCCGAGCTGGCCTCCCCCGACGCCGAGGCCGACAAGCGCCACACCCGGCTGCGCAACGCCGCCTGGACCCTGGTCGACCGCACCGCCGGCCGCATCTGCACCGCCGGGCGCTTCGCGCTGCGAGGCGACCGCGACGAGCGCAAGCGCTTCCGCCGCGTCGAGGAGAAGCGCAGCAAGCGCGCCAAGAAGGAGTGATCGGTGGGGGGCTCGCGCGGCCCCCTCACCCCCCGCCTACGCCGGCAGCGTCTCCCCGACGAAGCCCAGCCGGCGCGCCACGGCCATCATGTCCTCTGGAATGGGCGCCTCGTAGTGCACCACCTCGCCGTTGTCGCGCGTCGGGTGGACGAAGCCCAGCGTGCGCGCGTGGAGCATCACCCTCGGCGCCGGAGGCATGTCGTCCCGGTAGCGCGCGTACACCCGGTCGCCCAGCACCGGGTGCCCCAGCTCCGACAGGTGGATGCGGATCTGGTGCTGCCGCCCCGTCTCCAGCTTGCACTCGACCAGCGTGACGCCCCCTTCGCCCGCGAGCTGCAGCAGCGGCCTCACGTGCGTCACGGCCCGCTGCCCGATGTGCGGCGCCGTGCGCCCGCGGGCCGAGCCGCGCAGCCCGTCGCCGCGGTCGTCGAGGAGCACCGTCTCGATCTTGCGGGCCTCGTACATCCGGCCCTTCACCAGCGCGAGGTAGACGCGCTCGATGTCGTGCTTGCGGAAGAGGCCCGCGAGGTGGCGCTTGGCCACCCAGGTGCGGCCGAACACCAGCAGCCCGGAGGTCTCCCGGTCGAGCCGGTGCACCACGAAGAGCGGGGCGTGCGCGGGGGCGAGCTTCCACTTCGGCAGCATCGCGGCCACCCGGTCGACCAGCGCGCCCCGCTCGCCCTGCTCGAAGGGGACGCTGTTCACCCCCGGGGGCTTGTCGACCACCACGATCTGCGGGTCGCAGTGGATGAGCCGCCAGCGCTCCAGGAAGAGCGCGTCGGGCGCGGCGGCGTCCGCGGGGCGGGCGCGCAGGTGCAGCTCCACCACCACGCCAGTGCCGGGACGCGCCGCGGGGTCGCGCTCGACGGTGCCGTTGAGGGTGACCTTGCCGCGGGTGCACCACTCCTTGGCGGTCGACCAGGGGACGTCCCTCCACTGGCGGAGAACGGCGCTGAGGGTCTGGCCAGCGTGGCTGGCGTCAAGCACAAGTCGGTCGGTGTTCATGGGCGATATGGATGGGCTACGAGGAAGGCGGAGACGCCGCGGCGAGAGGTGTGATGGTACACTGCCGCCCGCGGGAGCGTTCGGATGAAGCTGTGTCCTACGTGCAAGCTGCGATATCCGACCGAGGCGACACACTGCTTCGTCGATCGGACGGCCCTCATCCTGGCGCCAGACCCCTACCTGGGGTCGGTCATCGCGGGGCGATACCGCATCGAGGAGGTCATCGGTAGCGGCGGCATGTCGACCGTCTACCGGGCCATGGGCAACGCGGGCGACCGGCCCGTGGCCGTGAAGGTCTTCCGCAAGGAGCTGGTGGGCGACTCCAAGCTGCGAGAGCGCTTCCGGAGGGAGAGCACCAACACCCGGCGGCTCGCGCACCGCAACGTGATCGAGATCCTGGAGGAGGGCGACCTCGACGACGGCGTCCCCTACCTGGTGATGGAGTACCTGCACGGCGCCACGCTGGAGACGGTGCTCAAGCGCGCCAAGGGGCCGCTGCCCATCGAGCGCGCCGTCGACCTGATGCTGCAGCTCGCCGCGGGCCTCGCTCGCGCCCACGACTTCCAGGTGCTGCACCGCGACCTCAAGCCCGAGAACCTCTACGTCTGCCCGCTGCCCGACGGCTCCGAGCTGCTGAAGATCCTCGACTTCGGCATCGCCCGCTGCCTGCTCGACACCCGGCTCACGGGCACCGGCGAGATCTTCGGGACGCCCCAGTACATGGCCCCCGAGCGCATCACCAGCACCGAGGCCGGCATCCCCGCCGACCTCTACGCGCTGGGGTGCATCATGTTCCGGTGCGTGACCGGGCGGCTGCCCTTCGCCGCCAAGGACGTCACCAGCTTCCTCATCCAGCACCTGCGAGAGCAGCCGCCCTCCCCCCGCTCGATCAACCCGGCGGTCCCGCCAGACCTCGAGGCGCTGATCCTCCAGTGCCTGGAGAAGGACCCGGCGCTCCGCCCGGTGGACGCGCACGCCATCGAGCGGGCGCTCACGGCGCTGGGCACCCGCCACCCGCGTCCGCGGCGAGCGTCCGGCGGCTTCGTCGCGCCGACGCCGCCCGCCCGCTCGATGCCTCCCGCCAGCTCCGGCTCGCTGCACGGGATGTTCGCGACGGACTCGGCCTCGCGCTGGGGGCGGCGCTCGGAGATCCTCTCGAAGATGCTCACCCGGGCCTTCCCGGCGGGCACCACCCCGGAGCTCAGCGCGGCCTTCGGTCGGCTGCGGGCGACGGTCACCATGATGTCCGACGTGCACGCCCGGTGGCTCCAGGAGCAGCAGCGCCTCGACGCGCTGGCTCGCGCCGCGAAGGACGCCCAGGGGCGCTTCGGCCGCGCCATGGACGCCCTCGGGCAGGACCTCTCGCAGTCGCGCCAGCGCACCCAGGCGGCGCTCGCCCAGGCGACCGCGGCGGAGGCGGCGCTCAAGGCCCGGGGAGAGCCCTTCCGCGCGGCGCACGCCGAGGTGGTGGCGCTGGGCCCCAACGCGGCGCCGACGGTGGAGGTCGCCGACCGCTACCGCGCGGCGATGACGGCCCTGGAGGCGCTGCTCCCTCACGCCGAGGAGCTCCACCGCGCCCAGGAGGCCGGGCGCCAGGGCGACGCCGAGGTGAAGGACCTCGAGTACCAGATCGACGCGCTGCGCCTGCAGCTCGAGCGGGTGTCCCAGGCGAGCGAGGCCGAGAGCGCGGAGGTGCAGCCGAAGATCGAGCGCCTGGCCGCGCAGCTCGCGGAGATGGAGGGCGTGCTGGTGGGCGCCGCGAGCGACCTCACCACGGCGATGCGAGGGCGTCAGGAGCTCGACGCCCTCTTCCGCGAGCTGGAGAGCGACGCGGCGTAGCTCAGTCGAGGAAGGCCCTTTCAAGGTGCCGATGCGCCCGTCGCCGCGCCCTGAAGGACTGATCCTTCCCGGAATGTTCACGGCGTTGCGCGCAAGCGCGTTTCTGGTGTGGACGCCATCGAGACACCGCCGACTCCGCGGTTGCGGACGGCCCTTCGGGCCTGCAACCGCTGAAGTC
>SCUS01000146.1 GCA_004297725.1 Myxococcaceae bacterium | reverse complement strand
GGCCTGTCGGTGCGCCTGAACCTGGAGCTGGCGGGCACGCGCGGGCGGCGCGGGCGGCGCGGGCGGCGGCGGCGGCGGCGGCCCCTCCGTCGCGCTCTTCCGGGCGAGCGGCGCGACCCCGACGCTGTCCGGCACCACGCTGACCGCCGGCACCGGCGGCGCGGGCGGCCCCAGCGTGGGCAACGCCGGGATGACCGGTCTGGCGGCGGGCATGTACCCGTAGGCCGACGTCCCCCATCGTGCAGAGGCGCTCGCGGGGCGAGGCCCCGATACGCTACGGTGCGCGCCGTGAGCAGCCCTGCGACGACGGTTTCCGCTGACGAACGACGGTCCTACTGGGACGACCTGCGCGAGCTACTGAAGTGCCCGCGCGAGCTCTGGCTCACCTACCTCGCGATCATCTTCGAATACATCGGCCTGTACTCGTTCATGTCGGTGCTCTCGCTCTGGCTCACGAGCGACTTCCGCTTCGACGACGACCGGGCGAGCGGCTGGTTCGGCGTGTTCAGCGCGCTGCTCTCGCTCTTCGCGTTCATGGTCGGCTCCATCGCCGACGTGGTGGGCACCCGCCGCACGCTCATCTTCTCCTTCGGCGCCGCGATGCTCACCCGCGCGGTGATGTCCGTGTCGTCGTCCGCGGTGATCGCGCTCCCCGCGCTCATCGCCTACGCCTTCGCGCTCGCGAGCGGCTCGCCGGTGCTCCAGACGGCGGTGCACAAGTACTCCAGCAAGCGCACCGTCGCGATCGCGTTCTCGTTCTTCTACATCGCGCTCAACGTCGGCGGCGTGCTGTCGGGCCAGCTCATCGACCGCACCAAGGCCTTCTTCGTCGACCCGGCCACGCGCCACCTGGTGATGCGCACCATCGAGCTCCCGCTCGTCGGGGCGACGCCGATGAGCGCCTACCGCGCCATCATCGGCCTCGGCACCGTCACCGCGATGTTCGCCTTCGTGGCGACGCTCTTCGTGCGCTCCGACGCGGCCCTCGAGCGCGCGGGCGTGGCGTCTCGCCCGGAGGCCCCCGCCGAGGGCGGCGTGAAGAAGAGCCCGCTGGCGGTGCTCGGCGAGGTGGTGCGCGACCGCGCCTTCTGGCGCTTCATGCTGCTCATCGCCTTCCTGGTGCTGGTGAAGGCGATCTTCGTGCACATGCACGCCACGTGGCCGAAGTTCATCACCCGCGAGCGCGGCGAGGACTTCGACTGGGGCGGGCTCTGGGCGCTCAACTCGGTGCTGATCCTCTTCTTCGTGCCGGTGACCACGGCCTTCACCCGGCACCTGCCGGCCTTCAAGGTCATCGTGATCGGGGCCTTCGTCACCGCCGCGAGCCCCTTCATCTTCGCGCTCGGCTCGTCGACGGCCATCCAGGTGACGGCGATCGTCGTGCTCACCATCGGCGAGGCGCTCTGGTCGCCGCGCAGCTACGAGTACAACGTCTCCATCGCGCCGCCGGGCCGCGAGGCGACCTACGTGAGCCTCGCGGTGCTGCCGTACTTCCTCGCGAAGTTCTTCGTCGCCATGACCGCCGGCCGGCTGCTCACGGCGTACTGCCCGCCCACCGGCCCGCGTCACCCGGGCATGATGTGGGTGATCATCGGCCTCACGACCCTGGTGGGCCCGGTGGGCATCCTCGCGCTGCGCAACGTGATCAACCCGCGGCGCGAGGCCGAGGCCGCGGCCGGGTCGACGAGCGCGGCGTAGCGGTCGGCGGGGGTGGTGGTGAAGCCCGCGGTGCGCAGCGAGGGGCGATTACAACTGCCGTATTCCTGAATACAACCGTTGTACTCGCTACCCGCTCCTCGCCCCTGCCACCGCCCTCCTACGGAATCCGCACCGCGCCGCGGCCGTCGCCGCCCGAGGGCTCCATCTGCGGCGCCGGGCCCTGGCTCCCCATCTCCGCGATCATGCTGCACCCGAGGGCGTCGCCGCGCTGGCAGCCCTCCGAGAGCCAGTACCCGGGAGAGCGCCCGGGGATGGGCGACGGCGCGCCCCGCGAGACCAGCACCCCGATCTGGCTGCACGCCCTGGCGTGGGCTCCCTGGCAGGCCCGCCACATCAGTTGCAGCCCCTGCGCCGGGTCGCGCGGCCCGCCCTCTCCGTTGAGCAGCATCACCGCCAGCTCGGAGCAGCCGCGCATGTGGCCGCCCTCGCACGCGCGGGTGTAGAGCCCTCGCGCCCTCACGTCGTCCCGCACGAGGCCCTCGGCGTTGACGAACATCATCCCGAGGTCGGTGCAGCCGGGCGCCATGCCCCCGTCGCAGGCCAGGCCGAAGAGCCGCGCGGCGCGGGCGGTGTCGTGCGCCACGCCGTCGCCGTTCACCCACTGGAGCCCGGCGTTGTAGCAGGCCCGCGCCTCGCGCAGCCCGCACCCGTACTCCAGCACCCGGATGGCGGTCTCCGGGTCGTCGCCCGCGCCCTCCCGCCGCAGCCTCGCCGCCATCGACGCGCAGGTGGGCTGCCCCGGACCCGCGCACGCGATCGTCGCCGCGGCGCCGCCCGACGGAGCCGTCGCCGCCCCCGGTGGCCGCGCCGTCACGCAGCCCAGCGAACAGACCGCCAGCCCCAGCCAGAGCCTCGTTGCGTCGCCCATAAAGCCCCTCCTACGCCTCCGCAGATCACCTATAGAGCCGTGCCCGTACGATCGTCGAGCCGTCGCTTCGTCTCGCCGACGCGCGGCATGCGATCCGTGGGAGGAGATTGACGCGAGCGTCCGGCTTCCCCACTCGGGAGAGCAATGGCCCTTACAAGTACCCCGATGATCCTCCTGCTTCGCCTCGGCTCCCTCCTCGCGCTCGTGGCGATGCTCTCCGGCTGCCCCAGCACCAGCCCCCTCGACGCGGGCGACGAAGACACCGGCGTCGAAGACGACGCCACCGTCCACTCCGACGGCTCGATGGACGCCCTGGGCCCCGACGCCGACGTCCACCTCCGCATCGATGTCCCCATGGTGGAGGTTCCGGCCGATCGACCCGTCCCGGCCGCGTGCATGGTCTCCGCGGTCGTCGACCTCAACGCGAGGGGGGCCGCCGACGGAGGGGTGCTCCGCTACGTGGGCGACAACCGCAGCGCGCTGCGCACCCCGTCGCTCCCGCCCACCTGCGTCTCCAGCAAGATCAACGAGGGGCAGTACCAGGTCGTGCACCGCTACGTCCCGCGCATCTCCGGCCGGATGCGGGTGAGCCTCGACGACCCGGGCACCGACGCCAGCTTCGACACCGTGCTCTCGGCGCAGTCCGAGTGCTTCGCGCTGCTCCCCGGCGAGCGCTCGCTCGGGTGCAACAACAACGTCGAGCGCAGCGCCGCCATGCGCCCTCGCGCCTCGGAGATCCTCACCGCGCGCGTCAACGCGGGCGCCCCGGTGTTCATCATCGTGTCGGGCAACTTCAACGAAGACCCGATCGTGCCGCAGGGCACCTACGCCCTCTCCGTCACCGAGCTCCCGGAGGTCGCCCTCGGCGCCGCCTGCGACCTCGCCGTGCGCGCCAACGCCTGCGCCCTCGGCTCCTCGTGCCTCGCCACCGGCGCGCCCGCGATGCCCCGCTGCGTGGCCGACGGGCTGCGCGACACCCGCTGCCGCGTCGACACGGACCCCGACTGCGACGTCGGCCTGCGCTGCGCCCTCGGCTTCTGCCGCACCGCCCTCACCATCGGGGCGCCCTGCGGCCCCAGCACCAACGGGGTGTGCCCCGAAGGCTCGGTCTGCCAGTGGGTCGACGGCGGCAACACCTGCCTCCGCACCGGCACCCGCGGCGCCGACTGCCGCGACGAGGGCACCCCCTGCGACGCCTCCCTCGCGTGCGTCCACACCCGCTTCGGCGACAGCTGCCGCACGGCCGCCCCCATCGGCGCGAGCTGCGACCCGTGGGGCATCCGCGACGCCTGCGCGGCGGGCGCGGTCTGCGCCTTCACCGCCACCGGCGGCACCTGCGTCGCCGCGGGCAGCGTCGCGGGCGCCCCGTGCGCTCCGTCTCCCACGCGCTGCGCCGCGGGCCTGGAGTGCATCCTCGGCCCCGACCGGGAGAACGAGGTCTGCGTGCGCCCGGTCGCTCCCGGAGGAGCGTGCGACCCGCTGAACGCGACCACCCGGTGCACCACCAACACCGACTGCGCCGCCGACTCGACCTTCGTCAGCGGCACCTGCGTGGCGCCCGGCCGGGCCGCGGGGGCGCCCTGCCAGGCGGTCGAGCCGCGCTGCGAGACGGGGCTCACCTGCTCGGTGGCCACCGGCGCGGGGAGGTGCCAGCGCGCGCTGTCGCCGGGCGCGGAGTGCGACCTGCGCACCGGCTCGACGCGCTGCACCGGCGGCGGCTGCGTGAGGGAGGGCGTGACCTCCGCCCTCTGCCGCACCGACACGCCGGAGACCGAGCCCAACGACGCCCCCGCGATGGCGACGGCCATCACCGCCACGGGCGTGTCGGTGAGCGGCGCCCTCGCCGGGACGGATACGACGGATTGTATTCGGGTGACGGTCCCGGAGGGCGGGTCGATGGTGGCCGAGACGTACACGGGCGACGAGCGGGTGTGCGCCCTCGCGGCGGGCGACCCGATGCTCTCGGTGTTCGGCCCGTCGGGCGCGGAGATCGCTCGCGACGACGACAGCCCCGGCCGCGGGCTCTGCAGCACCTTCGCGCCGTGGACGTACCCGCAGGCCCGCGGGCTCCCCGGGGGCGCCTACGCCGTCTGCGTGAGCCGCGGCGACACGCCCGTGCCGCAGTACCGGCTCACCGTCTCCGTCCTGCCCTGATCGCCGCCCCCTTCACCATTCCAGCCAGCGTTTTGACACCGCGCGCCCGACCGGCGAACCACCCTTCGCCGCCCGGGGCCGCAACCACGCGAAGGGTCGTGGAACCCCCGAGGCGACGGAGGTGTCTCCCCCGCCATGGCCAATCATTCTCTCGCCCGTCCTCGCCCGCTCGTCTCCGGCGCACTGCTGGTGACCCTGCTCGCCGTCACCGGCTGTGGCCGTAGCGCCGCGGTGCAGACCACCTCGTCGCTCCCGCTGCGCCGGGTGGTGGTCTACCGCAACGGCGTCGGCTACTTCGAGCGGCAGGGCCACGTGAGCGAAGGGGAGGTGCGCTTCCGCGTGACCCAGGGCGAGGTCGACGACTTCCTCGCGACGCTCGCGGTGATGGAGCGGGGCGGGAGCTCCGTGCGCTCGGCGGCCTTCCCGCTGCCCGAAGAGCACCCCGCGAGCGACGCCCCGCCCGCGGACGCGCGCCGCACCGTGCGCCTCTCCCTCGACGGCCGGGAGCACGACCTGCTGGTGGGCTACACCGTGGAGACCCCCATCTGGCGGCCGTCGTACCGGCTGGTGTTCAGCGAGGGCGCCGCGCAGGTGCAGGCCTGGGGCATCGTGCAGAACGTCTCCGGCGAGGACTGGTCGGACGTGAACCTCTCGCTGGTGGCCGGGGCTCCGGTGTCGTTTCGCTCGCAGCTCTCGAGGCCGACGGTGCCGCTGCGGCCGACGGTGACCGACCAGGGCGCGGTCATCGACGCGGTGCCGCAGAGCGACACCACCCTCGCGCAGGAGCAGCCGGGCGACGCACCGGCCCCCGAGCCTTCGCCGCAGCCCTCCGAGGACGCCTCTGGCTACGGTGGCCTCGGCCTCCGGGGCAGCGGCGTCGGCGGCGGCGGAGCCGGCGAGGGAACCATCGGCCTGGGCAACCTCGGCACGATGGGCCGCGGGGCGGGGACGGGCTCGGGCCAGGGCTACGGCTCCGGCGCGGGACGAGGCCTGAGCGAGCGCCGCGCGGCGGGCCCGCGGGTGCGCGCCGCCCCGCCCACGGTGTCGGGATCGCTCTCTCCCGAGGCGATTCGCCGGGTGGTGCTGCGCAACCTCGGGCAGGTCTCGCACTGCCACGAGCAGTCGCTCGCCAGCAACCCCGGCGCCTCGGGTCGGGTGATCGTCCGCTTCCTCATCGGCCCCACCGGCGCCGTGCAGGGCTCCTCCGTGGCTGCCAGCTCGTACCCGAACGCCTCGGGGGCGCAGTGCATCGCCAGCGCCGTGCGACGGTGGCAGTTTCCTTCGCCCGAGGGCGGCGGCGTGGTGAGCGTGAGCTACCCCTTCAACCTGCTGTCCTCGGAGGGCGACCTCGACGACACCCGCCGCGAGACCGCCGCCGCGGCCACCTCGGCGCCGCGCAACGTGAGCGCCCTCGCGGCCCTCGCGGTGCAGGGCGGCGTCACCCGCTACGACCTCCCGCAGCGGGTCACCATCCCCGACCGCAGCGCCACCATGGTGATGCTCACCGCGAGGGAGGTCCCCGGGTCGCAGATGTACCTCTTCGCCCCCGACCCCGGGGTGCCCGACTCCAGCGCGCACCCCTTCCACGTCGCCCGCTTCGAGAACCGCACCGGAGCCCTGCTGGAGCGCGGTCCCATCGCCATCTTCGAGGCGGGCGCGTACCTGGGCCAGGGGCTGCTCGAGCCGCTGCCCGACGCGGCCACCACGACGATCCCCTTCGCGCTCGAGCGCGGGCTCGCGGTGGATCACTCCGCCACCGCCGCGGTCGAGGGCGCCCGGCTGCTCACGATGCTGCGCGGCGAGCTCACCATCGAGCGCTTCAACGTGCAGCGCACCACCTACCGGGTGCGCAACGGCGTCGAGCGCCCCGTCCGGGTGATGCTGCGCCACGCCCTCCACGGCGCCCAGATCTTCGAGCCCCCCGCCGGCACCGAGCAGTCCGGCGGCAACGCCCTGGTCCCCGTCGAGGTGGCCGCGCGCGCTCGCGGCGAGGTGATCGTCACGACCCGCAGCGCCTTCACCGACCACGCCGAGCTCAGCGACGAGCAGGCCGCCACGGCGATCGAGCAGTACCTCCGAGACGGCCGCCCCGCCGCCGACGTGGCCCTCGCGCTGCGCACCGCGCTCGACCTGCGGCGCCAGCTCGACACGCTCACCCGGGAGCGCGCGGACGTCGAGCAGCGCCGCGACGACCTCCAGACGAGCGTCGCCGAGACCCGGCAGAACCTCCTGGCGATCCAGCGCAACGCCCAGGCCGCGGACCTTCGGGCGCAGCTCACGGCGCGCCTCGGCCGGGGCGCCACGCAGCTCGATCAGCTCACCCGACGCATCGTGGAGCTCGACACCCAGATGGGCGAGCGGCGGGTGCGGCTGGTGGAGACGGTGCGAGGCATCGACGTCGACGTGTCGCGGGCGACGCCGCCCGCGGCCGCTGCGACGCCCTGAGCGCCCTCGCGGCTCACGCAGGGCGCGGCTTGATCGGTTGCACGTTCGAGCGATTCCACCCGGGCACCCCGCCGACCGGGGGCGACCGAGAGGGCCGTCTGCCGGAGGTCGGGTCAGAGCGCGAGCGGGTTGATGCGCGCGAGGCTCCAGGCGCCGGCGCCGAGCTGCACGGTGCCCGGGTTGGCGAACACCGCGCTCAGGTTGAAGGCCTGGTCGGCGGGCGCGCTGCCGGCCGCGGCGCGCGGGGTGAGCGCCCCGGAGGCGATGACGAAGACCCTCTGGTTGGCGTCGAGGTCGACGGCGAAGGTCGCGGCGTTGGCGGTGCCGCCGGCGGCGCGCACGGCGAGGGTGAAGGGGTCGGCCGGGACCGTGGTGCCCGCCGCGGGTGAGCTCGCGCCTCGGGCGACGTTGGTGAAGACGGGCGTGAAGGTGGCGCCCTGGACGCCGAGGTCGACCGGGGGCGCGTCGCCCGAGGCGTGCACGGCGACGATGCGCGGCGCCGTGGCGGCGGCGGCGTCGCTGGTCATCGCGTACTCGAGGGGCAGCACCGTGAAGGCCGAGTCGGGCGGGGTCTGGGCCGCCTGCGGGGCGAGGAAGTACGCCGCGATGGCGACGTACTGGCGACCCGGCGCGAGCGCGAGCGAGGGCACCGTGAAGGCCGGAGCGCCCGAAGGGCGGGCCGAGCCGGCGGCGTAGGGGAAGATGTCGATGCCGTAGGTGCCGGGCGGAACCTGCGCCGACGCGAGGCCGCCCGTGGTGCTCGCCCCGGCGCGAACCGGGTACGAGAGGTTGTCGACGATCTGGACGGTGCGCGCGGCGTTGGGGCCCTCGCCGGCGGGCCCGGCGAAGAGGTCCACCGCGGGGGCGTCGGCGCCCGCGTGGACGACGTGCACGCGCGGGTTCTGCTTGATGAACGCGGCGGTGCCCGACTGGTTCACCGCGAGCAGGCCGAAGCCGTTGTCGACGGCCGTGTCGGTGCTGGGGAGCAGGCCCGTCGCGATGACGAACCACTGGTTGCCCGCGCCGAGCTGCGGCGTCGTGAAGGCCGTGACCGTCGCGCCGCCGGCCGTGAGCCCGACCTGGAGGGCCGCGTTGCCGGGGAGCGCCACGCCCGCCGCGCCGGTGTCGGCGAAGCGCGCCAGGCTGGCGACCTCGGGGGCCGCGGGGCTGTCGTTGCCGACGTCGACGCCTACCGTCGGGGCGTCCGAGCCGGCGTGCACGATGCGAACGCGCGCGCCCGCCGCATCGGCGGCGAAGCCCTCCTCGAGCGGCAGCACGCGGAAGCGATCGGCGCCGTCGGTGGAGCCGAGCCGGCCCGCGGCGATGACGGTGTACGAGCGGCCCGCGGCGAGGGCGACCATCGGGGTCGTGAAGGCCGGAGCGCCCGACGCGCCCGCGGCGCGGATGTCGAAGGCGATCGGCCCCGGCGGGAGCTCGAGGTAGCCGGTGGCGGTGCCGTACGCGACGTTGCTGGCGGCGGCGGTCGTCGCGCCGGCGGCGTAGATGTCGACGTTGCCCGCGCCCGGGGCGGCGTGGATCACCCGCAGTCGCGCCCGCGCTCCCGCGTCGGCGGGCGGGGCGTCGGTCGCGACGGGAGTGTCGGTCGCGACGGGGGTGTCGGTGGCAGTGCCCGCGTCGGTGCCGGTGTCGCCGGGCGTGCCGAGGTCGGTCACCGCCGCGTCGGCGGGCGGGGTCGCAGGGTCATCCGAGCAGCCGGCCAGCGCGCCGCCCAGGGCGAACATCACCGCGCCCATACCCGCCAAGGAACCATGAAGTCGAAGAGCCATGACAAAGCCTCCAGGAAGAGTGGATCGGGCGCCCAGCGGCACCCCCCGCGAACCCACTGCAGGTGGACTGCAGTCGGCCGAACCAGACCTTCGATGTCGGGAGGCTCCAGCAGGGTGCACAAAGACTGCACAAACCCTTAGACACTCTCCAAGGCCGAGCTGTAGCGGTCCACGCGGACCTCCATCCCGAGGCGCGTTTCACGGCCTGGAGTGGTTCACCTTCGCGACGGCGCAGAAGGGCCTCCCGGGGCCGAGCGGCCCGGCTCACCACCCGCGGTCGTCGTTGCGCCAGGGCATCCGCGGGCGCTCGAAGACCACCCTCGGCGACGGGGGCTTCGGCGTGCGGAAGAGGAACACCAGCGCGAGGCCCGCCACGAAGCCGCCGATGTGGGCCCAGTAGGCGACGCCGCCGCCGGCCGCGCCGAGCGACCCCACGCCGGAGAAGAACTGCAGCGCGAACCACAGCGCGATGAACACGAAGGCCGGGATCTCCATGAACTGGATGAAGATGAAGATCGGCACCAGGGCCACGACGCGGGCGTGGGGGAAGAGCACCAGGTAGGCCGCGAGCACGCCGGCGATGGCCCCCGAGGCGCCCACCATCGGGACGCCGGACGCCGGGTTCATGGCGATCTGGGCGGCCGCCGCGGCGAGGCCGCAGAGCACGTAGAAGAGGGCGAAGCGCACCGGGCCCATGTTGTCTTCGACGTTGTCGCCGAACATCCGCAGGAACCACAGGTTGCCGATGATGTGCATGAGCCCGCCGTGCATGAACATCGACGTGAACAGGGTGACCAGGGCGGCCGGGTCTTGCCCGAACATCAGCCGCCGAGGCACGAGCCCGTAGGAGAAGACGAAGTCCCGGTCGGCCCCGACGGGAAGCACCGCCTGCCAGGTGAACACCAGCCCGCAGAGGAGCAGCAGCGTCCAGGTGACCCACGGGGTGTTGCGCGTCGGGTTGAGGTCTCGGATGGGGATCATCGTCGGGGCATTCTTGGATCGAGGCTCCCGGCGGTCAATCGCGCCTCCTCGGCGGCTCCGGCGTAGGCGCCGTGGCGGCGGATGCGCTCCCGCAGCGTCGAGCGCGCCATGCCCGTGATGGCGGCCATGCGGCTCAGGTTGCCGTCGCACCAGCGGTGCAGCGCCGGGAGGTCGCCCCTCGCCACCTCCTCGGGCCAGCGCCCGGGCAGCGACGGAGGCATCGGCGCCGGGGGCTCGCTCCTCGAGCGCAGCGAGGCCGCGCGCCCGGTGGGCTCGAAGCGCAGCTCGCGCAGCCCGATCACCTCCCCCTCGCACAGGAACACCGCGCGCTTGAGCACCATCAGCAGCTCGCGCACGTTGCCCGCCCAGGGGTGCAGCACCATGCGCCCGACGGCCCGCTCCTCGATGCGGCAGTGGCGGCCCGTGTCCGCGCCGATGCGAGAGAGCAGCGCGTCGATGAGCGCGGGGATGTCCCCCTGACGCTCCCTCAACGGCGGAACCGTCACCCGGAGATCGGCGAGCCGGAAGAAGAGGTCCTCGCGGAAGCGGCCGTCGGCGACCATGGCGTTGAGGTCGCGCAGCGTGGCGCTCACCACCCGGGGCCGGGCCCGGATCGTCTGCTCGCCGCCCACGCGCCGCAGCTCGCCGGTCTCCAGCACGCGCAATAGTTTTACCTGGAGTGGTAAAGGGAGGTCGCCGATCTCGTCGAGGAAGAGGGTCCCCTGGTGGGCCTCCTCGAAGAGCCCGCGGCGGCGGCCGACGGCGCCGGTGAAGGCCCCGCGCTCGTGGCCGAAGAGCTCGCTCTCGATCACGTCGGGGGCGATGGCCGCGCAGTTCACCGTGACCAGCGGGCCGTCGCGGTTGGGTCCGAGGCGGTGGATCTCCCGGGCGACGAGCTCCTTGCCGACGCCGCTCTCTCCCTCGACGAGCACGGGGTAGGGCGCCGGGGCGTAGCGGGCGATGGCGGCGCGCACCCGGTCCATGGCGGGCGAGGCGCCGACGAGGCTCGGGGCGACGAGGGGGCTGGGGGCCTCCACCTCGGGGACGCACTCGACCCGGGTGCGGCCGAGGGTGAGCGTCACGCCGGGGCCGAGGGCGGCGGAGGCGACGCGGGCGCCGCCGATCCAGACGCCGTTGGTGCTGGCGAGGTCGGTGAGCATCCACGCGTTGCCGACGCGGTGCACCTGCCCGTGGCGGGCGCTCACCGCGGGGTCGGTGAGCACCACGTCGCTGGCGGGGGAGGTCCCGATGACCAGCGGGCGGGCGCCGAGGGGGACGCGCCGCCCGTCGGGGAAGGCGAGCGCGAGACGGGCTGGGGTGCGGAGGGTGAAGACCGGGTCGGTGCGGGGGTCGTCGTCGGGCTCGACATCGAGGCGCACGGTGAGCTCGCCGTGGCGGAAGACGTCGCCGGGCTCGAGGCGGGCGATGGGCTGGTGGTGCTCACCATGGAGCAGCACCGCGGCGCCGCCCTCCTCGGGCACGACGAACCATGGGAGGGACCACGCCTCGGGGAGGTCGCGGTCGTCGCGATCGACGGGGATGCAGAGCGGGCCGTCGACGCGGCGGGTGAGGGAGAGGGAAGCTCCTCGGGCGATCTGGACACGCAGCATGGTGGGTGACGCCTCCCGGCGGACCCTCGTGTGGGGATGTGGGGAGAGGGACCGCCGCGGCGCGTATCGCGGGCGCGAGGGAGGGAGGTTGCGGCGGCGGGATGGTCCGCCGTCAGGGGCTAATGGGCGACGCCCTCGAGCGCCCTCAGCCGCGCGGTCCACGCCTCCGCGTCGTCGAAGGTGAACCCCACCTCCACGCCCGAGCGCGTCGTCAGCACCACCACCGGCCTCCCGCTCCCGTAGGCCCTCAAGAACCACTTCTCCGTGCGCACCCCGGCGATCTGGTCGACGTGGATCTCCACCGGCTCGCCGATCACCTTCCGGAAGACCACCCGCTGGTCGGTGAGGGCGACGATGCCGTTGCCCTTCACCTGGCCGTAGCCCGAGGTCGCCCCTCGGTAGACCGCCTGCTCGGGCGCGACGATCACCCGCTCTCCCGAGGCCGCGAGCTCGCGCTCCATCTCCCCGGCGATGCCCTTCAAGCGCCGCGAGATCGGGATCCAGGCGAGCATGAGGAGGCTCGCTACGACCGCCAGGATGCCCAGCACCATCAGCACGACGTTCATTGCACCCATCGAGCACCTCTACCGGGGAGTATGCGCGCGGAAGCCCCCGCGCGTAGGCCCCCCTCGTGACCGTGCCGGGCCATCGCTGCTATCACCGTCGGCCATGAACCCTGACTTCTGGGAGAGCCGCTGGCGTGAGGGACAGATCGGGTTTCACGAGGGCGCGCCCAACGCCTTCCTGAACCAGCACGTGGCGATGCTCGGCGCCTCGCGGAGGGTGCTGGTCCCCCTCTGCGGCAAGACCGAGGACCTCGCCTTCCTCGCCGCCCGTGGGCACACCGTGGTGGGCGTCGAGCTGGTGGAGGACGCCGTCCGCGCCTTCTTCGCCGAGCACGCGCTGCCCCCCACGGTCACCCGTCACGGCGCCCTCACCGGGTACTCCCACGGCCCGATCACCCTCTTCGCCGGCGACTTCTTCGCCACCACGCGCGAGCTCCTCGGGCCCGTCGACGCCCTCTACGATCGCGCCGCCCTCATCGCGCTCCCGGAGTCGATGCGGGCCCGCTACGTGGCCCACCTGAGGGCGCTGCTGCCCGCCGGGGCCGACGGGCTCGTCATCACCGTCGAGTACCCGCAGGAGGCCATGGAGGGCCCGCCCTTCTCCGTGCCCGAGGCGGAGCTGCGGCGCCACTACCAGGGGCTCTCGATCGATCGCATCGATCAGGCCCCGGCCGAAGGCGGACGCCTCGCGGCCATGGGCGGGGCCGCGGTGACGTGCGCCTGGCGCGTCCGGTTCTGACCCTCCCCGCTCAGCGCGGCGGGTAGTAGTTGAGCTGGAGCTCGTAGATCCCGCTCTGGGTGGCGCTGTAGCTGTCCGCGGTGATCACGTGGAGCCCGGCCCCCGCCGGGACCGTCACGTTCAGGATCGACGCGTTGCCCGAGCGAGGGCACGCGGTGGTGCCGACGTCGTCGTTGCAGAGGCCGACCACGCCGCTCGCGTGGCGCAGGTCGAGGACGGTGTCGAAGATCGGGTTGGTCGAGGCCACGCAGGTGGAGACCCGCAGCGGGCTGCTCGCCGTGGAGGGGCAGCTCCGCCACCACAGGCTGTGCTCGGGGCCGGCGCCGCCTCCGCCGCAGCTCGTGCTCACCGTGCTCGTCCCGACGAGGCTCTGGGAGAAGCCGTAGAAGGTGTTGTCTCGGGCCTGCGGGGTGTAGGCCAGCGTCCCCGAGGCGGTGATCGGGAGGTGCTCGACGTGGAGCGTCCCGGCGCCCTGGGACGAGGCGAAGCCCGAAACCACGATGAAGTAGGTTCCGGGGCCGAAGCGCCCGACGACCTGCGAGGTGTTGCCCGCGGTGGCGCAGCCCGGGCCGCCGCTGGTCTCCGGGAGGGTCGCGTCGTCGTTGCACCACACCTGCCCCTCCAGGCCGAAGATGCTGTACGACTGGCACGCGGTGCCGCGGGGGCGGCCGTCGCGGGCGAAGAACAGCATGGTGTCGAAGCCCGTGCCGAAGGTGTCGACGTAGACCATCTCGGTCTGCGTGAGCGTGAACGAGAAGAACACGTCCGCGCCGCCGGTGCTGGTGCACGGCGTGGGCGCGTCGGTGGTGTGGCCGGCGTTGACCACCGTGAAGGGCACGTCGAGGTGCGTCGCCGCGCCGAGGTCGATGGGCGTCGCGCGGAGGCAGTCGTCGTTGGTCGGCACGCAGAGCCCCGCGGAGCAGGCCGTCCCGCCGGCGCAGGCGCGGCCGCAGGCGCCGCAGTTGGCGCTGTCGGTCTGCGCCGAGACCTCGCAGCCGTCGGCCGCCGCGCCGTTGCAGTCGAGGAAGCCGCTCGCGCAGCGCGCCACCAGGCACGCGCCGCCGCTGCAGGCGCCGGTGGCGTTGGGCGGCCTGCACGCGAGGTTGCAGCCGCCGCAGTGGGTGAGCGAGCCGTTGGTGTCGGTCTCGCAGCCATTGGAGGCCACGCCGTCGCAGTCGCCGAAGCCCGGGTTGCAGGCCAGGGTGCACACGCCGCCGCCGCAGCGGGGGACGCCGTTCTGCGAGGGGCACGCCGCCCCGCAGGCCCCGCAGTGGTTGACGTCGGAGGTCACCGCGGTCTCGCAGCCGTTGGAGACCACCCGGTCGCAGTCCTGGTAGCCCGCGTTGCAGGCCGCGATGGCGCAGGCGCCCATGCTGCACGCCGCCGTCGCGTTGGCGAGGGAGCAGGCGTTGCCGCAGCCGCCGCAGTTCGAGGTGCTGGTGAGCAGCGCCACCTCGCAGCCGTCCGACGCGCTGCGGTTGCAGTCGCCGTAGGCCGCGTTGCAGCTCGCGATGCCGCAGGCGCCGCCGGAGCACGCCCCCGTGGCGTTGGCCGGGGCGCAGAGCCTGCCGCACCCGCCGCAGTGAGGGAGCGAGGTGCCGAGGTTGGCCTCGCAGCCGTCGGTCATGGTGTTGTTGCAGTCGCCGAAGCCCGAGCGGCACGCGCCGCCGCAGACCCCCGCCACGCAGAGCGCCGTCGCGTTGGGCGGGGCCGCGCAGAGGGTGCCGCAGGCGCTGCAGTTGGACGGGTCGGTGCCGAGGTTCACGCAGCTCCCCGAGCAGTAGCTCGTGGGCGCCGAGCACACGCTGGTGCACGCCCCGGCGGAGCACACCTGCCCCGCGGCGCAGGCCCGCCCGCAGACCCCGCAGCTCGCGTTGCTGGTGTTGAGGTTGGTCTCGCAGCCGTTGGCCGCGCTGCCGTCGCAGTTGCCGAAGCCCGCGTTGCAGCTCGCCACCGTGCACGCGCCCGCCGCGCAGCCCGCCGTGGCGTTGGCCAGCGAGCAGGCCGCCCCGCAGGTTCCGCAGTGCGCCGGGGTGATCGTGACGTTGGTCTCGCAGCCGTTGGCGGCGAGGTCGTCGCAGTTGCCGTAGCCCGCGTTGCAGCTCGCCACGGTGCACGCCCCGGCCGAGCAGCCCGCGCTCGCGTTGGCCAGCGAGCAGGTCGCCCCGCAGGCGCCGCAGTGCGCCGGGGTGGTGCCGAGGTTGGTCTCGCAGCCGTTGGAGGCCACCCGGTCGCAGTCGCCGAAGCCCGCCCGGCAGGCCGCCACGGTGCACGCTCCCGCCGCGCAGCCCGCCGTGGCGTTGGCGAGCGAGCACGCCCTCCCGCAGGCGCCGCAGTTCGACACGCTGGTGCTGGTCGCGGTCTCGCACCCGTTGGCCACCGAGCCGTCGCAGTCGCCGTAGCCCGCGGCGCACGCGATGCGGCACCCTCCCGCCGCGCAGCTCGGCGAGCCGTTGACGCTGCTGCACACGTTGCCGCACGCCCCGCAGTGCGTCGCGCTGGTGCTCAGGCTGGTCTCGCAGCCGTCGGCGTTGACCCCGTTGCAGTCGCCGAAGCCCGGCGAGCACGCGATGGAGCAGCGCCCGCTGCTGCAGAGCGCCGAGCCGTTGGCGCTGCCGCAGACGACCCCGCAGGCGCCGCAGCTCCCGACGCTGCCGAGGCTCGCCTCGCAGCCGTTGGCGGCGCTGCCGTCGCAGTTGCCGTACCCCGCGTTGCAGCTCGCGACGGTGCACGCCCCGCCCGCGCACCCGGCGGTCGCGTTGGCGAGCGAGCACGCCGCGCCGCAGCGCCCGCAGCTCGAGGGCGTGGTGCTGGTGTTGGTCTCGCAGCCGTTGGCGGCGAGGCCGTCGCAGTCGCCGAAGCCCGCGTTGCAGGTGATGCCGCAGGTCCCGGCCGAGCAGCTCGCCGCGCCGTTGGTCGCGCTGCACGCCGCGCCGCAGCGCCCGCAGTGGGCCACGCTCGTCCCGAGGGCGGTCTCGCAGCCGTTGGCGGCGCTGCCGTCGCAGTCGCCGAAGCCCGCGAGGCAGGCGTAGCCGCACGCCCCCGCGGCGCAGGTCGCGCTCGCGTTGGCCGGGGCCGGGCAGGCGTTGCCGCAGCGGCTGCAGTGGGCCGCGTCGGTCGCGACGTCGACGCAGCGTCCTCCGCAGAAGGTGAGCCCCGCGCCGCAGGTGGAGAGGCACGCGCCGGCCGAGCAGACCGAGCCCGCGGCGCAGGCGTTGCCGCAGCGCCCGCAGTGCGCGTTGGCGCTGGCGAGGGCGGTCTCGCAGCCGTCCGAGGCGAGCCCGTTGCAGTCGCCGTAGCCCGCGTTGCAGGCCGCGACGGTGCAGGCGCCCGCGGCGCAGCCGGGCGTGGCGTTGGCGGGAGCGCAGGCCCCGCCGCAGCGCCCGCAGTGGGCGGTGTTGGTGGCGAGGTTGACCTCGCAGCCGTCGGTCGCGCTGCCGTTGCAGTTGGCGAAGCCCGAGGCGCAGGTGATGCCGCAGACGCCCCCGGCGCAGCTCGCCACGCCGTTGGTCGCGCTGCAGGCCCCGCCGCAGCGACCGCAGCTCGAGGGCGTGGTGGCGAGGTTGGTCTCGCAGCCGTTGGCGGCCATGCCGTCGCAGTCGCCGTAGCCCGGGTTGCACGTGTAGGCGCAGGCGCCCGCGGCGCAGGTCGACGAGGCGTTGGCCGCGGCGCAGGCCCGTCCGCAGGCGCCGCAGTGGCTGGCGCTGGCGCGGGTGTCGACCTCGCAGCCGTTGGCGGCGCTGCCGTCGCAGTCGGCGAAGCCCGCGTTGCAGGAGGCCACGCGGCACGCGCCGGCCACGCAGGCGGGGGTGGCGTTGGCGGGGCGGCACACGCTGCCGCAGGCGCCGCAGCTCGTCGCGCTGGTGGTGACGTTGGTCTCGCAGCCGTTGCCGAGGGCGCCGTCGCAGTCGGCGAAGCCCGACGCGCAAGTGATGCGGCAGACCCCGGCCGCGCACGAGGGCGCGCCGTTGGTGCTGCTGCACACGGTGGGGCAGGCGCCGCAGTGCCGCGGGTCGGTGCCGAGGTTCACCTCGCAGCCGTTGGCGGGGCTGCCGTCGCAGTCGGCGTAGCCCGGGTTGCAGCTCCCGATGCCGCAGCGGCCGGAGGTGCACGCCCCGGTCGCGTTGGCCGGGGCGCAGGCCACGGAGCACGAGCCGCAGCGCGCCGCGGTGGTGTTGAGGTTGGTCTCGCAGCCGTTGGCGGCCATGCCGTCGCAGTCGCCGAAGCCCGAGGCGCAGGCGATGCCGCAGACGCCCCCGGCGCAGGTCGCGGCGCCGTTGGTGGCGTTGCAGGCGTTGCCGCAGCGGCCGCAGCTCCCGACGCTGGTGCGGGTGTCGACCTCGCAGCCGTTGGTGGGGTTGCCGTCGCAGTCGGCGTAGCCCGGGTTGCAGGCGAGGACGGCGCAGCGGCCGGAGCCGCAGGTCGCCGTCGCGTTGGCGAGGCGGCACGCGTTGCCGCAGGCGCCGCAGTGGGAGACGCTGCTGGCGAGGGTGGTCTCGCAGCCGTTGGCGGTCGAGCCGTCGCAGTCGCCGAGGCCGGGGCCGCAGTCGGTGCGCTCGCACACCCCGGCGCTGCAGCGCGCCCCGGCGCCCTCGAAGCGGCAGACGGTGACGCAGGTGCCGCAGTGGAGGGCGTTGCTGCGGGTGTCGGTCTCGCAGCCGTTGCCGGGGTCGCCGTCGCAGTTGGAGAAGCCGGGGTTGCAGCTCCCCACGCCGCAGACGCCCGCGGCGCAGGCCCCGGTGGCGTTGGGCGGAGCGCAGGGGGTCGAGCACGATCCGCAGCGGGCGGCGCTGGTGCGGGTGTCGGTCTCGCAGCCGTTGGCGGCGTTGCCGTCGCAGTCGGCGAGCCCGTCGCCGCAGCGCGACGCGCAGGAGCCCATGGCGCACGAGGCCGCCGCGCCCGAGGCCGCGGTGCAGCGGGTCTCGCAGGTGCCGCAGTGGTCGCGGTCGCCCTGGAGGTCGGTCTCGCAGCCGTTGGCGGCCATGCCGTCGCAGTCGCCGTAGCCCGGCGAGCACTGGAACCCGCAGCGCCCCTCGGCGCAGGTCGGCCTCGCGTTGGCGACCGCGGGGCAGGCGTTGCCGCAGTTCCCGCAGGAGGCGGGGGAGGTCAGGAGCTCGGCCTCGCAGCCGTTGCCCGCGGCGCCGTCGCAGTTGCCGAAGCCGGCGTCGCAGGTGACGCCGCAGGCGCCGGAGAGGCAGGCGCCTCGGGCGTGCGGCCCGTCGGCGCAGGCGGTGCCGCAGGCGCCGCAGTGGGCAGGGTCTCGGGCGAGCTCGGCCTCGCAGCCGTTGCCGGGCTGGCGGTCGCAGTCGGCGTAGCGGGCCAGGTCGCGGCAGGCCACGGCGCAGACCCCGGCGTTGCAGACGGCCTCGCCGTTGGGCCCGGCCTCGCAGGCGCGCCCGCACCCGCCGCAGTGGAGGGGGTCGGCCTGCGGGTCGACGCAGGAGTCCGCGCAGCGCAGGGGCGACGGCTCGCCGCAGACGGTGGCGCACGCGAAGGAGCGTCGCCCGCCGGTCATGCGCACCTCGCAGAGGGCGGAGGCTCCCTCGCAGCGGGTCTCGCAGGCGCCGCAGTGGGCGGGCTCGGAGAGGTCGGTCTCGCAGCCGTTGGCCCGGTCGCCGTCGCAGTCGGCGAAGCCCTCGTCGCAGGCCACCGAGCAGGCCCCGGCGGCGCAGGCGGCGCGGGCGTGGGGCGCCGCGGCGCAGCGCTCGTCGCAGCGGCCGCAGTGCTCGACGGAGCGGTCGAGCTCGGCCTCGCAGCCGTCGCGGGAGCTGGCGTTGCAGTCCGCGGTGCGCGCCGCGCAGACGAGGGCGCAGACCCCCTCGACGCAGGTCTGGTAGGGGTTGGTGACCTGGCAGTCGTAGTCCGTGCGGCACTGCGCCTGGCAGGTGCCGTCGCGGGTGCAGAACGACCCCGCGGGGCAGTCGCTGGCGAAGAGGCAGCTCCGGGGCGCGTCGACCGGGACGCAGGCCGAGGGCGTCCCCGGCTCGCCCTGGCGGCAGCGGGTGCCGGCGGGGCAGTCGGTGTTGCTGGTGCACACCGGCCGGCAGTAGTCGCCGAGGCAGACGTTGCCGTCGGCGCAGTCGGAGGTGAAGACGCAGCGGTTGGGCGGGAGTTCGCGCGAGGTACAGCCCGCCCCCGACAAGCCCGCGAGGGCGGCCACGAAGACGAACCACCTGGCGAAGACGGACCCGTGACGCGAAGCGCGGAGCTCGAGGTTCATGGCTGCGGTGGCTCTCCCGCGCGCAGCTATCGGTGAAGCCAGCTGGAGCGTCAACGACCCCACCTGCACAATCGCAGCCCCCGGCCCGGGGGGGGGGACTCACCCCCTGCGAGGGGCCGCCGCGGCGCGCTCGATCTTCTCCATCAGGCCTTGGTCCCTCTCGGTCACCAGGTTGATCACCACGCCCGGTCGCCCGGCGCGGGCCGTGCGCCCGACGCGGTGGAGGTAGGCGTCGAGCTCCTCGGGGAGGTGGTAGTTGATCACCCGCCCGACGTGCTCGACGTCGAGGCCTCGCGCCGCGAGGTCGGTGGAGACCAGCAGGTCGACCGTTCCGTCGCGGAAGGCCTTGAGGTTGGCGCGCCGCTCGATCTTGTCCATCTCGCCCCGGTAGACCGCGCACTCCCGGCCCATCTCGCGCAGGTCCTCGACGAGCTGGTCGCACTGCTTTCGGGTGTTGGCGAAGATCAGCGTGCCCCCGGTGACCTTCTCGGCCAGCAGCGTCCGAAGGATGGGGTGACGCTTCCCGCCGACGACCGTGCGGTTCACCGTGGTGAGGCTGGGCACGACCCGGTGGCTGCCTTCGCTGCGCAGCACCACCGCGTCGGCGAAGAGGCGGCCGATGAGGTCCTGCACGGCGGGAGGGACGGTGGCGGAGAAGAGCGCGAGCTGACGCTCCCCGGGGCACGCTCCGACGATGCGCTCCGCGTCGGGGAGGAAGCCCGGGTCGAGCATCTGGTCGACCTCGTCGAAGACCAGCACGCGCACGTCGCCGAGGTCGACGAGCTCCCGGTCGAGGAGCTTGAGCAGTCGTCCCGGCGTGGCCACCAGCACCTCGAAGACCCCGTGGATGTTGCGCCGGGCGACCTCCATGGTGGTGCCGCCGAGCAGCGAGCGCACCCGCAGCCGGGTGGTGTGGGTGAAGCGCTTGAAGACCTTGGTGACCTGCTCCCCGAGCTCCCTCGTGGGGACGATCACGACGGCGCGGGGCCTCGCGTCGCCCGCCACGGGCTGGCCGCCGTCTTCCAGGGACTTGAGCGCGTTGAGCACCGGCAGCACGTAGGCCAGGGTCTTGCCGCCGCCGGTCTCGGCCACGCCCACCACCGAGCGCCCCGAGAGCAGCAGCGGCAGCGTCCGGCGCTGGATCTCCGTCGGGGTCACGAAGCCCTGCTCCTTCAGCGACGCTTGCAGGGAGGCGATGAGGTCGAAGTCGGTGAACGCGCTCGGGGAGGTGGCCATTGGGGGGGCCTACCTTCGCACGGCGCGAGGGGCGGCGCCCGCGTCTCTACTTCTTCCGCTGCGGCTTCGTGGTAAGGTCGATGGCCGCCTGGATGCCCTGTCCCACCGCGAGCTCGATGACCTCCGCGGCCCGGGAGAGCAGCGCGTCGAGCGTGGCGCCCTCCTCCCTGGTGAAGCCGCTGAGCACGTAGGCGTCCACCGGACCGGCGGCGGGGCGGCCGATGCCGATGCGCAGCCGGGCGTAGTCCGCGCCGATGCTGGCGGTGATGTCCCTCAGCCCGTTGTGCCCGCCGTGGCCGCCGCCCTGCTTGGCGCGCAGCTCGGCGTAGGGAAGCTCCAGCTCGTCGTGCACCACCAGGATGTCCGCGGGCTTGAGCCCCATCGACTGCACGGTCTTCAGCACCGCGCGCCCCGAGAGGTTCATGAACGACTGCGGCTTGAGCAGCGCCACGTCCCGGCCGGCGATCATGGCCCGCGACAGCAGGCCGGAGTTCTTCTCCCTCCACTCGCTCCCGAGCTGGCGGTCGTGCAGCGCGTCGAGCGCCATGAAGCCCACGTTGTGACGGTGGTAGCGGTACTGGGTTCCTGGGTTGCCGAGGCCGACGACGAGCTTCATGCGGGGCGCGCAGTGTGCCCTCCGCCCGCGGTATCGTCCACGCGATGCGCCCGCTGGACACGTCCGACCTCGACGCCACCCTCGACCAGGCGCGAGACGCCTTCGTCGCCCTCGACGGCGCACGGATCTTCCTCACCGGCGCCACCGGCTTCTACGGGGTGTGGTTGTTGGAGACCCTCGCCCACGCCCGCCGGGCGCTCGACCTCCACATCGACGCGGTGGTGCTCTCCCGCGACCCCTCCCGCGTCGTCGCTCGCCTCCCTCACCTCGGCGCGCTCCCCTGGCTGCGCCTCCACCAGGGCGACGCGCGCGACTTCGCGACCCCCGACGGGAGCTTCTCGCACATCGTCCACGCGGCGACCTCCACGAGCCATCCCCCGGGCGTGGTCGAAGACCCGCTCGACACCATCGACGTGGTGGTCGAAGGCACCCGGCGGGCGCTCTCCATGGCCCGGGAGAAGGGCGTCCGTCGGCTGCTCTTCACCAGCTCGGGGGCCGTGTACGGGCGGCAGCCCGAGGGCGTCACCCACCTGCCTGAAGACTTCCCCGGCGCCCCCGACACCATGGACCTCCGCAGCGCCTACGGCCACGCCAAGCGCCTCGCGGAGCACCTCTGCGCGCAGGCCCGCGGGCTCGACGCGGTGATCGCCCGGGGCTTCGCCTTCGTGGGTCCGCACCTGCCGCTGGACGCGCACTTCGCCATCGGCAACTTCCTCCGCGACGGCCTCGCGGGCAGAGCCATCGTGGTGTCGAGCGACGGCAGCCCGATGCGCTCCTACCTCCACGGCAGCGACCTCGCGGCGTGGCTCTGGGTGATGCTCGCGCGAGGCGTCGGGTCGCGCCCCTACAACCTCGGCAGCGACGACGACCGCCGGCTGGGCGAGGTCGCCGAGCGCGTCGGGGCGCTGCTCGGGGTGCCGGTGGAGATCCGCGGGAAGAGCGACCCCACGGCGGCGAGGCATCGGTATGTGCCGAGCGTGGAGAGGGCGAGGCGCGAGCTCGGGCTCTCGGTGACGGTGGGTCTCGACGAGGCGATCGTGCGCACCGCGCGCTGGCACCGCGGCGGTTGACAGCCCGGCGAGACCCGTAGCAGACGCAGCGCCATGGTCAGGCGGATCTCTCCACACGAAGCGCGCGAGCTGGTCGAGGCGCAGGGATATGTCTACGTCGACGTGCGCTCCGTCGCGGAGTTCGAGGGGGGTCACCCCGAGGGGGCGTACAACGTCCCCTTCATGGACGTAGGGGCCTCGGGGATGGTCGCCAACCGGGACTTCGTCGCGGTGATGGAGAAGCTCTTCCCGAAGGACGCGAAGCTGGTGCTCGGGTGCCTTTCGGGCGTGCGCAGCATGAGGGCGTGCGCGGCGCTGGAGGCCGCGGGCTACACCGGGCTCACCGAGCAGCGCGCGGGCTGGGGCGGCGCGAAGGACACCTTCGGTCGACTGATCGAGCCCGGCTGGTCGGGCGCGGGCCTGCCCAGCGCCGCGGGCCCAGACCCCGAGCGCGGCTACGAGGCGCTCAAGCGTCGCTGAGCCACCGGGCTCAGTGCGTCGCGAGCGCCCTCCGCGAGCGCGACTGCCACCGCCAGAGGAGCCCCATGGCCGTCGCCGCGAGGCCCGTGGCGAGGCCGATCCACAGCCCGACGGCCCCCCATCCGAGCCCGAAGGCCAGCGCGCATCCGACGGGCAGGCCCACCCCCCAGTGGCCCACCAGGTTGGCCACCAGCGAGCTCACGGTCTCGCCGAGGCCCCGCAGCACGCCGGCCAGCGTGACCTGGGCCCCGTCGAAGAGCTGGAAGAAGCCCGCCACCAGCAGCAGTTGCCTCGCCAGCGCCGTCACCTCCGGGTCGAGCTGGAAGGCCGCCAGGATCAGCCTCCACCCCAGCACCATCGCCACCGCCGAGGTGGCCATGCAGCCGACCCCGAGGCCCACGGCGCTCCACCCGGCCAGCCTCGCGCCCTCCGCGTCACCGCGGCCGATGGCCTGCCCCACGCGCACCGTCCCCGCGGCCGAGATGCCCATCGGCACCATGAACGCGAAGCTCGCGATCTGGAGCACCACCTGGTGCGCCGCCGCGGGGACCGCCCCCAGCCTCGCGGCCAGCACCGTCGCCAGCGAGAACACTCCCCCCTCGAAGAGGAGCTGCAGCCCCGCGGGCACCCCGAGGCGCACCAGCGCGCGGAGGCTCTCGGGGTGCGGGGCGAAGGACCTCCACCACCGCGGGTGCGAGCTCACCGTCCAGGAGAGCAGCACCACCAGCATGAAGATCCGGGAGAGGTTGGTGGCCCACGCCGATCCGACGATGCCCAGCGCCGGGGCGCCGAGCCTCCCTTGAATCAGCGCGTAGCAGCCCAGCGCGTTGATGACGTTGGCCATGAGCAGCACCACGGTGCCGGGCCCGGTGGCGCCGACGGCCTGGAGGGTCTGGCGCAGCGCGATGAAGAGCAGCGCCGGGGGAAGGCTCCAGGCCACGGTCTTCAGGTATCTCCCCGCCAGCGGAACCAGCTCCGGCGCCGCCCCCAGCCGGTGCATCTGCCCGCTGGCGAAGAGCAGCGCCCCGGTGAGGGGCACCGAGATCACCGCGGCCAGCCACAGGCCCTGCACGGCGTAGCGGGCGACGTCCTCCTCGCGCCTCGCCCCGTAGGCGACGGAGACCTCGTGGTCGAGGCCCATCAACAGGCCGATGCCGACGATGAAGGCGAGGCCGAAGAGCGAGGAGCCGAGGCCCACGGCGCCGACGACGTTGCGCCCTAGGACGCCCACCATCGCCGTGTCGACCAGGGACATCAGCATCACGCCGAGCTGGCCGATGACCACCGGCCAGGCCAGCCGGAAGGTCGGTCGCCAGTGGGTCTGGAGATCGCGGAAGCGCAGCGGCGGGAGTCGAGTCACGGGTTCGTGGGGGCGGGGGCGGGGTCGTGGGCGGCGTCGGGCTTCGGGGCGGAGCGCAGCACCACCCGCACCCCGTGGGCGGGGCGCAGGGTGATCGCGGGCTTCGCGGCGATGCGGGCGCTCGGGGCCAGCGTGACCTCGAAGCGCCGGGCGAAGGTCGAGAGCAGCAGCACCGACTCCATCATGGCGAAGGCGTTGCCGATGCAGATGCGGGGACCGCCCCCGAAGGGGAAGTACTGAAACTTGTGGAGGCGCTTCGAGAGACCGTCGAGCCAGCGGTCGGGGTGGAAGCGATCGGGCTCGCTGAACCACCGCTCATCGCGGTGCACCGACCAGGGGCTGAGGAAGATGGCGAGGCCCTTGGGGTAGCGGCGCCCACCCAGCTCGAAGTCCTCGAGCGCCTCGCGGCCGATGGCCCACGCCGGCGGGTGCAGCCGCATCGACTCCTGCACCACCGCCTCGGCGTAGACCAGCTTCGGAACATCCCCGTAGGCGAGCGGGCGTCCCGGCGCCACGGCCTCGGCCTCCTCGCGCAGTCGCTTCGTCACCTCGGGGTGCTGGCAGAGCAGCAGGGTGGTCCAGGAGAGGGTGAGGGCGGTGGTCTCGTGGCCCGCGAGGAAGAGCGTCAGCACCTCGTCGCGCACCTGGGCGTCGGTCATGCGCTCGCCGTCCTCGTCCTGCGCCGCGAGCAGCATCGCCAGCAGGTCGTGGTTGTCCGGGTCGGGCGTCGCCCTGCGCTGTCGGATGATCCCGTCGATGATGCCTCGCATCGCCGCGATGGCCTCGCGGTGCCGCCTCGCCGCCGGGAGGGGGGTGCGCATCAGCCACGGGTTGGAGACCAGGATGGGGTTGCTGTACCAGTCGAGCAGCACGTCGAGGGCCGGGCCGACCACCGCGCTGACGCCCTCCACATCGGCGCTGAAGAGCGTGCGCGCCACGATGTCGAGGGTGAGCTCCATGAAGTCACGGTGGATGTCCCGCTCCGCCCCGACGGACCACTCCGCGAGGGCGCGCTCGGTGCGCTCGACCATGACGGCCGCGTACTCCGCGAGGCGCTCCCTGTGGAAGGCCGGGCTCATCAGCCGCCGCTGTCGCTTCCAGAAGTCCCCTTCGCTGGTGAGCAATCCCTCGCCCAGGACGCGCTTCAGGTCGCGGGCGAACCAGTCCTTGGAGAAGCGCGCCGACTGCTTCACCAGCACCTGCTCGATGAGCGCCGGGTCGCTCACGAAGAGAAACTTCCGGTCGAGCAGCCGGAAGGTCGCCAGGTCGCCCTCGCGCTTGCGGGTGCGAATGAGAAACCCGAGCGGGTCTCGCAGGTAGGCGATCATGCCGCCGAGCAGAGGCACCTGGTCGAGGTTGCGGAGCGAGCGCCTCGGCGCGCCGTCGGTGGTCTGCTTCATGGCGCCGCTCCGGTTAGCACGGCCTGAGGGGCCCTGGCGATGCGCGCCCCATGGAGTGACAGGCTATTTCCAAGAGCCTCTTGACCATCGCGCGGGGGAGCGCGATTCCTAACGACCATGACGGCCAAGACGACGGACAAGGTGCTCCGCGCGGTGACGCAGCGGGTGATGGACTCCTTCACGGCACAGGGGGCGCTCTTCACGGCGCTCGACGTGTCCAACGCGGTGAAGGGCACGCTGCCCGACATCCGTCATCGGGAGGTGGCGCCCATCGTGCGCGACCTCTACGAGCGCGGCGCCATGGGCGACTACCGGCAAGACCTCATCGACGTCCTCGCCGACGGCCACAAGCCCGTGCAGGCCTACCTCTATCACCTGCCCGAGCACGACGTAGACCTCTACGACGACTCGATGCGCAACCAGCTCTCCATCCCCCCGGTGAGCACCAGCACCGACGCGAGCGGCGAGGGCAACCTCTCGTCGCACTCCACCGAGGCCCCGGTGCTGGTGGGCCGCGACGGCCGCGCCCGCATCGCCCGCCAGCTGCTGATGAACGCCGGCATCGTCTCCGAGGAGGTCTCCGCGGTGGGCCAGGCCTCGCCCGGCAAGCTCACGCTCACCACCCCGACGGGCGCTGAGACCGCCAGCGCCACGGCCGCCGTGCTGGAGTACGAGCACCCCTCGCTGCTGCACATCCCTCGCGGGCTCATGGGCATCTTCGACGCCAGCGCCAAGCTGGTGGCGAGGGTCTATCCCAACCGGGTGGAGATCGTGCGCTCGGTCTGACCGTTGGCCCCGATCGGCGCTTGTGACCCTCCGGCGGGTGGAGTAGTCGTCTCCGCCCGATGAAACCCACGGATCTCCGCACCATCGCGCCGCCCCCTCCCGCGCCGGGGGTGAAGTACCGTCGCATCCTCCTGAAGATGTCGGGAGAGGCCCTCTGCTCCCAGGAGGGCGGCTTCGGCCTCGACCCCGAGGCCATCGGACTGCTGGCCGACGAGCTCGCCCACGTCTGGCGCACCCTCGGGGTGCAGCTCGCCCTGGTGGTCGGCGGAGGAAACATCTTCCGCGGACTGCGCGGCAGCGCCTCGGGGATGGACCGCTCGACGGCCGACTCCATGGGCATGCTGGCCACGGTGATGAACGCCCTGGCGCTGCAAGACGCGCTGGAGAAGCGGGGCGTCCCGACGCGGGTGCAGACCGCCATCGAGATGCCCAAGGTGGCCGAGCCGTACATCCGTCGGCGCGCGATCCGGCACCTGGAGAAGGGCCGCGTGGTGATCTTCGCCGCGGGCACGGGCAACCCCTACTTCTCCACGGACACGGCGGCGGCGCTGAGGGCGATGGAGATCCACGCCGACGCGCTCTGCAAGGCCACCAAGGTCGACGGGGTCTATGACAGCGACCCCAAGAAGAACCCCGAGGCGAAGTTCTTCCCTCACATGACCTTCGACGAGTTCATCACCCAGAAGATCGGGGTGATGGACACCACCGCCGTGACGCTCTGCCGGGACAACAAGCTCCCCATCCGGGTGTTCAAGCTGGCCGAGCACGGCAACGTCGAGCGGGTGCTGCGCGGCGAGGACGTCGGCACGGTCATCGAGAACGGCTGAGCGCCCCCCGGGGCGCGCCCTACCCCCGCGGGAAAGCGTGCTAGAGGGGCCGCGATGCTCACCCTCGGGATCGACCTCGCCTCGCAGAACGAGAACACCGCGGCCTGCCTCGTGGAGTGGAGCGGCGGCGAGGTGATCCTCCGGGAGCTGCTCGACCGCGGCAGCGACGACGAGCTGGTGGCGCGCATGCGCGCGGTGCGCGACGCCGGCGGGTGCATCGGCATCGACGCGCCCTTCGGCTGGCCCGAGGCCTACCTGGCCGCGATGACCTCCTGGCGCGAGGAGGGGCGCTTCCCTGCCACCGACTCCAAGGAGCTCGCGTTCCGGCTCACCGATCGCAAGGAGTACCTCGCGAAGAAGCAGCCCCTCAGCGTGTCGTCCGACCGCATCGCCTACGTGGCCTGGCGCTGCGCCCGGCTGCTCACCCGCTTCTTCGAGGGGGCGCCCACCTCCCGCCTCGGGCCGACCGTGGTCGAGGTCTACCCGGGCGCCTCCATGGCGAGCTGGGGCCTCGGCGCGCAGGGGTACAAGCAGTCCGAGCCCACGCGAAAGAAGCTGCTGCTCGAGCTCAACGCCAAGGGGCTGCGATGGAGGTCCGACGAGGCCCAGCAGTCGGCGCTCACCCGAAGCGAGCACCTCTTCGACGCCTTCATCGCCTCGCTCTCGACGAGGGCCTTCCAGATCAAGCGATGCGACCCCATCCCCGCGGCGCACCAGGCGGTCGCCGAGCGCGAGGGGTGGATCATGCTGCCCGGCGCCTCCTCGCTCGCCAAGCTGGCGTGAGCGCAGCGAGGCAGCGGGGAGACCGGTCGGTCACCCGCTGCTTCGACGGTGGGATGCGCTGAAGGGGATCGAGAGAGCGGGCTACGGGCGACGGACCGACGCGGTGTACGCGCCGGCCGCGGAGCCGCAGCCGTCGACGAAGAGGGCGTGGATGCCCGCTCCGCGGGGGATGAGCGCGTTGATGGTCGACTGCCGCGGGCCGCAGGCGTCGTCGTTGCAGACCGTGGCGCTGCCCGGGTTCATCACCGAGAGCTCGGTGTCCCAGGTCGCGCGGCCGCAGGTGGTGGCCGAGAACAGGCCTCCCGCGAAGGTGCCGCAGGTGTACCAGTAGAAGGTGTCCTCCGGGCCGTTGGAGCAGCAGGTGGAGGTCACCCGGCCGGTGCCCGCGGTGGTGCCCGAGACGACCTGGGCGCCCGCGGCGAGGGCGCGCACGGCGCCGTTGCCCACCGGGAGGTGCTGGTAGCGCAGGCTGGCCTGGCCTCCCGCGCCGCAGCCGGAGAGGACGAGGTAGTAGGTGCCGGCGTTGAGCTGCGCCATCACCTGCGAGGCGGTGCCGGTGGAGCAGCCGAGGAGGCCGCCGTCGTCGTTGCAGGTGGTGCCGTTGGTCAGGTTGGCCGCGGTGACGTTGGTCCCGCTGGCGTCCTGGAGGAAGAGCGAGGTGTCGTAGGCCGAGCCGAGGGTGTCGGCGTAGACGATCTCCGGCTGGGTCAGCGTGAAGCGGTAGAACACGTCGCGCCCGGAGGTGCAGCCGCAGACGCCGGTGGTGTCGTTGCGGAAGCGCGTGGTGTTCACCGAGGTGGTGCCCGAGTTGGTGAGCACGATGGCGTTGTCGCGGGTCTCGCCCGCGGGGACCACCTGGCAGGTTCCGCCGATGCAGAAGTTGCCCGCGGCGCAGCGTCGGTCGCAGCCGCCGCAGTTGTTCTCGTCGGTGCCGGTGTCGACGCACGAGGCGCCGCAGCGGGTGCCGGTGGAGCAGCTCGCGAGCACGTAGCGCACGGAGTAGGGCCCGCGCTGCACGCAGCCGTCGACCACCAGGGTGTTGAGCCCCGCCTGGCTGGCGGTGGTGGCCGGGACGGTGGCGCTCAGCGAAGAGCCGACGCCGCACGCGAAGCCCGCGCCCACGTCGTCGGAGCACACCGCGGAGGTCATCCGCAGCGCGCTGTACTGCGCGAGCTCGATGTTGTACCCGGCGGCGTTGGCGCCCGTCACCGGGTTGCAGCTCGTCGACTGGAAGGTCGTCGCCGAGGAGCCCGGGCAGGTCACCCACCAGTACGCGTTCTCAGGCCCGCTGGAGCAGCAGGTCGAGGTGAGGGTGCCGGTGCCGGAGGTGGTGCCGGTGAGGGTCTGCACCGCGCCCGACGGGGTGATGCGCGCGGTCGGGCCGTTGCCCACCGGGAGGTGCTGGAAATGGATGGTCGCCGCGCCAGCGCCGCAGCCCGAGAGCACCAGGAAGTAGGTTCCGGGGTTGAGCCGGGCGGCGATCTGGCTCTGTAGCGCGCCCGCCACGGTGCAGAGGCCCGCGGAGGTGATGTCGTCGTTGCAGGTGCTCTGCCCCGCGGCCGGGGCCGTGAGGTTGTTGCCGCCGGCGTCCTGGAGGAAGAGCGCCGTGTCCCAGGTCGCCCCGAGGGTGTCGGCGTAGACGATCTCCGTCGTGGTCAGGGTGAAGCGGTAGAAGACGTCGTTGCCCGCGCCCGTGCACGAGCAGTTGCCGTTGGTGTCATGGCGCGCCGCCGAGGTGTTGGCGGCGATGTCCTGCGCCGGCATCGCGAGGCTGATCGCCACCGCGCCGGAGCGGGCGTCGTTGGCCGGGGCGGTGCCCATGCACGCCCCCGCGACGCAGGCCTGGCCCGAGGGGCAGACGCGGCCGCACATCCCGCAGTTCGATCCGCTGGTGCGCAGGTCGACGCAGAGCGCCGAGGCGCCCGTCCCGCAGAGGGTCTGGCCCGTGGCGCAGGCGCAGGCCCCGGCCACGCAGGTCTGACCCATGGCGCAGGCGCGGCCGCACATCCCGCAGTTGGCGCGGTCGGTCGCGGTGTTGGTGCAGGTCGAGCCGCAGCGGGTGCTGCCCGCCGCGCAGGCGCAGGCCCCGGCCACGCAGCTCTGCCCCGCGGGGCAGGCGTTGCCGCACATCCCGCAGTGGGCCTCGGTGGTGCGCGTGTCGACGCAGCTACCGTCGCAGAGCGTCGTGCCCGTGGCGCAGCCGCAGACGCCCGCGGCGCACACCCGCCCGGCGGGGCACGCGGTGCCGCAGGCGCCGCAGTTCATCGGGTCGGTCTGGGTGTTGACGCACGCGCGCTCGCACATGGTCGAGCCCGTGGCGCAGCGGCAGACGCCCGCCTCGCAGGTCGTCCCCGCGGCGCAGGCGGTGCCGCAGGCGCCGCAGTTCATCAGGTCGGTCTGGGTGTTGACGCAGGTCGGAGCGGGCGCCGAGGGGGCGCAGTCGACGCGCCCCGCGGGGCAGGTCGGGCGGCCCGCCCGGCAGGTGCTCATGGCGCAGGTCTCACCGGCCGCGCAGGCCCCGCCGCAGCGGCCGCAGTTGGCGGGATCGCTGGTGAGGTCGGCGCACATCTCTCCGCAGCGCATCTGCCCGGCGGGGCACTCCGCGGTGCCGGTGCACACGCCCGCGGCGCAGGTCTGCCCCGCGGCGCACGCTCGCCCGCAGGCGTTGCAGTTGGCGACGTCCGTCTGGGTGTTGACGCAGGTGCCCGCGCAGCGGGTCTGTCCGCCGGTGCAGGGCAGCTCCACGTCCGCTCCGGCGTCGGTCCCTGTGCCGGTGTCTTCGGGGGGGCTCCCGGTGTCTTCGGGGGGGCTCCCGGTGTCTTGTGGGGGCGTTCCCGTGTCCTCTGCGGGAGTCCCGGTGTCTTCGGGGGGGCTCCCGGTGTCTTGTGGGGGCGTTCCCGTGTCCTCTGCGGGAGTCCCGGTGTCGGTGTCGATCACTCCCGTGTCTTCACCCGCGTCCGTCGTCGGGGCGGGCGGGTCGTCGCTACAGCCTGCCGCGACTGCCAGCACGCCGACCAGCGACCATCTGAGTATCTGCTTCATCGTCGAGGATCTCCTCACAGGGTGAGATGGTGCCCGCCGAGCATCCTGAAGAGCCGACGCTCTCCGTGAACGAGCGAAACCGCAGGAGGCCGCGAGCACGCAACCCTGTTCAGGCTTGTATCGGGCTTCTCCCGCGGGGCCAAGCCCGCGGCGCTACCGCTCCCTGAGCCAGCGCAGCAGGGCCTCCGCCACGCCGTCGGCGAAGTCACCCGTCCACCCGGAGGCCATCGAGGCCTCCGGCGTCGCGTGGGCGCGCCAGTCGTGGTCCGCCCCGGCGACCTCCTCGAAGCGCGCCATCCCTGGCCTCGCGGCGTGGATCGCCTCGACCAGCGCCACGTGCTCCTCCCGCTGCGACTGCCAGTCGGCGCTCCCCCACATCGCCAGCACCGGGACCTCCAGCGCCAGCAGCGGCGACGCCACCGGGCACGCCTGCACCTCTCGCCAGTAGCGCCCCGTGCGCCCGAGCTGCCGCCCGTGCTCGTCCACGCCGAGCCACCGGCCCCACGCCTCGATCCCTTCGAGCGCCTCGGCGGGCTCCGCGCCCCCGTGCAGCGCCCTCGCGTTGTAGCGCTCCAGCACCCTCACCCGCGCCTCGATCTCCACCGGGCTCGCTCCCGAGAGGCCCAGCACCCTTCTCTGGCTGGCCACCAGGTACTCCGCCCAGGTGAGCCACCCGACGCCGTAGAGCGCCACCCCGCGCACCGCCGCGACCCCCGCCGCCAGCCTGGGGGCGTGCAGTCCTCCGAGGGAGTGTCCGAAGAGAACCCCTCGCTCACCCCTCACCCGCTCGTCTCGGGTGACGGCCGAGAGGGCCGCCGCGAGGTCGGCGTGCTCCTCCTCGAAGCCAGCGTCCTGCGCCTTCGGACCGCCGCCCCCGCCGAAGCCGCGCTTCTCCGCGCGCACCGTCGCAAACCCTGCTTCGTTGAGCGCGCTCAGCAGGCAGCGGAGCGGGTCGACGGTGCCCTCGGGATGGAAGGCCAGGCTCCCCGCGGCGTAGCCCGGCAGGTACATCACCCACGGGAAGGGACCTTCCCCGGGAGGGAGCGTCCAGCGCAGCCGGAGCTTCCCCGCGGGTCCTTCCGCCCAGGTGTCCCTGGTGATCATCGCCTTCGGAACACCATCCGATGGATGGGCAGCCCGTCGGCGATGGCGCGGGTCTCCCGGTTGGAGCGCGCCGGAGCGAAGGGGCTCTCCTCGGCGTACATACCCGCCACGGTATTCTCCAGCGCGGGGCACGCCGCGAGGCGCTCGTAGTAGGCCGCCGCGCGGTCTTCGACGTCGGTCTGCACCAGCAGCAGCGCGCCCGGGGCGAGCAGCCGGGCGAGCTCGGTGATGAACGCGTCCTGCACCACCAGCCGCTTGGCGTGGCGCTTCTTCCACCAGGGGTCGGGGAAGTGCACCGCCGCGCCGATCACGCACCCGTCCGGGCGCAGCCTCGGGAGCGCGAGGCCCGCGTCCTCGGCGAAGCAGCGCGCGCGGGGGAAGCCCTTCTTCTGGAGCCGCTCGTCGAGCTGCGCCGCGAGCTTGCGTCGGATCTCCAGCGCCAGGAAGCGCGTCTCCGGGTGCAGCGCCGCGTAACCCAGCGCGAAGGCCCCCCGGCCCGGACCCACCTCCAGGAAGACCCCTCCCTCGCCGGGGATCAGCGCGTCGAGGTCGACGATCTCCCCATCGGGGAGCCGCGGTGCGTGGTCGTACGTGGTGATGTGCATGGGCTGCTGTGCCCGCCGTGCTAGCGTGCCGCCGCCCGCGCGCGCAACGCCTTCCGACGCGCGGACGGCCACCAAAGATGAGCGAACCGATCCCCGGGCCCACCGTCACCCCCCATCCCCACCCGACGGTGCGAGCCGTGATGCGAGAGCGCTGGGCCTTCGCCTGCGCGGTCTTCAGCGGCCTGGCGATCTTCCTCGGCTTCGCGGGCAAGGAGATCTACCCCCTGGCCTTCGTCTCCATGGCGCCGCTGCTGGTGGCGCTGCGCGGCCGCACCGGCTGGATGGCGCTGCGCCTCGGCTGGGTCACCGGCTTCGTCGCCGTCGCCGGAGGCTTCAGCTGGATCGTCGGGATGCTCAAGACCTTCTCGGGCTTTCCCACGGCGCTGTGCGTGCTCTTCGCCTCGCTGCTCTGGATCGCCCAGGGACTTCAGTACGGCGTGCTGGCGTGGCTGGTGAGCAAGGCCGACGCGCGCAACCTCCCGAGGCTTCTGGCCGTGCCGCTGCTGGCCGCCGCGGTCGAGCTGCTCTTCCCGCTGCTCTTCCCCTGGTACCTCTCCAACTCCCTGCACAACGCGCCGGTGCTCTACCAGACCGCCGACATCGGCGGCGTGCTGCTGGTGACCGCCGCGATGGTGCTCGGCCACACGGCGCTCTCCGAGGCGTGGGTGCGCACCGGCTCCAACGTCGAGCGCCTGAAGCCGCTGGCGCTGCCGCTGGTCTTCTGGGCGCTGGCGATCCCCTACGGCTACTGGCGCATCGGGCAGGTGGACGAGGCCAGCCGGCACACCCGCCCGCTGAGGGTGGGCGTGGTGCAGCAGAACCTCGGGCTGATGCAGAAGCGCAACGACCCCGTGGTGGCGCTCAACCGCCACCTCGAGGCGTCGCGCGCCCTCGAGGCGCAGGGCGTGGAGTGGATCGTCTGGAGCGAGAGCGCCGTGGCCTTCCGCATCCCGGAGAACGTCGTCAACATCCGCGACTACATCCCCGAGTGGGACCTGCGCACCCCCGTGCTCTTCGGCGCGCTCTCGGTGCGAGACGGCACGCCCGAGCGGCCCAACCTCTACAACACGGCCTTCATGACCGACGCCGAGGGGCGCATGCGCGGCTCCTACGACAAGGTCTATCTGCTGGCCTTCGGGGAGTACATCCCCCTGGGCGAGACCTTCCCGCAGATCTACGCGGCCTCGCCGCACAGCGGACACTTCACCCGCGGCAGCACCATCCGCTCGCTCCCGGTGCCGGGCGGAACCGTCGCCCCGCTCATCTGCTACGAGGACATCCTCCCCCGCTTCGTGCGCACCTTCCAGAACCGGGTGAACCCCGACCTGATGGCGGTGATCCTCAACGACGCGTGGTTCGGCAACACCGCCGAGCCGTGGATCCACAACGCCCTGTCGAAGTTTCGCGCCGTCGAGCACCGCCGCGACCTGGTGCGCGCGGCCAACTCCGGGGTGAGCTCCATCATCGACGCCGCGGGCCGCACCGTGGCCGAGAGCCAGACCTTCACCCGCGAGAACGTCGTGGGCACCGTGCACCTCCGCAAGGGCCGCACCCTCTACGGCTACACCGGCGACTGGGTCGGCTACGCGGGCGTCCTGCTCGCCGTCTACTCCGTCGCTCGTCGACGAAACACCCCCGTCTGACGACGTCGGCGGGCGCGCGGCCGACGCGGTCCTGATCGCCGCCCCTCCGCTTCTCCCTTGTCGGCTGCGGCGCTTGTCGCCAACCATCGCCCCCATGCGTCTCGCGCCCGCGCTCGTGGCCGTCTCCGTCTTCACCTCCATGGGCTGTCGCTGGCGTCGCCGCCGCGCTCCCCCTCGCCCGCCGCCGGTCTCCGCGCGCATCGAGGTGCTCGACCGGGCGCGCCTCGCCGACCACGCCTACGGCCGCGTCGGCGACCTGCGCCTCGTCGCCGGGGAGGTCGCGCTCACCGTCGCGGCCCGCCCCGACGCGCCCGGCCACCGCCCCATGATGGGCGCCATCGTCGACGTCGACCGCGCCGCCGACGACCAGCCCGACCCCCTCCTCTGGTGGCGCCCGGTCTGGATCGACGCCGCCTCCCGAGCGCACCCCATGGTCGCCGCCCTGGTCGACCTCGCGCCCTGCCCCAACCGCAGCGTCGGGGTCGTGCGCACCGCCACCGTCGACGGGGTCTCGCTCCGCAGCCAGCTCTGCGCCCTCGGGCCAGGGCGCTTCCGGGTGCGCACCACGGCGCGCGACCTCCCGGCAGGAGCCACCCTCGCCGACGACATCAACCCGGGCAGCGCGTCGGTGCGCGTCGAGGGCCGCGACGAGGGCTGGGAGGGCACCACCCCCACCCCCTGGATCGAGCTCACCGAGCACGGCACCACCCTGCGCTTCGAGACCGCCGACCCCGCCGTGGCGAGGCGCAACCTGGTGCACATCGCCGCGGAGACCTTCCCCTCCGCGGTCACCTGGATGGCCTCCGGCGCCAGCAGCGACCGCACCCTCACCGTGCGCGCCGCCGACCCCGCCCCTCCGCCCCCCGCGGCGGGCGCCACGCTGCGCCTCGGCTTCGATGATCCCTCCGGGGCCGACGTGCCGGTGCATGTGATGTTCGCCCGCGCGGGAGGCCCCGACCCTCAGCCCGCCCTGGACGCGCGCGCTCACGGCTTCGCCTCGGGGCGATCGGTGTACCTCCTCGACGGCCACGGGGACGTCTCCCTCCCTCCCGGCGAGTACCGCGTCACCGCCTCCCGAGGCACCGCCTGGACGCTCCATCGATCCACCGTGACCCTCGGGGCCGGCGCCCCCACCGAGCTGCGCGCCACGCTGCGCCCGGTGCTCCCCCCCGGCTGGATCGCCGCGGACCTCCACCTCCATGCCTCCCCCTCGCCCGACTCCCGGGTGACCCTCGCCCAGCGCGTCGGGTCGCTGGTCTGCAACGGCATCGACTTCGCCGTCGCCACCGACCACAACCGCATCACCGACCTCTCCCCGGCCGTTCGCGCCGCGGGCCTCGACCACGCCCTGGTCACCGCCATCGGCGACGAGGTCACCAGCGCGGGCTCGACCCTCTGGGGCCATTTCAACGCCTTCCCGCTGCCTCCGGTGGGCGAGGCCGTGGCGCCCGAGGACGCCGTCCCGCCCTACTACGGCGTCGACCCGGCCGCCCTCTTCGCCGGGGCTCGCGCCGCGGGGGCGAGCATCCTCCAGGTGAACCACCCCCGGATGCCGCCCAGCATCGGGTACTTCGACCTCACCCGCTTCGACGCGGCGACCGGCAGGGCGAGCGAGGCCTTCTCCGAGGGCTTCGACGCCGTCGAGGCCTTCAACGGCATCTGGCTGGAGACCCCGGCGAAGGTGAGAGAGGGACTGGTCGACCTCGTCGGCCTCGCCCGCCGCGGGATGCGCGTGACCGCCACGGGCAACAGCGACTCGCACCGCCTCGTGTACGAGGAGGCGGGCTACCCCCGGACGTGGGTGCGCGTGGCGCAGGGCGCCCGCGCGACGCTGGGAGAGCGGGTGTTCGCGGGCATCCGGCGGGGAGAGACCAGCGTGAGCTCGGGGCCCTTCGTGACCCTGGAGAACCTCACCGACGGCCGCGACGGGGTGCTCGTGGTGCGCATCACGGTGACGGCGCCCGCGTGGGTTCCGGTCGAGCACGTGGAGCTGTGGCGCGACGACGTGGTGGCGCAGCGCTGGGCCGTGACGGCCCCCGCGACCGACGGGGTGCGCTTCGAGACCAGGGCCGTGCTTCGCCTGGAGCGCGACGCCGTGGTGACCGCCTGGGCCGACGCCGAGACCCCGCTGCCCGACGTGCTGCCCTACCCCGGCGCGCGCGCCATCGGCTTCACCAGCCCGAGGTACATCGACCGCGACGGCGACGGGCGGGTGACCGTCGCCCCCCGTCCCTGAGCGCCTCCCCCATGCCATCATCGCCCTCTATGCGTCGTCGATGGTGGCTCTTGGGGATGGGGTGCCTCGCGCAATGCGGAACGTCCGACCGCCCTCCCCCCATCGGCAGCATCGACCTGGAGATGGACGCGGGCCCGCCCATCCCCGCCGAGGTGTGCTCCTTCGCGGGGGTGGTGTGCGACGGTCAGACCCCCTACCGATGCACCGACACGGGCGCGCGCCAGTACCTCCCCAGCTGCGCGGGGGAGCGTCCCTTCTGCGTGGGGGGAGGCTGCGTGGCGTGCCCTCCCTCGGCGGTGCGCTGCAGCCCCGAGCGCCCCGCGCAGCCCGAGCGGTGCGCCGGGGACGGCAGCGGCTGGGCGGCCCTCGCGGCCTGCGACGAGGGCGCCGGGGAGCGCTGCACCGACGGGCGCTGCGGCGATCCCTGCGCGGTGCCGGAGGGGGCGAGGGGCTACCTGGGGTGCGAGTACTGGGCGACGCAGACGCCCAACAGCCAGCTCGACCCGGCCTTCTCCTTCGCGGTGGCGCTGGCCAACCCGCAGTCCTTCCCGGTGACGGTGCGCATCTCCGGCGGGGCGCTGACCTCGATGGTGACCCAGGAGCTCGCCCCGGGCGCCGTGAGGGCGGTGCCGCTGCCGTGGGTGCAGGGGCTGGTGCAGAGCTCGCCCGGCAACATGGGCTGCATGCCGGGGGGAACCTGCCGGGGATGGCCCCCCGCGACCACGGGCACGGTGGTCGGCGGCGCGTACCACGTGGTGGCGACGGCTCCGGTGGCGGCGTACCAGTTCAACCCGCTGCGCTTCGAGCGGGAGGGAGGGTTCAACTCCTTCTCCAACGACGCCTCGCTGCTGTTCTCGCAGCGCTCGCTCACGCCGCGCTACATCGTGCTCACGGCCCCCAACTGGAGCCCCGCGAGAGGCGTCGTCCTCGGCGGCTTCATCGCGGTGACGGCCGTCGCGGGAGAGACCACCTCGGTGACCATCCGGCTGCCCCCCAACGCCGGGGTCGTGGGCGAGACCGGGACCATCACCCGCGACAACCTCACCCCCGGCGACGTCTTCGTGCTGGTGGGGGGCGAGACGGGCGACCTGAGCGGCGCCCTGGTCGAAGCCAGCGCCCCGGTGGCGGTCTTCGCCGGCCACGACTGCACCAACGTCCCCCAGTCGCGGCCCGCGTGCGACCACCTGGAGGAGCAGGTCGCGCCGCTGGAGACCCTCGGCCGGGACTTCGTGGTGACGCCGCTCATCGACCGTCCGGGCGTGGCCTCGGTGGTGCGCGTGGTGTCCCCCTTCGAAGGGGCGACGCTGCGCTTCGACCCTCCGACGGTGCATCGCTCGGTGCAGCTCGCCGCGCGGCAGGTGCTGCAATTCCAGACCGCGGTGGGCTTCCACATGACCTCGTCGCGCCCGGTGCTGGTGGCGCAGATCATGGCGGGGCAGGGAGAGAGCAGCGCCGCGGCGGGCGATCCGGCGATGGTCTACGAGGTCCCGTCGCAGCAGTTTCGCGACCGCTACGACCTGCTGGTGCCCGACACGTACACCAGCAATTTCCTCGGGGTGGTGGTCCCGAGAGGGGCGAGCGCGCTGCTCGACGGGGCGGCGATGACGGGGACGCGCAGCACCCTCGGCGCGTGGGACGTGCTCTCCACGCGGGTCTCGCCGGGCGCCCACCGGCTGCGCACGGCCGAGGGGGTTCCGCTGGGCGTGAAGGTCTATGGGACGGCGCGGTACACCTCGTACATGTACCCGGGGGGCCTCGATCTGCAGCTGCTGCCGCCGGGGTGACGAGGGGGGCTACTTCTTCGCCTTCGCCTTCGGCTCATGGAAGCGCTCTCCCCGCGCCAGCTTCGCCACGAAGTCCGCGATGCGCTTCGCCCTCGTCTCGGGCGTCCTCGCCGTCTGCAGCCTGAACACGATGGCGTAGCGGTTCACCTTGTCGAGGCCCTGGTAGAAGGCCGTCGCCTCCGCGCTCTCCCTCAGCGCCGCCAGGAAGTCCTCCGGAACCGTCGCGGTGCGCTGCCCCTCGTACGCGCCCTCCCAGCGGCCGTCTCGCCTCGCCGCCTCGACCTCCCGCAGCCCCGGCTCTCTCATCTTCCCCTCGGCGATCAGCCTCTCCGCGGCGTCGCGGTTGATGCGCGACCAGACGCTCCGGGGCCGCCTCCGCACGAAGCGCTGCACCCAGGACGACTCGTCGAGGCTGCGCTTCTGCCCGTCGATCCAGCCGTAGCGCAGGGCCGCGTCGAGGGCGCCCGCGTAGGTGACCGTCTCCACCCCGGAGCCCTTCTTGAAGATCCGCAGCCAGATGCCCGAGGGGCTGTCGTGGTGCTGCTCCAGCCACTCCAGGAAGGCCTCGGACGAAGGGAAGGACAGCACGGGAGCGTCAGGTGTCATGGCCATCGGGTGACGGAAGATGGCGCAGCGGGCGCGCCACGGTCCATGCCCGAGAGGGCCTTGCGGAGGGCGGGCCATGGCTCCAACTGGGGGCCTGTCCGTCGTCTTGGGGGGAGGGAGAGCGATAGGGGCATGGACTCACTCATCGTGGCATCCGACGACTGCCTGCGCGGCGGCGGCGAGGCCGGGGCGCTCATGCGCAGCATCGACTGGTCGAGCACACCGCTGGGTCCGGTGGAGCTGTGGCCGCCGAGCCTGCGCACCATCGTGGCCGTGATGCTGTCGTCGCGCTTCGCGATGCGCGTGCTCTGGGGCCCGGAATTCATCGTCCTCTACAACGACGCGTACCGCCCCATCCTCGGGGAGACCAAGCACCCGGCCGCCATGGGGAGCCCCGCCGCGAGCATCTTCGCCGAGGTGTGGGAGCTCGTCGGGCCGGTGTTCCAGCGGGTTCGCCGGGGCGACTCGATGGCCTTCGACGACGCCCTCCTTCCCCTCGACCGCAACGGCTACCTGGAGGACTGCTACTTCACCGTCTCGTACAGCCCCATCCGAGACGAGTACGGCTCCGTCGGGGGCGTGCTGGGCGTCGTGCACGAGACCACCGACCGGGTGCTGGCCGAGCGAAGGCTCGCCACCCTGCGCGACCTCGCCGGGTGCTCCACCCCCGACGCGACCCCCGAGGAGGCCTGCCGCCAGGCCTCCCTGGCGCTGGAGCGCAACCGGGCCGACGTGCCCTCCACCCTGCTCTACCTGGTCGACGACGACGGGAGGAGCGCGCGGCGGGTCGACACCACCGGCCTCGACGACGACGGGCTCCCGGCCCCCTCGAGCGTCGACCTCGACCCGGCGGCGGTCGCCCCGTGGCCCCTCGGCCGGGCCACCAGCGCAGGCCGCTGCCTGGTCGTCGGCGACCTCCCCCGCCGCCCCGGCGAGCTCACCGCGGGCAGCGCCGCGGTGCTGCCGCTCACCCGCCCGGGACGAGCGAGAGCCCTCGGGTTCCTTGTGGCAAGGCTCAATCCCCGCCTCGCCTTCGACGATCGCTACCGGGGCTTCCTCGAGCTGGCCGCAGAGCGCATCGCGTCCACCCTCGCCACCGCCATCGCCAGCCAGGAGGAGCGGAGCGCGGCGTCGGCCTCCGCGGCCCTCTCGGCGAAGCTCACCCAGCTCGAGGCCGCGCTGGAGGAGGCGCTGCTGGTGAAGGACGAGTTCCTGAGCACGATGAACCACGAGCTGCGCACGCCGCTCAACGCCATCCTCGGGTGGACGAGGATGATCCGCTCGGGGCGGGTCGCGGTCGACCAGCAGAAGCACGCGCTGGAGACCATCGAGCGCAACGCCGTCGCCGAGACGCGGCTCATCGAAGACCTGCTCGACGTGTCCCGCATGACCTCCGGCAGCCTGCGGCTCGACGTGGCCCCGGTCGACCTCGCCGAGGTGGTGGGCGCCGCGGTCGAGGCGATGCGCCCCTCGGTGGAGGCCCGCTGGATACGGCTGCAGGTGGCGCTCGACCCCCACGCGTGCGCGGTGCTCGGCGACCGGGCGCGGCTCGAGCAGGTGGTCTCCAGCCTGCTCTCCAACGCCGTGAAATTCAGCCATCCGGAGGGCCGGGTGGAGCTGAGCCTGGAGCGCGCCGACCGCTCGGCGAGGCTGACCGTGAGGGACCACGGCGAGGGCATCGCGCCGGGCTTCCTGCCCTTCGTCTTCGGCCACTTCCGCCAGGGGGACCAGAGCATCACCCGCAGGCACGGCGGCGCCGGGCTGGGGCTCGCCATCGCGAGGCACCTCGTCGAGCTCCACGGAGGAGCCATCACCGCCGAGAGCGAGGGAGAGGGAAGAGGGGCGACCTTCACGGTGTCGCTCCCCTTGGGGAAGCGGGGCTGACCCGCTACCCCACGCCCCCGGAGAGCGCCGCCGCGGGGTCGGTCTTCGCCGCACGCCACGCGGGCCGCATCACCGCCAGCACGCACGCCGCCACCCCGAAGAGCAGCACCCCGAGCACCGCCCTCCACCCGAACACGAACCATGTGTCCGGCTTGAAGGGGAAGTCCGGCAGCCGGGTGCGCGCCGCCACGTCGCAGCCCCAGGCCGCGAGGCGAGCCAGCGCGAGGCCCAGCAGCGTGGCGCTCGCTCCGATCGCCGCCGCCTCCACCATCAGCATCAGCCGCACGTCGCGCCGAGTCGCGCCCAGCGCCCTCAAGAGCCCCAGCTCCCCGCGCCGCTCGCTGATCATCGCCGCGAAGCCGTGGGCGATGTTGAGCGCCGCCACCAGCACCGTCACCACGCTCGCCAGCGACAGGATCACCGTCACCGCCGTCGCCAGCAGCCCCATCTGCTCGGCCCCTCGGGTCTGCACCTCCAGGCCCTGGGCCCTCACCTGCGCCGCCACGGTGGTCATCTCCGAGGGGTCGCGCAGGTACACCACCACCGAGGAGTAGCGGGTCGCCGCGTCCTCGCCGGCGTACTCCCGGTTCAACCTCCGGGCGACCGCCATGGGAACGGTCACCCCGAGGTCCATCGCTCGCGGCGAGACGCCCACCAGCTTCGCGTGCACCCTCCGCGGCGTCCCCTGCCTCGCCGACCCGAGGCCCGCTCGACCGAGGTCCCACTCCAGCACCAGCCCCTCGGCCTGGCGCAGCAGCACGTCGCCGAGGCGCGGCAGCCCGTGCGCCGGGGCGATGGCCCCGTTGAAGACCTCCACCAGGTAGGGCGACACCACCGCGGGAATGGGCGGCGAGCAGCGCCCGCCGGGCCTCGGCTGCCCCTGCTGCGGCAGCGCCACCAGGTCGCAGTACTCCCCGCTCGCCGCGCCGCAGTCGGCGTCCGTCGCGCAGGGCCGGTTGCTCGCCCGGCCGATCGGGTCGTCGAAGTCCGCCCCGGGGCGCAGGTCGGCGCGCACCATCGAGGGGTCGACCCCGTCCGCGGGAATCTCCCCGGAGCCGATGTCCCGGCCGAACATCGCCCTCCCCCCTCGGCCCGAGGTGGGAAAGGCCAGCCGCAGCCGCGGGAGCGCCATCCTCACCCCGTCGGCGCGGCGGAGGGCCAGCGCCTGGGCGTCGTCGATCCCCGGCGGTCGCCCGCCCAGCATCGAGAACACCGAGCCGAAGCTGCTCTCCGGGGGGATCACCTCCACCTGGTCGAGGGGCAGGATCTTCCCGAAGACCACCGCGCGCATCCCCGCGGAGAGCGCGAGGAAGAAGGCCAGCGTGGCCACGCCCGCGGCGATGCCCAGCCCGGCGACCCAGAAGGTTCGCATCGAGCGCCGCAGGTCGCGGGCGACGAAGGAGATCAGCGCGCCGAGCCTCACTCGACCCCCCGGGCCTGCACCACGTCGTCGACCAGACGGCCCTCGGAGAGGGTCAGCACCCTCGTGGCGATGGCCGTCGCCCGGGCCTCGTGGGTCACCAGCAGCACCGTCATCGCCCGCTCCTCGTGCAGCGACTGGAACAACCCCAGGATCGACGCCCCGGTCTCCGCGTCGAGGCTCCCGGTGGGCTCGTCGCACAGCAGGATCCTGGGCTCCATCAGCAGCGCCCGGGCGATGGCCACCCGCTGCCGCTGTCCGCCGGAGAGGGCGGTGGGCAGGTCGTCGCCCCGGCCCGCGAGGCCCACGCGCTCGATCCATCGGTCGACGCGCGCCGCGAGGTCGGCCACCGGCGAGGGGGCGAAGCTGGCGGGCAGCGCGACGTTCTGGCGCACCGTCCACGACGCCACCAGGTGGAAGGCCTGGAAGACGTACCCGATGTGCGCGTGCCGGAGCGCCGCGGCCTCCGCGTCGGAGAGCGCGGCCAGCGAGCGGCCGAGCACCTTCACCTCGCCCTCGAAGTCCCGGTCGAGGGCGCCCGCCACGTGGAGCAGGGTGCTCTTCCCCGAGCCCGAGCGCCCGGTGACGGCCACCAGCTCGCCCGCCGCGATGGAGACCGTCACCCCGTCGAGCGCCGCGCGCCCGCCGGGGTAGCGCTTGCGGACGTCGCGGAGGGAGAGGTCCGGGGCGGTGGGCGCTTCACTCGTTCGATGGGATGGGTCGGTCATGGGGAGGGAGGTGGGAGGGTGCCGGGAGGGGAGCGGAGAATCCGCGCAAACGCGCCTGAGGGCAACGCCGCCCACGGAGGCGGTGAGTTCCGTTAACGTGCAGGGCGCGTGAGCTTCTTCGAGGCATTGTGGCTGGAGGCGCGGGCCGCGAACACCCTGTGGCTGCTGGCGATGTGCGCCCTGGCCCTGCTCACCCGCCGCGCGGTGCCGCACCCGCACCGCCTCCGGGTGCTGTCGTTCTGGGTGGTGGGGCACCTCGTGGCGCTGGGCGTCGACGCCGCGCTGCGCGCCCGGGAGCACAGCGCGGGCAACGAGTTTCGCACCGTGGCCTGGGTCTTCGGCGCGGTGGCCTTCGTGGGCGCGTCGATGTCCGTGCTCTTCCACGGGCTCCTGCCGAGGGCGCGCGTCTCGCTGCCTCGCATCGTCGAGGACGTGCTGGTGGGCCTGCTCTCGGTGGTCGCTGCGGTGACCGTGGCCAGCCGCGCGGGGGCCAACCTCTCGGGCATCATCGCCACCAGCGCGGTGATCACCGCGGTGCTGGGCTTCTCGCTCCAGGACGTGATCGGCAACGTCGCCAGCGGCCTCGCGCTGCAGCTCGACACCTCCATCGACGTCGACGACTGGATCAAGGTCAACGACGTCTCCGGCCGCGTCGTCGAGGTGAGCTGGCGCTACACCGCGATCGAGACCCGCAACTGGGAGACCATCCTGGTGCCCAACCTGCAGCTGCTGCGCAGCCCGGTGACGGTGCTCGGCCGGCGCGTGGGGCAGCCCCGGCTCTGGCGCCGCTGGGTGCACTTCCACGTCGACTGGCACCACCAGCCCTCGGAGGTCATCGAGGCGGTGCAGTCCGCCGTGCGAGGCGCCGAGCTGCCGCGCGTGGCCAACGATCCTCCGCCCAACTGCGTGCTCCTCGACATGGCCGACACCTACGGCAGGTACGCGGTGCGCTACTGGCTCACGGACCTCGCCGCGGACGACCTCACCGACTCCGACGTGCGCACCCGGATCTACTTCGCGCTCCAGCGGGCGGACATCAAGCTGGCGGTGCCGTCGCGCTCGGTGACCGTGGCGCAGGAGGCCGCGGAGGTTCCGCAGGTGAAGACCGCGCGGCAGACCGAGCGTCGCAAGGCGGCGCTCAAGGCCGTCGGCTTCTTCAACACCCTGGAGGAGTCGGAGTTCGACGAGCTGGCCTGCTCGCTGCGCTACGCGCCCTTCACCGCGGGCGAGGTGCTCACCCGCCAGGGGGCCGAGGCCCACTGGCTCTACCTCGTGGAGGAGGGCACCGCGGCGGTGCAGATCAGGGAGGGCGACACCGTGCGCGAGGTGGCGAAGCTGGTGGCGCCGACGGTCTTCGGGGAGATGTCCCTGCTCACCGGCGCCCGGCGCGCGGCCACGGTGACCGCGGTGACGGACGTGGAGTGCTTCCGCCTCGACAGCTCGGCCTTTCAGCGGGTGGTGGCGCGGCGGCCGGAGCTCGCGGCGCACTTCGCGGAGGTGCTCTCGATGCGCAGCGCGGGCCTCCAGTCGGCGCGCGAGGGCCTCGACGCCGAGGCCGCCCAGCGCCGCCAGGAGGTCGTCGAGAAGGACCTCTTCCAGCGCATCCGCACCTTCCTCAAGATTGAGTAGAGCGCTCCGCGGCGACGGCCTTGAGCGACTCGAGGCCCGCGGCGAAGTCCTTGCCGACGAGCTCGTCCATGTTCATGAAGACGCCGAAGGCCTTGGCCACGAAGGCGTTCTCGCCCTCCATCGCCCAGGTGACGCGGGTGACGTCGCCCTCGCGGTCGAGGGTGAAGATGGCCCTGTTGCTCGCGGCGAAGGGCTTGAGGAAGACCAGGGCGATCTCGATCTTGCCGGGGGCGCTCTCGAGGATGGTCATCGACCCCTCGCCGACCTTGTTGTTGCCCCTCCAGCGGTAGATCGCTCCCTTGCCCGAGGAGGGTCCCTCGAAGGTCCTGGAGATGGAGGGGTCGTACTTCTCGTAGGGCGACCACAGGGCCCACTCGTGGAAGTCGTTGATGAGCCCGAAGAGCAGCTCCGGGCTGGCGGGGATGGTGAGCGCTCGGGCGATGCGAAACGCCCCCGGGCGGGAGGCGACGTAGAGCGCGAAGAGCCCGATCGGAACGAGCAAGGCGAGGAGGTAGGGCATCGGAGCGGGGTTGAACCCCGCAGACGAAGGTCGGATCAAGTTATCGACGAGCTGGGCGGCGGATGAACAGCCGCGGCGTGTCACCTCCGCCGCAGTGACGGCCCCGCTTCCGATGCCCTATACGATCGAGCCTCGATGAACCAGACGCTGCGTCGCTGGATCTCCGCGAGCAGGCCTCGGCTCGGCGCCCGCCTCGCGCTGCTGACCTTCGCGGCGCTCGGGCACTGGCTCTTCCTCCGCTCGCTCTGGTGGACCCCGGGATCGGGCGCATGGCTCCCCCTCGTCCTGGCGGCGCCCAACCTGATCGTGCTGAGCACGGTGCTCCTGGCGCCATCGAAGGTCGCGTGGCTGCGCCGTGGGCCCACGCTGCCGCTCGTCGTGGCGACCTCGCTGCTCTTCGGCTCGCTCTCGCTGCCCGTCGCCCTCGCCCGCTCCACGCCCCTCGGCAACGCGCTCTGGAGCGTCGTGGGGATGTTCCTCGGCGGGGCCCTGTGCGGCCTCCTCGGGGCGATGGTGGCGACCCCCTTGAGCCTCGCGGTCGAGCGCTGGCGGGCCGAGCCGTCACCCCGGCGGGCGCTGGACGCGTGGGCGACGCTCTCGTGCTGCGCGGCGGCCTTCGCGGTGACCCGACCGACAGGTCTCGATCGCTCCACCCGGCTTTGCATGAACTCCCCCGCGGGGTCCGCGAGCTGCGCCGACCTCGGCTTCGTCCGAGCGCTGCACCACCTCGACATCGCCTTCGCCGTGGCCGCGATGGCGCTCGCCGCCGCGGTGTTGCTCCTCGACCTGCGGCTTCGGCGGATCATCGCCCGGGCGCACTCGGGCGAGCCCGGCGACCATCGGGTGATCGCGCTCGACGGAGCCGACGTGAGCGGCGCCGTGTCCTTCGCGACGAGCTCCCACGAAGCGATGGTCGCGCTGGTCGGTTCTACGGGGGGAGCGGGCTACCGCGACGACGCGTCGGCAAGCGCGGTGGCGCTGATCCCGAAGCAGCCGGAGGTGTCATGGCGGCTCGTCGCGATGCCGATGGTGGTGGCGCTCTGCGCGCTGGGGCTCGCGCTGCTTCGCTGAGGGACGCGCTCAGGGGAAGCCGCGGATTCCCGTGCGAGCCGCCCCGATGGAGATGGAGCAGCCGTTGAGGAGCTGCGGGACGAAGACGCCGCCCAGGGAGCAGCGCGTGGTGCTGGCGCTCACGGCGACGCGCCCGAGGCCCCCTGCGCCGCCGACGCTCGCGGTGCCCGCGGTCAGGCCGCCCGCGCCGCCGCCGGCGGACACCCGACCGAGCACCTGCACCGCAGGGGCCCAGAGGTGGATCACCCCGCCCGATCCTCCTCCTCCGCCGCCCGACGGGGTGGCGGCGTTGATCGCCCCCGCGCCGCCGCGCCCGCCGTCGGCGCGTACGACGCCGGTGCTGCCCACGGTGATGCGCGTCGCGCTCGCGAGGCGCAGCGCGCCGCCGCCGCCGCCACCGCCGCCGCCGCCGTTGGCGCTCGAGCTGACGCACATCCCCGAGGCCGTCGCCGCGGGAGCGCCGCCGCCACCACCGCCGGAGCCCGGGCGAAACGAGTCTCGCACGACGATGGGATCACCCGCCGCCGCGCTCCCGATGCATCCGCCGCCGCCGCCGCCGCCGCCTCTCGGGGAGGTGAAGGGCGAGTTGCCGCCGTCCGCGCCCCAGTAGACCTCCGAGCCCGTGCCCGAGCGCCCGCCTCGCGCGCCGCTGCCGCCGTTGCCGCCGTCGCCGCCGGTCGCTCCGCCGGTGGTCCCGCCGCCCTGTCCGCCCCCGCAGAAGGTGCAGCCCGCCCCGCCGCCGCCGCCGCCGCC
>SCUS01000145.1 GCA_004297725.1 Myxococcaceae bacterium | reverse complement strand
GTCCACTCTGGTAGATCGCGTCGAGCCGGCGCGTCACGGCCGCGAAGCAGTGGCAGCAGCATCGCGTCCACCTCGGCGACATCAACGTTGACGTCGTCCAGAGAAACGCCTCGCCAGTCCTTGCGGCTGATGCCTCCGTACACAACGAAGGCAAGCCGGAGTCTGGAGATGTCGAGCCCTCCCACATGGAGCAATTGGCTCGTGTCGAACAGATCGCGACTGGCCGCTCGCGAGAGCAGGGCCGCCAGTTTGCCAGCAGCGAGCTCGTGGATGTCGACGATGGGGATGTCTTTGGCGTCGAAGGTACCGACAGGGCGTGAATCGACGCGTTCCACGGGCCACAGTGGCACGCGGAGCATGAAGTTCATGTCCATTTCCAATGTCCCCGTGCCACCGCTCACCCGATTGAACGACAAACGCCATTTGCCGCCGGCGTGATCCGACGGTACGTGGCGCGGTTGCACGCCGGCGCGTCCACAGACGGCTTGTAGCGCCTGCTCGATCTTGGGGCGCTCGCCGAGCATGCCGTTGCGATCGACGGCGCCGATGTAGTTCAGGTCGATATCGACGGAGAGACGAGGGACGTTGAACGTGAACAGGTTTAGCGCGGTCCCTCCCTTGAGGGCCACCCGATCCTTCAGGAACGGGTGGCTACGAATGCCTTGGAGCAGTTCATGAATCGTACCGGGTTCGTCGGAGGGCTCATTCCTTGAGAGGATGGAGCCCATGGCACGACCGAGTCGATATTCTCCGGAGGTACGAGAGCGGGCCGTTCGGATGGTCCGGGAGCACGGGGCGGAGCACCCCTCGCAGTGGGCGGCGATCGCGTCCATCGCCAGCAAACTGGGCTGCACGGCCGAGACGCTGCGCCGGTGGGTGCGGCAGGCCGAGCGCGATACCGGCCATCGCAGCGGCCTGACGACCGACGAGCGCCAGCGATTGAAGGAGCTGGAGCGCGAGGTCCGCGAGTTGAAACGGGCGAACGAAATCCTGCGGAAAGCCTCCGCGTATTTTGCCCAGGCGGAGCTCGACCGCCGTCCGAAGTGATGGTCCGCTTCATCGATGACCATCGAGATACCCACGGGATCGAGCCGATCTGCGCCGTGGTGCCGATCGCCCCGTCGACCTACTTCCGGCACAAGGCCCGCCACGCGGATCCCACGCATCGGAGCGCGCGGACGCAGCGCGATGACGCGCGGCGCCAGGCGATCCAGCGGATCTGGGATGAGCACCAGCAGGTCTACGGCCCGCGGAAGGTGTGGAAGCAGCTGCGGCGCGAGGGCATTCGCGTGGCGCGATGCACCGTCGAGCGACTGATGCGGGACATGGGATTGCGTGGCGCGGTCCGCGGTCGCGCCTGGAAGGTGACGACGCAGTCCGATCCCGTCGCCGCGCGGCCGGCCGATCTGGTCGAGCGGCGCTTCATGGCAACCAGGCCGAATCAGCTGTGGGTTGCCGACTTCACGTACGTCGCGACGTGGCGCGGCTTCGTCTACGTCGCGTTTGTCATCGACGTCTTCGCCCGCCGGATCGTCGGCTGGCGGGTGTCGGCCTCCCTGCGTACCGACTTCGTCCTCGATGCGCTTGAGCAAGCCATCTACGACCGGTGTGGCGCCGGCGCCCCTGACTTGGTGCATCACAGTGACCGCGGATCGCAGTACCTCGCGATGCGCTACACGGACCGCCTGGCGGAAGCCAGCATCGAGCCGTCGGTCGGCAGCCGCGGCGATTCGTATGACAACGCGCTTGCCGAATCCATCATTGGTCTCTTCAAGACGGAGGTCATTCAGCTGAAAGGGCCGTGGCGCCATCTCGAGGCGGTTGAATTCGCCACGCTCACGTGGGTCGACTGGTTCAATACGCGTCGCCTGCTGGAACCGATTGGCTACGTGCCGCCCGCCGAGTACGAAGCGGAGTACTATGCGCAGGAGTCACGGGGTGGCGCTCAGCGGCAGCCACACACCGACAGTGAGCTTGACGGGACGGCCGCCGAGCGCCCGCAGTACGTTCTTCGATCACGGCAGAACGAGGTACAGGAAACAGAACTGAACGCCTAACTCACACTAACCGTCCTCCGATAAACCCGGGGCACTTCAGGATGCCGTGGGTTGCGCTGCAGGTGTGACAGAGAGTGGAGACGTAGCGTCGGAAAAGACCGTTGAAGATCACCTCGGCCGTCACATGCGATCCTCGACAACGCGCTCGGTCGACGAACGCGATTGACGGCTTCTCTGCCGCAGGAGGAATCCTGATGGCGGAGACCCGGACAGCAGCGCGGATGGCGTGCCTGGTTGCGCACTGGACACAAACCACAGGGCCGCCGTTGGCACCGCTGTGCCTGCCCGACGTGGGTCCAGCTGAACTACACGCTCGCGACCTGGACAAGATGCGGCGCTTCGGTCTCCGTACTCAACAGTCTCTTGAGGGAGGGAGGCGGTGGCTTCCGCTGTCGCAATCCAAGTGGCCGACGGATTGGCGGCGACCTGTCAGACTTGGGCATGGCTGCGAGCTGTCGGTGGGCCCCCGAGCACCCGCAGGCCTTTCTTCGATCACTGCATAGTGAGCTGCAGCCAACAGAACTGAACGTCTGACTCACACGAACCACCTTCCGATACGCCCGGGGCACTTCACATCGCCAAGGCG
>SCUS01000144.1 GCA_004297725.1 Myxococcaceae bacterium | reverse complement strand
GCGGGCGTGTGCGTGACCACCTGCGGCTCGGGGCAGACCAACTGCTCCAGCGTGTGCCGAGACCTCACCACCGACCCGGACGCCTGCGGCGCCTGCGGCACCGTCTGCTCGGGCACCGGCATCGTGTCGCGCACCTGCGGCGCCAGCGCGTGCAGCGGAACCTGCTCGGCGGGCCGCGCCAACTGCGACGCCAACCTGCAGACCAACGGCTGCGAGACGGACATCAACACCTCCGTCGCGACCTGCGGCGGCTGCGCGGGGATGGCCTGCTCGACCAACCACATTGTTCCTGCCTGCACCGGAGGCAACTGCACCGGGAGCTGCTCGCCCAGCTATTACGCGGACTGTAACAGCGACAAGCGCGCGGACGGCTGCGAGGTCAACACCCGCGCCGACCCGATGAACTGCGGCGGCTGCGGGACGGTGTGTCCGACGAGGCAGCACTCGACCCCGGTGTGCTCCATCGGGTCGTGCGGGATGACCTGCGAGCCGGGCTGGGGAAACTGCGACGGGTCGAGCGTCACGGGCTGCGAGACCGACCTCAGCATGAGCGGCAGCTGCGGCGCCTGCGGGGTCACCTGCACCGGCGGGACGACGTGCCAGGACACGGGCGGCGGGGTCTACGCCTGCCAGTGATGCGAGACGGGGGGATTGTCGGGTAGGAGCGGCGGATCAGACCGCGCGGCGGCGGGCGGCGCCGGGCTGGCGCATCGCCTGGGCCTTGGCGCGCACCGTGGCGTTGGGCGTGCGGGCGGGGGCGGCGGCGCGCGCGGCGGCGGCCGAAGGGGCAGGAGCGTCGGCGGCGGGCTCACCCTCGGGGGCGGCCTCGTCGACGGGGGCGGCCGCGGCGCGCTGGGCGGCGAGCTCGGCGGCGTGCGCGGCCTCGTCCTTGGCGAGATGGCACTTCTTGTACTTGAGACCCGAGCCGCAGTGGCAGGGGTCGTTGCGTCCGACCTTCATGGGGGAGTTCCTTTCGTAAGGGAGCGCGGCGGGGCCGCGAGCGGGCGCCATGGTAGCGCAGCGGGGAGGACTGCATCGCGACGAACGGCGGCGGAGATCCCCCGTCAGGGGCCCCGCGCCGCGACCCTTGAAGAAAGGTGAGCGTAGGATGCGTCGGACCGGGCCATTCCGGTCAGGACGCCGATGAAGGGGGTGGGAGGTTTGAGCCATGGAGAGTGATCTGACGAAGCGGGAGCTCGTGCTCCCGGCGCCGTACGCGGTGAAGCGGGCGCTGGCCCCGGAGGGCATCCGGGCCGAGCTGGTGCTGTCGCGCTACGACGGCGAGGCCCTCACGGAGACGGAGGTGCGCATCGCGAGGGCGGTGCTCTCGCTGATCGACGCCGAGCAGGAGGTATCTCTGGCGACGTCCTTCGAGGACACGCCCCTGCCGCCGTTGAAGCGGAAGAAGCCGCGGCCCTGAGCGGGATCACCCCGCCCGGACCGCCGTCCCCTCCACCCGCTCGCTGCTACGAGCAGCCCATGGAGTTGCCGCAGTTCAGGCAGCGGTAGCACGCCCCGTTGCGCACGGTGATGTGCCCGCACACGCTGCACATCGGCGCGTCGCCCATCATCTTGCTGAGCTGCTTGTCGAGCGCGTTGCCGCTGCTGCTCTCGTACTCGGTGAGCGTCGCGGTGTACGCGCTCTCCGGAGGCGCCGCCGACGGCGTCATCGGCGACTGGTCCGCCTCGGCCTTCTCCTCGTCGGTGGGCGGGACGTGCGCCAGGTCGTAGCGCTTCAGGTACTCCACCCCCAGCACGCGGAACACGTAGTCGATGATGCTCGTCGCGAACTTCACGTTCGCGTGGCCCACCACCGAGCCCTGCGGCTCGAAGCGCGTGAAGGTGAACTGGTCGACGTACTCGGCCAGCGACACCCCGTGCTGAAGACCCATCGACACCGCGATGGCGAAGGAGTTCATCAGCGACCTGAACGCCGCCCCCTCCTTGTGCATGTCGATGAAGATCTCGCCGAGCTGCCCGTCCTGGTACTCGCCGGTGCGCAGGAACACCTTGTGCCCGCCGATGCGCGCCTCCTGGGTGAACCCGCTGCGCTTCTTCGGCAGCCGGTAGCGCACCGACTTGCGCGGCGGCGCCAGCACCGGGCTCTTCGAGAAGAGCGGACCGAACTCCGACGTGGTGTCCGCCGTCCCGGTGACCACCGGAGCAGGCGTCGTCGTGGACTCGGCCTTCGCCTCGATGGCCTTCGCCGCGGGCTTCGCGTCGTCCTTCTTCTCCTCCGCGCTCGTCGACGAGAGCGGCTGCGACGCCTTGCACCCGTCGCGGTAGAGCGCCACCGCCTTCAGCCCGAGCTTCCAGCCCTGGTAGTAGATGTCCGCCACCTCATCGACCGTGGCGTCGTTGGGGAGGTTGACCGTCTTGGAGATCGCGCCCGAGAGGAAGGGCTGCGTCGCGGCCATCATCTTCACGTGCGCCATCGGGGCCAGGAAGCGCCGCCCGTGGCGCCCGCAGCGGTTGGCGCAGTCGAAGACCGGGAGGTGCTCCTCGCGCACGTGCGGCGCGCCCTCGACCGTCGAGCGGCCCAGCACGTGGTCGCCCAGGGTCTCGATCTCCGAGCGCGGAATCCCCCAGTGGGAGAGCAGCGAGAAGGTCGGAGAGCGCGAGGCCTCCTCGACGCCGAGGCGCTTCACCAGGTCGGCCCCGAGGGTGAAGGGCGAGAGCGCCTGCTCGATGGAGAAGGCCCCGCGCAGCGCCGCCTCGACGCGGGTGATGTCGTCGGAGGTGAAGCCCTTGCCCTTCAGGTACTCGCGGTTGACCACCGGCGCGTTGAGGAAGGTGTTGGTGCCGCTGACGTAGGCGAGGATCTCCGCGATCTGACCCTTGGAGTACCCGAGGCACACCAGGGCGCGCTCGACCGAGGCGTTGACGATCTTGAAGTACCCGCCGCCGGCGAGCTTCTTGAACTTCACCAGCGCGAAGTCAGGCTCGATGCCGGTGGTGTCGCAGTCCATGAGGAGCCCGATGGTCCCGGTGGGCGCGAGCACCGTCGCCTGGGCGTTGCGGTAGCCGTGCTGCGCGCCGAGGCGCACGGCCTCGTCCCAGTCCTCGCGCGCGGCGGCGGCGAGGTCCTTCGGGCAGGCGCGGTCGCTGATGGCGTACGCGGCCTGGCGGTGCTTGCCCATCACGTCGAGCATGGAGTCGCGGTTCTTGGCGAAGCCCGCGAAGGTGCCCTTCACCGAGGCGACCTCGGCGCTCACCCGGTACGCGTGCCCGGTGAGGATGGCCGTGAGCGAGGCCGCGATGGCCCGGCCCTCGTCGGAGTCATAGGCGACGCCCATCAGCATGAGCAGCGTGCCGAGGTTGGCGTAGCCGAGGCCCAGCGGGCGGTAGTCGTGGGAGTTCTGCGCGATCTGCTTGGTCGGGTAGGACGAGTAATCGACGAGGATCTCCTGCGCGAGGAAGAACACCCGCGCCGCGTGGCGGTAGCCCTCGATGTCGAAGTGCTGCGTGCCGTCGGCGTCCTCGCTCAAGAACTTCGTGAGGTTGAGCGACGACAGATTGCACGCCGTGTCGTCGAGGAACATGTACTCACTGCACGGATTGCTCGCGTTGATGCGCCCGCTGACCTTGCAGGTGTGCCAGTCGTTGATGGTGCTGTCGTACTGCACCCCGGGGTCGGCGCACGACCAGGCGCTGAGGGCGACCTTCTTCCAGAGGTCCTTGGCGCGGTAGGTGTCGATCACCTTGCCGTTGGTGCGGCCCCGGGTCTGCCACTCGCCGTCGATCTCGACCGCGCGCATGAACTCGTTGGTCACGCGCACGGAGTTGTTCGAGTTCTGCCCGGAGACCGTGTGGTAGGCCTCGCCGTTGAAGTCGGAGGGGTAGCCCTGCGCGATGAGCGCCATGGCCTTCTTCTCCTCCTTCATCTTCCACTCGATGAAGTCGACGATCTCGGGGTGGTCCATGTCGAGGCAGACCATCTTGGCGGCGCGGCGCGTGGTGCCGCCGGACTTGGTGCTGCCCGCCGCGCGGTCGAAGACCTCGAGGAAGGACATGAGCCCGGAGGAGGTCCCGCCGCCGGAGAGCTTCTCCTGACGGCCGCGCAGGGCGCTGAAGTTCGAGCCCGTGCCGGAGCCGTACTTGAAGAGCCGCGCCTCGTTCTTCACCAGCTCGAAGATCGCCATCAGGTCGTCCTGGGCGCTCTGGATGAAGCACGCCGAGCACTGCGGCGCCTCGTAGGCGTTGGCCGTCTCGGCCACCGTGGCGGTCGACTCGCTGTAGGCCCAGTTGCCGCCCTGGCCGGTGATGCCGTAGCGCTGGAAGAGCCCGCAGTTGAACCACACCGGCGAGTTGAACGCGCCGTACTGGTTCACCAGCAGGAACGACAGCTCGGCCTCGAAGGTGTCCGCCTGCGCCCGGTCGGCGAAGTACCCGCGCGACTCGCCCGCCTCGCGGATCGAGTGGGCGATGCGGTAGACCACCTGCTTCACGCTGGTCTCGCCCTTCTTGGCGTCACCGTGAAGGCCCGCGCGGCGGAAGTACTTGGACACCACGATGTCCGTCGCGAGCTGCGACCAGGCCTTCGGCACCTCGGCCCCGCGCGTGGCGGCGACCACCGAGCCGTCGGGGTTGCTGATGACGCTGTCCCGGCGGTCGTACTCCACCGAGGCCAGCGGGTCGCTGCCGGGCTGCGTGTAGCGGCGCAGCACCAGGTCGGACGCTGCGCGGCTGGCCCGGGACGAGGCCTTGGACTTCGCCGGAGTCGCGGCGGCGGCGGCGGGCTTCGTCCTGCCGTTGGTCTTCCCCTGGATCGGTCCGTCGATGCTCAAGCGATCTCTCCCTGTTGGGTGTGTCGTGGTGAAGCCTCCCCACGGCCCTCACCCGTCGTCCAGCAGTGGGGCGACGAGGTCGGGTGGCGCTGAAGGAGGGGACGATCACCATGCACCCACCCAGAGCCCGGTCGCCAGTTCACGGCCCCTTCCGCCCCCGGCACGCGCCTCGCCCTCTGGCACTTCCAGGGATTTCTCCCGCCGCCCTCCACACCGGGCCATCGGCCCCGGATGACAAGTTTCTCGCAGGCGCCTCGGACGGCGGCCGCGAGACCCCTCGCTTCCCCCTGGAGCTCCATGGGGAGATGGGGCCCCCGAAGGGCGCCACCGCCGGGGGCGTCGGCTCCACCGGGATGGGAGCTCCCGGCGCCGATGCTGGTCAAACCCCCGGGGCGGTCCGTGGCATCATCGCGCCGATGAGCGCCCTGTCCCATTCCGCTCCGCTGCGACCGCCGGTTGCCCTGCTCTGTGTGCTCGCGCTCGGCTGCGGCCCGACGATCCGCCACACGCTCGCCACCAACGACCAGCGGCACATCACCTACGAGGACCTCTGCCATCTGCAGAGCTGGTACGACCACCGCACCGCCAGCCACGCGCCGCCCTTCCGGGTGGTCGACGAGCAGTCCACCGAGACCGCCCAGCGCGAGCCTGACGAGAGCGGGCGCCTCCGGCACGTCGAGCTCGGCGAGGGCACCTACCTCATCGCCAGCCGCGAGGACCGGCTGCGCTTCAACCAGCTCCTCCGCAGCGAGTACGACAACCTCCCGTCGATGGCGATCACCGGCCCCGAGGGCAGCGTGCGGGTGCACGTCTCCTTCTGGCAGACCGGGACCATCCGCCGCATCCGCCCCGACGTCGACGTCACCGTGGAGGCCAACGGCAGCCGCCACGTGCTGCCCTCGCACCCCTGCGTCGGGGAGTTTCTCTTCGGGGAGCAGGCCTACGCGATGCGCCGCAACGTCCTCGAGGCCGAGCGGGCGCGAGCCCGCGGGGAGATCCCCGCCGCCTACCTGGGGGACGCCTCCGTCGGGGACGTGACGGACGCTGCCGTGGCGGGCGACGCGCCATGAACGCCCGCACCTTCGCCATCGCGCTCACCTCCTTCCGCGAGGCCCTGCGCGACCGCATCCTCTTCGCGGTGCTGGGCCTCGGCGCCGCCTCGGTGCTCTTCGGCCTCGGCCTGGGGTCGCTCTCCTACGCCGAGTCGGTGCGCATCGTCGTCGACCACGGGCTCGTGACCATCTCCCTCCTCGCCAACCTCATCGCGATCTTCCTGGGCGCCAACTTCCTCTACAAGGAACTCGAGCTCCGCACCCTCTACGTGCTGCTCGCCAAGCCCGTCGCGCGGCACGAGCTGGTGCTCGGCAAGTACCTCGGCATCCTCTTCACCGTCGCGGTGTTCATCCTCGCCACGGCGGCGCTGCTCCTCGCCGTGGTCACCCTCATCGCCACCGAGGACAGCTACGCCGCCGCGCAGCGCTTCGAGGCCGCGGTCGGCCCCGCGATGCAGCTCGTGCGCTCCCGCGGGCTGCGCCTCGCCGCCCTCGGGGTCATCCTCGCCGCCGCCCCCGCGCTGCTCGTCTTCCCCCGGCTCCGGCGCGCGCTCTCCCTCGCCGCCGTCCTGCCCATCGCCTCCGCGC
>SCUS01000143.1 GCA_004297725.1 Myxococcaceae bacterium | reverse complement strand
GCCCGCCCCAACGCGGGCCGATCGGCGCCGACGCCCTACGCGGCGAACCGCAGGCAGCAAGGATGCCGCGCTCGGGACCCTACGAAACCAGCGCCCCCGCTTTCGCGGAAGAGCCGAAAAATCCTCTCCGGATCCCAGAGTCCTCGCCACCTTTCTCGACGAGGTTTTTCGGCGGGCCCCGTGGTCTGCCTGGTATTCCTCGTGTCTCCAATACCTGTACGACAAACGACTCTCCCCGTCCGTCCTGTCTGAGATGGCCGATGGCGTCTCCAATAGGTTGACCGACCACTTGACCGACCTCCGCGCGGTGACAAGCGACGAGCTGGGACGGCTGGCGGAAGTGATGCTCGTTCCTAGTATGGCGGGCATTCGCGGTGTTCTGATCTCGGAGTTGTTGGACAGGATGCCAGCCAGGAGGCATCTGGCTTTGTTGCGAGAGGCTATCTCGGACCTATGCGCGACGGCCTTCGCGGTCGGGGCTTCGCACCAGTCCTTGGCGGGCGCCCATGAGGCTGCTCGCACCATGAATCAGACGTTTTCAGGGTTCGTCGAGATCGCGCACCATTGTCGGTCGCAGGCCTTTGAGGTTTGGTTCGGCCGCTGGCGCCTGACTTCGCCGGCCCATCTCCTATTGTGGGCCTCGCTGAGTCTTGATCGATGTTCATCGATCGCCCGGGACAACCTGAGCGACAAGGGTCTCGCCGAGGACTTTGCCCTTGCGGCATGGAGTGCAGCACCCTCGAACGAACGGGCGATGCGCGTGCTCATTTCTGCCGCCGCTGCCCGTGACGAGTTCACCACCTTTGAGGAGAGAGCCTTCACCTGGGTCGTTCTCCGGGACTCAAGTGTGGCCGACCCCTTCCGGGGACGAGGCCCGACTCCGGCCCAGGTGGCTGATGCGTGGCACCTCAACCCACGCGATTGGCTTGCATGGTATGAGCGAGTGCTGGCCACGCACTTCCCACGTCTCTGCAAGTCGAGTGCTCTGGTCCGCTGGCAGCGTTCCTGTACTGGCGACTTCGACACATACCTGAAGGCGGCTCTGGATGACCGTCGACATCATCCCTTCGCGACCTGGTGGCAGCGCCTGGGCATCCGCTAGGCCATCCCTGGTCGCGGAAATCCGTAAACGAATGCGCCCGGTCTTCTGAGTCGTCAGAAGTCCGGGCGTTCGAGAGTAGAAGCGAGGCCTACGCCGCCGCCGACGTGGCGGCGAGGTAGTCTCTGCTCTGGCAACGTACCGAAGTGCACACCGCCCCCAGCGCCGGAGCCGAGGGGTCGGAGCGGGATGCGCGGGTCGTGCGGCCTTGCATCGTTCGCATCGACAGCGTGAAGAGGCCCGCCGTCCAAGATCGGGGGCGGGCCAGGGGTCGACGGCGCGAACGCGCTACGTCGGGAATGGCGTGGCGGCGAGGTAGTCACCCGCGAGGCGCTCCATTGCGAAGCGCACGTCGGGGTCCTTGTTCGTCTGGTGGGCGACGAGCGTGATCGCCTGCACGACCCCGAAGCGCGTGATGTCGCCGTCTCGCAGGACGACGCGCTGGGCTTCCTCGAGCAGGGCCTTCGGCACCTCGGCGGAGTCGCCCAGGATCGCGGCGACGGCGTCGTCGGGGTGGGGCACGATGATCCGCTTCGCGGACTGCATCCAGGCGAAGGACGCGGTCCAGCGTTCGGGGAGCCGACCGACAGCGATCACGAGGGCGGCGGCGAGCTGGTCGTCCTCGATCGCGCGATGGGTGCGGTAGAGGGAGCGCTTGCCGCCGACACGCACCATGAGCCCGTTCAGGCAGGCGAGCCTCAGCCACATGTCGTCGAGGGACAGCGCCGAGGCGCCGACCTCGGAGTTCCGCAGGTGGAAGCCCGGGTAGAGCTGCTCGCCATCGAGGTCGAAGGGCTCCTGGTGGACGGCGGTGTAGTGGGTCGTCGAGTCCGTGAACTGCACCGCGGTGAAGAGGTACTCGTCGATCAGCCCCTTCATCATCGTCCCTACGCGCTCGAAGATGCGGTGGTCATCGATCGGGGTGAACGAGGGGGCCAGGAAGGCGCGGGCGATGCCGTCCGCCTGTCCGTCGCGATCCATCCACGCCCTGATCTTCTTCTCACCGGGCGTGCGGGAGAAGCGGCGGTTGATCTCTTCCGCCCGCTCTTCGCCACTGGCCGATGCGAACCAGCGATTCCATCGGAGGCCCAGTGCCGCCGAAAGGTGTCGCACCGCGACGTCATTGAGGCGGTAGCGGAGGCCACCGGGGAGCTCGATGTGCCCCTCGGTCGTCATGCGGAGATCGGCGACGTGCACCACCTGGTCGGGGAGCATCTCGCCGGAGCGCTGCATCACCGACTGGTAGACGTCGGCGAACGAGCGACCCCGAACCGACGTCGGCGGTGGAGGGGGTGGAGGCGCGGGCGGGGGAGCCACCGCGAGCGCGACCGAAGGTACGGCAGACACACGTGCATTCATGGGGGACCTCGGCTTCTCGGGAGAAGCGCCACGCGCGTGCACCATGCACGGCGTCGGGCTTGTCCGGAGAGGGGAGGCGGAGAGCCGGGAAGGAATGGACCCGATGGCCGTCGGTATGGACACGACGAATGGCTCTCCACGAGGAAGGTTGGGCGGGACACCGGTGCGACTCACAGGCCGTCGCGGACGATGTTGTAGCGGCGGACGTACGAGCGGAGGGTGGAGCGAGCGATGCCGAGTCGTCGGGCCGTCGCAGAGATGCTGCCGCGGTCGGCTTCGAGCATCCCGGCGACCATCGAGGCGTGGGCGCCGTCGAGGATCTCTCGCTTCGCCGCAGGCTCTTCGGCGAGAGCACCACGAAGGTGGTGGCCGGTCAGGACGGGGGAAGCGTTTCGGACGGCGGCACGGTGCAGCACGTTCGCGAGCTGCCTCACGTTCCCCGGCCAGCCGTAATCGGTGAGGGCTTGGAGGGCCGAGGCGTCGAGCGAGCGGGGACCGACCTCCTGCTCCAGACGCGCGAGGAGGTGGGGCACCAGATCGACCACGTCCCGAATGCGGTGCCGGAGCGGCGGCACCCGGAGGACGAGAGTGTTGAGACGGTAGAAGAGGTCCGCGCGGAACGCGCCGCGCGCGACCATCGCAGCGAGGTCGCGGTGGGTCGCAGCGACGAGCCGGACGTCGACCACCGTCTCGCGCTCGGCGCCGACGGAACGCACCCGGCGGGTTTCGAGCACCCGGAGGAGCGCAGCTTGCGCCTCGCTGCTCAACTCCCCGATCTCGTCGAGGAAGAGCGTTCCCGTCGACGCCTGCTCGAAGAGTCCCCGGTGACGGACGTGGGCGCCCGTGAAGGCGCCGCGTTCGTGGCCGAAGAGCTCACTCAAGAGCAGGGTGGCCGGGAGCGCAGCGACGTTCGCGGCGACGAAGGGACGCTTCGCCCGGTTCGAGAGCGCATGGAGGGCACTGGCCGCGATCTCCTTGCCGGTCCCGGTCTCGCCTGTGACGAGCACGGTCGCGGAGGTCGGTGCGTACGCGACGAGCGTCGATCGTACGCGGGCCATGGGGCGTGAGTCGCCCACGAGTCCCGTCGAGCGTTCGAGCGGGTCGAGCGGGCGGTCGCGCGGGTGGACGGTGTAGGCGGGCGGACGACGGGGCAGCGGACCGCGAGATTCCTCGGAGCTGCCCAGGGACGGATCATGTTGCATGAGGCGCTCTCCTCCCCGGGACGAAGGATTCTTCCCGGCGAGGGAGCGCTGGACCTCCCCTCGCGTCCGCTCGCGCGTCGTCAGACGCGGTCGCAGGCGCAGGGAGCGGGTCCGAAGACAGCGTACCGGTCGCGGCGTCGATCGTAAGGCCAACGCCCGGAGCGACCCCGCTCCGCGATTGTGGACATCTCTCGGCGCGATCGCGGTGGGGCGATCCGATGCGGTTCACCACCGCCGACTTCACAGCGGCAAGCGCATCGTGTGGCCGGGCTCCTCCGTCGCGGGATCGGACGATTCACGGCCGACAACCTTGGCGGAGCGTGCCCTCGGAGCGGAACGAACGGCCTCCTGCGTGTTCCGGAGGCCAAGCTGGCGTTCGATGTCGCGCTCGACCGTCGATCTCAGCGTCCCGTACCGCTCGGCCGAGATCCGCCGGATGACTTCCGCTTGGCCCTCCCGCTCGGCTTCGTCGAACGGCGCCAGCGTCTCGGCGGTGAAGGCCGGCGACTGGAGTCCGTCGATCGAGAGGCGCAACGCGATCTGGTGGCGCGCGAGGCGGGTGAGGTCGCGTGCCGTGAGCTCGGGGGCGAACTCCCCTCTCATGCGCTCGGCGTCGTCGGCGCCGAGTCGAAACGCGATGAGCGTGCCGGCGTTGCCCATCACCGCGGCGCGTAGCGCCTCGTCGAGCTGGGCGAGGTACTGGTGGGCCATGACCAGCGCGAGCCCGTACTTCCGGGCCTCGGCGAGAAGCTCGGCGAAGGACGCGGTGACGAACGACGCGAACTCGTCGATGACGAGCGTGAAGGGTCGCCGTGAAGCGGGTGCGATGTCGGCGCGACGGTAGGCGGCGAGCTGGATCGTCGTCACGAGGACGGCCCCCAGCATCCGGCTCGCGTCCTCGCCGATGCGCCCCTTGGCCAGGTTCGCGACCACGATGCCGCCCGAGTCCATCACCGCCCGCAGATCGACGGTGCTCCGGCGCTGGCCGAGGATGAGGCGGAGCACCGGCGAGGTGAGCGCCGCCGAGACCTTGTTCTGCACGGGCGCGAGCACCTCGGCCCTGAACGCTGCCGGGAGCGCCGGAAACTCCCGACGCCAGAAGTGGGCGACGAGGGGGTCCTCCAGTCGCTCGACCACGCCCGCGCGGTACCTCTCGTCGACGAGGAGGCGCAACACGCCGAGGAGGGTCGTCCCCGGGGCCTCGAGGAGGGCGAGGAGGGCGTTGCGGAACACGTGCTCCAGGCGGGGCCCCCAGTGCTCGGCGAACACCTTGTGGAAGATTGCGAGCACCCCCGAGGCGACGAGCGCCCGCTCGCCGATGCTCGCGTGTTCGAGGAGGTTGAGGCCCACGGGCCGAGCCGTCTCCCATGGCTCGATCACGATGACTTCCTGCTGCCGGTGGCGCGGCACGAAGTCGAGCACGCGCTCCGCGAGATCGCCGTGCGGGTCGAGGAGCGCGAGACCGTGCCCGGCGCGCAGCTGCTCGACGAGGAGCCGTTCGAGGAGCGTCGTCTTCCCTCCCCCCGTCTTCCCGACGACGTAGGTGTGGCGCAGAAGATCTGCCGGCCAGATTCCAAAACGGCGCCCGCGGTTCAAGCGGGCGTCGAGTCGTGCGAAGAGCAGGGGTGTGGTCGGGGGTTGCATACGGATCGTGTTCATCGCCCCCCCGAGCAGGTGCCGCCCGGGCACTGCCCCGAGGCGGAACCCGCCGCGTCGCCGGAACAGGCGGACGGCGCGACGGCCAGACGCGTGGTGGCACTCCGGCCGCCAGGAGGGCGATCAGGCCGCGCGCGCAGAAACGCGTGAAAGGAGGGGCTCGCTCGCGGCGTCCGCATGTCCGAGCATGCAGACGGGGGCGAGGAGTCGCTCCGGCTCCGCGACCGTCACCTCGCGCTGCGGGACGAACCAGAAGAGTGCCGATCCCTGCCCTCCGGTCGCGTCGATCGCCGCCGTGCGAAGCCGGGCGAGACGCGCGTCGGTCGGTGCGATCGTGAGGACGCGCAGGCTCTTCAGGCCGAAGCGATGGACGGGTCCCCCGCCGCGCCACCACGCGAGGTACCCCCGGTACTTCTCGCGCATCCGCTCGATCGAGACGGTGCCCTGATCCTGCTCGACGAGGAGCCCGGTCTCCTCCCCGTCGACCGAGACGAGCGCGAGCCCGTCAGCGACAAGGGGGATGCGTGAGGTGCCGCCTCTCATCGGGACGTGCGCGACGTCGGCCAGCGCCGTGCGCCGAGTCTCCCAGCGCAGGATGGTCAGGAGCCCTCGGTTGGCGAGCCGTTCGAGCACCAGCGCGAACTCGTTGCGCGCGAGGTCGTGGGCGAGGGTGTAGAGCGAGCGGTGGGCGCTCGGCACTCGAACGGCACGGGTTTCGGTCGCGAGCGCGAGCATCTCCGCGCCGCGTCGGGTGAGGAGGTACGCCGGGGTGAGCGTCTCCTCGTGGAGCGGCCGCGAGGGCATCAGGCGGCGCACGAGCCCCTCGGTGACGAGGGCTTCAAGCACGGTCACGAGGTCGACGAGGGCGAGGCCGAGGACCGCGGCGAGCTGAGGGGCCGTCAGAAAGTCGTGCCGACAGATGAGCGCGAACGCGCGGGGAAGCCACGCCGGCCGTGGAGCGAGCAGGGAGTCTTGCAGCATAGGAGTAGACGCGAGGTGGGAATGAGAGGGTCGCGAGCGCGGCGAGGGCGAGCGGCAGCACGGCGCCCACGACGGCGGCGGGAAGGCCCTGCTGAACGACAACCTCACCGGGTCTTCGTCACTCTCGATGATGACGGACGAGCGCCCCACCACCGGTCGGCATCAATGAGTTCGAAGTGTCGGCGGTCGCGCAGTCGCCACTCTCACCGGCTGAGACGACGGTGCTTC
>SCUS01000142.1 GCA_004297725.1 Myxococcaceae bacterium | reverse complement strand
CGCGGTCCAGTCGAGGTTCTCCGTGCCGCTGTCCATGGCGATGCGGGCGCCGCTGGAGACGGCCACCCACTCCACCGCCATGCCCTCGCGCTCGGCCAGGTCGATCGCCGCGATGATGCGACGGCACTCGGGCTCCGCGAGAGAGCCCATGCCCCGCGTCGGGTCGCCCACTAGCAGCACCCGGGAGAGCCCCTCGGGGAAGGGCTCGAAGCGGCTGGTCACCACCCCCACCACCAGGTGAGCGACGTTGTGGCCGTAGGGTCGATCGGCGGGGACGAGGCTCTCGCCGTCGGGGCTGAGGTCGAGCTCGACGAAGTCACCGGGAGGGAGGGCGCCCACGCCGTCGGCGCGGGAGAGCGAGCGGATCAGCTCGTAGGGGTAGAAGAGTCCCTTGCGGCGGGCCTCGATGATGCGCCGCTCGTCGGCCGTGAGCGCGGCCACCGGGGTCATGTCGGGCTCTGCCATGATGAGCGTGGCGCCGTGGTTGGTGGGGTTGGTCCACTCGATCTGCACCGGGCGACCACCAGGGTGAGAGGGGTCGGGGACCCGGCCGCGGACGATCATCTTCTCGACGCCGAGGCCCGCCACCGTGGGCGCGAGGCGGCGGGTGACGGCGCTGATCTCCGCGCGGGTGAAGGAGAGGATCGGGCGGGTGAAGACCACGAGGCGGTTCCAGAAGGGCTTCGGGTCACGGGCGCGGCGGATCTGCGCCTCGCGCATCGCGTAGAGGGCCGTGAGGTAGACGCGCTCGAAGCCGGGCACGTAGCGGAGCTCGCCGGTGAGCGGGTCTCGGTCGGGGTCGATGCGCTCGACCTCCACGATGCACACCAGGCGCTCGTCGGTGGGGTCGTGCTTCGAGCGGGCCACCGCCAGGAAGACCTCACCCGGCGCGGGGAGGCGCTCCAGGTCGAACTCCCTCAGCCGGGCGATCTCCGTGGCCTCGATGCGCGCGGGGTGGAAATCGCGGTGGAAGCGGTCCTCCTCGAAGGTGTCTCGGGCGCCTCGCGACCAGGTGCGGCTCAGCCGTCCGAGCTCGGCGTTGCCCCAGTTGGCCGAGAGCCGGCGCACGTTGGGAGGGAGCCCGTCGAGCGAGGCCGCGAAGCCCTCGTCGAAGGTCGCCCTCCACGCCGCGTCAGGCTCCGGGATGAAGACGTCGATCTCGATCGCCTCGGGAGGGCTCGAGAGCGCCGACTGCAGCGCGTCGTCGATCAGCGAGTCGGGCGCGCTGAGCAGCGCCAGGAGGGTTCCGCCGCGCACGGCGTAGAGGGCGGACGAGCCTCCCTCCATGGGCTGCAAGGGCGTGGCCTCGGGGTGAAGCCGGCGGGCGAGCAGGTCGAGCAGCGTGGCCCTCGCCGGGGCGCGAGCGAGGCTCGGCGCGGCGTGCACCAGCGACAGGAGGGCGCCGTGGGGGAGCTCGTCGAGCTCGGCCTCGATGGATGCGCGGCCCTCGTCGGTGGCCTCCTCGTCGACAAGGCGGGCGAAGGCGGCGGCGGCGGCGCGACCGAGCTCGGCCGCATCAGCAAGCTGGCGGGGGCGGTCGCAGAGCAGGTAGCGGGTGACCCAGGCCGCCTCGGAGAGGGCGCTGTCGCGGCGCACCACCGTGGCGGCGAAGGCCTCCAGGCGCCCCCGGAGGGCCACCCGCTCGGGCGCCGTGGCGTCGCCGCGGTCGTCGCGGATGACCGCCGCGAAGACGCTGGTCATCACCCGGTCGCGCAGCTCGAGCGCGCCGTGGGCCTGGAGCACCCGGAGCAGCGCGTCGGCGTGGCGCGCCGGGGGATCGAGCTCCCTGCCCCCGTGCCAGCCGAGGGCCGAGCGGAGCAGCGCCGAGAAGCCCTCGGCGGAGGCGTCGTCGCGGCTGGATCCGGGACGGAGGTGGCGGGCGAGGTGGTCGACGGGAGCGACGCCGTCCGCGCCGGGGGCGGTGTCGAAGAGCCGCTCGTGGGAGACGTACGCGTCGAGCAGACGCACCAGCTCGGCGCGGGTGGTCTTCACCCTCCCCTCGCGGAGGAGCGCGAGCGAGGCGTCGACCTCCTTCGCCGTGACGTCGTAGCCCAGCATCGCGCCGAGCCGGAGCGCGCAGGCCCTGGCCGACGGGTCGACCGGAGCGTCGGAGCGGAGCGGGGCGAGCGTGTCGGTGCTCGAGCGCTCGGAGGAGGCGCCTTCGAGGATGGCGAGGCACTGCCCCGCGGTGACGCGAGAGGTGGCCTCGACCAGGAGCCTCCCCACGCGGCCGCCCACCGGCGCCTCGATGGAGATCTCCATCTTCATCACCTCCAGGGTGAGCAGCCGGTCGCCCTCGCGCACCACGTCGCCCTCGCGCACGAAGAGCCCCGTCACCGCGGCCGGAACCGGCGCCACCACGCGGCCGTCGGAGGCCCGCTCGAAGCGGTGCGCCACGCTGTCGACCTCGACGTGGAGCGCCGTGGGCGTGAGCACCTGCACCACCGGGAGGCGCTTGCCGCGGAGGGTGAGGAGCGCCGTTCCGACGCCGGTCGCGTGGTAGGTGACGTCGACGGACTCGCCCGCGCAGGCCACCCGATAGCGGTCGGGCCCGGTGGCGAGCACCTCCAGCGAGACCGAGGCGCCGCCCACGGAGAAGCGGAAGGCGCGGGGCTCGGGCTGGGGGACGGTCGACGGGAGGCCGCGGTGCGCGTGGCGGAGGATGGCGGCCACCTCGTCGGCGCGGGCGCGCTGGTGCTCTCCGATGGCGGCCGCGACCAGGGCTCCGTCGAGGTGCCTTCGGACGCGGGGACCGGGCCTCGCGGCGAGGTGCTGGTCGAGCCAGCGGGTGGTGACGCGGCCCTCGCGGAAGGCCTCGTGGGCGACCAGCTCCAGCAGGAGGGAGCGGTTGCAGGCGCCGCCCTCGATGGCGACGGTGCTGCGGGCGAGGGCCTCCTCCAGGCGGGCGAGGGCCTCCTCGCGGGTCGGCGCGAAGGCGATCACCTTGGCGAGCATCGAGTCGAACTCCCCGGGGACCACGTCGCCCGCGACGAAGCCCGAGTCGACGCGCACCCCCGGCACCGTCGCCAGGTCGAAGCGAAGGAGGCGCCCTGCGCTGGGGCGGAAGCCCTCGTCGGGGTCCTCGGCGTTGAGCCTGGCCTCGACGGCGTGGCCTCGCAGCGGGGGGAGCGCCACGGGCAGCGCCTCGCCTCGGGCGACCTCGATCTGGAGGGCCACCAGGTCGACGCCGGTCACGCACTCGGTCACCGGGTGCTCCACCTGGAGCCGCGTGTTCATCTCCAGGAAGTAGAAGCCCGACAGGTCGGGCATCACCAGGAACTCCGCGGTGCCTGCGTTCACGTAGCCGCTGGCGCGGGCGATGGTGACCGCCGCCTCGCGCAGCCGCTCCTCCAGGGCGCCGAGGCCCGGCGCGGGGGCCTCCTCCAGCACCTTCTGGTGGCGGCGCTGCATGCTGCAGTCGCGGGTTCCGACGGCGTGCACGCGGCCGTGGGCGTCGGCGATCACCTGCACCTCGACGTGCCTCGCCTCCGGGGCGAAGCACTCCACCAGCAGCGTCGGGTCGCCGAAGGCCGCGCGGGCCTCGCTGGCGGCGCTCGCGAAGGCCGCCTCCAGCTCCGAGGGCTCCCTCACCAGCCGGATGCCCCGACCGCCTCCGCCCGCGGCGGCCTTGAGCAGCACCGGGTAGCCGATGCGCGCCGCGTGACGGGCAGCCTCCGCCGCGTCGACCACCGCGCCGCCGCTCCACGGGGTGACCGGGACGCCGTGCTTCTCGGCCACGCGCTTGCCGCCGATCTTGTCGCCCAGCAGCCGCATCGAGGCGCCCGACGGTCCGAGGAAGACCAGCCCCAGGGCCGCGCAGGCGTCGGCGAAATCGGGGCGCTCGGCGGCGAAGCCCCAGCCGGGCCAGACGGCGTCGCAGCCCGCCTCCACCAGCAGCGGGAGCACCCGGGAGGCGTCGAGGTAGGCGCTGCGCAGCGCCCCGTCGGGGCCGGGGACCATCGCGTCGCCCAGCAGCACCGCGTCGTCGGCCTCGCGGACGAAGACCGCGTCGCGGTCGGGGTGGGTGTAGAGCGCGACCACCTCGAGGGGCTCGTGGCGGCGCCGCGACCAGGCGCGCGCGGCGTGGAGGAAGCGCACGGCGGCCTCGCCGCGGTTGACGACGCCGACACGACGGAAGGGACGATGGATCAGGGACATGGGTGAGGGCTCCGGGCGGATCACGGGTCGTCAGCGTTCGGCGATGACGATCGCGGTGGCGACCGCGCCGTCGTGGCTCATGGAGAGGTGGAGGCGGGTGACCCCTGCGCCCTCGGCGAGGGAGAGCACCCGACCCCGGAGGGCGATGGAGGGGCGCGAGTCGCCGTCGCAGCGCACCTCGATCTCCGAGAGGTCGGCCAGCGCCCTGGGCAGCGGACCGGGCGCCATCGCCTGGGAGAGGGCCTTCACCGTGGCCTCCTTGGCGGCGTAGCGGGCGGCGAGGTGCGTCGCCGGAGCGCCGGACCTTCGCGCGTACGACGTGGCGCGCTCGGCGGCGGTGAAGGTGCGCGCTTCGAAGGCGCTGCCGGGCTCGCGGAGCAGCGCCTCGAAGGCCGCGCAGTCGACCACGTCGATGCCGGTTCCTGCGATCATCGGGCCGCTCAGACCTCGGTCGGCGACGCGAGGTGCGCCACCGGAGGGGCGATGCGCTCGGCCACGCCGCCCGCGACGATGGGGCCGCCTCGGGTGAGCCTCCGGGAGGAGGCGTCGAGGAGCACCGCCTGCTCGGCGTCGAGCCCCGCGTAGACCTCGTCGGAGGGCGCGAGGAAGGACTTCTCCGTGCGGATGCGCACGGCGGGGCGGGTTCCCTCGTAGACCGCGAGCTCGTCTCGGAGGCGCTGTCGCTCCCGGGCGTCGCGCAGCGCGCGGTAGCGCTCGAAGGACTCGTCATCGAGCGCCGCGAGCGCCCGGTCGGGGTGCACGAGGCACACGATGCCGCCCACGTGGCCGAAGCCGAGGGAGGTCACCATGCCCGCCTCGAAGGCGCCGGGGGCGAGGCGCAGCGGCGCGTCGGTGAAGGCGACGGTCTCGTAGGCCCGCATCGCGGGGTCGGGGTCGTCGAGGTTGGGGTTGCCGGGGATCACCCCCGTCGCGAGGCCCTGGCAGAGCCCGGCGACCTGCCACGCCGCGGCGCCTCCCTTGGAGTGCCCGGTGAGCGCCTTCTGAGAGACCACCACCAGGGGGTTGCCCGGAGAGCGGCCGAGCCAGCGGAAGATGCGGTCGTAGGCGCGGTTCTCGTTGGGGTCGTTGGCGTCGGTGGAGGTGTCGTGCTTCCACGCCGCCGCCACGTCGTCGGGGCCGAGGCCGTACACCGCCAGCGCTCGCCGCAGCGGAGAGACGCGCTCGTCGCCCGCGTGGAGCTCATGGAAGATCCGCCGTCGCTCGGAGGCCTCGAGGGCCGCGACGCGCTCTGCGCCGAGGGTGTCCTCCAGGCCGCGGAGCTTCGCTCTCAGCGCCTCCCAGGCGGCGTTTCGCGAGGCCAGGTCGCACAGCTCCGCGCCGCTCTCCTCGCCCTCTCGGGCCTTGCGCTCGGCGGCCACGGCCATCACCCCGGGGCCCGGAGCGGGGATGCTGCGGTGGATCCCGTCTCCGTAGGAGCGGGCCAGCGCGACCACGGCGTAGATGGGCAGGCCCATGCGCACCGCGAGGTCGCCGCGGGCGACGAGCACGGTGCCTCCGCCCTGGGCCTCGACGAAGCCCCGTCGGCGCCGGTCGTTGGGGCGCGACATCTCCCTCGGGGGAATGGAGCGCGACAGCATGTCGTCGGTGTCGCAGGTCGCGGCCATGTCGGAGAAGCCGAGGGCGCCCTCCTCGCCGTAGTCGTCGAAGCCTCCGGCGACGATGAAGGCGGCCTTGGCCCCGAGCACCTTGTCGGCGGCCTCTTCGAGCGAGACCGCGGCGGTGGCGCACGCTCCCACCGGGTGCACCATCGGCCCGTAGCTGCCGACCAGGGTCTGCACCACCCAGGCGGCGGTCACGTTGATGAGCGTCTCCTGAAGCGCGTCGCCCTGGCGGGGCCGGTCGAGCGCGTGGTCGAGGTAGAGCCGACGGAGCTTCTGCATGCCGCCGATGCCCGCGCCCTGGGTGCTGCCGACGTCCGAGGGGTGGAGGTACTGGTAGAGCTCCTCGGGCTCGAGGCCCGCGCTGAGGAAGGCCTCCACCGTGGCGACGAGGTTGTAGAGCGTGGTGCGGTCGACCTGCTCGGCGAGGTCCTTGGGGATGCCGTAGCGCACCGGGTCCCAGGCGCCGGGCACCTGGCCCGCGACGTAGCGGTTGAGCCTCGCGGCGCGGGCGACCTTCACCACGGAGCCCTTCTTCCTCACCACGAACCAGGCGTCCTTCGCGGGGTCGAAGACCAGCCGGGCGCCGTCGCCCGCCGCGCTCACGAAGGCCTCTCCCTCCGCGCGACCCGGCACCGGGAAGACGAAGTCCTGCTCCAGCGCCACGTCGGCCCACACCGTGAGCTTCTGCGGGTCGAAGCCGTACTGCATCTTCGGGTCGACGAAGCGCACCCCGGAGTCCGCCAGGATCGCCTCCTCGTAGCGCTCCTTCACCTCCCGCTCCCGCACCGGATCGCCGCTCGCCGCGTCGACCCAGCCCACGTGCTGCCGCGAGCGCTCATAGCGGATGCGCCCGGTCATCCACGCGAGCTCCACGCAGGCCTCCACGCTGAGCTCTCCGGTCGACTCCATCGACCAGCGGGGGCGCGATCCTCCCCAGGGGCCGAGCTCCCCGAGGCCGACGATCACCGCCACCCTGGAGAGGTCGAGAGAGCGAAGCGAGGAGAGCGACGCGCGGCGCGGCTCTGACGGCAGCGTCGGGAAGGCGAAGTACCGACCGAAGCTCGCCGCGGGGGTCACCGTGGGGGGCGCCTCGTCGCGTCGACCGAGGGCCCTGGCCTCCTCGCCGCGCAGCGCGGAGAGGCGCTTCGCCCGGGTGACCTTCGCCGTGAGGTCGGCCCGGAGAGAGCGCGCCACGCCCGCGAGGTCGCGCACCCCGTCCATGCCTCCGGTGAGGTCGGCCACGAGAGGGGCCTCGACGGCCAGCGCCCTCACCCGGTCGTCGCAGCACGCCGCGAGGAGCAGTCCCATCTCCGCGGCGGAGAAGGTGCGCACCCCGGCGCGGGCCTCGAGCCCCGGGGCGATGGCGTTGTTGACGTTCATGAGCCCGGTGCCTCGCACCCAGCCGATGCGAGCGCCCACCAGGGAGGTGTGGCGCCCCCAGGCGGCCTGCTCGGAGCCCCAGCGGTTGAGCATCGCCTCCAGCGCGGCCTTGGCCTCGCCGTAGAGCCCGTCGTTGCCGAACTGCCCGTGGTTGGGCGAGAGCGGCAGGAGGACGTGGGTGCGCCGCTCCCTCACGTGCAGCCGGGAGAAGGCCCGGGCGCACTCGCTCACCAGCGCCTCGACGCCGTAGAGCAGCACCCGGAGCGTGGCCATGGAGCGGTCGGAGATGTCCGCGAGCGTGGCCTCCTCGCCGACGGCGCCGAAGGGCACCAGCAGGTCGACCAGCCAGGGCTCCTTCACCGTGCGGAGCGTTCCCCCGACGGTGGTCTTCTCGGTGGAGACCAGCCAGTGGACCAGGGCCTGGATGTCCTGCCGCGAGCCCTGGTTGAAGGGCACCACCACCAGCTCGGCGCCTCGCGCCCCGTAGCGCTGGAAGAGCCTTCGGTAGAAGCGCACCCGCTCGGGAGCGAGCTGAGAGCTGGTGACCACCACCCGGGCGCCGCCGGTGAGCAGCAGCTTCACCAGCTCGATGGCGATCGATCGGTCGGAGGCCCCGGTGACCAGCGCCGTGCGCCCGGCGAAGCTCACCTCGCCCCGAGCCAGCGAGGAGAGCGTCTCCTCGAAGGCCGCCGCCACGCCGTCCCGCTCGACCCCGTGGGAGCGCAGCCTCGCGTGACCGCCGAGGCTCAGCTCCTCGGCCACCGCGACCGCCGTCTGCTCCCCCCTCGGGCGCTCGAAGTCCTCGATGCGGCCGTCGGCCCTCACCTCCACCGCCGGGAACCTCGGCGCCGCGTCGCTCTCGGCCCTCGGGAGCCCCTTCGGGTCGACGCCCTCGACCAGCGCGGCGAAGACCTCCGCGGCGCGCTCGTCGCCCTCCCTCACCGCCCGCTCGCGCAGCCACGCCAGCGTGCGCACCGTGGCCTCGTCGGCCCCTCGGGCGATGCGCCTCGTGGCGTCGCGCACCCTCGCCCCGTCGGCCTCTCCTCGTCGCAGCGCGTGGTAGAGCGAGAGCGCCTCTCGCCTCGCCCAGGCCCAGCTCCCGGTGAAGACCACGGCCTTCTCGCTGGCGAACGCGGGCCGCACGGAGCGCTCGTAGCCCTCGCCGTGCTCGGCGTCGTAGCGCGCCAGTCGCTCGGGCTCCTCGGTCGAGGCGGGCCTCACCTCCAGCTCGGCCCAGACGTCGCGGCCCAGCGCGGCCTCGGCGAAGCGCAGCGACTCGAGGAAGGCTCCGCCCACCCCGAAATAGCGGGCGAGGAGCTTCTCCAGCGCCGCCGCATCGACCGTCGCCCCGCCCCCCTCGGAGGCGCCGCCGCCCAGCGAGAGGCCCTCGTCGCGGGCGTACTGGGCCAGGGCCGCGTCGATCCAGGCCGTCGCTCCGGAGCGGTCGCCGGGCTTCGGAGGAGCCACCGGGGAGAGCGCCCCGGCGCGGGTGGAGTCGCCCGAGCGTAGCCAGAGCGCCACGCGGTTGAGCATGGCGAGAGCGCGCCCCTCCGGGAGGCCTCGCGCGGTCACCGCGGAGAGCACGTCCTTGGAGGAGAGCCCGAAGGGCTTGAGCGCCGCGGCGATCTGCGCGCGCAGGTAGGGGCCCTGGGCGCGGTAGCGGCCGCCGGTGGCGCGCTGCAGCGAGTCGACCAGGGTGCCGAGCGGAGCCTCGTGGGCGCCGTCGAGGGTGCCGATGCCGAACTCCGCGCCGAGGTCGGCCATCACCTGGTTGCGCCGGGAGGAGTTGCCTCCGAAGAGCTGCTCGATGCTCTCGTCGGGGCGCACCTCGTCGACGCGCACCCGGGTCTTGAGCGCGAGCAGGGTGAGCAGCGAGTCGCGCACCGTGAGCGGCGCGTCGGCGATGGGCCCGGAGGAGGAACGGGCGACCGAGGGGGAGGGCGTCGAGGGCGCGGCGGCGACGGCCGTGGTGGCAGCGGCGGCAGGGGCCTCGGGGGCCTCCGACTCGTAGGCGTGGAAGACGGCGCGGCGCTCGGCCTCGACGTTGTAGACCGCGGGCGGATCGAGCCTCGACGGGTCGAGCGCCAGCGTCGCCCGGAACATGTTGGCCTGCGTGGGCGCGGCGCCGAGGCCGACCTCGATCACCCTCGACACGCCGGAGCGGTCGCGGGCGAGGACGATGTCCTGGGTCTCGATCCAGCGCACGGGCGAGGCGAACTGGTACGCGAGGCCCTCGATGAGCAGCGTTCGGCCGAGGCCCTCCGGGGGGCGGGCGTCGGCGTCCCAGCGGGCCTGCAGCGCCGCCAGCACCTCGGAGCCCGAGCAGGCGGCCATCTCGTCGAGGTAGGCGCGGGAGAGGGAGAAGGGCCGGGCGACGAGGTTGGGCACGTAGCGCCCCACGAGCGGCAGCACGTCGAGGGCGGCGGGGACGAAGGCCTCCAGGCGCTCGCGGAAGGCCGGGACGCCGTCGCGGAGGGCGACCGAGTGGAAGGGCACGTCGATGCCGGGCACCTCGAGGTAGGAGGGCTTCGCGCCCGGCGGCTCCCGCTCGGCGAGGCGCGCCCGCAGCAGGTCGAGCGCGGGGACGTGGCCCACGATGGAGTACTGCCGCCCCCGGATGTTGAGGTTGACCACCTCGCAGAGCAGTCCCGTCTCCCGGGCGATGCGGGAGACGAGGGCGCCGAGGTCGCGCTCGCTCATGCCGACGATGTTCGGGCGCACCACGGCCATGCGGTAGGGCGAGCGGCCGTGGGCGTCGCGGGGGACGAAGCCCTGCATCGCGAGGCCGCGCTGGTACACGCACTCGACCAGCGCGGGCAGCGGGAGCGCGTCGGTGACCGCGCCGATGGCGGAGTACTCGCCCACGGAGTGGCCGCAGAAGAGGGCGTCGTCCTGGAAGCACCCCGACTCGCGGAGCTCGGCCACCTGGGCGATCGCGAGCACCGCCATCGCCACCTGGGTGAACTGCGTGAGGAAGAGCACGCCCTGGTCGTGGCGGTGGATCTCCAGCCCCACGCGCATCTCCACGGGGTTCTCCCTCACCACCGTGAGCAGCGAGAAGCCGAGGCTGTCGCGGCTGAAGGCGTCGGCCTCGTCCCAGATCTTCCGGGCGGCGGCGGAGCGCGCGTAGCCCTCCATCCCCATGCCCGTGGCCTGCACCCCCTGGCCGGGGAAGACGTAGGCCGTGCGCGGCGCGGCGAGGCGCACCCGGCCCTTGAGCGCCAGCACCCCGTCGGCGCCGTCGCGCACCCGGGCCTCCACCTCCACCACCAGGTCGCCGCCCAGCATCGCCACGTGGCGCGCCTGGAACTCGATCTCGTCCCCGGGCATCACCCGGTCGGTGAAGCTCACCTCGATGGCGCGCACCCGCTCGCCGTCGGTTCCGGCGAAGCCCGTCACGGCGGCGGCCACGGCGCGGGCGGCGGTCCACTGGCCGTGCACGATGGGGCGATCGAAGCCCGCCAGCGCGGCGACGTGGGCGTCCCGGTGAAGGGGGTTGGCGTCGCGGGAGGCGCGGGCGAACTCCGCGAGGTCCCACGGGGCGAAGGCGCGCTCGACGTGGGCGGGCGACGGCTGCGCCAGGGTGACCGTGGCGTCGGGGATGGGCGCGAAGGCCGCGAACCAGCGCGCCGGCTCGGCCTCGGACGCATCGACCCCGGGCTGCTCATGGCGCACCGAGGCCACGCGCCGTCCAGACGGGTCGCGCAGCTCTCCCTCGACGGTGGCGAGCACGGCGCCTCCGAGGGTCTCCGTGCGCAGCGAGAGCGTCACCTCGCAGCCGTGGCGGGCGTCGAGCGCAGCCCCGTGGTCGAGGGTGATCCAGGGCTTCTCCGAGAGCAGGTCGAGGAGCGCCGCGTCGCCCGCAGGGAGCGCGTGGCGCATCGTCTCCGCGCGGAAGCGGTACCCGCCGTCGTGGCCCTGCACGAAGAAGGTGCTGGCGATGATGGCGCGCTTGCTGTCGCCCACGCGGAGGGCGGCCTCGGTGCGCACCCTGGCGCCTCCCCGGGAGGGCTCCCAGGCCACGAGCCGGGCGGTCACGTCGACCACCTCGCCCTCGTGCAGCACCGGGCCCTCGCAGCGGACGCTGTTGTCGAGGTGCACCAGCCGGGACGGGTCCCACGCCACGCCGGGGACGAAGGTGGCGCGGAAGATCGCCCCGAAGGCCGCGGAGAAGGCCGCGTTGAGGGGCATGGTGTCGGCCGCGCCGCGCCCTCCCACGTAGGCGATGGAGGCGTCTCCCGAGGCCAGCGCGTACTCGCGCACGAAGTCCCGGTCGACGGTGAAGGTCGAGCGCACCGCGTCGCCTGCGCGCACGGGCTCCGCCTCGCCCACCATCGCCGCGCGGTAGAAGTCCCCGAGCGCGGAGTCCCGGGAGGGCGTCACGTCGCGGGGGAAGCGCCCCTCGTGGCCGAGGTCGCGCTCATAGGAGAGGGCGACGCGCACCTCCCTCACGTGGCCCGCCCGGTCGGCGGGGAGCGCGTGGACAAGCTCCACGTCGCAGCGGCCGATGGCGCCCTCTCGGGAGAGGCCGAGCTCGATGCCGTGGCCCGAGGCGCGGCGCACGGAGAGCGAGGCGAGGCGCTGCGAGGCGTCGCGGGTGGCGGTCCACCGGTCGCCGGGCTCGACGCGCAGCATCCTGCCGAGGGGGTTGAGCGCCAGCGAGCGGTCTCGCAGCACGCCGCTCGCGGCCGCGAGGGGGGCGAGCACCACCGGGTCGAGGGCCTCGAGCCAGGCGGCCAGCTCGGCGGGGCGGGCGCCCCCGGGCGTCGCCCTGCGGGAGCCGCTCGTCGGCGCCGAAGCCACCACCACGTCGCCTCGGAGTTCCAGGGAGAGGCCCAGCGCGGCGGCGGCGCGAGCGAGCCCTGCGGCGTCGATGGCGTCGAGGGCGTCCCTCGGTCGCTGCCCCGAGGCCTCGAGCTGCGCCACGCCGTAGGCCACGAAGCGGCCCAGCATCTCCCCGACGGGCTCGTCGACCCGGGCGATGTCCTGCACCGCCTCGGGGCCAGGGATGATCAGCACCTGGTCGGCGTCGTAGCGGTCGTCGTGGCTCTGCCAGAGCGCGTCGGACTTGTACCAGCGCCTCACGTCGCCATCGATCGCGGGAACGAAGTTCACCGGCTTGCCCGGGCGGGCGCACACCCGCTGGACGAAGTAGTCCGCGTCGGAGCGGGTGAGCGTCGCCCGCTCGGCCTCGGGCCAGGCCTCGACGAAGCGGGCCACGAAGGCCTCCGGGTCGTCGAGGTCGGAGGGCGAGCGCAGCACCGACGGGCCCTCCCGGGTCGCGAGCCGCTCCTCCAGGCGCAGCGCCATGTCCTGCACGCGCTGTCGGTACGACGGGTCGGGCCAGCGGCCGTCGTCGTAGTCCGTCGAGCGGCCGATGGCCATGAGGGCCACCATGCGCCGCAGCACCGCGGCGGGGGACATCTCCGTGAGGTCGCCGAAGTACGGCTTGGCGGTCCCGGAGAGCGCGGCCACGATCTCGGCCTTGCGGGCCAGGGCCGCGGCCTCGTTGCCCGCCACGTCGTCGAGCATCCGGCCCACGCGCGCGGCGGTGTTGTCGACGTAGTGGATGTCCGCGTCGAGCTGGCTCTTGCCGCTGGTCATGCCGCCCTTGGAGGCGCCCTGGGCGACCCACTCGTCGGTGCCTCGCGTCTTCGCGAGGAGGGCCTTCACCTGCGGCGATGTCATCGCCTCCTTCGCGGCCATCGTCAGCGTCCCGAGAAACACCGCGTCGACGGGCATCGGCGCGAGCCCGAGGCGCTCGCTCCACTGACCGCTCAGCCACTGCCACGCGTCGCCCTCGTTGCGGATGCCGCCGCCCACGCTCAGCACCACGTTGGGCAGCTCTCTCACCTGGTGGTAGCTGGCGCGCACCAGGTCGCGGAGGTCCTCCCAGGAGTGGTGGCCGCCGGCCTTGCCGCCCTCGACCTGCATGCCGATGGTCGCGTCGGGGCAGTGCCGCGCGATCTCCAGCACCGCCTTGATCTGCTTCGCCGTCCCCGGCTTGAAGGACACGAGCCCGATGCCCAGCGCCCGGCACGCCTCGATGAGCTCCTTCGCCTCGGCCACCTCCGGAACGCCCGCGGAGACCGTCACCCCCTCGATCGCCGCCCCCTCGGCGCGCAGCTTCCGCACCAGCCCCTCGCCCTTCCAGTGAAGGCTCCAGAGGTAGGGGTCGAGGTGCAGCAGGTTGACCACGTAGGCCGCGCCTGGCTCCAGCAGCCGGGAGAGTTCCCGAGCGCGCAGCCGGAAGTGGCGCTCGGTGACCTGGCCTCCTCCTGCGAGCTCGCTGACGAAGCCCGCGTTGGCCGCCGCGGCCACGATGGGCGCCTCCACCGTGGTGGGGGTCATGCCCGGCAGGAAGACCGGCGGCCTCCCGGTGGCGCGGCGGAAGGCGTTGTCGAGCGACACCTCGCCGGTCGGGGTGCGACGGAGCGTCGGGGCGTAGCGCCGGTAGTCCGCGCCTCGGGGGAGCTGCTCCCTGGGCGCCGCGGCGTCTCGTCGGCCGGCCTCGGTGGCGAGCGGGAAGACGTGCACCCCGTAGCCCCGGCAGTTGAGCCCGGTGAGCCTCGCCACCGCGTCGCCGGGACCGTAGTCCAGCACGTGGGTGACGCCGTCCCGGTGGCTCGCCCGCAGCGCGGCGCAGACGGCGCCCCAGCGCACCGGCTCGACGTGCTGCATCCGGAGCAGCGAGGAGAGCAGCGCCGCGTCGTCGGCGGCGAGGCGGAGGTCGGAGCCGTCGTTGCCCAGCACCGGGAGGCGCAGCGCCGCGGGGGCGAAGCGGATGCCCTCCCTGGCGAGGTCGTGCGGCAGCGCCCGGCGGCCGTGCTCCATGTAGCGGGAGTGGAAGGGCGCCGAGGCGTCGACGAACTCCCAGGAGAAGTCGAGCGGCCGGCGACCGAGGCGGCCCCTGGCGAAGGCCTGCGCCTCGGCGACGCGGAAGGCCGCGAGCGCGCGGGCGAAGGCCACCAGCGAGGCGGGAGGCCCGGAGAGCACCTTGCGCACGTAGCCGTTGTCGAGCGAGACATCGATGGGCGGGAGCTGCGGGTTGGCCGCGTGGAATTTCGCGAGCGCCTCGGCGAGGAGCGCGTCGGTGAGGCCCGCCACCGCGGCCATGGGCGAGGGCTCGCCGATGCCTGCCTGCGCGGCGGCGGCGCGCACCGCGGGCTGCACCGTCGGGAGCACGAAGGACTCCTGCATCCGGTAGCCCTGCCAGAAGAAGTAGCTGGCGATCTCCGAGGCGCGGCGCACGAGGCCCTGGAAGCCGTGGCCCTCGGCGAAGAGCAGCGCGGCCATGACGCCCTGCGAGTGGCCCGTGGCGGCGGTCGAGAGCGAGGCGAGGGCGTCGAGGTCGAAGCCGCGCTCGCCCATGGCGAGCAGGCGGGCGACGGAGGTGAGGAAGATCCCCGACTGGGAGATGAGCGAGCTGGAGAGCACCTCCGGGGGAGGCGCGGACTCGGGGTGCTCGACCCAGCGGGCGAGGTCGAAGCCTCGGGCGGGCGTGGCGAGCGCGCTCAGCCGAGGGTCGGAGGCCGAGGCGCGCAGCCGCTCGGTCGCGGCGCCGACGAGCGTGCGCACCGCCGCGTGCGCGTGGTTCAACTCCCTCAGCCCATCGAGCCACTGCCCGCCCTGGCCGCCGAACACCACCGCGACGCGGGCCTCTCCCACACGGGCCGCGCCGAAGAGCGGAGGCTGCGAGGGCGGGGCCGCGAAGTGCCTCGGCTCCTGCGCGTCGGGGCGGAGCGTCGTGCGCGTGGGCGTCACGGAGGTGGGGTCCTGCGTCGTCATCGGTGGCTCCTCTCACGGCGTCACGACGACGCTCGTGGAGGAGCGCCGTCAGCCCGCGAACGGCCGCGTGAGTAGAGAATCCGGAGGGGAAGAGCAACGCGCGTCCGAGTCTGCGCGGGTGCGTGCTCTCGTCGTCGCATCGCGCGTTACACACCGCGACGTCGGGGTGACGCACGAACCCGCGACGACGCCCTCGCAGCCGCCACCCTGGCGCCACAGCACGGCGGGCCATCGGGAGGATTTCCCGCTTTCCGCTCGTCGTGATTCAGCCGCCGTCTGAGGGCGCTTCAGCGCAGCTCGTAGTGGAGCGTGTAGTTCATCCCGTTGCGGGTGAGGCGCTCGTCGACCACCAGCGCGCTGAGCCCTCGGGGCATCGGCGCGCTGATGCGGGAGCCGTAGTTGAGCGCGTCTCCGCCGGTGCCTCGACAGTTGTAGGCCTCGCCTCCGTCGTCGTTGCACTGCACCTGGGAGCCGGTGAGCCCGCTGTAGACGTAGAGCACGGGGTCGTAGAGGGCCGACCCGAGGGCGCGCACGAAGGAGCCTCCGTCGGAGCGGCACACGCTGAAGAGCGAGCTCGACGCGCCGCCGCAGCTCACGAACCAGCGGACGTCCTCGCCCGAGTCGCCCCGCTCGCAGAGCGGAGCGCGGGCCGAGGTGCCCACGAGCCTGTCGCTCACGGTCATCGAGCCGTCGATGGGGGCCTCGTAGAAGAAGCTACCGTAGCTGGTCGGGATGCTCTGCACCCGCAGCGTGAACGCCCCCCGGTCGGTGGCCTGCGAGCCCGACACCGCGATCGCATAGGAGCCCGCGGCGAGCACCCTCGCGATGCGCGACTGGAGCTCGCTGGTGAAGCCCCCGGTGGTGCAGCCCGAGTCGTCGTTGCAGGCGCCCGACACCAGCGCCCCGGCGGCGTCGACGAGGTAGATCTTCGTGTTGTAGGTCGAGCCGGCGGTGTCGGCGTACACGACCGCGCGCTGGGCGAGCGTGAGGGCGTACCAGACGTTGGGCGCCCCGCTCACGCAGCCCGTCGGTCCGTCGAAGGTGGCGCCGTCGGTGCTGCCGGAGAGCACCAGCTCGGCGGCCGTCAGCGCGATCGGCGTCGCCGAGGCGCGGTCGTCGTTGGAGGGAGGGCACGCGCCCGCCCGACACGCGACGCCCGCCGGGCAGACGCGGCCGCAGGCGCCGCAGTGGAGGGTGTCGCTCGAGAGGTCGACGCAGGCCGGGCCGCAGCGCGCCTGCCCCGTCGGGCACGCCATCGAGGCGTCCTGGCGGGGTCCCGCGTCGAGCGGACCCTTGGGGTCGGGGTGGTCGAGGACTCCGGGCTGGTCTGCGCCTGCGTCGGCGAAGGTCGGCGACGAGCAGCCGGCGGAGGCGCAGGCCGTCGCGAGCATCAGCGCGAGGGCCGAGGTCCGTGGGTTCCATGCAAGCGTTGTCGACATGAGCCCTCCCTTCGAGGAGCGGGCGTCGGCCCGGAGAGCGCGTTCAGAAGGCCAGCGAGCACGTGAGGCCCACCGTACCGGGGCCCCTCCCGCAGCCGAGTCCCGCCGAGGACGTCGGCCTCGGGCTGCTCGGCGCCGTCAGGAACAACACCAGCGACGTCACCGCGAGCGCCCCGCCTCCCACGAAGCCCGCGATGGCCAGCGTCTGCAGGCCGTCGGCGGTGTCGAGGGCCTCGTAGCAGACCGTCCGTTGGTCGTTCACGGTGCAGGCGAGCGCGGGGTTGTTGTGGTCCTGGAGGGCGCTCTCTCGGGCCGCCAGCGCCCACACGCCGCCTCCGAGGGCGAGCAGCGCGCCGCCCGCCGCGACCCATCCGAGGCTCCGCTGCAGGCTCCCGGTCGAGTCGCTCGGGGCGCGGAACTCCGGAGCGCGGAAGACCTCGACGGCCGGTCTCGCCGGGGCCGCGAGCGGCGCAGGCGGCGGCGACCGCGTCGGCGCTGGAGGCGGCGGCGGAGGCTCGCTGCGGACGACCGGCGGCGGCGCGGGAGGTGGTGCAGGCGGCGCCACCTCGGGCTCTCGGACCATCTCGAAGCTCTCCCTCACCAGCTGCCCCGCGGTGATCACCGTCGAGCGGGTGATCGGCAGGTAGCCCGGCGCGCGCACCGTCACCGACGCGGTCCCTGCCACGGCCCGCAGCGGACCGCTCAGCGGCATCGTGCCTGCGGGGCGCCCGTCGATCAGCACCTCCGCCCCTGGGACTCCGCCGCGCGGCTCCAGGTATCCGATGTGCTCCGCCACCTGCGCCCGGACCGCCTCGAGGCTCCGGCGGTTGCGCTCGATCCACGGGTCTCCGCCGCTGGCGAGCGTCTCTCCGAAGTGCTCGTCGGCCTCGATCCAGCGGCCCAGCGCGGCCTCCGCGAGGGCCATCTGCGCCCTCGCGCGCGGGGTATGACACGCCTCCCATGCGCGGCGAAACTCCGAGAGCGCCGCGTCGTCGTTGCCCGAGCGGCGCAGCTCATTTCCTGCTCGCACCGCCTCGTCGTCACACGAGGTCTGCGCCGCCGCGACGCCCTCATGGAAGGCGAACGCTGCCGCGAGGAGAAGGGCCGATCGGCGCGCTCGTGGGTCCATGCATCACCTCACTCGATCACCGGGACCCCGGTGGTCACTTCGCTCGCCCGGGGTGGGGGCGCCTCGACCGTCACGGAGCTCGCCGGACGGGCTCTGGCCGCTCGCGGAGGCGCCCTCCTCGTGGTCACCACCGCAGCGGGACGCGGCGGGGGAGCGGTCGGCGCGGCGCTCACCCTCACCGGCGCCACCGGCTGCGGGGCCACCGGCGGCGGGGCCACCTGGGGCGGCGAGATCGGCACCGGAGGGAGCGCCGTGGCCGTCGCCGCGGGGCGCGAGGGTGGATCGTCCCGAGGCTCTCCGCCGCGCATCAGGGTCGCCAGCAGCAGGGCGCCCCCGAGGCCCAGCGCCGCGATGAGCGCGAGCCACGCCGAGCGCCAGCTCCGATGGGTGGGGAGCACCACGGCGCTCTCCTCCGGCGGATCGACCCGAGGCGCGGAGCTCACGGCGCCTCGGTCGAGGTCACAGGACTTCAGCGCGTCGTGGAAGGCCTGCATCGTGGGGTAGCGCCTGGTGATGTCTCGCTGCAGCGCGCCCATGACGGCGTCCGAGAGCCCCGCCGGGAGCTCGGGCGCGACCTCGGCGAGGGGCTTCGGGTCCTGGTAGATGATCTGGGCGATGAGCCCGACGGGGGTGAGCGCGTCGTGGGGCCGGGTGCCGGAGAGCATCTCGTAGAGCACCACGCCCAGGGACCAGACGTCCGCGCGTCCGTCGAGCGTCGCCTCGCCGCGTCCCTGCTCCGGGGACATGTACGAGGGCGTCCCCATCAGCATGCCCGCCCTGGTCTTGAGGGAGGCCTCGCCCGACTCGCTGGGGGCGATCTTGGCGACGCCGAAGTCGATCAGCGTCGGAACGATCCCCCGCGAGGTCTCCGCGAGGAAGATGTTGTCGGGCTTGAGGTCGCGGTGGACGATCCCATGGGCGTGCGCCTCGGTGAGCGCCTCCATCACGGGCAGGATGATCTCCAGCGCCTCGCGCGGGGCGATCTTGCCGACGACGTTCATGTGCACGCGCAGGTCGTGCCCGGAGAGAAACTCCTCGACGATGTAGAGGGCGCCGAGCTCCTTGTCCTGCCCCATGTCGAGCACGTCGATGATGTTGGGGTGGGCGAGCCGTGCGGTCGCCCTGGCCTCCTGCATGAAGCGGGACGCGAGCTCGCCGTCGCGGGCCACCTCGGGGCGCATGACCTTCACGGCGACGTGTCGCTTGGTCCAGGTGTTCTCGGCTTCGTAGACGGTGCCCATGCCGCCCTTGCCGAGCGTTCGAACCACCCGGTAGTGGCCTCCGATGAGGTCGACCGGCGCGCCCTGAACGCTCTCGCTCGTCGTGGAGGTCATTGGCCAGCTCCGTCCCCCGTAGCGCCCCTCTCCTATGTCTGCGCGCGACACCGCGCACGATCGAACAGTCTAACCCCCGGCATGACCCGCGGCCACGAGCGCACGGGCTTTCGGTGGCCCGCGAGGCACCGCGCATCCGTGAGCCGCTCCTGGCATCGCCCCGGAATTGCGGACCGCCGCGGGTGGCTGTATCGACACGCGATGCGCCGCCTTCCCGTCGGTCTCCTCCCGCTCCTCGTGTGCTTCGCCGCGTGCTCTCCGACCGCGACGGGCTCGCTCCCTCCCTTGAACGGTGACGCGAGCTCCTCGGACGCCTCCTCGGAGCTCGATGGAGCCATCGCCCACGACGCCTCTCCCGACGCGCCCTCCCTCCCCGATGTCGTCACCGCCCCCGACGTCGTCACCGCCCCCGACGTCGTCACCGCCCCCGATGTCGTCACCACCCCCGACGTCGTCGCGCCTGCCGACGTCGTCACCGCCCCCGACGTCGTCACCGCCCCCGACGTCGTCGCGCCCATCGATGTCGTCGCGCCCGTCGATGTCGTCGCGCCCATCGACCGCCCCGACGTCGTCACCGCCCCCGACGTCGTCGCGCCCATCGACCGCCCCGACGTCGTCACCGCCCCCGATGTCGTCGCGCCCGTCGACCGCCCCGACGTGCCCGTGGTCCCCGACGTGCCCGTGGTCCCCGACGTGCCTGCCTGCCTGCCGGTGCGTTCGGCCTGTGCGGGCGATGGTTCCTGCTGTCCTGGCCTCGACTGTCAGCCCGCGCCGACCAGCCCCATCTGCTGCAGCGCCGGGGGCCGCGCCTGCACCAGCTCCCTTCAGTGCTGCGGCTACATGCTCTGCAGCGGCGGAACCTGCGTCTGTCGCTCGAACGGGAGCCGCTGCGTCTACGACGGCGAGTGCTGCACCGGCTCCCGCTGCACCGGCGGAACCTGCCAGGCCGCCACGACCTGCAGCGCCGACGGTCAGCCCTGCGGGAGCGGGTGCTGCACCGGGCTGACGTGCACCGCGGGCACCTGCCAGGCCCCCACCCTGTGCTCGCCTCGCGGACAGCCCTGCGGCGCCGGCTGCTGCGACGGGCTGACGTGCACCAGCGGAACCTGCCAGGCCGGGGCCACCTGCTCGGTGCTGGGACAGCCCTGCGGCGCCGGCTGCTGCGACGGGCTGATGTGCTCCAGCGGCGTCTGCCGTACCGCCACGACCTGCTCGCGCGAGGGCGCCACCTGCGCCACGGACGGCGAGTGCTGCTCCCGGAGCTGCTCCGCGGGCATCTGCCGACAGGCCTCCTGCGCGGGCACCGGCGTGTTCTGCCTGAGCACCTCGTGGTGCTGCGCGGGCAACCGCTGCAGCTTCTCCTCGCGCTGCGAGCGCACCTGCGAAAACCCCGGCGGCGTCTGCACCACCAACATCGACTGCTGCAACCAGCGCTGCCTCGGCGGACGCTGCGACACCACGTGCAGCCCCCTCGACGGCCCCTGCACCCAGGGCTCCCACTGCTGCTCCGGCGTGTGCGCCCAGGGCACCTGCCGCATCGCCATGTGCCTCCGGGCCTTCCAGCCCTGCACCAGGACCAACCAGTGCTGCAGCAACACCTGCGCGAGCGGCATCTGCCAGTCGTTCTGATCGATCGCGACCGCTGCGCCATGAAGCCGTCGTCGTCGACGGCCCAGCAACGAACGGCTGCTCATGAATGATCCTGTCGCGGCGCAGCTCGGCGCCGACCAAGCCTTCGAGCTCGGACATCGCGCGGAGCTCGCTCGCGACCGCGGCGAGGCCATCCGTCTCTATGAGCTGGCGGCCGACGCCGGCTCGGCGCCCGCGGCCCGCCGACGAGGGCTGATCGCCCTTCAGCGCTCGTTCTCCGAGACGTGGCGTCTTCGAGCCGATGCGATCGAGGCCCTCCGGGCCGAGGCCGAGCGGTGGCTCCGACGCGCGGTGGCGCTCGGTCGCGAGGATGCCTGGGAGGACGTCGCGTTCGCCATACGATGCCGCGCCAGCGCGACGCCCGAGGACATGATCGAGAGCGAGAGCGCCCGAGCCCTCGCCGCCCGGGCCCCGCTCTCCGACCGGGTGGCGCGCCTCCTCTCGGACCTCGGCGACTCCGACACGCCGAGCCCCGCGCCCCACGAGCTTCCGACCCTGCTGCCGTGGCTCGGCAGCGCCGACGAGCGAGGGGACACCTGGGCGACCTGGCTCCTCGGTCGACTCGTCGACACCGGAGACGCGCCGGGCGGACGGGCCCTCGCGCTCTCGCACTGGCAGCGCGGCGCCGAGCGGGGAGACGCCCGCTGCGCCTTCGAGCTCGGGCTCCGGATCGAGAAGAAGTCGAAGAAGGAAGCGACCGCGCTCTACGAGCGATCCGCGGCGGGTGGCTTCGGCCTCGCGGCCCTCCGACTGGGCCACCTCGCGAAGACCTGGAAGGACGCCGAGCGCTGGTATCTGCGAGCGATCGAGCTCGGTCGCACCGACGCGTGGATCGACATCGCGCGCCACCTGAGCAGCGGAGCGAAGGGCGCTCCGGTCGATCTCGCGCGGGCGGCGCGCGGGTGGGAGCTCGCCGCGGAGGGAGGCTCACCCGGGGCCGTTGCGGTCGCCGCGGAGATGTTCGACGAGGGCGAGCTCGCGGGGCACCCCATCGGGCGCGACCCCGTGAAGGCGCGGCGCTTCGCAGAGCAGGGCATGGACCTGGGCTCTGGGGGAGGAGTTCCTCGCTGCCAGTTCGTGATGGCGAAGCAGCTGGCCATCGGTGAGGGCGGCCCGGTGGACCGCGAGGGCGCGGCGCTGTGGAGCCGCGTCGCCGCGCGCCGGTCGGACGCGGTCAGCGAGCGGGCTCGCGTCCTCCATGAAGAGATCTGGGGCGGCCTCGACGAGGCCTCGCGACGAAGGGTGCTCGAGCGCGATCGGGAGCTGCACCCGGGCCTCGACGTCGGCGAGAGCGGATAGCGCTCACCGCGCCAGCTCGGCGCGCACGAGGCGCCGGGCGGCCCCCTCGTCGAGGGCGTCGCCGCCGCGCAGCATCATCGACCCGACCTCGTCCCAGTCGAAGGCTCGCTCCGCGCCGCCCTCCAGCACGAAGCGGACGCGCCGCGTCTCCCGATCGCCCGCGAGGCAGCCCCAGCGGCGCCCCAGCGCGTCGAAGGTCAGCGAGTCGTTGATGGGGACCCCGACGACCCGCTCGCCCCGGTCGTCGACCACGGCGGCTCGATCGGCTCGCTCGGCGAAGTAGGCGTAGCGCGTCCCCGCGTCGGGCAGCGCGAGCGCGCCGACCCACCCCCGCTCGGTGTGGACGTGCCGGCCGTCGACGTAGACGTGGAGCGCGTCGCCGCGCCGACCCACGTACGCCCAGCGACCCGAGGGGAGCGCCGTGAACCCCGGCAGCGCCTCGAAGCCCGGGCCCCCATCGGCGTCGCGGAAGACCCTGCGACGGCCGCGCGCGACGGCCACGTAGATCACGTGCGATCCGTCGCGGGTGAGCGTGAAGGTCCCATCCTCGACGTCGTCGTGGCGGGCGACGGTGCGCCCGTCGAGCATCACGTCGACCGCGTGGTCGTCGACGTGCAGACACGCGGTGTGCTCGCCGTCGGCGCTGATCCGCGGCGCCGCGAAGTCCCCGGCGGCGCCCACGACCACCGCGTCGTCGCGCACGACCTCCGTGAACCCCTCGCGCACGGCCACGTAGACGACGTGCGGTGACGCCTCGGCCACGGAGAGATCGGTGACCCGTCGGCAGGCCGGACCGACGCGCCCGTCGACCACGACGTGATCGGCCCCGCCGAGGCGGGCCACGTAGGCCACGAGGGCCCCTTTGTCGCCGACGCGGAGCGCGCGCACCGAGCTCGCGGCGGGCCCCGGGACGCCGTCGACCACCACCGAGCGGTCGCCTCGTCCGTCGCGCGCGACGTAGACGAGGCGTCGAGCGCCCGCCGTCCAGCGCAGCGTCCGGGCGATGATCGACGCGAAGGGCGCGTCCTCCCGGCCGTCGTGCGCCACGCGCCAGCGGCCGCCGCGGAGCGCCGCGTACGCGACGCGGCTCCCATCGGGGCTGAGCGCCACCTCGCCGACGCCGTCGAAGGCCGGGCCCGCGACGCCGTTGACCGCGACGTGCCAGCGCCCCGCGCGCAGGGCCGGGTAGGCCACCACGCGGCCGTCGTCGCTCGCCACGAGGGACGCGTACCCCACGGCGTCGAAGCGCGGCTGCGCCACGCCGTCGACCACCACGGACTGGGCGCGGTCGCGCTCGACGACCTCGACGCGCACCCTGCGATCGGCGCTGCGCCCGTGCCAGAGCAGCCTCGGCCCGCACCCGGCGAGCGCCCAGGCCGCGCAGGCCGCGAGCGCGTCAAGGCGCATGCGGCGGCGGCCCCAGGATGGCCGCGGTGAGCGTACCTCGCGCCACCGGCCGACGGTCGACCGAAGCCTGGACCTCGAAGCGGCGGATGTTGTCGCGCACCAGCGTGCGGCGCACCTCGTACTCCACGACGTCGCCCGCGAAGACCGGGTCGAGCAGGCGCACGTCGACCGCCGCGCTCACGGCCACCCTCGCCTCGGCCGCGAGGCGCTCGCGCAGCGCGGGCTCGAAGGGCGACGCCGCCACGCCGCGCAGCCGGGCGCGCGGGTCCATGGCGCGCAGCACGTCGGCGACGGTCGCGGCCGTCTGGCCCGCGCGCTCGAAGCCCTCGATCACCGCGAGCAGGATCTGGAGGAGCTGGCAGGACTGCCCCATGCCTTCGATGGTGTAGATCCCCGGCCAGAGGCTCAGGCCGGGGAAGTGGCCCTGGAACACGGGCTCGTTCACCGAGATGGCCCGCCCCGCGCGGAGCGACGGCTCGGCGCCCGGGGTGATCGACTCGACGCGATCGACCAGCAGCAGCGGCGCCCGGTGCGGGAGGAGCGCCTGCACCACGTCGGCCCCGAGCCGGAGCTTGAGCTCGCTCACAGCGACAGCCCCCCGTCGACCACGAGCGACTGGCCCGTCACGTAGCTGGCGTCGTCCGACAGCAGGAACACCGCCGCCCGCCCCACCTCGCTCGCCTCGCCGAGGCGCCCGAGGGGGATGCGCTCCCTGCGGCGCTCGATCTCGCGCGGGTCCACCCGGGCGACCATGCCCGCCGCGATGAGCCCCGGGACCAGCGCGTTGACGCGCACCCGCGACGGCCCGAGCTCCGCCGCCAGCGTGGCGGTGAGGGCCAGCACCGCCCCCTTCGACGCCGCGTAGTTGGCCTGCCCCGGGCTCGCTCGCATCCCCGCGACCGAGGCCACGTTGACCACGGCCCCGCCCCCGGTGGCCATCATCGAGCGCACGACCGCTCGCGTGACGTGCACGCAGCCGTGGAGGTTGGTGCGCATCACGTCGTCCCACTCCTCGAGGGTCATGCGAGCGAAGAGGTTGTCCCGCGCGACGCCCGCGCAGTTCACCACGGCGTCGATCCTGCCGCGCGACGCGAGCAGCGCCGCCACCGCCCGCTCCACCTCGGCCGCCTCTCGCACGTCGAAGGCGCACAGCTCGCCGTCGCCGCCCGCGTCTCGCACCGCGGCGAGCGCCGCCCTCGCCTCCTCGGCCCGACGCCGGTACCCGACCGCCACCCACGCCCCCTCCCGGGCGCACTCGACGGCGATCGCCCGCCCCAGGCCGCGCCCCCCGCCGGTGACCAGGGCGGTGCGCCCCGCGAGCCTCACGCTCCCCCCGCCACGCCGGTTCCGCCCCGCGCGATGGGAGGGAAGCTCACCTCGTCGGCGCACTCGAAGGAGTGCCGCCGCGGGTCGACGTACAGGCTGCGGTTGTCGACGAGCGGCGGCGTCACCGTGCGCGCGGCGACCTCCCTGCCCCCGCGGCGCACTCGGTATCGGTCGATGCCGCCGTGGGCCCAGCGCGCGCCCAGCAGCGCCTGCGCGATGAAGTCCCCCCGGGTGAGCGAGCGCTCCGCGTGGGTCACCCGGCCGATCGGCTCGCCGTCGCACACGACCTCGTCGCCAGGGAGGAGCAGCTCGTCGGTGACCAGGCACGCGATGCGCTCCCGCCCCTCGTCGCGCCGCCTCGCCGCGATCGCCTCGCGGCCCAGGTACTCCTTCCGGGAGGAGAGGCGCCACTGGAGCTGGAGCTCGACCGCGGTCGCCCCGGGCGGCGCGAAGGAGGGGTCGTAGAACCAGTTCTCGAAGGCGCAGTGCGTGAGGGCCGCGCGGGAGACCCGGGCGATCCCGTAGCGGGCGCCGCGGTCGGCGAGGCGCGCGGCGAGCTCGGCGGCGCGCTCGCGGGGACACAGGATCTCGTAGCCGAACTCCCCGGTGCGCCCGGCGCGGACGCACAGCTCGCCGTCGACGCGCAGCAGGCTGAGGTACGGCACCGCCGCGACGCCCGCCTCGAACACCTCGGCCATGAGCTCCCAGGCCCACGGGCCGTGCACGGACACGGACGTGACGTCGAGCGCCCGGGCGTCCGAGGCGCCGCCGAGCTCTCGCAGGTGCGCGAGGGCCCGCTCGGCGGGGACCCCGTCGACGATCAGGAGGTAGTCCTCGTCGTCGCGCGCGACGAGCACGTCGGCGATCGGCCGCCCCGCGGCGTCGAGGAGCAGCGACTGCCGGGCCTGCCCGTCGCGCAGGTGCAGGTCCGTGGGGAGCGCGCGGTCGACGGCGCGGAAGGCGTCCTCGCCCGCGACGCGGAGCGCGACCACGCCCTCGTCCACCGAGAGCGCGACGCCGGTGCGGATCGCTCGGACCTCGTCGTCGGCGATCACGCGCGACCTCCATGGGCGATCACCAGGTCGACGAGCGACTGCACGGTGCGGAAGGCGTTGGGGCCGAGCGAGTCCTCGCTCAGACGAATGTCGAACCCCACCTCGAGGGCGATGGTGAGCTCCACCGCGTCGACCGAGTCGAGCAGCAGCCCGGTGGCGAACAGCGGCGCGTCGAGGTCGATCTCGTCGGGCCCGCGGTCCACCTTGAGCCGCTCGATCAGGATCTCCCGGACCCGCGCGAGGATCGCCTCACGCTCCCGCAGGCATGCTTCCAGGTCGGCTTCCATCTCAGTCCTCCACGATCACCACGGCGCACGAGGCGCCCTCATCCCAGGCGACCGCGCCCGCGCGCCTCGCCCCGCTCCGCAGCGCCCGCACCAGCGCCCGCGCGCCCTCGACCGGCGGCCTCGCCCCGCCGGGCGCCACGGTGAACCACTCGACCTGCTCTACCCCCAGCCCCGCCCTCGCGGCGGCCGCGCTCGCGACGTCCTCCCATCCGCCGGGGCCCCCGAAGGCGGAGCCCGCGATGCGCGCGGCGCCGGGGCGACGCTCGACGCCCAGCGCGACGAAGGCCGCGCCCTCGTGGTCGGGACGAAGCAGCTCATCCTCGTGGGCGCCTCCCGCGACGGCGAGGTCGAGGTCGTCCCGCGACGCCACGAGGTCGGCGGCGTACGCGACCGCCGCGAGCCCCGCCACGGCGCCTCCCGCAATCGTGCTCGCCGCCCCGCGCAGCGACAGGGCCTTCGAGGCAGAGCCCGCCGCGGCGTGGAGCACGAGCCTCGCGAAGGCGCCTGCGTTCACTCGCGTCACCCCGCGCTCGACGAGGCTCCGCTCCCACGCGCCGCCGCTCACGGGCGACACGTGCTGCGCGCCGAGGACGACGCCCGCGCGGTCTCTCGCAGCGCCCGCGAGGCGGACCCCCGCGTCGTCGAGGGCCGCCGCGCACGCGCCCACCACCAGCCGGGCGAGCGGGTCGAGGGTGCGCGGGTCGGCGGAGGGGGCGCGCGCGCGAAACGCCGCGTCGTCGCGGGCGATGGACGACGCCACGGCGTTGGTGAGGTCCCCGATGCCGAGCACGAAGACCGGGCGCTCGCGCGAGGTGACCGCGCCGGGCTCGCGCGCGATCGCGAGGGCGGCGTTGGCGCCCGCGAAGGCGCTGCTGCTCGCCATGAAGCGCTGCACGGCGTGGGGTCGCGGTCGGTCGGACGCAACCCGGTCCGCAGGCCCTCGCTTTCGACCGGTGCTCGCCCGTAGCGACGGCGGGATCGCGCCGTCCTCCATGCACAGCAGCGTGGCGATGACCTCCAGCACGCTCGCGGCGCCCTGGGCGTGCCCGAGGAAGCTCTTCGACGCGCTCACCGGGAGCCCCTCCGCGTGCTCGCCGAAGGCCGCCTGGACGCCCAGCCACTCGGCCTCGTCGTTGGCGGCGGTCCCGGTGGCGTGGGCGTTGAGGTAGTCGACCTCTTCGGGGCGCCACCCCGCGTCGCCGAGGGCCGAGCGCAGCGCCCGGCCGACGCCCGCGCCGCGAGGATCGGGCGAGGTCTCGTGCCACGCGTCGCTGGAGAGGCCATAGCCGCAGACGTATCCGAGCGCGGGGCGTCGGGCGTCGGCCGCGCGCTGCAGCACCAGGAAGCCGGCGCCCTCGCCGAGGGTCGTCCCGAGCACCGGGCCGAAGGGCGCGCAGGGCCCCTCGGCGAGCACGCCGAGCGCCGCGAAGCCCGCCAGGAGGTCGAGGGTCACCTCGTCGGCGCCGCCCGCGATCACCACGTCGGCGTCGCCACGGGCGAGGAGGTCCCTCGCGAGCCCGATGGCGTTGGCCGAGGACGCGCACGCCGTGGAGAGCGTGAGCGCGGGGCCGAGCGCGCCGAGGTCCCGCGCCACCGAGTGCGCCGCCGACGCCACGACGCCGCTGCGCCCGAGGCTCGTTCCCATCACCACCGCGACCCGCCCGGGGGCGATGCCAGCGCTCGAGAGGCCGGCCATGTCGAAGGCCTCTCGCGCCGCCACTCGGGCGTAGGCGAGCCAGCGGTCGGGTCCCTCCGCGCCGGGGACCAGCGCCGCGAAGGCCCTGCCCCCGAAGGGCGCCGCGTCGAAGCGGGTCAGCGGCGCGATGCCGTCTCGCCCCGCCCGCAGCGCCTCACGCATCGCCGCAACGCCGCGGCCGAGCGCCGAGACCGCCCCGAGCCCCGTGATGGCTGCCGAGGCCCGCACCTCGGGCTCACTCCACCGCGCTCTGGATCGCGCCGACCAGGAGCATGATGAGGCCCACCAGCACGGCCACCGCGCCGAGCGTCGCCATGACCAGGCCCACGGCGCCGATGCCCGAGCCGATGCCGCCGCCGGCGGCCGCGATCCCCGCGCCGAGGCCGAAGGTGGCCAGACCGATTCCGCCGGTCCAGAGACCGGCGCGAATGGTCCGGCTGCTACCGCGGACGCCAGCGTCCACGACCCGCGGCGCCTCCGGATCCCTGGACTGCGAGCCCCACGGCGGCGAGCTGCTCGCGGCGGGCGCCGTGGCGGCCGGGGTCGACGGTGCGATCGCCCACAGCGCCTCGGCCGAGGCGCTCGTCGCGAGGGCCCGCGCGAAGGCCACGTCCTGGCCGCAGCGGGCGGCGACGCGCTGCACCTTGTCGACGTAGTCGTCCACCACCACCCCGAACGACTGGACCTGCGACCGCGCGCTCACCTCCGCGAGGATCCTGCGCATCTTGCCGCGCCCGTCGGCGGACACGCCCAGCGAGCGGGCGTGCGTGTCGAGCTCCTCGCCGAGGCGCATGGGCAGCCCCGGGTCGCGCCGGATGCGCGCGCTCACCAGGCGCTTCTGGCGCACCGGCGCCCGCGCGAGGAGCGCGGTGTGCTCGGTCACCGCGTCGTCGAGGAGCGGCGCGAAGTCCGCGAGGTACGGCGCGACGCGCTCGGGGTCGGCCACGCCGCTGCGGAAGCGGCCGCCCACGTCGGCGATGAGCAGCGCGTGCACGGCCTTGTCCGCGAGCGCGTCGGCGAAGTCCAGCCGACCGCGCAGGCCCGGCTCCTCGGCCAGGCCCGAGTCAGGCACGAGGCGGCTCGCCACCCGCAGGTTCGTGGTGGCGTCGAGGGAGCGCCGAAGCCCCGCCACGAGCGCGGCGGCCTCGGCCTCGCTGAAGGTCCCCACGGGCCCCGATCGCAGCGACGGGCCGCAGCCGATCAGGGGAATCGCCGCGGCCCCGGCGCCGAGGGCGGCTGTATTCGAGAAGAACGATCTCCGGTCCATGAGGGCTCCCCCTGTCGACGTGTGCGATGCGTTCGCGACGCGCGAGGGTACATCGCCCCGGGGGAGCTGATCCGGGGAGCGCCTCGGGATTCTGTGGAGCTGCGTCTGCAGCGGGCGCTTCAGGGAGTCGGGGTGATGGCGACGCCCGTGGGGAGCGCGGGCTGCGCGGGGGCGGGGGCGTCGGGCTCGTTGCCGGTGGGCCTCGCGCCCGCGGTGGTGGCCGGCGCCGCGACGCCGAGGAGCTCACGCAGCCGCGCCCGCCGCTCGGCCTCGGGGAGCTGCAGCACCTGCGTGGTGTCCAGGGTCATCATGGGGACGTTGCCCCCGCCGGTGACCACCGGGAGGTGGCCGTCCCAGCGCTCGAGCTGCCGGTACGCGATCACGTCGCGGTTCATGGAGAGCCGGATGATCTCGTTGGCCTGCGCCTCGGAGCGCGCCCTGATGAGCAGCGCGTCGCCCTCGCCCTGGGCCCGCTGCCTCGCCGCCTCGGCCGCGCCTCGCGCCTGCGCCACCGCCTGCTCGGCCTCCGCGCGAATCTGCCGCACGCGGTTCTCCGCCTGGATGGCGTTCTGCGTGGCCTCCATGGCGCGGTTGATCGCGGCGACCACGTTGTCGGGCAGCCGCAGCGCGGAGTTGAAGGTGAGCTGGTCGATGACGAAGCCGTCGTCGCCGAGCCGCGCGATCACCCGCTGAAGGCTCTCGTTGAGCAGCCGCGTCTTGCCCGAGCCGTAGATCTGCTGCACCGGCATCACCGCGGCGCCCTCGTTGAGGGCCTCTCGCACCACGTTGCGCACGTAGCCGTGGGCGAGCACCAGCACGTCGCGCTGGCGGAAGCGCGCGTAGAGCCTCGGCGCCCGCTGCGCCTCCACATGAAACGCGAGGCCCACGTCGGCGTTCACCGTCACGCCCTCGGACGACGCGAAGGTGATCGACTCGTCCGTCGCCGAGCCCTCGTGGACGTCCTTGCTCCAGACGATGTTCTGCACGCTGGTCGGAAACTCCACGACCATCTCGGTGATCGGGTTGTACGCGACCCACCCGGAGACGATGGGCGCGTCCTGCACCCCCCTCGCGGTGCCCGCCAGCTTCACCCGGATGCCCACGTGGCCCGGGTCGACGCGGGTGCAGCTCGCCGACCCCAGCACGCACGCCAGCACCAGCAGCACCAGCGTCAGACCGACCTTGCGCACGATGCCGCCCATCCCCTCCGGGTTGAAGTGAACGGTGTTCCCTGTCTTCGCCATTGCTGCTTTGCCTCTCAGACCCGCGAGCGCAGCACCCGCTGCGCTACCGCGACGTTCAACCCCACGGTGAGCACCGCCACGCCCCAGCCCAGCCACACCCCGGCGTCGCTCGGGGCGTTGACCCAGCCCACGATCAGCGTGAACACCCACGCGTCCGCGGCCACCGTCGCCGCCGCCAGCGAGGCCCGGCCCAGGCCCGACCGCCGCGCCCCCTGGAGGGCCGCCAGCTCGGCCTTGAGCCGCGCGTTCTCCGCCGCGAGCGTCGCCCGCTCGTCCCGATACGCATTCGGACCGTCACCGCTGCTCACTGCGCTGCTGCCTATACGCCTCGACCCCCGCGCTGTGCACCCCTGACGACGCTTTCCGTGGAGCCTGCGCCACAGCGCCCGCGCAGTTTCCGTGCTGACGCGGCGGTGATAGGGTCCGCGCCCTCCATCGCCCGCCCGTGAGAGGTCCGCTCGTGAAGCCCGCCCCCCGCCGCCTGATCTCCGCCGTCGCGCTCTCCGCCACGGCGCTCTCCCTGATCGCCCCGGCCGCCGAGGCCATCGTCGTGGCCCGCGTCACCCGCCACGGGTACATCCTCACCGACGACCCCGCCGACCCCGTCTACGGAGAGAACCTCCCGGTCACCAACACCCGGGAGATGTACACGTTCATCTACGAGGCCACCACGGCGCTCAGCGAGGTCGAGGGCTTCCACCAGGGGCGCTACCTCGCCACGATGCAGCTCCCCAGCACGCAGCAGCCGCTGGCCTTCTACCTCCCGATCCGCAACGACGTGCGGGGCATCGGCCAGCGCAGCAGCTCCGACGCCCGCGCCGAGGTCTTCGACAACAACCGCGCGCTGAGCACCGCCTTCCCCCTCGACGGCTTCCTCTACCTCAACTCCCTGCGCTTCTACACCGACCCCCGCTCGATCAACTTCGGGCGCTACCTCATCTGCACGCAGGAGTTCGGTCACCGCTACGGCCCGCGGCTGGAGATCACCCCCTTCCCGCAGGGCTCGCCCGACGCCGGAACCTCCAACGACGCCGGCATCCCCGACGACGCCATGACCCCTGGCGTCGACGCGAGCCTCCCGGTCGATGCGGCCTCGGATGCGGGCTCCGCCGCCGACGTGGCCACCGCCGACGCCGTCGCCGCCACCGACGCCGCGACGCAGGACGGGGCGACCGCCGACGGAGCCGTGGCCCCGATGGGTCCCCTCACCCGGGACGCGCTGCTCGGCCGCGGCAACGAGATCAACGGCATGACCGTCAACCGCGCGCACTGGAGCTACTTCTTCAACACCGGCGGATCGCCCATGGAAGGCAACCTCTGGACGGAGATCGCCCCCGGGGAGTTTCGCACCGAGCGCCCGTCGTTCCGCTTCTCGGACTTCGACCTCTACAACATGGGCCTGGTGCCTGCGAGCGCGGTGCGCCCGACCTTCCTCATCGCCAACGCCACGCAGCTCCCTCGCAACGTCGACCGCGACACGGCGCCCGAGTACTCCGGGCGACAGGTGACCATCCGAGGCCGACGGGTGGAGGTCTCCATCGACGACGTCATCGCCGCCAACGGGCGCCGCTCTCCGGCCTACCCCGACACCCCTCGCGACCTCGACGTGGTCTGGGTGCTCTGGGTGCAGCCCGACCAGGTCGACGACGACCTCGCGGCGGAGTTCGACCAGGCCATCGAGTCGTGCGCCCTCGGATACGACACGGCCAGCGGCAACCTCTCCCGCCTCGTGGCCACCACGCCCTACGTCGAGCCCCCCGACGCGGGCCCCCGCGACGCCGGCCCCGCCGACACCGGCGCCCCCGCCGACACCGGCGCCCCCGCCGACGCCGGGACCCCCGACGCTGGCGACGTCCCCCTCGTCGACGACGCCGCGACGCTCGTGGCCCCTCGCGCCCAGGGTGGCTGCGCCTGCTCCACCACCGCGCCCGCCACCGGGACCTCCGCCGCGCCCCTCGCGGCGCTCGGCCTGGCGCTCGGCCTCGTGCGTCGTCGCCGACGCCGTGCCTCCGGCGCTCGCGTGGTGGTACCGTCCGTGGCGTGAGTCGCGACCCCTCGTCCGCCCCCCAGCACGTCTTCCGCTGGGACCTCGACAAGACCTACCTCCACACGGAGTTCGACCACTGGCTCGACCTCCTCCGCACCGCCGTCGAGACCCCCGAGACCAAGCGCTCCGTGCCCGGCGCCGCGCGGCTCATCCGCGCCCTCCGGCTGCACCAGCCCAGCCGGGTCACCATCCTCTCCGGCAGCCCCGAGCAGATGCGCGGCACGCTGGAGTCCAAGCTCCGCCTCGACGGCATCGTGTGGGACGAGTTCACCCTCAAGCCCTCGGTGCGCAACATCCTCCGGCTGCGCTTCCGCGCCCTCCGTGACCAGGTCGGCTACAAGCTCCCCGCCCTCCTCGACGCCCGCACCCGGGTCCCCCAGGGGGTCTCGGAGACCCTCTTCGGCGACGACGCCGAGGCCGACGCGCTCGTCTACTCCCTCTACGCCGACGTGCTCGCGGGCAAGGTCTCCGACCGCCAGCTCACCGCCGTGCTGGAGCAGTCCCGCACCTACGCCGACGTGGTGTCCGAGATCATCCGCCTCGTGCACCGCACCGCCCGCGGAGACTTCGTCCGTCGCATCTTCATCCACCTCGAGCGCCGCAGCGACCCGGGCTTCTTCCGCATCTACGGCCCCCGCGTGGTGCCGGTCTCCAACTACCTCCAGGCCGCCGCGGTGCTGCTCTCCGACGGGCTCCTCGGCACCGACGTGCTCGCCCCCATCGCCGCCGCGGTGCACACCGAGACGCAGCTCTCGGTGCCCGAGATCGCCGAGAGCCTCCACGCCCTGGTGCGCCGCGGCGACCTCGGCCCCGACGTGGTGCTCCACATCGCAAAGGCCCTCGGAGACAGCGCCCCGCAGCTCGACCTCACCGCCGACGAGCTGGTCGACCTCGCCGACGCCCTTCAAGACACTCCCCCTCCGGGAGAGCCACCGCCCGAGGTGGCCATCGACTACCTCGACGCGCTCGCCGACGACCGCGCCCGCTGGGAGGCCGCCCGCGACGCGGCCCGGGTGCGCGTGAAGGAGCGCTCTCGCTCGTCATCGGGCGAGTAGTCCGCGGGTGGACGCTCCCGTCCCCTCTCTCTACACTGCCCGCATGAACCGCCTCGTTCGGGTCGCTCCGCTGCTGCTCGCGACGGTTGTCGGGTGCGGCGCCCGCACGGGGTTGAGGGTCCCTGACGTGCTCACCGACTCGCCCCCGGTCGACTCGCCGAGGCCGAGGCCGCCGGAGACCTGCATCGAGCTCACCGAAGACGCCGGGGTCATCACGGTCAACCTCGAGACCCGCCCCCAGGTCAGCGTCGCCGACGTCTTCTTCATCATCGACCGCACCGGCTCGATGGACGGCGAGATCGACAACATCAAGGCCAACCTCCAGCGCAGCATCGTCCCGGCCATCGCCCGCGCCATCGACGACGTGCAGTTCGGCGTGGCCACCTACGCCGACTTCCCCCTCCGCGCGCCCAACAACGTCGACTACGGCGACCCGACGGACATCCCCTTCACCCTCGTCTCCCCCATCGACCGCGGCATCGCCAACGTGCAGGGCGCCGTCGACGGCATCGTCACCGGAGGCGGCGGAGACAACCCCGAGGCCATGATCGAGGCCCTCTACCAGGTGGCCACCGGCGAAGGGTATTTCCCCTGGATCACCCCCCGCGCGGCCTGCCCCGTCCCTGGCCGACTGGGCTACGGCTGCCTGCGCCCCAACGCCCAGCCCATCATCGTGCTGGTGGCCGACGCGCCCTCGCACAACGGCCCGCTCAACCTCAACAGCTACAACAACGGCTCCTTCGTCACCCCGGCGAGCTGCCCCCCGAGCCGCCCCGCCTGCGCCGCAGCGCGAGGCCCTCACGTCTACGAAGAGGCCCTGGCGGCGCTGCGCACCCTCAACGCCAGGATCATCGGCATCAGCTCCGGCGTGGCTCCCTTCTCGGGCCGCGACGACATGCGCCGCCTCGCCATCGACACCGCCTCGGTGACCGCCTCGGGCGCCCCGCTGGTCTTCGACATCGGCGCCGACGGCCGCGACCTCGACACCCGGGTGGTGGCCGCGGTGGAGACCTTCACCCAGCAGGTGCGCTTCAACGCCTCGGCGCGGCTCATCGACCTCGACCCGACGCATCCTGCGTCGCAGTTCGTGCTGGCGGTGCGCCCCGCCTCCGCCGCCCCGATGACCAACATCGAGCGCCTCGACGGCACGACCTTCTACGGGGTGGTCCCGGGCACCCGGCTCACCTTCGCGCTCGACCTGCAGAACCGTCTCCCCCGCATGGCGACCGCGCAGCGCTTCCCGGCGAGGGTGCAGTTCTTCGGCGACGGCCGCGCCAACCTCGGCTCGCAGGACGTGGTCATCGTGATCCCTGGCGAAGACAAGAGCGGCTGCAACGACCCCGGCATCGAGTTCAACGACGCCGGGCTGCGCGACTGACACCTACCGCGGAATCGCGCACCGCAGCCGGGTGAACCACGCCTGGATGCGCCCCTCCCGCTGATCGCGGAAGAGCACCCCCACGTCGCCCTCCGGCCCTCTCGCGAGCGACGGATACACGCTCGCCGTGGGGCCCATCGCGGTGCGCGTCACCCGGGACTCCGCGCTCAATGGTGAGAAGTCGGTATTGAACACCCTTGCCCACAACGAATACTGCGCGCCGTCGCGGTCGTCGGCCCAGGCCACCAGCACCCGGTCGCCCAGTGGCAGCAGGCTCGGATATCGGCTGAAGCCCGCGTCCGTGGTGAGGCGCCGGGCGGCCACCAGGGGGTTGCCCGAGGCGTCGCGCGTGGCGCCCCACAGCTCGTGGTCGGGGGAGGCCTCGTCGTCGTCGTACCAGGCGAGCATCCAGCGGTCGCGGTTCCAGACGAGCTGCGGGGCCACCGCGCTCTGGTTGACCGGAGACACCTGCCGGTCGACGGTGACCCGGGTGAGCCCACGGGTGAAGGTGGCGAACCACACCGCGCGACGGCCGCTGCGCCCGTCCATCCAGGCGACGGCGACGCCCCCGTCGTGGACGGCCACCGAGGGCGCCTCGCTGTTGGAGGGCTCCCGGGTCAGCCGCTGATTGGGCTGTATCAGCCTCCCCTCGGCGTCGACCCGCTGCGCATAGATCTCATATCCCCCTTCGCCCACGGAGTCGCGCTCGTCCTGCCAGACCAGCAGAAACTCCTCTCCTGTCCAGACGATGGCGGGGTTTACCGAGAAGCCCCGGGCGAAGGAGATGCGCTGATCGGGCCCGAGCCGCTCCCCCTCCGGCGTCAGTCGATTGAAATAGATCTCATATCCCCCGGAGGGATCTCGCCGGTCCTGCCACACGGCGCCGAGCACCCGGCCGTTCCAGGCGAGGGCCGCCCCGAAGGCGTCGTTGGGCGTGGTGGTCACCTGCTGCTGCATCGCCGAGGGAGCGCCGGTCCGATCGATCTGCCGGAAGTACACATGCGCCCTGCCGCTGTCGTATCCCCAGTAGCTCACCCCATAGCGCGACCCCGTCCATTGGACTCCGCCCGGGCCGCTCGGGGCCACCGCCGCCTCGCTCACCCTCACCGCCTCCCCGGTGGGCGTCAGCGTGGCGTTGTCGTCGATGATCCCGTTGCAGTCGTCGTCGACGCCGTTGCAGCGCTCGACCGCGCCGGGGTGCACCTCCGGGTCGCCGTCGTCGCAGTCGTCGCCGCAGCGGTCCGGCGCACCGGGCGAGGTTCCCGCCCTCGGCGCGCGGAAGCCGTCGCGGTCGCGGTCCTCCGTGGCGGGGGTGGTGCGGCAGGCGCGGGCCTCCTCGTCGCAGGCCACCGTCGAGCACGCGGTGCTGCCCAGGCACACCAGCGGAGCGCCGGGGACGCAGCGCTCCTCCTGGCAGCTCTCCTGGCCGTTGCAGAAGGCCCGGTCGTCGCAGTCCTGGTCGGTCACGCACTGCGGGGGCAAGGGGCCCGCGTCGCGCACCTCCAGGCCCGTCCGGGCGCCGCAGCCGAGCAGCGCCCAGGGGAGCAGGCCGAGTCGCCACCGGGTGCTCACTGGCATGCACCGAAGTCCGGCAGGTCGGTGGGCTCACACACCGTGCCGCGCTGGCACCGAGGCTCGGTGCCGTCGAGCCGGCAGAGGCGGAGGCAGCGGTTCATGGCGCCGGTGACGAAGCACCCCGACCCCGCGGAGCACTCGGTGCCGCTGCGACAGAAGAGCCCGGGCTCGGTGCTGCCCACGTCGAAGCAGCGAGCGCGGTAGATCTCGCTGCCGCAGCGCACCATCGGGTATTCGATGAAGGCATAGCAGCCCTGACCCACCGGGCAGCCAGCGCGGGAGAGCGGGTCGCACTCGTAGGCGCGCTGCGCGGGTGGACGGGTGCCGGGGCAGGCGTCCTCCCGGAAGACGTCATAGGCGTTGGTGTCGAAATAGGGCACGTCCCTCGCGTCGGCCGGGGCGTCGCGCCGGGAGGCCGCGTCGCCGCCCGCGTCACGGCCACCGTCGAGGCCACCTGTGCCATCGATGGTGCTGGCACACCCAAGAAACATCCCTGCCGACAGCAGGATCGCACGTCGCATCAGCACACCGCCTCCATAAGCGCTTCGAGTCTCTCACGGGGGCTGTGCAATCCGCAGGCCCTGTCGCACACGGGATGTCTCACGGCTGGCGCGACGCAGAGCGTCAGGAAGTTATCGGTAGACCGGCGGCCGAGCGATCAGCTACCGCAAGGCCCGGAGGAGCGAGAGGCACAATGGAGTACACGGTCACGTTGATTCCGGGTGATGGCATCGGCCCCGAGGTGACGGCGGCGACCCAGCTCGTGGTGGCGGCCACGGGGGTGAAGGTGCACTGGGAGCCCTACGAGGCGGGCGCGGCGGCGGCGGAGAAGTACGGCAACCCGTGCCCCGACGAGGCCATCGAGTCGGTGCGGCGCAACCGCATCGCGCTGAAGGGCCCCGTGGGGACGCCCATCGGATCGGGCTTCCGCTCGGTGAACGTGACGCTCCGTCGGGCGCTCGACCTCTACGCGTGCGTGCGCCCGGTGAAGAGCATCAAGGGTGTTCCCTCACGCTACGAGGACGTCGACCTGGTGATCGTGAGGGAGAACACCGAGGGCCTCTACTCGGGCGTCGAGCACATGGTGGTCCCGGGCGTGGCGGAGAGCCTGAAGATCGTGACCGAGCGGGCCTGCCAGCGCATCGCGGAGTACGCGTTCAGGTATGCGCGCAGCAACGGCCGGAAGAAGGTGACCACGGTGCACAAGGCCAACATCATGAAGCTCACCGACGGGATGTTCCTCGACGTGACGCGGCGGGTGTCCAAGCGCTTCCCCGACATCGAGGCCAACGAGGCCATCGTCGACGCGTGCTGCATGCAGCTGGTGCGAGACCCCTCTCGCTACGACGTGCTGGTGATGGACAACCTCTATGGCGACATCCTGAGCGACCTCTGCGCGGGCCTCGTCGGCGGCCTCGGGGTGGTGCCCGGCGCCAACTTCGGAGAGAACTGCGCGGTCTTCGAGGCCGTGCACGGCAGCGCTCCCGACATCGCGGGCAAGGGCATCGCCAACCCGACGGCGCTCATCCTGTCGGCGGCGATGATGCTTCACGCGATGGGAGAGCGGGAGGCGGCGAGCCGGGTGGAGAGCGCCGTGGCGTGGCTCTACGGGGAGACCGACGTGCGCACCTACGACCTGGGCGGCAACGTCGGCACCATGGCCTTCGCGGAGACGCTGGCGAAGCGGCTGAGCTGAGGAGAGAGGGGCATCCCTCTCAAGGCCACCCCTCTCAAGGCCCGTTGCCGCGTGCTTCTGCACTGATCCTTCCCGGAATGTTCACGGCGTTGCGCGCAAGCGCGTTTCTGGTGTGGACGCCATCGAGACACCGCCGACTCCGCGGTTGCGGTCGGCCCTTCGGGCCTGCAACCGCTGAAGT
>SCUS01000141.1 GCA_004297725.1 Myxococcaceae bacterium | reverse complement strand
CCGAATATTACACTACTCCGTAAAATTCGGATGAGCCCGCGTGGGGTTTATGCTGACCTTCTGAGCGTTAGCGAGGGGGAGAGCCCTCTACCGTCGTCAGCGCGGAGTTCCGAACGTTGCGGTTCTCGCGGGAATTACCGGAGATTCCGGACGCGTACTGACAGCGGTAGAGGGCTCTCCCCCTCGCTAACGCTCAGGGTCTGGCTCGGGTTACCGACGGCCTCTCGCTCGTACCGGGGACTTACTCGCCGACGCCCTCTCGCTCGTACCGGGGACTTACTCGCCGACGCCCTCTCGCTCGTACCGGGGAAAGCCCCCCGGTCTCGTACGCGGTACGTCCCCGCCGCTACCGCTCGTCGTCCGGATTCCTCGGCGTCTGACCCGCGCGTCGGCGCAGCATCATCTGCTGAAGGTCCTGCGCGTTGCGCTCCAGCTGGTCCAACGGGGCCAGCGACTGCGGCGGCGGCGGCGGTTGCGCCCCTCCGTCCTGCTGCTCTGGCGGCGGCGCTCCCCCGTCGGGCTCGTCCCCGTTCGACCCGCTGTCTCCGTTGGCTCCGCCGTCGTTGCCCTGCGGACCGCCGTCGCCCTGCTGACCGCCGCCGTCGCCCTGACCGCCGCCGTCGCCGCCACCGCCGCTGTCACCCGACGGCGCGTCGCTGCTGGCGTCCTGCGACGCATCCTGGCTCGCGTCCTGGCCCGAGTCGGGACCCGCGTCGGGGTGCTCCTCCTCCTCCTTGCGACGGCGCGCCAGGTCGAGGTTCCACGCGGCGTCGACCCAGCCGGGACGCAGCCGCAGGGCTTCCTTGTAGGCGTCGATCGCGTTGCGCCACGAGTGCTCCGCGAAGAACGTGTTGCCCAGGTTGTACTGCGCCCTCGCGCGCACCTGCGTGTCGATGTCCTCCATCGGCGCGCCCGCCATCCCCCGCGCGGCGTTGCGGATCTCGTCCTGCGCCCCCGAGTACCCTTCGGGCACCGCGGCATCCATCGTCAGCTCCGGCAGCACGCCGCCGTCGCCCGGTGCCAGCAGCACCCTGAACTTCGCGAGTCCGCGGTTGGCGTGCACCCCGGCGTTGCGCGGCCCGTCCCCCGGCGCGGCCTCGTAGTGCCCCAGCGCCTGCGGATACTCCCGCTGCACGAAGGCCGCGTTGCCCTGCGCCACCCGAGGCTCGAGCTCCTCCCTCGGAGGCCACGCCCACACCGTGAACGCCGTCAGCCCGACCGCCATCACCCCCGCGACGAGGTACGCCCTCACGGCGCACCTCCCGCGCCCGCGCGCCGACGCACCCGCTCGGGCAGCAGCCCGGAGGCCGCCACCAGCAGCGCGAAGGCCGGGAACAGCACCACCCACGCGAGCTCCTCGTACACCGTGCGCTGCGTCTCCGAGACCTCCGAGCGGCGCAAGCGAGCCAGCTGCCGTCGCACGGCGTCGATGCCCACCTCACCGGCGCGAGGGCGGAAGTACGTCCCGTGCCCCTCGGTCGCCACGTTGCGGAGCTGCTGCTCCATCTGCGCCGTGAACTGCGTCTGCTTGATCTCTCCGCGAGAGTCGCGCTCGTAGCCCGCCATCCGGCCGTCCTGCGTGTACGCGGGGATGGGCTCCGGCACCGTGCTCCCGATCGCGTCGATGTAGACCTGCACCCCGTCCGCCGCCGCCTCGCGAGCGGCCGCCACCGGGTCGCCGTCGAGGTCCTCTCCATCGGTGATCAACAGGATCACCCGCGAGCGCCGACCCGCCAGCGGATCGCGCCGCAGGAGATCGCGCGCCGCGGAGATGGCCCTGCCGATGGACGTCCCCTGCACCGGAAACTCCCACGGGTGCGCGTCGCGGAAGAAGCGCAGCGCCGCCTCGTGGTCCGTCGTCAGCGGGTACTCCATGGTGTCGCCCGCGAAGAGCACCACCGCCACGCGGTCGCCGGGCTCCTCGGTGAGCAGGCGCTCCAGCTCCGCCTTCGCCCGCTCGATGCGCGAGGGCGCCACGTCGCGCGCCAGCATCGACTTGGACACGTCGAGGCACACCACCACGTCGATGCCTCGCCGGGCGACCACCTCGGTGCGAGAGCCGTGCTGTGGCCTCGCCGCCCCGACCGCCAGCAGCGCCACCGCCAGCAGCACCAGCACCGAGCGCGCCGCGCGCCAGCCCGCGGGCGAGCCGTCGCGGAGGCTCGACACCAGCAGCACGTCGCCGAAGCGGGCGAGGTCGCGCCGTCGAGCCCACGTCGCGTAGGCCATCAGCGCCCCCAGCAACGGCACCAGCGCCAGCAGCCACAGCCACGCCACCGCCCCGAACCTCACGGGAACCTCCTCAGACGCGTGGACGAGAGCAGCACCTCGAGCGCCAGCAGCGCCAGCGCCGCCACCACCAGCCACGGGTACAGCTCGGCGTAGCGGGCGCCCGCGTCGGCGATCTTGCTGCGCTCCAGGTGGTCGAGGATGGTGTGAAAGCTCTGCGCCAGCCCCGCCCGGTCGACCGCGCGGAAGAACTGCCCCCCGGTCGTGGTCGCGATGTCCTGAAGGAGCTGCGGGTCCACCGGGAAGCGCGCCGTCGCGTACACCGGGCGCCCCGCGAGGTCGACGCCCTGCTGCACCGGCGCCTCCTCCGCGGTCCCGACCAGGATCGTATAGACCTTCACCCGCAGCGCCGTGGCGAGCTGCGCCGCCTCGCGCGGGTCGACGTGACCGGCGTTGTTGGCCCCGTCGGTGAGCAGCACCACCACCTTGCTGCGCGCGTCGCTGTGGCGCAGCCGGTTGAGCGCCGTGCCGAGCCCGTCGCCGATGGCCGTGCCCGAGCCGTCGATGAGGTCGAGGCTGAGCGCGCTCACCATGCGCTGCAGCACCGTGTAGTCGAGCGTCGGAGGCACCACCGTGAAGGCCTCTCGGCCGAAGACCACCAGCCCCATGCGGTCGCTGCGGCGGCGCTGGATGAAGTCACCCACCACCTCCTTGGCGGCCTCCAGACGCGTGGGCTGCAGGTCCGCCGCGCGCATCGAGCCCGACAGGTCGATGGACATCACGATGTCGATGCCCGACAGCTCCAGCGCGTCGGGCGCGTCGACCCGCTGCGGCCGCCCGAGCGCGAGGCCCACCAGCACGATGGCCGCCACCCGCAGGGCGCCCGGGAGATGGATCAGCCGGGCGCTGAGGGTGCGAGGAGCCGCCCGAAGCGCCGCGCCCTGGGAGACCTTGAGTCGGGTGAGGGCCTCGCCGGGGACGGCCCCGGCGCGCTTCCAGAGCAGCCGGGACAATACATAGACGAGTAAGGTGACGGGGAGCGAGAGCAGCGCCCACGGGGCCTTGAACTGGAGGTCCCAGCCCTGGAAGCGGGCGTAGCCGTAGAGGCCGCCGAGGACGAGCGCGAGGACGAGCGCGGCCATCCACGCGACGGGCCCGGCGGGCGAGCGGTGGCGGGGGATCGCGACCCGGGTGGGAGCGGGCCTTCCTCGGAGCTTCACGGGGCGCCTCCGCGGGACGCTTCCTGCGCCGTGGCCATGGTGGGTCGGCCGCGCTCGACCAGCGAGACCGCCGACGCGAGGATGGCGTCGGAGTCCTCGTGGGCGGGCACGTAGCGGGCGAACTTCACGAGGTCGCACTCTCGGAGGAGGTTCTCGACCTCGACCTGGGTCACCCCGGCGAGCGGGTGCTTTCGCAGGTGAGCGAGGATCTCGTCGGTGGTCATCTCGATGGCGTCGAAGCCGCGCACGCCGCCCAGGTAGCGGCGCACGACGTCGGAGACGGCGTCGTAGTAGTCCTTGGTGAGGCCGCGGGCGAGGAGGTCTCCTCGGGAGAGCACCTCCAGCGCCTCTCGGGCGATGAAGTACGGGTGCCTCGGCGGCGGCGGCGGCGGGACCACCTTCGGGCGGCGGCGCAGCCAGGCCGCGACGGAGAGCGCGGCGACGACGGCGACGAAGAGGGCGTCGAGGCCGAGGGAGATCCAGCGGAGGGTGAGCGCGTCGCGGCGGACGTCCTCCGGGCGGGTGATGTCGCGGGCCTGCGGGTGCGAGGTGTTGCCGAAGACCGAGCGCACCCGGAAGCGCACCTCCGGGGTGCAGACCCGGGCGATCTCGTCGCCGGTGTTCACCCGGGCGTTCATCGGGCGGATCACCACGTCGCCGGAACGGAAGGGCTGCAGCGCGACGGTCACCTCGGAGCGCAGCCGCCCGTCCCGCTCGCCGTGCACGCTGCGGTCTCGCTCGGGCTGCTCCCTGGCGTACTCGAGCTCGATGGCAGGCTGCTGCAGCGCCACCGCGTCGGGCTCGAACTCCACCCGGTCGTGGGTGCGGTAGCGGAAGGTCCAGGTGACGCGCACCCGGTCGCCGACCTGGGGGTTGGGGGGGTTGACCGTGACCTCGATGGCGGGCGCGTGGTCGGCCGGGAGCGGGTCGGCGACGCACTCCCCGGCGGCGCGAGCGGGCGCCGGGGCCGCGGGACGAGAGGCGTCCGTGGCGACGGAGGCGTCCTGGGCGAGGGCGAGCGAGGGCGCGAGGAGCAGCGCGGCGAGGATGGCTGCCGTAGCGAGGCGCTGTGCTCGTGGGCCCCCTTCCCCGCTGCCGCGCGCCCTACCCCCGCGGGGCGGGGGCAGGGCTGGAAGGACTGACGGGTTGGTGCTGGGACTGGTAGCTCCGGGACCCTTCAGTCCATCACCCACTTCGCAGTCTCCTGAGCCCTGCCCCCGCCCCGCGGGGGTAGGGCGCGCGGCAGCGGGGAAGGGGGCACGCGCCCTCGCCAGACGACCTTCGGTGCGCATCGTCTTCATCCGGCGTGCATCCTTCGGGCGCGGCGGCGGAAGAACTCCGCGAGGGCGGTGATGTACGGGCGGTGCGTGGCGACGTTGATGGCGTCCAGCCCGAGCCGGCGGAAGAGCGTGTCGCGGGTGACCTTCTGCTGCGCCACCGTGCGGCGGTAGTGCTCCCTCACCCTCGGGTCTCGGGTGTCGACCTCGATCCACTCGCCGGTCTCCAGGTCTTCGGCCAGCATCAGACCGACGTCCGGGAGCTCGTCCTCGCGGGGGTCGCTCACATAGACCGGGACGAGGTCGTGGCGGGCAGCGGCGACGCGCAGCGCGTGGTCGTAGTCGTTGCCGAGGAAGTCGCTCACCACGAAGGACACCGCGCGGCGTCGAGAGAGGTGACCCAGCACCTCCAGGGCCTGCGAGAGGTTGGTGCCCACGGGCTCGTGGTTGGGCCTCGGCGCGGGCTTGAACTGCATGATCTCGCTCACCACGCGCATCACGTGGCGGGCGCCCTTGCGCGGCGGAACGACCTTCTCCACCCGGTCGGTGAAGAGCACCAGGCCCACGCGGTCGTTGTTCTTGACGGCGCTGAAGGCCAGCACGGCGCTCACCTCGGCGACCAGCTCGCGCTTGAACATCGCGCGGGTGCCGAAGTCCTGCGAGCCCGACAGGTCGACCAGGAGCATCACGGTCATCTCCCGCTCCTCGCGGAAGACCTTGATGTGCGGGGCGTTGGTGCGGGCGGTGACGTTCCAGTCGATGAACCGGACGTCGTCGCCCGGCTGGTACATCCGCACCTCGTCGAAGGCCAGGCCGCGGCCCTTGAACACCGACGCGTACGCGCCCACGAGCTGGTCGTTGGCGAGCCGCGCCGTGGTGATCTCGATGCGCCGAAGCTTCTTCAGCAGCTCCTTGGGGATCATCCGAGCGCCTCTACGGCACCTCGACGGCCTCGAAGATGCGGCTCACCACCTGGTCGGCGGTGACCTCCTCGGCCTCGGCCTCGTAGGTGAGCGAGATGCGGTGGCGCAGCACGTCCATGCCGATGGCCTTCACGTCCTCGGGGATCACGTACCCGCGGTGCTGCAGGAACGCCCTCGCCCTCGCGGCCATGTTGAGTGCGATGGAGGCGCGCGGCGAGGCGCCGTAGCGGATCATCGGCGCCAGCTCCTTGAGCCCGGCCTTCTGCGGGTCGCGCGTCGCGAACACCAGCGAGATGATGTAGTCCTTCAGCTTGTCGTCGACGTAGATCTCGGGAATCACCTTGCGGGCCGCGAGAATCTGCTCGGGGGTCACCTTCGGGGAGACCGTGGCGGGGGAGACGGCGGTCTGCCGGTCCATGATGGCGCGCTCCTCCTCGCGGGTGGGGTAGCCCACCTTCACCATCAGCATGAAGCGGTCGATCTGGGCCTCCGGGAGGGGGTAGGTGCCCTCCTGCTCCACGGGGTTCTGCGTGGCCATCACGATGAAGGGATCGGGGAGCTTGAAGGTCTGGTCGCCGAGGGTGACCTGGCCCTCCTGCATGGCCTCGAGGAGGGCGCTCTGCACCTTGGCGGGCGCGCGGTTGATCTCGTCGGCGAGCACCAGGTTGGCGAAGATGGGGCCCTTCTTGGGCACGAAGGTGCCGTCCTGCGGGCGGTAGATCACCGTACCGACGAGGTCGGCGGGGAGCAGGTCGGGGGTGAACTGCACCCGCGCGAACTGCGCCTGGAGCACGTCGCAGAGGGTGCGCACCGTGAGGGTCTTGGCCAGGCCGGGGACGCCTTCGAGCAGCACGTGGCCGCGGGCGAGCAGCCCGATGAGCAGGCGCTCGACCATGGTGTTCTGCCCGACGATGACGCGCCCCACCTCCGTCAGGATGTCGTCGATGAACTTCGACTCTTGCTGGACCAGATCGTTGAGAGCTCGGTTGTAGGTCATAGGTCGTCGGGTCTCGGCGATGGGAGCGACAGCGTTGCGACGGGCCGCTGTACCGCAGCGGCGCGGCGGCATGCAACCCGATGCTGGGGGGGATCTATTCCCCCCGCGGAGGGGGGGGGCGCGCCGTCAGTCGTTGCTGCTGGCGATGCTGAAGTACGCGGCGCCGGTGTCGGAGCCCGCGGTGATGGTCGGCGTGCGGGTGCCGATGTTGGTGCGGTTGACGACGGCGAGGTTGCCCGCGCGGAGGGGCCCTGCGGCGGGCGTTCCGAAGACGAAATCGGCCTGGCCGTCGCGGTCGATGTCCCCGGCGGCCACGGCGGAGTAGCCGAAGCGCCCGGTGCCGGGGATGGTCAGCCCGGGCTCCAGCGAGTTGGTCGGGCTCAGGCCCGTGGCGCTGCCGAGGTAGATGCCCAGCACGCCGCCCGTGTTCGTCGCCGTCGCCGTGGGCGGAACGGGGCTCCCTCCGCACGCGACGTCCGCGAAGCCGTCGCCGTTCCAGTCGCCGAGGGCCACCAGCGAGGCGCCCTGGCTGGCGTCGCTGCCCGCGCTCCGGGAGCTGGTGCTCAGCAGGGTGAGCGCTCCCCCGGCGCCGCCCGCGAAGAGGTACACGCGACCGTTGCCCAGCGCGAGGTCGTAGCCGCTCGCGGCCAGGTCGGGGCGGCCGTCGCGGTTGACGTCGCCCGCGTCGATGATCGCGAAGCCGAAGACCTGCGACCCCACCGCCGGGACGCTGAGCGTCGAGCGGGGCGTCGACGCGAAGCCCCCCGCGGCGCCCGCGAACACGTACACCCTTCCGCCGCCGAGGCCCGGCGCTCCGATGACCAGCTCGTCGCGGCCGTCGCCGTCGCCGTCGCGCAGGCGCGTGAGCACGCTGCCGAAGCGCGCGCCCGCGCCGCCCGGCGAGGCGATGACCTGCGCCGCGGCGGCCGGGAAGCCCGTCGCGCTGCCGCGGAAGAGGTAGACCGCGCCGGCCGCTCCGTTGGCGTCCGGGGCGCCCACCGCCACGTCGCCGAAGCCGTCGCCGTTGATGTCGCCCACGGAGACCGCGGCCGCGCCGAAGCGGTCGCCGGACGCGAGGCCCGCGAGGTCCGTGGAGGGCGTCGCGCGCAGCCCCGCGGCGCCGCCGAGGTAGAGCAGCGCGTGGCCTGCTCCGCGGCCCTCGGCGCCGACGAGGACGTCCGCGTAGCCGTCGTTGTTGACGTCCCCGGCGCTCGCCACCGCCCAGCCGAAGCGGTCGCCCGCCGCCGCGCTCGGATCGACGATGCGCGCCGGAGAATGGGTCGCGAGGCCCATCGCGCCGCCCGGGTAGACCCACGCGCGGCCCGCGACGGCCCCGAGGGTCCACTCGCCCGCGACGATGTCAGGGAAGCCGTCGCGGTTGATGTCGCCCGCCGCGAGCGATCGGCCGAGGCGGCCGGTGACGCCCAGCGGCGAGGAGAACGTGCGCGTCGGCGTGGCGGGCAGCGCGCCGGAGGCCGACTGGTACAGGTAGACCTCGCCGAAGAAGTCGGCGGCGTTGGGGTTGGAGGTGACGAGGTCGGGCCGCAGGTCGCCGTTGAAGTCCGCGGCGGTGAGCCCCAGGAGGGCGCCGCCCGACGGGTTGTCCATCCGGACGGTCGGGGTGGTGATCGCCCCCGTGGGGGAGCCGCGGAAGGCATGCACGCGGCTCGACGTGGTGGGGGTCCCCTTGGTCATCACGGCGAAGTCGCCGTAGCCGTCGCCGTCGAGGTCCCCGAGGCCCTCGAGGCTGACGCCCTGCGTGCTGTAGCGCTCGCTCATCCCGACGAGGTGCACCGCGGGCGTGGCCGCGAGGAGCGACGGACCCGCGAGGTAGCCGTAGACGTCCCCGGGGACGTTGCCGCCAGCGGGCTGCTCGGACACCAGGAGGTCGGGGAGGCCATCGCCGTTGAGGTCGCCCGCGGCGGCGTTCACAGAGCCGAAGGCCAGCAGGTCGATGGCGCTGGTGCCGGGGTTGGTGAGCAGCACGTCGGCGGTGGCGGCGGGGCCGGTGGCGCGGCCGCGGAAGACCCGCAGGCGCCCGTGGCGCACGGCCATCGTCGCGACGGGGGCGCCCCAGAAGAGCTCGGAGGCGCCGTCGGCGTCGAGGTCGCCCGGTGAGCCGAAGGAGTACGACCCGTCGCGGAGGTCTTCGAGCTGGGTGAGGGTCCACGCGCGGGTGGTGGAGATGCCGCCGGGGCCGCCGCGGTAGAACCAGAGCTGCGCGGGGTTCGGCGCGGCAGTGGCGGTCACGAGCACCGCGATGTCGCCATAGCCGTCGCCGTCGAAGTCCCCGACGGAGCGGGCGCGAAACGCGAGCATGCCCTGCTCGAGCGCGATGTCCTGCGCGTAGCGGGTGGAGATCCCCGACGGGCCTCCATGGAACAGCGTCACGTGCGGGGTGTTGCGGGTGTTTCCGAGGCTGCGGAAGACGATCACGTCGGAGTAGCCGTCGCCGTTGACGTCGCCCGCGGACTCGACGAAGGGCGTGGCGCTGGGCTGGGCGAAGGGAGGGACGAAGGTGGTGGTCGGAGCGCTCGGGAGGCCCGACGGACCGCCCTCGTAGATGGAGACGAAGCCCTCCCAGCCGTTGGTTCCGAAGCCGGCGGTCAGCAGGTCGGCGCGGCCGTCGCCGTTGGCGTCGAAGACGTTGCCCCAGTACGAGCCCGCGGTGGTCGCGCGGCCTTCGATCGTCGCCTCCCAGGTGGGGCCGTAGACGTTGGCGGAGGCTCCTTCGAGGGCCGCGACACGCCAGAAGAAGACGCCGTAGGGCAGGTCCGCGGCGGGCCGGGCGTTGCGCGCCGTGGCCGCGATGGTCTGGAGCACCCGCGTGCAGGCCCGGTCGGCGCAGAGCTGGAGCTGCGAGCGGACCACGCCCGACGGCAGCGCCCATCGAAACACCGGCCGCCGCGAGGTGAGCCTCGAACCGGAGGGAGGCGTCATCGGTCGTGCGCTCTCCAGCGCGGGCACGTCGGCAGGGACATCCGCAGGACCCGCATCGATGGCGCCGCGATCGGTCGCCACATCGACCGCGACGGGGACGTCCATCGCGACGGGGACGTCCATCGCGCCCGCGTCGCTGCTCGCTACATCCGTGATGCTTCCGACGTCGGTCGTCGTGACGACATCCGCGTTGGGGCCGACGTCAGTGACGCTTACGACGTCAGTGACGCTTACGACGTCAGTGACGCTTACGACGTCAGTGACGCTTACGACGTCAGTCGTCGTGACGACATCCGCGTTGGGGTCGACGTCCGTGGTCGTGACGACATCACTGGCATCGGTAGAGAGGGAGGTCTCTCCGGGTTTTGGATCTTCAGCATCCCCACAGCCCGCAGCAAAGAGCGATGAGGTCAATGCGACGAGCAGGACTGGCCGTGTACGGCTCCAGCGATGATTGGTTCCCACCATAGGCGCGATGACATCCTCCAGCCCTCCCCGTTGTCAACCACGGCCGAGCTTCAACGCACTCCGGTCATCGGCCACGGCGGTGGCGTCCCCTGTCAGCGCCAGCGCGCCGTCGCCTCGTCGATGCGCGCCACCGCCGCCTCGCTCAGCGACCACCCCAGCGCGCCCGCGTTGCGCGCCGCCTGCTCTCCGGTGCGCGCCCCCGCCAGCGGGATCACCCCGGGCTTCGCGCGCAGCCAGTTGAGGGCCACCTGCTCGGGCGGCCGGTCGCCCTCGGCCGCGCCCACCTCCCGCAAGAGCGCCGCCACCGGGGCCGCCGCCGCCAGGTGCTCCGTCGAGAACCACGGCGCCTCCCCCCGCGGTCCGGTCGGGACGCGCCCCGCCGCGTAGGTGCCCAGCAGCACGCCCTGCTCCAGCGGGCTGTACGCCAGCAGCGACGCGCCCAGCTCGCGGCAGGCGTCGAGCACCCCGTCGGTCTCCGGCGCGCGGTGCAGGGCGTTGTAGCGCACCTGGTTGCTCGCCAGCGCCACACCCCGTCGGTCGAGCGCGGCGTGCGCCCGGCGCATCTCCGAGGCGGAGAAGTTGCTCACCCCCACGGCGGTCACCAGCCCCTCCGCGACGGCGTCCGCGAGGGCCCCCATCAGGTCGTCGATGGAGGCCTCCTCGAAGTCCGCCCAGTGGATCTGATAGAGGTCCACGCGCCCGACCCCCATGCGACGGAGGCTGTTCTTCAGCGCCGGGAGCAGCGCCTTCGCTCCCCCGCGGCCCCGCAACGGAGCGAACTTCGTCGCCAGCACCACCGGCGCTCCGGAGCGCCGGGCGAGCCAGCCGAGCACCTGCTCCGAGGCCCCGTGGCCGTAGACCTCCGCGGTGTCGAAGAGCGTCGCGCCCGCCTCCACCGAGGCCATGAAGGCGTCGAGCACGTCCCTCGACGAGTGCCGCTCGCCATAGCCCCAGTAGCGCACGTCGCCCCAGGACCACGCCCCCACGCCCAGCGAAGGAACCCTCAGCGACGAGGCCCCGATGGCGACCGTCTCGTCAGGCCGGGCGCTCATCGTCCGGAGGCCCCCGCGAGGACGGATCCGAAGCCCGAGCCCGCGGCCTCGGGGCTGGTGATCGTCGAGGAAGGCGTCGCCATCACTCCGCTCGATGATCCGGGGAAGAGGTACACGCGCCCCGCCCGGCTCGCGGCCTGCGACGCGGTGGCCACCATGTCGGCGATGCCGTCGCCGTTCACGTCCCCCGCCCCGCAGAGCGGCGCCCCGAAGACCGACATCGCCCCGTCCGGACCGGCGATCAGCGTGGAGCTCGTGGTGACCAGGCCCGCCGCGCTGCCCGCGTAGACCCGCACCCGCCCGCCGAGGCTGGCGCTGTACGAGTAGGCCGCGAGCTCGGCGTAGCCGTCGCGGTTCAGGTCGCCGACGCCGGCGACCGCAGCGCCGAGGTTGCCGTCGGTTCCGGTCACGCCCGTGAGGGTCGCCGAGGCCGTGGTCGAGAGCCCCGACGCGCCGCCGAGGTAGAGGTACACGCGGCCTGCGAAGCTCCCCACGCGATCGGCGCCCACCACCACGTCGGCGTAGCCGTCGCCGTTGACGTCCCCAGCGCTCCCGACGGAGACGCCGAAGTTGGAGAGCGTCCCGTCGGGTCCGGTGAGCACCGTCGCGGCGGCGGTCGAGAGGCCCGTCGCGGAGCCCAGGTACAGGTACACGCGCCCGGTGGCGGTGAGCGCGCTCGCGGCGGCCACCAGCACGTCGGCGTAGCCGTCGCCGTTGACGTCCCCGGCCCCGGCGACCGCGTTGCCGAAGAGCCCTCCCGCCCCATCGGGACCGGTCCAGGAGGTGGCGGGCGTGGTGGAGAGGCCCGTCGCGGAGCCCAGGTAGGCGTGGGCGCGCCCGGTGAGCCGAGAGGCCGTCGAGGCGCCCGACACCACGTCGCCATAGCCGTCGCCGTTGACGTCGCCGACGCCCGCCACCGCGACGCCGAAGTCCCCGTCGGCGCCGTCGCGCCCGCTGAGCGTGGTCACCGGCGTCGCGCCCAGGCCGCTCATGGAGCCCGCGTAGAGGTACACCCTCCCGATGCCCGACGAGGCCCGGTAGGCGCCCACGGCGAGGTCGACGTAGCCGTCGCCGTTGACGTCCCCGGCGCTCGCGACCGCGTGGCCGTACACGGCGTTGACGCCGTCGCGGCCGTCGAGGGTGACCGATGGGGTCGCCGCGTAGCCCGCGCCCGTCGAGGGGTAGATCAGCACCCGACCCGTGGACATCTCCCGGCTGGGGACGCCCACCGCGAGGTCGCTCCGCCCATCGCCGTCGGGGTCGAAGGCCGTCCCCCAGGAGGTGTCGACCGGGGCGCTGCGAGCGCCGACGAGGAAGCTCCATACGGGGCTGTGGATGGTCCCGGCGGCGCTTCCCACGCGGCCTCGGGCGCGCCAGAACACGACCCCCGGCGGCAGGTCGACCGTCGGGTTGGTGGAGGCTCCGGTGACCTCGTAGGAGCCGAGCACCGTGGCGCAGGCGCGGTCGGCGCACAGCTCGACGACGGCGCCGTCGGTGCCCGCGGAGAGCGACCAGCGGAGGCGGGGGCGGCGGCTGGTGACCAGGGCGCTGGTGAGCGGCGCGACGAGGCGAGGGGGCTCGATGCGCACGCAGGCGGCGCCGCTGCGCAGGTAGGTGGGCTCGCAGGTGAAGTCGCACGCTCCGGCCGCGCAGGCGGCGACGCCGTGGAGCGGGGCGGAGCAGCCGCGGTCGCACGATCCGCAGTGGGCGAGGGAGGAGCCGAGGTCGACGCAGGCGCCCCCGCAGGAGGCGAGGCCCGCGCCGCAGGCGGGGACATCGGGCCCGGTGTCGACGCCGCGATCGACGGGGACATCGACGCCGACGTCGGAGCGAACGTCGGCGGCCACATCGACAGCCACGTCGAAGCCGACATCGGCCGTGGCGTCGGCCGTGGCGTCGGCCGTGGCGTCGGCCGTGGCGTCGGCCGTGGCGTCGGCCGTGGGCACCTGGGCAGGGGCGCTGGCGCCGTCACAGCCGGAGAGCCAGGCGAGCGGGGCGATCGCGCCGAGGAGGAGGCGGTGGAGCTGCGTCGGTCGGGTCATCGCCCGTCGGTGGACCACCTATCGCCCGGGGACGTCAAATCCCCGATTACATGTCCATGTTCAAGCGATTACATGTCCATGTTGAGCCGAGGCTCGCGCCCGTTGCCGGACGGGGGGTTTGGGGTCGTGAGGCGGTGCGACCGGCTGGGATTCGGAGTACGAGCGCGACACGGGAGCGACCTCTTCCCCGGTACGACCGCGAGGCCGTCAGCGAGGAGTCCGACGGTACGACCGCGAGGCCGTCAGCGAGGAGTCCGACGGTACGACCGCGAGGCCGTCAGCGAGGAGTCCGACGGTACGACCGCGAGGCCGTCAGCGAGGAGTCCGAACTCCAGGCGCGACCGACCCCCCGATTGACCGCCGCCCTCTGCGCGTGCTTGCCATCGCGCGTTGCCTGCCCCCCCGCCGACCCCCGCGCTCCGCCTCTCGCTCTGGGCCTCCCTCGCGCTGGCCTGGTGCCTCCCCGCGCTCCGCCACCTGCGCGATGACGCCTGGGACTACGACGAAGGCCCGCTCCTCCAGGCCGCCGCCCTCGCCCGCGACGGCGCCCGGCTCTACTCCGAGGTCTCGCTCAACAAGCCGCCGGTGTTCATCTGGATCCTCCGCGCGGGCTTCGCCCTGGGGCGCCCCGACGTCGCCTCCGCCCGCCTCGCCGTGCTCGCCGTCACCCTCGCGGGCTTCCTCTCCCTCGGCATCCTCGGCGACGCCCTCTTCGAGTTTCCGTCGGGCCTCTGCGCCCTCGCCCTGCTCCTCTGCGTCGAGGAACTGCTCCCTCGCGCCGGGGTCGTCATGCCCGACCTCCCGGCCCTCTCCCTCGCGGCCGTGAGCCTCGTCGGCATGCACCGCTACGCCCTCGGACGCCGCGCCCGCTGGGCGGCGCTCTCGGCCCTCGCGTACACCGCCGCCGTCGCGACCCACCCCCTCGTCGCCGCCGCCGCGCTGCCCCTCGCGGCGCTGGTGCTCTCCGCCCGCGAGCTCTCCCCTGTGCAGAAGGCCCGCACGCTCTCGGGCTACGCGCTGCTGGTGCTCGCGCTCGCGGCCCTGTGCCTGCTGCCCTACGACCGCGAGGGGATGCTCCGCTGGATGCTCCGGTACAACCTCGCGATCCGGATCACGGGCAACGAGCTCACCGGCTCCGGCGCGTCCCTCGTCGCCGACTACCTCCTGGCGCACTGGCCCATCGTCACCCTCGCCCTCGCCTCGGGCGCGTGGCTCTCCCGCGACCCTCGCAGCCGCGTCGGCGTGATGGTCGCCGCGCTGTGGTTCGCGTCCACGGTGCTGACCTTCACGCTCTGGAAGCCCCTCTGGGACAACTACTTCCTCTGGACCCTCATCGCCCCCGCGCTGCTCGCGGGCGCCGGGGTCGCCCGCTTCCTCTCCCGCCGCGTGCTCGACCCCACCGCCTCCCCGCGCTCTCGCCTGCTCTCGGCCCTCGCGGTGGCGGCGCTCGCGCTCTCGCTGGCCCCTCGATCGATCCCCTGGCGCGGTCGATCGGCCACGATGGAGTCGGTCGTACGCGACCTGCAGTCGGTGACCGCGCCGGGCGAGTACGTCGTCAGCGATGACCCCTTCATGGTCTTCGTGGCGGGCCGCCGGGCGCCGCCGCCGCTCGCCGACACGTCCAACAAGAGCATCGTCACGGGCTTCCTGAGCAGCGCCGACGCGCTCTCGGCGATGCGGCGCTACCGGGTGCGCGTGGTGGTGCTCGGCACCGGGCGCCTCGCTCGCATGGACGCCTTCCTCCGCGCCGTGCGCGCTGCCAGCGTCGACCGCCGGGTGATCGGCGACCACGAGCGCCTGGTCATCGACCCCGCGAGGCTGCGTTGACCCACCGCGGCGAGACCCGCGTCGCCCTCGCGGCGCTCTCGCTCACCGTCGCGGCCTTCGTCGCGGGGTGCATCTGGCTGCGGGTCCCGCTGGTCGACGACGCGGCCATCTCCATCGCGTACGGGCGCTCGCTCTTCCAGGGCCACGGCCTCCGTCTCACCGCCCACTCGCAGACCGTCGAGGCCTTCTCCAACCCGCTCTGGACCGCGCTCCTGGGACTGAGCGTCCCGCTGCGCCTCGACCCCGTCACCCTCGCCTCTCGCCTGGGCTACGCCCTCGCCGCCCTCTCCCTCGCGGCCGCCGCCGCGTGGGGACCATGCGACCGCGGCGACCGCACGCTGCGCCTCGACGACGTGCTCGCGGCGCTGGTCCCGTGCACCGTGACGGCCTTCCCGTACTGGTCCTGCGCGGGGCTGGAGACGGGCCTTCTCTCGCTGCTGCTCTCCCTCTCCGGCGCGCTCTGGCTGCGGGAGCGACGCACCGGCCGCGGCGTCGGGAGCGCCTTCACCCTCGGCCTCGTGTGCCTCACGCGCCCCGAAGGGGCCCTCTACGCGCTGGCCATGGTGGCGCTCACCCGTCTACAGCCTCCGTCGCGCTGGGCGCCGCCGTCCTACCGGTGGGGCACGGCGCTCGCGGCGATCGTCGGCTGGTGGATCGCCCTCCGCTGGAACCTCTTCGCCTCGCTGGTGGCCAACACCTACTACGCCAAGCGCGACGCCGACTTCGGGGCGTGGCGCTACCTGGGCTCCTTCGCCCGCGCCCACCTCCCGCTGCTGATCGCCCTCGGGGCGACGCTCCCCTTCGCCCTCGCCGCGCACGGCCGCCGGGCGGCGCTCTCCCTCGCCTGGATCCTCGCGGGCGCGGCCTTCATCGTCCGCTTCCACGGCGACTGGATGCCCGAGTGGCGCTTCATCGCTCCCATCGCCCCGTGCATGGGCGCCCTCGCCGCGGCGGGCGTCGCCGGGCTTCGCGATCGCTACGGAGCACGCACCGCGGCGGCGGTCTCGCTCTCGCTGCTCGCCGTGGCGGGCGCCGGCGCCTGGACCCGCGCGCCACGGCTGCGAGGAACGCAGGAGGTCTCTTACCGGGGCGTGTATCAAGACGCCCGGGTGCTGGGCCGCCACCTTCGCTCGCTCGGACTGCGCCACCCGCTGATCGCGCTGCCGGACGTCGGCGGCCTCGCGCTGGCGATGCCCGAGGCGGAGGTGATGGACCCTGCGATGCTGGCCGACTGGTCGCTCGCCCGCCACGCGCGCAGCCTCGCGCTCCGGGAGGACTACCTGCGCCACGAGGGTCCGCCCGCGGTGCTGGACGCGCACGGGCCGAGCGCGTGGCTGACGCAGCTACCGCGGCTGATGGAGGCCTACGTCCCGATGGCCTCGGTGGCGCCGTGGCTGCACCTCGGCGACGGGGTGTACGTGCTGCGAGGGCTCACGGCGACGGACGATCCGCGCTGCCCCGGAGGCCGGCGGAGGGTCGCGGCGATGAGCGCGGGCGAGCTGGCGGCCGCGGTGGAGGCGCGCTCGGGGGCGGGCGACCCGGTGACGGCGCTGAGGCTCTGGCGGTGCGCGTGGAGCGACCGGGACGACGCGCGGCTGCCGTCGCTCGGGTGGCGCGCGGAGGCGGCGCGCGAGGCGAGGGCGGAGAGCAGGCGGAGCGAGGCGGCGGGGCGCTGGGAGGAGGCGCTGCGGTACGCGTCGCTGGCGACGGTGCTGGGCGGGCACGACGCCCACGACCGGAGGCGCACCGAGGCGCTGAGGGAGCGGGCGATCGGGCGGTGAGCGACCGTCCCCGGTACGACCGCGAGGCCGTCGGCGAGGACTTCCCCGGTAGGACCGCGAGGCCGTCGGCGAGGACTTCCCCGGTACGACCGCGAGGCCGTCAGCGAGGACTTCCCCGGTACGACCGCGAGGCCGTCGGCGAGGATTTCCCCGGTACGACCGCGAGGCCGTCGGCGAGGATTTCCCCGGTACGACCGCGAGGCCGTCGGCGAGGATTTCCCCGGTACGACCGCGAGGCCGTCGGTA
>SCUS01000140.1 GCA_004297725.1 Myxococcaceae bacterium | reverse complement strand
ACCGGCGCGTGGACGCCGTCGATCCGACGTACTCGATGCCCAACGCGCGCCACACCCGCCTCGACGAGGTGACGGTGAAGCAGAGCCGGCTCATCGTCTCGAAGCAGGCCCAGGTGAAGATCACCGAGAACGGGACCGAGACCGCCCCCGTCACGATCAAGCTCTACCGGTTGCCGATCGAGGAGTGGTCCTCCCTGCCGCGCAAGACCCTGCGGAACGACCTCCGGGTCTTCGACCCCCACACCGTGTCGATCTTGCGGAACGACCGCGAGGTGTTCGCCGGCCCGATGCCGTGGCTGACGACGCGCCATAGCGTCACCCACTGGTACAGGGTCCAGATCGACTTCCCCGGCGTCCTCGACGAGGCCTTCGGCGTCGCCGCCAACAAGCAGGGCGTGCGCCTCAAGGGCTACGTCGAGGACGCGATCAAGGAGGCGATCGGCGACGACATCACGACCATCAACGACGACATCAAGCGCTTCCAGGCGCAGAAGGCGTCGGAGCGGGAGCCCGCCAAGCCGAGCCCCAGCGAGGTGCGCGCGAGCGAGACCGACCCCTTCCAGCAGAACGTGCTGCCCGGGACGCCGACGCCCGAGGAGGAGGCGCAGCTCGACGAGAACCTGCGGGGTCTCGCGCTCTCCTTGAAGCGCGACGGCGAGACCGAGGAGCAGGCCTTCGAGCGGGTGAAGGCCTCCAGGTACATCATCGCGTTCCACCACGACGAGTACTGGCCGTTCTACGAGGTGAAGCACCGCTACGGCCGGGTCATCCTCACCATCAACACCGCCCACCCGTTCTTCAACGAGCTCTACGAGCCGGTGCGCAAGATGGCGCTGCCCCAGGGCGCCGGGGAGGAGGGCGAGGGCGTCGCGGCCGAGGGTCAGGCCGGCCCGCTCCTGGCGCTCGACCTGCTGCTGCTGTCCCTCGCGCGGGCGCAGAGCCGGCTGGCGAGCACCAGCGAGGAGAGCCGAAAGCTCCTCGACGGCCTGCGCCGCGAGTGGTCGGAGACGTACCGGACGATGGTCGCCTGAGCGCGTCGTGAGCGCGAGGCCGGGACGCATTCCTGGCCTCGCGCTCGCGACCTGGCGGCACCCGGGTTGGTAGGGTTCTCCTGCACGTCGGGATGGCAACCCGCGCTCCGACGGCAGCGTCTGGCGCCCAACGACCACGGGTTGACGCGATCGGCGTCCACCGGCGTAACATCCGCCCGATTCCAGCTCCCGTAGAGTGCGAGAACGACCGACCCCCCCAAACGCTTCAATCGGGCACAGCGACCCGCTTGAAGATCCCGGTGGCGGCGAGGCCGTTCCGAGTTCGATCAACCCCCGCAGGCCCAGGCCTGCACAGAAATCAAGGGCGTGAACGATGAAGGACCTGCCACATCCGTGGAACCACTACCTGCGCGACCAGAACGAGCTGGCCGCGAGCCGCGGCGGCAGTCGCCGAGGGCAGCTGCTCGAAGACCGGCTGACTCTGCGGCTCGAAACCCTCGACCAGTTTCCCACCGAGGCCGAGCTCACGCGCGCGGCGAAAAGCGAAGGCCGTAAGGAGCGCGCTCGGGCGCAGCTCCGCCGCGCCCACCGCGACCACCTCGCCTCCGTGAAGACCAACATCCGGTCGATCGAGGGTGCGTACGAGGCCCGGGAGCGGCTGCGGGTCATGCGCGCGCAGGTGAGCGAGGGCGAGTGGGCGCTCCTCCACGCCGTCGCCGAGGGGGACGAGTACAGCACCCTCGCCCGGGCGGGCGGTGTCTCGGAGGGCAGCCTGCGTGTTCGCGTGCTCCGGCTGCGCCAGGCGCTCCAGTCGCCGCTCAGCGAACCGACCGGCTGTCGGCCGCGCATCAGGCGGACACTCGTGCCGATCGCGGCATGACACGGCCGCTGCGGTAGCGGCAGGCTGACAGGCCGTGTGGGCACCCGGTCCGCTGTACCCGCGCGGCCCCGTCCTCCGGCGCGTGATCGTCCACGCCGCTGCCGTGCATGCTCATGCCCCCGACAACGCGACCCTACGGGCGCCGAGGGGCAACCGTCTCTTCCGACGTCATCATCACAGGAACCTCAACGGAGAAACGCCATGAACGCACTGATCGCATACGACGTGTCCGGCAAGCAGGACAAGGTGAAGAAGGGGATGCAGGACAAGGGGTACTTGGACTTCTGGACCCACCAGGGCAAGACGTACAACCTGCCCGACACGACGCTCTGGAAGAAGAACACCACCTTGGATCAGGCCTTCGACGACCTGACCGCAGTCGTGGATTCGATCCCTGTCATCACCGTGCAGCGCGCCGTCGTGACCCCCTGTGACGAATGGGTCGCCATCCCGGGGCAGCCTCATGCCGACACCGAGTAGCGACCGGGCACTGCACGAGTCGCACCCGACGACGACCTACGGCACGAGTGGCTGCTCCACGACGCGCACGACCAACCCCCAGAGTTGCCCCAAGCACCGGTAGGCGTCGGCCACCACGTACCCCTCTGCGTCGATCGAGGGCGCGCCGGTGATCGTGCAGACGCCGATGTCGTCGTCGAACATCACGTCCGCGTCGATCGCGCGGAACTCCAGGAAGGCCTCCGGCGGCAGCGCACCGACGTCCACGGGGGCGCTCACCCAGGTCGGCGCGACGGTATCTTGCGCGACGCCGGTGCCCCCCAGCACGCGGCCGTTGAGGCTCACCGCCACGCGCACGTCCGGCGCGGCGTAGGCGCCGTTCATCAGCGACGCCACCTCGGGGGCCACCGCCGTGAGCGCCGACAGCCCGCCGGCGCTCGGCATCAACCCGAGCATGGCGTGCCGCAGCGGGGGCGCGAGGCCCCGGACGGCGGCCCGCGCGACCGCGGGGGGCAGCGTGCCCGTGCCGTCCCAGGGGCGGCCGTCGCTCTTGCCGGGGCGACGAGGGCGGCCGTCACGAACACCTGCAACCGGCCCGTAGGACGACGCGCATGCGTCCCGGCACAGCCCAGTTCTCCGACGGCCAGCACCGCAACGCCGGCGATCGCCGACAACCGCACGCCCATGGGGCGGACCCTCGCCCAGCCGGGCGAGCCGCGCAAGCCACTAGACCCACTACGGATATCGACTTCGTCTTCGATGAGAAGTCGTGAACCAATAAACAGGAACGACCTTGCACGGAGAGCGGGTCGCGGTCATGCCATTCGCCATGTGATGCGCCATGGAACCCTCAGCAACCTTCACCTTCGACGCCGAGCGTGAAACCCTCCTCGCTCTCGCCCCCATCATGCAGCCGTTGGCGTTGGGGATGGGCGACCGGGACGAAGTCCGGGACGCCGCGCTGGCGGCCTTGGGCCACAACTTCCGCGCCGCCTGGCGGCTCGTGAAGCGCGTCGCCCGCGGCCTCAACGCGGACGGCTCTCGCGCCGTGATGAGCCGCAGACACTGGATGCTGGTCCGACAGGTGAAGTGGGCCATGCGCAACGTCGTGCGGCGCGCCCAGGGGTTGGGCGCGCTCCCTCCGCAGGAGGACCTGCGGGCGTTCATGGCAGCGCCGACCTTTTCGCCTCGGCCGAGAGCTGCACTGACGCGCTTCACCCGGGCCTGGTAGGCCTGCCACCGGCGCCTACACGGCGCTCCTCGACGAGTCGTAGGGGGTGCCAATCCCGCGTTCTGCTGGCTCGAAACCGTGGCCGGCGTCAGCGCGGTGGTCGCACTCAGCGCCGAGATCGCTGCGGGGCGGCCCTCACAACCTCCGCCGTGCCCCGCACACTGCACAGCGAGTCCGCGTGATGCGAGTCCGCGGCTGCGGCCCCGTGTTGGCGGCGCAAGGTGCCGACAACTGTGGATGCCGACTCGGGTCGTGCGACGATTGTCGAATGAAACTCTCCCGCACCGAGCGCTGGATTCTCTCCAACCAGCTCCGCATCCTGGAAGGCCTCAACCCCAAAGAGGCGGCCGACCTCCGCGAACAGCGCGAAGCCCTCGAGCGGGGGTACGAGTACATGTACCCCGAGCTCTGCCCGCACATCTACGCGGACAAGGACTGCATGCCCCGGGCGGAGAGCGACGAGGTGATCGAGATCCTCTCGCTGTTCGACACCCTCCGGTGGTCGCTGGAGAAGGCCGAGGACGCGGGCGGGTTGAAGGCGGAAGACGTCCGGTTCTGGGGGTTCGACGGCAACAGCGAGGGCCGCCAGATGGCGTTCTGCCGTTACTTCTGCCGCGAGGGGGGCGGGCGGTTCGAGCACCTGGAGCGGGGCGACGACTTCAACAGCCACTTCCCGGCCCTCGATGGCTATCGGCGCATGCTTGCCGTGTGGCGGGCTGGAGGAAGGAAGAACCCCCTCCCGCCCGACGAGGTCAAGGCCATCCTGGCCGCCCGCCGCCATCCCGACGCGTGAAGGCCGCACGGACATGACCAACGAGAACACCGCGGACAGCTACGCGATGGAGAAGTTCAGCCTCGCCGTGAGCGCCCTCGCCGAAGGGCAAGGGTCCCTGCAACACTGGCTCGCCTCGGCGTACGTCTACCACCTGGTCCACTGCGGCGAGGCGCGGCTTCCGGCGGACAAGCGCGCGGCGTTTCGGGAGCTCGAGGCGGCGATGCGGGTGAAGTCGGACCCGCAGCGGGGTAGCGCCGTTGCCAGCGCGGAGCTGCTCAGCGACGACGAGGCGCGCCGGCACGCGGAGTTCGTCGTCTCGACGGCCTTCTGGCTCCACCGGACGTGGTGGCTGGAGCAGCAGTAGCCCGGCGGCTTGCGGCCGCACCTTCCGGTCAGAACCTCATGATGGAGTTCGAGCGATGATCCCCAAGCCCCTCTCCGAAGTGACCGAGGCCGACCTGCGCGAGCTCGTGCGCGCGGGCTCCACGGAGCGCCGCACCCTGGAGTTCAAGCGGGACCTCCCCGCCCGCAACGACGCGGGCAAGAAGGAGTTCGTCCACGACGTGGTGTCGTTCGCCAACGCGGCGGGCGGCGACATCCTGTTCGGCGTGGAGGAGAGCGACGGCGTCGCCGCGGCGGTCCCCGGCGTGGCCTGCCCCAGCTTCGACGACGCTAAGCTCTGGATGGAGAGCGTCCTGCGCGACAACGTCGCCCCGAGGCTCCAGGGCATCGACCTCGAGCAGGTGAAGGGCTTCGAGCGGGGGCCGGTCGTCCTCCTGCGCGTCCCCCGCAGTTGGACGGGCCCGCACATGGCGCAGGTCACGAAGGGCACCCGCTTCTTCTCCCGCACGACGGCGGGCAAGTTCGAGTTGGACGTGACCGAGCTCCGGGCCGCGTTCGCGGGGTCGGCCGAGCTCGGCGACCGGCTGCGCGCGTTCCGCGACCGCCGCCTGGGTCTGCTGCTGGCGGACGACGGGCCGGTCCGCCTCCGTCCCAGCCCCTTGGCGGTGCTTCACATCATCCCGTACGTGGCGCTGGACGGCGTGCCCCGCGTGGATCTGCTCGCGATCGAGCGCGACGCGCGTGACCTCAACCCGACGGACAGCGGCGGGATCACCGGGGGGCGGTTCAACGCCGACGGCTTCGTGGTGTCCAGCGGGAAGGCCGCGGAGCCGAAGCGGGCATACGCCCAGGCCTTTCGGAGCGGCATGTTGGAGTACGTGCGCGCCGAGTTCGGGAGACCCGAGAAGCTCTTCAACGCGCGCTGGCTCGAGGGCGAGGTGGTGCAGCAGCTCGGTCGTGGTCTGCGCCTGCTCGCGAAGCAGCGCCTCGACGCTCCGGTGGCCGTCTTCCTCTCGCTCCTCGGCATGCGCGATTACGCCATCGTGGCGCCGGGCGACTGGGAGACCGAGGAACGTGAGCGCATCGACAGGGACACGCTGCTGTTGCCCGAGGTCACCCTCGACGACCTGCGGAGGGACCTGCCCACCGCCCTGAAGCCGACCTTCGACACGCTCTGGCAGGCCAGCGGACGGCCACGCAGCCTCGGGTACAGCGAGGCGGGCGTGTGGGACACGGGTCGTCGATAGGACGTCGGTCGGGCGGGCAGGCTTTACACGGCCAACGGCGGGCAGTCGTTTCGAGCGCGATGTGCGTTTGGATCACGCGATCCAGCAAGACGCGGGAGGCCACTGATCCAAAGGCCTCGGTCTTCCAAGTCCACTCCAGACCTTGGGTCGGGTGCGCGCCGACGGCGCAGGAGACCTCATGGGACCGGTTCGCGTGCCGCCCGAATCGCGGACCTATCGCAGGTGTTCTTCCGCAAGGCGTCGGATGCGCGCGAGCGCCTTCGACACGGGGCTGTGGTTCGCGTACCCGAGCGCCTTCCCGATCTCGGTCGCGCTCGTGATCCCATCGCGCAGGCAGACCACGATGCGCCGGTCCTTCTCGTTCACGAGGCCCAGGAAGTCCTGCCACAGCAGGGAATGCTCCGGGTCGGCCTCGGCCCGAGGGGAATGAACCGGCGCCGTGTCGTGCAGCTCGACGAAGCTCACGCGCCACTTCAAACGCCGGCGGTGGAGGCGCCGCTCGAAGTCCTCCCGCTCGAAGGACCAGCGCGCCGAGAAGTCGTCGTCCACGCGCCCGCAACGGACCGCGTCGAGGATCGCGCGGAGCTGCCCGCCCTTGTCCGCGAGCTCGACCACTTCGCGGGTCGCCTCCCACGCCTCCTCCTCGCCCTGCCAGACGGGGCCGCCGAACGTCGGGCGCTGGTAGTCGGCCTCAAGGTCCGGCGGCAGTCGCGCCTGCGCGGCCTCGAACTCGGCTCGTTGGCTGTCGCTCTCGAAGGCCACCCGCCCGCGAGCCTGGGCACGGCGCTGCACGACGACGTCCGCGAAGGGGAGCCAGTAGTCGAGGTCGTGGGACAGCACCCGGATCGGGTCGGAGGGGGAGAAGTCGCCCGGCCGCGACCGCGAGGAGAGGAGCGGCCAGATGTGGAACGCGAGGGCCCGCGAGAGACGGTCCACCGCATCCTTCGGCGCGTGGTCTCGGAACGCGATCATCGGCGGCCAGGAGTGGCCGCGCGGCGGCAGCCCGAACCGGCGCAGCACGGCGAGAGGCAGGAGCGAGTACAGCGGCCCGTACGCGTGGAGCCGTCCGTTGCCGAGCCGAGGCTCCAGCGGCACGAGGCGGAACACTTTGTCTGGGTGACGCTCGATCCACAGGAGGTTCGGCGGAAGTTCCTCCCGGAACGTGTCGGGACGGATGTGGCCCCACTCCCAGGCGACGTTCCACATCGAGAGCGTGTGCTCGAGGGCGTCGCGCCCGGCGGCGGTGCGGGCCGGGGGGACGAAGACGTACTCGGGCGCGGGCAGCTCGCGACGGGGCACCAGCACCGCGTGGTGGAAGAAGGCGGCGGAGAGCGTCGAGAGGTAGGGGAACTCCTGGCGGCCGAGGCGCCAGGGTTCCGAGGCGAACGGTTCGGGATCGGGCTGCATGATGACTCCTGCTGCTCCTACGGCACTCGCGGCGCGATCCGTTCCGACGAACGTCGCCAAGGCTTCGCGGCCTATCCCCTTCGGGGGGTGAACCCGCCCGAGGCTTCGGTCACTGCGACGGCCGGGCCTCACGGGCGCGTGCCGCGCGCTCGGCGCGAGGTTCGGGCAGCAATGGGTTGGGATGTCGAGGCGGCGGAACGACGGCGGGCGGGAGGCTATCCGTGCCGTCCCAGGGGCGGCCATCGCTCTTGCCGGGGGCGATGGCTCACGGCGCCGACCGACCGCCGAAGCGCTGGGCCAGCGGTTGAAGCACATCGGCCAGGAGCTGCTGACCCGTCGCGCGAAGGTTCTCCATCGTGACGCCCTTGCCGGCGAGCAGCCCCACGTCCACGGCGTAGTGCGCTTCATCGAGGGCGAGGTCGTCCTCGAGCAGCGCCCGAAGCCCGTCCCCGGCGGAGAGGCTCAACCGCGAGGACTCCTCTGGAAACCTCTCCCGAAGCGCCTCTCCCCAGCCCTGGACCCACGCCTCCGTGCCGCGGCGGCTCGTGAGCCACGCCAGCGCCAGCACGCGCCCGAGATCCTTCGCGGACCGCAGGATGGTCCGGGTCCCGATCTGGCCGCTCATCTTCTTCGTGCCGACCTCCGGGTGGGCCAGCAGGTTCGCGAGGGCTAGCATCTCGGGCGCCGCGTAGTGCAGGCCGTTCTCCGCCTGCTTCCAGTCGCGCCCGGTCAGGCCGAGGTAGCGGAAGCTCGGGAGGCAGTACCAGCCGTCGCTCAACTGGAACGGGATCCACCTCACGGCCTCCTTCTGCCCGACGTCCGGGAAGGCGAGGAGCTCGATGAAATACGCTTCCGTGCTGGGCGGGTTCAGGCGGATCGCCCGCAGCTCGGTGGCCGGTTCGGGCTGCGCCCTGGGGCTGCAATCGTCCCGGCGCCTCCAGCCGTCCGAGAGCAGCTGGGTCGCGATGGCCTGGCACTCTGTCAAGGCGCCGGCCGGGTGGATCACGCAGTCGGCGTCCTTGGTGGCGATGCCGTCGCGGTGGATGGCGTCGCGGAAGTGGTAGGCGGCCGCGAGGCTGCCGACCACAAGGACGTGGGGCCGGAGCTCGCCGGGCAGATCGTGGGCGATCATCTCGAAGAGCATCCTGGGGTCGAGGCGCTCAGACATGGTCGTCCCTCTTGCGCCGCAGCGTCTGCACGAAGTCGTCGGCCTGCTCGGTGAGCCGAAGGTCGTAGAGGTCCAGCAGAACCTCCGCCGGGCTGGCCAGGGGGTAGGGCTCCCGCCGCCCTGACGGCTCGTCCGGCGCAGCGCGTCGGCGGTGGTGAACGACGAGGACCGGCGACCGCTCCTGGTGGGTCGCCGGGCGCAGTGCCGGATCGAGGCGGGCGACCCACGACGACGCGTCTTGCTCCAGCGTGGTCACGTCCACGCGCGGGAGGCCGTTCAGGTCGAAGGCCGGCACGTACTGCCGCGCAGCGGCGACCCCGCCGACCGCTACGGACGCCGGCGCCTTCGTGCCGACTCGCTGGAGGAGGTCCTCCGGGTCCGGGCGACGCCCCGAGCCATCGACGTAGCGCACCGTGCCGCGCAGGTGGTCCGCCAGCACGAGGATCTCGCCCAGGGAGCCGCGCGGCAGCGAGCGGAGGCCCGCTCGGCGCGCGCTGGTCCGGCTCACCTCGTTGCGGTCCTCCAGGTGCCGGACCGTCGCCGCGACGGTCGGGGTGCTGCACCGCGACCGGCGGGCGATCTCGCTCATCAGGAGCGGCGCCTCGCGCCCGAGCCACGCGTCGAGGAGGACCATCCACACGTCGAACGCCTTCTCCGTCCAAGTCATCGTCTGGAGCGCGCGGCGCTTGGTCTGAGCGTCTGGGTTGAGGGAGGCCAGCGCGCACTGCGCCAGCCACCCCAGCTCTCTGTCGTGCGGAGGGACGGTCACCGCGCCCTCGGCCGCGACGGCGACGAGTGCCAGACGCTGTGGCAGGTCGGGGCGGAGCGCGTCCAGCACCCGCTTCCACTCCTCCTCGATCCTGCCCAGGCTGATGCGTCCGACGTAGGCCACCAGGATCACCCTCCTGAGCCTGGGCCCTAGGGACGTCTCCCAGAGTTCGGGCCGGGGGGTAAGTTGCAGGGCGAGCTGAATCGCGGCGGCGTGGAGGTCGCGAACTCCGTGGAAGGCGAACTTGAACTCCAGAGCTTGCTGCTTATCGCGGCTGAGGAAGTCGTAGCTCTCGTTACCTTCCCCCCGGAAGGGCTCGTAGTGCTCGGAGACGGCCGAGGCGAAGGCGCCAGGTCGCACGCTCGGGTTGCGGCGCTGATCGAGGAGCGCGCGACTAATGTCGTCCACAACACGAAGGAAGGTAGCAACTACGTTCGAAAGTAGCAACTGCGGTTCAAGTTGCGACTTCTGATTGCTCCCAGCTATGCCCTGGTAGGCGAAACTGAAACGCTCCTTTCGGTTTCGCCCACACCCCTCCCAAGGGTAGTGTCCGGGGCGTGGACACCCCCCCGAAGCGCGGCGGACGCCCCCCGGGCAGCCGATCCAAGGTCCGGCCGGCCGGCGCCCCCACCGTCAACGGCCTGAGACGGACCCGGGTGGTGGGGTACGTTCGCGTCAGCACCGAGCGTCAGGCCGACGAGGGGGTCTCCCTCGACGCCCAGCGCGCGAAGCTCCGCGCCCACTGCGCCGCCCTCGACCTCGAGCTCGTGGCCGTCGAGGCCGACGAGGGGGTGAGCGCCAAGACCCTCGACCGGCCGGCGCTACAGCGCGCCCTCACGATGCTCCGCGAGCACCGGGCCGACGCGCTCCTGGTGCCCAAGCTCGACCGGCTCACCCGCCGCGTCGTGGACCTCGGCCACCTCATCGAGACCTACTTCGCCGAGGGGCGCTGGGCGCTGGTCTCCGTCGCCGACCAGATCGACACGCGCACCGCCGCCGGCCGCATGACCTTGTTCATCTTGATGACCGTTGCCCAGTGGGAGCGGGAGGCCATCGGCGAGCGGACGGCCGACGCGTTGGCGCACTTGAAGGCAGCGGGCGTGCCCCTCGGCCGCCCGGCGCTGGGCTGGCGGCACACCCCGGAGACGGACCCCGCGACCGGGCGCCGCCTGCTCGGCGCCGTGGCGGAGGAGCTCGCGGCCGTGGCGCGCATCGGGGCGCTGCGGGCGGAGGGGCGGTCGTACGCGGCCATCGCCCGCCAGCTCGCGGCCGAGGGGCACCCCTCGCAGCGCGGCGGGCACTGGCTACCCAACACCGTGCGTAGGGTCTGGCTACGCGGCGCGCCCGAGCCGTCGCGCGAGGGCTCGGACGAGCCTCAGCCGGGGCTTGGGTAGGAACGTAAGACGGCAAGACGGCAAGACGGAAGGCCCTCCACCGCAAACCCGACTCTGCCGGCGGCTGACCGTCCGAGGGCTCACCGACGTCTCGGGCTGGGGCCGCTTCCGAGGTCTGCACCGTCTGGGAGGGCCTCTGGCGGCCTCACGACGTGGCCCCGTGAGGTCGCCGAAGCCCCGGGGCTTCTTGCCCCCGACGGGACGGCGCAGCTATGGAGGGCCATGCGGCACGGACGGACTCGGCGGCGGGCAGGGCGGGTGGCGGGCTCCGGCGGGGTCGTCGGGACGCTCCTCGTCGCCCTCCTCGTGGTCGGCGCCGCGGGGTGTGGTCGGACACGCGCCCGGCCGACCGACGCCCCCGTCACCGCGCTCGACCCGAGCTACGGCGCCCTCCGGGCCGACTTCGTGCGCGACGCCGGGCATCCACGCCTGCTCGTCGTCGTCTCCCCGACCTGAGGCAACTGCGTCCGCGGGGTCACCGCGGTCGTCCAGGAGGTGATGGGCCGGGTCGGCGCGCCGGAACTGCGGGCGTACGTGGTCTGGCTGCCCGTGCTCGAGGCCGACGACGAGGCCGCCGCGCGGGCGTCGGCGGGGCGCCTCCGCGACCCGCGGGTGCGCCACTACTGGGACGGGACGCGCGCGTTCGGCCTGGCCCTGGGGAGCGCCCTCGCGATCCCGCCGCCCCGCGTCGAGCGGGGGCGCTCGCGCGGCCTCGCCTGGGACGTCTACCTCGTGTATCCACCCGCCTCGACGTGGGACGCGACGATCCCGACGCCGGGCTTCTGGATGCACCAGCTCCACCAGGTTCCGCCGGAGCAGGCGCCCGAGTTCGAGCCCCGTGCTTTCCAGGCGCAGGTGGAGGCCGCGCTTCGGGCGCCGCATTGACCCCCCGCGCCCGGCCAGCTCACTCGGCGCAGCAGGAGAGCTTCGCGGGGTCCTTGTAGCGACTGATCGCGACGATCTTGAGGGCCTCGGCCATCGTCGGGTAGACGTGCAGCAGATCGATGAAATCGTCGAGCGTCGCGTGGAAGCGCAGCGCCATCGCCGCCTCGTGGATCACCTCCCCCGCGTTCGCGCCCACCATCGTGACGCCCAGCACCTCGTTGGTGTCGGCGTCGGCGACCATCTTGATCGCCCCGCGGGTGTCGCGAATGGCGCCCGCGCGGGGCACGAGGGCCATCGGCACCGTCCGGCACCAGCAGCGGTGCCCGGTGGCGATCGCCTCGGCCTCGGTCACGCCCACGACGCCGACCTGGGGGTCGGTGAAGATCGTGCGCGGCACGACGCGGTGGTCGGTCTTGCGCAGCGCCGTCCCGGGCGCCGCGAAGGCGTTGTGGGCCACGATCGCGCCGTGGCGCGCCCCGACGGGCGTCGCCATCTGGCTGCCGCGCTGGGCGCCGATGACGTCGCCCGCGGCCCAGACGTGCGGCACGTTCGTACGCAGGTGCTCGTCCACCACGATCTCGCCGCGCGCGTTGACCTCGACCCCCGCGCGCTCGAGGCCCACGTCGGCGGTGTTCGGCCGGCGGCCCGCCGCGATCAGCAGCCGCTCGGCGCGCAGCTCGCGCGTCTGCCCCTGCGCCGACACCACGACGACCACGCCCTCGGCGTCGCGTCGTACGCGCACGACGTCGGTCCCGGTGAGGATCTCCAGCCCCTCGTCGGGGAGCAGCTTGCCCAGCACCTGGCCGACCATCGGCTCGTAGCCGCGCGAGAGGAGCTGCGGCCCGCGCTCGACCATCGTCACGCGGGTGCCCAGGCGCTGGAACATCTGCCCAAGCTCGAGCCCGATGTACCCGCTGCCGACGACGATCATCGAGCGGGGCAACTCCTTCAACTCCATGGCCTCGCCGCTCGTGAGCAGGTCGCTCGTGAGATACGGAACGTCCCCGAGGCCCTCGATCGGCGGGATCACCGCGTGCGAGCCGAGCGCCACGAGGACCTCCGCCCCTTCGAGGCGCTCGACCCCGGAGGGCCCCTCGACCTCGACCGCGTGCGCGTCGGCGAGGCGCGCGCGGCCCTGCACGATCTGGATGCGCCCGGCGTCCCCGACGAGGCTGCTGTACTTCTTCGCGCGGTAGTCGCGGATCACCTCGTCCTTGCCCGCGACGAGCTGTGCGAAGTCCACCGCGATCGTCGCGGGCGCGAGCCCCGGGTAGCGCGGGTGGCGCGCGTCGTAGACCAGCCGGGCGGCCTCGATCAGGTTCTTCGAGGGCAGGCAGCCGCGGTTGACGCAGGTCCCGCCCACGGTGCGCGACTCCGTCATCACCGCCGTCTTGCCGAGCTCGGCCGCGCGCAGCGCCGCCGCGAACGCGGTCGAACCGCTGCCGAGGATCACGAGGTCATGGGATCGGGTCATGGCAGTTCTCCGGCCGGGGCAATCGTCGAGGGGAAGAGGGAGGGACGACCGCCGCGCGGGGCGGGGCCGGGAGGAGCGCCCATGGGGTGGTTCATGGCAGCTCCTCGGGGCGGTGCGTGGCCTGGCGCCAGAGCCACTCGACGAGCGCCCGGCCGGCCACGAGGACCAGCGCGACCGCGACCGCGAAGAGCAGGAGCGTCGGGTCGCAGCAGCCGTGCGCCTGGGCGAGCAGCAGGAGGTTCATCATGGCGCCCTCCGACCCTCGGCGCGGGCTGGGTAGCCGAGCTGGTTCACCGCGGCGACGTAGCGGGCGAGGAGCCCGGTGCGCGGCGCATGGCGCACCGTTACCCGCTTCGTGGCGACCTCCACGTCCACCCGCTCCGCGCCGCCCACGCGCTCGATCGCGTGCCGGATCGGCACCGCGCACCCCTCGCAGTCCATGCCCTCGACGAGGATCACGTCGGCGACGCTGGCGGCGCTCGCGGGGGACGCCGCGGGGGCGCGCGCGACGGCCCCGATGAGGGCCGGCGAGAGCGCGAAGGCCGCGACCAGCGCCGTCGTCCCCCAGAGTACCGCCCGCCCCGACCGGCTGGCGCGCGGGTGCTCGCAGCCGCAGGCGTCCCCGGCGACCGCCGCGGGCGGGACGGCGGGGCGCCGGTACGTCCGCCAGAAGCCGAAGCCGAGCAGGACGACCGTTCCGGCGAGGAGGTACGGCCGCCAGGCCGTGAGGGCCACCAGGGTGCCCGCGCCACCGAGCCCAAGCAGGCCGAGGAGCAGGGGCCCGACGCAGCACACGCTCGCCGCGATCGCGCCGAGGACGGCGCCGAGCAGGGAGCCCGTGCGCGCGGGGTCGGTAGGGGGTTGGGTCGAATCCATGGGCGTTTCTCCATGACGAGTGCCTACCGCTCAGCGACCCCACGCGGCTGGCCGCCTGGTCCCTGGTAGACACCCACCGGTTGGGTCATCTCTAGCAGTAAGTTAGTAAGTTCTAATCTACTGTCAATGACGGGGCCTGGATTCGCCCGCTCCCAGGAAACGCGCCGTGTAGGTGTGCCCTTCGACGGCCGCCGCGCGTTCGACGGCCCCGGAGATGCCCACGCGCGGGTTCGGCACCACCGCTCGTTCGACGGTGAAGACGACCACCGCCAGCGAGACCGCCGAGGTCACCGACCGCACTCCCGGAAGGCGTTGCAGCTCCCGCGTCACGCGCGAGACGCAGCCGCTTCAAACGAACCCTCCGCGAATCGGGAGGCCCTCCACCGCGACGCGCACCGCGACCGAGGGCGGTCGTTGCGCCTGCGCGCCCGAGCCGACCAGGACGAGCGCACCGGCGAGGAGCGCGCGGCGGGTCACCGGCGCGTCCTCGGGCGGTAGCCGACCCACGAGAGGACCGTGAGCCCCGTGCGCGCCGTGACGTGCGTGCCATCCGCCGACACGACGCCCGTATCGACGGGGGCGAAGACGCCCGCGGGCGGGCGCCCGCCCGACGCGCCGTCGCCGAGCGCCAGGATCTCGACCTCCGTGCCGGGCGGCAGCCCCGCGGGGTTGGGCAGGTCGAGCGCCGCGGGCGCCGTGAACTCCGTCTCGGAGGGCGCGAAGGCGTAGAGCACCGTCGGGGGGTTGGCCGGGTCCACGAAAGGCGGAAGGCGGCTCGGAGGGATCGACACGACGGAGACGACCTCGCGCTCCTCGGCCGAGAGGGGGTATCGAATCGTGCCGGCGGCGATGCGCAACGCGAACCCGTGGCCGTCCGCGAGCACCACGGTGGCCCCGCCCTGGCCTGGGGCCGCGACGGTGGCCGCGCCGTCCAGCCCGGGCGCGTACATCGGGGACGCGAGCGTCACGGTCTCCAGGTGGTGGTCGTCCGCGGTGTTGTAGGCGAAGAGGAGGTCGGGCCGGCGGCCGAGCCCGTGGAGCCAGAACACCGGGCCGCGGGGGAAGATCTCGTCGGTGCCGAAGCAGAAGGCCACGGGCACGTCGAAGCGACCGTCCGGCCCGCTCATCCCCCGGATGCACGCCGTGCCGCAGGCCGTCACGAGCGCGCCCGCCAGCGGGGCGCCTGCGAGGTCGAGCACCTGGCCGACCATGCGGCCGACGTAGTACCGGTCGCGGGAGCACTCGACCGGCGCGTCGCGCTCGGCCTCACGGGCCCCGTCGCGCGCGCCGTCGCGCCCCGCGTCCCCCGTTGCGGGGTCCACGGTCGCCGACCCGCAGCCCGCGAACACGAAGAGGCACGCCCCGACGGCGCCCCGCCGCGCCCGGGCTCGCCAGTGGGGAGGCCGCGCCATGGTCCGAGGGGTGGGAAGTGGGCGCACGGCGTCAGATCTCCACGCCGTCGAGCGCGAGCTTGCGCGCCAGCTTCGCCTCGGCGGTGTCCGCGAGGCGATAGAAGAGGGTCTGGTTTTCGCGGCGGCTCTCGACGAGCCGGTACGGCCGCAGCTTCGCGAGCTGTTGCGACACCGCCGACTGGGTCACGCCCAGGACCTCGGCCATGTCGCAGACACAGATCTCTCCCGCGCGCTGCATCAGCGCGAGCATGCGCAGGCGCGTGCCGTTGCCGAGGAGCGAGAGAAGCTCCGCGCGCTCGTCGAGCGAGGGCGCGAACGCGATCTCCTCCTTGAGGACGGCGAGCGAGACGGGCTTGCGCTCCGGGGGTTTGCACTTCATTCAAGTTCATTAGCATCTGCTAACAGAAGATCAAAACGAGGCCGCGAACAAAGGGGAGCCGGGACGCCATGAGGGAGGCGTGTCTTGCACGGCATAGGGGGAAGGGGTATCCCCTGGATCATGGCGAAGACCAAGGCCCCACCGGTGCGGCTCGTGACGATCGAAGCGGCCCGCAAGCAGGACATCCAGACGCGCCTCGCACGCCTCCGCGGTCAGCTCGACGGCATCGGCCGCATGGTCGAAGAGGGCCGCTACTGCATCGACATCTTGAACCAGGTCGCGAGCGTTCAGGAGAGCCTGCGGGGTCTCAGCCGGGTCGTGATGCGCAACTACCTGGAGTCGTGCGCGACCTCGGCGCTGCGCTCGGCCGACTCGGCAGAGGCCACGCGCATCTACGACGAGATCATCGCTCAGCTCTACAAGCACGCCCGGTAGCGGAGGGCCACGCCATGCGAACGATCGTTCTTGTCCTCGTTCTGGCGGTCGCGGGGTGCCGCGCGGCCGAGGCCGAACCCCCTCGCCCGGCCGCCGCCCCCGTCCGGCGGGCCGCGGCCGCGGCGGCCGATCGCGCCACCCTCCAGCTCCGCGTGCCGGGCCTGACCTGCGAGGGCTGCGCCTGGCAGATCCGCGAGCGGATCGAGGCCGCGGCGGGCGTGGCCCGCGTGGAGACGAGCGTGCCCGACCACCGGGTGACGGTGGGCTACGACCCCGCGCAGACCGACCCCGTTCGCCTCGCGGCCGAGTTCCAGCGCATCGGCTACCCGGCGACCTCCGAGCTCCGCTGACGGACGCGCGGGGCCCGGCAAGAGCCGTTCGCGGCTTGACATATAGGGGGTAGGGGTATCACCTATCTACCCAGGACGAGTGAGCCCCGCGGCGATGGTGCCGACGGGGTAGTGAGTGCGGCGCCCGAAGCCGCGGGACGAGAAAGGCAGATCAGTCATGGCACAGCGCAAGGTGGAGATTTTCTCGGCGGGTTGCGGCCTCTGCTCGGAGGCCGTCGAGGCGGTGCGCGCGGCGGCGTGCCCGGGCTGCGGGGTCGAGGTGCGGGACATGAGTGACCCTGCGGTCGCGGCCGACGCGAAGCGGTACGGCGTCACGAGCGTGCCCGCGGTCGTGATCGACGGGGTGCTCGCCAACTGCTGCAAGCAGGGCGCGATCGACCTCGACGAGCTGCGCCGCATGGGCCTCGGCCGGGCGTAGCGGAGGCGCGGGCGCGCGGTGCCATCGGGTGCCGCGCGCCTGCCCAAGGAGCCTGATCATGAACCCAACCAGCCCACCCATCGACCGTGCCCCACGAGCCCGCGCGCCCCGTCGGGCGAGGCCGCTCCTGCTCGGCGCCTTCGCCGTCCTCGGCGCGCTCGCCGCGGCCTGCACCCCCCGCGCGGCGGCGGGCCAGCCCTCCGCGTCGAGCGCGGCGGCGAGCGCGGTCACGATCCCGATCGAGGGCATGTCCTGTGCGGCCTGCGCCGCGCGCATCACAGGCATGCTCCGCGGGACGGCGGGCGTCGTCGGCGCCACCGTCAGCCTCGAGCACCGCTCGGCGCGGGTGGAGTACCAGGCGGGCCGCGTCACGCCCGCCGCCCTGGTCGCCGCGATCAACGCGCTCGGCTACCGCGCCGGCGCGCCCGTCCCGGGGGCGTGATGACGCTCGAGGGCTTCCTCCGGCAGTTCGCCACGAGCCTGCCCGCGGGCTCGGCCTGGGCCCTCGCCGTGGCGCTCGTCGCGGGCGTCGTGGCGAGCGCGGTGTGCCCCTGCACCCTCCCGGTCGGCCTCGGCGTGGCGGGCGTCGCGGGGGCCTCCGAGAGCCAGAGCCGCCGAAGCGGGTTCGCAATCGCCGCCGCGTTCTTCGCCGGCATCGTCGCCAACCTGACGCTGCTGGGGGCGATCGCGGGGCGCCTCGGCGCGATCCTGACCGAGTCCTTCGGCCGCTACTGGGCGCTCGGCATGGCGGCGGTCTCGCTCGCCGCGGCCGGCGTCGCCTTCCTCGGCCCGCGCCTCGGCGTCGCGCAGCTCGCCGCGCTGCGACGGCCGGGGCTCGCGGGCTCCTTCGGCTACGGCTTCATCTTCAGCCTGGGGACCTCGGCCGCCCCGCTCCTACTGCTGCTCACCGTCGCCGCCGCCCAGGCGCGCCCCGAGTACGGCCTCGCGCTCGCCTTCGCATTCGGGGTCGGGCGCGGGCTGCCCTTCCTCCTCGCCGGGCTCTTCGCGGGCGCGGTGACCCGCCTCACGCGCGTCGCGGCGTGGCGCCGGACGATCCAGATGGCGAGCGGCGCGGCCCTCCTGTTCGTCAGCATCTACTACGCAAGGGCCTTCGCGGCCCTGCTCTGAGAGGCAGCCATGGCGACCGAACTGGTCCAGATGAAGGTCTCGGGGCTCATGTGCTCGTTCTGCACCATGAGCGTCGAGAAGGCGCTCAAGCGGTACGCGGGCGTCCAGAGCGTGATGGTGAACCTCGTCCACGGCATCGTGCTCATCGAGGCCAACACCGCGCAGACGAGCCGCGCGGACCTCGCGACCGCCGTCGAGAAACTCGGGTACGACGTCTCCTCGACCGAGGCCCAGCAGTTCCGCACCGACGAGGCCCTCTTCCAGCTCATCAAGCGGCGGGGCACGATCGGCATGGCCCTCGCGCTGCTCGACCTCCTGGTCGATCCGATCAACCTGCTCGGCCTCCCCGCGCCGCCGCGCGCGTGGTTCAGCTTCGCCGTCGCCGCGGTCGTGCTCTTCTGGGTCGGCTACCCGATCCTGCGCAAGACGCTGCTCGCGATCGGGCAGCGGGTCATCAACGCCAACGTGCTCCTGTCGGCCGGCGCCTGGGGCTCCTTCGCCGTGGGCACCGCCTCGCTCTTCGACGCGCGCTGGCCGAACTTCCTCCCGGTCGCCGCGTGGCTCATGGCCCTGCACCTGTTCTTCGGGTACTTCAAGCTCGACACGCGGAAGAAGGCCTCGGACGCGGTGCGCAAGCTCCTGTCGCTCCAGCCGCCGCGCGCGCGGGTGCTGCGCGGCGGCCGGGCCCTCGACGTCCTGACGGGCGAGGTCGCCGTGGGCGAGCTCGTCGAGGTGCGCCCGGGCGAGCGCATCCCGCTCGACGGCGAGGTCGTGGAGGGCGCCGCGAGCGTGGACGAGTCGAGCTTCACCGGCGAGTCGGTGCCCAAGGCCAAGGGGGCGGGCAGCGCCGTGATCGGCGGCACGCTCAACCTGGACGGCGCGCTCCGGGTCCGCGTGACGAAGGTCGGCGGCGACAGCTTCCTCAGCCAGATCGTCGGGCTCATGAGCCGGATCGCCGAGCGCAAGCCGCCGCTCGAGCTGCTCGCCGACCGGCTCATGAACTACTACGGCCCCGTCGTCTTCCTCGTCGCGGCCGCGGCCTTCGGGGCCTGGATGCTCGCGACCGGCGACGTCCCGCGCGCGACCGTAGTGCTCCTGACGACGGTGATCATGGGCTACCCCTGCGCGCTCGGGATCACGACGCCCATGCTGGCGGCCATCGCGGGCGGCCGGGGCATCTCGGTGGGCCTGCTGGTCAAGGCGAGTGAGGTGTTCCACGAGCTGTCGCGGGTGGACACCGTGGCCTTCGACAAGACGGGCACGCTCACCTACGGCCGGCCGACCGTCACCGACGCCGTGCCCTTCGGGGGGGACCGGGCGCGCCTGCTTGGCCTCGCCGCGGCCGTCGAGGCGCCGTCGGAGCACCCGCTCGGCCGCGCGATCGGCTTCTACGCCCAGCGCGAGGGCGCCCCGCGCCCCGCGGCCGATGGCTTCCGGGCCGTGCCCGGCAAGGGGGTCGTGGCGACGATCGACGGGGCGGAGGTCGCGGCCGGCAAGCCGTCGTTCCTGGAGGAGCGCGGCGTCCGCCTCGACGGCGACGCCCGCGCGGAGGTCGAGCGGCTCGGCGCCGAGGGCAAGACCGTCGTCGTCGTGGCCCACGGCGGCGCCGCGGTGGGCGCGATCGCCCTGCAGGACACCCCGCGGCGCGGCGCCGAGCGCGCGATCGAGAAGCTCCGCCGGCGCGGGCTGCGCGTGGTGATGCTGACGGGCGACGCCCGGCGCGTCGCCGAGGCGATCGGGCGCGGGCTCGGGGTGGACGAGGTCCGCGCCGAGCTGCTGCCGGCCGACAAGGTCGCGGCGATCGAGGCGCTCCAGGACGCGGGGCGCAAGGTGGCGATGGTCGGCGACGGCATCAACGACGGCCCGGCGCTCGCGCAGGCCGACGTCGGCATCGCGATCGGCGCGGGCACCGACGTGGCGATCGAGTCGGCCGGCGTGATCCTCGTCGGGGACCGCCTCGATGACGTGCTCGGCGCGCTGATCCTGGGCCGGGCGAGCGACCGCACGCTCGAGCGCAACGTGGCCATCGCGGTGCTCTTCAACGTGGTCGGCATGGCCCTCGCCGCGCTGGGCCGGGTCACGCCCCTGCTCGCCGTCACGGTGATGGTGCTGAGCATCGTCGGCATCCTGATGAGCACGCTGCGCCTCCGCGGCCTCGACCTCGAGCGCGAGCCGGCGGCCGAGGGCGGCCCGCTCGCGGAGGTGGAGTTCCTCGTGCCGAAGATGGTCTGCGAGGGCTGCGCGGAGACGATCGGCGCCGCCCTCACGCCCCTCGCGGGCGTGCGCGCGGTGACGTCCAGGGTCCCCGAGAAGCACGTCAACGTGCGGTACGAGCCCGCGACGATCCAGGCCCAGCAGATCAAGGACGCGCTCGGCCGGGCCGGCTTCGCGGCGGTCGAGGCGTAGCGCCGGTGGCCCCGGGCGCGGACACGGCCGAGGACCCCGCCCGCCGCGAGCGCCTCCTGCGGGGGCTCTCGGCGGCCACCTTCCTGATCTTCTTCCAGGCGTACATGGTCGCGCCGCTCATCCCGCGGCTCGCCGCCGCGTTCCACGTCCCGGACGAGCGGATCGGGCTGGTCGTGCCGGCGTACCTGATCCCGTACGGGGTGGCCACGCTGGTCTACGGCGTGCTCTCCGACCGGGTGGGGCGTCGGCGCCTGATCCTCGGCTCGCTCGGGGCGTTCGTCGTGCTCACGGCCGCGACTGCGACCGCGCAGTCCGCGACCCAGCTCCTCCTCTGGCGGCTCGCGACCGGCCTGGGCGCGAGCGCGGTCGTGCCGCTCTCGCTGGCCCTCCTGGGCGCCCTCTACCCCTTCGCGCAGCGCGGCCGGCCGCTGGGCTGGATCTTCGGGGCCATGGCGGGCGGGGCGGCCTTCGGCTCGACCCTCGGCGTCGTTCTCGCGCCGCTCCTCGGGTGGCGCGGCCTCTTCGCCGGCGTGAGCGCCCTCGGCGCCGTCGCCCTCGGCGCGCTCCTGCCCCTGCGGCACCTGCTGGGCGAGCCCGCGCCGGCGTCGGCGCCCCGGCAGTCCCCCCGCGAGCTGCTCGCCTTCTACGGCACCCTCCTCGGGAGCGCGCGCGGCGGGCGGACCTACGCCTACGTCTTCCTCAACGCGGTCTTCCACGGCGGGGTCTTCACCTGGCTCGGCGTGTACTTCGCGCGGCGGTACCACCTGGGCGACACCGCGATCGGCCTCGCGCTGCTGGGCTACGGCATCCCCGGCTTCCTGCTCGGGCCCGCGATCGGTCGCGTCGCCGACCGCCACGGGCGCCGCCGCCTGATCCCCGCCGGGGTCGCCCTCGCGGCCCTCTCGGCCGGGCTGCTCGCGCTCGACCTGCCCCTCGCGGTCGCGGTGGCAGCGGTGACCCTCCTCTCGCTCGGCTACGACATGACGCAGCCGCTCTTCGCCGGGGTCGTGACGGCGCTCGGCGGGAAGCGCGGCGGGCAGGCGATGGGACTCAACGTCTTCGCCCTCTTCACGGGCTTCGGCCTCGCGAGTTGGGCCTTCGGGGCGGCCCTGCGCCTCGGGATGGGCGCGGCGCTCGCCGTCTTCGCGGCCGCCCAGTGCGCGGCCGCCCTCGTGGCCTTCCCGCTCTTCGCCGACGAGGGGACTCCCGTGCCGGCGGCGCCGACGAGCGCGTCCGGGAAGGGGATCGGTCCATGACCGGCGGCCCGCCGGAGGACGTGCCCGTCCGAGCGGAGCGGGGTGGCCGCCTGCCAGCGGGGGCGCCCGCGCGTCGTGCAGGGCCGCGCGCGAGTCCGCGGACCAGCCCTCGACCGAGAGGGTGCGGGCCCGGCCGTCCGATGCTTCCTGCGGCGGGACGCCCTTGAGCCTCCCGCGGACGGCCGCGCTCTTCGTCGTCACGGCGGTCGCCGAGATCCTCGGCTGCTACCTCCCGTTCCTCTGGCTGCGTCAGGGCCGATCGGGGTGGTGGCTGGTGCCCGCGGCGCTGAGCCTGGCCGTGTTCTCCTGGCTCCTGACCCTCCACCCGACGGGCGCCGCTCGGACCTACGCCGCGTACGGCGGGGTCTACGTCGCCGTCGCGGTGGCGTGGCTGTGGCTCGTCGAGGGCCAGCGCCCCACGCGGTGGGACGTGCTGGGCGCCCTCGTGACGATCGGCGGGATGGCGATCATCGCCCTGGGGCCCCGCAGGGCGCCTTGACGCCCGGGCGCGGCCTCCCTCAGGTCGATCGGGTCGCGCCCCCTCCCGGGGTTTCGTGCGCCATCGCATCCGCCGCGAGACGCGCGGCCTCGCCCTTCGGGGCGGACTCCTTACGCTGACTGTAGCGGCTCACAAAGTAGGCCGAGGGCCTCAAAAAGGCCGCCCGCTCGTCCTACTCCCTATCGGGGGGAGTGCCATGGAGCGGTCGGAGCCGCCCCAAGGACTGCCTTGGGAAAGTCCACGCGAGCAGCGTAGACCTCGGCATCGAACGGCTTTGCCCCTGCGGGCCGACGGACTGTTCCTCGGGGAGCGTGGACCACCAGGACGACGCGATAGGCGGCGTGGATGCCGTCGGCGTCGTTGCCCATGCTGAGGATCTCGCCGACGCATGGGACGCGGGAGAACTCGTAGTCGCCTCCAACGTCGCTCGACGGCGTGAGCTGGAAGGGCGGTGTGCCAGGCCCTTCTGTAAGGAACAACATGATCATGGCCATGGCTCAGTAGGCGCAGTCTGGACGACGGAGTCCAGCGCCACGAGGTGTCGTACGTCTTGCTTGGAAGGACGAAGTCGTCCGCCCCGCAGCTTCGCGCTCGTGCGTCGGCAAAAGCGCCGTGTTCCTTGAGGTCGGCCGAAGGCGCCACTACCGCCCGCCGGCACGCCGACGCCAGAAGAGGCAGCGGCTGAGCGCCGTAAGGGCCGTCGTGCCGAGCACCAGGAGCAGCGTCATCGCGTTGATCCCAGTGCGGGAAAGGAGCGTGAGCGCCATCGCCGCCCCGGTCATCTGAGCGAGCCCCAGGCAGTAGCGGAAGGCGATGAGCCCGGGCGGGGTGGGGCGATGCCCCGGTGGTAGCAGCGGCTTGTCGGGCTCCATGGCGTGACTCCTGGCCGTGCGGACGTGGGCGAGCGTGGCCCGGCACCCCTCAAAGCAGGGGGCTGTGGCGGCTGCGCGTGGCGAGGCGAACCGCCGCGCTGAACAGGGCGATCAACGCCACCAGCACCAGCGCCCCGGCCCACGCCTGGTGGTGCCAGTCCTCGTAGGGCGCGACCGCGTACGTGTAGATCTGCACCGACACGCTCGCCATCGGCTGGTCGATGTCGTTCGAGAGGAAGCGGTTGTTGAAGGCCGTGAAGAGCAGCGCCGCGGTCTCCCCCGAGGCCCGCGCGACGGCCAGCATGATCCCGGTCGCGATGCCCGGCGCCGCCGCGCGCAGCACGATCCCGAGCGTCATGCGCCACTCGGGCACGCCGAGCGCGAGGGCCGACTCGCGCAGGCTCCGCGGCACGAGCCGGATCATCTCCTCGGTCGTGCGGGTGATCGTCGGGATCATCAGCACCGCGAGCGCGACCCCGCCCGCGAGGGCCGAGAAGCGCCGCATCGACACCACCACGAGGGAGTACGCGAAGAGCCCCGTCACGATCGACGGGGTCGCGTTCAGCGTCTCGGCCACGAAGCGCACGCCCTGGGCGAGGCGGCCGCGGCCGAACTCCGCGAGGTAGACGCCCGCGGCGACGCCGAGCGGGACGCTGAGGGCGGAGGCGACGCCCACCATGAGCCCGGTGCCGACGAGGGCGTTCAGGAACCCGCCGCCGCGCTCGCCCACCGGCGCCGGCACGCGGGTGAAGAACGCCACGTTGACGTGCCGCGCGCCCTGGAGGAGCACGTAGCCGAGGACCAGGCCGAGGATCACCACCGCCGCGAGGGCGGCGAGGGCGCAGAGCGCGATCATCACGCGGTCCACGACCCGGCGCCGAACGGACGTCGCGTGCCGGGTGAGCGGCCCGCGGGGCGACGCGGCGCTCACGACGGGCTCCCGCTGCTCGACCGGGCCATCCGCCAGATCAGGGTCCGCGCGAGGGCGTTGACCGTGAAGGTCACGACGAAGAGGAGCAGGCCGATCTCGGTCAGTGCGGCGAGGTAGAGCGGCCCGGACGCCTCGGCGTACTCGTTGGCGATGACGGCCGACATCGTGTAGCCGGGGGCGAAGAGCGACGCGGCGATCTGGGGGTTGTTCCCGATCACCATCGTCACCGCCATCGTCTCCCCGAGGGCGCGGCCGAGGGCGAGGATCACCCCGCCGATGATCCCCGCGCGGCCGTAGGGAAGGACGACGTGCCAGATCGTCTCCCAGCGGGTCGCGCCGAGGGCGAGCGACGCCTCCCGCTGCTCCCGCGGGACCGCCGTGAGGACGTCGCGGGTGATCGCCGCGATGAACGGCAGGATCATGACCGCCAGGAGCATCCCCGCGGTCAGCATCCCGACCCCATGCGACGTCCCGCGGAACGCCGGCAGGAAGCCCAGGGTGGCGTGCAGCGCGGGCGCCACGACCTCGCGCACGACCGGCGCCAGCACGAAGAGGCCCCAGAGCCCGTAGACGATCGACGGCACCGCGGCGAGCAGCTCGACGAGGAAGCCCACCGGGCCGCGCAGCCAGCGCGGGGCGACCTCGACGAGGAAGATGGCGATCGCGACGCCGAAGGGCACCGCGAGGGCGAGGGCGAGCAGCGAGCTCACCACCGTGCCGTAGACGAAGGTCGCCGCGCCGAAGTGCTCGGCCACCGGGTCCCACACGCGTGCGACGAGGAACCCGAGGCCGAAGCGGCCGAGGGAGAGCCGCGCGCCGTACCCCATCTGCCCGAGGAGCAGCGCGAGGAGCCCCAGGATCGCGAGGGCGGCCGAGAGGCACACCCGGCGGAACACGGCGTCGGGGGTCACGCGCCGGCCGCCCGCCTCGCCGCGCACCAGCGGCCGCGCCAGGCGGGGCGGGAAGTCGCTCCGCGCGGCCGTGCGGAAGCCCTCTTCGCTCGGGGTGGGGGGCGTCGGGGTGGTCATCGAGGGGCTCCGGGAGAAGGGTCGAGCGGCTCGATGGCGGTCAGCTTCCCTTCCGCGCGCGCGGCGAGCTCCGCCGGGAGGGGCGCGTAGTGCAGGGGCGCGCAGAACCGCTGACCGTCCCGCAGCACCCAGCGCAGGAAGCCCACCAGCGCGCCGCTCCAGGCCCGGCAGGAGGTTCCCGTAGAGCAGACCCCACGTCGTCCCGCTCACGGGCCAGGACGCCCCTCCCGGGGCGTCGGTCATCGAGTAGCGCAGGTCCGCGGGCACGGCCGCGACCACGGACGCCGCCGCGGCGGTCACGGCCTCGATCGAGGGCGCGACGAACAGCCCCGCGCGGTTGCGGACCTCCCCGACGGGCATGGCGTTCTGGAGGGCGAAGGTGAGCTCGACGTAGCCCATCGCGCCGGGCGTCTGGCGCACGGTGCCGGCGACGCCCTCGTTGCCGCGCCCGCCGAGGCCCGTGGGCCAGTTGACCGAGGTCGCCCGGCCCGCGCGGGCCCGCCACTCGGGCGAGACCTTCGTGAGGTAGTCCGTCCAGACGTAGGTGGTGCCGCTGCCGTCCGAGCGGTGGACGACCACGACCGGCAGCGCCGGGAGCGCGAGCCCGGGGTTGGCCGCGGCGATCCGCGGGTCGTTCCAGGCCGTGATCTGCCCGAGGAAGATTCCCGCGAGGACCTCCGGCGTGAACCGGAGGGCGCGCGCGAGGCGCGGCAGGTTGTAGGTCGGGACGACGGCGCCCATCACGAGCGGCACATGGACGACGGGGGCGCCGGCCTCGCGGAGCTGGGCGTCGGTCATCGGCCCGTCGCTCGCGCCGAAGCGCACCGTGCGTCGGATCAGCTGGCGGATGCCCCCGCCCGACCCGATCGACTGGTAGTTCACCCGCACCTCGGGGTGGAGGCGGTTGTACTCGCTCGACCACCGCGACATAAGCGGGTAGACGAAGGTGGAGCCCGCCCCGTTGAGGTAGCCGCTGCCCGCGGCGCCGGCCCACCGACAGCCGCCGAGGCAGGCCCCGAGCACCCCCGCCGCGCCGACCTCCAGCGCGCGGCGGCGCTCCATGAGGTGAGCTCCCGCGGCGCTCACGGCGCGGCCGGTCCCCGCTGGTACCGGACGTCTTCGCCGCGCACCATGAAGACGGCCTGCTCGGCGAGGTTGGTCGCGTGGTCGGCCACGCGCTTCAACTGCCGCGCGACGGACATCACCGCGAGGGCGGCGGGGATGTCCGTCGGGTGCTCGGCCATCCACGCGACGATGCGCGCCGTGAGGGGCTTGGCGAGGGCGTCGATCTCGTGGCCCGCGGCCAGCACCCGCTCGGCCTTGTCCACGTCGCCCTCGACGAAGGCGTCGATGGCGTCGCGCAGGAGGGCGAGCACCTTCTGGCTGAGGGGCAGGATGTCCTCGTGCGGGGGCAGGAGCGCCGCGCCGGACACGTCGCGCGCGCGCTTGGCGATGCTCGTCGCCTTGTCCCCGATGCGCTCCAGGTCGGTGACGAACTTGAGGGTCGTCGCGAGGAACCGCAGGTCGTAGGCGACCGGCTGGCGCAGGGCGAGGATGCGGAGCGCGAGCTCGTCGATCTCGACCTGGTCGCGGTCGATCCGGGCGTCGAGGGCCGCGGCCTCGGCCGCCTTCTCGGCGTCGCGTTCGAGGAACGCCGCGACGGCGAGCTGGAGCGCGCGCTCGCAGCGCGCGCCCATCGCCGTGAGGTTGCTTCGCAGCTCGCGCAGCTCGACGTCGAAGTAGCGGTTCGTGTGGGCGGGCTTCATCCGAACCTCCCGGTGACGTAGTCCTCGGTCTGCTTCTCGCGGGGGCGGGTGAAGAGCGCCGTCGTCTCCCCGACCTCGACGAGCGAGCCCATGTAGAAGAACGCCGTGGTCTGCGACACGCGCGCGGCCTGCTGCATCGAGTGGGTGACGATGACGATCGTGAGGGTCTCGCGCAGGTCGCCGATGAGCTCCTCGATCTTGGCCGTCGCGATCGGGTCGAGGGCGCTGGCGGGCTCGTCGAGCAGGAGCACGTCGGGGTCCACGGCGAGCGCCCGGGCGATGCAGAGGCGCTGCTGCTGCCCCCCGGAGAGGGCCGTGGCGGATACGTCGAGGCGGTCCTTCACCTCGTCCCAGAGGGCGGCGCGCCGGAGCGCCTCCTCGACCCGCCGGGCGACCTCCGCGCGGTCGCGCAGGCCGCCCACGCGCAGGGCGTAGGCCACGTTCTCGAAGATCGACTTGGGGAAGACCTGCGGGCGCTGGAACACCATCCCGACGCGGCGGCGCAGCTCCACCACATCGACCGCGGGGTCGTAGATCTCGACCCCGTCGAGCCGCACGCTGCCGACCGGGCGCGCGCCCGGGACGGTGTCGTTCATGCGGTTGAGGGTGCGCAGGAACGTGCTCTTGCCGCAGCCGGACGGGCCGATCAGGGCCGTCACGCGGCGGGGGAAGATGCCCATCGACACGCCGTGCAGCACGCGCTGCGCGTCGTAGAAGAACTCCAGATCCTTCACCTCGATCTTCGGCGGTTCAGTCGAGGGGTTCGGCACGGCGAGCTCCTGCGGGCGCGGCGAAGCCGTGGGGCTCGGTCGGCGAGCGGGGGGCGTCATTGGGGCTTCGCCGTCCCTTCGGGCGGGCGCTCGTGGGCCATGGCGGCCGCCGCGAGCCGCGCCGCCTCGCCCTTCGCGGCGGCCTCCTTGCGCTCGCTGTAGCGGCTCACGAGGTAGTCCGCGCGGTCGCGCGTCAGCAGCGTGAACTTGAAGAGTTCCTCCATCACATCCACGACGCGGTCGTAGTAGGCCGAGGGCCTCATCCGCCCCGCCTCGTCGAACTCCTGGAAGGCCTTGGCGACGGACGACTGGTTGGGGATCGTCACCATCCGCATCCAGCGCCCGAGCGTGCGCAGCGCGTTGACCGCGTTGAAGGACTGCGACCCGCCCGACACCTGCATCACCGCGAGCGTGCGGCCCTGCGTCGGGCGCAGGCTCCCCATCTCCAGCGGCAGCCAGTCGATCTGGCTCTTGAAGACGCCCGTCATGGCCCCGTGCCGCTCGGGGCTGCACCACACCTGCCCCTCCGACCAGAGCGAGAGATCACGCAGCTCGACCACCTTGGGGTGCGCGGCGGGTTCACTGTCCGGGAGCGGTAGTCCCCGCGGGTCGTAGACGCGCGTCTCGGCGCCCATCCGATCGAGCAACCGCGCGGCCTCCTGCGTGAGGAGGCGGCTGTACGAACGCTCCCGGCACGAGCCGTACAGCAAGAGGATGCGCGGCGGATGGGTCGAGACCTGACGCGGCTCGAGCTTCCCGAGGTCGGGCAGATCGAAGTGCTCGTCGGAGAGGTTCGGGAGTTCACCCATCGTGTCTTTCAGCCCTTTCAAGGCCGGCGCGGCGGGCGCGCCGGAGGAGTACGGCCCAGGCGATCGCCGCACCGCTGACGGCGCCGCTCACGACGCTGAACCCGGTATGGGCGAAGGCCACCACCGTCCCCGCGACGAGGGCGAGCTGCACGAGCTCGAGCGCGAGTCTCGGGAGGTGCCGACGGGGGTAGGTCGGCGGCGTTGGATCGGGGGGGGCGTTTGAGTTCATGGGTCCTTCCATCGGCGGATCGTGGGACGCTCCGCCGCGCCTCAGTCGGCCGAGCCCTCGGCCTTCATCTCGGTCAGCCGGAGGTTCGTCTCCCTGTGCGGCAGGAGCAGCGAGAAGCCCCCGGCGGCGAGCGCGAACGCGACCGAGGCCCAGAGGCAGCCCGAGAGCCCCATGCTCTGGTAGAGGAGCCCGGAGAGCAGCGTGCCGACCAGGCGCCCGCCCGCGTTGGCCATGTAATAGAAGCCCACATTCATCGCGACCTTGTCGCCGTCCGCGTAGGCGAGGATCAGGTACGAGTGGACCGACGAGTTCACCGCGAAGACGACCCCGAACGTAGCCAGTCCGCCGAGGATGACGATGGACGGCGCGACCCCGGCGCCGAGCATGAGGGCGACGATCGCCATGGTCGCGGCGAGCAGCAACGCGAGCGCCTGCGCGGCCAGGCCCTGGGGCGCACGGCCACCCGTCCAGCGGCCGATGAGCCCGGGCGCGACCGACTGGATGACGCCGTAGCCGACCACCCAGAGCGCGAGGAAGCCGCCGACCCGCGTGAAGCCCCAGCCCAGGTTCGTCGAGAGGAACACCGGCACGCCCACGACGAACCACACGTCGCGCGCTCCGAAGAGGAAGAAGCGCGCCGCCGAGAGGACGTTGACCTCGCGGTTCGGCGAGAACACCTGGCTGAACCTGCTCTTCGACTTCGCTCGCCCCAGTTCCCGAGGGAGCGTGAGCGTCGCGCCCACGAGGATCACCGCGAGCGCCCCGGCCATCGCCCACAGGGCGGGGCGGAACCCGAGCGCCGCGAGGAGGAAGCCGCCGAGGAAGAAGCCCGCGCCCTTGAGCGCGTTCTTCGAGCCGGTGAGCACCGCGACCCACTTGAAGAGGGAGGAGGAAGCGCCCTCGGGCACCAGCACCTTGATCGCGCTCTTGGCGCTCATCTTGGTCAGGTCCTTGGCGATGCCCGACAGCGCCTGCGCGGCCATCACGTAGGCGACCGAGGCGCCCCGCGCCCAGTGCGGGTCGAGGAGCGAGAGCATGACGAGTGCGACGACCTGGAGCGCGAGCCCGCCCAGGAGCGTCACGCGCAGTCCCATCTGGGCGGCGATCCAACCGCCCACGAGGTTGGTGACGACGCCGAAGAACTCGTAGAAGAGGAAGAGGAACGCGAGCTGGACGGGGCTGTAGCCGAGCGCGTGGAAGTGCAGGAGCACCAGCATGCGGAGCGCGCCGTCGGTGAGCGTGAACGCCCAGTACGCCGCGGTCACCAGCGCGTAGTTGCGCACGGCCCCCATCGCGCGCCTCAGCCGAGCGACCGCGCGACCTTGCGCGCGAGTTCGACCATGCGGTGGACGTAGCCGATCTCGTTGTCGTACCAGGCGAGGATCTTCACCTGCGTCCCGTCGATGACCATCGTCGAGAGCGCGTCCACGATCGACGAGCGCGGGTCGTCCTTGTAGTCCACCGACACGAGCGGACGCGTCTCGTAGCCGAGGATGCCCGCGAGGGGCCCGTCGGCCGCGGCCTTGAGGAGCCCGTTGACCTCCTCGACGGTCGTCGGTCGCGCGACCTCGAACACGCAGTCGGTGAGCGACGCGTTGAGGAGCGGGACGCGCACCGCGATGCCGTTCAGCTTGCCCTTGAGCTCGGGGTAGATGAGCGTGATGGCCGTCGCCGAGCCGGTCGTCGTCGGGATGAGCGAGAGGCCGGCCGCGCGGGCGCGGCGCAGGTCCTTGTGGGGCGCGTCGATGACGTTCTGGGTGTTGGTGAGGTCGTGGATGGTCGTGATGACCCCGTGGCGGATGCCGAGGGCCTCGTGGACGACCTTCACCACCGGGGCGAGGCAGTTGGTCGTGCAGGACGCCGCCGTGAGCAGGTGGTGCTCGTCGGGCCGGTAGAGGTGGTCGTTGACCCCCATGACGACGTTGAGGGCGTCGTCCTTGACCGGGGCGGCGACGATCACCTTCCGCACGCCGCGCGCGAAGTACGGCGCGAGCGAGGCCGGCGTCCGAAACTTCCCCGAGCACTCCAGCACGATCTCGACGCCCAGGTCGCCCCAGGGCACGTCACCCGGCGCGGCGTGCTCGCTGAAGCCGAGACGGCGCCCGTCGATCGTGAGCGCGTCGCCCTCGCCCACCACGTCGTGGCCCCAGCGGCCGTGGATCGAGTCGAAGGTCAGCAGGTGCGCCGCCGTGGCCGCCCCGCCCTTGAGCTCGTTGACGTGGACGAACTCCACCTCGTCCCCGCCCCACCCCGCGCGCAGCGCGAGGCGCCCCATGCGTCCGAACCCGTTGATGCCGACCCGCGTGCCCATCGCGCTACCTCCCTGCCTTCGATGACTCTTCCGCGCGGCCGAACCCCTCGGCCGCGATCAACCCCTCGACCCGCCCGCGGATCTCGTCGCGGATCTCCCGGACGCGGTCGATCGGCTTGCCGCGCGGGTCCTCGAGCGGCCAGTCCTGCCGGCGCAGGCCGGGCACGACCGGGCAGGCCTCCCCGCAGCCCATGGTGACGAGCATCTGCGCGCCCCGCGCGAGCTCGTCGGTGAGGCGCCGCGGTCGGGCACCCGCGAGGTCGATCCCCACCTCCCCGAGAGCCGTGACGACGTCGGGGTAGACCCGCTCCCCGGGCTCGGTGCCGGCGGAGAGCGCGCGGGCCTTCCCGGCGTCGGCGAGCGCGTTGAAGAACGCGGCGGCCATCTGCGAGCGGCCGGCGTTGTGGACACAGGCGAAGAGGACGGTCTGCATCGTAGGGGATCTCCTCGGTGGCCGACGCGGTCAGGTGAGCTCGGGTGTCACGGATGGGCCCGCTGCTTCCCTCGCCGCCTCGGCGGCCACCTCCTCCGGGAAGTAGCGGCCCCGCAGCCAGAGGGCCGCGCGCACGAGGGCGATCAACACCGGCACCTCGACGAGCGGGCCGATGACCGCGACGAAGGCCGCGCCGTGGTGGATGCCGAAGGCCGCGATGGCGACGGCGATCGCCAGCTCGAAGTTGTTGGAGGCCGCGGTGAACGA
>SCUS01000139.1 GCA_004297725.1 Myxococcaceae bacterium | reverse complement strand
AACCCCAGCGTCGCCGACCACAACGGCACCACCGTCTCCGTCTCCATGACCGGCGTCGCCGGGTACACCAACCTCGAGTGCTACCTCAACGAGCTCGCCGCGCTCCGCGTCCGCAACAACAGCTGAGGCGCGCTCCTCCCCGCTCCGTTGGCGGCAGCGAAGTTGAAATCGCCGGACATCCCCGGCACGCTCGCTGCTCCAACGGATGCCCATGAACCCCCGCCTGCGACAGTCCTCCTCCCTCCCCTCCCTCCTGCTCCTGCTCGCCGCCCTCTCCGCCTGTAGCGAAGAGAGCGGCGTCCCCGTCGACGCCGCCGTCGACGCAACGCCCATCGACACTCCCAACACCGATGTCCCCTCGGTGGATGTCCCTTCGGTGGATGTCCCTTCGGTGGATGTCCCTTCGGTGGATGTCCCTTCGGTGGATGTCCCTTCGGTGGATGTCCCTTCGATGGATGTCCCTTCGACGGACCGCCCTGCCGTGGACGTTCCTTCCTCGGACGCTCCCTCGGTCGATGTCTCCCAGCCCTCCGATGCCTGCGCCCGGCCTGACATCGCTCGGCTCCCGGAGCGCATCGACTGCGGCCCCCGGGGCGGAACCCCCTGCCCGACGGGCTACTCCTGCCTCTCCTTCTCCGGGGTCGTGCTCCAGCAGTTCTGCGGCATCTCCTGCCGCTCGGACTGCGACTGCCCCTCCGGGGAGCGCTGCGGGAGCTACACCGACAAGGCCGGGATGCACCCGCTCTGCGTCGCCGCCACCATGAACGCCCGCTGAGCCTCAGGCCGCATGAAGACCGACACCGGCAACGCCATCGGGCTCCCGCCCATCCGCGGCGAGGAGGTCTCCCGCTTCGTCATCACGGCGCGGGCCCAGCGCTCGTTTCACACCGTCCTCGACGCCCACCAGCTCCTCGATCCGTCGCGCACCCACCTGGCCGTGGTCACCACCCGGGTGACCCACGACGCCGACGGCGGCGGCGTCGAGATCCGCGTCGAGCAGGACCTCCGAGGCGGCTCGGTGGTCGAGGAGCTGCACTGCGAGGCCCGCCCCTCGCTGCGCGCCCTGCGCTTCAAGCGCTCCATGCTCGACGGCCACGGCGTCGAGTGCCGCTCGGAGACGGTGGACTTCACCCGCGGCCCGCTGCGCTTCCCCGGGGACACCTACCCCGAGGTCTGCCTGCCCTTCCTCTTGCGGGGGCAGCCCTTCGACGGCAAGCGCCGCTCGGTGCACGCATGGATCGCCGACCGCATGGTCGCCAAGGTCTATTACGAGGAGCACAAGACCGTGAGCCTGAGCGTCCCGGCCGGGCGCTTCGAGGTGCGCGAGGTGACCATGTACCCGGACATCAACGACTGGGTGCACCTCGGCCGCGTCATCACCGAGCTCTCCAAGCCGCTGCTGCCGAAATACAAGCTCTGGTATGAGAAGTCCTCGCCGCACCGGCTGGTGCGCTTCGAGGGTCCGCACGGCCCGCCCGGCGCCCCGGAGATCATCCTCGAGCTGACCACCTGAGAGAACCGTAGCCATGGAGATCGTGCTGGTGATGGGATACCCCGCGTCGGGCAAGTCGACGTGGACGGCGCAACACTTCACCGGGTACCGTCGCATCAACCGCGACTCGCTCGGAGACCTCACCCTCGACCAGCTCTGCCCCCTGGTGGAGAGCGCCCTCGACGAGGGATCTCCCGTGGTGCTCGACAACACCTACGCCACCCGGGAGTCTCGCGCCTCGGTGCTCGCCGTGGCCCGCCGCCGGGGCGTCCCGGCGCGCTGCGTGTGGCTCGACAGCACCATCGAGCACGCCCAGTACAACGCCGTCGAGCGGCTGGTGCGAAAGCACGGACGGCTGCTCTCCCCGGCGGAGATCAAGCAGGCCGGCCGCAGCGACCCGAACACCTACGGCCCCGCGGTGCTCTTCCGACATCGCAAGCTCTTCGAGGCGCCCACCGCGGCGGAGGGCTTCGTCTCCATCGAGAAGGTCGCCTTCCAGCGGGGAGCGCAGCCCGGGGACTACACGCAGAAGGCCCTGCTGCTCGACTACGACGGCACGCTCCGGCGGACGAAGAGCGGCGACAAGTACCCGCTGACGCCCGAAGACGTGGAGGTGCTTCCCGGGCGGGCGGAGGTGCTCACGCGATATGCGGCCGAGGGCTATCGGCTGCTGGGGGTCTCCAACCAGAGCGCCGTCTCCAAGGGGACCCTCTCCGAGGAGGGAGCCCGGCGGTGCTTCGCCCGCACCAACGAGCTGCTCGGAGTGGACATCGAGGTGGCCTTCTGCCCGCATGATCCGGCGCCCATCAGCTGCTGGTGCAGGAAGCCCATGCCGGGCCTCGGGGTGGCCTTCATCGAGAAGTACAAGCTCGACCGGGCGCAGGTCGTGATGGTGGGCGACATGACCACCGACCGCACCTTCGCCGCGAGGGCGGGCGTGCGCTTCGTCGACCAGGCGGACTTCTTCGGCTGAGGCGCCTCCGGTGCCCACCCGCCGCCAACCGGCGGTGGCGGATCGAGGGACATCCCACGATGGATATCCCATGAAAGCCCTGTGGCCTCTCGGTTGCTCTAGAGCCTCCCTAGAACAGGAGGCATTGCAATGACGAGACGATCTTCCCGATGGTCCATGGGGGTGGCGGCGGTGCTTGTCGGGTGTCTGGAGCGGCCCAGCGCGCAGCCCGTCGAGCGGCTCAACGCGAGCTTCACCACGGAGATCTTCAACAACGGAGTCGACAGCGTCGACATGCTCTTCGTGGTCGACAACTCCAACTCCATGAGCGCCTATCAGCAGCGCCTCGGGGCGCAGTTTCGCGTGCTCATCGACCAGCTCGTGGCGCCCCCGGTCGACCCCGCCACCGGGCGCCCGGCGCATCCGCCGGTGAAGAGCCTCCACGTCGCCGTGGTCTCCTCCGACCTCGGGACCCCGGGCTCCAACGTCGGGAGCTGCAACGTCAGCGCGGACGTGGGCGACGACGGGCTGCTCAACCCCATCCGCTCGGGCCGCGCCCTGGCCGCGCACCGCCCCTGGACCACGCTGCCCGCGGGGTCGCGCCCGGCGCGCTGCACCACCGATCCCAACCAGTACCCGAGCTTTCTCACCTTCGACGCGGACTCCACCAACGCCGACGGGTTTCGCGAGGACTTCGTCTGCAACGCCTTCCTCTCCACGCAGGGCTGTGGCCTGGAGCAGCAGCTCGAGTCGGCCTACCGCGCCCTGGTGGTGCGCAACCCCCGCGAGCAGGCCGGGAACACCGACGCCAACGCGGGCTTCGTGCGCCCCGACGCCGTGCTGGGCATCGTGGTCATCAGCGATGAAGAAGACGGCTCGGTGCGCGATTGCCGATATGCCGAGGCGGGGCAGCCCTGCTCCGACGCGCTCTCCGTCTACGATATTGGCACCGCGGGGTGGGGCGACGACCGCGACCTCAACCTGCGCTTCTATACGTACACCCCAGGGTCGGCGCAGGATCCGACCTGGCCCATCGATCGCTACATCGACCCGCGCAATCCCAACAGGGGGTTCACTTCATTGAAGCCGGGGCACCCCGATCGGGTGGTGTTCGCGGGCATCATCGGGGTCCCGTTGCAGGTGCCGGTTCAGGGCGAGCGGGTCGACTGGGCACGGCTTCTGGGCACGACCCCGCAGGGCGAAGACGCCATGGAGGGAGTGGCCGCCGAGGGGCCCTTCACGATGCGCCCCAACCGGCGGGAGCCGAGCTGCCCCGGGAGCGCGATGGTCCCGGCGTGCAGGGAGGAGGGGACGCGCTTCGATCCGAGCACGGCGAGCTGCTCCAGCCTCGGGGCGCCGAGGGCGTGGCCGTCGCGGCGCATCGCCCAGGTCGCGCGCCGCTTCGACGAGCTCCACGGGACCGGCACCGTGGCCTCCATCTGTGCGATGGACTACGCCCCGGCGCTGGGGCAGATCGTCGACCGCATCGGCAACGCGCTCGGCGGACGGTGCCTGCCGAGGCCGCTGCCGACGATCCCGAGCGCCCCGATGGCGGGTGAGACCGTGAGGGTGTCGTGCGTGGTGCGGGAGAGCCTCCCGGCGGGAGCGCGCTGCGACGCGGCGCACGGGCGACGGCTCAGCGAGCGCACCGCGGACGGCAGGGAGGTGTGCCTCGTGGACCAGGTGGCCGTGCCGCTGGGAGGGGCGCCGTCGTCGGGGGCGCACGGGTTCTATTACGACACGAGGCCCGATCCGCAGAACCCGGCGTGCGTGCAGCGCATCGCCTTCAGCGATGGGGACAGCGTGCCCAGCGGGGCGAGGGCGCAGGTGGACTGCGTGGCGCTCGCGTCGGATCCGACGGGGGAGGGGAGCGCGGCGAGGTAGCGGTCGCGAGGAGCGGGGGGGCATTCGCTCGCTGCCGTCCGTCTCGACACGCGGAGCCACGAGCGCGAGCAGGGCAATTTTGATTGATGCCGCAGAAGATGCCAATGTTGTCTTGGCACGCAGAACATCTCGGCTGAGGGACCTCGGCTGTACGGTGCCGCGATACGTAGCTGCCCCCCCCGAAATATCGCCCCTCCCATTATTTCATAGGGTTTGCCTTAGCCATGGCACCTACATTCGCACTGTGCTTGATGGTAATGCTTGGGCCTCTGGCGTTGGTCGGATGCCGCGGAGCGGCTTCGGATACGCAGCACACTTCCGCAGACACCGCCGTCCCTTCTTTCATCTATCCGGACGCCGGAACTGTATTTCACGATGACCCATTCTCGGTCTCGCGATGTATGTCTGGATGCAGTGCGGCTTTCCGTAGATGTGAGACCGTGACACCTGAGTGCGAAGCGTATGAGCGAATGACGAGAATTTCGCACGGTGCCAACCCCCAAGCTTCCGGGTCCTCTTGGCAAGAGTTGTCCGCACCCTTGCATGTCTGCACGACGAGATGTGGAAGACCGCGGAGTTTATGCGACCACCGCTGCCTCTTTGGTGCGGATGCTGGATTTCCGCCTCCGCGGTAGCCCCGGACAGGACGTACGTGGCCTTGCCGCCCTGGATGAGGCGCAGCCGTGGACGGCGGGGCAGGCCGCCGTCGCTGGCCCCCTTGACATCGAAGTCCTGCCGCTGTCTGGTCCTGCGGTGCTGACCACTTCATCCGGGGTGTGGCTGCCATTGGCTCTGGCGTCTCTAGCGCTTGTCGGCTGCCGTGGCGGAGCCCCCACTCCTCGACGCACTTCCGCCCCTTCGGACGGTGGTGGATTGGTTCTCCGCAACTACCCATTGTCTATCGGGACATGCCTGGACCAATGTCATTGGGTCTACGACCGCTGTGCGAGCATCACACCCGAATGTGATGTGTTTGGGCGACTAGAGGCGGCTGTACGTAGTGGCGGCGCCGGGGCCTATACTGACTTGATATTGCAGGAAGAAGTACGAAATCGCGCGGATGTTTGCTTGACGAGGTGCGCTGAGCCCGAGCGTTTGTGTGCCCGCCGGTGCTTTGATGCCGTGGATGCTGGACCACCGGTGCCGCAGCCGCTGCGGCCGCAATAACTCCGCTTCGTCGTCGACCTCGGGGCCTCGGGGAGGCCCGACAGCCCCGCCGCTGCTACCCCGCTCGGCCGCCGGGGATGACCCGCAGCTTCGCCTTCGCGGGCTTCGCTGCCTCTCCCCGGCCCATACAGAAATCCATGGCCCGCAGCACGAGGCCGATCTCAGCGACCGTGATGAGCCCCCTCGCGCGCATGTCGAGGAGGCGAGCGATGTCGACTGTAATCTCCACCGAGCCCGGGGTGCTCGGTGGGACCGACGGGTCTGACGGTGGTGGCGGGCGCGTCGTCATGGCGGTGCCTACGCCCCTTCTGCGCTACTCGTGGTCGGGATTCGCGAGAGCGCTTCGGCGACGCCATTGGCGTCGAGGCTTCCGTTGCGGAGGCCCCCAGGCACCCCGCGTGGGCCGTCTCGCAGAGGCCCGACTGCGTGGCGCTCGCGTCGGATCCGACGGGAGAGGGGACGGCAGCGAGGCCGCGGGAGCCCGAAGCGCGCGGGCGTACTTTTCCCATTAAGGTTCCTGCCAGCGCTGCCGATCATAGGGGGTGAACGGGCCACACGGCGCACCTGCGGTGCGACGGGCCCCATGGTCCACACAACGGCAAACCTCGCGCGAGCGGGGGACGCAAAGCCTACGGGACTCGCAAGAGTCGGCCGGGTTGCTGAATGGAGCCTCCTATGAAGAACATCATCTGGTTGTCGGGTCTCGCGATGGCGGCGGTCGTGGCGACTGGCTGCGCGGGCGGCCCCGAGTCGCTCGCCATGGGGACTGACACCGCGCTCACCCAGGTCGTCGGCGAGGGCCTCGTGACCCTCTCGGCCGACCGGGAGCTGCCGGTGACGGGCGCGGCGCCCTCGATCACCGAAGCGATCACCATCGACGACGCCACGGCAGCCGTCGCGGCGAGCCCCTCGTGCCCGGTGGCCCCGCCCTCGGCGGTCACCATGGAGACCGCGCTCCCGATGGCCGGGTGCGTTCGCGGCTCGCTGGTCGCCTCGGACGCGGGCCGACACTTCATCCTCCGGCCCATGGCGGGCGGCTCGTACCGCATCGCCGTGACGCACGCCGTCGACGCGCGCTTCGACCTCGGCCAGGTGACCACCACCGAGGGCGTCACCGCGTGCGCGCCCTTCGCCACCGGCCTGGTCTCCACCCGCCTCACGGTCGAAGGCACCCCCGGTGCCCTCTGCGTCGTGGTGCGCTCGGACAGCGGCGAGGCGCAGCCCTTCCGGCTCATCGCCGAGTAGCGAGCCGAGTCGCTCGGGCCGAGGCTTGCCCGCTGCGCCCGCGGGTTTTCAGCACAGCCTTTCTACACATCTCCGGCGGAGAGCCCATCGCTTCCCCGGTACGACCGCGAGGCCGTCGGCGGGGAGTCCCCGGTACGACCGCGAGGCCGTCGGCAACCCGAGCCAGACCCTGAGAAGGTCAGCATAAACCTGCTGCGCCCCCCGATGCAGCGGTCGGCCGCGCTCGAAATACCCCGCGTATGTCTCGCGCGGCCTCCCT
>SCUS01000138.1 GCA_004297725.1 Myxococcaceae bacterium | reverse complement strand
CCGCCGATCTCACGGGTGCCAACGCCGCCCCCATCCTCGAGTAGGTCACCCTCATGCGTCTGTCCGTCGTCCTGGGTCTCCTCCTCTGCGCGTCGCCGGCTGCCGCACAGCTGGCTCGCGACGAAACGTGGATGCGCGCTGGGGTCGAACTCCGTCGGGCCCACCGCGACGAGGAGGCCCTCGCACATTTCACCCGCGCCTATGGGCAGACACGGAGCCCGGTGGCGCAGGCGCAGATGGGACTGGCGGAGCAGGCGCTGGGACGGTGGGTCGAGGCCGAAGAGCACGTTCGGAGGTCGCTCGAGGCCGCCACCGATCCGTGGATCCTCCGCAATCGCGAGGCGCTGCGGGGGGCACTCTCTGTCATCGAACAGCACCTGGGGAGGATCTGGATCGACGGCGGCATCGCTGGCGCGGAGGTCCTCGTCGATGACCGCTCGGTGACCACGCTCCCGATGGCGGCCCCGGTCCGCGTTGTCGCCGGAACTCTCACCCTCCAGGTGCGGGCCCCGGGGTACGAGAGTGTCTTTCGACCGGTGACGGTGGCTGCAGGTGGCGAGGCCCGCGAGGTGGTCCGGTTGACGCGCATCGCGCGGCCCGGAGGGGCGATGTCGAGCGAGGACCGTTCCGCCCTCGTCACGACGAGGGCGCACCCCGAAGTGACCTCGACGCTCGGCGGGACCCAGCGCGTCCTTGGGTGGTCGTCGATGGCAGGAGGCCTCCTGGGGCTGGGAATCGGCGTCGCCGCGAGGGTGGTTCGGGAGGGAGCAGTGGACGAGTACAACAACCAGGCGCTGTGCCCGGGGCGGTCGGCGGCGTTCCAACCGGGCAACTGCCAGTCGCTGGTGGATCGAGTCGAATCCATGGAGCTGCTCTCGACGATCGGCTTCGTGGCCGGTGGCGCGCTGGCGGTGACCTCGGTCGTTCTTCTCGCGACGGCTTCTTCGCCGCGCCGAGGCGCCGAGGGCGGTGCACGAATCGGTTGCATCGTCGGCCCGGGGACGCTGGGCCTGCAGTGCGCGGGCCGGTTCTGAAAGGGGACGGAAGCTTTCATGAGGCTGTCGCGCGCGACGGGGTTCATCGCCATCATCATGGGCGGGTGCGGGTGCGGGAGCCTGCGCGAAGGTCCGCAAATCTCCTCGGATGCGGGGAGAGATGAGGTCGTGGCCATCGACGCGTTCGTGGTGGCAGACGCGCTCACGTCGGAGGATCGTCCGCTTCTCCTCGACGTGCCGACACCACCGGATGTTCCGGTGTTGGCTGACGCACCTTCCGCGGATGTCCGCCGCTGTTCCGCTGACCAGATCGTCTGCGGTGGATCCTGTGTAGACCCGAACACCAGCGTCGCACACTGCGGCGGGTGCGGCCGCGCCTGCCCCACCGGTCGCGTGTGCGCCACGGGCACCTGCCAGCTCTCGTGCGGCGTCGGTGTGAGGGACTGCGGCGGGAGCTGCCGTGACCTCCAGCGAGACGTCGCGAACTGCGGCGCCTGCGGGCAGACATGCGTCAGCCGCAACGCCGTTGCTGCGTGTGTCGCAGGAGCGTGCGCCGTGGGCACCTGCGATCCTGGCTCGGCCGACTGCGATTCCAACGTGAGCAACGGCTGCGAATGCGCGCCCGCCCACGGGGTACCCTCGTGTCCTTCGGGTCGATGCGTCGTGGCCTCGTGCGACGCGGGCTACGGCGACTGCGACCGCGACTCCACCAATGGCTGCGAGGTCGATCTGCGAGCGAGCGCCGGCAGCTGCGGCGCGTGCGGCCGAACCTGCACGCTGCCCAACGCGGTCTCCGCATGCGCCTCGGGCAACTGCGCCGTCGCACGGTGCACGCCCGGGTTCGGCGACTGCGACCGCGATCCGGCCAACGGGTGCGAGGCCTCGTTGCCTGGGGACGCGCGCAACTGCGGGGCCTGCGGGCGCGCCTGTTCCGCGGCCCAGTATTGCGCGAGCGGCTCGTGCGCGATGCTCCGCTGCGACCCGAGCGAGGTGCTGATCCCGGGCGGCACCTTCCTGATGGGCTCGCCCGTTGGCGTCGGGTACGACGTCGAGTGGCCACAGCACAGCGTGATCGTGAGCTCGTTCTGCCTCGGTCGCCGCGAGGTGCTCACCACCGAGTACGCGCTCTGCCACGGCGCCGGAGGTGCCGGGTGTACCGCGCCCGGCACTGGCGCGGGGTGCAACGGAGGCGTCGTCGGGAGGGAGCGGCATCCGATCAACTGCGTGGACTGGAACCAGGCAAGCGCGCTCTGCCGCTGGGATTCCGGCGGGCGCCTGCCAACCGAGGCCGAGTGGGAGTACGCGGCCCGGGGTCCAACCAACCGTACCTATCCGTGGGGCGAGGCGGCACCCACGAACCAGCTCTGCTGGTCGGGCGTCGCATCACGCAGCTCGACCTGTCCGGTGGAGACGTTCCCGAGCGGAACGTTCGGACTCTTCGACATGGCCGGGAACGTCTACGAGTGGACGGCCGACTGGTTCGGCCCCTACAACGGGGCCGCCGCCGAAAACCCCATCGGCGCGTCCTCCGGCACGGAGCGCGTCTACCGCGGAGGCGGCGCCTTCGACACTGGTGCGATCGCGCAGCGCAGCGCGTTCAGGTCGTTTCGAGGCGCGGTGAATTTCCGGGCCGCGAATCTGGGCTTCCGCTGCGTTCACGCCCCTCAGCGGTAGGACGTTCGGTAGGACGTTCATCGACCGCATTCCTTGATCTCCCCCGAGGGGGTAGCGCAGCCCTTTTCATCGCCGGGAGGAACGCGCGGTTGCGCCGATCGTGCGCCTCCATCGCTTGCGGGCTAGCGTCGCGACATCATGCCTACCAACAAGTCCAAGAGCGGGGACGCGAAGGAAGCGACGGCGCGGTTCCGGGCCGAGCCCATGCATCTCGTGGCTCAAGAGCTCGTGAAGCCAGAGGATCCCGACGGCGAGCCCCGGGTACTCTTTCGGATTCCTCTCGGCGCCAACGAGCGGATCAGCGTGCTGGGTAGGGCTTTCCCAAGCATGGAGGAGTGGACGCTTCGGCGAGCCCGACGTGGATCGGATGGTCGATGGGTCTGGGATCGCTCCGCGGGCTTGCAGCTCGACCCGGACTCCGTCGTGCGACTGCGAAATGGGCTCATTCGAGGGCTTCAGCAGATGGGGTCCGTCGCGCCGAGCGTGAGCCTGGCCTATCTCGCCGAGCGCTACGAACACGGCGCGGAGGCGGGCGATGCCAATGCGCTGGTGTCGCACCTGGTGTTGAGGGCGCTCGCGCTCGCGCTCGGGAACGGCGACGGTGAGGCGTTGGCGGCGATGGGGCGCGAGGCGCTCCGGCACATCCGGGCCCGTCGGCCCGAGTTCGTGCCGGTCGGCGACGGCGAGGGGGCTCTCGATCTGAAGGGTGACGAGGCGCGTCGCGTCGGGAGGGACCGCCTGCTTCGTACGGCGTCTCGGTTCTGCGACGAGCTGGGCGAAGACACCGACTTCGCCGAGGCCGCCGACGAGTTGAGCTGGGACATCGAGCGGCTACACCCCGAGGCCGTCCGACAGGCCGAGATTCAGGAGGCGAAGGCGCCGGACTTCCCCAACACCGGGTCGGGTAGGGGTCGGATCGCCGAGAAGCTCGCCGAGAAGCTCCGTTGCCGGTCCAATCCGAAACCAGAGTGGGTCGCCCGTACCGCCCTCCGCATGTTCGGCGTCGATGAGGCGAAGGTGAAGCACTACTTCGATCACCGGTAGAAGCCGGCGGGCGCCGGTGGCACCACCTCGTTCCTCCGCGACTTCCGCTTCTCCGAGAGAAACGGAATCTGCCTGAACACTCGGCGTGTGATGGCACCCCGGCGTCATGGTGTTCTCCCATGACGTGAGCGGAAGTCGGGTCCGCGGCCGACCCGCCGCGAGACTGCCGTACGTCCCTGTACTACTCGCCGGAGGTCGTCGTCGATGACGACCGAGCGCACCTACTACACGACCGCGGAGGCCGCCGAGTTCTGCCGTTTCCGCACGACCGGCGCGATCCGCAAGGCGGTCAAGGAGGGACGTCTACGATCCGTTGGCCCTCGGGGCGGTCACGGCACCCACATCTTCCTCCGCGAGGAGCTCGACCGGTTCATGCGCGGGGGAAAGCCGCATGCTACGGAGGTCGCGGGACGTCCGCGTGTGCCTCCATCGGGAGGCAGAGATGAGCGATCCGAAGTGGATCAGGAAGTGGAACAGTTGGATCGCGCCAAAGCCCACGAAGCCCGGGGTGTGGCGCAGGAAGGAGGGCGGCTTCCTCATCCGGGGCCGCGCGTTGGATCCAACAACGGGAAAGCTGCGGGAAGTGAGACAGGCCCTGCCCGGGGCCGACGCGCTCGAGGCGTACCAGACGCTGCAGGTCGAACTGCAGAAGGTCCGGGACGGCCTCAAGATCTCACGACCGGAAACGCCGTCCGTCCAGCAGGTGACGGCAATCACGGCGGTCCCTCCGGAGGCGGAGGTGGTGCTCGCACCATCGACCCTGCCCTTCTGGAGCGACTACGCCGTCTCGCTCCTCGAGCGAAAGGTCAACGAGGGGACGATCCTCTCGGCCAAGACCAGGGTGCAGTGGATCTCGGTGCTGAAGTGCCATCTCATCCCGGCGTTCGGCCACCTTCGCGTGGATGAGATGACGCGCCGGATCTACTTCCAGTGGCGCGACACGGTCGCCACGAAGATCAAGGCCGGCGAGTACTCGCCGCACACGGTCAACGACTGGCTGGCGATCTTCGCGGTCGTGACCAACGCGGCGTTCGAGGAGTACGAAATCGACCGGGCGAGCCCGACGCGGACGGTGGTGAAGTTCGACACGCGCGAACACCCCACCTACACGGAGGAAGAGCCGAACTCCCTCACGGCCGAGGAGACCGTGCGGTTCCTGACGAAGATGCGGGAGCTGTTTCCGCAGCACTACGCGATGGTTGCGCTCGGGTTCGCGACCGGCCTCCGTCCATCGTCGTTGCGCGCGTTCCGGCGCAGCGGGAAGACGGCCGACCTGCACCTCGAGGAGGGGCTTCTCTACGTCCGTCGCTCCCACACGGTGAGCGACGAGGTCATGGGCACGACGAAGACCGGCGTGCCGCAGCACATCACGCTCCCGAAGGCGTTGGTGGCGGTCCTACGGTGGCACATCGACATGCTGCCGGAGGGGCTGATGACGGAGTCGGAGCTGCTCTTCCCGTCGGAGACGGGCAGCTTCCGCGCGCCCTCGGCGCTCGACAAGCCCTTCGCAGCCGTCGCGAAGGCGATCGGCTTGCGGAAGCACGTCACGCCGCGCGCGATGCGGCGAACCTTCCAGGACCTCGCCCGTAAGGCGAAGGTCGAGGACATCGTCACGCGCGCCGTGTCGGGGCACGCCACCGAGACGATGCAGCACCACTACTCGACGGTCCACCAGGAGGAGATCCACGACGGGCTCGCCCGGATCGTGGCCCTGGCGGGCCTCACCGAGCGCCCCGCGAACGAGACCGGCGTGGCCGACGAGGCCGATGACCATGGGGCCCGAGGGCCCGGTGGTATGCATGGTGGTATGCATCGCCTCCCCAGGGCGCTGAAACGACTCAGGCCCGGAAGGCGACGTTTCGCCAACCGGGCCTGATTACAGCACTTTCCTTTGAGCGGGCGACCGGGATCGAACCGGCGACGTTCAGCTTGGGAAGCCCAAGGCAAGTACCTGTAGAATCCACTGCTTACGGCCCGCGTGACCGCCGCGTGACCTTCGCGGCGAGGGCGGTCCTGGAGGCCATCGCAAAGGGGGAGGATGCCGAGGCGCTGGCCGACGCAATGGTGGCGGCGGTGCTCGGCCAGGAGACGGTGTTGCTGGCGCTGGCGGCGAGGGAGGGCGGCCCCCACCGGTGGCGACGCGTGATCGAGCTGGCGGGGGTCATCCTGGCGGCTGAGCGGGCGGGGGCGGCGCCGGGGCGAGGCGAGGGGTCGACGGGCCCTTGAGGTCAGCTGGTGGCGACCTGGGCGGGGGCGCCCTTCGCGCGCTCGTAGCGGCTTCCCTTCGTGAAGAGGCCCGCCTCCGATCGCGACTTGAAGTTGCTCCCCAGAAAGACGTAGCCGTTGCTCTCCATCACCTGGCGCACCGCGAAACCCACGAACTGCTTCTGTCGATCCGCCCGCATGACGTCTCCGAATCGCGCGAGCAGCTGCTCGGCGATGCCATCGACGGCGGGGTGACCCAACTGCGTGGCCGTCTCTAGCCGCACGAAGGTGTCGTGCTCGTCCAAGAAGGCCAGAAGGTCCTGTCCGAGCTTGGTATTCATGACGTCCGAGAACCGACCGGGTTCGAACTGCATCTGAACATCGTCCTTTCAAGACGGTGCTGACAACACGGCGCTGCGATGACCGTCTTGTTGGGACTGTAATGACTGGGACGTCAGGGTCAAGAGTACGGGGCCGATTTCCGTGGCTGGGGTGAAGGCCACGACCCGTACGGTCGGCCGTTTCGTCTATTTTGTTTGAGCGGGGTGGGCACCATCCTCGGGTCCATGCACAACGCGTCGAGCGCCCCACAGAGAAGGCCACCGCGCTCGCCCGCGAGGCACTGCGAGCGCTTCAGGAGAAGTCGCTCGGCAAGGGCTCCAGCACGGTGAAGCTCCAGGCGGAGCTGGGGGTCAGCACTCGTTTCGTTGGCGGTGCCGCGCGAGGCGTTCGACCTGCTGGTGGAGATCCTGGGGCAGATGGCCAACGGCAACGCCGTGACCCTGGTGGCCACGCAGGCAGAGCTCACGACGCAGCAGGCGGCGGAACTGCTCGGGGTGTCCCGACCGCACCAGGTCACCCTGCTCGACGACGGGAAGATCCCACACCGCATGGTCGGCAGTCACCGGCGTGTCCGAGTCGCCGACCTGCTGGCCTACAAGCAGGTGCGCTACGCGGAGCGGCGGGCCGCGCTCGATGAGTTGACCGCCGAGGCGCAGGAACTCGGGCTTGGGTACTGATTTGCCGTGGCTCGGGTCGTTGTCTACGAAGCCTGTGTCCTCTTCCCGGCGCCACAGCGCGACTTCCTCATGCGCATCGGGCTCTCCGATCTCGTCGACGCGAACTGGACCGCTCGGGCCCTCGCCGAGTGCTTCCTTACCACCCATTCTTGGCCCGGCATGCCGTAAAAGAGGCAGAAAACTACACGAAACCGGAATTTGCCGCTAGACCACTAGGGCATGCACGACTGTAGTTACCGGGGAGATCTACAAGACTAATGGATCTATTCGAGCAAGCTCTCCGGCGAAGGGCGGATCAAGAACAAGTCGCGAGAATTCTTGTTGCGCAATGGGACTTCGATCGACGACTCGTCGCGCAAGCCCTTCAGAGTGTCCAGACGCTCTTTGGTCACTATAGCCGACACGACGAAACACACTCCAATACGATATTGATCCAGATCGCCAGACTGCTCGGGCCCGATCGCATCGGGCGGCTCTCTGCGACAGACCTCTGGCTTCTGCTTGAAGCCGCGTATCAGCACGATATCGGCATGGTCGTTCCAGACGTAGACAGTCGGAAGTGGTGGGCGTCCAGTGACTTTCGCGATCACCTCGACTCGCTCCGCGACCACCCTGACCCTGACTATCGAACGGCTGCCGATGTACTGCTCGGCCGAAGCGGGCTCGATACGCTGGGTACGGAATGGCCATTTGAGGTCAAGCGGCACCTGACTCTCGTACTTGCGGACTACGGTCGGCGCAAGCATCCCGCGAGGGCGGAGATGATCGTGAGATCGCCAGAAACGATCGGGCTTGCTTCGCCTCGCGTCTTGCTCCCGGAACGGCTCTGGGGATTGCTGGGGCGCATCTGTGCCCTGCACGGCTCCAACTTCAACGAGACCCTAAAATTACATCGCATTGAACAGGGCATTGGCACTGATGACGCCCATCCGCTGTTCGTCGCTTGCATGCTGCGTCTCGGTGACCTGCTCGATCTGGACAATGGACGGTTCTGTCCGGTGATGAAGGCATGCTTCGGAGTCTTGCCGTCTTCCTCTGCCGCCCACGAGCGGAAGCATGCATCGATTCGGCACCTGCATGTCAACCCGAGCCGCATTGAGATTGAAGCTGTCTGCCAAGACGAGGAATCGTTCGACGAGGCAGAGCGATGGCTTTCCTGGGTGAGGGATGAAGTCCGCGATCTCTCTGCGCGTTGGGCCGATGTGTCTCCCGAGTCGGATTTTGGCGGACTTCCAGCGCTTGGAACAATCGAAGCGCACCTCGCAGATCACGTCCTGTTGGAGAACGGACGCAGGCCACGCTTTGAGGTTGATCGCGAGAGCCTGCTGACACTAGTGCGGGGCGGAAATCTCTACAGTGACCGTTCGGCGTGCATCCGCGAACTGCTTCAGAATGCAGTCGATGCCACTCTCCTGCGCGTCTGGGATGAGCAACGCGAGAGGCTTGAAGCCGCCGATGCGGGTTCAGCCACTGGTGCGAACCCGTTGGCGCAGCTCCGGGAGATTGTTGCGTCCTACCCAATCGATGTGAAAGTTGAACGTGTGTCGCAGGCCACGGGTGCGATTGCCCAACAGCCGCCATCCGACAGTCCCGGCACGCTATCGAAGTGGCGAATCACGATCGCCGACGTGGGTATGGGTATTTCGCGGAAGGATCTCGAACATATTCAACGCATCGGCGGCTCGCAGAGAAACCCCCACAAGCGGAGAGCTCGTCGCGAGATGCCCGAGTGGTTGCGGCCCTCGGGAATCTTCGGCATCGGCCTCCAAAGCGTATTCCTGATTACGGACAGGGCGGAGTTGCTGTCGCGCGCGCTCGATAGCAATGAAGTCCTTGAGGTTGTTCTTCGGCGAGGGGACCATGGAAATGCAGATGGGCTACTCGTCAAGCCGTCAAGCGATCGGGACTTGCGCCGACACGGAGGCACGAGAGTGTCGTTTGAGTTTGAGGTGGAGGCCGTGCCATCTAGGGTGTCGCTCAGCACTTCTGACGAGGACCTCAATCGAATTCTGACCGGATTCGATCCCGTCGCGGATCAGGACATGCCGTACGAAGCCGCACGGATCCGCGCTGCCGTACGCGATTTTGCCTTTAGTGCCGCCGTTCCTGTTCGCCTGGACGGCACATTCTGCGAGATGCCGCCAGTGAATCAGGTGGACGACGATCGGACGTATATATTCTTCGATCGGAAGACTTCCATCGAACTTCGATTTCGAGGATCGTTTCATGGCTCATTAACGCTCTGCTACAGGGGGGCGCCGTTGGAGACCGTGCGTGGCTCGAACTTCATCAATCTCCAGGCCGACCTTCGGTTCGGTGAAGCACGTGATCTGCTCCAGCTTTCGCGTGAGAAACTCAGTGGTAAAGGCGTAGTGCTGGTTGGCGATCGCCTCGATGACGCTCTCTCCAGAGCGATGCCTGCCTATCTTGAGCACATCAAGACGCGAGGCGATGCGGACTTGGACCTGCAAGCCGCCTCGCTTTGGTCGGTGCTGGCGGATAAGCGCGACTTGAATGAAATTGGACAGAGGTTGAATTCTTGGAGGGAGCATCGGCTTTGGGAAACTGGCCCGAAGCTGGGGGAGCTACTGGATGCGACGGCGCTTGATGTCGTTGTTGACGGGGCGCGCCGAAACTACGCTGCTGAACCGAATAAGTGGAATCCGAGGGAGGGAAAGCTTGAGTTGTTATCTCGCACCAGCTTGGATCCCGAGACGCTGTTCGCACTTTTTTCGAGAATGGGTCGACACGTGTCACTGGCAAGTGGCAAGATGAAGGCTGTGAAGGGGCTTCCGGGCGCGGGAGAAAGCACCGTTCACTACCGAGTGAGTAGGGATTCCTCGCTCGACCCTCTTCCCGATGGAGGGCTCAAGTATTTATTGCTGCATCGGTACGGCTCGTGGGGAGTTGGGGGGCGTGTCTCACTGCCTTGCTCGCAGCGCTTTGCCGAGCTGGCGTTGCGCGAGCGCGCGACTTGGGGGACTTGGATTAATCGGACGCACAGCGGCGCCGGACCATTGATGGTCTCCCCGTTCTTCGTGGAGGGCAACCGTGGACAGGGCCGACTCACGCTGCGCAACGTCACGCAGTTGATCAGGTGGGTCGCCGAAAGGGTGCTGCATCCCGCTCCTGTCGAGCAGATTGCGAGAGCGTATCTTCGGTTCATTGTCCACGCTGATAGGCTTGCTCGCGTGGGGTGGGGCGAGCGCGTGAATTACGAAATCGATGAAGTTCGTCACGAACTTCGACGGGAGTTCGGTATCGAGTCGGATGAGACCATCGCAAGTCATGGACAGGTCGCGAAAGACGCTCCTGATGACCGCGTCCGGGAGGGTCTTGGTACGGCCAAGAGCGACGAGACGAAGGTGGGAGCGTCTCGCAAGTCCGCCCGGAAGAAAGAAAGACGGAAGAATCGCGCCCGCACCTGACCGCGTTGTTGTCCCGACCGGCTCGGTGCCGCAGATCCACGAAGGGTGGGAAAGAACCATGCCTATCCGGTTACCACCCAAGGCAAAAGGTCGGGGAATGTAGGCAAACGTGCGCTTGCCGCCGCAGTGCGTCAAAGCCGAGCGGGTGCCGCGTGACCGGGGCCTCGCACCTGGG
>SCUS01000137.1 GCA_004297725.1 Myxococcaceae bacterium | reverse complement strand
CGGCCTCGCGGTCGTACCGGGGAACTCCCCGCCGACGGCCTCGCGGTCGTACCGGGGAACTCCCCGCCGACGGCCTCGCGGTCGTACCGGGGAACTCCCCGCCGACGGCCTCGCGGTCGTACCGGGGAGGCGTTGAGCGCTCCATCGAGATGTCTAGAAGCGATAGGGATTCATCCCGCGGGACGAGAAACGGCGAACGAGCCGCAGCGTCGAGGCAGATCGCCGCAGGGCGCCCTGGAGAGCGTCTCGCCTGAGGCTCGTTGCCACAGCCGATCTGTTCCCTCCCGCAGGGCGCGACGTGGCCTCGGCGGCGCGCCCGTCGCGGCTTCGGGGCGCCATCGGGGAGCGGCACGCGACGTGTAACCGCTCGTCTGCCATGAAGACCTCGAAGTCTGCCACCGCCGCCCGCAAGAGCCCTTCGGGGCACAGCCCGACCGCCAGCTCCTCGAGGAGCTCGGCGAAGAGGCCCGTGAAGGCCACCTCGGAGAAGAAGCCGACGAAGGTGAGCGTGAAGCGGGCCGTGGGCTCGGTGAAGAAGGTCGTGAAGAAGGCCGCGAAGGCCGCCGCGGCCCCGACGAGCGACAAGGCCCGGGTGCACGAGCTGCTGCGGCACTTCTCGACGGTGATGCTGATCACCGCCGAGGGAGAGGGCGACAAGGCCACCCTGCGCGCGAGGCCCATGGACGTCGCGAAGCTCGACGACGACTGCACCCTCACCTTCCTCACCGGGCTCGACACGGCGAAGGTCCATGAGGTGAAGCGCGACGCGCCGGTGCACGTCGTCGCGCAGGGCCGGTCGGTGTATGTCTCGCTCCGGGGGAGGGTCGAGGTGGTGCGCGACCGCGAGCGCATCCACGCCGCGTGGAAGCCCGTGGACAAGGTCTATTTCCCCAACGGCAAGGACGACCCCAACCTCTGCCTCATGGTGCTTCACCCCGACGAGGCCGAGTTCTGGGACATGTCGGGCCCGAAGGGCATCCGCTACCTCTTCGAGGCCGCGCGGGCGCTCTTCTCGGGAGAGCGGATGCAGGGCGGAGGGGGCGCCGAGACCCACGACCGCATCGAGCTTGGCGACGGACCCGCGAGGGACTGATACCCTCCGCCGCCTCGGGGATGCTCCATCACCCCGGAGTGGGTGATGTGATGAACGCGTGGTGGTACCGCAGGCGATACCCCCTCCGAGGACCGCGGCCGGAGAGCGTTCGGGTGGCCCGCGAGCTCGGCCCGCTGGACCGCGCCGGGGAGGAGAGCCCCATCGGGGAGGGCGACCTCCTCGACATGTCCAGCTCCAGTCACCGCTCGACGCGCTTCCTCGGAATCTACGGCGCCGACGGGGCCCTCGCGGCCATGCGCGCCCACGGGCTCATCGACCGCCTCGAGGCCCGGGGCTTCCGCCACATCGGGGTCGAGCTCGAGCTCTCCGACCCCTTCGAGCACTCGCTCCGCGTGTACGACGGCGACCCCTCGCGCCGCCTCGGGGAGATCACCGCCGCGCGTCGCCACGTCGAGTCCCTCGGACCCATCGAGCTCCCTCACGGCAGCGAGGTCATCGAGATCGGCTGGCTCGCCATCGAGAACCCCGACGCCCACCTCACGACCGCGCTCCCAGGTCAGCAGCGCCCGGGCCTCGGGATGCTTCGCTCGGTGATCGACATGGCCCTCGCCGGGGCGACGGTGCTGCGCCTCGCAGGCGTGGTGGGGCTGCCCTCGCACTACCACCTGGCCTGCACCTATCACCCGTGGTTTCGCCCGCTCGATCCCAGAGACGAGGGCACCTTCCTCGCGCTTCGACACGCCACGCGCTCGCTCAGCCGACGCGACGCCTCGTGGGCCATCGCCCGCGGCGAGGTCACCCTCGACGGAGCCCCGTGGCGCTGGCAGCCGACCAGGATGTGCGCGCCGATCAACCCCGAGCTGCGGGAGTGGATGACCTCCTCGCAGTACGCCTCGGACGCGGTGGCCTCCTCGGAGCGCGACTTCGCGCTCGCCCCTTCCCCCTGAAGCGGGTGAGCGACGACGGCTGAGCCGCGCGCGTCCCCTCGGTACGCAGCGTGCAGTCAGGCATCCGTGCAACCAAGGAGAAGCCTGATGAAGCCTGCGGAGTTCAACGATCCGCCCGTGGCGGAGCTGCTGAGAGATGCGGTGAGCGACGTCCGGGAGCTGGTGAAGCTGGAGGTCGAGCTCGCGACCGACGAGGTGCGCGGGCAGCTTCGATCGACCCTGTTCGCGGCCATCGCCTTCGGGGTGGCGGCGCTCGCCGTCCTCGTCGCGCTGGCGCTCTTCGCCGTGGCCCTGGTGTTCGCGCTCGGCGGCACCGCGGGGGTCGCCGCGGCGGTGGGCGGGGGCTTCGTGGCGCTGGCGGCGGTGGCGGCGGCCATCGGCTACGGCGCGCTCCCGAAGAACCCGATGGAGGAGACCCGGGTCCGGGTGCTCTCGGACATGGCGCTGATCAAGGAGGGGATCGCATGAGCATCGAGAGCCAGGACCACGAGACGACGCACCACGAGCTCGTCGTGCGCAAGCGCGACCTCATCATCCAGCGCCTGGTGCGCGCGCTCGACGCGCTCGACCGCAAGCGCCACGCGATCACCGACGTCGTCCACGACGTGGCCGCGCTGCTCCCGCACACCTCGTCCCCGCCTCCGGAGTACGCCGAGCCGCCGGCGCCCGCCAGCGTGCGCGTCCGCAGCGCGCTCATCGGGGCCTTCGTCGGCGGCGTCACCGTCGTCGCGCTGGGCATCGTGATCCAGCACCGTCAGCGCGAGCGCAGCAGGCCCCTCCGGGTGCTGCAGCGCGCGTGGTTCAAGTACGCCATGCCGCCGCAGCCCTCGATGTTCAAGCGGCTCGTCACCGACGCGCTCGGCTCGCTCGTGGCATCCCTCGCCCACGAGGCCGCGAGCGGCGGGCTGCACCAGCTCTTCGAGGCGCGCTCGGAGGAGCACGACGAGCCCGAGCGGGTGTCCGAGTCGCCCCACTTCGTGACCGAGCCGGTCACCGTAGACCCCGGCGCGCTGCACCCCCGCGAGGCCACGCTGCCCCCTCCGGGCATCGCTCCCCCGGAGCCCATCTCCCCCCTCCCGTCGCCCTTCCGCGAGTTCACCTGACGCCCGTCTCGGCGCCTCTGGAGAGCGCCCATCCACATCCGCCACGTTGTGGCGGGAATGCTCAGGGGGAGAGCGCCATCGCACGACATTTCGCTCGGCATCAATGCTGCTGAGGCAACGCAGACCACCGCTGCGGACCATCGCCGTCCCCGCGGACATACGGCCCCAGATCATGAAAGGCAGGAGAGACACCGCCATGCCACTGAACCCTATCGACCCTCGCTCCGAGCATCACGCCATCGACTCCATCCGCGATCGCCTTGCGCAGGAGTGGAGCCGGCTCAAGGACAAGGTCCAGACGACCTTCCACAAGCTGACCAGGGAGGACGTGGACGCCGTCGGGGGGCGCTACGACGAGCTCTCCCAGCGCATCGCGAAGAGCTACGGCTACGACCGCGACCGCACCGACGACGAGATCTCCCGCTTCGTCTCCGAGGGAGGCAACTCCGCCCCCTACGCCGCGATGGCCGACGAGGCCCAGTCCGGCGACCACCGGGGCATCGGGGCCGAGGTGGGTCGCAACGACAAGCCGCTCCCGCTCGTCCCCGAGCGCCCGTCGCATCCCGAACGACGATAGATCGCACAGCAGGAAGCAACCGCAGCTCACAGACCACCCGCGCAGCAGAACGGAGACACCCCATGAACCTTCACAGCATGAAGTCCAACCTGTCCGACATCGCGTCCAGCACCCGTGACACCACCCGGAGCGTGGGCAAGGACGTGTCCCGCAACGCCTCGAAGATCATGCACTCCGCGCCGGTGAACACCGTCGCCGACAAGCTCACCACGCTCGGCAAGGTCATCGCCACGGCGAGCTCGGTGAAGGCGCTGACCTCGGCGATGAACCCGTCGGTCCCGATGCAGTGGGCGCTCGGCGCGATGAACCTCCAGCGCCGCCCCAGCACCATGTCCCGCATCATGACCGGCGTCGGGCTGATCGCCGCGGGCGCCGCGGTGGGCGCCGGGGTCGCGCTGCTGCTCACCCCCCGCAACGGCGCGCAGAACCGCGACGCGCTGCGCCGCACCCTGCAGAGCCTCCGGCGCGACGCCACCGAGGTCGTCGAGCAGGTCGAGACCAGGGCCCACGACGCCGTCGAGCAGGTGGAGAACAAGGCCCGCGAGGTGGCGCAGCACGTCGAGTCGAGCGGCCGCATCGTGACCCCCGACGGGCGCGACGCCAGGGCCGACGAGCCCTCGAAGGGCGGCGGGGCGGGCACCACCAACACCAGGCCGCGCACCCCGGGCATCTCGCACCGCTCTCCCAAGCTCTGATCGTCGCGTCCGAGCCCTCCCTCCTGCGGTGCGACGCTGACGCGAAAGCCGACCGCGTCTTGCACGGGGCAGGGCCGAGCTTAGACTCGGCTCCTCCCATGCATCCTCCTGATCCCAGCCTGAGCCATGTCGTGCCCTTGAGAATCCTCGTGGTCGACGACAACGACGACGTCGCCGAGATGACCGCGGAGATGCTCAAGATGTACGGCCACGACGCCACCACCGCGGCCGATGGCCCCAGCGCGCTCGCCGCGGTGGAGAGAGATCGGCCCGACGTGGTGCTGCTCGACCTCGGCCTCCCGGGGATGCACGGGCTCGAGGTCGCCCAGGTGCTGCACGCCAGCGCCGAGCGCGCGGCCCCGATGCTCATCGCCGTGTCGGGTTACGGCCGCCCCGAAGACCGGGAGCGCTCGCGCAACGCGGGATGCGAGCACCACCTGGTGAAGCCCGTGGACTTCGATCGCCTGCTCGCCCTGCTCGCCACGCGAAGCCCCTCGCTCCACTGACCGCTCCCCTCGTACCCTTCTCCCTGGCGAGGATTCCCCCCCCGATGTCCCATCGCACCATCCTTCTCCTGACCTCCCTCGCCGCGCTGTCCCTCCCCCTCGGTTGCGGCTCCTCGGTGACCACCGCGGGGGATGCCGGCCACGGCTCGGACGTGCCCTCGACCGACGTGCCCGTGATGGATGTGCCCTCGGTGGATGTGCCTGCGGTGGATGTCCCGATGCCTGGGAGGGTTCCTCGACGGCACAGGGCGAGCGCGATGACGTGCCCTTCGGTTCGGCCGCCGAGCAGCTGCGAGGGAGGCCCCATCCCCGGCGGAACCTGCTCCGCCGACAGCGACTGCACCACCGGGACCAACGGTCGCTGCGTGGGCAACCCCCACGACGGGTGCCGCTGCAACTACGACCTCTGCTCCACCGACAGCGAGTGCATGGCGGGCGGCCCCTGCGAGTGCCGCCTCGCGTCGCGCGGCGCGGCGGGCGCCAACGTGTGCCTCGGGGGCAACTGCCAGGTCGACGCCAACTGCGGCGCGGGCGGGTACTGCTCCCCGACGCTGGGCGACTGCGGCGAGTACGGCGGCCTCGTCGGCTACTACTGCCACACGCCCGCGGACGAGTGCATCGACGACGAGGACTGCGTCGGCCTCGACGCGGGCTTCGTGGGACAGCGGCCCTACTGCATGTACTCGCGCCAGGTGGGCCACTGGCGCTGCTCGAACCAGGGATGCGTCGGCTAGCGCTCTGCCTCGCGGCGGCCTCGTGCGGGGGCGACCCCGGGGCCACCGAGGCGCAGCGCTACCTGACCGACCCGGCGTTTCGCCGCGCCGAGCTCGTCGCCTCGCTCACCACCGCGGACAACGACTACGCCCGGCTGCGCCTCGCCCGCTACGACAGCGCCGACGCCCGCGACTGGTCCCTCCGCCCGGTGTGGAACCCACCGGCCGCGCCGCTCGTCCCCGCCAACGCACCACTGCGAGCGCTCGAGCTCCCGGGCTCCACCGATCGGGCCTCGCTGCTCTCCCTCGGCGAGGCGGCCTTCTCCCGCTACCCCGCGATGCTCGCGTCGACCACCGTCGAGGCCACGCTCCGGGCCCCCGGGGCCGCCGCCCGCTACGGCTTCTGGACCAGCCCCGACGGCCAGGTCGGCGGGCTGCTGCGGGTCGCCCTCGCAGACGGAACCGTCGGCCTCGCCTACTCCTGCGCCACCTGCCACCGCGCTCCCGACGCGGAGGGCAACGCCGTCGCCGGGCTCGCCAACGGCGCCCTCGACCTGGGTGCCCTCGGCGCCGACAGCAACCCCACCATCCCCCCGGCGGAGGAAGCGCGGCTGCGACGCTGGGGCCCCGGCCGCGTCGACGTCACGACCGACGATGGACGAGAGCCCGTCGCCATCCCCGACCTGCGCGCCGTGAGAGAGCAGTCCCATCTCCAGCGCTCCGGGGCGGTGCGCCGTCGCTCGCTCTCGGCGCTGGCGATACGCATCGAGACCCTGCTCATCACCTCGCACCACGAGGCGGTGCGGCCCCCGAGGGAGGTGGCGCTCGGCCTCGCGCTCTACCTCGACTCGCTGGCCGACTCGCTCCCCGCGCCGCACGTCGACCACCCCGGCGCCGCGGTCTTCGCCGCTCGCTGCGGGCGATGCCACGCGCCTCCCACCTGGGGCGGCGGGCTCGTCGCGGCGGATGAGGTCGGCACCGATCCCGCCCTCGCCCGCTCTCCCACGCGGGGCACCGGGTCCTATCGGGTTCCTTCGCTGCGGGGAGTGGGGGCGAGGCGGTGGCTGCTCCACGACGGATCCGTCGAGGGCCTCGACGCGCTGCTCGACCCCGCGCGGCTGCGCGACGACTACCCGGGCACGAGGGGCGTCGCAGCCATACCTGGACACGTATTCGGTCTCGACCTCCCGGCCTCCGAGCGCTCGGCGCTGCGGGCCTTCCTCTCGGCGATGTGATCCTCGCCATGACGGCTGCGAGCGCGCTCGCCCCGGCGGCGTACACTGGCTCGCAACACCCATGGCAAAGCTCCTCCCTGGCGCCGCGGGCGCACTGTTGATCGTCGCGGCCTCGGTCGCCGCCTCGGTGGCCACCACGGCCTACACGGCGAGGCCCGCGCCCTCGGCCAGCACCGCCACCACGGTGGTGCGCCCCACGCCCAACGTGCTGCGCTCGGTGCAGGAGCTCGCCCGGCTGGAGAGCGTCACCTTCCACATGGAGCGCGTCATCGACCTGCGCGAGGAGCAGGAGCACGCCTTCGGGCTGGTGCACGCGGAAGACTCGATCCTGCTGGTGGCGGTCGGGGAGGTGATCGCGGGGGTCGACCTCGCCTCGCTACGGCCCGAGGACGTGCACGTCGACAGGGCCTCGCGCCAGGTGACCCTGACGCTCCCGGCGCCGCAGATCTTCCACGCGCGCCTCGACAGCGAGCACACCCACGTCCACAGCCGCAGCACCGACCTGCTCGCCCGCCGCGCCGAGGGCCTTGAGACGAGGGCCCGCCTCGAGGCCGAGCGCTCCATCACCCGGGGCGCGCTGGAGTCCGGCATCCTCGATCGGGCGAAGACCAGCGCCGCGCACACCGTCGGCAGCCTGGTGAGGGGACTGGGCTTTGGCAGCGTGGAGATCCGCTGGCGCTGAGCTCACCGCCCGGCGCCGGAGTCCTCGGGCCGGAAGATGAAGGGATAGCGCACCCGCAGTGACCCCCGGCCCGGAGGCGGGCGGAAGGCCACGGTGTACATCGACTCCCTCAGGCAGGTGGCGAAGCCCTCGTCGGAGAGACCCCCGTCGCCAGGCTGGACGGTCACCTCGTCGACGACCCCGCCGAGGCGCTCGTCGCCGAGGATCACGAACTCCGTCAGCGCCCTCCCGGAGGCGTCAGGACGCCGCCCGAGGAGCTGCTCGTAACAGGCCCTCGCCATCGGGACGAAGTCCTCGCGGATGCGCTCTCGGAGGTAGCTCGGGTCGACCGTTCCGCCGTCGAGGACGGGCATGGGGATGTGTACGGCGTGGCCCGCGTCGAAGCCCGAGTCGACCTCCGGCAGCGCCGAGAGCCAGGCCGCGAGGATGCGAGCCCGGATGTCGTCCCTCACCGCGCGGTCGTGCACCGTCGCCGAGGGGGGCCGGAAGCTCCCCGCGTCGAGAGCGCCCGACGATGCGGTACCCGGAGCAGCGCTGCGGTCGGCCGTGAGCGCCGCACCCTCCCCCTCCGGGCGTCGCGTCGTGATGCCTCCCGAGGGCAGCGCGCCGGACCATCGCCACACCGCCGCAGCCAAGAGCGCGCAGGCGACGAAGGCCACCACCATCCACCGGCGTTCACGAGCCATCGGCCCCGGAGCGTACACTCCCCGCGGCGGAGCGCTTCGCGCGGCGGGTGTAGCGGTCGAGCGCCAGGTAGATCACCGGCGTGGTGAAGAGCGTGATCATCTGCGACACCAGCAGGCCGCCGACGATGGCGATGCCCAGCGGGCGGCGAAGCTCCGAGCCGGTGCCGTGGCCAAGCGCCAG
>SCUS01000136.1 GCA_004297725.1 Myxococcaceae bacterium | reverse complement strand
CGGCACCTCGACGAGCGGGCCGATGACCGCGACGAAGGCCGCGCCGTGGTGGATGCCGAAGGCCGCGATGGCGACGGCGATCGCCAGCTCGAAGTTGTTGGAGGCCGCGGTGAACGAGAGGGTCGCCGAGCGCGCGTAGTCCGCCCCCGCGCGCCGGCTCAGGAAGAACGACGCGAAGAACATCAGCAGGAAGTAGACGAGCAGCGGGAGCGCGACCCGCACCACGTCGAGGGGCAGCCGCACGATCGCGTCGCCCTTGAGCGAGAACATCACGACGATGGTGAAGAGCAGCGCCACCAGCGTGAGGGGGCTCACGCGGGGGATGAACTCCGCCTGGTACCACGCGTCGCCCTTCGCGCGCCGGAGCACGAAGCGCGTGGCGACGCCCGCCGCGAAGGGCAGCCCGAGGTAGAGCGCGACGCTCTCCGCGATCTGCGCCATCGACACATGGACGACGGCGCCCGGGAGGCCGAGCCAGGCCGGGAGCACGGTCGCGAAGAACCACGCATAGACCGAGAAGAAGAGCACCTGGAAGACGGAGTTGAAGGCGACGAGGCCGGCGCAGTACTCGGTGTCGCCGCGGGCGAGGTCGTTCCACACCACGACCATCGCGATGCAGCGCGCGAGGCCGATGAGGATGAGCCCGACCATGTACTCGGGCCTGTCGCGAAGGAAGAGCACCGCGAGGCCGAACATCAGCAGCGGCCCGATGACCCAGTTCTGCAGCAGCGAGAGGGCGAGCACCTTCGGGTCGCGGAAGACCTTGCCCAGGTGCTCGTAGCGGACCTTGGCGAAGGGCGGATACATCATCACGATGAGCCCGACGGCGAGCGGGATCGACGTCGTCCCGACGCTCAGGCGGGTGAGCGCCTGCCCCACGCCCGGCGCGAGCTGCCCGAGGGCGACGCCGACGCCCATGGCAAGGAAGATCCAGAGCGTGAGGTAGCGGTCGAGGAAGGACAGCTGCCGGGTGAGCGAGGCGGATCGGGCCGTCATCGGGGTTCTGTCAGAGGTGTGGGCTCGAGGTCCGCCGGCATGGCCGCGAGCTCCTCGGGCGTGAGGCGCGCGTAGACCTCGACGAGGGTGCCGTCGGGATCTTCGAGCCAGAGCTCATGCAGCGGCGTGCCGCGCCAGGTGGTGCGCGGCGGCTTCGTCACGGTCACCCCGGCGGAGCGCGCCAGCGTGTGGGCGCGGAGCACCGCGGCCTTGTCGGCGACGCCGACTCCGAGGTGGTAGAGCGTGTCGTGGTGCAGGTCTTTCCCGTCGGCGACGACCAGGACGAAGTTGGTGCGCAGCGCCGGGGAGATGAAGGTCGAGTACCGGTGCGTCCACACCTTCGGGGGCGCGCCGAGCAGCCAGCTGTAGAAGCGGGTGCTCCTGGCCAGGTTCTTCACCCTCACGCTGGCGTGAAACTCCTCTGGACCAGGGCCCTCCGGGACATCGAGCAGGGCGTCGAGCACCTCGAGCCTCCCCTGGATCTGATCCCTCGTGGCGCGGAAGCGAGCGAGCATCTCGTCGCGCGAGAGCGAAGGGTCCTTGCTCGCCGGGTCGGGAAGGGCCCAGTGCAGCCGACGGGCCGCGCCGAGGAAGACCGGGCAGACCTCCTCGGCGCACAGCGTGATGACGGTGCCGACCGTCGCGGGGTCGATGGTCTCGACGGACTTGGAGCGGTGGGTCGTGAGGTCGACGCCGACCTCGCGCATCACCTCGATGGCGTAGGGGTTGACCTGCGAGGGCTCGCTCCCGGCGCTCTGCACGGCGATGCGCGCGCCGAAGAGCTTGCGCGCCAGCCCTTCGGCCATCTGGCTGCGGGCCGAGTTCGCAACGCAGAGGAACAGGATGTCCCGGTCGGTGATGTAGGGCTCTGGCATGTCAGTCCGTGGGGTGGGAGCGTCCGGCAGAGTCATCGTGGCCCGACTGTATGGCGTCCACGACGCCAGCGAGCACGGCGCCAACACCGCGACGTTGCGCGCTGCCTCGATGGTGGGTGAAGACGCCGTCCTTGCTCATGGCCGGTCCCTGGATCGGTCCCAGCGCAAGGCGGGCCTCGTGAGAGCCACCGGGTTTCGTGGGGTTCTCTGGTTCGGGGTGAGGGATTCGAACCCCCGTAGCGGGTACCAAAAACCCGCGTCCTGCCATTAGACGAACCCCGATCAGGCTCCTGTCGCCGCGGCGGAACCCTACCCCACGCCCTCCCCCTCCGACAACCCCATGGCGAGCGGTGATACCGTCCGCGGCCCTATGGCACGCACCACCCCCGAGCTCATCGCCGCCAAGCGCGACGGCCACGCCCTCTCCTCCGCCGACATCGCGCAGCTCATCGCCGGCTTCGTCCGCGGCGAGGTCGCCGACTACCAGATGACCGCCTTCGCGATGGCGGTCTTCTTCCGCGGCATGTCCCCCGAGGAGACCGTCGCCCTCACCCTCGCCATGCGCGACTCCGGCACCGTCGTCGACCTCTCCGACATCCCCGCCCGCAAGGTCGACAAGCACTCCACCGGAGGCGTCGGCGACAAGGTCTCCCTCGCCCTCGCCCCCATGGTCGCCGCGTGCGGCGTCGCCGTCCCCATGATCTCCGGCCGCGGCCTCGGCCACACCGGCGGCACCCTCGACAAGCTCGAGGCCATCCCCGGCTTCTCCGTCGACCTCCCCATCGCGCGCTTCCGCGAGCTCGTGCGCGACGTCGGCACCTGCATGATCGGTCAGACCGCCGAGCTCGCCCCCGCCGACAAGCGCCTCTACGCCCTCCGAGACGTCACCGCCACCGTCGAGTCCATCCCCCTCATCGTCGCGAGCATCCTCTCCAAGAAGCTCGCCGAGGGCATCGACGGACTCGTGCTCGACGTGAAGTTCGGCAGCGGCGCCTTCATGAAGACCCCTGAGCAGGCCCGCGCCCTCGCCCGCAACCTCGTCGACGTCGCCCGAGGCGGCGGCAAGGACTGCGTCGCCTGGCTCACCCGCATGGACCGACCGCTCGGCCGCACCGTCGGCAACGCCCTCGAGACCATCGAGGCCTTCGAGCTGCTCCACGGGCGCGGCCCCGACGACCTCCGAGAGGTCACCCTCACCCTCGGCGCCTCCATGCTCGTCATGGGACGTGTCGCCGCCGATGAGACCGTCGCCCGCGCCATGCTCCTCGCCGCCGTCGCCGACGGAAGCGCCGCCAGGGTCGCCCGCGCCATGGTCGCCGCGCAGGGCGGTGACCCCCGCGCGGTCGATGATCCGACCGTGTTCGCGAAGGCCCCGGTGCTCCTCCCCTTCCGCGCCTCCGCCACCGGAACCATCGTCGCCATCGACACCCACGGCGTCGGCATCGCGGGCGTGGAGATGGGCGCAGGGCGCGCTCGCACCACCGACACCATCGACCCCTCGGTGGGCTTCGTCTTCGAGCACAACGTCGGCGACCGGGTGAAGGCCAGCGAGACCATCGCCTGGGTGCACGCCCACGACGAGGCCAGCGCCGAGAGGGCCATCGAGCGCCTCACCAGGGCGGTGAGCGTGGGCGACGGGGCGGTGGAGGAGGTTCCGCTGGTGCTGGAGCGCGTGGGCTGAGGATCAGCGAGGGGCGTCGGTGGAGACCCCGCCGTCGCCCGGCATCGGGTTGACCACCGTCCCGCAGAAGGCCCCCCGGCGCACCCCCGCGGTGGAGACCACCGTGTCGTCGAAGCGGCACCGGGTGCCCGCGGCGCGGCAGTCGAGGTCCGACGCGCAGCGCCGGCGGCACTGCGACTGGTAGCACTCGAAGAGCTCGGGGAGATCGCCGGGGCCCACGCACTGGCTCGACTGGGTGCACGACACCGGGCGGGAGGGCGCCCCGGCCACCACGAAGCCCTGCGCCACGCTGGTCGCGACCACCTCGCCCTGGCTGATCGCATACACGAACCACCAGTACTGACCGGGGTCCATGGTGTCTCGGCCCCACGGGGCGCCGAAGGTGCCGTCGCGGGAGATGCCCCGGCGGCCGAAGCGCACGGGCACGGTGCCGTCGACCGCGCGGTTGTCCCCCGCGGTGTTGCCGGGCTCCGCCGTCGACCACGCCCAGACCACGGCCGACGCGTTGGTGATGCGCCCGCTCACCGGGTCGAAGGTCGGCGGCTGACGCGACGCCATCACCACCGTCACCGCGCCCGCCACGCCCCGCAGCGGCTGCCACTGAAACGAGAAGCCCGAGCTCGCCAGAAGCTCCGTGTCCGAGCGGGGAGCCTCCAGCGCGATGCGGGCCTCCACCGGAAACACCGCCCTCGCCGGCGACTGGAACGAGCAGCTCCCCCGGCCGTCAGGCTCCCTCAGCGACACGTCGCAGCGAGCGTCGGGGTAGCACTGGCCCTCGATGGGAGCCTCCGGGTCGCAGCGCCCCGAAGGGGGCACGCACTGGCCCGCGAAGGCGGTCCCGGGGCGGCCGCAGACCTCGTTGCGGGCGTCACAGTCGGCGGTGCGAACGCAGGACTGCCGGGTCGGGGCGCCGAGGCCCGAGTCCTGGGCGCCGTCGGGGCTCAGGCCCGTCGCCTCGTTGCTGGCGCAGGCGTGGAGCGCGCCCGAAGCGGCGAGCGAGAGCGCCAGCGAGGCCACCAGTCGGAGCGACGATCGGGAGAGGGGGGTCATGGGTCTACTCCAAGTCCTAGGAGAACCCCGAGTTGCAGGAGGGATGCCGACTCGCTGGAGATGGGCGCGGAGCCCAGGTAGCTGAACTGCCGACCGCGCGATCCGACCGAAGGCAGCCAGAGGGCGCGCAGCCCGGCGAAGACGGTCCACGGGCCCGCGAAGCGCACGCTGGCGAGCACGTCGCCCAGGAGACCGAGGCGAGACGAGGCCTCGGAGAGCAGGGCGTCGTTGGCGCGGCGCTCCTCGGTGCGCGCGGCGAGGACCCCCGAGAGGATGCCCGTGAGGCGCAGCCGGTCGCCTGTGCCGCCGGGGGCCACCGTGACACCGGCGCCCGCCTCCAGCAGGCCGTAGCTGGCGCGGGTGTCGCCGTCGGGGGCGACGCGGGTGGTGGGACCGACGAGCTCGGTCTCGCGGCGGTAGCTGCCGTAGGTGGCGCCGAGGTGCACCAGGCCGCGGATGCAGGTGTCGCCGAGGGGGCAGGTGTCGCCGGTGGTCTCGCTTCGGGTGGGGACGTCGATGGCCACCACGGCCCCGGGGGAGTCGCCGTGGAGCACCCCGAGGAGGGCGCCCAGGCGGAGGGAGACGGTGCCCAGGAGGTGGCCCGGGTAGCGGGCGTGGACGTCGATGCTGCGAGCGGGATCGGTCATGGAGACGGACATCGGGGCGAGGCCGAAGTCGGGGGTGCGCGCGGTGAGCCCGACGTCTCCGGGGTTGGCGGCGAGGGAGAGCACGCACCAGTGGGAGCCGCGGGGGGGGCGCTGGCCGGAGCAGGTTCCTCGGACGACCTCGAGCTCTCGCTCGCTGCGGGCGTCGGCGCGCAGCTCGACCTGGCGCAGCCCCATGGGGGTGAGCTCGCGGCGGGTGTCGCCGCGCTCGACCTCGGCGGAGAGCGACACGTCGCGGGCGCGAGGGAGCAGGGTGATGCGCACCTGGCGGGGACCATCGCCCGCGGCGGGGAGGCGGGCCTCGCAGCCGAAGTAGCGGCGAGAGCCGAGGCCGTCGACGCGCACGGTGTACTCCCCCGCGCTCGGCAGGGTGATGAAGCGCCGGATGGGCGCGCCGGCCTCGTCGTCCTCGCGAACCCGGGTGGGCAGCGCCCCCGCGGGACCATAGGCCACGGGGATGAGCGCGCCGACGTCCCCTGGGGAGAGGCGCTCACCGGAGAGGGCGTCGACGTAGTCGAAGACGTGCTCGGTGCCCGCGGAGGCGCTGACCTCCGCCACCGGGCGCGGCAACGGGTCGGTCGCGGGGACGAGCTCGATGGCGCAATGGAGCTGGGCGAGGAGGACGAGCACGGCGGAGGACCGGGAAGGTATCACCGGGGCGACGCGCTGTGACCGCGCCGTTTGTCCCCCAGCGCCCATCGGGTGTACTCGCGCCCCCAACGATCCCCATGATGATGAACGACCTCTTCGCCCCGTGGCGCGACGCCTGGCTCCTGCACCTCGATGACGACCTCGTGGTGGTCGACAAGCCCGTCGGCGTCTCCACGCACGCCCCCGACCCGGTGCGCCGCGACGACGCCGTCAGCCGCCTCAAGACCTGGCTCTCCGCCCGCGACGGCGTCGCCGAGTCGTCGATCTACCTGGGCGTGCACCAGCGGCTCGACCGCGACACCTCCGGCGTGCTGCTCTTCGCCCGGCGCAAGGAGGCCAACAAGTCCATCGCCGCGGCCTTCGAGGGGCGCTCCGCCAAGAAGCGCTACCTCGCCGTCGTCAGCCCCGCCCCCCGCACCGACGGCGGAACCCTCGATGACCTCCTGGTCCCCGCCGACGACGGCAAGATGCAGGTGGTCGTCTCCAACCCCCGGCGCCCCGCCCCGAAGGGCGCCCAGCGGGCCATCACCCGCTGGACCCTTGTCTCCCGCCACGGCAACCGCGCCCTCGTCTCCCTCGAACCCGAGACCGGACGCACCCACCAGCTACGGGTCCAGCTCGCCGCCATGGGGACCCCCATCGAGGGCGACCCCCTCTACGGCAAGGGGAGCGCCCCCCGCCTCATGCTCCACGCGCAGTCCCTCACGCTGCCTCACCCCTCCACCGGCAAGCCCGTGACCTTCACCGCCGAGGCCCCGAAGGAGCTGATGGCGTGGGCGAAGGGGGAGCCCGATCCGCGCTCCCTCGACGAGCGCCTGCTCGCCGCCGCCGACCAGCGCTGGGACCTCGCCCGCGACCCCGACACCACCGCCTTCCGTCTGGCCCACGACGGCGACGGCTTCGCGTCGACGCCCATCGACGTGTACGGCGAGTGGGCGGTGGTGCACTGCTACGACGCCGCCCTCGACGAGGCGCTCACCGGGGCGCTGCTGGTGGGAGGGATGCGCGGTGTCTACGTGAAGCACCGCCCCAAGCAGGGCAACACGGTGGTCGACACCCGGAAGGAGTCGCTCGCCCCGAAGCACGCCGTGAGCGGCGAGGACGCCCCGGAGGCCTTCACCGTGAGGGAGCACGGTCTGAGCTTCGAGGTGCGCCTCGGGGACGGGCTCTCCACGGGGATCTTCCTCGACCAGCGGGAGAACCGCCGGCGCATCCGGGAGCTCAGCAAGGGCCTGCGGGTGCTCAACCTCTTCGCGTACACGGGGGCCTTCACCGTGGCGGCGGCGGCGGGCGGAGCGTCGCAGACGGTCACCGTGGACGTGTCGGCGACGGTGATCGCGTGGGCCCAGCGCAACCTCGCGCTCAACGGGCTCAGCGACGCGAAGCACACGATGGTGACGGCGGACGTGTTCCCGTGGATGGAGGCGGCGAAGGCGAGGAAGCAGGTCTTCGACCTGGTGCTGCTGGACCCGCCGAGCTACGCGACGACCCGGGACAGCCGCTTCTCCGCGGCGTCGGACTACCCGAAGCTTGCCGCGCTGGCGATGTCCCTGGTGGCGCCAGGGGGCAAGCTGCTGGCGTGCACCAACCACCATGAGATCGCGAGGATGAAGTTCCGCCGGTGGCTCTACGAGTCGGCGCGCGCGGCGGGCCGCGAGGTCACCCAGGCCAAGGACCTGCCGAACCCCATCGACTTCCCCCCGGCCCCCGACGGGCACCCGCACCTGAAGTCGGTGCTCGTCACGCTGAAGTAGGAACAGGGGCGTCGGCCCCCTCACCGCGCTGCCGCGCGCCCTCACCCCCGCCTCGGGGGTGAGGGCTCGGACGTCTGCAGGCCAAGCACGAGCCTGACAGCCAACTGAACCCTCACCCCCGAGGCGGGGGTGAGGGTGCGCGGCAGCGCGGTGAGGGGGCCCACATCGACCCGAAACAGCGTGCATCGACCCGAAACAGCGTGCATCGGGCCAGAACGAGCGTGCATCGCCCCGAAACAGCGTGCATCGGGCCAGAACGAGCGTGCATCGGGCCAGAACGAGCGTGCATCGCCCCGAAACAGGCGTGCATCGCCCCTCGAGCACCCTGCATCGCCCCCGGACGCCCGCGCGTCAGCGCTCGGCGCGCGCGCTCAGGCAGCCTTCGCTCCCCGCGGGGAAGGCGCGGCAGTTGTCAGGCCGCAGCTCGTAGATGCTGCACTCGTTGCCGCTCAGGTGGACGCAGTCGCCGCCGCGCATCACCCGCAGCAGCCGCCTCCCCTGCGACTCCCTCACATGGGCCGCCGTGGACAGCTCAGGCCGCCCCGCCATCGTCCAGCGCTCCTCGTCCTCGGGCTCCAGCAGCACCCGGTTCTTGCGGCAGCACATCGCGCACTGCTGGCAGTCGAGCGCCTCGGCCACCATCGACGTCTCGTACTGCGCGTCGCGCTCGCACCAGTCCATCACGTGCTCCCGCAGGCGCTTCGGGAGCATCACCCGCAGCAGCCCCGCGGCAGGGCCCGACTCCACCTCGTCGAAGCCCTTCACCCCGAGGTCGAGCATCGCCCACGCCGTCAGCTCGGGGATCATCCCCTCGTCGCTCGGCAGCAGCAGCCACCACCGCGGCTCGGCCCGCATCACCGCGTGACCGCCCGCCCGCACATGCGCGATCGCGTTCGCCTCGAATCGTGGATCGTAGGTCCGCCACACCGGCCGCATCACGTCGCTCATGAAAGCTCCGTCGCTCTCTACACCAGCGCGCACACCCTTGACGACCTGCACGGTCGCACCCGATGGTCCCGCGCATCATGCGTGACCGATTCCTCCGTGCCTGCCGCCGCGAACCCGTCGACCGTACCCCCGTGTGGTTCATGCGCCAGGCCGGCCGCTACATGGCCGAGTACCGTGCGCTGCGCACGAAGCACACCATCCTCGACATCTGCCGCACGCCCGAGCTGGCCCTGGAGGTCACCCTCCAGCCGCTGCGCAAGTTCGACTTCGACGCGGCCATCCTCTTCGCGGACATCCTCCTGCCCCTCGCCCCGATGGGCGCCTCCTTCGAGTTCGCCAAGGGCGAAGGGCCCGTCATCCACGAGCCCATCCGCTCGAGGGCGCAGATCGACAAGCTCCGCGTCATCGACCCCCAGGAAGACCTCGCCTACGTCCTCGAAGCCGTGCGGATGATCCGCCGCGAGCTCGACGGCAAGACCCCCCTCATCGGCTTCGCGGGCGCCCCCTTCACCCTCGCCAGCTACCTGATCGAGGGCGGGCGCTCGTCGCACTTCGTCCTCACCAAGACCCTCATGTACCAGGACCCTGACTCCTGGAACGCCCTCATGACCACCCTCTCCGCCGTGGTGCTCCGGCTGCTCAACGCCCAGATCGACGCGGGCGCCCAGGCCGTGCAGCTCTTCGACTCCTGGGTGGGCCAGCTCTCCCCGGACGACTACGCCACCTACGTCGCCCCGCACGTCCGCAGCATCCTCCAGCCCCTCATGACCCGCGGCGTCCCGGTGCTCCACTTCGGCACCGGCACCGCCACCCTGCTCGAAGCCCAGCGCGACGCCGGAGGCACCGTCATCGGCGTCGACTGGCGCACCCCCCTCGACGACGCCTGGCGCCGCCTGGGCGACGGCGTCGCCGTGCAGGGCAACCTCGACCCCACGCTGCTGCTCGCCCCCCGCGACGTGCTCCTCGCCGCCGCCGGCCGGGTGCTCGACCGCGCCGCCAACCGCAACGGCCACGTCTTCAACCTGGGCCACGGGATCCTCCCGGAGACCCCGGTCGACAACGTGGCGGCGGTGGTGGACTTCGTGCACCAGCGCTCGGAGCGATGAGCGCACCGAAGCCCCAGCACACCGTCATCCTCGGCGGAGGCCTCTCGGGGCTCGTCACCGCGTGGTCGCTGCTACAACGGGCCGCGCAGCGGGGCGCCTCCGCGACGGTCACCATCCTCGAGCGCTCCGAGCGCCCCGGGGGCAACCTCGTCACCGAGCGCGTGGGCGACTTCGTGGTCGACGGAGGCCCCGACTCCTGGGTCGCCTCCAAGCCCGCCGCCGCCACCCTCTGCCGCGACCTGGGCCTCGGGTCCTCGCTCATCGAGACCATCCCCGAGAACCGGCGCATCTACATCGCCCACGGCGCGCAGCTCGTGAGAATGCCCGACGGCGTGGTGCTGGGCGTCCCGACGAGGCTGCGCCCGATGCTCGGCACCCCGCTGCTCTCGTGGCGGGCCAAGGCCCGGCTGCTCCTCGACCGGGCGCTGCCCTGGAGGCCCGCGAAGCAGGGATCGACCGACGAGGCCCTCGGCGCCATGGTCGCCCGGCACCTGGGCCGCGAGGTGGTCTCGGCCTTCACCGAGCCCCTGCTCGCCGGCATCTACGCGGGCGACGCCTGGAACCTCTCGGCCCAGTCCACCTTCCCCGCGCTGGTCGACGTCGCGAGCCGCGGCGGCAGCCTGATGGTCAACGCCCGCGCGGCGGTCCCGAGGCGCTTTCCCGGGCAGAGCCCGCCCTCGGCCTTCGTGTCGCTGCGCGACGGCGTGGGCAGCCTGGTCGACGCCCTGGTCGCCGCCCTCCCCCCGGGCACGCTTCGCACCGCCACCGCCGGGGAGAGCGTCGCCCGAGAGGGAGAGCGCTACGTGGTCACCACCGCGGAGGGCGAGCGCATCACCGCCGACCAGGTGGTGCTGGCCATGCCCATGCACCGCGCGGCGAAGGTGCTGCGCCCGCTCGACGCGGCCCTCGCGGGACGCCTCGACGAGCCCGGCTGGTCGTCGGCGGCGACGGTGTTCTTCGCCTTCCCGAAGAAGGCCGTGGGGCGCAGCCTCGACGCGACGGGCTTCGTGGTGCCTCGAAGGGAGGGGCGACGCATCCTCGCCTCCACCTGGGTGTCGAGCAAATGGCCGGGGCGGGCGCCGGGCGACGCGGTGCTGCTCAGGGCCTTCGTCGGAGGCCTCGGCCACGAGGACCGCGCCTCGCTCCCCGAGGCCGACCTGGTGGCGCTCTGCCGGGAGGAGCTCGGCTCGCTGCTGCCGCTGCGAGGAGATCCCTTGTTTACAAGGGTCTACCGCTTCCTCGGGACCTCCCCCCAGCCCACCATCGGGCACGCCTCCAGGGTCTCGGCCATCCGCGACGCCCTCAGGAATCATCCCCGCCTGGTGACGATTGGGGCCGCCTACGACGGCGTCGGCATCCCGGATGTGGTAGCCCTCGCGCGCCGCACCGGTGAGCGCATCGCCGACGAGGCCCCCCTGTAAGGGGTCTCTGCCGTCTCCCATCGAGACACGGCGTCACCGCTCCAAAGCACAGCTCTCACGGTTCCCGCGGCGGTTACCGCACGCACGGAGTTCTTCTTGTCCACTGATTCTTCCAACATCGCCTCCTTCGCCTCGCTCGGCCTCTCGCAGGATTCCCTCAGCGCCCTCGCCCGCGCGGGCTTCACGCAGCCGACCCCCATCCAGGTCCGGGCCATCCCCCCGGCGCTCGCCGGCAGCGACGTCATCGGCTGCGCCGCCACGGGCACCGGCAAGACCGCCGCCTTCGCCCTCCCCATCCTCGAGCGCCTCACCAACAAGCGCGGCACCCGCGCCCTCGTCCTGGCCCCCACCCGCGAGCTCGCGGTGCAGATCGCCGAGCAGTTCGAGCGCTTCAGCGGCCCGCGCGGCCTCCGCTGCGTGACCCTCATCGGCGGCGTCGGCATGGGCAACCAGATCCGCGGCCTGCGCGAGATGGCCTCGGTCATCATCGCCACCCCGGGTCGCCTCATCGACCACATGAACCAGGGCACCGCGAAGCTCACCGACATCGAGGTGCTCGTCCTCGACGAGGCCGACCGCATGCTCGACATGGGCTTCAAGCCGCAGCTGAACAAGATCCTCGAGCGCGTGCCCAAGGTGCGCCAGACGATGCTCTTCAGCGCCACCATGGCCGGCGAGGTGGCGAAGTTCGCCGAGACCCACCTGACCAAGCCCGTCCGCGTCGAGGTGACCCCCACGGGCACCACCGCCGCCCGCGCCACGCAGCAGGTCTTCATGATCTCGCAGGGCGAGAAGACCGCCGCGCTGCTCACGCTGCTCTCCGAAGGCGGTGACAGCACCCTGGTGTTCACCCGCACCAAGCACCGCGCCGACAAGGTCGCCCGCTCGCTCGAGCGCGCCGGCCACGACGTGTCGCGCATCCACGCAAACCGCTCGCAGAGCCAGCGCCAGCTCGCCCTCGACGGCTTCCGCAGCGGCAAGTACCGGGTGCTCGTGGCGACGGACATCGCCGCCCGCGGCATCGACGTCGCCGAGATCGGCCACGTCGTGAACTACGACCTGCCCAACGTGCCCGAGGACTACGTGCACCGCATCGGCCGCACCGCCCGCGCCTCCGCGAGCGGCCGCGCGTCGAGCCTGGTGGCCTCCGAGGAGATGCCCCTGCTGCGCGACATCGAGCGCTACGTGCGCTCGCCCGTGCCGCGCGGGGAGATCAACAAGTCCTCGGTGGTCTTCCAGGCCGAGCTGCGGGCGATGATCGAGCGGCCGGAGCCCCCGCGCCCGCCGATGCAGCCCAACGGCCGCGGCGGATCGCCCCGCGGCAGCTCGCAGCCCTCCCGAGGCTTCTCGGGCGGCGCGGTGAACCCGCCCCCGGCCCGCGCCCCGCGCCCCAGCTACTCCGCGCGCCCGCGCTGAGCGCTCCCCCCCTTCCCCCCCTCCACCACCCTCCTTCGTGCAGGATCTTCGGGGCGCCTCCGCACCCCGTGCGCGCCCCCGCTCGCGGCTGGTCCGCAGCGGGCGCAGCGCTCGCGTGGCCCTCGGATTGCTCTCATGGATCCTTCGGCGCCGACCGGAGTCTCCCGGTCGGACGAACCTCCCATCCAGGAGCCGATGCCATGAGCAGACGTCTCGTTGCCTTGTGGGCTTTGCTCCTGCTGACCCTGCTGGCGGCGCCCGCCGCCGCGCAGATCGATCAGCGCCTCGTCGGCGTCTGGTCGGCGCAGGCCCCGTCGCCGCTCGGCCCGATCCAGTCGCAGCTCATCCTGCAGCCCAACGGCAGCTTCACCCGGCTCACGACCGACACGAGCGGCCACATGAGCCGGATGTGGGGTGTCTGGTTCATCCCCGCGCCGGGGATGCTCCGGCTCAACGTCCAGGGCTATGCCCCGACGTACTACCGGGGCACCGCCATCGCCGCGCCGCCGAGCGAGCTGGTGCAGCACCGCGTCCTCGACAACAACCGCGTCCAGACCGGGACCGGCGTGATCTATTACCGTACCCAGTAGTCCCCACAATCCCCTTCTCTCCCTCGCCCCTGCTCCTTTACCCTCTGCGGTAATGGGAACCACATCCTCCACCGCACCTGCGCGGCGCTGGCTGCGTCGCCTCGCCATGCTCCTCGGCGTCCTCCTGGGGATGCTCGTCGTCGCCGCGATCGGCGTGTTCGTCCTGTCCAGCCAACGGCTGCAGCGACGCTTCGAGGTGCCCGACGCGGCCCTCACCATCCCGACGGACCCTGCCTCCATCGCCCGGGGCGATCACCTCGCGCACACCCGCGGCTGCCTGGACTGTCACGGCGAGCAGGGGCGCGGCGGCACCTTCCTCCGCGCGATGCCCGTGATGGAACTCCGCCCCTCGAACATCACCCCCGGCGGCCGCACGGCGCGCTGGAGCGGGAGCGACTGGGCCCGCGCGGTGCGCCACTGCGTCCGACCCGACGGGCTCGGCATCCCCTTCATGCCCTGCGGGGACTTCCGCTTCATGGGCGACGACGACCTCGGAGCGATCGTCGCCTACCTCCGCTCGCTCCCCGCGTCGCCGAACGACCCGGGCCCCTCGGTGCTGGGCCCCGTCGGCCGGGTGCTCTTCCTCAAGGGCGACCTGCCCTACCTGGTCGCAGAGAGCATCGACCACCGCGCCCCGGTGCCCGCCGCTCCACCCGCGGGTCCGACCGTCGCGTACGGCCGCTACCTCGCCGCGGGGTGCACCGGCTGTCACGGCCCCGGCTACTCCGGCGGGCACATCCCCGGCACGCCTCCCGACTGGCCCCCGGCGGCGAACATCACCTCCGACCCGGCGACGGGCATCGGAGCCATCACCGAGGCGCAGTTCATGGCGGCCCTCACCGAGGGGCGCACCCGCGACGGGCGCACCATCAACCCGATGCACATGCCCTGGCGGCAGTTCGCCCGGTTCACCCCCGACGAGCGCATGGCCATCTGGAACTTCATCCGCTCCCTCCCCCGTCGCCCCGCAGGAAGCCGCTGATCGCCGCGCCCGACCACGCTCCGGGTGCCCCCCTCCCATAGGGTGGCGATTTGACATTTGTCATACCCCCGCCCCCCTCCAAGCCTTCTAGTTCCGCCTGTGCCACCTCCCCGGCCTCGAAGCCTGGTCCCGGCGCTCCTTCTCGCGATGCTCCCGGTCGCCTGTGAAGATCCTGCCGGGTACGCCGACCGCTCTCGCCGCTTCGCGGACGTCCCCGCCGGGGACGGCTCGCGTCACGCGATCACGGTGCACCGCCCTGCCTCTCTCTCGGGCATCGTAGGCACCGAGCAGACGCCGCAGGGGCAGCCCGTGGAGGTCTCCTGCGCCACCTGCCACGAGGTGCTGCGTCCTCCGCCCGAGCTGCCCACCAGCGCGCGCACCCTGGGCGGCCCGCACTCGGGGCTGCGCTTCGAGCACGGCAGCAACGAGTGCCGCTCCTGCCACGACCCGGAGCGCTACGACCGGCTGCGGCTCGCCTCGGGGGAGTCGGTCCCCATGACCGACGCGCTGCGGCTCTGCGCGCAGTGCCACGGCACGCAGCACCGCGACTGGCTGCACGGCGCCCACGGCGGGATGAACGGCCACTGGGACCTCACCCGCGGCCCGCGGCTGCGCAACCACTGCGTCGACTGCCACGACCCGCACGCCCCGGCCTTCCCCCGCTTCCGTCCGATGCCGCCGCCGCCCGATGCGCCGCGCAGGAGAGCCGATCATGGATGAAAAGCCCACGCGCCGCGTCGCGCTGAAGGTGCTCGGGGCCACCCTCGGCGCCGCCGCCTTCGAGCGCGCGCTCTCGCCCCTGCGCGAGCTCAGCGAGATCACCAGCGTCGGTGACTTCATGCAGAAGCACTACCGCGAGCTGTCGCGCGACGAGATGAACGCCGTGCTCCGGCGCCTCGAGGACGAGACCCAGCAGCGCTACGGGCGCGAGGTGACCATCCGCGACGTGCGCCCGACCGAGGGGGTGCAGTTCGCCTACGCGCTCAACCTCTCGGTGTGCATCGGCTGCCGCCGCTGCGTGGACGCCTGCCACGTCGAGAACAACCACGACCGCCCGACGCACCAGTCGTACATCCGCGTGCTGGAGATGACCTCCGGCTCGATGGACATGGAGCAGGGCAACACCGGCTACGACCACACGGTGCCCGCCGAGGGGAAGTTCTACATGCCGGTGCAGTGCCAGCAGTGTGAGAACCCGCCGTGCACCAAGGTGTGCCCGGTGGAGGCCACCTGGCAGGAGCCCGACGGCATCGTGGTGGTCGACTACAACTGGTGCATCGGCTGCCGCTACTGCGAGGCCGCGTGCCCGTACCACGCGCGGCGCTTCAACTGGCACAAGCCGGAGATCCCCGCGGCGGAGATCAACCCCGACCAGTCGTACCTCTCCAACCGCATCCGGCCGCAGGGCGTGGTGGAGAAGTGCACCTTCTGCCTGCACCGCACCCGAGAGGGCAGGCTCCCGGCCTGCCTCGAGGCGTGCCCGACCGGGGCGCGCGTGTTCGGCAACGTGCTCGACCCCAACTCGGACATCCGCTGGGTGCTCGAGAACAAGCGGGTGTTCGTGCTGAAAGAGGAGCTCGGGACGCGCCCGCGCTTCTTCTACTTCTTCGACGTCTGAGAGGGAGCGACGAATGGCACACAGCGGCGTCCCCCATCACCTGAGCTACCCCCGCTTCCTGCTGAAGGTGCTCGACCGGGCCACCGACGGCACCTGGCGCTTCTACGCGTGGATGTTCGTGCTCACGGCGATCGCGCTCGTGGGCGCCAACACCTGGGCCTGGCAGGTCGCGCGCGGCATGGCCGTCACCGCGATGAGCGACCACGTCTCCTGGGGGCTCTACATCGCCAACTTCACCTTCGCCGTCGGCCTCGCGGCGGGCGGCGTGATGATGGTGATCCCCGCGTACCTCTATCACGACGAGGACATGCACGACGTGGTGATCATCGGAGAGCTGCTCTCCGTGGCCGCCATCGTGATGGCCCTCGGCTTCGTGGTGGTCGACCTCGGCCGACCCGACCGCTTCTGGCACATGATCCCGGGGCTGGGGAAGTTCCACTGGCCGGTGTCGATGCTCACGTGGGACGTGATCGTGCTCAACGGCTACCTCGCGATCAACCTCCACGTCTGCGGGTACCTCGTCTACACGCGCTACCGCGGCGAGCGCCCCGACCCCCGCTGGTACCTCCCCTTCGTCTTCCTCTCGATCATCTGGGCCATCTCCATCCACACGGTGACGGCCTTCCTCTACTCGGGCCTCGGCGGCCGCCCCTTCTGGAACAGCGCCCTGCTCGCCCCGCGCTTCCTCGCCTCGGCCTTCGTGACGGGCCCGGCCTTCATCATCCTCTCGCTGCAGCTCGTGCGGCGCTTCACGGCCTTCAAGGTCCCCGAGGGGGCCATCCGACGGCTGCTCGACATCCTCCGCGTGGCCGCGCTGGTGAACCTCTTCATGCTCGCCGCCGAGCTCTTCACGCACTTCTACACGGGCGGCCACCACGCCGCCGCGGTGCGCTACCTCTGGCTCGGCATGCACGGCCACCACGAGCTCGTGCCCTGGATGTGGACCTCCATCACCCTCAACCTGGGCGCCGTGGCGGTGCTGCTCACCCCGTCGCTCAGGGAGCGCCGGGTGGTGATCAACACCGCCCTCGTCGCCATCTTCGCCGCCGTCTGGATCGAGAAGGGCATGGGGCTCATCGTGCCGGGCTTCGTGCCGAGCACGCTGCACGAGCTGGTGCCCTACGCGCCGTCGATCGCGGAGTGGAAGGTCACCGCGGGGGTGTGGGCGCTCGGGCTGATGGTGTTCACCGTGGCCCTCAAGGTGGGCCTGCAGGCCATGACCGGCGAGCTCCGCGCGCCGGGGGCGCAAGCCGACCTCGCCGTCGAAGCGAAGGAGGTGGCGTGATGCCCGTCGCAGGACTGGTGGTGACGCTCACGGAGCTCGACCTGCTGCGCGACGAGGCCTGCGCGGCGCTCGCGTCGGACGCGCGCATCACCCTCGGCGAGATGCAGCGAGGCGGGCGCCTCCCGGTGGTGCTCGCCACCGACTCGGTGCTCGAGGAGCAGGACCTGATGAACGACGTCGCCCGCACGCCCGGCGTGCTGCTGGTCGACCTGGCCTTCCATGATTTCTCCGACGTCGGGGAGTTCAGCTCCGACGAGCTGCCGCAGCGTCGCAGGACGAGAGAGTAGAGGCATCGATGGAACGCAGGGATTTCCTCAAGGCCAGCGCGCTCGCGACGGCCACCGCGGTCGCTGGACGCCGTGTGCTCGCGCAGGTTCCGCCGAGCGCTCCAGGCCCGCAGGCGGTCGACCCGGCTCTGGCCGCCCGCGTGGGCGACGTCACCTGGGGGAAGGCCCCCTGCCGCTTCTGCGGCACCGGCTGCCACGTGCAGGTGGGCGTCCGCGGGGGACGCGTGGTCACCGTCGCGGGCGACCAGCTCGCGCCCGTCAACCGCGGCCTGCTGTGCGTGAAGGGCTACCACGTCGGCCTCGCGCTCTACGGCTCCGACCGGCTCACCCGCCCGATGCTCAAGCGCAACGGACGCCACGTCCCGATCTCCTGGGAGGAGGCCGTGGACATCATCGCCCGCCGGGTGATGGCGAAGCCCCGCGGCTTCGCGTTCTACGGCAGCGGCCAGTGGACCATCCCCGAGGGCTACGCCGCGCAGAAGTTCATGAAGGGCGGCCTGTCGAACAACCACATCGACCCCAACGCCCGGCTCTGCATGGCCTCCGCGGTGACCGGGTACACCAGCACCTTCGGCGTCGACGAGCCCTACAACTGCTTCGACGACCTCGAGCACACCGACGTGGTGATCCTCTGGGGCAACAACATGGCCGAGATGCACCCGGTGCTCTTCTCGCGCCTGATGGACCGGCGCTCGCGCGGTGAGCGCGTCACCCTCGTCGACCTCACCACCCGCCGCACCCGCACCTCGGCCTTCGCCGACCACGTGATGGTGTTCAAGCCCCACGGCGACCTGGCGCTCGCCAACGGCATCGCCCACCTGCTCATCGCCAACAACACCTGGGACCGCGCCTTCGTCGAGCGCTACGTCAACTTCCGCAAGGACTCCGAGCGCCCCGACCTCAACGGCCAGGCGATGACCTTCGAGGAGTACCGGCGGCGCATCGCGCGATACACCCCCGAGTATGTCGAGACGCTCTCCGGCGTGCCCGCGGCGGAGGTGCGACGGCTCGCGGGCTTCTTCGCCGACCGCAACCTCAAGGTGCTCTCGCTCTGGTGCATGGGCGTCAACCAGCACACGCGCGGCACCGCCATGAACCGGCTCATCCACGCGGTGCACATGCTCTCCGGGCACTTCGGCCGGCCGGGCGACGGGCCGCAGAGCCTCACCGGGCAGCCCTCGGCCTGCGGCACCGCGAGGGAGGTCGGGACCATCGCGCACCTGCTCCCGGGCGGTCTGCTGGTGGCCAACGCCGACCACCGCCACAAGGCCGAGGAGATCTGGAACCTCCCCGCCGGGCGCATCAACGCCACGCCCGGCTACCACACGGTGCAGATGTGGAAGAAGTTCAGCACCGCCGCGGCGCAGGGCGGGGACATCGACACCATCTGGGTGCAGGTGACCAACCCCGGGCAGTCGCTGCCCAACCTCGCGGAGCTGTTCGACCCGTCGCGCACCATGGCGGACAAGTTCCTGATCGTGTCGGACGTGTACCCCACGGCCACCACGCGGCAGGCCGACCTGATCCTGCCGTCGGCGATGTGGGTCGAGAAGAACGGCATGACGGGCAACTCCGAGCGCCGCACGCAGCAGTGGTTCAAGATGGTCGATCCCCCGGGCGAGGCCCGCGCGGACGTGTGGCAGACCATCGCCGTCGCGCGCCGCCTCTTCGACCTCGGCCACCCCGGGATGCGCGACAAGGACGGCGAGTTCATCTTCCGCTTCCGCAACCCCGCGGGTGCGGCCGTGCCCTCGTGGGAGTACCCCCGCTTCCACGAGGTGAACGTCGACGCGCAGCTCTTCGAGGAGTACCGGCGCTTCTCGCGCTTCAAGCACAAGAACCTCGCCCCCTACGAGCAGTACGTGAGCCACCGCGGGATGCGCTGGCCCGTGATCGAGCAGCCCGACGGCTCGTGGCGAGAGACCCGCTACCGCTTCGTCGAGGGCGAGGACCCCAACGTCGAGGCGGGCAAGCGCATCCAGTTCTATCACTCGGTCACCCACGACGACCGGGCGAGCCTGTGGTTTCACGAGCACGAGAACCCACCGGAGATGCCCGACGCGCAGTACCCCTTCTGGCTCTGCACCGGCCGCGTGCTGGAGCACTGGCACTCCGGCTCGATGACCATGCGCGTGCCGCAGCTGCGCCGCGCGATGCCCAACGCCTACGTCGAGGTCAACCGCGAGGACGCCGAGCGCCTCGGCATCCGCGACGGCGACACCATCACCCTGGAGAGCCGCCGCGGGCGCCTCTCGCTGCCCGCCTGGATCGACGGCCGCGCCTCGCCGCCTCCGGGATCCGTCTTCGTGCCCTGGTTCGACGAGCGGCTGCTGATCAACCAGCTCACGCTCGACGCGCACGACCCCATCTCCAAGCAGCCCGACTACAAGAAGTGCGCGGTGCGTATCGTTCCCGCCGGGACGCGGCGATGAGCTCGGCGCGGCTCTTCCACGTCATCGCCGCAGGCGCTGTCGGCGTCGCCCTCATGGGCCTCGCCACGAGCTGGCGCTCGGTGCCGACGGCGCGCCGCTACGCCCGGCCCGAGCCGTCGACCTCGGCCGCCCCGCTCGTCCCCACCTACGCCGCCGAGCGAGAGCGCCACCACGACAACCGGCTGCGCCACCCGGGCAACCTCCGCGCGATGGGCAACGACCGGCCCGCGCTCACCGCCCCCTCGCCCGTGGTCTCCGACGAGCGATGGGCCGCCGCGCTCACCGCCCGCATGCAGCGGCGCGCGTACGACGGAGCGCCGCCGACGATCCCTCACCCCATCCGCCAGCAGGACTTCCCCAACTGCATGACCTGCCACGGCGAGGGGCTCCGCGTGGGCGCCCAGGTCGCGCCCGCCATCTGCCACGAGACCCACGTCTCCTGCGTGCAGTGCCACGTGGTCTCCGTCGACCCGATCCCGGGCGCGGCGCCCGACGGGGTGATCCCCTTCGAGGACAACTCCTTCGCCGGGCTCACGCCCCCGCTGCGGGGAGAGCGCGCGTGGGTCGGCGCGCCGCCCACCATCCCGCACTCGACGAACATGCGCTCCAACTGCGACAGCTGCCACGGCCCGCTCGCGCTCGGCCTGCGCACCAGCCACCCGTGGCGCCAGAGCTGCACCCAGTGCCACGCTCCCTCCGCCGAGCTCAACCAGCGCCCGACCTACGTGGGCACTCCCCCGCCGCTCGCCCTCCGCTGACAGGACACCCTCCGCGTGAACGAACCCATCGAGTTTCCTGATCTCCACGAGTCGATCCTCGACGAGGCGAGGCTCGACGCGCTCTTCAACGACATCGCCATGGAGGCGCAGGTGCTCTCGGTGCTGCTCAAGGGCGGCGCGGAGGTGCTCGCCGAGGGCGGCGACGTCGCGCTGTCGGACGCGCTCTCGATGCTGAAGCAGGGCCGCGTGCGGGCGGTGCAGGTGCGCTACGTCCACCGGGGGAAGGCCTGGACGGACACGCTGCTGCGCACCGCGAGCGGCTACCGCGTGGTGCGCATCGCGGCGTAGGGGCGGAGTCCGACGGTACGACCGCGAGGCCGTCAGCGAGGAGTCCGACGGTACGACCGAGAGGCCGTCAGTAACCCGAGCCAGACCCCAGCCCGTAAGGGCGGGGAAGAGACCGACCACGTCAGCCCAGTGCGGCCTCGCCCGGAGGGAAGCAACCGACCACGTCAGCCCAGTGCGTCTTCGTCGCGACGAGACACGTCATCGAGTGGGAAACCAACGAAGAATCGATCTCGGATTCGGAGCCCCTCGCCAAGGGCCGCACTGGGCTCACGTGGTCGGTCGCTTCCCTCCGGGCGAGGCCGCACTGGGCTGACGTGGTCGGTCTCTTCCCCGCCCTTACGGGCTGGGGTCTGGCTCGGGTTACTGACGACCTCTCGGTCGTACCGTCGGACTCCTCGCTGACAGCCTCGCGGTCGTACCGTCGGACTCCTCGCCGACGGCCTCGCGCTCGTACCGGGGAAGCGGTCACTGACGACCTCCCGCTCGCCGCTCACGGCGTCACCCCGCCGTCCTCCGTCGCGGAGGTGATCCACGGGACCAGCTCGCCGGGCCTCGGCGACACCATGATCGCGGCCTTGCCCGCCGCCTCGTGGCACCCGTTGCAGGCCACGGCCGCCGCCCCGAAGGCAGCGGTCGCGGCGGCTGCATCGCGGCGCTCCACCGCGCGCGCCAGCGGCGCCATGTGCTCGCCTGGGAAGGCCCTCGCGGCGGGCGCGAGGTCGATGTGCACCGACGGAGGCGGCGCGGCGAGGGGGAGTTCTTCGAGGTCCTCGGTGAGCTCTTCGAGCTCGTAGTCTGCGAGCTCCCAGCGGCGCGCCGCGATGGCTCTCCCCAGCGTCTCGAAGCGCCTCCCTACGGCCGACATCACCGGCCCGTAGCGCTTCGGCGGACCGCCCGACTCCACGCAGGCGAAGGGGCGCCCCTCGACGACGATCGCCCCGGCCTCGACGCCCATCGCTCGCAGCGCCCGTACCGTCGGCCGGAGGCTCTCGGCGGCGGTGCAGTACGAGCGGCTCTCGGCGTCGAGCACCACCCGCGACACCCGACCGCGGTCGTGGGTCACGGCGATGCCCCCCGCGCTGCGCACCGGCGCCCCGTCGCCGAGGATCGGGTGCACGTACTCGTTGTGCGGCGCATCGGAGGGCAACGGGGCGACGGCGAGAGCGCCGGCGCCGGTGAGCACGAACTTGAATCGTCGGCCGCTCGCGAGCGCGGTGAGACCGGCGAGGTCGGTGGGGCGGACGATGCGCGAAGGGTCGCCCCCCGCGGCGCGCAGGGCCGCTCGCAGCGGCGTCACGTCGACCCGGCAGAGGTAGCGCGGGTCGTCCTCCGGCCGGGGCGCGGAGGGAGGGCGGCACGACAGCGTCGCGAGGACGAGCAGCAGCGGCGCCGCGCGGGAGAGGCTCATCGAGAGGCCCTCGGGTCGTCCTTGGCGAAGACCAGGCCGAAGACGGCGAAGGCCACCCAGAGCCCCGCGAGGTGGGCGAGCATCCCAGAGCCTCCGAAGCGCTCGAAGAGCACGCTCGACACCGGAGGGCCGAGCAGCATCCCCGCGGCGTAGAAGGCGTTGTAGATCGCGTTGGAGCGGCTGTAGTTCCATGGCTCGGTGACGACCCCCTGGAGCGCGAGGCTGACCGGAGAGATGGACGCCAGCGTGGCGCCCGCGACGAAGACGGCGACGGCCATGAGCGCGAAGCTGTCGAGCAGGATGAACGAGGCGGTGGTCGCGGCGCCGATCACCGCGAGGGCACGCATCACCTTGAGGTGGCCCACCCCGTCGGCCACTCGTCCGGCGACGTTGGAGAAGAGCAGCATCCCCGCGGCGAAGAAGGCAGGGACCAGGATGGTCTGCTCTCGGGCGATCCCTTTGGACTCGATGAGGAAGAGCGGGAGGAAGAGCACCACCGAGGCCTGGAAATAGCCGTAGGCGAAGGTGCCGAAGCAGGAGGTCTTGATGCGCCAGAGGAGGGTCCATGCGCTCACCGGCGGGCCGTCGGCGGGGGTGTCGTGGCCGTGGGTCTCGGGCACGTCGGCGTCGAGCTGGGCGAGCACGAGGATGCTGGCCGAGAGGGCGAGCGCCCCGGAGGCGAGGAAGGCCGTGCCCGTGGGGGCGACGGTGACGATCCATCGGGCGACGAGGGGACCGACGACGTAGCCGACGGCGACGGCGACGGCGTAGAGGCTGGTGACGTAGGCCTTGTGGTCGGAGCGGGCGCGAGAGAGCAGGATGGTCTCGCTGCTCACCCAGACGCCCACGGAGAAGGCCCCGTCGAGGCAGCGCGCGGCGGCGATGGCGCCGTAGGTGTCGAGCCGTGGGAAGAGCGAGACGCAGGCGGCGTAGCCGGCGAGCGAGGCGACGAGCACCGCGCGGGCGGAGAAGCGGCGGATGAGCGCGCCCATGGGGAGCGAGAGCGCCACGATGCCGAGGGCGAACCAGGCCGCGAGGGTGCCGATGTCGTGCTTGGAGAAGTGGCGCGCGTCGAGGTGCAGCGACGTGAGCGCGATGGACACGCCGTAGCCCGCGCCGAGCAGGAGCGTGGCGCCGAAGACGACGAGGATGTTGCGATCACCGATGCGCTTGAACACGGGCGCGAAGGTAACCGGGGACGCGTTTCGCATCGCAAGAGTTCTGACGGGCGCTCTGCTCTCACCCGTCCGAACTCCCGCCGCCGCGCTCGCCCCCCGGGCGCCCGATCATCCCGCCTGGGCGATCCACTTCTCCAGATCGCCCACGATCACCCTCGGCGCCCTCCGAAGCGCCGCCACGTCCGCCGACCCGGTGAGCAGCATGATCGCCTTCAGCTCTCGCTCCACGCCCTCCAGGTAGGCCTCCGCGCCCGCGCGTCCGCCCTTCCGGTGCGCCTGCAGCACCGGCCTCGCGATGCCCGCGGCGCTCGCCCCCAGCGCGATCGCCCTCGCCACGTCGCCGCCGGTGAACACCCCGCCGGTGGCGATGATGGTCTCGAAGCCCGCCGCGGCCGTGAGGGCCACGCTCGCCGCGGTCGGAACACCCCAGTCCCAGAGCGCCTCGCCCAGCGCCCTGGCCTCGCCGGTCGCGCGCAGCGTCTCCACGCCCACCCACGAGGTGCCCCCCGCGCCGCTCACGTCGACGTGCTTCACGCCCGCCGCCCGCAGCTTCCTCGCCGCCGCCCCTCCGATGCCGTTGCCCGTCTCCTTGGCCACCACCGGAACATCGAAGCCTCCCAGCTCACGGAAGAAGTCCGCGCCCCCCCGGAAGTCTCGGTCGCCGCCGGGCTGCACCAGCTCCATCGCGGGGTTGAGGTGCACGCAGAGCGCGTCGGCCCCCACGTCGCGCACGAGGCCCCGCAGCACGTCGAGGCCCATCTGCCGCCCCTGCACCATGCCGACGTTGCCCAGCAGCAGGGTGGTCGGGGCCACCTCGCGCACGGCGTAGGTCCAGGCCACCTCGCCCTTGCGCTGCATCGCGCGCTGGCTGCCGAGGCCGAAGCCGTAACCACGCGCCTCGGCGATGGCGGCCAGGTCGCGGTTGATCGCCGCGGCCTCCGCGGTGCCGCCGGTCATCGCCGCGATCACCAGCGGGAAGCGCAGGGTCTTGCCCAGCAGGGTCACTCGCGTGTCGAGCGCGTCGGCGTCGAGGTCGGGCAGCGCGTCGTGCACCAGGCGCACGCACGAGAGCAGGGTGGTGGCGTCGCGGAAGCCCACCTCCCCGGTGGCGCAGAGGTCGATGTGGTCGCGCTTACGCTGGCTGATGTCGGTGCTCATGACGGTGCGTTGGACTCCCTGTGAAGCGCGGATGGGGTTAGCGGTGAACGGCGGGCGCGTCCAGGGCAACCACTCCCATGCACGGGCGATCCCATCACCCGGGCGCGTACTCCCTTCGACCGCTTCGAAGGAGCGAATGGCGAACCCATGGATGCGACCTTGTTGAAATTCGATGCCGTGCGCAGCGCCCTGGCGCTGGTGGCCTTTGGAGTCATCGGGTGCCTCGCGTGGTTCCAGGGCGACGCCAATCTCGTGGCGAGGTCCCTCGACCGCGGCGCTCCCTCGGAGGTGCGCTCCGCGGTGCGCCAGGCGCGCTGACCCGCGCTATCGGCAGTAGCGAGGGCCCGCGGAGAGCGGCGCCACGAGGGTGCGGTAGTCGTTGTTGAGCTGGCCCCCGCGGCGGTCGCCGGTGAAGCGGTAGTAGTAGGCGTTGGAGCCGGGGATGCCCACGGCCTGGTAGGCCTGGGCGTCGGTGTCGGTGTTGCCGAAGCCGTAGTCCACCGGGTGCCCGAGGCGGGTGCGCAGGGCGTTGAGCTCGTCGCGCTTGAAGGTGAAGGCCGGCGCGCCGGTGGCCCCGGTGAGGTTCATCATCGTGTGCACGAGCCCGGAGGGGAGCCCCCGCTCGCGGGTCCACTGGTGCGTGCGGGTGGTGAGCCACTCGGGGCGCGCGGTCAGGTAGAAGATGATGTAGCCGCGGCGGGCGAGGGCCCAGAGCGCCTCCGGGGCGCCGACGTTGACGGCCGGCGAGGCGCCGCCGAACACGGTGAGCCACTCGGCGGTCTCGCTCTCGGTGAGGGTGCCATCGACGTCCGAGACCGCGACGTGGGCGTTGTCGGGCAGCACCTCGATGTACTGATCGGCGAAGGTGTGGTCGCCGCGAACGACGTAGCGCAGCCGGTGCCTCCCCACGCCGAGCCGCGCGCTCGCGGGGATCGGGAAGTACACGAAGCCGCCGTTGTCGACGACGCCCTCGATGGTGGGGTGGTCTCCGTCGCGGGTGGTGCGCGCCACGCCGAGCCGCTCCCAGGTGCGGCAGTTGCGTAGCAGGAAGACCTCGACGTCCTCGTCGACCAGGTCGTCGTCGGCGGGGCCGTAGGTGAAGCGAGCGATGCCCCACTGCGCGTCGCTCTGGCGGAGGAAGAGGTCCCTGCCCCGGTGGCGCTGCGAGCCGAGGGCGACGGTGATGCGCGTGGTGATGTGACGCCACGAGGCGATGGCCGAGGGCGTCGGCGGGGCGGCGTCGCACATCGGCGGCTCGTCGCACGGCGCGCCCGAGTCGGTGGGCACCGGGACGTCGGAGCCCACCGGGACGTCGGCGCTCACCGGGACGTCGACCGTCGAGGGGACATCCACCGCGGCGGGGACATCCTCCGCGGCGGGGACGTCCATGGGCGAAGGCGCATCCTCCGCGGCGGGGACATCCTCCACGGAGGGGACATCGACCGGGGGAGGCGCGTCGACAGCGCCTGCGTCGTCGTCGAGGGCGGGAATCTCCGGGAGGCGGAACGCGTCGGTCCCCGCGTCGCTCGTGGGCGTCGGGTCGGCCATGTCGGCGCCCCCGCTGCAAGCCGCGAGCGTCATGGAGAGCGCGACCCAGGTCTTCAAGGAAGCCATCGTGCGCGCGACTCTCGCACGAAGCCCACCCCTCGCGAAACGCCTTCGGGTGAGGTGTTTCGTCGCAGGGTGCGCGAGCGCAGCGTCGTGGGGAGGAAGCTGAGGGGGAGAGGCGCGATCAGCGCTGGTCGATGCCGACGTAGTTGCGCTCGGTGGCGCCGGTGTAGATCTGCCGCGGGCGGCCGATGGGGGTCTTGAGGGCGTTCATCTCGCGCCAGTGCGCGGTCCACCCCGGGAGGCGGCCGAGGGCGAACATCACCGTGAACATGTTCGTCGGGATCTTCAGCGCGCGGTAGATGATGCCCGAGTAGAAGTCGACGTTGGGGTAGAGCTTGCGCGAGACGAAGTAGTCGTCCTTGAGCGCGGTCTCCTCGAGGCGCTTGGCGAGGTCGAGCAGCGGGTCGTTGATGCCCAGCTTGGCGAGCACCTTGTCGCAGGCGACCTTGATGATCTTCGCGCGCGGGTCGAAGTTCTTGTAGACGCGGTGGCCGAAGCCCATGAGCAGGAACCCGGAGTTCTTGTCCTTGGCCTTGTCGACGTACTTCTGGAGGTTGTTCCCGTCGTTGTGGATCAGCTCCAGCATCTCGAGCACCTCCTGGTTGGCGCCGCCGTGCCGCGGGCCCCAGAGCGCCGAGATGCCCGCGTTGACGGAGGTGAACAGGTTGGCCTTGGAGCTGCCGACGATGCGCACCGTCGACGTGGAGCAGTTCTGCTCGTGGTCGGCGTGGAGGATGAGCAGCAGGTCGAGGATGCTGCGGATCTCGTCGTCGACGGCGTACTGCTCGGTGGGCACGCCGAAGAGGGTCTTCAGGAAGTTGGCGGTGTAGCCCAGCGAGGCGTCGGGGTAGACGAAGGGCTGGTTCTTCGAGTGCTTGTAGCCCCAGGCGGCGAGCACCGGGAGCTGCGCCAGGATGCGGTGCGTGGCGAGCTCGACCTCCGCGGGGACGTTGGGGTCGTTGGCGTCGTCGTTGAAGGCCGAGAGCGCGTTGATCGCGGAGCCCAGCATCGCCATCGGGTGAGCGGTGCGGGGGAAGGCTCGGTAGAGGTGCTTGAGGTCTTCGGGCACCAGCGACTGCGCGGCGATGCTGGCCTGGAAGGCCGCGAGCTGCGATGCCGAGGGGAGCTCCCCGTAGAGCAGGAGGTACGCGACCTCGATGAAGGTCGACTTCTCCGCGAGCTGCTCGATGGGGTAGCCGCGGTAGCGCAGGATGCCCTTCTCTCCATCGAGGAAGGTGATCGCGCTGGTGGTGGAGGCGGTGTTCAGGAAGCCGGGGTCGAGCGTCACCAGGCCGGAGCTGGACCGCAGCTTCGCGATGTCGATCCCGCCCTCCTTCTCCGATCCCACGGTGAGAGGGAACTCCAGGGTCTTGCCGTCGTAGTTCAGGGTGATGTTCGCCATCAGACGATTCCTCTCAAGCGATGCGGTTGCGGTGTCGGGAGCGGGAGAATACGCAAAGCGCTGCGGAGGTCCATGGGGTTCCGCACCCGGCACTTCAAGCGCTCCAATAGGGGATGCGGCAGGATGCCGCTCGGGGTGCAAGGGGGGTATCGCCGCTCAGCCGGGGGTGCTGTTTGCGTCGGCGGGGACGATCACGAACACCTGGATGGTGTCAAGCACCGTCGAAGCTCGACCGAGCACCTCGATGGTCGCCCGGAAGAGCTGCGCCGTGCCGCTGGTGTTGCGATGGAAGTCGTTGAAGAAGGTCACCTCGAAGGTGACCACCGTCGACGGCGAGACATTGTAGAAGGTCGTGGCGTCGAAGCGGTCGAAGCCCGTCGGGGCCGCGGGGGTCCCCCGCAGCGGGACGATGCGCTGCATGAACTCGTCGGTGCGGCGCCCTGCGGCGAGGCGGGTCTCCATCGGGTCGCCGACGCCGCGACGGGTGACGTCCTGCCGGGTGCCCTGCGCCAGCGTGGTGACCGCGGAGATGACGTTGGCGGCCACCGAGGAGGGCGAGCCCCGGAAGGCGATGGGCATCCCCGCGCCGTCGAGCGTGCGAGAGTCGCGGGCCAGGGCGATGGCGTTGTTGTACGTGGCCGTCGAGAGCACGTCGATGCCGATGAAGTAGGCCTCGCGCCGGCGAAACTCCGCCACGAGCTGCGTCCACGTCGCGGCCCTCGGGGCGCGCGAGTAGAACTGCCCCGTCGGCATCGCGGTGCCGTTGTGCCAGTCGGCGTCGGAGAACAGCACGATGATGGGCACGCGCCCCGGGCGGAAGCAGCCCCACCCGAAGGACGTCGCGTCGCCGCCGCAGTCCGCCGCGGTGGACATGCGCGTCGCGGTGCCGCCGTACTCCGGGATGCCGTAGCCCGAGAGCAGCGAGTGCATCGCGGCGACCTGCGCCTCGGGGCCGTCGCCTCCGCCCGACGCCGCCAGGCGCGAGGTGGCGTTCTGCGAGAGCATGGGGTTGGCATCGAGGCGCTGGAGCACGCGCAGCGCGAAGTCGCCGCCGCCGTTGGCGAAGTCGCGGTGCTCGGACATCCCGTAGCGCATGTCGGCGCCGGGCCCGATGGCGCGCACGATGCCCGGGACGATGGTGGTGCTCAGGGTGTTGCGCACCGCGGTGATGGTCCCGCTCATCGACCCGGTGGTGTCGACCAGGAACATGATGTCCGCGCTTCGGATGCGCGTGGAGAAGTCGAAGGAGCGCGTCTGCGGCCCCATCGGGTCCATGTACGGGAGGGTCACGTAGAGCGAGCCCGCGGGCGGCCGGCTCATCGGGTCGGTGGGGCTGCTCCCGGCGGCGCTCTCCGTGAGGTCTCCGACGCCGTCGCCGTCGGTGTCGGCCACGCAGGGATCGGTGTGCGTCCGCATCGCCTCCTCGCGGTCGGTCAGGCCGTCGTTGTCGGCGTCGCGGTCGCGCTGGTTGGCGTACCCGTCCATGTCGCAGTCGTCGGGCAGGTCGCCGCAGGTGAGCGCCGGCCGGGCCGCCGACGCGAAGCCGGGGTAGTTGCGCCGCGCCTCCTCGGCGTCGGGCACGCCGTCCTCGTCGCTGTCGGTGTTCTGGTAGTCGGGCATCGCGCCCGCCGCCATCGCCGTGCGCAGGAAGGGCGAGCCCTCCAGGTCGTCGGAGATGCCGTCGCCGTCCTCGTCGCGACACGGCGGCGGGCCGGTGTCGACCCCGACGTCGACGACGAAGCCGACGTCGACGCCCGCCCCGGCGTCCACGCGCGTCGACCCGTCCGGGGCGCCGAGGTCCTGCGGGGTGGTCGCGTCGAGTGCGTTGGGCACATCGGCCGACCTCGGCACATCGACCGCGCGCCCGGTGTCGCGACGCGCGCCGCTGTCCCTGGCACCGCCGTCCGGGGTCAGGTCGGACTGGTAGATGTCTTCGGGGGCACAGGCCGCCGCGGCGAGCGCGACAGCCAGGATGGCGCGGACCTTCATGGGCTTCGACTCCAGGGCGACGGGTGATCGGGACCGCTCGGGTCCGCTCAATCCTGGGAGTCTATCGTCGCTCGCTCCGCGTCGACAATCGCCGACCGAGCGCTTCGGAGCGAAGGATCAGGCCCGGCCGGGGTGCTGCGCCGCGGTACGGCGCGCCAGACCCACCGCGTCGTGCACGGTGAGGCCGCAGTCTCCGGTCGAGACCAGGCCCTCGCGGCTCCAGCGGGAGAGCGTGCGGATGGTCGTCTCGACAGTGGTGCCCACCAGCGCCGCGAGCTCGGCGCGCGTCAGCCGCAGCGGAATCAGCGTGGAGCCGTCTTCCATCTCGTCGCCGAAGCGCTCGCCCAGCTCCATGAGCGTGGTCGCGAGCCGCTCTTCGGCCGAGGCGGTGAAGAGCGCGAGCCGGCGGTTGGCCACCGCGCCCGAGCGGCCGAGGCCGATCGCCAGGGCCAGCGACGCGGGGCCCGACTTCTCCAGCGCGGCGAGCATCACCTCGCGCGGCACCCGAACCACGATGGCCGACTCGGTCAGCGCGAAGGCGTCGGCGTCGTAGCACCCGGCCTCGAGGGCCTCGGCGTCGCCGACGCTCTCCCCAGGGCCCGCGAGCCCCAGCACCAGGTCGCGAGAGGGACCTCCCGGCATCAGCACCTTCACCAGGCCGAGGCCCACCAGCACGAAGCTGCTGGCCGACTCCCCGGACCTCCAGACCGCCTCACCTCTCCGCAGCCGCTGCTGGGTGGCTGTCTTCGCGATTTCCTCCAGGGCGTCTCCCGTGATGCGAGAGAGGGCCGCGTGTCGTCGAAAGACCGATCGGACGTCCATGATAAAGCCTCCAAAAGTTCGGGATGCTGGAATGAAGTGCAACGCACGGACCAGGGTCGGCGGACGCCCTGATCTATTCCGGGCGACCGCTCTTTTCCATGGCATTTTCGTTGCGAACCTGGGCCGCTCGCGTTCGACCCCTCGCCCCCTCCGGGCACGACATCGCCATCGCGGGGTGCGCAGGAAGTATCGAACCCGCGACGCGAGCGCCCTGTGTGTGGGCGGATCACCGACGCGCGACGCCGATGCTTGCGCGCCTGGGGCTTCTGTTGCTACCGACGCTCCCGTGAACCTGCGAAGCATCGGGTGGCCGCTCGCGTCCGTCGTGGCAACGCTCCTCGTCGGCTGCGGCGATGACAACGACCGCCTGCTCGACTCGGGCGCCGACGACCTCGGCGTGATCGACGTCCCGCCGGCCGACCTCGGGGTCGCCGACTCCGGCGCGCTCGACACCGGCAGCGATGTCGCGGTCGACCGCGGAGCGTCACTGGACGTCACACCGGACGTGCGCCCGGACGCCGGCGCCGACGCCGGGGCCTTCGACGCGGGCGCGACGGACGTCCCCCGCGCGGACGTGGCCGCGACCGACGCCCCCATGGACGCTGGCGCGGCCGATCGCCCGGAGGTCGGCGCCTCCGACGCGGGCTCCGTCGACGCGGGCTCGGCCGATGTCCCCCGGGTCGACGCCACCGCCACCGACCTGGGGCCCGCCGACGCCGGGCCCGCCGACGCCGGGCCCGCCGACGCCGGGAGCCCTCGGGGCACGCCCGTGATCGACGGCGTCATCGGGAGCGACTGGCCCGCCGGCGCGATCGTCGCGACCAACACGGTGCCCTCCTCGTGGGGTCCGACGCTCAACGCGCTGCGCTCGATCCGCGTCGCGTGGGACTCCAGCCGCCTCTACCTCGGCATCAGCGGCACCGTCGAGGCGACCAACGCGATGATGGTGTTCATCGACCGCGACTACCTGCCGGGGATGACCGCGACGGGAGTGACGGCGATCTCGACGCTCACCGACGGCGTCGGGTCGCTCGACAACGCCATCTCCTGCAACATCACCGAGGCGCCGAGCGGCTTCGGCGCCGACATGGTCTGGGGCACCCGCGGCATGCTGATGAAGACCGCCACCGCCCTCGATGCCTCCATCGGCCTCCGCGACGTGAGCTGCCCCACCTGCCGCAGCGACTTCCGCTGGACCCTCGGCGACGCCGCGGTCTGCGTGGGCGGCGCGACGCCCGCGTGCGAGGTCTCCATCGAGTGGAGCGCCCTCTACGGCGGCGCTCCCCCGCCGTTGCCGATGCTCGGGCTCTTCGTGCGCATCACCAACGCCGAGGGCGACAGCCTCGCCAACAACCAGTGCCTGCCGCAACAGGCCGATGGGGATCTCCCCACCACCGCGCGCCGGGTGCTGTCCTTCAGCCCCGGTCTCTGACCCTCACGGAGCGCCCGCTGCGCTCGCGGGAATGAGCAGCCGGTAGGCCCCGCTCGAGTCCGCGGTCGCCCTCGCCACGCGCAGCACCACGCCCGGCGCGTCGCCCTCTCGCAGCCGCACCAGGGCCTCGACCGTGGCGAGCGGCGACGGCGCCCCGCGCGCGTCGCGCACCACGCCGCGCACCAGCACCGGCGCCTCGAGGGTCGTGTCGAAGTTGCTCACCCGACGCGCCACGCAGATGGGCGCGCCGAGCGTCACCGGGAAGCCAGAACTCTCCGCGGGCTCGACCAGCAGGCGGTAGAGCCCCGGGTTGAGCTCCACCTGGTAGGAGCCGTCCGCCGCGGTGACGGTCTCGGTGGTGGTCGCCCGGCTCGCGAGCGCTCGCATGTCGGGGTCTTCGAGGCAGGGGTTGGTCGGCGCGGCGTCGTGGTAGGGCACCGCGGTCACCCGAGCGCCTCGCACCGCCAGCCCGTCGCGGCCGAGCACCCGCCCGGAGAGCGAGGGCCGCCGCTCCAGGGTGAACACCTGGCCCGCCTGCTCGGTGGCGTCGGCGCGCACGCGAAACCCGTGCTGCACGGCGCTGCGGTAGGCCTCGCCCGCGGGCGTCACCACCACGTCGTAGTCGCCCGGGACCAGCCACGCCCGGAAGCTCCCGTCGGCCTCGGTGACCGCCCTCGACTCGTACCAGCTCGTCGCCGCGGGGATGCCCACCGGCGGGCGCATCGCCGCGCGCAGGGTCACCGTGGCCCCGCGCATCGAGCGGCTCTGCCCGTCGCCGTCGAGGCCCTCGACCGAGGCGCGCACGTCGACGCAGCCCACGCAGGGCCCGTTGGGCGCCGGGGCGCCGGGGACCACCGGGCGCGCCGCCGCCGCGTGGGTGAGCCCGGTGAGCTCGGGCAGCACCACCCGCAGGTCGCGCCCGCTCGGGGCCGCCGCGGCGAGCGCCGAGCGGGGGATGTCCACGAGGAGCCCCCCGCCCGCGCCGTTGTCCGCCGAGAGCCGAAGCGTCCAGGCCTCCGGAGCCCCGGGGGCCATGCTGCACGCGAAGCGCCCCGCGCTCCCTTCGGTGCCATCGCCCGCGGTGGAGCTCACCGTGGAGAGCACCCTGCTGTTGGCGGCGGGGTCGACGGCGCGCGCGACGAAGCCCGCGAGCGGCTGCCCCGAGGCGGCCTCGACCGATCCGGCCCAGCGCGCATACGTGGTCGGGTAGGCGATGTCGAAGCGCTGCATCACCGCGCCGCCGCGCACCTCGAAGCCCCGCTCGAAGCGCGGCGGAACCGTCGCCGCCAGCGTCGAGGCGGGGCGCACCAGCACGTCGAAGAGCCCCTCGGTGAGCGTCGCCGACCAGGTGAACGAGTCGCGGTCGCGGGTGAGGTTGGGCGTCGCCGTGGTGCCGGCGACCGCCTGCACCGGGGGAGACACCCCGGCGAGGTCGCTGGGCGTGAACTCCAGCGTCGCGGGGATGTAGCGCCCGGTCGCGTCGGGGTCCGCGGGCACCGTCACCACGCCGTAGACCACGCGCGGGGCGCGCAGCGCGAGGTCGACGCTCTCGTCCGCGAGGATGCTGCGGGGCCGGGTCAGCGTGGGGTACGCGTCGGCGCTCACCCGCCCGGTGGCCGGGGTCACCGCGAAGAAGACCTCGGCGCGGGCGCGGGACACGCACCGATGCGTGGCGAGGTCGCAGGTGGCCCCGGGGCAGTCCCGGTCGGAGGCGCAGCGCTCGGCCTCGCGGCCCACCACCGGGCTCCCGTCGAGGCAGGCCGCGGGGGCGAAGAGCAGCCCGAGGAGCAGCGCGCGAGGGGCCCTCATGGCTGCACCAGGAAGCGGCAGCGCTCGATGGCGTCGTCGACCCCGCCGTCGCCGCTGGGGATGGTGCCGCCGCGCGGGCGAACGAAGATCCACCAGGTGCGGAAGTCGACGTCGCCCTCTCGCTCGGGCGTGCGGAAGTTTCCGCTCAGCCGGAGCCGCGAGGACACGTAGAGCTCGACGCGGTTGCAACCCACCTCGGGCAGCCGCACCGTCTCGCGGATCTCCCGGCGGCGGTTGCCGTCCGAGGGAAACTCATGCGGCTGCGGCTGGTTGACCGGCTCGCAGTTGGCCCCGCCGTCCTGCGGCACGCAGTCGCGGTCGTCGTTGACGAAGAAGCGCCACTGCAGCAGGTCGTTGACCCCGTCGTCGTCCACCGGGACGCGGAAGGCGTAGGTCGTGAGGTCGGCCTCGTCGATCTCCAGCAGGGCGCCGAGGCGGGGCGTGGTGATGCCCTGCACGTCCTGGATGCGCGGCGGAGTCAGGGGCGTCGGCACCCGCACCTCGTCGGTGCGCGTGATCAGGCACGAGGACAGCGCTGTAGTAAGGGCAAGCATCAAAGCGATACGACGCACGACAGCGAGATCCATACCACGGCCCCCAGGAAGCCCACAGAAGCAGCGATTCCACGTCATGAGAGCGAGCGACCGGGGGCCGGGGCACTGACAATCGTGTCGCGGTTTCCGGGGCGCAGGAGCGTGACATATCCTGTCCATAGCCACGTGAGAGATCGGGTGCGGTCGCAGGCCGGAGCCGATACGATGGCCGGGCGATGATCGGACGTCTTCAGGGTCGGGTGGTGTCGGAGTCTCCGGACGGCATGGTGGTCGTCGACGTGGCGGGCGTCGGGTACGAGGTGCTGGTGCCGCTGGGCACGCTCGGCCGGTGCGCGCCCGACGCGGAGGGGCGGGTGACGCTGCAGGTCGTGACGCACGTGCGCGAAGACGCGATCACCCTCTTCGGCTTCTCCGACGACCGTGAGCGCTCGGCCTTCCGGCTGCTCACCGCGGTGGCGGGCGTGGGTCCCCGCATCGCCGTGTCGGTGCTGGGCGTGCTGCCCTCGGGAGAGCTCGCTCACGCGCTGGCGCGCAACGACGTGAAGAAGATCACGTCGGTCCCGGGCGTGGGCAAGCGCATCGCCGAGCGCCTGGTGCTGGAGCTGAAAGACAAGCTCACGGGCCTCTCGTCCGGCGGCGTCGGGGCGGTGATCACCGCGGGCGCGCTGACATCCCCGATGAGCCCGGTGGCCGCGGTGGGTCCTGCCGCGGCGCTGGTGGCGGCGCTGGTCAACATGGGCTTCAAGGCGCCGGAGGCCGAGCGGGTCGCCGCCGAGCTGGCGCCGCGCATGGGCGAGGGCCTCGACGTGCTGGTGCGAGAGTCACTCCGTCGGCTCGTCCGCTGAGGGCTTCTCGTCCGTGGGCGCCGCGGGCGGCTCCTCGGGGGCGGCGGGTCCCTCCGCGGCGAGACCCACCTCCGAGAGCCTCGCGGTGAGCGACGCCTGGCTCTCCTCGGAGAGCTCGGTGTACTCGCGGAGCATGGGCAGGTCGCGCAGCGAGCGCAGCCCGAAGAACTCCAGAAAGAACTTCGTGGTGCCGTAGAGCAGCGGGCGCCCGGGCTCCTCCCGGCGGCCGATGGTGCGCACCAGGTCGCGCTCCAGCAGCACCTTCAGCGCCGAGCCGGTGTCGACGCCGCGCACCTCGTCGATCTCCGGTCGGGTGATGGGCTGACGGTACGCCACGATGGCCAGCGTCTCGACCTGCGCCCGGCTGAGGCGCACGGGCTTGGCCTGGAGCAGCTCCCTCACGAAGGGGGCGTTGCCCGCGCTCGACCGGAAGAGCCACGCCCCGGCGACCTCGTCGAGGTGGATGCCCCGGGGCTGGTACTCGGCCTTGAGCTCGTTGAGCAGCTTGCGCACGTCGCGCGCCTCGGCGCGGGTGATCTTCGCCAGCTCCGCGACGGTGATGGGGTGGTCGCTCGCGAACACCAGGCTCTCCAGCACGGTGCGGAGGTGCTGCTCGGAGACCGAGCGGCCGATGGCGCGGGCGAGGCCCGGCGAGGCGGGGAGCTCGTCCTCGGGGGCGCCCTCCTGGGGCTCCTCGGGCGCCTCGTCGCCGCCCTCCTTCGGGTCGCCGATGGTCATCGCCAGTCGTCCCTCACGGCGGCCCCCGGGTCGGTCACGTCGGTGAGCACCAGGGTCACGTGGAGCTGCTCGTAGTTGCCCGACTGGTAGAGCCGGGTCATGCGCAGCCGGGTCATCTCCAGCAGCGCGAGGAAGGTCACCACCAGCTCCGGCGTGCTGCCGTCGTCGTCGAAGAGCTCGTCGAAGCGCATCGAGCGGCGCTCTCGAAGGCGCTCCACCAGGACGTTGATGCGATCGGCGATGGAGACCCGCTCGGGGGTGACCTCGTGCGCGATGGAGAGCTTGCGCCGGGAGAGCAGCTTCTGAAACGCCTCGATCATCGCGATGGCGGGGAAGGGCGCGAGCGGCGCCTCCCCGGTCGACTCCGCGGTGACCTCCATCCCCCTCGGGAACACGTCGCGCCCGGCCACTCCTCGCGCGGCCAGCTCCTCGCCCGCGGCGCGAAACTTCTGGTACTCGAGCAGCCGGCGCACCAGCTCGACGCGCGGGTCTTCGCCCTGGTCGGCGTCGGGGTCGACGTTGACGTTCTCCTCCGGCGGAGGCGTCGGGAGGAGCATCCGCGACTTGATGTGCGTGAGCGTCGCGGCCATCAGCAGGTACTCCGCCGCGAGGTCGAGGTTGAGCGCCTGCATCATCGAGACGTACGTGAGGTAGCGCTCGGTGATGAAGGAGATGGGGATGTCGAAGATGTCGAGCTCGTGCTTCTGGATGAGGTGAAGCAGGAGGTCGAGCGGCCCCTCGAAGACGTCGAGCTGCACCCGCACCAGCGGGTCGTCGGTGAAGGGCTCGTCGAGCGGATCGATCATGGGCTCAGCCGCGGGGGTGGAAGCGCGCGTGCGCGGCCTGGAGGTGCGCGACGGTGACGTGCGTGTAGATCTGCGTGGTCACGATGTCCGCGTGGCCCAGCATGGTCTGCACGGCGCGCAGGTCGGCGCCGCGCTCCAGCAGGTGCGTGGCGAAGGAGTGACGGAGCTTGTGCGGCGAGATGGGGCGGTCGATGCCCGCGACCAGCGCGTAGCGCTTGAGCAGCTTCCAGAAGCCCTGGCGGGTCATGGCCGAGCCGAAGTGCGTGACGAAGAGGTCGTTGGCCGCGCGCCCCTTGGTGAAGGTCCCGCGCACGGTCTGGAGGTAGAGCAGCAGGGCCTCGCGGGCGACCTCGCCGAAGGGGACGAGCCGGCGCTTCTCGCCCTTGCCGAAGGCCGCGAGCACGCCCTGGTCGAGGTCGACGTCGGTGACCTTGAGGTTCACCAGCTCGGAGACGCGCAGCCCCGAGGCGTAGAGGAGCTGGATCATCGCGCGGTCGCGCACCCCCCGGGGGGTGCTGGTCTCCGGCGCGGAGAGCAGGGCCTCGACCTCGGGGAAGGTCAGCACGTGGGGGAGCTTGCGGGGGAGGCGCGGGCCGGAGATCAGCTTCGTCGGGTCGTTCTTCACCCGCCGCTCGGCCACGAGGTACTTGTAGAAGCCCCGCAGCGCCGAGAGCTTCCTGGCCTGGGCGCGCGCCGCCAGGCCCTCCTTGGAGAGGGCGATCATCCAGGCGGCCACGTCGCCGCCCTCGATGTCGCAGAAGCCGCGCTGCAGGTCCTGCCGCACGAAGACGGCGAAGCGCACGAGGTCCGTCGCGTAGGCCTCGACGGAGCGCGGGCTGAGGCCCTTCTCCACGCGGAGGTGCGCGAGCCACGCGTCGAGGAGCTGATCGTCGTCGGACACCCGAGGAAAGCTACGGGGCCGGAGGGGTCGAGAGCCAGTTTCGGGCCGAAGCGTTGCGTATGGACGAACCCTGGGGCTATGGTGCGCCGGCGTCGCGCGGCGCGTTCGGGCCCATAGCTCAACCGGTTAGAGCACCTGACTTATAATCGGGAGGTTTCGGGTTCGATCCCCGATGGGCCTACTCACCGCGCGGTACAGCAGTGCTTGCGACCCGCTTAGTGGAGAAGACCCGTTGCGCGAACAGCTCCTAGCCCTGGAAGAACTTGCAAAGAGTGACCTGGCATGGCGCCAGATCGACGTCGAACTCGCCGATGTGGATGCCCACCTGGTGGCCACGCGATCCGACGTCGACCGGATTCGAGACCTGCTCGATCGAGAGCGCTCGCAGCTGACCGAGGCCCAGCGGCTGAAGCAGACCCACGTCGATGAGCTCGCCGCCATCGACGAGAAGACCATCCGCTCGAAGAAGCGACAGGAGGTCGCTCGCAACAACCGCGAGATGGAGGCCATGAACCGCGAGATCGAGGTGCTGAAGCGCGAGCGCGAGGAGCGCACCGCGGAGGCCACGAGGCTCGACGAGGTGGTGGCCGCGGTCGGCTCGCAGCTCAAGCAGCACGAGGAGGACTTCAAGGGCCTCACGGACATGCTCGCCAGCGAGGAGGCCGAGGCGGTGAAGACCCGCGAGGCGCTGCTCGCCCGCAAGGAGCTGCACCAGGGCGCCCGCAAGGAGCTCACCGGCCGGGTGCGCCCGGAGATCCTGCGCATCTACCAGATCGTGCTCAACCGCCGGGGCACCGCGGTGGCCGAGTGCCGCGATGGCATCTGCCGCGGCTGCTACATGGCGACCCCGCCGCAGCTCTACAACGTGATGCTGCGCGCGGAGAAGCTGATCCAGTGCCCCAACTGCCAGCGCATCCTGCTGCCGCCGAACCTGTCTCGCTGAAAGAACCGAAGCCCCCTCTATGCTCGTCGCCTGTCCGAAGTGCCAGCGCACGTACCCGGCGGAGGGCAGCACCTTCTGCCCGCATGACGGGGCGAAGCTGCTCTCCATCGACGACGTCACGCCGGTGCGCGACCCGAAGGACCCGCTGGTCACCAGCACCGTCGCGGGGCGCTACGAGCTCCGTCGGGTGATCGCCAACGGAGGCATGGGCCGGGTGTACGAGGCCCGGGAGCTGACCCGGCAGGAGCGGGTGGCGATCAAGATCCTGCACGCCGACGTGGCGGAGGACGAGGTGAACATCGAGCGCTTCCGGCGCGAGGCCACCACGTCGCAGCAGCTCGACCACCCCCACGTGGTGAAGGTGATGGACTTCGCCGCCACCGCGATGCTCCCGGGGCGACCCGGCAAGAGCTGGTACCTGGTGATGGAGTACCTCGACGGGGAGGAGCTCCGTCACGTGCTCACCCGCGACAAGACCATCCCCGTGCACCGGGGCATCCGCATCGTGTCGCAGCTCGCGCTGGCGCTCGACTCGGCGCACGCCAGGGGCTTCGTGCACCGCGACCTGAAGCCCGACAACGTGTTCCTGGTGCGGGGGCCGGACGGGGACACGGTGAAGCTCCTCGACTTCGGCTCGGTGAAGTTCACCAAGGGGCAAGACCGCGGGCAGAAGCTGACGGTGATGGGCACCACCATCGGGTCGCCCTTCTACATGTCCCCCGAGCAGGCCCAGGGGTCGCCCGACCTCGACCAGCGCACGGACGTCTGGGCGGTCGCGGTCATCGTCTACGAGATGTTCGTCGGCAAGGTGCCCTTCCACGCCTCCAACGGCGCGCAGATCCTCTTCAAGATCCTCGGCGACGAGGCGATGCCTCCCACCTTCGCCAACGACCAGGCGCCGCCGCAGCTCGACGACCTCCTCCACAAGGCCCTGCGCAAAGACCCCGCCCACCGCTTCCAGCACGCCGGTGAGTTCGCCGAGGCGCTGGGGCGGGCCTTCGGCCTCTCGGGCACCCACGCCGAGTGGGCGACGATGTCCGAGCACGCGCTCCACGCCGCCCTCGAGGCCGCCGCCCACGCGGTCCTTTCTGCGCCGCCGCCGCCGCCGCCGCCCGCGGCTCCCATGGAGGCTCCTCCCCCACCGGTCGCGTGGCAGCCCCCGGTGCCCAATGCGCCTCCGCCGGTGTCGTGGTCGCCCGGCTACTCCCCCTCGATGAGCGTGCCGACGCGCTCGACGCCCGCCTGGATCTACCTCGCGGCGGTGATCGGGGTGATCGCCCTCGGGGCGGTCGCCTTCCTCGCGCTGAAGTGAGCGAGTTCGACGCGTCGCCGGAGGTGATCGTGCTGGGCGCCGGACCCGCGGGCCTGTCCGCCGCGCTCTGGTGCGCCTCGCTCGGCCTCTCGACCCTGCTGGTCGAGGCGCAGCGCGAGGTGGGGGGACAGCTCCGGGTGATCCCCTACGCGCTGGAGAACGTCCCCGGCATCGCGTCCATCGAGGGCGTGACCCTCGCGGAGGTGCTGCGCTCTCAGGCGATCTCGCAGGGCGCGACGGTGCGCTCGGGGGTGGGCGCCCGGCTCGACGCGGCCTCGCTTCGGGTGCACTTCGACGGCGTCGCGGAGCCCCTCTCCCCGCGCGCGGTGGTGATCGCCACGGGCGTGCGACGACGGCGCCTGGGGGTGCCGGGCGAGGACGAGTTCCTCGGCAGGGGCGTGGCCTTCAACATCGGGCGCGAGCCGGAGCGGCTGAAGGGCGCGCGGGTCGTGGTGATCGGCGGCGGCGACGACGCGGTGGAGCACGCGCACCTAGCGGCCCTGCACGCGCGCTCGGTCACGCTGCTGCACCGGGGCGAGCGGCTGAGCGCGAGGCCCGCGCTGCGCACCGCGGTGGAGGCGCACGCCAACGTGACGCGCCGGCCGCGCATGCGCATCGAGGCCATCGAGGGCGACGCGGCGGTGACCGGCGTGCGAGCGCACGGGCCGCACGGGGCGGAGCGCATCGAGGCGGACGTGGTGTTCGTGTGCGTGGGCCCCGAGCCGGTGAGCGAGGGCTACGGCGTGGCGACGGACGCGAAGGGCTATGTGCGGGTCGACGCCCAGGGGCGGACGTCTCGCGAGGGGGTCTTCGCGGTGGGCGACGTGTGCAGCGCCGAGGCGCCCACCATCGCCCACGCGATGGGCTCGGGGTCGGCGGTGGCAAAGGCGATCCGAGCGATGGATGGTGGGACGAGGTCGGCGGTGGCGGTGGTGCGCGGGGCGAGCGACCGGCTGGGGCTGCGGGGCATCTCGCTCCCGGCGCGCATCGGCGCGTACCCGCGGGAGAAGGGCCGGCAGCAGACGCTGACCTTCGACCTGGACTTCGACGTCGACGCGGCGCGCGCGGCGACGGCGGACGCGCTGCGCGACACCATCGACTACGCGGCGGTGACCGAGGCGATCGCGGAGATCATCGCGCGCCAGCACTACAACCTGATCGAGACGGTGGCCGAGGTGGTGGCGACCACGATCCTCGCGCGCTTCCCGACGCAGCGGGTGCGGGTGCGGGTGACCAAGCCGGGGGTGCCGCAGCGGCGCGCCGCGGCGGTGATCGAGGTCGAGCGCTCGCGGGGCTAGCTGGGCTTTACCGGAGGAGGTAAAGCCCGGCGGGTGCCTAGAAGGTTCCGCTGACGGTGATGCCGTCGCCGCGGAGCGAGGGGAGCACCTGGAGGCTGGCGCGGCGGGGCGGGGAGCTGCTGGTGGCGCCGTAGATGGCGGCCCCGAGGGTGAACGCGGCGGCCGCGCCCGCGACGCCGCCGGTGATGTACGAGATCAGGCGGTTCTGGTCGACGGCGTCGGCGTAGCTGAGCCCGAGGGCCTGGTAGTAGCTGCGGCGCGAGGGGTCGGTCTGCGCCTGAAACAGCGCCACGATGCGGTAGTAGTCGTCCTCGAGGGAGTTCGAGTAGACGAAGAACCCGATGGCCGTGCCCCCGGCGGCGACGGCGATGGTGAGGCCCGTCCAGAAGCCCGCGCCGACGCCTCGGGCGCCAGAGCTCCCGGGATCGACGGGCGGCGGGACGGTCACGCTCGGCCCCGTCACCCGACGGGCAACGGGCAGCAGCGGCGCGGGGCGCGCGGGCTCGACGCGCACCACCGGCGGGGTGACGTTGACGTTGGTGGCGGGGGCCACGACGGGCGGCGGCGTCACGGCCACGACGGGCGGCGGCGGACGGGGCGGGGCGACGACCGGCGGGGCGGCGATGGGCACGGGAGGCGCGGCCTCCGGGGCGACGCTGCCGATGAACGACCGGTTGCGGAGGATGTCGAGGGTCAGGGTGACGGTGCCGCCGCCCTCGACGCGCGCCTGGTGCTGGACGGTTCCGCCGCCGGGCTGGCGGGCCTCGATGACATGGGGGCCGGGGCCGGTCTGGAGCGGGCGACGCAGCGGCGCGGTGCCGACGAGGTCTCCATCGAGGTAGACGTCGGCGCCCGGCGGGAAGACCAGCACGTTGATGGTGGCGAGGTGTCGCCGCGCCTCGGCGAGGGCGGTCTCGATCTCCGCGCGCTGCTGCGGCGACGTGCTGACCGTCGGGTCGTTGAGGAAGCGCTCGAAGGTCGAGATCGCGTCCTGCGGGCGGTTGAGGGCGACGTAGCAGTTGGCGATGTTGACCAGCACGCTCGGATGGGGACGGATGCGGTACGCCGTGCGAAACGACTCGAGGGCCTCGGCGTAGTGCTGCGCGGCGTAGGCCTGCACCCCGGATTGAAATGCCACCCGCGCCTCGTTGGTCTGGGCCGCGGCGCTCGGGGTGTGGCTGAGCGCGGCGAGGGCGAGCGCGCCCGCCAGAAGGATCTCTCGGGGTGATTTCATGCGTGTGTCTGGCCGGGGAGCGTAATGCTCAGTACGGGCTCTCTGTCACGAATCCGGCGCCGGAGGGCGCGCGGGGAGAGGCCGCGGGGCGCGCGGGCTCGGAGGCTGCCGGTGCGCGAACGCGAGGCGCCCGAGCGACCGGGGCCGGGCGGGCCGGCTCGCGAATCGGGCGGTGACGTGCGAGCGCGGGGGCGACGGGCGCCGCAGCCATGACGACGGGAGCCGGGGGCGCGGGAGGCGGAGGCTCGGGGGCCGCGACGACCGCGGCAGGCGGAGGCTCAGGGGCGGGAGGCGGAGGCTCAGGGGCCGCGACGGGAGCCGCGGGCGCGACGGGCTCAGGGGCTGCGACGGCGACGGCGGGCGGCGCCGCGGGCTCGGCCACGGGGGGCGCGGGCTCGGCCACGGGGGGCGCGGCCGCCGCGACGGGAGCGGGCTCGGGCGACGGGGTGCTCGGGGTGTTGCTGGAGCTGCTGGCGAAGCCGACGAAGAGGGCGCCGGCCAGGAGCATCGCGCCTCCGACGGCCGCCCAGATCTTGTTGTTGCTGCGCTTCGGCGCCTCGAAGGCGTCGTCGCTGGAGCGCCTCGCCACGGGGGGACGCATCGAGGGCGACCGACGAGGGGGAGCGTCGCTGACCTTCACCGAGCCCGACATCATCGATGCCTCGACCGCGACGACGCCCACGGGCTTCGCCGGGGTGGTGGTCGTCGGGGCGGGCGTCGGCAGCGAGGGCGTCGCCTCGGTGCCTGCGGAGGCGAGCATGGAATGGACGGCCGCGCTCGGGGCCGCGAAGGCGCCGGCGGTCACGGCGACCGGGGGAGGAGAGGAGAGCGTCGCGTGTGCGGCGTCGAGGCCGAGCTCCCAGCTCGGGGTGATGGCCAGCGCCGCCCTCTCGAACTCGTCGTCGCTCAGCGTGCCTTGGCGCCAGAGCGGCTGTTCGGAGGGGCGATGCGTCGATTCATCCAGTGCAGTCATCAAGATTTGGCCTCACCCGGTGCGTCGCGCGGCGTCCACGCTAGCGCCTCGACTTCCAGGGCGCAACGGAACGTCACGCCCGCTTCAGATCGTCCGTCAGCGTGGCACCCGGACCGCACACGCACGGTGCGGGTGTCACGCGAGGTCGATGGGCGCTCCGACCGCGGCACCCGCGCCGACCTTGGGTGACGCGCCGCGCGATCTGGTCTTCGCGCCGGGTCGGGTCTAGAGTCCGCGCGCCTTCAGCGGACACAAGCCCGAGCGGCGCTCTCCGTCGCGGGCCATTCTTCTTGTGAGCGACGCCAATTCCAGGGGATTTCTCCCCATTGAACTCGAAGCCATGGCGCGCGCGGTGGCGGCCTCCCACCGGGGCGTCCCCTCCCCCAATCCCCCCGTCGGCGCGGCGGTCGTGTCCGGGGGAGAGCTGGTGGGCGTAGGCCACCATCGTCGCGCGGGCGAAGACCACGCGGAGGTCATGGCCCTCCGTGACGCGGGCGAGCGGGCGCGCGGCGCGACGGTGTTCGTGACGCTGGAGCCCTGCAACCACCACGGGCGCACGGCCCCGTGCACCGAGGCGCTGCTGCGCGCGGGCGTGGCGCGGGTGGTCTTCGCGGTGTCCGATCCCAACCCCCACGTGCGAGGCCACGGGAGGGACACCCTCCGCGCCGCCGGGGTGGTGGTCGATCACGGCTTCGACCCGGAGGCGCAGCGAGCCGCGGAGCACCGCATCGCGCCGTGGATGCGCTTCATCACCAGCAGCCGCGCGCACGTCACCCTGAAGGCCGCGATGTCGCTCGACGGCAGCATCGCCACGCGCGGCGGGGAGAGCCGGTGGATCACCTCCCCCGAGGCGCGCCGGGACGGCCACCTGCTGAGGGCCTCCTGCGACGCGGTGCTCGTGGGGAGCGGCACCGTGCTCGCCGATGATCCGATGTTGACGGCGCGGGACGTGCCCTTCGAGCGCATCCCGGTGAGGGTGGTGGTGTCCCGCGACGCCCGGCTGCCGATGGGCGCGAAGCTGGTGTCGACGGCGAGGGAGGTCCCGACCTGGGTGCTCTGCGCGAGCGACGCCGACGAGGCCCCGAGGAGGGAGCTGGCGGGCGCCGGGGTGCGGGTGCTCGCGGTCGCGCGGGGAGAGGGCGGCGGCGTCGACCTGGGCCTGGGCCTGAGGGCGCTCGCGGCGGAGGGCGTGGTGTCGGTGCTCTGCGAGGGCGGCGGAACGCTCCACGGCAGGCTTCGCGACGCGGGCCTGGTCGACCGGGTGGTCTGCTACGTGGCCCCGATGCTGATGGGCGGCCCGGGGCTGCGGGCGATCGGCGGCGCCGGGGCCGAGCGGCTCTCGGAGGTGACGCGGCTGTCGGACTGGTCGGTGCGCCCGGTGGGGCCCGACCTGCGCATCGAGGCGGAGGTTCGCTGAAGTGTTCACGGGGATCATCCAGGCGGTAGGCAGCCTCCGCGCGATCGAGCGCCGCGGGGCTTCGGCGTGGCTGAGCGTGGCGTGTCCCTTCGCGAAGCTGGAGCTCGGGGAGAGCGTGGCCGTGGACGGGGTGTGCCTCACGGTGGTGCGCGTGGTGGACGGCGGGTTCACCGCCGATGCGAGCGCCGAGACGCTGGCGCGCACGACGCTGGGCGAGCGCTCGGTGGGGCACCGGGTCAACCTGGAGCGGGCCCTGGCGCTGGGCGATCGCATGGGCGGGCACATCGTGGCGGGGCACGTCGACGGCGTCGGCGAGCTGCTGCGGCGGGAGCGGGTGGAGAGCGCCGAGCGGGTGGTGTTTCGCGCGCCCCGGGAGGTGCTGCGGTACATCGCGGAGAAGGGCAGCGTGGCGATCGACGGGGTGAGCCTGACGGTCAACGCGGTGGCGGGGGAGACCTTCGAGGTGATGCTGGTGCCCTTCACGCAAGGGGCGACCACGCTCCCCGATCGGCGCGCCGGCGACCGGGTGAACCTGGAGGCCGACGTGATCGCCCGCTACGTGGCGAGGGCCCTGGTGTGGGAGCGAGAGGCTCCCGATTCCGGCGCGGCGGGCGCGGAGAAGGATGCCCGATGGCGGGCGCTGCTCGATGGCTTCGGGAAGGGACAGTGATGACGATGCTTGAACGAACCCCAGAGGAGCGGGTGCGCCTGGCGGTGGATGCGATCCGCGCGGGGCGCATGGTGATCCTCACCGACGACGAGGACCGCGAGAACGAGGGCGACCTGGTGCTGGCCGCGGAGCTGGTGACCCCGGAGGCGATCAACTTCATGGCGAAGTACGCCCGCGGGTTGATCTGCCTCACGCTCACCGAGGAGCACATCGAGAAGCTCCGGCTCCCGATGATGGTGGAGAAGAACAAGGCCTCGCTGGGCACGGCCTTCACGGTGAGCGTGGAGGCGCGCGAGGGCGTCTCGACGGGCATCTCCGCGGCCGACCGGGCGCACACCATCAAGGTGGCCGTGGCGCCCGACGCGAAGCCCGACGACCTGGTCTCCCCGGGGCACATCTTCCCGCTGAGGGCTCGGCCCGGAGGCGTGCTGCAGCGCACCGGGCAGACCGAGGGGAGCGTCGACCTCGCGGTGCTCGCGGGCTTGCACCCCTCGGGGGTGATCTGCGAGATCATGAACGACGACGGCACCATGGCGCGGATGCCCGAGCTGCTGGCCTTCTCGCGCGAGCATCACGTGCCGCTGGTGACCGTCGAAGACCTGATCCAGTTCAGGCTGCGCACCGACCGGCTGGTGCGGCGGGTGAGCTCGGCGAAGTTTACCCCGAGGGGTATGACCGGCACCTGGGAGGCCCACGTCTTCGAGGCCTCGGTGGAGGCGGGGCGGCAGTTCCTGGCGCTGGTGCACGGCGAGCCCACGGCGGAGCAGCCGACGCTGGTGCGGATGCACCCCGGGGCGGTCTTCGCCGACCTCTTCGCCCCCGCGAAGACGGCCGAGGGCAAGGCCATCGTGGGCGGCGGGGCCTACCTCACCGAGGCGATGCACCGGATGGAACGCGAGGGCGCCGGGGTGGTGGTGTACGTCCCGCCGAGGCACTTCGACCTGCAGGACGACCTGCGCATCGTCACCGGCGAGGCGCCGACGCGCACCCACGACCTGGCGAGCAACGGGTCGCCCGCGCAGCGCGAGCACGGCATGGGCGCGCAGGTGCTCCGCACGCTGGGGCTGCGCAAGATCAGGCTGATGACCAACAACCCGCGACGCCTGCTGGGGCTGAGCGCCTACGACCTGGAGGTCGTCGAGCAGGTGGCCCTCGGGGAGTGATCGAAGCCCTCCCTCGCGGCGGGTCAGTTCCGCTACAGTGGGGGGTACATCGATGACCTACCCTGACGAAACCCTTCGCTCGCGCGCGCCGTCCGCGAGCAGCGCCCTCCTCTCCGCCGCGCTCGGCGGGCTCCTCTCCTTCACCGCGTCCTGCAGCTCCAACCCCGATCCCGGCGCTGCCGACGCGGGCTCCATCGCCGACACCGGCGCTCCTGTCGACGTCGGCTCCCGCACGGACGTCGGCGCTCCCGTCGATACGGGCTCCGCGGTCGATACGGGCTCCGCGGTCGATACGGGCTCCGCGGTCGATGCGGGCTCCACCGTCGATGCAGGCTCCACCGTCGATGCAGGCTCTGCGGTCGATGCAGGCTCTGCCGTCGATACCGGCGCGGCCCTCGACGCGGGCTCCGCGGTCGATACCAGCGCTCCCGTCGATGCGGGCTCCGCGGTCGACGCGGGCGCTCCCGTCGATGTCAGCGCTTCCCTCGACTCGGGCGTTTCCGGGATCGATGCGACCGTCTCCCTCGACGCGAGCGCTCGGGATGCTTCCGTCGACGCAGCGCCCTTCGTGTGCGACGTCGCGGCCGACCGGGTGATCAGCTCCAGGGACGTGATCCCCGCCCTCGACGGGGCGCCCGGCATCACCCGCGAGGCCTTCACCTCGATATGCAACCGGGTCGGCGGCTTCGTCGAGGTCCATCCGCACTGCGGCGGGGCGAACAGCTGCGGCGGCTTCTCCTTCGACGAGACCACCGGGGTGTTCAGCGAGCACAACTGCGCGGGCCTCAACACCTGCACCGGCTACACCTGCGTCGTTCCCTGACCCTCTCCCTCGCTCGTCAGCCCCGCCCAGAATCCGCGCTCGACGCTCCGCGCCAGCCACCGCTGCGCCTGCTCGGGTAGCGCCGCGCGCTCGGGCTCCGGGCACGCCGACTCCAGCGCCGCGAGCGCGTCGCGGATCGTGTGGCGGCGCAGCAGCAGCAGGAGTTCTGCCTCGCGCGGCGCCAGCGCGAGGTGACGGATGCCCCCGGCCTCCCTCGCCAGCGCCCAGCAGCGGGGCTCCTCCAGGGCCGAGGGCAGAGGGACGGCCGACTCTCCGCCGCTCCCAGCGAGGGAGGACTTCAGCTCCAGCAGGGCCCAGCGATCGACCACCACCGCCACGGAGGGTGAGGGCACGAGGCGGGAGTCGAGCAGCCGGGGCGCGTCCTCGGCGCGGGGCCGGAAGGGCGCCGTCGAGGGCGCTCGGAAGAGGGCGCGCCAGGTCACGTCGAGGCGGGCGGCGTCGAGCAGGGCCTCGCGATGGGCCGCGTCGCCGATCGCATCGGCCAGGAAGGCCTCGAAGCCGTCCGGGGCGCGGTCGAGGTCCCAGTGGCCGGGCGGGTGCGCGAGGAGGAAGCGCGTCACATGGCCGTTGAAGTGCCAGTGACCGAAGAGCCGCGAGGTGAGCGGAAAGGCCGTCTGGAACACCCCGAAGAGACGAAACCAGTACTGACGGTTGTAGACCGCCAGGTGCTCGGCCGCGCGCCCGTGCGGCCCGTCGAGGATCTCCCCGAGCGTGCCGGGATCGTAGGCAGAGAGGGTCGCTCGGAGGGTTCCGGTGCTGCGGTCGAGGGGGGTGCGCAGCACGGCGCCGAAGCCTGACTGGAGCGCCGCGAGCCACTCGGGGGCGAGGCCTGCCCTCACGCTCGCGCCCCCTTCGCCTTCGCCAGCTCCGCGAGCACCTCGGGCATCGGCGGAACGCGCTCGTCCCACTCCAGCAGCGTGGGGAAGGGGCCGCCCTGCTTCCAGGCCTGCGCGTAGAGCGACCAGACCGCGCTCGACACCGGGTGGTCGTGGGTGTCCACGAGGGTCCCGTCGGGCTCGCGGGTGTGCCCCGCGAGGTGCACCTGGAGCACGCGGGAGAAGTCGATGGCGCGCAGGTACTCCAGCGGGTCGAAGCCGTGGTTCTGGCTCGACACGTAGATGTTGTTCACGTCGAGCATGAACCAGCACCCCGACTCGCGGACCACCGCCGCGTAGAAGTCCCACTCGGTCATCGTCGAGCGGCGGAAGCCCACGTAGCTGGAGAGGTTCTCGATGCCGAAGGGGCGCCCCAGCCGGCGCTGCACCCGGTAGGCGCGCTCGGCGGCCAGCTCGACCAGCTCGGGCACGTAGGGCACGGGGAGCAGGTCGTGGTGGGAGACGCCGTGCGCTCCGGTCCAGCAGAGGTGGTCGGTCACGAAGGGCGCGTCGACCCGGTCGGCGAGGCGGCAGAGCGAGTCGAGGTAGTCGTCGTCGAGCTCGGCGTGGCCCAGGAGGTTGAGCCCGACGCCGTGGAGCACCACGGGGTAGCGGGCGCTCACCGCGGCCAGGCGCGCCCGGGGCGGCGGCGCGTCACCGAGGAAGTTCTCGCTGATGACCTCGAAGTACCCGACCTCGGGCCAGTGCTCGAAGAGGTAGGGGTAGTGCGCGGGCCGCAGGCCAAGCCCGAGGGCGTCGCGCGGAATCGATCGCTCGCTCACGCAGGCACCTTAGCGCCGCGACCGGGAGCGCGCGCCCGACAATCGCGGACCCTCCCCGGAGGCCCTGCGGCCATCTCCGACCGCACCTACCGGGTTGACCGGGTGCCTGCCTTGGTGGGATGTACCGCCTCCGTCGCCTTCCCACGGAATACCCATGGACGTAAAAATCATCGAGGCCGACCTGGTTGCCCGCGGGCTCCGCGTCGCGCTGCTGGCGAGCCGCTTCAACCATTTCATCGTCGACCGCCTGGTCGAGGGCGCCACGGACTGCGTGAAGCGCCACGGCGGCGAGGACATCACCCTGGTGCGCGCCCCCGGCGCCTGGGAGCTGCCGCTGATCTGCCAGACGCTCGCCCGCAGCGGCCGCTTCGACGCGGTCGTGGCGCTGGGCGCGGTGATCCGCGGGAGCACGCCGCACTTCGACTACGTGGCCGGCGAGGTCACCAAGGGCCTGGCGCAGGTGTCGATGGCGACGGGCGTCCCGGTGACCTTCGGGGTGCTGACGGTGGACACCATCGAGCAGGCCGTCGAGCGCGCCGGCACCAAGGCGGGCAACAAGGGCTGGGAGGCCGCGTCGAGCGCGATCGAGATGGCCAACCTCCAGCGGGCGCTCAAGGCCGATGGCTTCTAGAGACTCCAAGCCCCCGAAGGCTCCGAAGGCCCCGAAGCCCCAGCACGACGACAACGGGCTGCGGCGCCAGGCGCGCGAGGCGGCGGTGCAGGTGCTCTACGCCATCGACGCGGCGGGCGAGCAGTCCGACGGCTTCGTCGACGACGCCCTGCGAAACTACTGGGCGCACCTCGAGGGCCCGGCGCCGGGGCGGCCCTACGGCGACGCGCTGGTGCGGGGCGTGGTGGCGAAGTGGGCGGAGATCGACCCGATGATCCGGGCGGCGAACCCCAACTGGCGCATCGAGCGCATGGCGAGGGTCGACCGCAACGTGCTGCGCATGGCGACCTGGGAGATGGTGTTCGGGGATGTTCCGCCGGAGGTGGCCATCGACGAGGCCATCGAGATGGCGAAGCGCTTCGGCACCGAAGACTCGGCGGCCTTCGTCAACGGCACGCTCGACAAGCTCGCAACGCTCCAGGGCAAGCTCGCGCCTCGCGGATAGGCTGAACCGCCATGGAGGTGCGCTTCGTCCCCCTCGACCTCGCGCGCATCGACCAGCTCCGCCTGGAGGTCCTGGCGCTGCCCTTCTTCGAGGACGAGCGCCCGCTCAAGGGGGCCGCCGGGCTCTGCGACTGGCGCCTCTGCGGCTCGCTCTCCCGGCTCCTCGTCGGGGGAAGGGTCACCGGATTACCCGATGAGGTAACCCTGGTTCCTGGGCGCCCGAGGCTGCCCTTCGAGAAGCTCATCCTGTTCGGCGAAGGGCTCTCGGCGGACTTCGACGCGGCGGCGGCGGAGCGGGTGACGGCCCGCATGCTGGCCACCCTCGGCGGGCTCCGGCTGCGCTCGGTGGCGCTCTCGCTGCCGGGGCGCAGCAACGGGAGGGCGTCGGCGGGCGACGCGATGCGATGGTTTCTCCAGGGCATCGCGGAGAGCGACGAGCTCGACGAGGTGGTGATCGTCGATGACGCCGAGGCGCAGCGGGCGATGGTCCCGGTGCTGGAGGCGGCACGGCGGCGGGTGCGGGTGGTCCGGTCGGCGTCGGAACCCTAACGAGGCGGCAGAGGAAACGAGACGATGCTGGGACCAGAGGACGTACGGCGCCACGGCGAGATGCTGGGCAACCGGGTGAAGAAGAACCACCGGGTGCTCTCGAAGAAGATGGAGTCGAAGGCCATCGGGGCCTACCGGCTCTACGACCGGGACATCCCCGAGGTGCGCGCGGTGGTCGACTGGTACGAGGGCCACCTGCTGGTGGGCGAGTACGCCCGGGAGCAGACCGCCGTGGTGCCGGGCTATGTCGAAGCGCTGGCCGAGGGCGTGGCGACCGCGATGGGCGTCCCGAGAGAGCGGGTGCACGCCCGTGACAAGTGGGCGCGCTCGAAGGCCGAGAGCGGAGGGACGAGGCTGGAGGTGCGGGAGTACGGGATGCTCTTCGAGGTGGTGCTCGACGACGACCCGGAGACGGGCCTCGGGGCGGACCACCGGGAGACCCGGCAGCGGGTGCGCTCGGAGGCCGCGGGCAAGCGCTTCCTCAACCTCTACGGCACCACCGGGACCTTCACCGTCGCGGCGGCGATGGGCGGCGCGATGTCGAGCGACACCGTCGACCTGTCGGGCAAGTACCTCGCCCGCGCCAGGAAGAACCTGGTGCTCAACGCGGTCGACCGGCCCGAGCACTGGACCGTGCGGGCGGACGCCCGGAAGTTTCTCGTCGAGGCGAAGACGAAGCGACGGAGCTGGGAGCTCGCGGTGCTGGACGCGCCGTCGTTTCTCCCAGCGAGCCCGTCGGGCGAGGCCGACGAGATGGACCTCTCTCGCGACTACCGGGGCCTGCTGGACGAGACGCTGGCGGTGCTGGTCCCCGGGGCGGTGCTGTACTTCACCACGCACCATCAGCGCTTCGTCCCCGAGCTCGGGGGGCTGCGGCTGAGGGCCTGCGAGGAGGTCACGGCGCAGACGGTTCCGGACGACTACCGCAACAAGACGGTGCACCGCTGCTGGCGCATGGTGGTGTGATACCAACGGTTCCACCTTCATGGAACTCCATCGCGCAGTTGCACTCGTCACCGGCGGCGGTCGCGGCATCGGGGAGGCCATCGCGCGGCGCCTCTCGGCGGCCGGTCTCCACGTCGTCGTCTCCGGGCGTGACGTCGCGGCGCTCGACGCCGTCGCCAGCGACATCGCGGGCGTGGCCATCCCCGCCGACCTCTCCGACCGATCGGCCGCGGAGGTGCTCGTCCGCACGGTCGAGCGCGAGGTCGGCCCCATCGCGGTGCTGGTGAACAACGCCGGGCTCGCGGAGAGCGCTCCCCTCGCCCGCACCGACGACGCCATCTGGGACCGCACGATGGCCCTCAACGTCACCGCCGCCTTCTCGCTCTGCCGCGCGCTGATGCCCGAGATGGCCAGGCGCGGCCCCGGGCGCGTGGTCAACATCGCCAGCAACGCCGGCCTGCGCGGGTACGCCTATACGAGCGCCTACTGCGCCAGCAAGCACGCCCTGGTGGGGCTCACCCGGGCGCTCGCGGTGGAGTTCGCCCGCACCGGGGTGACGGTCAACGCGGTGTGCCCGGGCTTCGTCGACACGGCGATGAGCGAGCGCGCGGCGGGCAACATCGCGAGGGCCACCGGGCGCGACGGGAGGGAGGCCCTGGCGGCGCTCTCACCGCAGAAGCGGATGATGACCCCGGAGGAGGTCGCGCACGTGGTGTGGAGCTTCCTCCCGCACGAGGCGCGAGGCATCACCGGGCAGTGCATCGCATTGGATGGAGGGCAGTCGGCGTGAGCGGAGAGGCGATTCTCCCGGCGGGGTGGACCCCGGCCAAGGGATATACCAACGGGGTCGCGTGCGGCGCGGGGCGCACGGTGTACGTAGGCGGGCAGATCGGCTGGGACGGCCAGCAGCGGGCGGTCTCCACCGGCTTCGTGGATCAATTCGATCAGGCGCTGGCCAACGTGGTGGCCGTGGTCGAGGCCGCGGGAGGCGCGCCCACCGACCTCGTGAAGATGACCGTCTACGTGACGGACATCGAGGCCTACCGCGGCAGCCTGCGGGCCGTCGGAGGGTGCTGGCGGGCGCGGCTGGGCAAGCACTTCCCGGCGATGGCGCTGGTGGGGGTGACGGCGCTGGTCGAGCCCTGGGCGATGGTGGAGATCGAGGCCATTGCGCACATCGGTGAAGGGAAGAGTTGAGCCATGAGTGACCTGTCTCCGAAGACCTTTCGTTTCGCCCTCGAGAACGGCGTGGGGACCATCACCCTCGACCGTCCGCAGCGGCTCAACTCCCTGACCTTCGAGAGCTACCTCGAGCTCGGGGCCTTCTTCCCGGCGCTGGAGCGCCACCCCGAGGTGCGCTCGCTGGTGATCACCGGCGAGGGCACCGGGTTCTGCTCCGGGGGCGACCGGCAGGACATCATCGCCAGGCTGTTTCAGCGCGACATGGCCGGACTGCTGGAGTTCACTCGCATCACCGGGGCGCTGATCCGCGCGATTCGCCGGGTGCGGCGGCCGGTGATCGCGGCGGTCAACGGCGTGGCCGTCGGGGCCGGGGCGGTCATCGCGCTCGCGTGCGACCTGCGCATCGTGTCCGAAGACGCGCGCTTCGGCTTCGTGTTCCCGAAGGTGGGGCTCTCCGGCGCGGACATGGGCGCGGCCTACCTGCTGCCGAGGGTGGTGGGCCTCGGTCGCGCCTCGGAGCTGCTGTTCTCGGGTGACCTCATCGACGCCACGGAGGCCTATCGCATCGGGCTGGCCAACCGGGTGGTGTCGAAGGCCGAGGTGCTCCCGACCGCGACGGCGATGGCGCTGCGGATGAGCGACGGCCCGGCCTTCGCGCACGCCATGACCAAGCAGATGATCGAGGCGGAGTCGACCATGGGGCTCGACGAGGCCATCGAGGCGGAGGCGCAGGCGCAGGCGATCTGCATGGCGCACCCTGACTTCCGCGAGGCCTACGAGGCGCTGGTGGCGAAGCGGGCGCCGAGGTTCCAGGGCGCGCCGGAGCCCTCGCGGGAGAAGTGACCGGTCGGGGAGAGGTTGTCCAATGAACAGACGAGCGTGCGCGCCGAGCAGCGATGACCTGACGTTCTTCTTCGATCCGTGGCACGCGCCGCTGGCCGAGGCGGCGCGGACGCTGGCGATGGAGGACTGGCCCGAGGAGCAGGAGGACGCCCACGCCGTCGCGAGGCGACTGGCGGAGGCGGGGCTCCTGAGGGCGTGTGTTCCTGCGAGCGTGGGGGGACTCCCCGCGCGCGACCCCGACGCCATCGACGTGCGGGCGGTGTGCCTCGTGCGCGAGGCGCTCGGCTGGGGCAGCGGGCTGCTCGACACGGTCTTCGCGATGCAGGGATTGGGGAGCTACCCCATCGTGCTGGCGGGGACGGTGGCGCAGCAGGAGGAGTACCTCCCGGCGGTGCTGCGGGGAGAGTCCCTGGCGGCCTTCGCGATCACCGAGCCCGAGGCGGGGACGGACGTGTCGTCGCTCTCCACGGTGGCTCGCCGCGACGGGGAGGGCTGGGTGTTGGATGGGGAGAAGACCTTCATCTCCAACGCGGGCCTGGCGGGGCACTACGTGGTGTTCGCCAACGCCGATCCCTCGAAGGGTCGGCGCGGGATCACCGCCTTCCTGGTGCGCCCGAGCGACCCGGGCTTCGTCTTCAAGGGATCGATTCCCATGATGGCCGCCCACCCCATTGGCACCATCGCCTTCGAGGGGTGTCGCGTGAGCGACGACCGCAGGCTCGGCGCCGTGGGCGACGGGTTTCGCATCGCGATGAGCACGCTGGACGCGTTTCGCAGCACCGTCGGCGCGGCCTCGCTGGGCATGGCGCGGCGGGCGCTCGACGAGTCCCTCGACCGGGTGACGAAGCGGCGGCAGTTCGGCAAGGCCATCGCGGAGTTCCAGACGGTGCAAGGCTATCTGGCGGACATGGCGACGGAGCTCGACGCCGCGCGCCTGCTGGTGTTTCGCGCCGCGTGGGCGAAGGACCAGGGCGCCCCCCGGGTGACGCTCGAGGCCAGCATGGGGAAGATGTTCGCCACCGAGGCGGCGCAGCGGGTGATCGACCGCGCGGTGCAGCTTCACGGCGGTACGGGCGTGGTGCGAGGCGTGGCGGTAGAGCGGCTGTATCGGGAGATCAGGGCGCTTCGGATCTACGAGGGCACCACGGAGATTCAGCGGCTGGTGATCGCGGGGCAGCTGCTGCCCAAGGTGGGAGCATGAGCGCGGTGACGTTTCCCGAGGTCTTCAACCTGGCCGACTACTTCCTCTTCGATCGATTGAAGGAGGGAATGGGCGGAGACACCGCGCTGCGCTTCGGCGACCGGAGCTGGACCTACGCGGAGGTGGCCACGCGGACCGAGGGCGTGGCGGCGCTGCTACGGGACGCGGGGCTGCGGCACGAGGAGCGGGCGCTGATCGTGCTGCCCGACCTGCCTCCCTTCGCATGGACCTTCTTCGGGGTGTTGAAGGCCGGCGGGGTGATCGCGATGGGCAACCCCGACGCCCCGACCGCGGACCTCGCATACCTTCTGGAGTACACGCGGGCCTCGGTGCTGGTGACCGTCCCGAGGGTGGTGACGGCGCTGCACGAGGGGCTGAGGACGTCGCCGTGGCTGAAGGCGGTCTTCGTGGTGCCCGACGCGGCGACGGGCGACGACCCGGAGGCGGAGGTCGGCTTCGACACCGTGCCGGGGCTGCGGAGCGAGACGCTCTCGTCGGCATTGTCCTTTGGACAACGGAGCGGGCGGCGGGCGGAGATCGTGCCCACGAGGCGCGACGACATCGCGGTGTGGCTCTTCACCAGCGGCTCGACGGGCAAGCCCAAGGCCGCGGTGCACACCCATCGGGACTTCGCGTTCAACACGGAGGTCTACGCCCTCGGCACCGTGGGCTACCGTCGCGGGGACATCTGCGTGAGCGTCCCTCGCCTGTTCTTTGGATATGCGACCGGCACCAACCTGATGTTCCCCTTCCGGGTGGGGGCGTCGGTGGGGATGTTCTCCGAGCGGCCGACCGTGGAGTCGCTCACCGCGGCGATTGCGATGTACCGGCCCACGGTGCTCACCAACGTGCCCACGATGATCGGCAAGCTGCTGGAGAAGGGCGCGGAGGTGGACCTTTCGTCGCTGCGCTTCTGCCTCTCCGCGGGCGAGGCGCTCCCTCCGGCGCTGCTCCAGCGATGGACCGAGCGCTGGGGCATCGAGGTCTATGACGGCATCGGCTCGGCGGAGATGTTCCATATCTATGTGAGCAACCGGCCGGGGGACGTGAAGCCTGGATCGCTGGGCCGGGTGGTCGACGGCTATTCGATCAAGGTATTGCCCGCCGGGTCGATCGGCCCCGGGGCCGAGCCGGTGGCGGAGAACGAGGTCGGGGTGCTCTGGGTGGCGGGGGACAGCGTCGCCATCGGCTATCACGGCGATCGCGACAAGAGCTGGCAGACCTTCCACGGGCGCTGGTGCTGCACCGGCGACCTCTTCCGACTGGACGGAGAGGGCTACCTCTGGTTCGGCGGCAGGGCCGATGAGCTCTTGAAGGTATCCGGGCTCTGGGTGTCTCCCCTGGAGGTGGAGGACTGCCTGCTGGATCACCCGGCGGTGGCCGAGGTCGCGGTGGTGGGCGTCGAGGTCGACGGGCTGATGGCCTCGCGGGCCTACGTGGTGATCCGCGAGGGGCACGTGACGGGAGAGGGGTTCGCGGGCGAGCTCCAGCAGTGGGCCAAGGGGCGGCTGGCGAAGCACAAGTACCCGCGACAGGTGGTCTTCGTCGACGAGCTGCCCAAGAACGACCGGGGGAAGATCGACAGGAAGGCGCTGCGGGCGCTGGTGGCGGGAGTGAGCCCTACCGCTTGAGCACCGCGAGCATCCTCGCCCGCACCTCGTCGCTCACCCACCGCGGGACCACCTCCGCCACGAAGGCCGCCTTCGCCTCTTCGGACAACGCCACCGTCGCCGCGCGCATCGCCCCCTTGGTCGCCCCGTAGGCCTGTCGGGGGTGCCCCGCCAGCGTCGCCAGCACCGCCCTCGCCCTCGCCTCGGGCTCCGCCGTCACCTCGTCCACCAGGCCCAGCGCCAGCGCCTCGGCCGGCGGGTGCAGCCCCGCGCCCAGCAGCACCCGCTCCCGCGCCGTCGACGGCAGCCGGGCGTTGACGATGGCCCAGATCTTCGGAGGAAACTGCAGCCCCAGCGCCACCTCGTTGAGCCCCAGTCGCGCCTTCTCGTCGCTGCCCGAGACGCGCCAGTCGCAGCAGAGCGCCAGCACCGCGCCCCCGGCGATGGCGTGCCCCTCCACCAGCGCCACCACCGGCGCCGGGTGCAGGTAGAGCGCCTCGACGGTCTCTTCCAACAACGAAAGAAAGCGCTCCATCGCAGGCTGATCGAGGGAGGCCACCTCCTTCAGGTTGAGCCCCGCGGAGAAGCACCCGCCCGCACCGCGCAGCAGCACCGGCCGATCGCCCGCCGCCGCCAATGCCTCCTTCAGGCGGGTCAGCACCACCGTGCTCAACGCGTTGCGCCCGGCTCCCTCGAGAACGATGTCGATCATGCATCGGGCCTTATCACAGCCGTGGCCGTGACGGAGTATGGTCGCGCCGATGCACGCACTCTCCCCCAACGCGCTCGCGATCCTGGCCGTCGCGGGCGTGCTCACACCCTCCGCGGCCCTCGCCCAGCGAGCGGCCTATGGCCACCCCGCCGACCTTCCGCCGGAGGGAGCGAGCCACCACCTCGACGTGTCGCTCCAGGGTCGCTACGCCCGCGTGCTCGACCCGGCTCGCGTCAACGGGTTCACCAACAGCGGGTCCTTCGCACTCCGGAGCCGCCTGGTGCTGGGGCGATCCATCGGATACGCCGCAGGGCTCGACGGCGAGATCGGCGGCAGCGAGAACGGCGCCGTCTACGGCCTCACCGCCCACGTCCTCGGCGTCGGCGCGCGCTGGGGCCTCGGCAACGTCGTCGCCCTCCACGGAGGCGTCGGCCTCGACGGCGTGGTCGGCAGCGTCCCCCTCGCCGCGCGCTTCCCCGTCCAGGTGATGCTCGGCTGGTCGCTCGGCCCCATCCGGCTCTCGGCCCACGCGGGCGCGGCCTTCATCGCAGGCGCCGACGCGCGCCGCGACGGATCCTCGTGGCTGCCCCTCGGCGACGAGTTCGAGGCGGGCCTCTCGGTGCGCCTCGGCCGCCAGCGGCGCTACTGGGGCACCACCCACGCCGGCGGCGGCCCCGCCCTCGGCGTGCTCTACCGCGAGTTCATGGGAACCCGCTCCCTCGGCGTCTCCCTCTCTCTCGACCTCACGGGTGCCCGGTGAACTCCCCGATGCTTCATTGGACAACGCTCGCCCTCGCCGCCCTCGGCCTCGCCGGCTGCGCGGCCCCGGCGCACCTCCCCCTGCGCCCGCTCGCGGCGACCGCCCCCTCCGGCGGCGTCACCCACGCCACCGGGACCTTCCAGGGCCGCGGCGGCGTCGCGCTCTTCGAGCAATCGTGGCGACCGGAGTCCCCTCCCCGCGCCGTGCTCGTCGCCATGCATGGCCTCAAGGACCACAGCTCGCGCTACGGCGAGTTCGCCCGCCGCCTCGTCGCCCGAGGCTTCGCGGTGCACGCCTTCGACATGCGCGGCCACGGCCACTCCTCCGGCCGCCGCGCGGCGCTCGACAGCTTCGACGACCTCACCGGCGACCTCGACCTCTTCATGGCCCGGGTGCGCCAGCGAGAGCCCGGCCTCCCGGTGTTTCTCCTGGGCCACTCCGTCGGCGGTGCGATCGTCACGCTCTACACCCTGGAGCGCCGCCCCGCGCTCGCCGGGCTCATCACCCTGGCGCCCGCGCTGCGCGTCGACCGCGCCCCCATCGAGGCCGCCGCCACCCCCATCGCCGCCGCGCTGCTGCCCAACTTCCCGGTGGTCAACACCCCCGACGAGGACTTCTCCCGCGACCCCGCGGTGGTCCGCGAGATGGGCAGCGACCCGCTCGTCTACCACTCCGTCGGCCCGGCCCGCACCGCCGCCGCGCTCATCGACGCCATCGGCCACATCTGGGAGCGCGCCGACACCCTCGACGTCCCGCTGCTGGGGCTGCACGGCACCGTCGACCGGCTCACCGACCCGCGAGGCACCGCGGAGCTCGTGCGCCGCGCCCGCCACCGGGACCGCACGCTGATCCTCTACCGCGGCCTCGTGCACGACCTCATCCACGAGCCCGAGCGCGACCAGGTGATGTCCGACATCGAGCGCTGGCTCGACGAGCACCTCGCCGCGCGCTGAGCGCCCGTCAGGGAAGGACGATGCGGCCGGGCGCCTCGCTGGCGCCCGACTGCGTGTGGCAGGAGTTGCAGTCGCCGCTCATCTGCGGGCCGTTCATCCGGCGCTCGCGAGCGCCGACGATCACCCTCGCGGTGTAGGGGAGCGCGACCGTCGAGCGGGTGTAGAAGTTTCCCACCGCGTTGGGCGTGAGCCGCAGCGTCCTGCCGTCGGCCCCGCGAATCTCCACGATGACCGCATCGACCGTGGGCGCCCCGCCGTTGCAGTTGTTGGGCTCGTGGCCGCTGGCGTAGAGGGTTCCGGCGAAGCCGTAGGAGGGGCCGCGCATCCTGCGGTGGCAGGAGATGCACTCCTGACCGGGGTTCATGAACTGCGACTCTCGGTTGCCGCCGGTCCAGGTGCGCATGGTGGTGCACTGCTCCGGGGCGGCGAAGGGGTCGACGGGGGGCGCGTCGCAGCGGGTGCCGGGCGTCCCCGCGGCGACCCAGTCGACGAAGGCCTGGATGCGCGCGGCGGGGAGGGTGCCGCCGGGGGGCATCATCATCGCGGAGTCGGTCATGCGGACGACGGCGCGCTGGGCCACGGTCATGCCGGGCTGCGCCGTGGAGGGCGCCAGCAGGTCGGCCCGCGTCAACAGCGGGATCTCGGCGCCGTTGCGGGGAGGCGACGAGTGGCAGGAGGTGCACTCGGCGGCGAGGAGTTCCTGCACCGCGCAGGGCAGGTCGTCGCCCGGGGTGACGGAGGCGTCGACCTCGACCGCCCCGGCGTCGGTCGAACACGTCGCGGCGGGAGCGCCGGCCGCGAGCCACGCCTCGAAGGGTGCGATGTCCGCCTCCGGGAGGTGCGCGCCCGGCGGCATCGAGTTGGCCGACGAGGTCCGCATCCGGAGGATCGCGCGCTGCAGGTAGCTCTGCGCAGGATCGGCCGAGGAGGGGCTGAGCAGCTGCTCTCGGGTCATCAGGGGGTTGGAGACGCCGCGCGCGAGGCTGGCGCCGTGACAGCTCAGGCAGTTCTGCGAGAGCGAGCGGGCCACCTCGCACGGGACCCCGGTGGCCACCGACGCACCCGCGTCACCGCCCGCGGCGCTGGTCACCTCGCTGCCGCAGGAGGCCATCACGAGCGAGGCCGCGAGGAGCAGGGCCGGGTGACGGGAGACCGATCGTCGGGTCTGGGTTGCGCGGTTCATGCCCCGTCCCACTGCCGCGAGGGACGACAACCTTCATCGGAATCGTCAGCGGGCCTCCGACTCGGAGGCCCCGGACGACGACGCGGAGGGAGCGAGGGCTACGCCTGCTTGATGACCTCGACCTCGAGCGAGATCTTCACCTCGTCGCCCACGAGCACGCCGCCCGCTTCGAGCGCGGCGTTCCAGGTGAGGCCGAAGTCCGAGCGCTTGATCCTGGTGTGCGCGGAGGCCCCGAGGCGGGTGTTGCCCCACGGGTCCTTGCCCTCCTGGGTGATCTCCTCGACGGTGAGCGCGACCTCGTGGGTCACGCCGCGGATGGTCAGGTCGCCGACCAGGACCAGGCCGTCGCCGCTCTTGCGGGCGCTCTTCGACCGGAAGGTCATCGAGGGGTGGTTGTCGGCGTCGAAGAAATCACCGCTGCGGAGGTGGGCGTCGCGCTTCTCCTCGCGGGTGTTGATCGAGGCGACCTCGAAGGTCACCGAGGCCGTGGTGCTCTCCGGGTGCTCCGGGTCGTAGCCGATCTCTCCGCTGAACTTCGAGAACTCCCCGCGCACGTTGGAGATCATCATGTGACGCACGGAGAACGACGCGTGCGAGTGCGAGGTGTCGATGACGAACTTGGAAAGGCTCATGGCTCTGGCTCCGTGTGGGATGGGTGTTTTTCTGGCTTCGTCGGGCGCCTCGGCGGCTCCGCTCGCCCTGCGAGGAGGAAGTTGCATCGTTGCCTGGGCGGATACCAGACGGTGATTCCGCAACACCACGTTGCCTGATCGACAACGCTCGCGACGCCCCTCGACGCCCGCCGGAGCGCGCGGCGCTCACGCGCGACCGTGCTAGCGTCCGCGCGGTTCTTCCGTGAGCGAGCGCCCCTCTTCGTCCGGCTCCGTGGCCTCGCTCGTTCGCCTCCACGCGTTGCCTTGGGCCATCGCGCTGCTCTCGCACCTCCCCGGGCTCCGCGGCGGCTTCGTGCTCGACGACGTCCGGGCCATCACCACGCACCCCGGCGTCAACGGCGACGGGCCCCTCTCCCTGGTCTTCAGCCGCACCTTCTGGGGCGCCGCGCTCGGCACCCCGCCGGCGTCATGGCGCCCGCTCACCACGCTCACCTTCGCCCTCGACGCTCGCCTCTTCGGGCTCTCCCCGGGGCCCATGCACGTCGCGTCGCTCGGGTGGTTCCTGGCGCTGCTGACGGTGGCCCACGGCTTCGCCCGGGCGCACCTGCCGGCGCCCGCCGCCCTCCTCGCCGCGTGCCTCTTCGCGGCGATGCCCCTGCACGTCGAGAACGTCGCCTCGCTCGTGGGCCGCGCCGACGTGCTGGCGCTGCTCTTCGGCCTCGTGGCGCTGCGCTCCCGTCCGACCCTCGCGGGCCTCGGGGTGACCGCCGCCGCCACCGCCGCGGCGCTGCTCTCCAAGGAGAGCGCCCTCAGCCTCGTGGCCGTCGCGGGCGTGCTCTCCCTCGCTCCCCCGCACGGAGAGACCCCCCGCGACGGCTGGCGCCGCACCTCGGTGATGAGCCTCGTGGTCGCCCTCTACCTGGCCGCCCGCCTCCTCACGAGCGGCACCGTGGCGCGGTGGTTCGCCCCCGACGACGTCCTCGCGGGGGCCGCTCCGTGGCAGCGCGCGGTCTACGCCGTCGAGTACCTCGCCCGCGCCGCGCGGCTGCTGGTGGCGCCCTTCGACCTCTGCACCGGGCGCAAGTACGCCATGCTCTGGCGGCCCTCGACCGCGCTCACCGCGCCCTTCGCCGCGGGCCTCGCGCTGCTGGCGCTCGGGGCCTGGTCGACCCGCCGCTCGCTGCGCGCCTCGAGGCCCGCGTGGGCGCTCTGCGTGGGCGCCACGGGGGCGATGTTCACCGGGCTCGCGTGGAAGGTCCCCGAGGCGATGGCCGACCGGTTCTTCCTGGCGCCGACGTGGTTCGCCGCGCTGGCCCTCGCGCCTCCGCTGTTGTCGTGGTGGCTCTCGGGCGGGGCGCGGCGCGCGCTGGTGGGGCTGCTCGTGGCCGTGCACGTGGCGACCGGCGCGTACCTCTCGACCCGATGGCGCGACGACCCGACGCTCTACGCCCACGCGGTCGCGGCCTGCCCGGCGTCGGCGCACAACCACTACCGCTACGCGGGCCTGCTGGAGAGCCGCGGCGAGGTCGACGAGGCGGCGTGGCACGCGGCGCTGGCCTACGAGGCGATCCGGCGCTTTCCCGACGCGTGGGAGCACCCGGCGATCGAGGCCGAGGAGACCCTCCCGGCGGCGGTGCGGGTGCGTCGGATGCACGCGCTCATGCGCATCGACCGACCCGAGTTCGACTGGCGCAACGCCGTCGCCGGGTACGCCCAGAGCAACCGGATGCCCCGCGCCGCCGCGAGGATCATGGAGGGCTTCGCGCCGCCGACGCGTCGATAGGATTGGCGGGGAGAGGGCTCGTCGGGAATGATCCGCGGCACCTATGAGCGACCCCACCGAAGACTTCGCCCCGATGCTCAACGCCCAGCGCGACGGCTGGAACTCCGCCATGGAGCTTCGCTACGTGCGCGCCACCCTCGACGAGGTGACCGCCGAGTGGACCGTCGGTCCGCAGCACCTCCAGGCCTACGGCATCGTCCATGGGGGCGTGCACTCGGGGGTCATCGAGACCCTCGCCTCGGTGGGCGCGGCGCTCAACGCGGCCTCTCGGGGGCAGTCCATCGTCGGCCTGGAGAACCACACCTCGTTCATCCGCGCGGTGCGCGAGGGCACGCTCCGGGCGACCGCCCGCCCCATCACCCGCGGCCGCCGCACGCAGGTCTGGGAGGCCACGGTGACCGACCCGGAGGGACGCACCGTGGCGACCGGGCGGGTGCGCCTCCTGGCGCTGGAGTCCGACGTCGCCGTCGCCGGAGAGACCGTCGTGGTGAAGTCCGCGCTCCGTTAGCCCATACCCTCCGCGCCCCGTAGAAGCGGGCTCCACGGCGCCACGGTGCCCAGCACCAGCTGGTACGACGCCCGGGTCATGGCCACGTAGAGGGCGCGCCTCGCCTCGGCCCCTTCGGGGTACGCGCCGAGGTCGCAGTCGGGCACCACCACGTGGTCGAACTCGAGCCCCTTCACCTCCTGCACGCAGCTCACCTCGACGCCCGCCGCGAAGGAGAAATCCCCGCCCCGCACCAGCCTCACCCGGTCGTCGCCCCGGGCCAGCAGCGCGGCCATGCGGGCCGCCGACTCCGGCGTGCGGCACACCACCGCCACGGAGGCCTCGGGGTCGCTCTCCCGCAGCGAGCGCGCCCCGTCGAGCAGCGCCGCCACCAGGTGGAAGAGGCTCCTCGCCCGCCACGCCTTCACCGCCGCGTCGGGCGCCGCGCCCCCTTCGCCGCGCAGCACCGCCCTCGCGAGCGCGGTCACCGCCGGCGGGCAGCGGTAGCTCACCGCGAGCCGCACGGCCTCCCAGGACTCCGCGCCGAGCTCTCGCATCGCCCCGTCCCACCCTGGGAAATACGCCGTCGGATCGACCTGCTGTCCCTCGTCGCCCGCGACGATGAGCGTGCCTCCGGGGCGCAGCGCCCGGCCGATGAGCGCGAGCTCGAGCGGAGCGAACTCCTGGGTCTCGTCGAGCACCACGCAGTCGTAGGCCCCTGGCGAGGGCGCCTGGTCGCCGGGCGTCGCGCGCAGCTCGGCGAGCGCGAAGAGCACGGCGTAGTCCTCCGGGTCGATGGCCCCGGCGTCCTCGAAGGGCGTCCCGGCGTCGATGCGGAGCCCGTCGACGGTGGCGAGCCGGTCGGCGTCCACGTGGCGATGCGAGTCCTCGGTGGTGTCGGTGAACTGCACGTTGGTGTGCTCCAGCACCTGGGCCACGGCGCGCTCGGAGACCGCTCCTCGGGACGACGACGCGACGCGCTCCATCAGCAGCCGATCTCCGAAGAGGTGCTGGAGATCTTCGCGGTTGGCCGTCGCGCCCCGAGGGCGCTCCGGGCGCGAGGCGACCTCGGCCAGCGCCTGCCGCAGCGCGGGGTGCCGCTTGAGGCGGGTGACCGCCGCGAGCGCGCCGTGGCTCTCCCTCCGAGGCAGCCCCGGGAAGGCCCGACGCGCCTGCACCGCCGCCCAGCGCTCGTAGCTCTTCACCTCGACGTCCTTGGCGCCGAGGCGCTCCAGCAGCGTCGTCGAGAGGCGCTGCAGCCCCTCCACCGGGACCAGCACCAGCCCGCGGAAGGTGCGCCCCGAGCGCTCGGCCCTCGCCTGCAGCGCCGCCACCCGGTGGAGCGCCACGGTGGTCTTCCCGCAGCCCGCCTCGCCCAGCACCAGCAGCGCCCGTCGGCGCGGGAGCTCCACCGCACGCCGCTGCTCGGCGTCGAGCGCGTCGAGGGTGAAGGGCGACGGCGCGCGCAGCGCCCCCACCGGGCGCGGCTGCAGCAGCGACGGAGGAGGATCGCCCTCGCGGCGCCAGGGGCCGCCGCCCCGCCGGGAGAGCGCGGCGTCGGCGGTGAGGAGCTCGACGAGCGATCCCCCGGAGACGTCGAGCAGGGCGCGGGCGCGGACGGTGCCTTCGAGGGTGCGGCCGTCGACGTCGAGCTCGTAGTCCTCGCCCTCGCGCGTCGTGAAGAACACCGACGCGAGCGGCGCGGTCTGCCAGTGCAGCACCGGCACCCCGCCCTCGACCTCGGTGCGCCACCCGAGGAGCAGGTCGCGCACGCGCCCTCGGGTCTCGACCTGCATCCAGGCCACCGGGGGTGGCGCGTCGCTCGGGGTCGTGAGCGCCGCCGAGGCCACCAGGCGCTCGACGTGCTCGACCAGTCGGAGCTGTTCTTCGCTCAGCGCAGCCGTCATGGAGCCTCCATGGACTGGCGTGAGCGAGCACACCACGCCGTCCTTACCCGATGGGGTAAAACGCCGTGGAGGGCATCATCTGCGGAGAGGGTGGGATTCGAACCCACGGTACCCTTTTGGAGTACACCGCATTTCCAGTGCGGCGCCTTCGACCACTCGGCCACCTCTCCCTTGTGTCGCGCGCGCTGCCGCGCCGACACCGGGACTTCAACTCTTTCGGGCGGAGAGCAAGGGATTCGAACCCTTGGTACCTTTCGGTACACCTGATTTCGAGTCAGGCACCATCGACCACTCGGACAGCTCTCCGTCGCGAAACCTACGCAAAGGCCTACCCCCCTGTCAACGCAGAACCCTTCCGTCGCGCACGGAAGAATGTTCGGAGCACCTCCGAGCACGCCCCGGCCTCGACGCCGCCGAGCACGGGGTAGCGATGGTTGAGCCGGGCGTCCTGGTGGAGCTGGTAGAGCGTCGAGACCGCGCCCGCCTTCGGATCGTCGCAGCCGTAGACCACCCGCCCGATGCGCGCGTTGACGAAGGCCCCGGCGCACATCACGCAGGGCTCCAGCGTCACGTAGGCCGTGACGCCCTCCAGCCGCCAGGTTCCGAGATCGGCGGCGGCGGAGCGCATCGCCAGCACCTCCGCGTGCGCGGTCGGGTCTTCGAGCGCCTCGCGGAGGTTGTGGGCCCTCGCGAGGCTCACCCCCTCCGCCGACACCAGCACGCAGCCCACCGGGACCTCCCCCGCCGCGGCCGCCCGCTCGGCCTCCGCAAGGGCCTCCAGCATCCAGCGCCGGTGCGTCGCCTCGTCGGTGGGGTCGCTCATCGGTCCTGCACCCGGCGGATGTTGTAGACCGCCATCGCCTCGGCCACCGACTGCTCCGGGTCGCTCTCGTGAAACGCTCGGATCGCGGTCACCCCCATGCGGTTGCCCACGCGCTTGATGGTCGCCTCGGCGTAGAGGTCCTCCAGCCGACCGGGGCGGAGGTAGTCGACGCGGATGTCCACGGTCGACACCCGATCGCCCACGGCGAGCTCGCTGAACACCGCCGCGCCCCCGACGGTGTCGAGCGCCGCCGCGATCACCCCGCCGTGGAGCGCCGGGCGCATCGGGTCGCCCACCAGCTCGGGCTTGAAGGGCAGCAGCACCCTCGCAACACCCCGCTCCAGCGAGACCAGCCGCAGCCCGAGGTAGCGGTTGAAGGGGATCTCCTCCGCGAAGAAGCGCTCGATCTCTCCCCGCATCGCCGGGTCCAACACCTTCTGCTTCGCGGTCATGAACTCGACGCTCCTTCATTCCTCCCGCGGACATCGGGTGAATCCCGCAGGGGCCCATCCCGTACCTCACGCGCCCACGGATCGACAGCCCCGTCGCGGGGCCCTAAGGTTCGCAGGTACCCGGTGTATGGCCGGATTCCGGTTCGTCGCCGAGAAGGAGGGCCTCCATGATGCAGCGTCTCTCAGGTCTCATGTTCGCCGTCAGCCTCGCCGCATCTCCGCTGGCCGTCGCCCAAGACCGCGCTCCCGCTCCCCCGGTCGCTCCCCCGGTCGCGCTCCAGCAGCCCGCCCCCGGCCCCACTCCCCCGCTCTGCTGCTGCCGGGTCTGGTCCCACGGCTGGCAGTACTCCTGGCGCGACACCGCGGCGTGCACCGCCGCCAACGGCACCTGCGTCAGCCCCGATCACTGCTGATCGAGTCCCGCTCCCCTCCCCCCTCGTCTAACGCTCCCCGATCACTCCAGCTCTCGCGTCACGATCATCCGGTCGCGCCGCAGCTCTCCGGACACCACCGTGCCCGTGATGGAGAAGGTCGACTCGATGTCGTCGCCGTCGAGGTCGCCGATCGCGCGGGAGTAGAAGTACGCCCCCTCCCCCGAGCCCGCCGTGTACGACGCATAGGCGTAGTAGTGGGGCTGCTCGAGCGCGAAGCCGATCGCCGCCCACTGCGGGTCGGCGGTCCAGACGGTGGGGCGCGCGGGGTACTTCGACGAGCCGGGGTTGCTGTCGGGCGTGTACGTGGCCGCCGAGGCGAAGCGCTGCCCCGTGCCGACCTCGACGCTCCGCTGGAAGTAGGTCATCTGGCCCTGGTAGATGGCCCGGATGTTACCCACCGCCTCGCTCGTCTTGGTGCGCTTCACATAGCGCGTGTACGAGGGGATCGAGATCGCCGCGAGCAGACCGAGGATCATCACCACGATCATCAGCTCCACCAGCGTGAAGCCCCATCCATGCCGCCGAGCCAGTCGTAGGGTCATGTAGTCCCTCCTCGTCGGACAAACCCTATCGCCTACACGCTGGCGATGCACAAGGCCCGGTCACCGCCGTCGGCGAGACGTGGCCCGGCCGTCACCTTGCCGCTACAGTGCCGCATCGTGCGATTGACCGTCCTCGCCAGCGGATCAGGCGGCAACGCCATGCTCATCGAAGCCGGATCGACCCGCCTGCTCGTCGACGCCGGCCTCCCCCTCGCGACCCTCCAGCGGCAGCTCACCCGCGCGCAGCTCTCGGTGAAGCCCAACGCGCTCATCGTCACCCACGCCCACGGCGACCACTGCCGCCACGCCGCCGAGCTCTCCGAGCACTTCCAGGCGCCCCTCTATGTGAGCGAGGCCACGCGCCGCAGCGTCCGCCTCGGGGGGCGCCGCACCCCGCGGGTCTTCGGTCCCCGCGCGCCCTTCTCCATCGGCGACATCGCCGTCACCGCGCTCACCGTCCCGCACGACGCGCCGCAGGTCTCGCTGCGCTTCGAGCACGGCGGCGAGGCCGCGGCGATCGCCACCGACCTGGGGGAGGTTCCGCCGGGGCTGCTCGATCACCTCGCGGGGTGTGACACCGTGCTGATCGAGTCCAACCACGACCACGAGATGCTCTGGTCGGGGCCGTACCCCTACCACCTGAAGCGCCGCGTCTCCGGCGGCCACGGGCACCTCTCCAACGCCCAGACCCACGGGCTCCTGCGAAGCCTCGACCGGGCCGTGCGCACCGTCGTGCTGATGCATCTGTCGCAGACCAACAACACCCCCGAGCTCGCGCGAGCCTCCGCCGCCGAGGCCCTCTGCGATCACCCCGCGACCCTGCTGGTGTCGTCGCAGTTCGGGGTGACCAGCCTCGGCGCAGAGCCCGTGGGGCCGCCGCAGCTCGAACTCTTCCCCCGCTGACCGCTCAGGGCTTCGGGGTCTGCTCGAGCACCGCGCCGCTGTCGGGGGCGGCGTTCACCCGCTGGGGGTAGACGTCGAGCGCCCTCGGGTGGGGCGGTCCGCCGTAGCAGGCCGAGAGCGAGGCGCTGGCCGTGAGCGCCGCCGCAAGGGCGACCACCACGCGGGTGGCCTGGGAGCCCGCCGCGCTGCGCTCGACCCGGTGGGTGACCGGCGCGGCGCAGAAGGGGCAGGCGTCTTCGTCGGCGCGGACGTGACGCGAGCAGCCGGGACAAGGGACCAGCGAGTGGGACATCGGCGATGGACCTCCGGTGACAGGTGACGACGGACAACGCCGCCCCGATGTTCGGGCTTACACCGGGGCGCGGAGGCCGTGTCAACGCCGGGCGTTGCGCAGGGCGTCGTCGGCGGCGGTGACCCGCAGCGCCCAGGTGACCGTGAAGGCCACCATCGCCATGCCCACCGGGGAGAGCGCGTTGAGCAGCCGGTAGCCCACGCTGTTGATGGGGTAGAGCGCGTGCAGCCACGGGAACACCACGCCGCACGCCGTCGCCGGGAAGGCCGTGAGGTACACCCAGCGACGACGCTCCGGGGCGGTCGTCAGGAAGGACGCGACGGTGATGCCCGCCAGGAAGGAGATCTGGTTGGAGAACAGCTCCCCGGCAGGGTCTTCGGTCTGGTAGCGCGGCCCGAGCCCCGCGTGGAGGAAGAGCACCAGCAGCGCCCCGAGCGCGCACGCGACGGAGAGCCAGCGGGTCTCCGGGTCGTGCCCCTGGGACGAGGCCTGCGAGGGGGGTTGGGGCGAGCGTTCAGCCACGACCCGCGCAGGGTCGCACAGTCACGCCGACGGGGGAGAGAACCCGTCACCTCCCACGCCCAGCAGGAACCTCACCAGCGCCTCGCACTTCGGCACCAGCGAGTCGAGCTCCACGCGCTCGTCCAGCGTGTGAAACCCGCTCCCCCGGGGGCCGAGCCCGTCGATGGAGGGCACCCCCACCGAGGCCGTCGTCGAGGCGTCGCTGCCGCCCCCCTGCAAGGGCGACTCGGCGACCCCGAGGCCCGCGAGGCGCTGGCACCCGCCGTAGCGCTGCATCCACCGGGCGCTCTCCTCCCAGCGCTCGAGCGGCGCCCTCGCGACGCCTCCCTCCAGCACCACCGAGGTGCCCTCGACCAGCGGGGATCTTACCAGGTCACGTAAGCGAGAGACCAGGGTGACGCCGTCGTCGGCGCGCTCGAAGCGCCCGTCGAGCTCCGCCACGCACTGCGCGGGGACGGTGTTCTTGGAGGTTCCGCCGTGGACGGTGCCGACGTTGATGGTGACGCCGCTCGCGCAGCCGTTGAGCGCCTCGGCCGACTCGATGAACCTCGCCATCGCCCGTATCGCGCTCGCCCCCTGCGCGTGCGCGTTGCCCGCGTGCGCCGCCCTCCCGATCGCCCTCGCGGTCATCGCCAGCGTCCCCTTGCGCCTCGTGATGATCGCGTCTCCCTCGCGACCCGCCTCGAAGACCAGCGCCACCGCCGCGCCCCGCGCCGCCTGCTGAAGCCACGGACCGCTCTCCGGCGATCCCACCTCCTCGTCGGCCACCACCGCCATCGTCAGCGGCACCTCATCGAGGGCGCCCACCGCGTCGAGGGCGCGCAGCGCGAAGGCCATCACCACCAGGCCGCCCTTCATGTCGAGCACCCCGGGGCCCCAGGCCACGTCCCCCTCCGAGCGGTAGCCCGAGAAGACCTCGCGGGGAAACACCGTGTCGTGGTGACCCACCAGCACCACGCCGCCATCGCCCGCGGGGCGCCTCCCCTCGAAGAAGAGGTGCGACCCGTAGCGCTCCCCCGGCACCGCCCTGCACCGCAGCGGGACCGCCTCCCGAAGCACCGCCCCCGCCGCGTCCACGCCGCGAGCGTCGAGCGTGTACGAGCTCTCCTCCACCAGCGCCCGGAGCAGGGCCTCCATCGGCCCCCGCTGCGCCCTCACCCACGCCACCGCGTCGTCGCCCATGGGGCCCATGCAACCGCTCAAACGCCCTTGCAGCAAGGGGTTTCGCGAACGAGACAGGGTATGTCACAGGCCCGGTTGCTGCGCGCGGGGCAGGTCACTAGGGTGACGGACATCGGAGGCGACGCCGCCATGACGAGCCCGCTACACATCGAGACCCTGAGACGACTCGACCTCGCGCTGCGACAGCACCCCTGGCAGCAGAGCCATGACGGCGCCTGGCGCGGGCGCGAGTTCGGCCTGGCGCTGCTGAAGGGGCTCCGCGAGACGCTTCCCACCTGCGACGTGGTGACGGCGGTGACCATGGCCGTCGACGCGGCGACCCCGCCGACAGACAGCGTCGAGCGGGGCTTCGAGGAGCAGTGGGCGCGCTACACCCTCACCTGGGCGGCGCGCTCGCTGGTGGCGCAGTCGATGGACGCGCCTGGCCCGACCGCGGCCGAGCTGAGGGTCGTGGCGGGGGCGATGGCGGGGGTTCCGCTGCGGGTGCGGGGGGCCTCGGGGGCGCCGGATGCGGGCGTGTTCGAGGCGATGATCGACGCGACCCGGCTGAGCCTCGACGGGCTCGGGGAGAGCGGCTTCGAGCGGGTGTTCACCCAGCAGGTGAAGCACTCGGCCTCGCTGCTGGTGGTGGGCAACCACGCGGTCGACGACCTGCTGCGGGGCGCGGTCATCCGCAGCGACCGGGTGGCCCAGACGCAGGCCCTCGAGGGCTGGGCCCGGGCGACGATGGACGAGCGCAGGGCGCTGGTCGCGCACGGGCTCGCCGAGGCGGCGTGGGCGCTGGCCGAGCGCTCTGCGACGGAGGGCGACGCGAGGGTGCGGCGGGCCATGGTGCGCGTGGCGGCCCAGCTCGCGGCGAGGCTCGACCGGGTGGGCCAGTGGGTGCCGGTGAGCGCGGTGACGGCAGTGACGACGACGGCGGAAAGCAACACGAAGAGCGCGGCGCCGAGCGCGCCGACGCCCTCAGCCAAGACGGAGCGAACCATGGACGAGAAGAAGATCCCCCCGGTGCTGAAGTCCCTCGAGGTCGACGCCACGGACGCCGCGTGGCGCCTCGCGGGGTCGCAGTTCGTGAAGCTGGCGCGCGAGCCCCTCGTGGCCCTGCTCTCCCGGCACCTCGGCCCCGATGACCCGGCGCTGCGGGCGCGCATCGCGGCCTTCCTCGAGACCGAGCTCGGCGCCTCGCTGCTCTCCGGGGTGCTCTCGCTGGGCCTCGCGGCGATGCCGCTGCCCGCCGGAGACGTGTCGCACAAGCTCTCCAGGGAGCTCCGCATCCGCGCGATGGCGGGCACCAGCGACGTCATCGCCGACGTGCTGATGGGCCCGCTGCGCCAGGTGGCGGTGACCTACCTCCAGGGGGCGGCGAAGGGCAGCGAGCCCGAGGCGGCGCCCCGAGAGCCCGCGGCGCTGCCGGGGGGGGAGTTCCTCGATGCGCTGAAGACGGCGGCGCAGAGTCCGGTGGAGTCCATCGCACAGGGTTGACCAGCGCGCGCCGTTGGGATTACCACCGGCGCCACCTTATGGCAGACGCGCACGGACACGGCCCCTCCCACGACGACGATCACGGTCACGCGAAGGGTCACGGGAACCACGCGCACGCGCACCCCGAGCCCGCCGAGGACGCCCTCGTCACGCCCGGCTGGATGCCCCTCGCGGGACTCGCGCTGCTCCTCGCAGCCGCCCTCGGGGTGTACCTGTTCCTGTCGCCGGGCGTGCTTGCGACGCCCGCCGACGCGGGGGCGGGCGACGCCGAGGTGGCCGCCGAGCCCGCGGCCGAACCTGCGGCGCACTGAGACGAATCCCCACAGTCTCGATGCTCCCATCCCGAGCAGAGAGAGTGACTCCCACGACGGCCGAAGAAGAGAGAGCGAAGGTTGGCGATGGCTGATGTTCCGTCCGGCTTGAAGTACACCAAGGAACACGAGTGGGCCCGCGTCGAGGGCAACCGCGTCACCGTGGGCATCACCCAGCACGCGGTGGACGCCCTCGGCGACATCATCCTGGTGAGCGTCGACGTGAAGCTCGGCGCGACCCTCACGGCGGGGAAGGTCTTCGGCGTGGTCGAGTCGACCAAGTCCGTGAGCGACCTGTTCTCGCCCATCGGCGGCACCGTGGTCGCCATCAACGAGGCCCTCAAGGACGCCCCGGAGAAGGTCAACGAGTCCCCCTACGGCGACGGCTGGATGGTCGTCATCGAGACCGCGGGAACGTCCTCCGATCTCGACGGGTTGATGGACGCGGCCGCCTACGGCGCCTTCCTCGGCACCCTGTAGTCGTCCGCCGGTCTCCGGTCTCCGATCCCCTTCTCACCGCCCGCGGAGGCGCCTGCACCCCATGAACAAAGTCATCATCATCGGCAGCGGCCCGGCCGGCCTCACGGCGGCCATCTACGCGGGGCGCGCCGACATGGCCCCCGTGATGATCGAGGGCCTCGGCAGCGACCACCAGCCCGGTGGCCAGCTCATGATCACCACCGAGGTGGAGAACTACCCGGGCTTCCCCGAGGGGATCACCGGGCCGAAGCTGATGGAGCAGTTTCGCCAGCAGGCGGAGCGCTTCGGGACGAAGTTCTTCACCGAGGACGCGCTCAAGGTCGAGCTGCACGGCCCGGTGAAGCGCGTGTGGGTCGAGAGCCAGCCGGAGCCCCTGGAGGCCCGGTCGATCATCATCGCCACCGGCGCCGTCGCCCGCTGGCTGGAGGTCCCCGGCGAGAAGGACCTCCAGAACCACGGCGTGTCGGCCTGCGCCACCTGCGACGGGACCTTCTTCCGCAACCAGGAGGTCATCGTGGTCGGCGGCGGCGACACCGCGCTGGAGGAGGCCCTCTACCTGGCCAACCTCGCCAGCACCGTGCACCTCGTGCATCGCCGCGACGCCTTCCGCGCCAGCAAGATCATGCAAGACCGGGTGTTCCGGCACCCGAAGATCAAGATCCACTGGAACAAGGCCGTCGCCGAGGTGCGTGACGTCTCGAAGAAGAAGGTCACCTCGGTGGTGCTCCAGGACACGGTGAGCCACGAGCTTCGCGAGATGCCCATCGACGCGGTCTTCGTGGCCATCGGGCACACCCCCGCGTCGCAGCTCTTCCTCGGGACCGTCGACGCCCACGAGAACGGCTACCTCCGGGTGATCCACGGCACCACGCGCACCAACATCCCCGGGGTGTTCGCGTGCGGCGACGTGGCCGACCACGTGTACCGCCAGGCCGTCACCGCCGCGGGCTCCGGGTGCATGGCCGCCATCGACGCCGAGCGCTACATCTCGGCGCTCGACGGCTAAGCTCCCCCCTCATGAGCCCACCGAGCAACGACACCGCGACGGCAGACAGCCCCATCGCGCGCATCGCCCTGTTTCATGGGCTGTCCGCGAAGTCCCTGGCCCGGGTGGCGAGCATCGCGACGGAGCAGCGGTACCCCGTGGGGACGGTGCTGTTTCGCGCGGGCGACGTGGGCGACCGGCTGTACCTCATCACCGAGGGGCGGGTGCGCATCTCCCGGGAGGTTCCGGGCATGGGCGAGGAGGCGCTGACCATCCTCGGGCCGGGCGACTACTTCGGCGAGATGGCCGTCATCGACCCGGCGCCGCGCAGCGCCGACGCCCACGTCCACGAGTCGTGCACCGTGCTCGAGATCACCAAGGACCAGATGGAGCACCTGATGCTCGTCCACCGCGACCTCGCCTACGAGGTGCTCTGGAACGTCGTGCGCACCCTCACCGCCCGCCTCCGTGACACCACCGACAAGGTCACCTTCATGGCCGTCACGGGCCGCTTCACCTAAGGACGCACCGAGGCGTTCCGTCTCTCCACCGTCCTGTCACCCGATCGCCCCAGAACCACGATCCCCGCTCTGGTAGAGGCTTCGTTCCAACGAGGTCATCGATCCAACGTGGTGAAGCGCGCGGCTCTCTGGTCCATCGCCCTGGCGGGCGTCTCTGTCGGTCTCACGGTGCCTCGCGAGGCGGGCGCCGTTCGCCTCTGGGAGGAGGCCCGCTCGGGCTGGTCTCCCCCCGGTGCGCTCGCCCCGGGGGGCTTGTCCCTCGCGGCGATGTTCAACGGCTCCGTCGCCTCGCCCGACCTGCGACCGCCGGACTTCGTCCCTCCCCTCGCGGCCGGCGGCCACGTCGGGGCCAGCCGCTTCCCCGAAGGCGTGGCCGAGCGCTGGCTCGACCTCGGCTTCTACGCCCAGCCGCAGTTCATCGTGCAGACCGGCTACAACCTCGACTCCACCTCGAACTTCTCGCTCCCCCCGGGGGTGAGCCTCCAGCGCACCCGCGTGGTCATCCACGGCCAGGCGCACCCGCTGCTCCAGATGCGCGTCGAGTTCAACATGTCGAACAACCTCGACCTGCTCGACGCCTACGCCCTCGTGCCCGTGCGCCGCTGGCTGCAGGTGCAGATCGGGCAGTTTCGCGTGCCCTTCTCCCGGCAGGAGCTCACCTCCAGCACGCGCTTCCAGTTCTCCGACCGCTCGCTCTGGTCGGGCGGCGCCAACTCCAGCAGCGTGCGCTTCATCCCCAGCTTCGACCAGGGCCTGATGGTCTGGGGCTGGGCCGGTCCCCGCGACCTCGTCGAGTACTACGTCGGCGTCTTCAACGGGAAGGGCTCCAACAGCGCCTTCAACCTCGACGGCTTCTTCCTCTACGCAGGCCGCGTCGCCATCAACCCCCTCGGCCGGCCGCGCGCCCTGCAGGAGGGCGCCATCAACCTCTCGCAGGCCCCGACGCTCGCCATCGGCCTCAACGCCGCCAGCCAGATCCGCCAGGTGGGCCTGGTCACGCTCCCCGGGCAGAGCACCCCGACGCCCAACCGCATCACCTTGAACTCCTTCGGCGCGGACCTGTTCTTCGCCGCGAGCGGGGCCTCGCTTTACGGGGAGGTGTATTTCCGCGACACGCAGGAGACCGACACCACCGCGGCGCCGAGCACCCAGTCCCTCGGTTGGCTTCTCCAGGCGGGGTACTTCATCCCGGTTCCCGCGCTGCGCAACCACCTGGAGGTGGTCGCCCGGGCGCAGAGCTTCGACCCCTCCAGCTGCTACACCGTGAGCGCCGGCGCGGAGTGCGGCCAGCGCCTGCCCGGCTCGCAGTCGCGCGAGGTCTACCGCGACTTCATGTTCTCGCGCGCCTACACCTTCGGGCTCAACTGGTACCAGCTCGGGCACGGTTTCAAGGTGCAGGCCCAGTACACCGTCAACACCGAGCACCGCGACATCGTCGGCCGCCCCGTCGGCAGCGGCATCGTCGTCAACGACCTCTTCACCCTGCTGCTCACCGGGTCGTTCTGACCCTAACGCTCCGAGGACCACCATGCGAACCCATCGACCGCTCGCCCTCGCCGCCGTCCTGTCGCTGCTCTCGGCCTGCCAGGAGCCGCTCAGCGCCGCGTCCAACGACGCCGGATCGCTCCCTCCGACCGACACCGGCACGACCGCCCAGGGCATCACCTCGGACGCCGCCGCGACCGGTGACGCGGGCGACCCCCTCACCGAGGAGAGGGCGCCGCTCGCCTACACCCCCGAGGGCTGCATGCACCGGGTGAGCTCGCTGCCCGGGACCATCAACAACGTCCTCGGCAACCGCACCGTGTTCGGGCCGATGCCCGCGCCGCGCAACGTGCACACCTCCTGGCCCGCCGACCCGTCGAGCACCATCGCCTTCGTGTGGCAGACCGACAGCCAGACCCGCGCCAGCGTGGTGCAGTTCGGCACCGACCCGATGATGCTCGACCAGACGGCCCTCGGCAGCGTGAGCACCGGCGGCCTCGGGTCCACCGAGGTGACCATCCACGAGGCGCACGTCTGCGGGCTGCGCCCCGACACCACCTACCACTACCGCGTGGGCGGCGAAGGGCACTGGAGCGCGGTGCAGCGCTTCAAGACCGCCCCCGCCGCGGGCCGCACCGACTACGACGTGAACTTCGCCGTCTCGGGTGACTCTCGCGACAACTTCACCACCTGGCGCCAGGTGCAGGAGCGCGTGGTGATGGGCACCCAGCAGCCCGACTTCCAGATCTTCACCGGCGACGCGGTGCTGCTCGGCACGCTGCAGGGCGCGTGGCAGCAGTGGTTCACCGGCGCCGCGTCGTCGCAGGCGGTGATGCCGTGGATGATGGCGCACGGCAACCACGACGCCCTCGCGATCAACTACCTGATGCAGTTCGCGCAGCCGCAGGTCGACGCGCCGGAGCAGAGCGAACTCTACTTCTCCTTCGACTACGGCCCGGTGCACCTGATCTTCCTCAACGACACGCCGCTGCGCGACGACTACGCGGGCAACGTCGCGGGCACCCAGCTCACCTGGATGCGCGCCGACCTCACCCGCGCCCGGGCCAACCGCGCTCGCGTGCCCTTCATCGTCGCGGTGCACCACAAGCCCTGCTTCGGCTCGTCGCGGCACTCCTCCACCACCGACACGGTCTTCGTGCGCACCACCTGGGCGCCGGTGTTCGACGAGTTCGGCGTCGACCTGGTGCTCAACGGCCACGAGCACGACTTCGAGCTCAGCAAGGAGCTCGACGGCCGGGGCCAGGAGGTCAGCGGCCGGAGGGGCACGCGCTACATCGTCGCCGCGGGCGCCGGCGCGCAGCTCTACGAGCTCCAGGACGGCACCCCCCGCTCGTGGTCGGCCTACTACGAGAGCGTGGTGAACTTCCTCCGCATCCACGCCACCATGACCCGCCTGGAGGTCACCCCCTACCGCCTCGACGGCACCATCATCGACCGCGGCCGCGTGTCGCTGACGCCCCGCCCGATGTGACCCCGCCAGAGGGGGATGTGGTCGGTGTGAGTGGCGGGTCATGGACCGAGACTCGCCGCACTGCACCGACCCGGAGGGTCGAACCCCGCTCGAAGCCGTCGCTGAGCGCGGCGAGCAGCGCGGTGACAGCGCCGTTGAGCGGGGTGGCGATGCCGTGCCGGGCCCCCGCGCGGACGATGGCGCCGTTGCGGGCGTCGTACTCCAGAGGGCGCCGGGCGATGGCGACGCGCACCAACGAGGGCTGCGCGTCGGGGCGGCCGGCCGCGATGGCGCCGACGATGGACGCCGCGAGCCCGTCGTCGAGGCGGGCACCCTCCGCGCGCCCGACGCGCACCGCCTCGTCGACGAGGCCGCGCGTGAGGGCGGCCACGTCGGGCCGACGCACGACGCCCATGGGCAATCCGGTGAGCGCGGCGACCGCGGCGGTCACGTTGAGGCAGAGCTTCGACCAGGCCACCGTCGTGAAGTCGGAGGCGCACTCCACCCGCGCGTCCGCGCCCTCGAAGAGTGCGAGGAAGGCCCGCCCCGCCGCCCCGTCAGGCACGGTGAGCAGCAGCGGTCCGTTGCGCCGCGCCCGCCCCGGCGAGAGGCCCTCGGCCGGGCACTGCACCACGACAGGAACCACCTCCGCGTCACCGACGAAGGGCCTCACACGCGCCTCGTGCTCGACGCCGTTCTGCGCGACCGCGACGCGTGCGCCCCGCCCCACCAGCGCTCGAAGCCAGGATGCGGCGCCCTCCGTCTGATGGGCCTTGGTCGCCAGCAGAACCCAGTCGACGTCTCCCGCGTCATCGGGCCTCGTCACGACGCGCGGCCGTCCGCGAAAGGCGTCCGACCCGCTCTCGACCACGAGCTCGTCGAAGGGCGTGCGGGCACACAGCGTGACGTGCGCGCGCCCGGCTCCCAGGAGGCCGGCGGCGATGGACAGGCCGATCGCCCCGGGGCCCACGACGGCGATGCGCGGCGGAGGTGCGGGTGGTTCCATGGGTTGCGACGTACATCGTCTCGCCCGTCGATGCCCCAACCGCAACCCACCCTGAAGTGTTCGAAGAGCGCCGCGATCGGTGACCGCTCGCTGTGCGATCCGCCGGACGCTGGATGGCGACCCGCGGCCGCCGAGGAAGCTCCCGTCGGGCTCGCGAATGTCGAAGACCCGCCAGTCCTGCTCCTCCGATTCTAACGGCATCGGGTGCCCCATCGGCCGCGACGACGGGCGCGGGCCTCACCACGCGCAGTCGCTCCAGCGCGCGCGGCGGCACCACCTCGGCCCTCGGTCGCGAGCCTCCCAATGCACCGCGCGGATGAAGCGCACCGGTGCGTCCTCGACGAGCCGCGCCGTCGCGACCTCCACCGGCCGCACCCCGCCCGTAGGCCCGGCCGGATGTCTCGGCGGTGCGATCAGCGCGCCCACCGATTACTACCGGGCGTAATACTCTCGTCTGTCGTTGATCCTTTGCCAGCGTGGGTGCCGCGTTGCTTTCCCAATGGGCCGAAGCGAGGGCTACAACCGTCGCGATGAGCCGCTTCCCTGTCATGGGTGCGCTGCTGGCCCTCTCGACGGCGTGCAGGTCGCCGGAGGCCCACAGGCCACCGCGCGCCGAGCGTACGGAGCCCCCTGCTCCCGCCGACACAGCTCCCGCCCTGACGCCCCCGCCACGGCGGGAAGTCGACGAGGTCGACCTCCTGCACGCCGTCCCGGTGACGCTCACGGTGTCGTCCGTCGTCGACAACGCCAACGATACGCCGCCCCGGCTCGTCGACGGCGACCTCACGACCGCGTGGAGCGCGCGCAGCGGCGAGCTCGGCAACGCCTGGATCGACCTGCGCGTCCCCGCTGGAGCGTACGTCACGGCCATCGGGATCACCGCGGGCTACACCCACGCCCGCGCGGACCTCGACCTCTTCACCGCCAACGTCCGTATCCGGCGCCTGCGCCTGCGCTGGAACGGCGAGCCCATCGGCGAGTTCCCGCTCGACCCCGATTCGCGGACCCTGCAGCGGGTCGCGGTCGGGCGCTACGGCGGCGACCTGCGCATCGAGTTCGCCGAGCTGCTCCCCGGCTCGAACCCGCGGTGGCGCGAGCTCAGCGTCTCGGAGCTGGTCCTCCTGGGCACCGCCCCGTCGCCGTCGCACGGCCTCGTCGAGCCGACGCTCATGGTGGCCGACCGCTCCGCAGGCACTCCGTGGCCCCTGATCTCCGCCGATCGCGACGTGCGCAGGGCCTTCACGCAGCTGCGACGCAACATCCTCGGCGAGGGCCTCCACCCCGAGGTCGACGGCATCTACGGCTGCTCGGGGGGCGGGGCCAACCACTGCGTCGAGACCGTCTGGCTCGACCTCGGCGACGCGCTCGCGGCCTTCGCCCGGGCGCGCTGCGGCGGCGACGCATCCGTCGGCGCGGCCCTCGCGGCCTACGAGAGCGCGCGCGCCGCGTCCGAGCGCGAGATGGAGGCGATGCGAACGATCCTGCACCGGTACATGGAGCACCCCGGGCCTGGCACCGAGGACAGGCTCCGCGCGTCCGAGCAGCGGGCGGGAGCCGCCAACCAGCGCTCCGCCGAGGCCGCGTCGGCGGCGCTGCGGCGGTGCCGCGTAGACCGCCGCCTCGGGCCCGTCGCCGACTGGCTGCCATCGCGCAACACCGACGTCGTCCCCCGCTGGGCGCCGATGCCGTGACGTGGCCTCGCCCCGTGGCCCGCCGCAGCCCGCCGCGCAGCAGCGCCGCGCGGACGGTCGCTCAGTTGGGAATGAAATCCCGGGTCTGCACCGTCTCGCGGACCCGATAGGGCAACGTGAAGGCGCCCCGCTCCGGCCCTGCCCCCACCACCTCGAAGCAGACCTCGTCCCCCGTCGCGACCCGCCCGGCGTCGATGTCTTCCTGCAGGAGGTGGATGGTGCACGGGCTCACCAGGTTGCCCAGTCGGGTGGCGCTGGTCGGCGCCTTCTCCTCCGGGATTCCCGAGATATCCACGAACTTCCGCACCATGGCCGGACCCGCCTGATGGGTATAGATGCGCCTCATGTCCTGAACGTAGCTGGGGCGCAGTGACAGCAGCATCTCGTGATTGAGCAGCATACCCTTATTGTAATACTCCGCGATGATCTTCCCGCTCATCACGTAACCCATCAGCTGCTCGTTCTCGTCATAGCCGACGGGCCGGAGCGCCCCTCCGCCGAGATAGTGCACGATCGGGTCGCGAAAGCCCGGGCCGTCACCGAAGGCGCGCTGGTCTCGCGAGTAGAAGCTGACCCCTTCATCGGTGCTCGTCCTCTCCAGGACCATGGCCCCGGCGCCATCGGAGAAGATCCCCGGCGAGGCCCAGAGGAGGTCCTTCATGGGGTGAGCCCGGTTCTGCAGGTACACGGGGTTTGCCGCCTGATCCAGCCGCTGCGTGATCGGGCTCGGCAGGTTGTAGGCGAGCACCAGGATGCGGGACGCGCGAACGCCGGTCGCCACATGCATCGCGCGAGCGAGCCCGCCGCAGCCGGCCTCGAGTTGAAACACCATCGCGTCGTCTCGGAGGCCCAGCTCCCGCGCGAAGCGGAAGCCGTCCTGCCCGAGGTTGAGCTCGAACGCGGTGCAGGTCACCACGATGAGCGCATCGATGTCGTCGGGGTTGAGCTTCGCCGACGCCAGCGCCGCCCGGGCCACCCCGGTGATCGTCTCGGGCCTGCCGAAGAGCGCGGGCTCCCAGCTCTTCCCCTCGACGCCGAGAACCTCCTGGATCCGTGCCCCGCTGAGGCTCCCGGCGCCCTTGCGATCGGGCACCTGCATCCGGGCCGCCCAGGTGTCCATCGGGATCACCTCACCGATGAGCGCAGAGACGCCACGAATTTCCAGCTGATGCGCGTAGTTCGAAGTCATGTTTTCTCCCTTCGGCCGAAGCCTCATCCAGACCGGGTCGACGCCACGCGCAACGCACCCCTGCCGCACGAGCGTGCTGCAAGTGCGATGGCCTGGTGCATCGGGCACGCCCTCGCTCCAACGACCTCAGGTCGAGACCCGCGATCATCCATGGCAATCCATGGACGCCGCGTTGAACGCAATGCCCCAGGACGCTCCCAGCGATAACCCACTGCTAGCGGAGCGCCGTCGCGATCGTCAAGGTCATTGATGACAAAGACTCATGTTCGCAGTGATGCCGACTTGCCATCGACCTGCTATCGGCTGGATGTCGATTGTGTGATTCGTCCCATGGTGCCCGGCTGAAGAGTGTCCACTTCCGCGCTGGCGCTGCTGATGACTGATGCTCTGTGTTCAAGGCAGTCCCGAACACTCCAGGATCGTGGTCCCAATGGCAGGCCCGCGCGCAGGTCTGGACCGTGCGCGACGGCGCCATCGTCCCGTACGCCCCGTCGGCGGCCATCGACGCCGACGACGCCGCCGACGTCGACGGCGACGGTCGGCCAGACCTCCTCACGCACCTCGGCTACGAGGCCCTCGCGACGGCCCCCGGCAGCGGCTTCGGGTACATGCTCGTCGGCCCGCTCTTCGTGGCCCACGCGACGCCGCAGGGGGGCTTCGCCCTCGACGACGCGGTCGCCCTCGCGGAGGCCGATCGGCGGTGCTCGCCGACGCCCGCGAGCGTGATCGTGCCGGTCGAGGATGGTCGGTTCGGCGTGGATGTTCAGCTCACCGCGTCATCCGGCTGGTGAGCGGGTAACGGATCAGAGCGAGAGACCGAAGCCGAGGTGTGCGGTCGCGGTGACCACGTGCAGGGCCGCGGGCTCCGCGTCGACGGGCGCGCGGTCGCCGTAGTAGACGAGCGCGCGGTAGGTCGCGCCGACCCCGAAGACGAGACCGCGGATGCGCCCGTCGACCCCCAGCGCCACGACCGGACCGACGCGCCCGCCGGTCGTGTACGTCGGCGCCGGCGAGGCGTAGTGCACCGTCTCGACGGCGTTGCAGGCGAGGGCGAACAGCCCGCACGCGCGGTCGTAGGCGGAGTGTCCCGGATCCCACCCGAGGTTGCCCAGCGAGGCGCCCACCGCGAGGTCGATGCCCAGGCCGGTGCGGTCGTCGCCGAGCGGTCGGAGTCGGTAGATCGCCGTCGCGTCGAAGAGCCACCCCTCGGGGTGCGCGGTCTCGACGGAGGTCCCGGTGTTGGACGAGAGGTCGCCCGCGCCCGCGAAGGCGACGCCGACCCCGAAGCCGGGACGCGTGACGAAGCGCACCCCGACCGCCGCCGCGAGGCTCGGCCGGATGCCCGCCCCCGGCGCCGCGATCAACCCGGGGTACCCGAAGTCGACGTCCAGGCGCGCTCGCGGCGGAGACAAGGCCTGCGCGCTCGCGCCGCGCGTCGGCAGCGCGAACATTGCGGCGACCGCGAAGCCCAACCCGGCGAAGACCCGCTCTCGGCATCGCATGGCGACTGCGTGGATCGTTAAGTCGCGGGCCCGCGCCGCGCTCGGGCCCCGAGCGCCTTCACCGCGACACCGCCAGCCCCAGCGTCAGCAGCAGCCCCATCTGCCAACCGCCGACGGTCACCGTTCTCGTCTCCGTCCGGGTCGGCGTCTGCGGCGTGAAGCCGAGTCCTCCCTGCTGGTAACCGTCCGGGTACACCGTCTGCGATCGTTGCTGGGGCGCGAGGTCGACCTCGAAGAAGGCGGTCGCGCCGAGCGACACGCGTACGAAGGTGCCCCACTCCCAGGCGCCCGCGAGGCGCGGCTCCGACGAACGGCGAACGGGCGTTCACGCCCAACGCGTACACCGTAGAGCTAGAGCGGTGCTCGGTTGGGCGTCGGACGGCAGCGGGGAAGGGGGCACCCTCGCCGCCGTCCCAAACCCATCCGAGCACCGCTGTAGGGGGGCTTGCCACGCCGCCGGGGCGGTTCCAGGAAGCGCGTCGCACACTACGCATCGGTGTGTCCGGGCGTGCTGCATCTTGCGGACGACCTGGCAGGGGAAACGGTGCGATGTCCGCGCTCATCGACGGCGCGGGCAACTTCCATAAGGGGGATTCTCATGGCTACCGAACAGAAGACCAGCAGCACCGGCGTCGCTCGCAGCTCCACTCCGGAGACGAACAAGGAGATCGTGCGGCAGCTCTACGCCGCCTTCAACAGCGGCGAGATGGACCGGGCCATCGCGCTCGTCACCGACGATGTCGAAGTGACCACGATGGCCTTCGGCACGGTCGACCGGGGCAAGAACGCGTACAAGACCTGGCTGTCCAACTGGAAGAGCGCGATGCCCGACTGCACGGTGACGCTCAAGCAGCAGTGCGCCTCGGGCGATCAGGTCTACAACGAGATCAACGCGGTCGGCACGCACCGCGGCACGCTGCGCACTCCGAACGGCGACCTGAAGCCCACGGGCAACAAGCTCGAGCTGAACGTGGTCGAGGCGTGGGACGTGCGCGACGGCAAGCTCAGCCGCCTGCGCGTCTACTTCGACGGCCTGAAGATGATGCGGACCTTCGGGGCCATCAAGTAGCCCGACCGCCCGACCTCACCGCCGCCTCGCCCGACCCGAGCGGGACCACCGTGACGACGTCCTCGGGTTCGGGTGAGCGCGGTGGGGCGCGGTCCGTCACTCGATGATCGCGGCGCCGTTGGCACCCCGCACCGAGCCGTCGCGCCCTCGGGGCGGACGGCTGACCCGGCGATCGACGGGCGGCGGAGCGACGACGGGCGGCGGGGCGACGACGGGCGGCGGGACGACGATCGCGGCGGGCGCTACGACGACGGGCGGCGGGACGACCACGGGCGGCGGGGTGACCGGCCTGGGACGAGGCGGAGCGACGGCGACGCCCAGCGGCGGCGGTTGGGGCGATCGGAGCGGCGGCAGCCACGTCGCGAACCCGAGGAGCGCGAGCACGCAGAGGGCGGCGCCGATGATCCAGCGGCTGCCCCGGGCGCTGCGGGGCGCCTCGGGGGGAACGACCTCGGGCGCGGCCGCGGGCTCGTCGGCGGAGGACGTGCGCCGAAGGGTGTCGCGCACCCGCCCGCCGAGCTGCGTGGCCGTGAGCGCCGCGTGGAGGGTCTGCATGTCGGGGTGGCGGTCTTCGCGCCGCGGCTGGAGCGCGCGGTTCAACACGACGCGAAGGTCGGCGGGGACCGACGGTGCGGCCTGCTCGATGGGCAGCGGCGCCTGCGTGAGGACGCGGGCGAGGACGACCTGCGGGCTCGGGTCGGCGTCGAAGGGGAGGCGGCCGGAGAGCAGCTCGTAGAGGACCACCGCGATGGACCACACGTCGGAGCGGGCGTCGACGTCGAGGTCGCCGCGGGCCTGCTCAGGGGACATGTAGCCCGGCGTCCCCATGGTCTGGCCGACCATGGTGCGGAACTCGTTGGTGCGCGGGCGAAGCGCCTTGGCGATGCCGAAGTCGATGAGCTTGGGGATCACCCGTCCGGCGCGCGAGCTCGCGAGGAAGATGTTCTCGGGCTTGAGGTCGCGGTGCACGACGCCGAGCGCGTGCGCGGCGGCGAGCCCGTCGACCACTGGCAGGATCAGCGCGAGCGCCTCCTCCGTCGGCACCGCCCCGCGCTCGTCGATCATCGCCCGCAGCTCCCGCCCGACGAGGAACTCCTGCACGATGAACAGCGACCCGCTCGTCGCGTCGCGCCCCAGGTCGAGCACGCTCACCACGTTGGGGTGGTCGACCTGCGCCGCGCTCTGCGCCTCCCGCAGAAACCGCTGTGTCGCCTCCGGGTCGCGCGCGTACTCGGGCCGCATGACCTTCACGGCGACGCGCCGGCGGGTCCAGGTGTTCTCGGCCTCGTAGACGGCCCCCATGCCGCCCTCGCCGAGGAGCCGCGACACGCGGTACTTCTCGCCCAGGATGCTCCCGGTGTCGGTCGGAGTCGCCGCCGCGATGTCGGGGAGCCACGGCCCGCTCATGCCGCGTCGACCGTATCCGCGGCCGCCGGGGCTGGCAAGCGAGGGCCGGGGCGCGTCAAGGGTGCCGGCTGACGGTCACGCGGATGTCTCCGAGGATGAAATTGCCCGGGTTGGTGCCCGTTCCGTTGCCAGGTCCGGTAGGGGCAGGCGTGAGGTAGAGGGTGTCGAGGCGGATGCCCGTGAGCTGCGACGCCGGGGTGTCGAGGATCACGGTGTACGTCGAGGTCGCGATCTCGGTCGAGGCGCGCACCACGCCGGCGTCGGCGGCGATGAGGACGCCGTTGGTCGCGGCCACGGAGGCGACCGAGAGCGGGGTGGTCCACACGGAGGCGGCGCCGACGTTGCCGCGCGAGACGATGCCGTCGGCGAACTGTTCGCGCGACGCGGTCGTGAGGCGTAACCGGAAGCACACGAGGCGGTAGTTGGCCACGTTGCTCACCATCGCGACCTCGACCCGCGTCCCGACCGGCGAGAACGGCGTGGTCGTCGCGAACTCCCACGCGGCGCTCTCCTCGCCGACCGGCCCGGACGCCACGGGCGCGATGGCCCAGCCCTGCCCCCCGCCGCGGTTGCTGTCGGTGGCCCAGGTCACCTCGTAGTTGGGCGTCTGCGAGAAGGTCGCCGTGTCGCTCTGGAGCGTCACCACGGTGGGGTTGAACACCGGAGCGACGTCAACGGGCACGTCCGGCACGTCGGGGACGTCGGGGACGTCGGGGACGTCGGGCGCGTCCCGCACGTCGGGGACGTCCGGCGCATCCCTCGCGTCGGGCGCGTCCATCGCGTTCGCGGCGTCTGGGACGTCCATCACATCGCGGAGGACCTCGGCGTCGCGGGCGTCCATCGCCGCCATCGTATCGGTCGCGACCGGGAGGTCCGACGCGTCGGGCGCGTCGACCACCACGGGGCGGTCGCTCGGCGCACCGGGGTACCGGAGCTCGACACAACCGAGCATCGCCGCGAGACCGACGCCCCAGCGCGCTGCGCTTCGCATGCCCCTCCGCTCTCCCATCAGAACGCGACCTCGCAGAGCACCCCGGCGCCGCCGCGACCGGCCGCGACCGCGCACCCGCGCAGCCCGGCGCGGGTCGGCGATGCGCGCGGGGGCAGCGTCGCGAAGAGCACCGCCGATGCGACCGCCGCCGCCCCTCCCAGGATGAAGCCCGTCGTCGCGACCGCGCCGCGCGTCGAGACCGCGCTCTCGGCGTCGACGCACACCGACGCCGACGAGCCGCGCTGGCAGTCGTTGGCGGGGTCGGCGTCCTCGTTGCGGGCGTTGAAGGCGTCGGCCTCGGTGTTGCGGAGCGCGAGGAAGACAGCGCCGAGCGCAACGCCCGTGAGGGCCACGGCCCCGGTGGTCCACGCGAGGACGCGGCGGGCCGGCGCCGGGTCGCCCTCCGCGGGCGGCGGCTCGCGGTGCGGCGGGGTTTCGCGGCGCACGAGGGCAGTGACGGGCACGCCGATCGGCGGCGCGACGGGCATCGCCACCCGCGGGACCGCCACGAGGTCGATCTCCTCGCGGGTCGTCTGGTCGACGGCGAGCACGGCCTGTCGGGTGACGTCGAGGTAGCCGGGCGCACCGACCTGCAGCGTGACCGAGCCCGCGGGCAACCGCAGCGGCTCGGCGAGCGGCGTCGTGCCGCGGGGCGTGCCGTCGACGCGCACGAGCGCCCCGTCGACGTTGCAGCGAAGCTCCAGCCGGCCGAGGTGGGCGTCGATCTCCGCGAGCGAGCGCTCGAGCGCTGCGCGCCGCCCGGCCACCCAGGGGTCGTCGGCCACCGCGAGGGCCTCGCGGAGGAAGCGGTCGGCGTCCGCCCAGCGACCGAGCGCCTGCGCGGCGAGGCTCATCTGGGCGCGGGCGCGGGCGCCGTGCGAGGCCTCCCAGGCGGCCTCGAAGGTCTGGAACGCCTCGAGGTCACGGCCACCGCGACGCAGCTCGAGACCGCGCCGGATCATCGCATCGACGTCGCGGGTCTGCGCGACTCCACGCGACGGCGCGACCGTCAGCGACGCGGCGACGAGGAGGGCTAGCGCGGTGCGCGTCTGGTGCGGGGTCATTTCGACGGATCGATGATGCGAGGGTGAAGCTCGGCCGGACTGTAGCCCCCGACGCGACGCGCCTTCAACACGGCATGGCGCCCGCGCCCGGTCATTGCTCGACGCGCGAGCACGCTACGGGCTCATCCGCCCCGTCCATCGACACCGACTCGAACACCGACTCGAAGTCTGTCTCCACCGACGGCCGACACGAGCAGGTACTCTCAGAGCGACGCCTCCCTCGCGCACCGCGGCGAGGAGGACGCGCATGGCCCGGAAGCGGTCGAAGAGGAACACCGCCTTCGGTTCTACCGGCCATCACCCTGCGGCGCCCCGTCGATCGCCAACCGCAATCCCGGGGACTACCATCGCCCCCCATGTCGCGCCCCTCACGTTCGCCCGTGCCGCCGCGACGCCGTCCGCTGTGGGCGCTGCTCCGGCTCACCCTCTCGTCGCTCTGGCTCGCGCTCGTCGTCGTCGCGCCGCTCACCGCCGCCTGGGTCGCTTCCTCGCTCGCCGCCCACGCGGGCGCCTCGACCCGGCTCGCGCTGGCCTCGGGCCTGCTCGTCTCTCCCGTGCTCCCGCTGCTCTGGGAGGCCTTCGCCGCGTGGCGACGCTCCCGCCGGCCGCCTGCGCGGCGGTTCCTCACGCTCGGCGACCGCCTCGTGCTGCGCACCCTCGCGGTGAGCCTCGTGTTCGTCGGCGCCCTCCTCGCGCGCGACCCGCAGCGCGCGTTCGTCGCGCTCAACGGCCGCGGCGACTGGATGCTCGACGGCCGCCACGACCGCCGCGCGGAGCAGGCCCGCCGCGGCCTGTTCTGGCTCGCCGCGAAGTCCGAGTGGCTCTACCACTTCACCGAGGCCCCCCCGCCGCGCCCGCAGCCGCTCCCTGAGCGCGAGGTCGCCCGCGTCACCCCGACGCCCTCCGGCACCGGGCCGACGCCGTCGCGCGCCGAGCCCACGCCGGCCCTTCCTGCCCCGCCGCGCGACCCGCACGCGTGGCCGTGGCCCGCGGACGGACCGCACGCTGCGGTGCTCGCGCTCACCCCCGCAGACGAGACCTCGCCCGACGCCGTCGGCCGCTTCCTCGCCGCCCACGAGCACGACCCGTGGCACCTCGCCCGCGCGGTGCACGACTACGTGGCCGACCGCATCGCCTACGACGTCGTCTCCTACCGGAGCCACCGCTTCCCCCCGCAGGACGCCGAGACCACGTTTCGCACGCGCCTCTCGGTGTGCGCAGGCTACGCCGCCCTCTTCACGGCCGTCGGCCGCGCGGCGGGCCTCACCGTCGAGACCGTCGTCGGCCGCGCACGACACTCGGTCACCGACGGCATGGGCGAGGGCCACGCCTGGAACGCCGTGAAGCTCGACGATCGCTGGTACCTCGTCGACACCACCTGGGACGCGGGCGGGGTCGACGACGCGGGCTTCCACAAGCGTTACGGGACCTCGTATTTCCTGACGCCCCCGGAGGTCTTCCTCAGCAAGCACTACCCCGACGAGGATCGCTGGCAGCTCCTCCCGGTCGCGCGCACGCCGGGCGAGTTCCTCCGCCTGCCGCCGCTCCGGCCCGAGTTCTTCGGGAACGGCCTGCGCCTCGTGAGCCCCGACCGCGCCGAGAGCGACGCGCGCGCCTCCGTCAGCGTCGTGATCGACAACCCGCGGCGCATCTGGATGATGGCCGACGTCCGCCCCGCTGGCGGCGAGCGAAGCGAATGCGAGGTCACCCGCGGGTCGACGACGACCGTCCGCTGCCCGCTCCACGGGGCCGACCTCCACGAGGTCATGCTCTTCGCCTCGAACCAGCAGTACGGCATGTACCAGGGCGTCGGCTCGCTGAGCGTGCACAACCGCTGACGGGCCGCGGGGTTCACCGATGGCGGATGGGGCGTCCAACGGCTCATGGGCTCGTTGAACACCCCGCCGGTCAGCCGCAGCCATACTCGTCGCGGTGCGATCAGCGCGCCCACGGATTACCAACGCGCGTAAGCCTCACGCTCCCTTCGCGTCCCTTTCGCCCCTGGCGGTTCCTTCCGGAGGATCAGAGCCGTGTTGCGGAAGCCGCCCCGGGTCACGACGTCGTGACCTCACGGTCGCAGGCGACGTTCCAAGGGATGGGGCTCAGGAGCCTCCGCGCAGCAAACGGAGGCTCCTCAGGGCGCGAGGTCGACGGTCTCGATCACCGTGCCGTCGTCGCGCTTCGCCGTCCACGTGAGGGTCGTGGCGGTGGCCGTGAGCACGGCGTAGCCGCGGGTGCTCTCGCGCAGGCGGATCCACGGGCGCGTCGCGGCGAAGCCGTAGAGGGGCGCGCCGCCGCCGCCGAAGTTGAAGTAGCGGGTGCCCATCGCCGCGGGGACGATGGCGCCCTCGGAGGCGCTGGTTCCGCCGCGCAGGGGGCGCGTCGACTCGTAGCTGTGCACGTGCCCCGCGAGGTCGGCGTTGACGTGGTAGCGGTCGAAGAGCGGCGCCCAGGCGCCACGCACGGCGGCGTTCGATCCGTGCGACGCCGACGTCGTGTACATCGGCTGGTGGTGCAGCCCGAGCACCCAGGGCGTGCGCGCACGGTCGACGGACCCGAGGGTGGCGCGGAGGAAGTCGACCTGCGCGATGGAGACGTCCGTCGCGGCGGCCACGGTGTCGTTGAGCGCCACGAGGCGCAGCGGGCCGTAGGTGAGCGCGTACCACTGCTCGACGCCGCGCGCGCCGCCGTGGTCGGGGAGCGCGAACTGCGCGAGGTACGGCTCGGCGAGGTACTCGTGGTTGCCGTTGCTCCACGCCGCGGGGAGCGTCGCGAAGAGCTCGGGCGAGGCGTCGAAGAGGGCGTCCCACTGGGCCTGGCTGGCGCCGTCGGCCACGGCGTCGCCGGAGAGCACGAGCAGGTCGGCCCCCTCGGCGAGGGCGCGGCGCGCGACCACCGCCCACTGGGCCGGGTTGGTGCGCGAGTCGCCAGTGACGATGGCGCGCACCGTGGACGGTCCGGCGGGGGCGGTGACGAAGCGGTGCCCCGCCGAGCGCCCGCCGGCCGCGCCGCCCCCGGCGTCGTAGTAGTAGGTGCGCCCGGCCGCGAGCCCGCAGAGGTGCACCTCGTGCTGCCGCCGCCCCGCCCCGCCCGCGTAGGTGAACGAGAACCCGCGGGCCACGCGATCGAGCGCGCCCGCCCGCTCGCCGAAGCGCACCTCGGTCGCGGCCGTCGCGGCGTCGGTGCTCCACTGGATCACCACCGACGACGACGGGTCGCCCGCGAAGGTCAGGTGGAGGTTGCGCGGCCGGGGCGCGGCGCCCGCGACATCGGCGTGAAACTGCGCAGCGCGCACGCCGGGGCTCACCGCGCGGATGGAATACCGGCACTGGTATGCGCGGTACGGGAAGGTCACCGCACCGCGCTCGACCGGCGGGCTCCAGGCGGGGCCCGCGTCGGACCCGGGCGCGTCGGCGGCGGGGCGGGCGTCGAGGGCCGGGGCGTCGAGGGGCGGGGCGTCGCGGGCGGGCGCGTCGAGGGCGGGCGCGTCGAGGGGGACAGCGTCGAGCGCGGGCGCATCGGGCGGGGGCGCGGCGGCGTCGGGCGCCTCGTCGGCCGCGGAGGGCGGCGCCGCGTCGAGCTCGACGACGGTCGCGGTGGGGGCGTCGTCCTCCGGGGCGCCGCACCCGATCGCCACCAGGAGGAGCGGGGCAAACGTGAGCGGTGGGAGTCGGGTGTTCATCGATGGGGGGGTTGGGCCCTGACGCCGCCGGCGATGGGGTCGCGGTCGCCGTCGCTCAGGCCTTGTAGACCATGGCGGCGCTGCTCGGGCCCGCGAGGGGGACGATCTCCGTGCGCGCGAAGCCCGCCTCGCGGCACCAGCCCTCGAACGGCGTGCCCGTGTCGTCGAACCCGCCGGGGAGCTCGATCAGCATGTTGAGCGACATGAGCCGCCCGAAGGCGTTCTGTCGGCGCGCGTCGTCGATGACCGACTCGATGGCGATGATGATCCCGGCGAGGTCACGACCGGGGGGTCGGGCGCGGTCGGGCCACCGACCTGGGGTGCTCGGCCCCGTCCCCTCCCCGTCGCCTTGAGCGTGGGCCCCGGTGCCGTACAGTGGTGGATCGCGGTGGGGTCCGCGGGGATGGAGGGGTCATGGACATCCCGAGATCGATTCGCGTAGGGGTACTCGCGTCCGCCGGGGGCTTCACCGTCGCGGCCCTGTTGGCCTGCCTGGGGAGCGCGAAGGCGACGAGCGACGGCAGCGTGATCGTCGACGGCGGAGGCGGGCCCCTCGACAGCGGCCGCGCCGACACCGGGGCCGCGCCGGCGGACACTGGCACCGTCGACTCGGGACCCGCGACGGGCGGGCCGTGCCGGGGCGACCTCGATTGCTCCGCCGGGGTGCGCCGACACTGCATCCTCGACCCGGGCCGCGAGGGGTTCTGCGTGCAGTGTGCGCCGGAGCAGGGCTTCACCTGCCCGGCGGGGCAATCGTGCAGCAACGGCCTGTGCGTCGACGAGGGGCCGGACGTGATCACCGGGCCCGCGTGCCGCTCCGACGCGGAGTGCGTCACCGGCGACCGGCGCCACTGCGTGCCCGACGGTTCCAGCAGCGGCAACCTGGTGTGCGCCCAGTGCAACCCCGCGCTCCCCTGCGTGCCCGGGTCGACCTGCGCCAACGGCCTCTGCGTCGGCCAGGGGGCGCTCCGGTTCACCCTCACGTGGGATCGCGCGGGCGACGTCGACCTCCACGTCGTCCCCCCGGGCGGGGCGGAGATCTACTACGGCGCCCGCTCGCAGCAGGGCGGCACCCTCGACCGCGACGACACCACCGGCACCGGCCCGGAGAACGTCTTCTGGGCGACGAGCCCGCCCGCGGGGCCCTACCTCGTGTGCGTCGTCGCGTACCGGATCGACGGGCCGACCAGCTTCCGCCTCACCATCGCCCGCTCGCCGGGGACCACAGAGCCCGCGATCACCGGCACGCGCCCTGCTTCGACCGGCAACGTGCCGTGCAGCCGCACGTCGCCCACCTTCGTGACCGAGTTCCGCAACTGAGCATCCAGCGGGCGACGCCTCGCACACCCGCCGACGCGACGGGGCTGTACAACCCACAGCACACAAGCTCCCGATCGCCTGCTGGCGCACGCGGACGCGCAGCAGCACCCGGCCGCACACCGTCGCCGCGGTCTGGCACATCCGCCGCCACCCACCGCCACCATGGCGGCGATCCGCCGCCAGCGCCCCCGCGGTTGTGTCCTCGGGGTCCGTTGACTATGGTCCGCGCCCCATGGCCGAGCCCAGCCTGTCGCCCGATGCCCTCCGCGCCGCCGCCGAGGAGCTCTCGCACACCCCCGACGACGACCGCATCGACCGCGTCGCGGAGGTCGTCACCGACGCCCTCATCGACCAGGCCCAGCACCGCGCCCTCAGCCCCTCCGCCTCGGTCGTCGACGCCCGCGTCGCCGCGCTGAAGCTCAAGACCGACGACGGCGCCACCCGCACCGGCCGCCCGCTGGAGATCGTCCGCGGGGGCGCCCGCAACCCCGCCGAGCGCGCCCTGCTCGCGGCCCTGGTCGCCTGGCACCTGGAGACCCTGCTGGGCCGGCGCGACGGCGTCCACGCGCTGCGCTCGCTGGTGCCCGCCCTCGACTGGCTGGAGTTCGTCGGCCACGCCCCGCCCTACACCGCCGCCCGGGAGACCCTCGACGCCGACGTGGTCGCCCGGCTCGACGCCGTGCTCGAAGGCGCCCCCATCGAGGCCGCCACGCCCGCCGCCGCCGCCGCCATCCGGGCGCTGCGGGGCAGGGAGCCCGCGGAGCTCGCCCCGTCGCCCTCGCGTGAACTCCCACGGGCGGACCAGGTCTCCATCGCCGGAGAGCTGGAGGGCGACGAGCGCCGGGGCCTGCGCCGCCTGCTCTGGGCCGTGCTCTGGATGCGCCCGGTGCGCGCCGTGCTGCACGCCGTGTTCTCCCTGCGCTCCCCGGTGACCGTCTCGCTCGACGGCGACACGCTGCGGGTGCACGGGCACACCGAGCTGCTCGGCCGCACGCTGCGCACCTGGGACGAGCGCTTCCCCCTCGCAGGGATGGCGCTGCTGCGACGAGAGTCGAGGTTCCCGATGCTGCCGGTGGCGGCGTCGGTGTTCGCGCTGGCGCTGGGATCGGTCTTCGGCGCCCGCTCGGCCATCGAGGGCGCGAGGGCGGCGTACTTCCCCCTGGTGGCCCTCGGCTTCGCGCTGCTGTTCGGCGGCGTGCTCTTCGACGGCCTCATGCGGGCGGTCTTCCCGGGGGTCTCCGGGCGCACGAGACTTACCGTGAGGGGTAGCGACGGCCGGGGCGCGGTGCTCACGGCGCTGCCCGTGGGCGAGCTCGACGCGCTGATGGATGCGGTCGACGCCCGTCTGCGGGGCACCCCCTCGGTGCTGTCCGCGGCGACGGTGCGAGACGAGGTCCCCGCGCCGGTCCGGCACCGCGCTGGCTGAGCGCGACCACCGCGCTGGCGCCGGCATCGCCGCCGTGGTGCGATCGGCGCCCATGCACGACCGTCGGCGCATCGAACTCCGCGGGCTCCTCCTCGCCCTCGCGCTCGCCGGATGCGGCGCCCGAACGGGCCTGCGCGTCGACGACCTCCCCCTCGACGCCTCCGATGTCCCGGACGCCACCGCGCCCGACGTCTTCGACGCGCCCGACGTGCCCGACGCGCCCGACGTGCCCGACGCGCCCGACGTGCCCGACGTGCCTCCGCCGGACGTGTGCGTCACCCGCCGTCATCCGCTCGTGGCGCAGACCGCGGAGGCGCTCTTCCTGCTCGACCGCTCGCCGTCGATGAACCAGTTCCTGGAGGGCGACACCCGGCGTCGGCTGGCGCTGGTCAACGCCCTCCGCAGCGCCCTGCCCGCCTACGCATCGACCATCGCCATGGGCTCGATGCACTTCCCCTCCGGCGCCCTGAGCTGCGATGTCCGCCTCCCCCTCGCGGTCCCCCTCGGCTTCGGCACCGGGGCCACCATCGTCTCCCGCTACGACGCCGCGGGGCTCACCTCGGGCACGCCCACCGCCGCGGCGCTCGACCTCGCCCGCGACCTCCTGCTCGCTCGCTCCGGGCTCAACGTGTCGCGCTCCATCGTGCTCGCGACCGACGGAGCGCCCGGCTGCAACGACCGCCTCGACCCCCGCACCTGCACCTGCGGGAGCACCGCCACGCCGGTGTGCACGGCGCGCAACTGCCTCGACGACGTGCGCACCCTCGACGCGATCACCCGATCCCGCGACGCTGGCATCGCGGTCTACGTCATCGGCATCGACGACCCCTCGCAGCCGGCGCTGATCGACACGCTCAACCGCATGGCCGTCGCCGGAGGCCGCGCCCGGCCCGAGGAGACCGGCCTCCCTCGGTACTACAGCGTGCGCCGCTCGTCGGACCTCACCGAGGCCCTCGACACCGTGCGCCGCTCTCTCTCGGCCTGCGTGCTGCGCTACGTGGGTCCGGCCTCCGAGGCGTCGCGCATCGCGGTGGTGGTGGCCGGGGTCGACCGCCCCCGCGACCCCACCCGCACCGACGGCTGGGAGTGGAACAACGACGATCGCACCGAGGTCGCCCTCTACGGCGACGCCTGCGCCGCGGCGGGCCCCGGCGTGCCTGCGACGGCGGAGGTGCGCTGCGACGCCGTCTCCCCGCCGTGACGGGCTGAACCCCGCGCTCAGCCGCCCTTCGAGCGCCGCCCCGGTCGCGCTTCTCCGGCCGCCTCGACCTCGTCCTCCTCTCGCTCCTCGCCGGTCTCGTCCCCGAGCTCGACGCGCACGCCCGTCACCCCGCCGCGCAGCGACTCGATGCGCTCTCTCAGCGCCTCGGCCTCGTCGAGGAACACCCACACCCGACGGGTGCGCCCCTTCGCGTCGCGCCACTCCACGCGCAGCGACTCCCTGGTGCGGAAGCTCTGGTAGACGGTGTCCAGCCGCGCCAGCCCCCGGCGCAGCGGAAGCTCCGGAAACCACCGCCGTGTGCGCTCGACCGCGACGGCGGTGACGGCGTCGAGCGGGACGTCCGTCGTCGCGAGGCCGCGGTGCACCCGGAGGTGCGTGGGCGTGAGCACCACGCGGGTGACGGCTCCGGCCAGCTCGGCGAGCGGCACCCACAGCACCGAGAGCCCCAAGGCCGCGTAGGCTCCGAAGACGGCGTACACGAAGACCGGGGCCTCGTGCCGAAGCGCCCACAGCCACGGCGCGAGCACCAGCACGCCCTGGAGGTTGAACAGGGCCACCGCGATCACGAGGGCCATCATCGCCAGCCGCAGGTCGAGCCGCTGGCGCACCCGCGCGATCATCACCGCCCGGGCGGCGTCCATGTACTGCCGCTCGTACTCGTCGGGCGCGCGGGCGATCGGGAGCTCGTCCACCCCCCGACGATCGCACACCGAGCAACCCTCTTGGCAACGCTCACCGTCGTGGAGGAGCATCCCGGCCCATCATGGCTACCCCTCGCCTCCTCCGCTGGTCCTCCGTCCTCGTGCTGCTCTCGCTCGGCTGCTCGGGCAGCACGCACACCGCCACGCCCGCGCCCGTCGCGCCGACCCCCGTCGTCGCCGAGGTGGCCGACGCCGGCGCACCCGCTGCCGAGGACGTGCCCGCCGCGCCGTCGAGCGAAGACGCGGGCGCCCCGGTCGCCGAGACCCCGCTGCCTCCCATGCCGACCGGGCTCACCGGCCCGACGCGCCCGTGGTCCCGCATGACCGACCGGGAGAAGGGACGCTACATGGACGAGCGCGTGATGCCCGTGATGACGGCGCTGCTCCAGGCCTACGACCCCGCCGAGTTCGCCAACGTCACCTGCGCCACCTGCCACGGCGCCAACGCCCGCGCGGTGCACTTCCACATGCCCAACACCCTCGCGCCGCTGCCCGCCTTCGGAACGCCCGCCTCGCAGGCGCTCATGGCCCGGGAGCGGCGGATGTTCGAGTTCATGGGAACCCGCGTGGTGCCGACGATGGCGCAGCTCCTCGGGCAGCAGCCCTACAACCCGCAGACCCACCAGGGCTTCGGCTGCTTCAACTGCCACGCCCACGAGGCCGCGGGCGACGCGGGCGCTCCGATGACCCACTGACCCGCACGGGGCCAGACGTCGGAGCCCCCGAGGGCCAGACGTCGAGCCCCCGGGATCTCGGATTCGGTGGGGAGAGGAGGAGGGACTACTTCAGGTCGCCGCGAGCGAAGATCGAGCTCACGTACTCGAGCACGTTCTGCGCGGAGATCTCGTCGTAGCCGAAGTCGCGCATGAGCCGCGTCTTCACCGCGTCGATCTTCTCCTGCGTCTCGCGGTCGACCACGTTGCTCACCACGCTGGTGAACTTGATGGTGTCCTTCTTGTCCTCGAAGAGCTTCAGCTCCAGCGCGCGGCGCAGCCGGTCGTTGGTGCTCCACTGGAACTTCTTGCCCTCCAGCGCGAGCGCCCCGATGAAGTTCATGATCTCGCGGCGGAAGTCGTCCTTCCGGCTCTCCGCCACGTCGATCTTCTCCTCGATGGAGCGCATCAGCCGCTCGTCGGGCTCCTCGTCGCGGCCCGTGAAGCGGTTCTTCACCTTCTCCTTCAGGGTGTACGCGCGCACGTTGTCGACGTAGTTGGCCGCCAGCTTGGTGATCTCGCTCTCGTCCGCGCTGATCGCCCGCTGCACCTCGTTCTTGATGATCTCCTCGTACTCGCGGCGCACCACGGCGATGAGGTCGGTGTACTTCTTCCGCTGCTCGTCGTTGGTGATCAGCGAGTGGGCCTTCAGCCCCCGCTCGATCTCGTTCATCACCATGAAGGGGTTGAGCGTCGGCTCGTCGTAGCGCACCAGCGCGTTGCTGAGCATGTCCTGCACGAAGCGCGGCGAGATGCCGTCCATGCCCTCGCGGCGCGTGTCCTTGCGCAGCTCCTTCACCGTGTCCTGCGTGTACCCGGGGATCATCCGGCCGTCGTAGAGCTTCAGCTTCTGGATGATCGCGAGGTTGTGCTTCTTCGGGTCTTCGAGGCGCGTGAGCACCGCCCACATCGCGGCGATCTCCAGCGTGTGCGGCGCGACGTGCTTCCCCTTGAGCTTCCCCTGGCCGAAGCTCTTGGCGTAGATGCGCGTCTCCTCCGACAGCCGCGTGATGTACGGGATGTCGATCTTGATGGTGCGGTCGCGCAGCGCCTCCATGAACTCGTTGGCGAGGAGCTTCTTGTACTCGGCCTCGTTGGTGTGCCCGAGGATGACCTCGTCGATGTCCGTCTGCGCGAACTTCTTGGGCTTGATGCGGTGCTCCTGCGAGGCGCCCAGCAGGTCGTAGAGGAAGGCCACGTCGAGCTTGAGCACCTCGACGAACTCCACGATGCCGCGGTTGGCGATGTTGAACTCGCCGTCGAAGTTGAACGCCCGGGGATCGCTGTCCGAGCCGTACTCCGCGATCTTGCGGTAGTTGACGTCGCCGGTGAGCTCGGTGCTGTCCTGGTTCTTCTCGTCCTTGGGCTGGAAGGTGCCGATGCCGATACGGTCCTTCTCCGAGAGCAGCAGGCGGCGCACCTTGATGTGGTTGGCCACCAGCTTCGACCAGTCGCCCTCGTAGCGCTCCATCAGGCTCTTGAAGATGAAGCGGCACGCCGGGTTGAGGTCGCCCTCGACCACCACCTTGTGGCGCGTGTTGCCCAGGTTGAGGGCCTTGATGGCCTTCTCTCGCCACTCCGGCGGAATGAGCCGCAGCGGCTCCTCGTGCATCGGCGACGCGAAGAGCCCGCCCTCGGAGCCCATCACCAGGCCGGTGCCCTCGAGATTGCACCAGGAATATGTGTAGAGCGCCCCCTCGGGGCTGCGCGAGTAGTCCTCGATGCCCTTCTTCAAGAGCCGCGCGATGGTGCTCTTCGAGCTGCCCACCGGGCCGTGCAGCAGGATGACTCTCCGCTCGGGGCCGTAGCCCTCGGCGGCGGCGCGCAGCACGTGCACGAGGCGCATCAGCGGGATGTCGAGGCCGTAGACGGCGTCGTGACCGCCGCCGCTGTCGTCGCGGAAGAAGTGGTAGCGGGTGAGGCGCTTCTTGTTGTCGAGGTACTCCTCCTGCCCCGCCGCGATGATCATGTCGTACACGCGCTGAAACGCGTTACGGGTCACCTCCGGCCGCTCCCTGACGATCTCCAGGTAGGCCTCGAAGCTGCCTTCCCAATGGAGATCACGGTACTGGTTGTAGTCCTGCAGCGCGGCGATCGAGTCGATCATCTGGCCCATTGCGGCGGTACCCTCTCCTTCAGCGCCCCGCTGATCGTCTCCAGCGGGAGCGCCTGCATCGTAGGGTTATTCACCTCACGGTGCCAGACGCGCGTTCGCCCCGCCGGGCGGTTCAGCCGCCGTAGAGGGTGATCGCGCTGGCGCCGGGCGTGGACTCGAGGTTGATCGTGAGGCACGCCGGCTGCGGCAGCACCTCGCGGAGGCGCAGCTCGATGGGCATCCCCGCGGTGACCCGGGTGAGCACCGTCGGCGAGAAGGCCGTATACGGCACCGTGACGGTCACCGGCGGGGCGAGCGTCGCGGGGATGGAGAAGGTCGTCACCATGGAGCCGCCGACGATGAGCTCGAACACCGCGCGCACCATGTCGCGGGGACAGCCCGGGGCGGTGGAGAGGTTCCAGCTCGCGATGCGGAGCTGCATGGAGACGCCGGAGTAGCTGCCGGTCGGGAGCTGCTCTCGCACGCCCAGGAAGGACGACGAGCCGCCGCCCTGGGTGCTCACCGTCGGCGGGAAATTCTCCCCCGTGACCGGGTGCGGGAAGAACACCGTCCTCGGCGCCTGGGTGCCCTCCTGGCAGGTGCAGCGGTTGACCGGCGTCGCCCGAGGCGACTCGGGGAAGGGCTCGATGTGCGCGGCGTTCTCCCCGACCCAGAGCCGGTGGGGGTAGAGCCCCGGGGAGATGTTGTAGCCGGTGACCGCGAAGAAGACGACCTCGCCCCGGCGCATCGGCTGCGACGGTGGGGTCTCGATGGTCGAGAGCAGCGTCGAGCAGTTGCCCCCGGCGTCGGGGGTCATCCCGCAGGCGGGGCAGCGCAGCGTGTCGGCGCTGTCGGAGAGGTCGTCGCCGCAGGTGGCGGGCTGCGCGAGGTCCTGCGCCTTGCACGACCAGATGGCGTAGACGCGGGTGTCGAAGCCGGTGCAGTGCTGCGTGTTGGTGGTCGCCGTGACGGTGCCGCCCTCGACCACCTGGTAGCGGTAGATGCGCGTCGGGGGCGAGCGCACCGTGTCGGCGGTAGGGCACCCTGGCACCACGCTACCGTCGCCGCCGCCCGTGGGCAGCGCGATCTGCGGGGCGCCCTGGAGGTTGTTGGTGAGCATCGCGTACGCGAGGGTGGCGCCTGCGTCGGAGCCCGGCCGCGTCGGCGTGATGGGCGGCAGCAGGTTGAGCGGCGCGCCGGCGTCGAGGTCGCAGCTCCCCATCCGGGTCATGCCCGCGTCCGCCGCGGGGACATCCCGTCCGACCGGGGCATCCGTGAGGACATCCGCGGGCGTCACGACGTCGACGCGCGGCCCCATGTCGGTCGGCGCGGGGCGATCGACGACCGGGCCTCCGTCGCGGGCGCGCAGCCGGTCGAGGTCGTAGCTGCACGCCCCGGCCAGGAGCGAGAGCGCGAGGGCGGAGCGCAGCGGAGGCGTCACAGCGTGCCTCCCCAGCCGAGCACCGCGCCGCCCGCGGTGGGCGTCACCGTCGGCCCCTGCGAGGGGGAGTCCGAGCGGTCGAGCACCCGGTCGAGGATCACCGCGGTGACCGTCAGCGCGGCGAACACGCCCGCGCTCGCGATGGAGGCGTTGACCAGCCCCTGGCGCAGTCGCATGTCGCTGATGTCGGCCTCGCTGCAGCCCGCGTGCTGCGGCGGAGCGCAGGTGTTGATGAGGGTGTTGTTGCGGTCGTTGGCGAGCAGCCCGATGCCCAGCGCGAGCCCGCCGGAGATCACCGTCAGGCCTCCCCCGACCCAGGCCGTGATCTGCCACGGGCGCACCCCCTGGACGACCACCGGCCGGTCGACCACCACGATGCGCGGCGCCGGCGGAGGGGTCGGCTCGGGCGCCGCCGCCTGGGCGCTCTGGTGCTCGATCTCGACGTCGATGATGCGGATGCGCCCCTCGACCTCGGCGCGGTCGGGCGCGCCGGCGACGGCGTCGAGGTAGCGCTGGAGCGCGCTGCGGGCCTCCTCCCAGCGGTGCAGCCGCTCGTAGGTGGTGCCGATGTTGTAGAGGAGCTGCGCGCGGCGGGAGAGCGCGTAGGAGCGCTCGAACTCGGTGACGGCGGTGGCGAAGTCGCCACGCGAGAAGGCGTCGCGCCCGGTGGCGAAGTGCTGCCGCGCCTCGGCGTCGCGGGTAGGGTCCGCGGGCTGCGCGGACGCAACCACGGGACACAGCAGCGCAACGACGAAGGCTGCGGCGTACGATCGGCCCATCACCGGCGGACTATACCGTCATCGCCACGGCTGCCAGCAAGTTCCGTCGCTCAGCCGCGGCGCTGCGGGATGCGCTCAAGCAGCCGGGTGCGCACCGTGGGCGGGAGGAAGGGGGTGACGTCGCCGCCGAAGCTGGCGACCTCCTTCACCAGCGAGGAGCTCACGTAGAAGTACTCCTGCGCGGTCATGAGGAAGACCGTCTCGACGCCCGGCGCGAGGTGGTGGTTCATGCACGCCATCTGGAACTCGTACTCGAAGTCCGCGACCGCCCGCAGCCCCCGGATGATCACCGTCGCCCCGCGCTGCTTCGCGTAGTCCACGAGCAGCCCGTCGATGCGGTCGACCTCGACGCGGGGCTCGTCGGCGAGGAGCTCGCGGAGGATCTCGACGCGCTCGTCGGAGGTGAAGAGCGAGCTCTTGCGGGGGTTGCCCGCGACGGCCACGACGAGTCGGTCGCAGATGGAGACCGCGCGGCGGATGATGTCGATGTGCCCGTTGGTCGGCGGGTCGAAGGACCCGGCGTACACGGCCACGCGCCCGGCCGGGGCGGGGTCGGGGGAAGGCGCCTCGGGGTCCGCGGCGGGGGCCTCGGACTTCGGGCGGAGGAGGGTCACGGAGGTGTCACCGTAGACGCGGGTGTCGGGCTCTCCGAAGGCGGAGGCGACCGCGGGCGGGAGCGTGATGGTCTCCTTCGAGGCGTGCTCGACCACGACGAGCGCGTCGGGGCTGAGCAGCCCCGGGGCGGCGAGGGCGACGAGGGCCTCGCGCTCCAGCAGGTGGCCGTAGGGCGGGTCGATGAACACCAGGTCGAAGGGGCCGGCGGCCTGCTTGAAGGCGCGGCGCACGTCGCGGAGCAGCACGAGGTAGCGCGAGGCCTCGCACTCGAGGTTCTCGAGGTTGGTGGCGATGGTCTGGCAGAGCCCGCGGTCGCACTCGACGAAGGTGGCGTGCGCGGCGCCGCGGGAGAGGGCCTCGACGCCGAGCGCCCCGGTGCCCGCGAAGAGGTCGAGCACGCGGGCGCCCTCGAGGCTCGACGCGGTGATGTTGAAGATGGCCTCGCGCACCCGGTCGCTGGTGGGCCGGGTCTCGGCGCCGCGAGGGGGGCCGAGGAGACGTCGACCGCCCCAGGTTCCGCCGATGACGCGCATGGGAGGGGATTACCGGTGGCTGTGACTAGAACGTGTAGGACAGCGACATGCCGTTGGTGGCGCCGAAGACCGGCGCGACGCGGAGGCGGGCGCTCGCGGGAATCGGCTGCGGCGGGGGCGGGGTCTCCGCGCGGGGCCGGTCGATCACCACGAGCACGGCGCCGACGGCCGCGATCACGGCGCCGCCGATGCCGAGCCCGAGGGCCAGCGTGCGGGTGGTGCTGTTGGAGTCGCAGAGGTCGCGCACCTGCGCGGCGTCGGCGCCGGAGCGCTGCTGGGCCAGGTCACAGACCTCGCTGGCGGAGCGGGTGCGGCCGTAGTTCTCGTTGGCCTGGAAGCGCGCCCAGGAGCCGTAGGGCTCGGCGGAGAGCGGGGTCGACTCGGTGGCGCTGCTGGCCTGGCCCGACGAGATGATCGCCTCGACGATGCCGACGATGGCGACCGCGCCGCCGAGGCCGAGGGCGCCGAAGCCGATGTAGCGCAGCACCGGGGTGCGCGGGGGCGGCGGACGCTCGATGACCACCTGCTGCACCTGCAGCGCGGGGAAGGCCTGGTTGGGGTTGACGAGGGGGGTGGCGGGGTTGGCGGGCGCGGGCCGGTCGTGCTCGGCGATCTCCGTGAGGGCGCGGACGGCGGCCTCGCGAAGCTCGGTGGGGTTGGTGGCCTGCGCGCGGGTGAGCACGCGGGAGACGCGGTGCACCTCGCGGCGGGAGCCCTCGTCCCAGAGGCTGATCTCGACGTTGACGGACGCGTTGCGGCCGCGGCCGATGCGGGTGATCGAGCCGTAGATGATCTTGGTGGCGTGGATGTCTTCCGCCATCATGTGGAGGCAGTCGGGCCCCGAGGTGGAGCAGCCGGCGACGGCCATCTCCTGCTCCATGGCGGGGGAGTTCTCGGGCACCTCGTAGCCGGCGCCGCGGGCGGCGACGCGGAGCTGCGCGCTGAAGGCCGCGGAGACCTCGTCGTCACCGTCGGGAGCACGCAGGCCGAGCACGTGAGCGGCGCCGAGGTTGGGAGGGGTCTGTGCTGCGGCGAGGCTCGAGGAGAGGCCGAGACCGAACGCGAGACCCAGGCCGAGACGGAGCGGTGACGAGCGCATGCGGAACTCCTATAGGGCGGACGTACGGGGCGATCGATGGTTCGCCGGACAGACGCTGGAGGAGATCATAGAAGAGCCTCCCGGGGGAACGGAAGGGAATCCATTGGGCAGAGTTGACGGGCCGACGGTCGATCGGACACAGGGGGACCATCAACGCCGTGAATGACCCATGGACCATCGGCCGAGTCTCGACCTGGACCGCCCGTGACCTCGCCTCCCGGGGCATCGAGGGCGCCCGCCTCGACGCCGAGCTGCTGGTCGCCCACGCCCTCGGGCTCCGCCGCATCGACCTCTACCTCCGCATCGATCAGCCGCTGAACGAGGCCGAGCTCGGGAAGATCCGGGCGCTGGTGGAGCGCCGCCGCCGCCGCGAGCCCGTGGCGTACATCCTGGGCTACCGGGACTTCTACAACCGCCGCTTCAAGGTCGACGCGAGGGCGCTGGTGCCCCGGCCGGAGACCGAGCTGGTGATCGAGGCCGCCCTCGCCCGGCTCAAGGCCCGAGGGGAGGGTCCGCTCCGGGTGCTCGACCTGGGCACCGGCACCGGAGCCATCGCCATCACCCTGGCCCTGGAGGTCCCCTCGGCGACCGTCGACGCGGTGGACCTGAGCGAGGCGGCGCTCTCGCTCGCCAGGGAGAACGTCGCCGCCCTCGGCGCGGAGGGCCGCGTCACCCTCCACCACGGCAGCCTCTACAAGCCCATCGGCGACGCGCGCTACGACCTGATCGTCAGCAATCCCCCGTACATCCCCAGCGAGGAGTGCGACGCCCTCATGCCCGACGTCGCCGACTTCGAGCCGCGCCTCGCCCTCGACGGCGGCGCCGACGGCACCCTCGTGCTGCGCTCCCTGGTGGCAGGAGCTCCCCAGCACCTGCTCCCGGGCGGCTCGCTGGTGGTCGAGCTGGGCCATGACCAGGGCCCCGCCGCCCTCGGCCTCGCCCGGGCCGCGGGCTTCCCCACCGTCGGCGTGACCCTCGACTACGCCCGCCTCGACCGCGTGCTCTGCGCCGACCTTACCTGACCCGGTAAAGCCCCCGTCTCCCGAGGCCCTCCCCTCACCGTCTTCCCTCCCCTGGGCGCCCTGGCCGCTCGTTCGCAACAAGTGACAAGTGACACTTGACGCTCGACACCAGGGACCTCTACAGGAAGGTCTGGCGAGGGTCTGGCGGTGCGGAGGTGTCGACGATGGTCAAGCGGTCTCCCTGGATCGAGCGAGCGCGGGGGTTGATCCCCTCCCAGTGGCTCCGCGACGCGCGGATGGTGCTCGACGGGCTGGCGGGTCACCCTCCGCCGCCCTTCACCTCGCGGGGTACGGCCGACCGGGCGGCCTCCTCCCCTTCGGCGGCCTCGCTCCCGGGGGCGCGTCCCTTGAAGGTGGCGGCGGTCGTGCGGGAGACCCCCGACGCGGTCTCTCTCACGCTGGTCGATCCTCGCGGCGCGGCCATCGCCTGGCGCCCGGGGCAGTTCTTCACGCTGGCGATTCGCCTGAACGGCGAGGTGCTCCGCAGGGCGTACTCCGCGTCGCTCCCGATGGAGGAGGCGCAGCCCCCCGGCTCGGTGCGCCTCACCATCAAGCGGGTCTCCGGGGGCCGGGTGAGCCAGCACCTCAACGAGCACGCCGCGGTGGGCGACCTGCTCGACGTCTTCGGCCCTTCGGGCAGCTTCGTGGTGGAGGGCGCTCCCCCCCTTCTGGTGCTGCTGGGCGGCGGATCGGGGGTGACGCCCCTGGTGGCGATCGCCCGCGACGCGCTCTCCCGCCTTCCCGACACCCGGGTGGTCTTCGTGGTCGGCAATCGATCGATCGGGGACATCCTCTTCCGCGAAGAGCTCGATGCGCTCGCCGCCCGTCACCCGACGCGCCTCACGCTGCGCCATGTGCTGAGCGACCCGCCGGGGGAGTGGGTCGGCGGCGAGGGCATGCTCGACGAGGCGACGACCGCGAGGGAGCTCGACCGGGTCTCGCTCGAGGGCGACGCGGAGTACTTCGTGTGCGGCCCGGCTCCCATGATGGACGCGGTGCGATCGGCGCTGCGGGCGCGGGGCGTCGAGGAGGGCCGCGTCCGGGAGGAGCGCTTCTCCTCCCCGGTGCACAGCGTCGCGGCGGCGGACGCGGGCGGCGACGTCCCGGTGACGGCGGTGCTGCGGGGGCGGCGGTATGCGCTGGTCAACCGGGCCCACGAGACGGTGCTGGAGTCGGCGCTGAGGCAGGACGTGCCCGTCCCCTATTCGTGCACGATGGGCGGCTGCGGGGCCTGTCGGATGAAGCTGCTGGAGGGGGCGATGACCCTGGAGGAGCCCAATTGCCTCACGGCGGAGGAGCGCTCGGAGGGCTACGTGCTCACCTGCATCGGGCGGGCGACGCAGGCGTGCGTGCTGGAGGCCGACCCCTCATGAGCGCCGAGAGCGACGAGCGGGAGAAGTTCCCCTATCGGATGAAGGACCTCTGCGAGAAGACGGGCGTCCCCCGGCAGGTGGTGCATTTCTACATCCAACAGGGATTGGTGCCTGAGGGATACAAGACCAGCCGCAACATGGGCTGGTACGGCGAGGCGCACGTCGAGCGCATCCGGCTGGTGCGGCAGCTACAGCACGAGCGCTTCCTGCCCTTGAAGGCCATCCGGGCGATGCTGGAGCAGCGGGACGAGGTGTTCTCCCCGTCGCAGCGGATGCTGCTTGGAGAGGTGAAGGCTCGGCTCCGTGGGCGCAGCGTGGTGCCCTCCGGCGACCGCCCGGACACGGTGGCGGTGGACGAGCTCTGCAAGCGCGCGGGGGTGAGCCGCCGGGACTTCGACGAGATCGCCGAGCTCGGGCTGCTCGCGGTGTTGGAGGAGGGCGGCAGGGACCTCATCGCCCGCGACGACGCGTGGCTGATCGAGCTCTGGGGGGAGCTTCAGTCGGTGGGGTTCACGAGGGAGCGAGGGTTCACCCCGGCGGACCTGGCGATCTACGACGAGGCGATCACCGCGCTCTTCGACCGGCAGGCCCGGCTGATGGCGGAGCGGGTGGCGCAGATGCCGGCGGACGACGCGGCGCGGATGCTGGAACAGGGGCTTCCGATGGTGGGGATGCTGCTCTCGCGGCTGCATCTGTCCAAGGCGAGAAACTTCTTCGCGACGGTGGGCTGAGGGTCATTGGAGGCATTGCGATGATGTTCAATGAACGAATGGTGAGTCTGCTGCCGGGACGGATGCGCAACCAGGTGGCGCAGTGGTTCGAGGCCGCGGAGATCTTCGGGGAGATGCGCGACCCGAAGGTGCTGGCGGCGATCGGCCCGGCGGGCGTCCGGGGGCTGCTGTTGCAGCGGGGGAAGCAGGGCGTGCCGACGCAGATGCCGGCGGCGCACCAGGCGCACTTCGACTGGCGATACCCGCACGACAACGCCGAGATGGCGACGCTCTACCGCCGCGCCAAGGAGGGCCAGTGGAACGGCGACTCGCTCCCCTGGCACATCGACGTCGACCCGCTCAACCCGGAGGTGCCGCTCATTCCCCGGAACTTCATCGACTCGGAGAAGCTTGCCTCCTTCGGGGTGCGCCTCACCGAGACCGAGGAGCTCAAGCTGCGGTACTCGCTCGCGGCGTGGATGCTCAGCCAGTTTCTTCACGGGGAGCAGGGCGCCCTCTTCGCGGCGGCGCAGGTCACCGAGGCGGTGCAGTTCTTCGACGGGAAGCTCTACGGCAGCACGCAGGTGATGGACGAGGGCCGCCACGTCGAGGTCTTCCATCGGTACATCGATCAGAAGCTCAACAAGCTCTATCAGATCAATGACAACCTCTATGTGATCATCGACTCCCTGATGACCGATGGGCGTTGGGACATGAAGTTCCTGGGGATGCAGATCATGGTGGAGGGCCTGGCGCTGGGGGCCTTCGGGGTGATCTACAAGCAGACGAAGGAGCCGCTGCTGAAGGAGCTGCTGCGCAACGTGATCCAGGACGAGGCGCGGCACGTCCACTACGGGGTGGTGGCGCTGCGGGAGCAGTTTCGCGAGCACATCACCGAGCGCGAGCGCCACGAGCGCGAGGACTGGGCCTACGAGGTGGCGCTGCTGATGCGCAACCGCTTCATGGCCTTCGAGGTCTACGACGAGTGGTTCGGGGGGAGGCTCACCCGACCGCAGTGGCGCGACCTGGTGGGGGGCTCGCCCGGGATGATGGACTTCCGCGACGTGATGTTCCGCCGGCTGGTGCCCAACCTGCGGGAGATCGGGCTGATGTCCCCGCGCATCATGCCCCACTACGAGCGCGCCGGGCTGCTGCGCTACTACAACGGCCGCTCGGCCGACCAGATCACCGGCGACCAGATCCTGGCCGACCTGCACTAGCGCCACAGGTTGGCCCTTTCCACCACGGGCGCTGTCCACTCCCGGCCACGGTCGGGTGTGTCCGCCGCTGTACACGGCGCGACACCGGCGTCAGGGTGACGCGCCCTCTCCCCCTCCATGCCTGGCCAGGAAAGCCGTGCATTTCGCTGGAACCTCCGGCGCCCTCCGGTGGTCGCAGGGAATGGCTCGCTTGTTGAAGCGTTACGAACGGCAGCGCTCACACGGAGGTCGGTCATGCGTCGTAGCAGGTCGGTTCACACGGTTCGCCTGGTCCTGGGTCTGGTCGCCGTCTCGCTCTCGCTCCTCGGCGCCGTCCGCGGCGCCAACGAGACGCCGACCGCCACCGCACAGAGCGCAGCCGCCGTGGCCTCGCACGGCTGATCATCGCTCCACAGGGGCTGATCGTTGACAGTCGACGCGTGGTCATGTCAGACCGCACGCCGCTCCGATCGCCCTCATAGCTCAGTGGATAGAGCAGCGGCTTCCTAAGCCGAAGGTCGTAGGTTCGACTCCTACTGGGGGTACAGTGTTTTCGCGAAAGCGTGGGACAACAGCCTCCGTCCCACGCTGGGCTTTTGTCCCACGCTCCACCCGAGCGGGTTTCACCAGCTCGTGAAGGTGCCCCGGAGAGGCGTGCTGATACCGCTCCGTCATGGCGGTTGAGCCGTGCCCCATGAACTCCGCGACCCGCTGCAGGGTCCACGGGTCACCCGTCCACGTGCCCATGGACAGGTGCGAGGCGCACGTGTGGCGGAGGTCGTGGAAGCGCACCCTGCGGGTGATCCCCAGGGCGATCCTGTAGCCCGGGCCGGGGAGGCCTCGACGCTTCCTGGGGCTCCACCCGAAGTCGTCGGAGGGTTGCCGCTGGAACCCCCGCGGCGAGGGGAAGACCAGGTCATCCGCCTCGACTCCATCGCCCTCGCCGGTGGCGTGGCGGAGCTGCCCTTTGAGCGCCTCGACGGCCTGGGGGAAGAGCGGGACGCGCCGGGTCTTCCCGTTCTTCGGAGGGCCGTCATGGGAGCGCTGGACGTGCACCTCCGGCTTGGGGCCGTCGAGGGTGAGGTCTCCCCACCGGAGGGCGATCAGCTCCCCCTCCCGAAGCCCGGTGAAGATCGCCACGGTGAAGGCGCGCACCGACTCCGCCGGAACCCCCTCGGCGCCCCGCATCACCCCGGCGATCTCTTCCGGCGAGAGGAAGGCCCACCCGTCGCGCCCGCCCAACGCCGGGAGCTTCATCCCGTCGCAGGGGTTCGCGGTGATGTGCTCCTCTTGGATCGCGTCGGCGAGGGCCAGCCGGAGCAGGTTGAAGGCATGGCGGATCGTCTGTGGGGAGAGCCTCCCGGTGCCCTTCGCCCTGGGGCGCTTCACCATGACGTCGACCCAGGCCGCGATGTGCTTCCGTCGGATGTCCTCGAGGGCCACCGCGTCGAGGGCGCTCCCGGTGATGTACCTCCGCCACCGGGAGGCATCGTCCGCCGGACGCCGCACCTGTCCAAGCTCCTCCCGGCGCTCCAACCAGGTCTTCCCCCAGGCCGCGAGAGTGAGGGCCTGGGGCTCGGGGGGCATCACCTCTGCCACCGCCCGGTGGCGCACCGCGAGGGTGGCCCGTTGCCGTTCGGCTTCCTCCCGGGTCGCGAAGGTGTCGCCCTTCTTTTGGCCCCCGACCCACACCCGCACCCGGAACCGACCCGAGGGCAGCACCTCGACGGAGCCCACCCCCTCCCGGGCCTTGGCGGGTCCCCTCACCCGTCGACCCGTGACCCTATGTCCCTTCGCGACCTTCATTTATTTTTTCCGTTCCTCTCTATAGGGGCTCTCTTTCCCCCGGATTTTGGACACACAGCGAAACCAGCTTGTTTCCCGATGAAAACAGGCCTTTTGTCGTGTCAGGTGCGCGCGGGCCATTCCGTGACACAGAGCCCCGGAGGGCCTGCGAAGGTACCGGCGAGGGTGTCAGGGAGCGAAGGGGTCGACGTCGGAGGGGAACTCCGGGACGTCCTCGGGGGCGGGTCCGGTCCCATCGTCGACCGGCGCGGGCGAGGGTTCGTCGCCCCCGTCGTCGGGTTCGCTCGCGCCGTACCCGAGGGCGGAGAGCTTGAGCGCCCACACCTCGAGGAGCGGCCCGCCGCTCGACGTGCGAACGCGGGTGGTCTCGCGCCGGCGCGCGCCGTCGAGCTCCGTCCGCGCCAGCATCCCGGCCGCGGCGAGCGCCGCCCCGATGGCCTTCGGGTCGGCCCCCAGGGTGCGCCCGTTCTCCCGCTCGACCTTCTTCGCGAGGGACAGCGCCGCGCCGGGCGCCAGGCACACCGCGTCCGTGATGGGCGAGGGCTTCGCCGGGGTCGCAGTGCGGATGAGGTACCCGATCAGCGGGCCAGCGGCGGAGAGGTCACCGGCGCGCCGCTGGTAGCCCCAGAGCAACGGGTCTTCCGGCGTGAGATTGCGAAGCCCTGTCCCGGGTGCCTCCGCGCGCCGCACCTCGACGACATGGGCGAGGCCCGACCGGAGCCCCTGCGCCACGAGGCCCACGAACCGGGCCGCGATGCCCTCCTCCGCGACCCGCGCGCCATGCTCCCCGGCGACGTCATGGAGGGCCGCGAGGGCGCGCGCCCGGTGGCGCTCGACGTCCGCAGTGGACACCCCCGACGCGGCGAGGAAGCGGAGCAGGTACTCCATCCCGAGGCAGAGGCCGCCGAGTAGCTCCGTCGCGCGGCTCTTCTCGCTGAACCCCCACCGCGCCGCCGCGGCCCGCTCCTCGGCGCGCGCCCTGGGGCGGAGGTCTTCCACCTGGGGCGCGAGCCAGCGGAGGTAGGCCGCCATCCCGGCCGCGAGCACTCCCCCCGAGGCCATCGCGTCGAGCTCCCCGATGCTCGCCGGGAGCGGCGCGTCGAGCTCGACGGTCACCACCCGGTTGAGCGTCGAGGCCGTCGAGCCCTTGGGGAGCGTCTCGCCGGTGGACAGCACGTTGCACCGGCTCGCCGGGTCTGTCCGCCCTCCGCCCTCGCGTCGACCCTTCAGCGGTGACGCGCCGTTGAAGTGCGCGCGCAGCACCCGGTCGACCTTCGCGGCCTCGGCTTCGTCGCGCGAGCCCCCCGACACCCGGAGGTCATCCATCATCACCAGGGCATCCCCGGCGCGCGCAAGCACCTGGGAGATACCCACCGCCGTCGAGCCGTCCGCCCACGACACCGGCGGGGCCTTGGAGTGCATCCCAGCGCCGAAGAGCCGTTGCACCAGGCTCGCGCGGACGCTCTTCCCCAGGTCCGCCGGGCCGTTGACGTGCACCGCGCAGCGCGAGCCGCCGAGGGGCGCATGAAAGGCCAGCGCCACCATCGGGACGGTCGCCGCTGCGGGCTCCATGGACAGCAGCTCGACGACGGCCCCGACAGCGCGCTCGAGCTCGCTCCCCACCGGGGGCGCCGGGAGGGCGAAGCGGTCGACCGGCGCGGGCGGGGTCGCGGCGAGGCCTTCGACGGCCCCCTCGTCGCCGATGGCGCCGCCGGCATGGAGGTAGACCCACCGGCCTTCGTGGCGGACCCATCCGGTGAACCCGCACCGCTGGCGGGTCACCGGCGACGACAGGTAGCCCAGCGCGGCGCGCAGGTTGTCGCGTGCGCCCTTCCCCGGGGCGACGACGGCGCGAGGCCCCAGGGCCGTCTCTACCCACTCCATACGGGCGAAGCGCTCCGCCTCGACGTCGACCTCCCGCGGCGTCTCGCTCCCCTCCATCACCACCGACAGGGTGTAGGTGCCGCGCGGCTTCGCGTCGGGGGCGTCGAGCTCCAGCGTGTGCGCGACGATCGGGGCGGAGAAGTTCGCAAGGGTCGTGCGCTTCGTCCCCTGGCTGGTGGGAGCGTCCATCACCACCCGGCCGGGCTCCATGGTGAACGTCGCGCCGTTGCTGGATCTCTGGTTGAAGTGCGCCGCGAGCTCCGGCCGCTCCCCACGCACCGCCTTGAGCTTCTCCGCGGTCGCGGCTCGCTCGGCTTCCTCCCCCTCGCGCCGGAGTCGCTTGGCCCTCGCGAGCCCTTCGCGCTCGGCTTCCTTCGCGGCGCGCTTGCGGCGCTGGCGCTCTGCCTCGACGGCCTTGTCGAGCGCGGTGACACCCACCCCCACGGCGCGCAGCTTCGCCCGCTCCGACTGGTACGCGGCGGGCTCTTCCTCTGCCATCGTGCACAGCTCCCCGATCACCAGCGCGTCGAAGGCCAGCGCGGGGTTGCTCTCGCTGGTGATGCGCTCGGGCAGCCCGTCGAGCGGGTCCGGCGCGCCCTCCCGCGAGGCTTCGCGCATCCCCTCCCGAGCGTCCGCCGCCGCGTCGGCGCCGGTGCGCTCGACGATGCCCAGCTCCGCGGCCCACGACGGCGCCGGGTCGTTGACGGCCCCTTCGTCGCTGGCATCGACCGCCTCCGGCCCGCGCGCGAGCGCCGTTCGGGCGGCCTTGAGGTCGTCAGCGGCGGGCGGCTTCCCCTTCCCGATCGCGCGCAGCGCCCGCACCACCACGTCGGGGGCTCCGACGACGGTCGCGCTCCCGGGCCCTGCGAGGCGTCGCGCGGCGTCGCGGTCGTTGCCGTCGAGCGCCGCCGCAGCGTCGCCGAAGTACCGCGCGAGCTGCACCCGCTGCTCAGCGCCGGAGCGCGTCATCGCCTCGTCGCTCAGGTCGTCGGGGTCGTCGAAGCGCGCGCTGGCGTAGGGGCGGGGCGCAACCTCGGCGGGCGCGGCCACGGGCGCCGGCGGAGCGGGTGAACGCCACCCGGCTCCCGGCGATGGCGCGCCGGTCTCGCCGCGAGGCGCCGGGACGAACGCCCTGACGTCGCGCTCCCAGACCGACATGATGACCCCCAGGGTCTTCATCTGAGAGCACAGCGCCCCGAACGCGCCCGCGTCCCGGTCCCGGAGCGCCCACGCCCTCGCCACCACGTCGGGGGCGCGCGCCGCTCGCGTGCGTTCGATGACCCCGACCTCGCCCTCCAACCTCGCCACCACGTCGGCGAGCGCGTCGAGCTCTGCGCCGGTCTGCCCCTCTGCGCCCGCTACCACGTGCGGCCGTCCGTCCTGTTCAACCTGCATGGTTCGTCTCTCCGCGCCGCTTGGCGCTCAGGTAATCGTCGAGCCCCTTCGCGGGGCCATCCCATCGCCACGTCGACACGCGACGCCCGGAGGCGCGCAGAGCGTCGACCAGGCACACCAGGGCGCGAGCCACGTTGCGGTTGCTCCGCGCGTCCGCGTCGAAGGCGACGGCCACCTCCGGCGCGCCCCAGGCGTCCACCACGTCGAGCGCCATGCGCCACGCTCCGACACCAGGGAGCGAGACCACCGGCCGGTCGCACAGCGCGGTCGAGACGTCCGCCTTCAACTCCCCTTCGGTGATCACCAGCGGCCGGTGGCGCAGCTCGAGCGCGACCCGCGGGACGTGCACGACGCTCGCGGCCGATGGCCCCCCGGTGCGCGCGCTGGTGACGTAGAGGTAGCGCTGCTGCCCGGGCTCGACGTCCCGGCGGCGGACCTTCAGCGCGACGATGCGCCCGGCGAGGTCTCGCACGGGGATCAGCAGCCCGGTGGAGCCCTTGAACGTCCACCATCCCCGGTCGTTGTCGCCGGTGTTCCACGCGAGACCAGGCACCCCCGGCAGGACGTGTTCGCCGACGGCGTCGACGACGCGCCGGGCGATGCGCGACCGGCCGGTGATCCCCAGGGAGCGGTACCCGTTCGCGTCGATGGCCCCGTCGTCGAGGCCTCGCGCCCGGAGGGCCCCGCGGTCGCAGTCGTCGAGCCGCAGCGACGCCAGCGCGGCCCGATAGGCCCGGTCGCAGTCGTCGACCGATGCGCGCGCCGTCGTCGGAGCGGGGGCCTCCGGCGAGGGTGTCCAGGGGCGCCCGCCGAGGTGGTGCGTGTAGAAGTCGACCCCATCGCGGTTGACCTTGGGGCGCGCGCCGTTGCCGATGCGCTTACAGAGCACCGTAAGCCCGTCGCGCGCCACCTGGCAGTAACTGCGGCCCTCGCAGATGGGGCAGCGGCGGTAGGGGGAGACGTTCTCCCACCCTTGCCCGCCGGGTTGCCAGCCGCACGCCGCATCCTTGAACGCGCCCACGGTCAACGACCTCCCTTCGCGAAGGGGAGCGGGGGTTGCGCGTCGGGGGCCTCGAGGCCCGCGATACGCCGGAAGGCGCTCGCGCGGAGGATCACCAGGCCATCGGCCGCGCGTTGCCCAGTGGCGTAGACGAACACCACCCCCGCGGCGCCCGGGAGGTAGCCCTCCGCCTGACGGAGCCAGCGCTCCGCGGTCGCGAGCGGCTTCCGCCGGGCCTTGGACTCCGGGAGAATCACCACCCCGGAGGGGAGCGTCACCGGCTCGACGTCGGGGGCGGACTCGCCGCGAGGGCGGACCACCCGGACGCCGTCGACCAGCGCCGCGGTCTGCCGCTCGCGCCGTGCGCCCCGCTGGTGTGCGGCCGTCACGTGCACACCGCCCGCAGCCGCTCGTAGGCCGCTCGCGCCGCGACGAAGGCAGCATCAGTCCCGCCAGCGTCCGGGTGGACGCGCTTCGCCGTCTCGCGCCACGCACGCTGAAGCCCAGCGGCATCGGGGCGCTTCCTCAGCCCGAGGGCCGCGAGGTCCGCCGCGTCGGCGCGCCGCACCTCCGGAGGGGTGTAGTACGGCGGGCGCGCGGGCTCTTCGACGCGGGCGGCATCGGCCTCCGCACGACGTCGAGCGCGGAGCCACCCGGGCGGCCGGATCGGCGACGGCGGCACGGCCCCCTCGAAGAACCAGGCAGCCGCCGTGAAGGCCCCGCCGGCGTCGCGATCGCAGACCCACGCGTCGACACCTACGCCCGCCGCGAGCTCGTCCCGGCGGATGCGCGTCGTCTTCCTACCGGGGAGGGTGCCGCAGTGCGCCGCGACGTAGAGGAACTGCTCCGTCGCCTTCACCACCGGGTGCCAGCAAGGCGCGAGCGTCGACCCCAGGCGGCCCGGGTGCGCCTCATGCCAGAGGCGCGAGGGAGCGTCGTTCAAGCGGCCCACGGGTCACCTCCAGCCGGGGGCGCGCAGCTCGACGCCTTCGACGTGCACCCGCACCGTCGACAGAGCGCGCACCGGGGGCGGAGCTCGACGACCGGCGACGGGTCCGCGGCCCGGTGGCACCTGGGGCAACAGCAGCGCGGCGAGCTCGTGACCTCGCCGGTCACGGTCTGCCCCCTCGCAGCTGGCGCGCGCGCCGCCGGGTGAGGTCGTCGACGGGGTCGTTGTCCGGCTGCGGCCGGAGCGCATCGGCGCGCGCCAGGTCGCCGGTCGTGAACCCGGCCTCCCGCAACAGCACGTCGACCCGGGCGCGCTCGGCCGGCGTGGCGAGAGCGGCCAGCGCCCGGTCTTCCGCCGAGGGCTGCGGAGGGAGCGCAGGGCCCCGCTGCGACGCCCGCAGCGTCGCGAGGCTTCGACGCAACAGCGCCGCGTGGGCCGCCTGCAGCTGCTCCTCCCTCGCGGTGCGGCGGCTCATGCGTCACCACCAGGGGAGAGCAGGTGGAACCGGATGGCCGTCAGTCCCGTCCCGCTGGGCCCGGCGTACACCACCGGGAACCACGCGGACGGCCCGAAGGCGCGCAGTCGCGCCGCGAGGTCGACCAGCCCGGCCGCGCCGGCCGCCCCGTCGTGCTCCATCTCCGCGACGAGGGCGCGGCGCGACTCGACGCACACCACCAGGTCGCGCCCGCCGTCGTCGATCGTCGCAGCGATGTCCGCGGGGTCCGCGCCAGCGGCGAGCGCCGCTTGGATGGCTTCGCGCACCTCGGCGCCGATGGCCTTGCACCGGGCCAGCGCGTCGGCCGCGGCGGGCGGTTGCAGCTGGTTGCGGGCGGCGTCGCGAGCCGCGGCCCTGCGTTGCTGGCGGTTCATCGGGAGGGCCTCCCCTCGAGGAAGGCCAACCACTCCAGCGCCCCGGGGCCGCGCACCGTGAGACCGGCGCGGGCGCCAGGGAGCACCGCGCGCAGCGGCATCGAACGCACCTGGTTGTCCGGCGAGAGGCACAAGCGCACCCCCGCCTTGCGGCCCTTGGGGCCGCGGCGTAGCTTCGTGGTCATCGTCGAGTCTCTCTGCGGCCGGTGGGTGTGGCGCCCCCGGCCGCGTCTCGTTTCAGGTCGCGGCGGTCTCCAGGGTGGGGAGGGCGATCCCGAGCTCCCGCGCCGCGCGGGTGACCAGGAGCAGCGTCGACGGCCGGACCTTGCGACCCAACAGCACGTTGACGACCGGGCGGTCGTCGAGGGCGGTTGCCACACAGAGCTGCCGGATCTGGTGGGGCGTGAGGCCGGTTCCGTTCCGCATGGGTGCGGTTCTCCCTTGAGACGTGCACCGACGCAACGAAACACTTAAAAACAAGGCATTTCGAACACGGGGCGGTGTGTTCGCGTGCGAACACGGGGGCTCGTGTTCGCCAGCGAACACGGGGCGGTGTGTTCGCTCCGCGGCGGTCCACTCTCACGCCACAGGGTGTCTCGTGGGGCCGCTCGCGCGTGGAGCGACCGAGAGCGACCGCGCGAGCCGGGGCGTGCTGCAGGCGGCGCGCACCCGATCGGCCCCGAGCTGCGCGCCGAAGCCATCGGGGATGCGAATGACGGTGCCGGGCAACACCATGTAGAGGCCCGGCGCGAACGGCCCGGGGTGGCTCTGCACCGCCTTCGGCCACACCCGGAGCAGGTCGTGGGCGCTGTCGAAGCGGAACACCGGGCGCTCTCCGAGGAGCCCGAGGAAGCGGGGGCGGCTCACGCGGGCCTCCGGGCGTGCGTGCGGATCACCGGCAGCAGGTCCACCGCGAGCGCGGCGAGGTTGCGCGGGTCGCGGGCCCAGACGTCGACGGAGGCGGACAACTCCTCCCGGCGAGGGAGCGCGAACCGGAGCGCCGCGACAAGCGCGCGGTGGAACAGCGGGTCACCGGCGCTCTGGGGCGCCATCGCCAGCGCGAGGCCGCAGACGTCGCGCCAGTGCTTGGGCATCGGGGCGGGCGCGCCCTTCATCCACTGGCGGTCGACCTTGCGGGCGAAGCGGGCGAGGGCGCGAGGGGAGCACTCCGACGGCCTGGTGGTGCGGGCGCTCACAGCGAGCCGCCCTTCATGCCGTCCCAACCCCCGGCGACGATCATCCGGAAGAACGTCCGCACGTCCTCGATCGTCGGTCCGATGCCTGAGGCCAGAGCGCGGTCGATGATGTCGTTCCCGAAGGAGCCCGGGGCGCGGGAGCGCTTCCCGGGGCGCCCCTCGAAGGCCTGCCACCACGTCGCGCCGAGGTCCGCCACCTGCGCGAACCGCTGGCCCGGAGACAGGCGCCGCCGCCCGCCCTCCGGTCGCGGCCAGGCGAGCCCGGTCGCGCGGCTCCAGCAATCCGGCGTCACGACCGGGAGCGAAGCCATCGCGGTCGTGAGGGCCGCGCGGAAGCCAGGGAGCGCGCTCACCCGGTCATAGTTCGCCGGGAGCGAGCGGCGGCGGTGGTTCCGCCCGATCAGCCGCAGCGCGCGGCGGGTGCGGCGCTGGTTCGCCCGGCTCCCCAGCCGAAGCCCCTGGGCCATCGACTCGCGGGTGAGGTCGAGCGCGTGCCGCAGGTAGCCCTTCTCCTCCACGTTGGCGGTCGCCCAGGCGTCCCGCGCCTCGACGACGTCGCGCAACACCAGCGCCCGCAGCACGCCCCGGCCGCGCCGCCGGGCCCGGAGCCAGTCCGCTCCGCAGAGGAACGCGGCGACCATCAGCCAGGGGCCGTCGAGGTCGCGGCGCGCGGCGGCAACGCGGGCGACGGCGGCCGAGAGGAAGGCCAGCGCCTCGCGCCCGATCGGCTGGGTTGCTGGTGGAGGATTCTTCGCGGCTGGCGTACTCTGCCGGTGGGTGCCCGTCCCGGTTCCCCTGGAGGCCTTCGCGATGCCAGTCGCGGGGGCCTTCGCGTTTCTGCCCTGCGGGCGCACGTCGGCCCCCGCGCCCTTCGGCGTGTTCGTCATCGTCCCGATTCCTCGGGGCCGCTCCGGGGTTGAACCTCGCCACCGCCAGAGCGACCCCACGGCCGCGGCGTCGAGGGTGAACCTCCCGCGCAGGTGCCAGCCCGCGCCGGAGGGGAAGTCAGCGGAGCATCGGGGGCAGCGCGCTGGTGAACGTCGCGGCCCACACCGTCGCCCGGCGCGCATCCCACCAGGGCCAGCGCCGCGGGGGCGCGCCGTTGAAGGTCACCCATCCGAGGGCCGCGAGCCAGGCGAGGAGCGCGAGCGCGGGGTCACCGGCGGGGCAGCGCGACGCCGGGCTGTGTGCAACGACGTCGCGGGCCTCGGCGGGGCCCACGCCCATCACCACCGGCGCGGCGCCCTGGGGGGCCGTCGAGGCGCGCGAGCTCGATGCCCGCGCCAGCATCCGCGCGGCGAGCCCTGCGACCGCGAGGGCCAGCGCAAGCACCACCGACCACACCACCGCATCACCCGACGCGCCGCACCCGTTCGCCCTCGCCATGACGCACCTCTCCCGTGCGGCGCGAGGCGGGGTGATCCCGCGCGGTAGGCGCCGCTGGAGTCGGAGCTACCGCAACCGAGCAACGTCCGTCAACCTTGTCAGGGCTGACAGATTCGTCATGGCTACGATTCGCGACGATTCGCGGGCGAGATGCGCCCGTCTTTCTTCGCGGCCTCGTACTCCTCGGGGGCTAGCGCCTTGAGGGCTCGGATCACCGCTGTCCCATCGCCCATCGATAGCGCCTCGGCGGTGGCCGTCATGTTCCAGGCGTGCGCTTCCCACGCCTCCAGCAACACCTTCCGCTGGGCGTCCCGAGCGGCCTCGCGCCCAACCTCCGCGAACGTCTTCGGGGGCGGCGCCGCGACCGGCTTCCGCCGCGTCGAGGGGCGCGCGCTGGGCTTCGTGGTGGTCTTCGTGGGCTTGCGGGTCGTGGCCATCGTCGCGGCGAGCATACCGGAGCTGTAGTCACGGCCGGTGGCGATCGCATCCCCTCCCGCTGACGACGGCGCGAGCTGCTCCCGGCCGGCGCGCCGGTGTACCCTCGACACGCGCGCGCCCCGCAACGGCTGGCAGGCCATGCGAGGCGCTTCCCACGACCCCGAGACGAGCGGAGTAGCGAGCGATGCAGAACGTACGCAAGAGCGACGCGGCGGGCAACGGCCCCGAGTCCGTCGAAGCCGAGTTCGTCGGAGTCGGCCTGTCGGCCCTCCAGGCCCTCGACGCGCGGCTCACCGCGGCGGCTCACCTCGCCATCGCAGCGCGCGAAGGGCGAGATAGCATCGGCCTCGAATACGCGGTGTCGGTGCTGGACGACCTTGGCGACGCAACAGCGAGCATCGCCCACGCGTTGTTCGCTGGCGTAACCAGCGACACACCAGCCAGCGCCGACGAGGTCGCCTTCGGGATGGCACGGACGGCCGCGCGCTACCACGCGAAGGTGTGCCTCTTGTCCGGCGCTCCGACCTCGCGCCCGATCGGCCCGGAGCACCTTCCCACCGTCGACGACGAGGCGGTCGTACACCAGGCGCGCGACCTCGCGGCGCGCTTCGCACCGTGGCGCCGTCGGATCGTCGCGAGCGCCGCCGCGCCGCCGGAGTACGGCGCAGACAGGGCGGCGCAGCAGGCATGGTTCGACCACGTCGGGGTGTCGATCCGGCCGCAGTGGTCGCCAGAGCTCAGCGCCATCGCCGTACTGCTGAACGTCGCCCCGGTCGCCTTGTGGGGACCGAAGGTCCCGGTTGGGACGTCCCTCGTGATCCACGCGCTACCAGCCGTGCTCGCGGCGATGAGGCCCCGCGACGACGGCGCCGCGATCGTGCGTCACGCGCTGGTTGCCCTCGGGCACCGCCCCGACGACTACGCGGCCGCGAGCCGGGCGGCGCGCAACCGGGACGCTCGGGCAGCGGACCTCGCGGGATGGCGCGAGAAGGCACCGGACCGCTTCCGACGAACGATCCGCCATGCCGTCGCCAACGCAGGCGGCGTGAACAACGCCGCTGCGAAGAAGCTCGGGATCACCGTCGACACGCTGCGCAAGCTCGTCGCGAGCGACCCAGCGCTTGAGAGCGAGCTCGACGCGGCCAACACGGACGCGCCCCCGAAGAGCGGCTGAGCACCACCTGCTGTCCGCGCTGCGGACGCTCCCTCCATCCCCGGTGACGTCGCGCCGTCCACCGGCGTACGTTCCACCCGATGCGCCACCTGCTCCCGCTGCTCCTCGCCCTCGCCGCCTGTAGCTCTGACCCTGCCCCGCCCGTCGACTCGGGGCCCGCGGACGTCGGCATGGTCGACACGGGGCCGCTCGACGTCGGCCCCGCGCGCTGCACGCCCGGCATGAGCAGCACCTGCTCGTGCGGCGCGCTCGGGACGTCGACCTACGTCTGCCCGCCGAGCGGCCTCGCCCCGGTGGCCTGCCC
>SCUS01000135.1 GCA_004297725.1 Myxococcaceae bacterium | reverse complement strand
CGAGGCCACGCAGAAGGGGCGCATCGTCGTGCTCACCGCGGCGCCGGCGTACAAGTGCCCGGCCGCTCCGTACGAGGGGGCGCTGCTCATCGACGCGTACCTTCGCAAGCGCGGTCTGCGCGAGGCCGTGACGATCGACGTCTACGCCGCAGAGCCCGGTCCGATGGGCGTCGCCGGTCCCGAGATGTCGGGCGCCGTGAAGCAGCTGCTCGAGGCCAGGGGCATCCCCTACCACCCCGAGCACCAGGTGACGTCGGTCGATGCGGCGGCGCGGCGGCTCGCGTTTGCGAACGGCGCGGCGGCGGACTTCGACCTGCTCGCGTATGTCCCTCCCCACCGGGCACCCCGGGTCGTCCGCGAGAGCCCGCTGGCGGGCGAGACGGGCTGGGTCTCCGTCGATCGCCACACGCTGGAGACGCGCTTCCCGGGAGTGTACGCGCTCGGCGACGTCGTCTCGATTCCGCTCAAGCTCGGCAAGCCGCTTCCCAAGGCGGGCGTCTTCGCTCACGGCCAAGCCGAGGTGGTCGCGAAGAACATCGCGGCCGCCGTGCTCGGGCGCGACGCTACGGAGCGCTTCAACGGCCACGGCGAATGCTTCCTCGAGACCGGTAACGGCGAGGCGGGCTTCGGTGGTGGTGACTTCTACGCCGAGCCGAAACCCACCGTGGAGGTGCGGACACCCAGCTGGCGCTGGCACCTCGGCAAGGTGCTGTTCGAGAAGTCGTGGCTGTACACGAAGCTGTAGAGGGCACCCGTGAAGAGCGACCGTCAGGGCATCCTGAAGCACATCGGACGCACCCCGCTGGTGCCGCTGGAGCGCATCGCGCGGGGCCTGTCCGTCCCCGTGCTCGTGAAGTGCGAGCACATGAACCCGGGGGGATCCATCAAGGACCGCATCGCGCTCGCCATCGTCGAAGACGCCGAGGCCCGCGGCGTGCTCCGGGCCGGGATGACGATGATCGAGGCCACGGCGGGAAACACCGGCGTCGGGCTCGCGCTGGTCGCGGCGGCACGCGGCTACGGGCTGGTCTGCGTGATGCCGGAGAAGATGTCGGCCGACAAGCGCGCGGCCCTCGCCGCGCTCGGCGCCCGGGTGATCATCACGCCCAACGCGCCGCCATCGAGCCCCGACAACTTTCGGAGCGTCGCGCGGCGGATGGCCGAGGAGAGCGGCTGGTTTCTCACCGACCAGTTCAACAACCCCGCCAACGTGCGCGTCCATGAAGAGACGACGGGCGCGGAGATCCTCGAACAGACGGGCGGGCGGGTCGGAGCATTCGTCGCCGGGGCGGGCACGGGAGGCACCATCACAGGCGTCGGGCGGCGCCTGAAGTCCGCGTTCCCGGGCGTTCGCGTGGTGCTCGCCGACCCGCTGGGCTCCGCGCTCGCGGACTGGGTCGAGACGGGGCGGCTCGGCGCGGACGGCGCCTACGCGGTCGAGGGCATCGGCGGGAGCGAGGCGCCGGCGAACCTGCACCGCGACGTCATCGACGCGGCCGAGCGCGTGAGCGACGAGGAGAGCTTCGCGATGGTTCGGCGGCTCGTGCGCGAGGAGGGGCTCCTCGTCGGCGGCTCGGCGGGCACCAACGTGGTGGCCGCGCTGCGGGTCGCGGCCCGCGGCGACCTCGACGGGCCGGTGGTGACGGTGCTGCCCGACGCCTGGGACCGCTACCGCGCGAAGCCCTGGATGCAGGGGTGGGCGACGTGACGGAGCCGGTCGTCGCGGCGCGGACCTACGCCCGCTGGCGATCCACCACGCTGGGCGGCATCACCGAGCGCGTGGAGACCAACGTGGTGCTCGACCTCGCCGGGTCGCTCCAGGGCGTGCGCGTGCTCGACGTGGGGACCGGCGACGGCACCTATGCGATCGAGGCCGCCGTCCGCGGCGCCGTCGTCACCGCGCTCGACCTCGAACCCGAGATGCTCGACGCGGCCCGATCGCGTGCGGCCTCGCGCGGCGTAGGCATCACGCTCATCCGAGGTCGCGCCGAGCGACTGCCCTTCGACGACGCCTCCTTCGACGTGGTCCTCGCGGTGACGGTGCTGTGCTTCGTGCCCGACGCCGGGCTCGCCGTCCGCGAGATGGCACGCGTGCTCTCACCGGGCGGGCGCCTCGTCCTCGGTGAGCTCGGTCGCTTCAGCGTGTGGGCGGCCGAGCGGCGCGTGCGGGGATGGCTCGGCGCGGGCACCTGGCGTCGAGCGCAGTTCTGGTCACGCTCCGAGCTCGCATCGCTCGCGCGCAACGCTGGCCTCCGCGTCGCTGATGTTCGCGGCTCGGTCTTCTTTCCGCCGAGCGGCCTCGCCGCGCGAGTCGTGGCCCCGTTCGAGCCGCTCCTCACCCGCATCCACGCACCGGGCGCGGCGTTTCTGGCGCTTCGTGCAGACAAGACCGAGGCTCGGGCATGAGCGACAGCGCCCCGATCCATCTGGACCACAACGCCTCGACCGCGCTGCTCCCCGAGGTGGTCGAGGCGATGCTCCCGTATCTGCGAGAGCACTTCGGCAATCCGTCGAGCGGCCACGTTTTCGGCACCCGCGCACGGAAGGCGGTCGGCCGGGCGCGCGGGCAGGTGGCCGCGCTCCTGGGCTGCGACGACGAAATGGTGTTCACCTCCGGGGGCACCGAGGCGAACAACCTCGCCATCCGCGGCGTCGCGGAGGCGCGCGACGACCGGCGCCACCTCGTCACGACGGCACTCGCCCCCTTCGTCGGGGCGACACTCGCGGTTCCGCTCCTTGGCGAGCGCCCGTCGGCGGTGGCCTACCCCGCCGCGGCACTGATGGCGGTCGGGCTCTGGCTGCACCTCTCCGAGCGGCACCACCACGCGCACGAGCACGACGCGCACCACCAGCACCCCCACGCCGGGGGCGTCGAGGCGCGCGACGGGCATGCGCACCGCCACCGGCACGCGCTGCTGCGACACCGCCACGCCCACTTCCCCGACACCCACCACCGGCATCCGCACGGGTGACCGGACCCGCGGAGCGCCTACTGCCCGCCGCCGGGTCGCGATCCCTGCACGGCGCCCGCGGTCCAGGTCCTGCCGTCGAGCGTGACGTCCGGCGCGTCATCGTTCTGCAGGAGGATCACGGCGCGCTGCGAGGCCGTCGCGTTGCCGAGTTCGCCGCCGACGGCAATGACCACGTCGTCGAACCCGCCCACGGCGTGCAGCGTCGCCGACGTGAGCGACCGCGACGGCCGGCGAAGGCTCCCGCCACCGAGGTGCAACGTCGCCCCGTCGTCGCCAACCATCAGCACGTCGTCGGGCCCGCGCGCCCACACGCCGCTCAGGCCGGGCAGCGCGTCGAACGACGCGTCCCCCGCCGAGGCTGCCGTGCGCCAGCCGGCACCGTCCCCCGTCAGGACCAGCCCCGACGCGCTCCCGCCCACGGCGAAGCACGCGCCGCCCGCGCACGACACGGTGAAGAGTCGGTTGTCGGAGGTCGCGAGCCGGACGTCGATGCGCCGCCACGCGCCGTCGCTCGCCTCGCGCCGCAGGATGAGGCCGCCCGATCCCACGACGTAGAGCGCGTCCCCGTCCGCGGCGACCTTGTAGAGGCTCTCGGCCAGCGCGCTCTCGGGGATGCGCTCCTGCCGCCACGACGCGCCGTCGCCGTGCAGCAGGATCCCGCGCGGACCGTCCGGCCGGGCGCAGCACCACCGTCGCCAGCGGCCGCTGCACCTCCGCGCCGATGCCCCGGCTCAGCGCCATCGGGAGGAACCCCAGCCCCGCGACCAGCGCCGTCATCAGCACCGGGCGCAGCCGCTCCATCGCGGACGCGCGGATGGCCTCCCGGACCTCGACGCCCGCGTCGAGGGCGCGGCGGATCGTCGAGGCCGGCACCATGTCGCCCAGCACCGCCACGCCGCTCACGGCGATGAAGCCCACCGCCGCCGAGATCGAGAACGGCAGCCCCCGCAGCCAGAGCGCCACGACGCCGCCGAGCGCCGCGAAGGGCACGCCGGTAAAGACGCGCAACGCGTCGAGCACCCGCCCATAGGTCAGGTAGAGCAGCGAGAACACCAGCAGCAACGCGAGCGGCACCACGAAGAGCAGGCGGTGGCGCGCGCTCCAGGTGCTCGAACTGGCCGCCGTAGGTCACCGAGTAGCCGGGCGCGAGGCGGGCCTCGGCGGCGACGCGGCGCTGCGCCTCCGCGACGAAGGAGGCGATGTCGCGGCCCCGCACGTTGGCCTGCACCGTGATGCGCCGCCGCGCCCACTCGCGCTGGATGGTCGAGGGCCCCGCCTCCGTGCGCAGGCGGGCGAGCTGCGAGAGCGGCACCTGCGTGCCGTCCGGGGCCGCGACGAGCAGGGCGCCGATGGCGTCGGCGTCCACCGCGCGCGCGGGCTCGATGCGCAGGGCCACCGGGAAGCGGCGCTGCCCCTCGCGAAGCTCGGCGACCTCCACCCCGGCGAGCGCGGCGACGGTCGCGAGCACCGCCTCGGCGGGGACGCCGAAGCGCGAGGCGGCCGCCTGGTCGAGCTCGACGCGGAGCACGGGCAGGCCCGTCACCTGCTCGACCGAGACGTCGGCGTTCCCAGGGATGGTCCGCACGATGGCGTCCACCCGCCGCGCCGCCGCGCGCAGCTCGTCGAGGTCGTCGCCGAAGATCTTGATCCCGAGGTCGGCGCGGATGCCGGCGACCATCTCGTTGACCCGCATTTCGATGGGCTGCGTGAACACCGTCCGCATCCCGGGCATGTCCCGCAGCGCGGCCTGCATCGCCCGCACGAGCTCGTCCTGCGAGCGGGCGCGGCGCCACCGGGCGCGCGGG
>SCUS01000134.1 GCA_004297725.1 Myxococcaceae bacterium | reverse complement strand
AACGCGCTCGACCCCGCGGGCAACGGCTGGGTGCCGCAGGTCGACCCGGCGCGAGACTGCGGCTCCACCGCGGCCAACCCCCGCTACGGCTGGGGCTGCTTCGGCGAGGGGCGCGTCCCCATCGTGGTGCTGGCCTCCGACGCGCCCTGGTACGACGGGTGTTTCGCGGGAGACGCGGCGACCTACCGATCGACCCAGGGGCACAACTGCAATGACGTCGTGACGGCCCTCAACGCCCGCGGCGGCTTCTTCGTCGGCATCGACGTCGGCGCCGGCGTCGGCGGGGCGACCTACGTCAACTCGCAGCTGCTCGCGATGCGCACCCGCACCACCGACGCCTCGGGCAACCCGGTGGTCTTCGGTCCGGGGCGCGCGGTCGGGGCCGTGGCGGCGCAGGTGGTCGACGCGGTCACCCGGCTCGCGAGCGGATCGCGGCAGGACATCACCACGCGCACCGAGGGCGACCCGACCGCGATGGGCATTCCCATGGGGCGCACCACGGCGGACTTCATCCGCGCGGTGGTCCCGGTGAGCGGCGAGCCCGCCATGCCCACCGGCTACGAGCGCCACGACATGACCACCTTCTACAACGTGCTCCCGAGCACGAGGGTGACCTTCCGGGCGGACTTCTATAACGACTTCGTGGAGGGTGGCGCGAGCGCCAAGCTCTTCCGCGCGACCATCAATGTGGTCGGCCGCGGCGGCACGGTGGTCGACACCCGGCCGGTGTTCATCGTCGTCCCGGCGCGCGGCAGCGGCATCGGCGTCCCCGGCTGATCAGCGGGCCCGCGAGCACTCGTCGCCCGGGGCCTCGACCCTGGCGTAGACGACGAGCACCCCGCGGGCCTCGGACTCGACCCGGTATCCACAGCGCTCCAGCAACACCCGAAACTCATCGACCCCCATGTGCTCGACCTCGCGGTCGATGGTCACCACCGAGGGGGTCTGCGCGATGACGGCGTCGCGGACGTCGTCGGCGGTCGCGATGTGCAGCCGATCGCGCAGCGCAGCGTCGCCCAGGGGGAGCGGCGCCTGTCGTGCGAAGTGGTTCTCGGTGCCGGGGAGCATCCGGGGGCCGAGGCCCAGCGCGGAGCCTGGCCAGAGCGCGAGCACGGGGCCCGGGTGGCGCTCGGCTACCATGCGCACCCGCGCGGCGGCGTAGTCGAGGCGGCGCGGGCGGAAGGCGTGGAGGCGGAAGTCGCCGTAGAGGCCCTCGCGCCAGCGGCGGTGGAAGCTGGGGTAGCCGATCACGAGGTGGAGCGCGAGCAGGCAGACCGGGAGCGCGAGGCGGGGGGCGAGCGGTCCTCGGAGGGCGCGGTCGAGGTGGCCCAGGCCGAGCCCCGCGAGCAGCGCCAGGACGGGGACGGCCGGGGTGAAGTAGTGCTCGATGACGGGGAAGGGGACGAGCGCGGCGAGGACGACGGAGGCCGCCGCGAGGGAGGGCGCGATGGTCTGTCGTGCGGGGCGGGCGAGGAGGGCGAAGCCCGAGAGGAGCGAGAGGACGATGAGCTCCGGCGCGAAGGCCGAGAGGTGGTTCATCGAGACGATGCCGAAGAGGCCGTGGATGTACGTGCTGCGCTGGGCCCACCACGGAACCTGATCGGCGGCCCACGTCCCGGTCACCCGGTTGGCGTGGAACGCGAGGTTGCCGAAGAGGAAGCCCTCCGGGGCCATGCGAAAGAGCGCCGCGAGGGGCAGCAGGGCCGCGATGGCTCCGGCGAGGGAGAGAGCTCCGCGCTTCGCGCGCTCGCGCCAGGCGGGCCCCGCCGCGACGACCAGCAGGGCGAGGGGGACGGTCCAGCGAGCCGTCTGGAGCTGCTGGTTGCCGGGGGCCCAGAGCGTCACCCGCATGAGCACCATGACCGCGAGCGCTCGCAGCAGGGCGAAGCGGGCGCCCCGCAGCCAGACCGCGGCGACGATGGCGCCGACGAAGGGGAGCAGCAGCAGGCGCAGCCCGCCGACGACCCCGGCGAGGGCTCCGGCGAGGGCGGCTCGCGCGAGGGAGGGGCGCTTCGGGGCGGACACGAGGAGCGTCGCGCCGACGATGCAGAGGGCCGCCGGGGCGTAGGGCCGGATGCTCGGAAACCACTGCCAGGTGAGCTCGTTGAGGGTGAAGAGGGCCGCCGCGGTGACGGCCGCGAGGCCTGAGTCCGTGTCGCGCTTCACGCCGTGCGCGATGAGCCCCGCGGTGATCGCGCCGAGGAGTGAGAAGACCACGCGCTCGATGACGAAGCGCGAGGCGAGGGCGGCGACGGGCGCGAGGAGGAAGGGCAGGTACGGGGCCTGCGGATAGAAGTAGTCGCGGTAGGGGAGGCGGCCGTGGGCGACGAGCTCTGCGGCGATGGCGTAGAAGCCCTCGTCGACGTCCGCGGGGGTGCGCTGCCCGACGGCGATGAGCGCGGCGGCGGCGCCCACCGCGGTGAGGAGCGCGAGCCGGTGGGTCTGCGCGAAGCGGCGCACGGGCCGAGCTCAGCCGTGGACGCGGTTGCGGCCGGTGCGCTTGGCCGCGAAGAGCAGCTCGTCGCCGCGGCGGTAGATCTCCATCGGGTCTTGATCGGACGGCATGCGGGTGGCGACCCCGACGGAGATGGTGAGGGGCATCACGGCCTCCTCGAAGACGAAGCGATGCCGGGCGGTGAGCAGCCGGAGCTTCTCGGCGGTGAGCCTGGCGCCCGCGTCGTCGATCTCGGGGAGCAGCACGGCGAACTCCTCGCCGCCCATGCGCCCGGCGAAGTCGTCGCGGCGGAGGTTGGCCTTGAGCACGGTGGCGAACTGCCGGAGCGCGGCGTCGCCGGCGAGGTGGCCGTGCACGTCGTTGATCTTCTTGAAGTGGTCGATGTCGATGACCAGCAGGGAGAGCGGTCGGACGTAGCGGGTCGAGCGGGAGAACTCCCGCTGCATGGCGTCCTCGAAGGCGCGCCGGTTGGGGAGGTTGGTGAGCCCGTCGGTGGTCACCAGCCGGTAGATCTCCTCGTGGTAGGCCGACTCGATGTGGCCGCTCACCAGGAACTTCAGGATGTTGCGGCCGATCTGGAGGTGGTCGCCGTGGTTGAGGACGGCGCTCTCGACGCCGCGCTCGTTGACGTAGGTGCCGTTGGTGCTGCCGAGGTCGCTGACGCTCCACGACTCCGGGACGCCAGCGGCGCCCAGGGTGGGGTCGATGCGGCAGTGGTTGCGAGAGACGCTCTCCTCCTCGAACTGGAGGTCGCTCTCGGCCGACCGGCCGATGCAGAGCGGCGCCGCGGTCAGCGAGATACGCCGCCCGATGGACTCGCCATACATCACGACGAGGCACGCCTCGCGCACCGAGGGTTCACGGCTCGGGCGATCTCGCGACCCGTTGACCTTGAACCTGCTCGTGTCATTCAGGTCCGACGCCACCACGGGGTCGGAGTGTACAAGGGAACGCTCGGGAAGGCAGAACTTACGAGCAGGACGACACATGGTCCGCATGGGCCGACATGGCGTCTGTCATGAAGTTGACCGGGACCCTCCGCCCTGGCTAACGGCCCCTCCCACGATGGTATTTCGAGCACGCGCCATGGCGATGCTGGGGGTGGTCGGGGCGGTGGTTCCGTTCGTCGCGCTGCGGCACAACGCCGTGGCGCAGCGCGCCCGGACACGGGAGGCGCCTGCCCCGTCGGCGGACGGCGGGGTCGCGGCGCACGGCCGGTCGCGGGGCGCCCCTGCGTCGATCACCGCCGCGGTGGAGGGCCTCGATCCCTCCCGCGCGCACCTCGAGCGCGGCGGGGGTGACTACGTGGTCGACCTGCCCGGCGCTCGCCGCGCGACGCTCACCCTCGAGCCCGCCTGGCAGCGCGCCACCGCGGCCCTTCTCGAGCGGCACCAGCTCCCGATGGCGAGCGTGGTGGTGCTCGACACGGCGACCGGGCGGGTGCTGGTCTGGGCCTCGCGCGGAGCGCCGGGCCGGGACCTCGCGCGGGTGGCCGAGGCGCCTGCGGCCAGCGTGTTCAAGATCGTGACCGCCTCGGCGCTGCTGGAGCAGGGGTTCTCCGAGCGCACGCCCACCTGCTGGTCGGGTGGGTTTCACGCGCTCACGCTGCGCGACCTGATGACCGACCCGCGGCGCGACCGCGAGTGCAGCACGCTGCCCGAGGCCTTCGCGCGCTCGATCAACACGGTCTTCGCGCGGCGCTCGCTGGAGCTTCTCAACCCCGACCGCATCCAGTCGATGGCGCGGGAGTGGGGCTTCGGCGAGGCGCTGCCCTTCGACGCCCCGGTGGCCCCGAGCCAGCTCACGGTCCCCACGGAGACCCTGGCCTTCGCGCGCACCGCCGCGGGCTTCTGGAACAGCACGCTCTCCCCCCTCCACGGCGCGCTGCTCGCGCAGGGCATCGCCCGCGGCGGCGAGATGACCCGCCCGTGGATCGTGTCGTCGATTCGCGGAGCGCAGGGCGAGACGCTCGCGGTGGGCGGCGAGCACGGCTGGCGGCGCGCGGTGAGCCCCGAGGTGGCCGCGACGCTCGTGCGCTCGATGGCGCGCACGGTGAGCGACGGCACGGGCTTCCACGGCTTCCACGACGACCGGGGCCGCGCCTACCTGGAGGGCGTCAACGTCGGCGGCAAGACCGGGACGCTGACGGGCTCGGAGCCCTACCGGGCCTACACCTGGTTCGTGGGCAACGCCGAGGGCGCGGGGCGCCGCCTCTCGCTCGCGGTGATGATCGCCAACGGTCCGCTCTGGCGCGTGAAGGCGCCGACGCTCGCCCGCCAGGTGCTGCAGATCGCGCTCCGCGGTCGCTCCACCGACTGAGCCGTCTCTCCCCGTCTCCGTCTCTCCCCTTCACTCCATACACAGCCCCTCTCAGCTCGTTCCGTCGCCCCGTCGCGCGTGTTGAAACACGCGGCAACGGCGGAGAGCGCGGAACTCCACTGGAAGTCCGCTCTGCGGACTTGCCATCGAGGTGCGCAATCAGGGGCGTTGCCGCGTGTTTCAACACGCGGGGACGGCGACCCGAGAGGAGCTGGAGAGAGGAGGGGGAAGGAAAGAAGAGGCAGGAGGGATGAAGGCCAGGAGTCGACGAGGAAGAAGCGTAAGGAAGGGGTATCTCGTCGTTACGGGCGCGCGGCGGGCGCCTCGCGGCGCACCACGATCGCGGGCATCCGCTCGCGGTTCTCGAAGTCCGCGCGGTACGCGCTCGCTTCGCGAAGGTTGTTGAACGGACCCACCCGCACGCGGTGCCACACCACGTTGTTGGGGTCCGTCGCGGGCTGGGCCACGTAGGCCCGGTGACCTCGCTCGCGCAGCCGCTGGGCGAAGGTCTGGGCGTGGCCCACCGCGCGGAACGAGCTCACCTGCACGGTGAACGGGCCGTCGTTGCCCGCCGGGACGGGGGCGCCCCGGGGCGTCGTCGCCGAGGGGCCGACCGTGCCGGCGTTGGTGAGCGCCGACTCGCTGAGCCGAACGCCGAAGCCGCCGAGCGGAGAGGCGCTCTGCGGCAGCAGCACCGGCCGCTGCGAGGCGTCGGCCAGTGACGGGCCACCCAGCAGCTGGGCCGTCGCGTTCGCCACGGCGCCCGCGGGAGCTGCGCCCGGCGCGGTGGCCGCGCCGACCGGGGCCGGACCCCCGGGGTTGCCGGTGAGGCGCTCGGCGTACGTGAGGGCCGCGGGCGCCGCGGCCTCCGGGCGCTGGGCGAGGCGGTCGAGCTGCGCCAGCGGGTCTTCCCGCGGCGCCGGTCGGGTGTCCCCAGCCTCGCGGCCCACCATCACACCGACGGCGAAGAGCACGCAGGCGGTGGCGATGGCGCCGAGGGCGATGGACATCAACCGCGACGAGTGACTGACGTCATCGCGTTCCTGGATCTGGTCGAGGTCACGCATGGATCCCATTGCGTCCATGGCCAAGGGCTTCGCTCCTGTGCACAGCGGATCGGAGTGATCCGCTGGGCGCACCTTTCGTCGAAGGCGCGGGGCGCGTCACCTTTTCGGCAACGCGTCTACCGCGGCGCCGTGACGATCACGCTGCGCGAGAGCGACACCTCGGTGCCCGGCGTCGACACGATCTGGAACACGTTGAGCGTGTCGCCCACCCGCGGGGCGAGCACGGTCATCGTCCCTCGCACCCGCACCGGCCCCAGCACCGCGCGCCAGAGGCCCGCCGGGCTCGCGTCGGTCACCACCGTAAGGCTCTCGCCGGTGGGCGCGGTCGCGTGGAGGGCCGTGTCGTCGACGATCACCTGAGCGCCCGGCAGCGAGCTTCCCTCCAGCGTCACGATCACCCCGCCCTGCGGGCACTCCGCCGGGTCGCACCCGGTGACGGTCACCCCGGAGATGCTCGGCGGCGGCAGCGGGAGCGAGCGTTGGAGACAGCCCGTCGCGCTTGCGAGCAGACCGATCAGGAGCACCAGGGAGAGGGGGCGCGGGAGGAGGGGCACGGCAGGCACGAGCCTAGCAGCCGGCGTTCCGAGCGGAGCTTCCCCGGGGATGTCACGGCGGGGTGGGGCCGGATGCCAGCAAGGGTTGGCGATGGTCCGTCAACCGTGGTTGTCTGTGACATATCCTGACCAGCCAGAATGCACGCGAGAGTACTTCAAAATGGAGGTTTTCGGTGGGGTCTGCTAGACCGTCCCGGCCATGGCGGACAACAATGATCGGGCTGACGGGGGAGCGGGTTCAGGGGGCACGGTCCCCATCCTCATCCAGGAAGAGATGCAGAAGAGCTACCTCGATTACGCGATGAGCGTGATCGTGGGTCGCGCCATTCCAGATGCGCGCGACGGGCTCAAGCCGGTGCACCGCCGGATCCTCTACGCGATGAACGAGATGCGGCTCTTCGCCAGCCAGCCGTACAAGAAGTGCGCGCGCGTGGTGGGCGAGGTGCTCGGCAAGTATCACCCCCACGGAGACAAGTCCGTCTACGACGCCCTCGTGCGCATGGCGCAGGACTTCGCCATGCGGATGATGCTGGTCGACGGCCAGGGGAACTTCGGTTCCGTCGACGGCGACCCCCCCGCGGCGATGCGTTACACCGAGTCTCGCCTCGCGAAGATCGCGGCCGAGCTCCTCGAGGACATCGAGAAGGAGACGGTCGACTTCGGGGACAACTTCGACGCGAGCGAGCGCGAGCCGCTGGTGCTCCCGGCGCGCTACCCCAACCTCCTGGTCAACGGCGCGGGCGGCATCGCCGTCGGCATGGCGACCAACATCCCTCCGCACAACCTCGGGGAGATCGTCGACGCGACGATCATGGTGATCGACAACCCGCACGCCACGCTCGACGAGCTGATGACGGTGGTGCAGGGGCCTGACTTCCCCACCGGCGGGCTCATCTACGGCAAGCATGGCATCCGTCAGGCCTTCGCCACGGGGCGCGGCAACCTGATCATGCGCGCCCGCTGCGCCATCGAGCCCATGGCCAAGGGAGACCGCGAGCAGATCGTGGTCACGGAGATCCCGTACCAGGTCAACAAGGCCACGATGCTCCAGAAGATGGCCGAGCTCGTTCGCGAGAAGCGGCTGGAGGGCATCTCCGACCTGCGCGACGAGAGCTCCCGCGAGGGCATGCGGGTGGTCATCGAGCTCAAGCGCGACGCCAACGCCAGCGTGGTGCTCAACCAGCTCTACAAGAACACCCAGCTCCAGGAGAGCTTCGGGGTGATCAACCTCTCCATCGTCGGGGGGCAGCCCAAGGTGCTGTCGCTCGCGGAGATGCTGCGGGTCTTCGTCGACCACCGGCGCGACGTGGTCACCCGCCGCACGCGCTTCGAGCTGCGGGCCGCGGAGGCGCAGCGCGAGGTGGTGCTCGGGCTCGGGATGGCCACCACGGACATCGACCGGGTGATCCAGACCATCCGGGAGAGTCCGGACGTCGACACGGCGCGCGAGCGGCTGATGGCGCTGCCGCTGCACGGCCTGGAGGAATTCGTCCGCCGGGCGGGCCGGCCCGAGGAGGAGATCGCGCAGGCGGCGCAGCAGCCCGACTACCGGCTCACCGAGCGGCAGGCCAAGGCCATCCTCGACATGCGCCTCGCCCGGCTCACGGGCCTCGAGCGGGAGAAGCTCGCGGTGGAGTACGGCGAGCTGTCCAACACCATCGCGAGGCTCCAGTCGATCCTCGGCGACGAGCGGGTGCTGATGAGCGTGATCCGCGGCGAGCTCATCGACGTGCGCGCGCGCTACGCCGACCCGCGCCGCACGGAGATCGTGGCCGACGAGGGGGAGATCTCCATCGAGGACCTCATCGCCCGGCAGCAGATGGTGGTGACCTGCTCGCACAAGGGCTTCATCAAGCGCACGGCGCTCTCGGACTACCGGGCGCAGCGCCGCGGCGGCCGGGGGAAGATCGGGATGGAGGCGCGCGACGACGACTTCATCAACCGCTTCTTCGTGGCGAGCACGCACGACCACGTGCTGTTCTTCACCGACCGGGGCCGGGTGTTCCTGAAGAAGGTCTACGAGGTGGCGGAGGGGTCGCGCACCTCCAAGGGCCGCTCCATCGTGAACTTCGTGGGCATCGACACCAGCGAGAAGGAGGGCGCCGAGCGCGAGAAGATCGCGGCGGTGGTGCCGGTGAGCGAGTTCAAGGAGGGGCTCGACCTGGTGACCGCGACGGCCAGGGGCCTCGTGAAGCGCACGACCCTCTCGGCCTACGCCAACATCCGCCAGACGGGGATCATCGGCGTGGCCATCGAGGAGGGCGACACGCTCCTGAGCGCGGTGGTCACCGACCCGTCGCACGAGATCATGCTGGGCACCCGCGGGGGCATGTCGATCCGCTTCAAGGTCGACGACATCCGTCAGGTGGGCCGCGACTCGCGCGGCGTGCGCGGCATCGACCTGCGCGACGACGACCAGCTCGTCTCGATGGACGTCATCGACGACCCGCAGGCGCAGCAGGTGCTGACGGTGTGCGCCAACGGCTACGGCAAGCGCACGCCCGTCGAGGAGCACCGCTGCCAGAGCCGCGGCGGCGTCGGCATCATCGCCATCGACGCGAGCGAGCGTAACGGCGCGGTGGTCGACCTCGACCTGGTCACCGAGTCGATGGAGCTCATGGTGATCACCGACCGGGGGCAGATCATCCGGACGAAGGTGAGCGAGGTCCGGCAGGCGGGGCGCAACACCCAGGGGGTGCGCATCATCCGGCTGGACAGCGATGAGAAGGTGGTGGCCGTCGAGCCGGTGGCCGAGCCGGAGAGCGATAGCGGGTCGAGCGAGTCGCTGGTCCCGCCGATGCCGACGGAGCCCACGGAGCCCGAGGTGGAAGCGACGCCGGAGTGAGAGGCCCCGGAGACCGTGCGACGCGCGTACACGGCAGGTAGACGGACGGTCGGGGCGGCGGCCCTCCTGGGAGGGGCCGAGTGCTTCGCTCAGGAGCCTCCGTCTCCGCCGTGGTCGCAGAGCCCGACGGCCCAGGTCGCGAGCGCGGCGGGGGAGGAGACCCGGGAGGTTCCGCAGGCGAGGCGGTGGCCCGCGATGCGGGGGGCTCCGGTCGCTCGACGCGGGGAGGGGGAGCTCCGGCGGCCAGTGCAGCGCGGCTCGGAAGACCCCGGGATGAGCCAGCACTTCCAGATGCCCTCGGCGGTGCTGCTGCGCTACGGAGACTTCGCGGGGATGTACCTCACGCACCTCGGGTGGGTGGGGCTTCGCCGAGGGCTCACCCGCGCCATCGATGTCGGCGTGGGGGTGCCGTACTACTTCCTCGGGGTGTCCCTCGACGCGCGCGTCGGCTTCGTGCAGCGAGAGGGCTTCGCGGCGGCGTGGTGGGCCTACGCCACGATCCCCTTCGTGGCGGAGGGCGAGCGGCCGACGAGCCAGCTCGGGTTCACCTGGTCGTTCGCGGGCCTCGGCTGGGCCACCGGGCCGCTGGTCTCGCTCTGGAACGACCGTATCGGCGTCCACGCGGGCGTCCACCTGGCGCAGCGCACGGGCCTCGGGGGGGCCTGGCTCTTCAGCCACGTGACCGCGGAGGTGCGGCTCATCGAGGGCATCAAGCTCCTGTTGCAGGGGGTGTCCTTCAACGAGCTCTCTCTCGAGAAGAGCGACACGGCGCGCCCGCTCGTGGGCAACGGTTCGGCCCGCTGGCTCCCCTACGGCCTCGCGGGGGTGCGCTTCTACACCCGGCGATTCTCGGCCGACATGGGGGCGCTGGCGCCGCTCTCTCGCGACTGCCCGCTCTGGTCCGAGCGGCTGGCGGTCATCCCCTGGGTCGCGCTCACCCACCGGTTCTGAGCCATGGCCGACCTCGATCGACAGCGATATGAGCGCCTGCTCGAAGAGATGGCCCGCCGCGAGGCCCCGGTGGTCATCCGTCGAAAGACCGAATCATGGCTCCAGGGCTTCATCGACTCCGCCCTGCGGGTGCTCACCCTCGGGGGCCAGGATCGCTACCTCACCGACTACGTCACCACCCTCGGCACCACCATCTGGGTGCCCGCCACCTGGGAGGACTGGTCCTACCGGGCTCGGTACAAGGTCCTGCGCCACGAGCTGGTGCACGTGCGGCAGTTCGAGCGCTACACCTGGCCCGGGATGGTGCTGATCTACGGCTTCTTCCCGCTGCCCGCGGGCCTCGCCTGGGGGCGCGCGATGCTGGAGTGGGAGGCCTACGCGGTCACCCTGGAGGTCGAGGCCGAGCTCGACGGGCTCGCCGCGGCGGCCGACCCGGCCCTTCACGAGGAGATCGTGAGGCGCTTCACCGGGCCCGACTACGGCTGGATGTGGCCCTTCGAGGGGTGGGTGCGTATGCGCATCGCCGAGACGCTCACTGCAATCTCGCGACGGCCCCCGATGCCCTGATAGACTCCGGGGCAAGATGGCCGCACCTGCTGTTGGAATCGACCTTGGCACCACCAACTCCGTGGTCGCTGTCTCTGTCGGGGGCAGACCCCATGTACTCACGGACGCGACCGGCAACACGCTGATCCCCTCCGTGGTCTCGTTTCTCGAGAACGGCGAGCGCATCGTCGGGAGGGCCGCGCGCATGCGCCGCGCGATCGATCCTCGCAACACCGTGTACTCCGTGAAGCGCCTGCTGGGCAGGCCCTTCAAGAGCGAGGAGGTGCGCCGCGCCCGCTCGCGCATGCCCTTCGAGCTGAAGGAGGGCGCCGACAGCTCGGTGATCGTCTCGACCCGGGGCGGAGACCACGCGCTGCCCGAGCTGTCGGCCATGGTGCTGCGCGAGGCGAAGCGCATCGCGGAGATGGGGCTGCAAGACAAGGTCGAGCGGTGCGTGATCACCGTGCCGGCGAATTTCAACGAGCTGCAGCGCTCTAGCACCAAGGTCGCGGGCCGCATCGCCGAGCTGGAGGTGGTGCGCATCCTCAACGAGCCGACGGCGGCGGCGCTCGCGTACGGCTACGGCCGAGGCACCCGCGAGAAGATCTGCATCTACGACTTCGGCGGCGGCACCTTCGACGTCACGCTGCTCGAGCTCTCGGGCAACGTGTTCGAGGTGCTCGCGACCGCGGGCGACACCTTCCTCGGCGGCGACGACATCGACGTGGCGATCACCGACTCGCTGCTCCAGTCCTTCCAGAGGGCGACCTCGCTCGACGCGCTGCAAGACCGGGTGCTCTACGACATCCTCCGCGACGCCGCGGAGACCGCGAAGTGCGACCTCTCGACCCGTGATTCCAGCCGGCTCAACATGGACATCACCCTGCCCGGGGGGCAGCCGGTGAAGTTCTCCCAGTCGCTCTCTCGCACCGAGCTCGAGCGCCTCTCGGCGCCCTTCATCTCTCGCACCTTCGACGTGTGCTCCGAGGCGCTCAAGCTCGCGGGGCTCCGACCCACGGACCTCACGGCGGTGATCCTGGTGGGCGGCAGCACGCGCATCCCGACGGTGCGCCAGCGGGTGTCGTCCTTCTTCGGGCGCGAGCCCCTCACCAACCTGCCGCCCGAGGAGGTGGTCGCGCTCGGGGCGTCGATCCTCGCGGAGGCGCTCACCGGGGGGACGCGCAAGTCGCCCAACACCCGGCCCATCACCGGGACCCACACCGCAGGGCGCCCGGCGTCGCCCAGCACCCGCGTCGGGGCCGTGGCCGCGGGGGTTCCGGGGACGGGCGGGTCGGAGCTCAGCTCGCCGCACAACCGCACCACGCTGACCGGCGTCGGCGACGACACGGGCACCCACTCGACCCAGAAGGCCCCGCCCGGGGCGATCGTCCCGCCGCCCGTCCCCAACAGCGCCCTGCGAGGGTCGACGCGCCCTCCGCCCCTGCCGGGCCGCGCCCCGTCGCCGGTCTCCGCGAAGCCTTCCGGCCGCGGGATGGAGCTCGATGATCCCTTCACCGACCTGAGCAACGCCACGGTGATGCAGCCGTCACCCATGGAGCGCACCGTCGCGCAGGAGGCCCCCGGCGGCCTCGGCACCCTCGATGAGCCGTCGTTCATGGGACGCCTGAGAGGCGTCGACCCCACCGTGGCGGTGCAGGTCCCGGCCTTCAACCTCGACGACCCCTCGATGGTCGGTCCGCTGCCGACCTCGCATCCCAACCTCCCCGCGGTCGCAGCCCGATCGGCCGCCCCGGCGCAGGGGCAGCTCATCACCCCGCCGCCGCTCAGCCGCCCCAACGTCCCCGTCCCGAAGCCCCCGGTCGCCGCGCCTCCGCCCCAGCGCCCCGCCCAGGGCTCCGCGGGGCTGCGCCCCGAGATCGCCTCGGCGCTGCCGCCCTCCATCGCCGCGGCCATCAGCGCGCCCCGCTCGACGCTCGACGCCACCACCGGCCCCGGTCGCACCAACGAGAACTCGGTGCCGTCCTTTCACCTCGACGACGCCGTGCTCTCCGGCGACCGCTCGAGCCCGGGGGCGAAGTTCGGCTCCGAGGCCTCGAGCCCCGGCATGAGGGTCGAAGCCTCGGTCCCCGGCGCGAAGCCCGGCGACGAGGTCTCGATCCCGTCGTTTCGCATCGACACCGAGGAGATCTTCAGCGGCTCGGTGGGCACCGCGGCCACCATGATCGCGAAGTCCCCCGCGCAGCCTCCGCTCGACGAGCAGACCCGCGCGATGCCCTTCGCCGGAGGCGGCGTCACCCAGAAGGTCGCCTCCGTCGCCCCGGCCGTGCTCTCCCAGCCGACGGGCGCGCCGCGCACCCAGCCGCCGCCCGCGGCCTACCCCTCACAGCACCCGCCGCAGTACGGCTCCGGTCCTTCGGCGCCGCCCTCCTCGGCGCCCAGCATGCGCCCGATGGCCGCGCCGCTGCTGCTCGACGTCACGCCCTTCAGCCTCGGGGTCGAGACCGCAGGCGGCCTCTGCGAGGCGGTCATCCGTCGCAACGCCACCATCCCCGTGGAGCAGACCCGCAACTTCGCCACCACCAACGACCATCAAGACTCCGTGTACATCCGCATCGCGCAGGGCGAGTCGCGGAGGTTCCAGGACAACCAGGCGCTGGGCGAGCTGGAGCTCACCAACCTCCGCCCTGCGCCGCGCGGCGAGGTGGTGGTCGCGGTCACCTTCGAGCTCGAGGCCGACGGGACGCTCCGGGTGCGCGCTCGCGACGTCGAGACCGGCCGCGAGCAGGTGGTGCGCGTCAACCTCCTCACCATCCCGTCGGAAGGTGAGCAGGCCGACATGATCGCCCGCAGCCGCGGGGCAGTGGTTCCGGTGCCCTGATGCTGTCCGACAAGGTCCTCGCCGAGAACCTCGACCGCATCGACTACTACACCCTCCTGGGCGTGGCTCGCGATGCGCCGCTCGCCCAGATCCGCGACGCGTTCCACAAGTTCGCGATCCGGTTTCACCCCGATCAGCACATCGACGACGTGGAGACCCAGCGCCGGGTGCTCAGGGTCTTCAAGCGCGGCTCCGAGGGCTACCGCGTGCTGCTCGACCCCGTGCTCCGCGCCCGCTACGACGCGGCCGTCGCCCGAGGCGAGTCCCGGCTCTCCCCCGACGCCGAGCGCACCAAGGTCGTCGGCGAGGCGAAGGTCGGATCGGTCGCCGACGAGCCGCTCCCCTCGGACGTGCAGCCGCTCTACACCCAGATCGCCGACAGCCTGCGACGGGGTGACGTCAAGAACGCCAAGGCCTTCATGATGCTGCTGGGGCGGAAGTCCAACCACCCCAAGGTGCAGGCCCTCGCCCGCGACGTGCTCGAAGCCGAGCAGAACCTCCTGCGCCGCCGCTGACGCGGGGGGAGGGGAGCGGGAGGCGGAGGCGCCTACTTCTTCAGCCGGGCCTTGAGGGCCGCGAGCTCGTCCTCGAGCCCGTCGCCGGTCTCGCCGCGCTCCAGCTTGCGGAAGCGCTCCTCCAGCGAGTTCTTCTTCGGGTCTTCGATCACGTCGTGGGCCTCGACCTCGGCCTCCATCGCGTCGATGCGCTCCTGCATCTCGCGCAGCCGGCCGACCGCCCCGGCGTTGCTGCCGCCGACCGGGTTGCCGCCCGCCGCGCGCGCCTGCGACACCTGCGACGACAGGGTGTTCTTGCGGGCCTTCAGCTCTTCGAGCTTGCGCTCGAGCTGCTCGATGGTGGCGCGCAGCTCGGTCACGTAGCTGCTCTGCGCCTCCTTGTGCTTGTCCGTGTCGAGCGCCTCGCTCTCGTTCTTCTTCTTGCGCTTGAGCGCCTCCTTGGCGAGCTCCTCGTCGCCCTGCTCGAGGGCGAGCATGGCGCGGCGCTCCCACTGGGCGGACTCCTCGAGCTGGTCGCGCTGCTTCTTCTCCAGGTGCTTCACCGAGGCCAGGGAGGACACCACCTCCTGGCGGGCCTTCTTCAGCTCCTCGGACATGTCCTCGATGGTCTGCGACAGCACCTTGGCGGGGTCTTCCGCCTTGTCGATGAGCGCGTTGATGTTCGACTTCACGGCGCGGCTGAAGCGATCGACGATTCCCATGACCTCTTTGAACTCCCGGTGGAAGACGACGCGGAGACGCGCAGATCGTTGCATCGGGCAGCGAGGCTGTCCAGGGTTCGAGCGCGGGCGGCGCTCACTCTCGGCCGTTGCCGCCGAGCGCGGACAGCATCGCCGAACTCGCGGAGCTCGGAGAGGTCAGCGAAGAGGTCGACAGCACCACCTCGCTGTGAGGGCGGTGCCGCAGCGCGCGCATCCCCTCGGAGCCCCAGGTCACCACGCCGCCGCCCGCCTGCTTGGCGGCGTACATCGCCGCGTCGCAGCAGCGGAGCAGCGCGTCGGCGTCCCTGGCGTGCTCGGGATAGAAGGCCAGGCCCAGGCTCGCGCTCGACTCGATCTCCAGCGTGCCGCCGCCGGCCACCTCGAAGCGCAGCGGCTCGATGAGGGAGCGGTGCAGCTTCGCCGCGACGGAGCGCGCCGCGGCGAGGTCGGCGATGTTCTCCAGCAGGCACACGAACTCGTCGCCGCCCCAGCGGGCTACGCTGTCCGAGGCGCGGAGGCCGGCGCGCAGCCGGGAGGCGATGGTGCAGAGCACCGCGTCGCCGACGTGGTGGCCGTGATGGTCGTTGACCATCTTGAAGCGGTCGAGGTCGATGAAGATGAGCGCCATGCGCTCGGACTGCCGTGACGCGCGGCGCAGCGCGGTCTGCAAGCGGTCGGCGAAGAGGATGCGGTTGGGCAGCCCGGTGAGCTCGTCATGGAGCGCCGCGGAGGCCACCACCTGCACGAGCTGCGAGCGGGCGATGGCGTGGGTGAGCGCGCGCTCGAGCAGCGCGGGGCTGAACTCTCCCTTCACCAGGAAGTCTTGCGCGCCCTGCTGGAGGGCGAGCATGCCGAGGTTGCGGTCGTTGAGGCCCGTGAGCACCACGCAGGGGACGCGGGGGAGGTGCCGGCGAGCGTCGAGGAAGGTGTCGAGGCCGGTGCTGTCAGGGACGTTGAGGTCGAGCACCACGACGTCCGGGCGGGTGCGCTCGACGGCGGCGGCGAGGGCGGAGAGACGGTCGATGGAGTGGACGTCGAAGCGGTGATTGGTGCTTCGCTGGAGAGCGCGAACAAACAGAAGCCGATCGACCGTGTCGTCTTCCAGGAGAAGCACTCGGATCAGGTTATCGATCACACGGCACCTCACCTGCCGGATCGCCAATGGAGAGACGGACGATCCCTTGGAGTGTACGGTCTGGAATCAGAGATCGGCAAGTTGGTAAGTCGCCCGTCGGGGCCCGCGGGTTCAGGGTGGCCATGACCCGCGTCGGGTACGCTCAGGTGGGAAGAAGGGCGTTGACGAGGGTGCGCGCTGCGTGATCCCTCTCATGGGTATCGCTGGCGAGGGTCCGGCGATGGGAGGCACTGATGTCCACGGTTCAATACGGCATGACGGGAAGCGCGGTCCGACACCTCCAGCAGGCGCTGGTCGACCAGGGGTACGAGATCGACGTCGACGGTGACTTCGGCGACGCGACCTTCGAGGCAGTGAGCCATTTCCAGGAGTCCAACGACCTCGACGTCGACGGCATCGCCGGCCCGCGCACCCTCGCGGCCCTCGGCCTCGGCGGCGTGCCGCACTCCTCGGGCTCGTCGGGCAGCCGGCACCCGATGCTCGAGCGCGGCTCCGAGGGTCGCTCGGTGCGGGTGCTCCAAGAGGCCCTCGTCGAGGCCGGCTACGAGATCGACGTCGACGGCGACTTCGGCCGCGCCACCGAGCAGGCCGTGCTGGCCTTCCAGGAAGCCAACGAGCTCGACACCGACGGCGTCGTCGGCCCCAACACCTGGGCCGCGCTCGGCGTCTGAGCTTCCTCTCGCGATCCGCGCCGCGGGTCGCACTGATTCCATTCCATCTATCGGCCCGTCGACGCGATGGGGGCGAGCGGAGTCCCCAGCGCCTCCAGCAGCGATCGCGCGGTCGCCAGCGCGCGCAGGTCCTCTCCCCGCGGCGCGATGAGCTGCACCCCCACGGGCGCCGCTCCCGGCCGAGGCCACAGAGGGATCGACGTGGCCGGGTGGCCGCTCGCGTTGAAGCCCGCGGTGAAGGCACCGAGCGGGGCCGCGCCGTCGAGGAGCGCCTGCGGTGAGGCGTCGGCCCAGGTTCCGACGAGGGGAGCCGGGGCGCCGACGGTCGGGGTCACCCAGAGGTCGACGTCGCCGAACCACGCGTCCATGCGAGCGCGGAACATCTCACGGCACGCCATCGCGGAGGCGAGGTCGACCGCGCGGGAGGGCTCTCTCAACAGCCGCGTGGTGCCCTGAAGACCCGCCTCCGAGGGGACGAACATCCCCCGCGCCAGGAAGCGGAACATCGGCATGAACTCCTCGACGGTGCCCTCGTAGCCGGAGCCCTCCGCGACGTCGTGGCCGAGCTCCTCCAGCAGGCCCGCCACGCGGCGTACGGCGTCGACGATCTCCGGCGTGGACTCGATCACCGTGCTCTGCGTGGTGAAGCGCACCCGCAGCCTCGCCGGGGGGCGCTGCACCGCGGAGAGGAAGGCCTCGCCGCGCCCTCCCTGGAGCACGTCCATCAGCGCCGCGGCGTCGTCGACGCTGCGGGCGTGAGGGCCCACGGTCGCGAGCCCCAGCGGCTCGAAGCGAGCGAAGGGGTTGGGCAGCAGGTCGCGCGTGGGCTTGTGCCCGACCAGCCCGCAGAAGGCCGCCGGGATGCGGATCGATCCGGCGCCGTCGCTCGCCACGGCCACGGAGAGCATCCCCGAGGCGATGGCGGCAGACGATCCGCCCGACGATCCGCCGGAGTAGCGCGAAGGGTCCCAGGGGTTGCGCGTGGGGGGATGGAGCGCGGTGTCGATGAAGGGGAGGATCGCGAGCTCGGAGGTGGCCAGCTTGCCGAGCATCACCATGCCCGCGCGGCGCACCGCGGCGCTGCTCACGTCGTCGATGGGCGACCACAGGTAGCGGAAGCTGCGCGACCCGAGGCGCACGAACATCCCTCGCGTCATGTGGATGTCCTTCATGGCGGTGGGCAGGCCCCACAGGGGCCCCCGCGCCGCGCCGCGGTCGCGCCTGCGCTCGGCGTCCAGGGAGCGGGCCGTCGCCAGCGCCCGCCGGGGAATCTGCTGCACGAAGGCGTGGAGCTGCGGGTCTCGACGGGCGATGCGGTCGAGGCTCGCCCGGGTCAGCTCCTCGACGGAGACCGAGCCGTCACGGAGCAGCGAGGACTGGGCGAGCGCGGAGCGGTCGAGGACGTCGTCGAGCATGGGCATCGGGCAGGACGGTCCGTCGGACGAGGCGGAGACGCAACCATCGAGGGCGAGCCGGGGCCCCGAGGGCTTGAGGTACGATCCGCCGTCATGGCGCTCTCGGTGCGGGTCGTCGGGGTCGGGGATGCGTTCACCGCGCGGTACTACAACGCCTGCCTGCTGGTGGAGACCGCGGACACCCGGCTGCTCATCGACGCCCCGCCCGCGCTCGCCCGCGCGCTGCGCGACCTCGGCGACCGCGGCGGCCCGACGATCGGGCTCGACGACGTCGACCACGTGCTCATCACGCACCTGCACGGCGACCACATGGGCGGCCTGGAGCAATTGCTCTTCTGGAGGCGCTTCGTCACCGGGCGGCGCAGCGCGCTCTACGCCATCCCCGAGGTGCTCTCCGGCCTCTGGGACGCTCGCCTCCGCGGCGGCATGGACGTGCTCGTGGACGCCGCCGGGGCGCGGCACCCGCTCGGCCTCGACGACTACGCCGACGTGACGCCGATGCCCTCCCCGGGCGAGGCGTTCACCATCGGGTCGCTCACCCTCTCGTGGCGCCCGACGAAGCATCACATCCCCACCTCGGCGCTGCGCATCCGGGCGGGCGCCTCGTCGCTCGGGTACAGCGCCGACACCTCCTTCGACCCGTCGCTCATCGAGTGGCTCGCGCCCTCCGACCTCGTGGTGCACGAGACCAACCTCGGCATCCACACCCCGCTCGCGTCCCTGGTCGGGCTCGACCCGTCGCTTCGGGCGCGGATGAAGCTCATCCATTACCCCGACTTCCACGACGTCGACGCCTCGCCCATCGGGTGCGCCCGCGAAGGCGATCGCTACGACCTGTAGGCCGCCCCGAAGCAGTGCCACACTGCGCGCCGTGAGCGATCCGTTCGACGTCGATGTGCTGGTGGTGGGTTCGGGCTTCGGTGGCTCGGTGTCGGCGCTGCGCCTCAGCGAGAAGGGCTACCGGGTGGCGGTGCTCGAGCGCGGCCCCCGCTGGGAGGCGCGCGATTTCCCCAAGACCAACTGGAACATCCGCAAGGCCCTCTGGATGCCCTCGATCGGCTGCTACGGCATCCTGCGGCTGTCCTTCCTCTCGGACGTGTTCGTGCTCTCCGGGGCGGGCGTGGGCGGCGGGTCGCTCGTCTACGCCAACACGCTCTACGTGCCGCCCGACGCGTTCTTCCAGGCGACGCAGTGGGCCGCGATGGGCGACTGGAAGGCCCGGCTGATGCCGCACTACCGGGTCGCGCAGTTCATGCTCGGCGTCACGCAGAACACCTTCGAGGGCGAAGCCGACCGGGTGCTGCGCTCCGTCGCCGACGGCATCGGCAGGGGCGACTCCTACGTCACCACCCCCGTCGCGGTGTACTTCGGGACGCCCAACCAGACCGTCGTCGATCCCTACTTCGGCGGCGCCGGCCCCGAGCGCACCGGGTGCAACCACTGCGGCGGATGCATGGTGGGCTGCCGCTTCGGCGCCAAGAACACCCTCGACCGCAACTACCTCTACTTCGCCGAGAAGCTCGGCGCGCAGGTGAGGCCCATGCGCACCGTCGTCGACGTGAGGGCGCTCCCCGGCGGCGGCTACGCGGTCACCCACGAGCGCACCGGGGCGTGGCTGGGGCGCGACCGGCAGGTGACCACCGCGGCGCGCGTGGTGCTCTCCGCGGGAGTACTCGGCACGGTAAAACTCCTCCTGGAGAGCCGGGAGCGGGGATCGCTCCCGAGGGTGTCCAGCGCGCTGGGCAGGCTGGTGCGCACCAACAGCGAGGCGATCCTCGGGGTGACCGCCGGGGCGACCACGGAGCCGTGGTCCCGGGGCATCGCCATCACGTCATCGATCCACCCCGATGAGCGCACGCACATCGAGGTGGTTCGCTACAGCGAGGGGAGCGACGCGCTCGCCCCGCTCACCACGCTGCTCACCGACGGCGGCCCCGGGGCGCCGCGGTGGGCTCGCTGGCTGGGCAACATCGCGCGCCAGCCGCTGACCTTCGCGAAGAACCTCTGGCCCTTCGGGCGCTCACGGCGAGGGGTGTTCCTGCTGGTGATGCAGACGCTCGACAACTCCATCTCGCTGCGGCTGCGGCGCACCTGGCGCTCGCTCTGGCGCCGGGCGCTCGACACCGACCGCGGCGACGGTGAGCCCAACCCCTCGTACATCCCGCTGGCCAACCAGCTCGCCCGGGTCTTCGCGGGGAAGGTCTCCGGCGTGCCGCAGTCGTCCATCATGGAGGCGCTCTTCGACACCCCCACGACGGCGCACATCCTCGGCGGGGCGGCCATCGGAGCCTCCGCCGAGACGGGGGTGATCGACGAGCGCAACGAGGTCTTCGGCCACCCGGGGCTCTATGTCTGCGACGGCTCGATGATCCCGGCCAACCTGGGCGTGAACCCCAGCCTGACGATCACCGCGGTGACCGAGCTGGCCATGAGCCACATCCCGGTGAAGGAGGGGGCGACGCTGCGGCGCGCGGTGGACGAGGGGCTGCAGGCCAGGCGGGTGGCGGAGATCGAGGCGCTCGCGCAGGAGACCGGGAGCGCGTCGCTGCAGAGGCATCTGCCGGTGCGTTCGTGAGCGCGCCCGACCCTCGCGCCTCGCGCGTCGTCTTCTTCGTCTTCGTCACCGTCTTCCTCGACCTCATCGGCTTCGGGATCATCATTCCCCTGCTGCCCTTCTACGTGCGCACGATGGGCGGCTCGGCGGAGACGGTGGGCTTCATCCTGGCGTCCTTCTCGGTGACGCAGCTCCTTGCGACGCCCTTCCTCGGGCGCCTCTCCGACCGCTACGGGCGACGCCCGGTGATCCTGCTCTCGCTGGCGGGCAACGCCGGCGCGATGGTGCTCTTCGCGCTCGCGACCAGGACCTCGCTGCTCTGGATGCTCTTCGCCTCGCGCATCCTGGCGGGCGCGACCGCGGGCAACCTGTCGGCCTGTCAGGCGGCGATCGCCGACGTCACGACCGGAGAGCGCCGCGCCGCGGGCATGGGACGCCTCGGCGCGGGCATCGGCCTCGGGATGGTGCTGGGCCCGGTGCTGGGATCATCCGTGAGCCACATCGGCGCGTGGGCCCCGCCGCTGGCCGCCGCCGCGCTGGCCTGCGCCGACCTCATCGGGGCGTTCTTCCTGATGCCCGAGACCAACGTGGACTGCGGCGCCACCTCCGCCGCGGCGCCCGAGGCGAAGAAGCCCACGCTCGCCCAGGTGCTCTCGCAGCGGCGCATCGTGGCGGTGCTGGCGCTCTACTTCCTGACCTTCCTGTACATGAGCAACATGCAGGTCGCGCTGGCGCTGCTCACCAACGCGCGCCTCGCGTGGACCCAGACCGAGATCGGCCACGTCTTCGGCCTCTTCGGCCTCATCATGCTGATCGTCCAGGGCGGGCTCATCGGCGGGCTGACCCGGACGTGGGGCTCGATCCCGCTGGTCATCGGCGGATCGCTGGTGAGCATGGTCGGCCTCGCCACGATCGCGCTCTCGCACCACGCGCTGCCGCTGGTGGGCGGCCTCGCGATGCTGGCCCTCGGGCTCGGGGTGGTGAACCCTTCCCTCTCGGCCATCGCTGCCGACGCCGCGGGGAGCGGTCGCCAGGGGACGGTGCTCGGCTTCGCCCAATCGGCGGGCGGGCTCGCTCGCACGCTGGGCCCGCTGCTGGGCGGCCTGCTCTTCGCGAGGGTGGCGGCGGGCGCTCCCTTCGTCGCCGGGGCGGTGGCCGCGACGCTGGCCGCGGCGCTGGCGATTGGCCTCAAGGCGGGGGAGAGGGAGACGACCGGCAGCCGTCAGTAGTGCCCCTTGGTCTTGCGGGCGGCGCCGCGCTTCTCGTCGCGGTCGCGCTCCTTGCCCTTGCGGTCGCGACGGGCGCCGCTGCTGTCTTCGGTTCCCTTGAGCGAGGCGAGCGGCCAGAGGGTGTGCTCCACCCTCGCGAGCCCGGCGGCGACCACCGCGTCGACCACCTCCTCGCAGCGCTTGTAGCAGGCCGCCGACTCGTCGAGCGGAACCTCCCCGTCGACGTTCACCAGCACGCCGTCGCGGCGGTACTGCTCGTTGACCTTGCGCTGGTCGAGCACCCGCGTCGCCTCGCCGCGCGAGATGCGCCGCCCCGCGCCGTGGTTGACCGAGTAGCCGCTGTGCGAGGCGCCCGCGAGGGGGCGGAGGATGTAGCTGTGGTCCCGGTTGCTGCCCGGGATGAGCACGGGATGGCCCTCGTGCTGCCAGATGGTTCCGGCGAGCGCGGGGTGGCCCGCGGGGAAGGCCCTCGTCGCGCCCTTGCGGTGCACCCAGACGGCGCCGAACTCCGGGTGCTCCTCGGCCTGCACCAGGTTGTGGGAGATCTCGTAGACCAGCTCGAGGTCGGCGCGAAACACCTTGCGGAAGGCCTCGGCGACCTGCTCGTAGATCATCAGCCGGTTGAGGATCGCGAAGTTGCCGCCCGCGGCGACTGCGTTGAGGTAGTCGCCCCGGTGGCGCGACTCCCGGGTGAAGTACCCGAGGTCGATGTCCTCGATCTCGCCGTGGCGCTCGTCTTTCGCCATCGCGAAGTAGTTGGTGGCGAGCCCGTGGCCGAAGCCTCGGCTGCCGGTGTGCACCTGCACGAAGAGCGTCGCGCTCTCCTCCTCGCGCTGGAGCTCGATGAAGTGGTTGCCCCCGCCCAGGGAGCCGAGCTGCCCGAGGCCCCGCTCCGGGCGCCCTTCGCCGCCCCAGGGGATCTGCCAGGAGTCCTCCACCGGGATGCGGTGTCGCTCGGCGCGGCTGCGATCGAAGGTCGCGCCATACTTGTCGACGTAATACTCCGCCCCGCCGCGCACGAGGTTCTGGAACTCCTCCTCGCTCACGTCCCCGAGGCGCAGGCTCCTGCCTCCGGCGCCCATGGAGACGCGCTCCATCACCGCACGGTTGAAGGCCAGCTTGCGGTCGGGCGTGGCCAGCTCGGCCGGGACATCGGAGCGGGCGGACATCATCCCGCAGCCGATGTCGAAGCCCACCGGGCCCATGGCCACCGCGCCGTCGTCACGGCCCGTGAGGATCACGCACCCGACCGGCACGCCGTAGCCGTAGTGGGCGTCGGGGGTGATGGCGACCATGCGCGTCCCGGGGAAGCGCGTGGCGTTGACGATCTGTCGGTAGAGCGTGGGCTCGGCCTCGGTGAGCAGCTTCGGCGTGAGGAAGAGCCGCACCGGAACCCCTCGGGTGTCCTCGGTCGAGAGCGAGAAGTATCCGTCGGGGGTGAGGACGGCGAGGCGCTTCCAGTCGGCCTCCGCCACCAGGGTGTCGCTCTTCGCCACGACGGATGCTCCTCTCTTCTCTCTCTTGGACGACGCTCAGGGGAAGGTGACCGAGACGTCGGTGCGGCGCTGGTTGATCTCCCAGAAGCGCTGCGCGATCTCCGAGGGCTCAAGCGTCGCGTTGCCATGATCGAAGGCGGTGCCCTTCACCATCCCGAGCACCACGACGTCGGCGGCATACACGCCGTCGGCCGCCAGCTTCTGGTGCAGCAGCCCCACGGTCTTGTGCTGCGCGCCCTTGGCGACGGCGAGGCCCATCGCTCCCCACTGCACCGCCATCGCGTCGACCTTGGGGTCGTAGAACCCGAGGCCGCCACCCGTCACCAGCACCGCGCCCCTGGCGCTCTTGAGGTCGGGCAGCGCGGCCTGCACCGCCGCCAGCAGGCCGAACACCGACACGTCGAGGGGGGCGCGAAGCTCCTCCACGGGCGCGGTGGTGAGGTCACCGGCGCCGCCGGCGTAGGCGTTCCAGTGGAGGACGCTGATGGGGCCGAGCGCCGCGCGGACGTCGCTCACCATCGCGGTGACCGCGGAGGCGTTGCCCAGGTCGCAGGGGAAGGCCTGCGCCGTGATGCCCTCGGCCGAGAGCGCGGCGGCGGCGGCGGTGAGTCGCTCGGCGTTGCGGGCGACGAGAGCGACCGCGAAACCCTCGCGGCCGAACCTGCGAGCGACGGCGTCGGAGATCCCGGGGCCGTGGCCGCACACGATGATGGTTGGCTTCATGGGATGACGGGATATCACGACCATTGCGGCCTGGGGCGCGCGGCTCCATGCAAGGCCTGGAGCCCGGTGCAAGACGGACGCATCGCCACCGATGCCCCGGCGGCTCATCCATCTCTTTCCATGAAAGGGTCGATCGCATGCACCTGTCGGGACGATGTCTTGTTTTCTCTTTCTCTACAGCGCTCGCGACCGCTGCCTGTGGCGGCGGTAGCGGAACGAACCCCACGCGCACCGACGCGGGCAGCGCGATGGAGGCCGGCCTCGACGCCGCCCTCATGGACGCCCCCGCCGAGGCCGCGGTGGTGGTCGACAGCAGCGTTCCGGTCGACCTCGGCACCGGCGCGGACGGCTTCTCCACCTGGGTGCCGGGGACGGCCCATCCACCCCTCGACCAGCTCGTCACCGGCCTCCACGTCACCCTGACGCTCTCCTATGGCGCCCCCTCGGCCAGGGTGGAGGAGGTCGTCAACGCCCGCGCCGACGGCGTCTCGTACTACTTCCACTTCGCCGACGCGCTCGGCCGCTACCTCTACCTCTCTCGCGAGGGCTGCGCCTTCGACGACTTCCACGTCTTCGAGGTGGTCACCGCGGGCGAGTCGTCGGGGCCCATCGCCGTCAGCGCGGAGGGCGTGGCCAGCCTCGAGATCACCCTCAGCAACCCCACCGACGTCCGCAGCGCCCCGCTCACCGAGGCCGACCTGCCACCCGGGGCCATGGGTCCCTGCCGCTCGCTCGACTCCAGCTTCGAGTACGAGGGCCTCGCCCTGGCGCGACACGTCACCGTGGGCATCCGGGTGCTCCGCACCGCCGCCCGCTGCGAGGCGTACTGCACCGCACGGGCAGACGCCTCGCCGGGCTGCCGATCGACCTGCCTCGCCTCGCCGCTGCCCTTCACCGGGCAGATCACCTACGACCTCGACCCGAGCTTCGTGTTCACCGCCGCGAGGCCCGCCACCGGAGCGCTCACCTTCCTCCGCGACGCCCAGACGCTCGACGGAAACGCCAGCCTCGTCCTAGAGTAGTACCTCGCCGCAGGGGAGGTGAAGGGTTGAGCAGGGCGCCCTCCTACGCGATGTGCCTCCGTGCTCGTCGGGGGCTACGGCTGCGTCGGGGAGTTCTTCGGTACGACCGCGAGGCCGACGGCGGGGAGTCCCCGGTACGAGCGCGAGGCCGACGGCGAGGAGTCCCCGGTACGACCGCGAGGCGTCGGTAACCCGAGCCAGACCCTGAGCGTCAGCGAGGGGAGGATGCCGCCCAGGCCCTCCCAATGCGGCCTCGCCCGGAGGGGA
>SCUS01000133.1 GCA_004297725.1 Myxococcaceae bacterium | reverse complement strand
GCACGCCCGGGGCGAGCACGGTGTTCGTCGTCGGGTTGAACGCCCCTTCGCTGCCGTCGGAGGGGAAGCCTCCGCAGCGCCCGCCCACGCAGGGAGCGCCGCCCACGCACGCGTTGCCGCAGGCTCCGCAGTTGGTCGACGAGCTCTGGAGGTTGGCGCAGACGCTCCCGCAGACGGTCTCCCCCGAGGCGCACAGCAGGAAGCATCGCCCCGCCACGCACACCTGGCTCGCCCCGCAGGAGGTCGCGCAGCCGCCGCAGTGGGCGGGATCATTCTGCGTCGAGACGCAGCTCCCGCTGCAGTCCGTGAGGCCCGTTCCGCACGACGCGCGGCACGCCCCGCCGGAGCACACCTGCCCCGCTGCGCAGGCCCTGCCGCATCCGCCGCAATGGGCCAGGTCGGTCTGCGTGTCGCGGCACACTCCGCCGCAGTTGGTCTGCCCCGCGGCGCAGCTCACCACGCAGGCGCCCGCCACGCAGGCCTGGCCGCTCGCGCAGGCTGCCCCGCACGCGCCGCAGTTGGCGCTGTCGGTCCGGGTGTCGCGGCACGCGCCCGAGCAGTTGGTGAGGCCGCTCATGCAGCTCAGCAGGCACGCCCCGAGTCGGCAGGTCTCGCCGTCGGCGCAGGTGCGCCCGCAGGTGCCGCAGTTGGCGTTGTCCGTCACGAGGTCTCGGCAGACGCCGTCGCAGTTGGAGAGCCCGACGCCGCAGGTCACCACGCACGCCCCGCGAGAGCACACCTGGCCCGCGAGGCACGCCCGGCCGCAGGCGCCGCAGTGGTTGTTGTCCGTCTGCTGGTCACGGCAGGTGCCGTCGCAGTTGCTGAGCCCCGCGCCGCAGGTCACCACGCACGAGCCGCGGGAGCACACCTGCCCCGAGGGGCAGTTGATGCCGCAGGCGCCGCAGTGGGCGTTGTCGGTCTGCGTGTCGCGGCAGACGCCCGAGCAGTTGGTGGTGCCGCCGCCGCAGGAGACGGTGCACGCCCCCGCGGAGCACACCTGGCCCGCCGGGCACGAGGTGCCGCAGGAGCCGCAGTTGCGCAGGTCGGAGTCGAGGTCGCGGCACACGCCGCCGCAGGCCGTGAGGCCCGCGCCGCATGTCACCACGCAGGCCCCGCGGGAGCACACCTGCCCGGAGGGGCAGGCGGTGCCGCAGGCGCCGCAGTTGGCGATGTCGGTCTGCGTGTCACGGCAGACGCCGCCGCAGTCGGTGGTGCCGCCGCCGCAGGAGACGGTGCAGGCGCCCGCGGAGCACACCCGGCCCGCGGCGCAGCGCATCCCGCAGGCGCCGCAGTTGGCGACGTCGGTCTGCGTGTCGCGGCAGACGCCCTCGCAGTTGGTGAGCCCCGCCCCGCAGGTCACCACGCACGAGCCGCGGGAGCACACCTGGCCCGCGGCGCAGGCGGTGCCGCAGGCGCCGCAGTTGGCGTTGTCGGTCTGCGTGTCGCGGCAGACGCCCGAGCAGTTGGTGGTGCCGCTGCCGCAGGAGACCTGGCAGGCGCCCGCGGAGCACACCTGGCCCGCCGGGCAGGCGGTGCCGCAGCCGCCGCAGTTGGCGCGGTCGGTGAGCGGATCGACGCAGCGGTTGTCGCAGGCCACCGAGGCCGAGGGGCAGTCGACGGTGCAGCGGGAGTTGACGCAGTTGTTGCCCGGCGGGCAGATCATCCCGCAGGCGCCGCAGTGGTTGCGGTCGATGCGCAGGTCGGCGCAGAAGGTCGCCGCGCCGCCGTCGGGCACGCCGCCGTCGGTGGGCACGGAGCAGGTCGCGAGGTCGGCCGCGCAGGTGGTGGTGCAGGCGCCGTCGCTGCACACCTGGCCCGCGGGGCAGCGCCGGTCGCAGGCGCCGCAGTTCTGCAGGTCGGTGCGGAAGTTGGCGCACACCCCGCCGCAGGCGTTCTGCCCGGTGGGACAGCTCAGGGTGCAGACCCCGGAGGAGCAGACCTGGGCCTGCCCGCAGGCGTTGGCGCACCCGCCGCAGTTGGCGCGGTCGGATGCGGTGTCGACGCACTGCCCTCCGCAGCGGGACTGGCCCGTCGGGCAGGCGGGCGGACCCATGTCCGTCGCGACGTCGACGCCCGCGTCGGCCGGGCCTCCGACGACGCTGCTTCCTGTCGAACAGCCGACCGTCGCGGCGAGCGCGAGGGCGGGCAACCATCTTGAGAACGCATCGACCCAGCGCATGGAGGACCTCATCTGCGAGCGACGGTAGCCCGGGGCATGGCCTCCGCGGAAGGGTCTGGCCGGTCGACGCCGTGGGGGAGGGTGCGTTAGCTCTCGAGCCCCGCCATGAGCGACCCCGACCCGACGCACCGCCTCGCCCCTGGGGTCTCCGTCCCCCGCTGGGCCCGGGCGGTGTTGGCCACGCACCGCGCCCTCGACCGCCTCCACGACCAGCGCGCCTCCGCGACGCTCGAGCTCCTGCGCTCCGGGCTCCCTGCCTCGGCCCGCGGGCCCTTCACCGACGCCGTCTTCGCGCGCCAGCCCACCTACTCCCCCGGCGGGGCGCGCTTCTCCGAGGCCCTCTTCGACTGGGAACTCGCCGCCCTCCAGCACCCGGCATGGCCTCGCTCGGGCAGGGTGCTGCTGGGCGGAGCCGGGGGAGGGCGCGAACTCTCCGCGCTCTCGGCGCTCGGCTACGAGGTCGAGGCCTTCGAGCCCTCGGCGCTGGCCGACGACCTCGCCCGGGTGGCCCTCTCCGCGCCCACCGCCTGCACCGCGCTGCGAGGAGACTACGACGCGCTGGTGCGGGCGCTGACCGGGGGCGACGGGCCGCTCCGACCGCTGGCACCTCCGACGCGCTTCGACGCCGTGGCGCTGGGGTGGGGGAGCCTGTCGCATCTGCTGGATCCCTCCGAGCACCGGGCGCTGCTGCGGGCGCTCCGCCGGGCGTGGCCCTCGGCCCCGGTGTTGTTGAGCGTGCACCGCCTCCCCTCGGCGCCTTCGCTCCCCCGCGCTGCCCGCGCGGTGCGTCGCCTGGCCGAGGGGCTCGGGTGGCCCGGCGCGGCGCTCTCCGACGCGGTGGACCTCCAGCCCTTCGCGGGCTTCATCTACCGCTTCAGCGAGCGCGAGCTGGGCGAGCTGGCCGAGGGGGCGGGCTACGTCGCCACGATCCGGGCGCGGCCCTACCTCCACGGGGTGCTGGTGCCTGCGGGCTGAGGCGCCGCGTCGATCGGGCGTCGCCAGATTGCTGCGGTCAGCCTTGCCGGTGTCGGCGAGCCCGGGTTATAGCGCCGCGCGCAAAAGATGGGTTCTGTGCAACGGCGGCTGGCGTGTCTCCTTGCGTGTGTGTGCGCGCTCGTCTCCCTGCGCGCCGAGGCGCAGCCGCAGCCGCCGAGGCTACGGCTCGACACCGAGGCGCTCCAGCTACCGCCCGCGCCTCCGGCCGCCCCGGCGACCCCGACGGCGGGCGAGCCCTCGGCCGAGACCCCGACGGAGACCGCCGCCGAGACCCCTGCGGAGGCCGCCGAGGCCACGCCCGCGGCTCGCACCGACGAGGCCTGCCAGCGGGTGGTCAACATTCGCTTCATGGGCCTTCGCCGCGTGAACGCGGAGGACCTCCAGCAGTCGATCAGGGTGCGCACCGGGGAGTGCCTCGACCGCGCCCGCGCCTCCCGCGACGCCCGCACGCTCTGGGACCTCGGGTTCTTCCGCGACGTGCGCGTCGGGGTCGAGCCCGCCGAAGGGGGCGTCGAGGTCCGCTACCGGGTGAGCGAGCGGCCGACGGTTCACGCGGTGCGCTTCGAGGGCTACGACGACGTCGACGAGGACAAGCTCCGCGAGACCATCGACATCCGCGACGGCTCGGTGCTCTCCGAGTCGGCGGTGCGGCGCAACGTCCAGAAGCTGCTCGACCTCTACGAGGAGAAGGGCTTCTTCCTCGCCCGGGTGACGCACACCGTCGAGCCCCGGCCCGGCGACCGCAACGAGGTGGACATCGTGTTCCACATCGTCGAGGGCACGCAGGTGCAGGTGCGGAGCGTGGAGTTCATCGGCAATCACAGCCTGACGGACTCCGAGCTCCGCGGCGTGATGAGCACCAACACCAGCGGGTTCTTCTCGTTCATCACCTCCAGCGGCACCTACCGCGAAGAGGCGTTTCGCAACGACATGGACCTGCTGCAGGCGGCCTACTACGACCGCGGGCACCTCACCGTCGAGATCTCCACCCCCCGCGTCGCGCTCTCTCCCGACCGCCGCTTCATCGACATCGTGATCCCCGTCCGCGAGGGGCCGCGCTACCGCATCGGCCGCCTCCGCGTGCAGGAGGTCGACGAGGACGGCAACGAGGTCGAGCCCCTCGGCGGCCGCCGCCAGATGCGCGAGCGCGTGCACGCGGTGCCGGGCGACTTCTTCTCCCGCAGCGTCATCGGCCGGGACATCGTGGCGGTGCAGACCCACTACCGCGACGCCGGCTACGCCAACGTCGAGGTCACCCCCGACATCCAGCCCGACACCGGGCGGCGCACCGTCGACCTCACGGTGCGCATCGTGCGCGGGCCGGTGGTGACCATCCACCGCATCGAGGTGCGCGGCAACGCCAAGACCAGCGAGCGGGTGATCCGCCGGGAGATGCAGATCTTCGAGGGCGAGCGCTACAGCGAGAGCGACTACCAGAACTCGCGCCGGCGCATCATGGCGCTCGGGTACTTCGAGCGCGTCGACCTCTCCACCGAGCCCGTCGAGGGCCACCCCGACCAGCTCGTGGTCAACGTCGAGGTCGCCGAGCGGCCCACCGGAACCTTCCAGATCGGCGCGGGCTTCTCCTCCGTGGAGAACTTCATCGCGACGGCGCAGATCCAGCAGCTCAACCTCTTCGGCCGCGGCCAGTCGCTGACGCTTCAGGCGCAGCTCTCGGGCCTGCGCCAGATCTTCTCGCTGCGCTTCGTCGAGCCCTACTTCCTCGACTCCAACTGGACCTTCGCCGTCGACCTCTACAACACGGTGCGCGCGTACACGGACTTCAGCCGCACCAGCACCGGCGGCACGCTCACCTTCGGCTATCCCATCATCGGGCAGGACCTCCGGCTCTTCGCCAGCTACACGGGCGAGCAGGTCGGCGCCAACACCAGCACGTCCACCGGGCTCTTCGGTCAGACCACGCTCCCGTCGGCCTTCCGCAGCCTGCCGCTGGCCAACATCTTCCAGTCGGGCTTCACCAGCTCGGTGGGCCTCTCGATGGCCTACGACAGCCGAGACAATCGGCTCACCCCGACGGACGGCATCTACGCCCGCCTCGGCGTCGACATGGCCGACAGCGTGCTCGGCAGCCAGAACGTCTACACCCGGGTGTCGGGCTGGTTCCGCTTCTACCGCCCGCTCTTCTCGGGCGTGGTCTTCAAGATGAACCTCCAGGGCGGCGTGGTGTTCAGCCACCGCGCGCAGGGCGTCCCGATCTTCGAGCGCTTCTTCCTCGGCGGCATCTTCGACGTGCGCGGCTACCGCCTCCGCACCATCGCCCCGCGCCTCCAGCTCCCCCTCTCTCAGGACCCCAACGCCGCCCTGGTCTCCAACGGCGCGGTCATCGGCGGCAACATCCAGGGCTACTACAACCTGGAGGTCGAGTTCCCGATCCTCACCGCGGTGGGCCTGCGCGGCGTGATCTTCAGCGACGGCGGCAACGTGTTCAACTCCGAGTCGCAGTACTGCGGCGCGGGCGGCACCGGGCTCGCGTCGGTGGTCGACCCCTGCACCCGCTTCCAGGACAACCCCCTCAACCTCCGCTTCTCGGCGGGCTTCGGCGTCCGCTGGCAGAGCCCCCTCGGCCTGCTGCGCTTCGAGTGGGGCTTCCCCCTCAACCGCCTCCCCTACGAAGAGGCCTCGGTCTTCGAGTTCACCATCGGCAACTTCTTCTGACGGCGGTCCTGGGCGGCTCTCGCCCCCATCGGGGGCGCCCGCCCAGTTCTCGCTCCCATCGGGAGCACCCGCCCACGTCCCCATCGCGCGGCCTCGCCGGAGCGCAGCGACGGATGTACCCGCCCACGCTCCCGACCTCGCGGTCGTGCGGCGAATCCCGGCCTCCGCGGTCGTCGGATCAGTGAAGGGCGGGGCGGTTGCGGGCTCGGGTGAGCGAGCGGCGCATGGAGTCGATGCAGCGGCGGTTGGCGTCGGGCGCGCCCACGGAGACGCGCACCCACCCGCGGCGCAGGTGGTGGCTCGCCAGCGCGCGGATGAACACCCCGTCGCCGAGCATCGACTGCACCAGGGCCTCGGCGCTCCAGCCCGTGTCGTGGATGTCCAGCAGGAGGAAGTTGCCGTCGCCGTCGAAGACCGACACGCCGGGGAGGGAGCCCAGCTCTCGGCGCAGCACGTCGCGCTCCTCGCGCAGCAGGACCCTCTGGCGGTCGTACTCCGCCACGTCGTCGAGGGCCGCGAGGGCGGCGGCGAGGGCGACGGTGGAGACGTTCCAGGGGAGCTTCACGCGGTTGAGGAGGCGGGCGACCGGAGGGCACGCGAGGGCGTAGCCGACTCGGAGGCCCGCGAGGCCGAAGGCCTTGGAGAAGGTGCGCGCGACGATGAGGTTGGGGTTCGCGGCGATCATCGAGGCCACGGAGTGGTCGTCGGCGCTGAACTCCACGTAGGCCTCGTCGACCACCACGGGGATGCCAGGGCGCAGCACCCGGCGGAGGGTGCCCTCGTCCAGCCGGCGGCCCGTCGGGTTGTTGGGCGAGCAGAGGAAGAGCAGCTTGGTGCGCTCGGTGACCGCGCGCATCACGGCCGAGGCGTCGATCTCGAGGTCGTCGCGCATGGGGACCAGCACGGGCACTCCGCCCGCGAGGCGCGTGCGGGCCTCGTACATGGAGAAGGTCGGAACCGCGATGACAACCTCCTCGCCGGGCGCCACGAAGGCGCGCACCAGCAGGTCGATGACCTCGCTCGACCCTGCCCCGAGCACGCAGCTCTCGGCGTCGAGGGCGACGGCGCCTGCGAGCCGCGAGCGGAGTTCCTTCGCCATCGAGGCGTTGGGGTAGCGGTGCCCACGGGAGAGGGCCTTCACCACCGCCTCGATGACCCGCGGCGAAGGGGGGAAGGGGCTCTCGTTCGACATGAGCCGGGCGAACTCGTCGTTGCCGTTGCGGGACTCCTGATCGGCGAGGGCGAAGTGGTCCTCCCGGTAGGGCGAGGCGCCGCGCACCCAGGAGGGCGCGAACATCTCCATGGCCTCGGGCTCGATGGGGTGGCCCGGAACATGGTCCCCGTCGGCGTCGTCGAGGCCGTCGCCGAAGACCCGGAGCATCGCCTCGGCGCGGGCCTGGGCCTCGGGGGTGTCGACGTCGATCCAGCGGGCGTCGCCGACGTCCACCGCCACGAAGCGGCCGGTGGCGGCCAGCGCGCGCACCCCGTCGGACAGCGACGCGTCGCCGCCTCGGAGAAACACCTCGTCGAGCGCGTCGGCCAGGGCGCTGTTCACCCGGAAGATGCCCGTGTCGATGGCGTTGAAGGCGTCGAGCTCCTTGCTGATGGCCCCGATGCGACCCGCCTCGACCAGCACCTTGGTGGCGTCGTCGAGGTCGAAGCAGCGCTCGATGTCGAAGTCGACCCCCAGCGCGCAGGCCCCGGCGGGGATCTCCGCGCGCACCAGCCGACGCAGCAGCGCCGGGGCGACGAGGTGGTCGGCCATCGTGAGCAGGCACTCGCGGTCGAGGTACTCGCGCGCGGCCAGGAGCGAGAGCCCGTTGGAGCGCTCCCAGAGGGCGTTCTCGACGAAGTGCACGGTGACCCCGGCGTGCAGGGCCTCGTCCGCCAGCGCGGCCTGGATGCGGTCGCCCTCGTAGCCGACGACCACCACCGCCTCGCGGATGCCCTCGGAGGCCAGCGTTCGCAGGATGCGGCCGATGAGCGGCACCCCCGCGACCGGACGCAGGGGCTTGGGGAGGGCATCGCCCCGGTCGAGCCGCGAGCCGCGCCCCGCCGCCAGGATGATCGCCCGCTCGACCCGACGCTTCGCCGCGCCGCTCATGGAATCAAATGCCTCACGAAGCCACCGGTCTTTCGTCGCACATCACAACGGAGCCGGTCTTTGTGGCCGTCCCGTTTCAACCGCGCGGCTCTAACACGGTCGGCCTCGGGGTCGCAATCAACCTGCGGAGCGCACCAGATCGACCGCCCGGGCGAGGTCCGCCGGGTCGTCGACCTCCGTCCAGGGCAGGTCGCCGACGCCCACGCAGGCCATCCGCACGCCCCGCGCGACGACGTCGGCATACACGTCTTCGTAATAGAGGTCCGTGCGCCCGGCGTTCACCGCGGAGGCCACCGCGGCCGACAGGGTCTCTCGCGCCCGCTCGCCGAACCACTCGACGCCGATGGACTCGCCCATGGCCTCGGCCGGCGCGATGCCCTTGCCGAAGCGCTCGGCCACGCCGCCTCGGGCGCTCACCTTCATGGCCTCGTCACGGACGGGCTGCCGGTCGTCGACGGCCACCACGGCCCCGTCGCTGCGGCGCAGCACCCTCGGCAGCAGCGCCCCGGTGAAGACCACGTCCCCGTCGAGCTTCACCACGTCCCCGTCGGTCACCGCCCCGAGGGCGCGGTGCAGCGAGACGATGTTCTGCGTGGTGGCGTAGTCGGGGTTGTGGACGAAGGTCACCGGGAGGGGGCACCCGGCGAGGGCGGCGTGGACGGCCTCGGCCGCGTAGCCCGTGGAGAGCACCAGGCGCGTCACGCCCGCCGCCGAGAGGAGCCGCACCTGGCGGGCGAGGATGGTCTCCTCGCCGAGGGAGACGAGGCACTTGGGGCGGTGGTCGGTGAGCGGACGGAGCCGGCTCCCGACGCCCGCCACCAGCAGGATCGCCGTGGTCATGACATCCCCTCGCGGGTGAAGAAGGCCCGCGAGGCGCGCCGCTGGGCGGGCACCAGCGCCAGCAGCGCGAGGTTGAACACCACCGCGCGGAAGAACACATACAGGGCGAGCTGGCCGGTCATCATGGCGACCCCGAGGCCGAAGATGTGGGTGCCGATGCCGTAGAAGCTCCAGGCGCGCATCACGCCGCGGTGAAGGAGGCGGTAGCGGGCGGCGCGCTCGACCGAGTACTCGGGCATGTCGCGGTAGCGCGAGGGGATGGACGGGTCGATCCAGCCGAGGAGGGCGCGCTGCTGCGGGACGTAGCGGCGGTAGAGGAAGAAGCGCACCGCGTCGAAGAGGCGCAGGCCCTGGGACTGGAGCCCGGCGTAGTGGGCCTCGACGTCCTCGGGGTCGTCGTTGCCCTCGCGGCGCGTGGGCTGGGTGTGCACCAGGTAGACGTTCTTGAAGTGGTCGTAGAGGGTGGTGTGAAGCGAGCCGGTGACCACGGCGACGACGCCCACGGCGAGCCAGAGCGCGGCCCCGGCGGGGTGCGCCCGGTGCTCCATCCAGAGGTGGGCGAGCACCGGTGGGATCACCGCGAGCTGCACGATGGCGTCGACGAGGCCGTCGAGCATGCGGCCGAAGCGGGAGCTCGACTGGCGCATGCGGGCGAGCTGGCCGTCGGAGCAGTCGACCACGGCGGAGGCGATGAGCAGCGCGCCGCCCGCCGCGAGCCACCCGTCGCCGCGGGCGAGCGACGACCAGGTGCACCAGCCGGCCGCGATGCCCACGAACATGGACAGCATCGTGAGCTGGTCGGGGGTGATGGCGGTGGGGTAGGCGCTGCGGGCGATCAGGTGCGCCAGCGGCCGATGGACGAAGAGGTCGATGAGCTCCTCGACCTCCGGCGGTTTGATGGATGCGCGAAAGCTGAGGTCGGCCATCGAAGCGGCGCGAGCGTTACCACGACGGGGGCCTCAGGGTCACGTAGCGGGCCGCCCTTGCGCCCGCCTACCCATCCGGTGCATCCGGTCCGCAAGCCCACCGATGTCCTCCGCCCTGATTCCCATCTTCCTCGTCATCCTCGTCGACGTCCTCGGACTCACGCTGATCCTCCCCCTACTGCCCTTCTACGCCGAGCATTTCGGGGCCTCGCCGATGATGGTGGGCCTGCTCGGGGCGACCTTCGCGGCCTGCCAGCTCATCTCCGGCCCGGTGCTGGGCCAGCTCTCCGACCGCTACGGCCGCCGTCCGCTGCTCCTCGTCTCCCAGGTCGGAACCTTCTTCGGCTTCCTCATGCTGGCCCGCGCCGAGGTGCTCTGGGTGGTCTTCCTCTCCCGGGTCATCGACGGAGCCACCGCGGGCAACCTCACCATCGCCCAGGCCTACATCACCGACGTCACGCCCCCGGCGCACCGCGCCCGCGCCTTCGCCGTCATCGGCATCTCCTTCGGCGTCGGCTTCCTCCTGGGCCCGGCCGTCTCCGGCTGGCTGGCGCAGCACGACCCCCGCTGGCCCGTCTACGCCGCCGCCGGGCTCTCCGCGACCAGCATCGCCGCCACGGCCTTCCTCCTCCGCGAGCCCACCGCCGCGCAGAAGGACGCCGCCCACGCCCCCTCCGCCGAGCCCGGCCCCGCGCTCCCCGCAGGGCGCCGGCTCAACGTGTTCTCCTGGGCGGGCTACACCTCGTACTTCCGGCGCCGCACCCTCGGCACCCTGCTCGGGCTCTTCTTCTGCTTCGCCTTCTCCTTCTCGCTCTTCAGCTCCGGCTTCGCCCTCTTCTCCGAGCGTCGGCTGCTCACCGCCGCCGGCACCCCCTGGGGCGTTCGGGAGGTCGGTTACGTGTTCGCGTATTCGGGCCTCCTGGGCATCTTCCTCCAGGGGGGGCTCGTGGGTCGCCTCGTGCGCCGCTTCGGGGAGCGCCCGATGGTGGGCGTCGGCTTCCTCTGCGCCGCCGTCGCCTACGCGCTGCTCGGCGTGACCTACGCGCTGCCGATCCTGCTGGTGAGCGCCTCCATCTCCGCGGTCTCCCAGAGCATCCTCCGCGCGCCGCTCACGGCGATGATCACCCAGCAGTGCCAGCGCGACGAGCAGGGCGTGGTGCTGGGGCTCACGCAGTCGATCACCTCCGTGGCGCAGATCATGGGCCCGCTGCTCTCCGGGGCGCTCATCGGCCGGGGCTGGCTGCACGGCTGGAGCATCGCCGCCGCGCTGCCCGCCCTGGTGGCGCTCCCGCTCTGGGCGACGGTGCCGAGGAGCGCCTCCGGCGGGGTCGAGGCGCGTTGATGGTGACCGTGGCCCTCTGCTAGGGTCCGCGCCCTCCCATGAAGACACCGCCCGCACCTCGTCCCGTCACCGGCCGCCTCGGCATCCTGCTGCCGGGCCTCGGAGCCGTCTCCACCACCTTCATCGCCGGGGTCGAGATGATCCGCCGAGGGCTCGCCGAGCCGGTCGGGTCGCTCACGCAGATGGGCACCGTCCGGGTGGGCAAGCGCACCGACGCGACCTCCCCCCGCATCTCCGACTTCGTCCCGCTGGCCCCGCTCGACAGCATCGAGTTCGGCGCCTGGGACATCTTCCCCGACAGCGCCTACGCCGCGGCCTCCAAGGCCGGCGTGCTCTCCAAGGAGCACCTCGCGGTGGTGAAGGACTTCCTCGAGGGCATCGTCCCCATGAAGGCGGTGTTCGACCCCGGCTACGTGAAGCGCCTCGAGGGCACGCACGTGAAGACCGGCACCTCCAAGATGCACCTCGCCGAGCAGCTCATGGAGGACATCGCGGCCTTCAAGCGCGAGCGCAACGTCGAGCGCTGCGTGGCCGTGTGGTGCGGCTCCACCGAGACCTGGCGCGCCCCTACGGCCGTGCACGCCAGCCTCGAGGCCTTCGAGCAGGGCCTGCGCGACAGCTCCGACGACATCGCCCCGAGCGCCATCTACGCCTACGCCTGTCTGCGCTCGGGCGTCCCCTACGCCAACGGGGCGCCCAACCTGTCGCTCGACTTCCCGGCGATGCAAGAGCTGGCGAAGCGAGAGTCGATGCCCATCGCGGGCAAGGACTTCAAGACCGGCCAGACCCTGATGAAGACCATCCTGGCGCCGGGCTTCAAGGCTCGGCTGCTGGGCCTCGACGGCTGGTACAGCACCAACATCCTGGGCAACCGCGACGGCGAGGTGCTCGACGACCCGGAGAGCTTCAAGTCCAAGGAGGTCTCCAAGCTCGGGGTGCTGGAGCACATCTTCCAGCCGAAGCTCTACCCCAAGCTCTACGGGCACTACTCCCACGTGGTGCGCATCAACTACTACCCCCCTCGCGGTGACAACAAGGAGGGCTGGGACAACATCGACATCTTCGGGTGGCTCAACTACCCGATGCAGATCAAGGTCGACTTCCTCTGCCGCGACTCCATCCTCGCGGCGCCCATCGTGCTCGACCTCGCGCTCTTCCTCGACCTCGCCAGCCGGGCGAACATGTCGGGCACCCAGGAGTGGCTGAGCTTCTACTTCAAGAGCCCGATGACCGCCCCGGGGCTCTACCCCGAGCACGACCTCTTCATCCAGCTCATGAAGCTCAAGAACACCCTGCGGTGGATGAAGGGCGTCGAGCTCATCACCCACCTCGGCGTCGAGTACTACGACTGACCCCTTCCAACGGCCGATCGTTCCCACGCGACGACCCGCGTGGGCTCCCAGGCCAGTGACGAGCATGGCCGTGACGCGCGCACCGTTTCTCCTCCCCATCGCCCTCGCGGCCCTCGGATGCAACAACACCGTCGCCGTCACCCTCGACGGGCTCGGCGCCGACGTCCCCACCTCGGACCTCGGGGCCGTCGTCGACGCGCCCCCGTCGGTCGACCTGGCCCCCGCCGAGGACGCCGGGGCGTGCACCTGGGACGCGGCGGTGGAGGACGTGCCGGTGCCGCGCATCCACACGCCGCGCTGGGCCTTCGAGCCGTGGATCTCCAAGGACATCTCCACCACCGCCGACACCTACGCCTTCGTCGACGGCTTCCGGGAGCGCGACATCCCCGTCGGCGCGGTGGTGCTCGATAGCCCCTGGGAGACCCACTACAACACCTTCGAGCCCTCCCCCTCGCGCTACCCCGACTTCGACCGGATGGTGGGCGACATGCACTCCCGCGGGGTGCGCGTGGTGCTCTGGATCACCCAGATGGTGAACCAGTCGGGCTACGACCTGGAGACCGGCGGAGACACCTACCTGGGCCCGTCGCCCAACTTCGCCGAGGGGCTGCGCTGCCAGTTCTATGTGAACGACGGTCAGCTCTACACCTGGTGGAAGGGCCGAGGCGCGGGCGTGGACTTCTTCAACCCGCGCGCCCGCTCGTGGTGGCACGCGCAGCAGAACCGGGTGCTCGACGCGGGCATCGACGGCTGGAAGCTCGACTTCGGAGAGAGCTACGTCACCGGCACCACGGTGAGCACCGCGGCCGGAGACCGCCCACACCAGGAATACAGCGAGGCGTATTACCGGGACTTCCTCTCCTACGGCGTGCAGCGCCGGGGGAGGGAGTTCGTGACCATGGTGCGCCCCTGGGACGAGTCGTATCAGTTTCCCGGGCGCTTCTTCGCTCGCCGTGAGCACGCGCCGGTGGCCTGGGTGGGCGACAACCGCCGCGACTGGATCGGCCTCGAAGACGCCCTCGACCACATCTTCCGCTCGGCCGCCGCGGGCTACGTGATGCTCGGCTCGGACGTGGGCGGCTACCTCGACCGCGACGACCGCAACCTGATGACCGAGGTGCCCTTCGACCCGGTCAACTTCGCGCGGTGGACGGCCGTCGGCGCGATGAGCCCCTTCATGCAGCTGCACGGTCGCGGCAACTTCACGCCGTGGACGGTGCCCGAGCGGGCGACGGAGATCGCGGAGATCTACCGCTACTACTCCAAGCTCCACCACGCGCTGGTGCCCTACCTCTACGCGCTGGCCGAGGAGGCCTACGCGGGCGGGCCCCCCATCGTCCGCCCCTTCGGCGACATGGTGAACTGGCCTCACAACTACACCTACCGGCTGGGTCCGGCCTTCCTGGTGGCGCCCATCCTCGACGCGACGGGCCGGCGCAACATCTCCATCCCCAACGGCGCCTGGTACAGCTGGTGGAACCAGGACGCCCCCTCCTTCGCAGGCGGACGCGTCATCGAGGACCAGGACTACAGCAACATCCACCAGATCCCGATCTGGGTGCGCTCCGGGGCGATCATCCCGCTCAACCTGGAGGACGCCACGCTGGGCTTCGGCAACGCCTCCGGCCGAGGGGCGCTCACGATCCTGGTCTACCCCGACACCAACCCGTCGAGCTTCAACCTTCACGAGGGCGACACCCCGAGCCCGGTCACCGCCGTGCGCGGCCTCGACTCCGCCACGCTCTCCATCGGCCCGGTCACGACGCCGGTGCTGCTGCGCGTCCGCTTCGACCCGGGCGCGCGCAGGGTCTCCGTCGACAACGCCCGGGTGTCGCAGCACGCGACCCGCGAGGCCTTCGACGCGGCGACCGAGGGCTTCTGGGTGGAGCCCTCGATGCGCTGGGTCTGGGTGAAGCTCGGCCCCTCGACCGCCACGCGCCCCGTGCGCATCGGGCTGTAGGCGCCGCCGATGACCCACCAGGGAGCGCTCACCGCTCGCGTCGCCACCGTCACCATCAGCGACACGCGCACCGCCGCCGACGACCTCGGCGGAGAGCTTCTGGGCGAGCGCCTCCGGGCCGCAGGCGCCGTGGTGGTCTCGCACGCGAGGGTCACCGATGACCCGGCGGCGATCCGCGCGGCGGTGGAGCTGCTGCTGTCGGCCCCGGAGATCGACGCGGTGATCACCACCGGAGGCACCGGCATCGCGCCGCGCGACCAGACCATCGAGGCCCTCTCGCCGCTGCTGGAGAAGACCCTCGACGGCTTCGGCGAGGCCTTCCGCCGGCTCTCCTGGGATCAGGTGGGCGCTCGCTCGATGCTCTCCCGCGCGGTGGCGGGCGTGGCGAGGGGGAGGGTGCTGGTGCTGCTCCCGGGGAGCCCGAAGGCGGTCGCGCTGGCCGTCGACGCGGTGCTGGCCCCGGTGCTCGGTCACATGGTGGCGCTGCTGCGGAAGGCGCCGTGAGCGGAGTGGAGGGGATGCCGGCGATGTTGACCTACGAAGAGGCCCTCGATCGGGTGCTCGGCGACGTGGCCGTCGCGGGCGTGGAGCGCGTGGACTGCGCCCTGGCGGTAGGGCGGGTGCTCGCCGCGGAGGTGCGCTCGGGGGCGAACGTTCCTGCCTTCGACCGCAGCACGATGGACGGCTACGCGGTGCGAAGCGCCGACCTCGCGAGCGCGCCCTGCACGCTGCCGGTGGTGGGCGAGTCCGCCGCGGGCGGCGCCTGGCCCGAAGCCCTCGCGGAGGGCACCACCATGCGCATCTTCACCGGCGCCCCGCTCCCCGAGGAGGCCGACGCGGTGGTGATGCAGGAGGAGGTGACCCGCGACGGAGACCGGGCGCACTTTACCCGCGCGGTCAAGCCAGGCACCAGCGTCCACCGCGCCGGGAGCGACCTCGCCGAGGGCGCCGTGGTGCTCCCCGCCGGGACGCGCGTGACCCCCTTCCACGTCCCCGCCCTGGTGGGCGTCGAGGCGCTGCGTCTCTCCGTGGCGCGCCGCCCGGTGGTGTCCATCGTCCTCACCGGCGACGAGCTCCGCGACGCCGGAACCCCTGCGCGGCGGGGCAAGATCGTCGACGTGATCGGCCCCGGGCTCTCGGCGCTGGTGACCGCGTGCGGCGGTGTCGCCCGCGTCGAGCCCACGGTGCTCGACGACCGCGACTCGGTGCGAGCGACGGTGCGTCGCGCGCTGCGCGGCGCCGACCTGGTGCTCACCGTGGGCGGCGTGAGCGTGGGCGACCGCGACGTGGTGCGGGACTCCCTGGAGGCCGAAGGGGTCGCGCTCGACTTCTGGCGCGTGGCGATCAAGCCGGGCAAGCCCCTGTGCCTGGGCCGCTCCCGGGACGGCGTGCGGGTGCTGGGGCTGCCGGGCAACCCCTCCTCGGCGCTGCTGACCTTCACGCTCTTCGGCGCCCCGCTCGTTCGGGCGCTGCAGGGCGACCGGCAGCCGGTGGCTCCTCGCTTCGAGGCGGCGCTGGGTCGAGCGATCACCCGCGCTCCCGGGAGGAAGGAGTTCGTGAGGGTGCGGCTCGACGCCTCGACGCGCCCGCTGCCGACGGTGACGCCGCTCGACAACCAGCAGTCGGGGGCCTTCACCTCCTTCGCGTGGGCCGACGCGCTCGCGGAGCTCGAGGCCGACGCGACCTCGCTCCCCGAGGGCTCGCCGGTGCGGTGTCTCCGGCTGCAGGACCTCTGAGCGATGACCGACGTGATCACCTTGAAGGTGCTGTGCTTCGCGGCCGCGCGCGAGCTCGTCGGCCAGGCCGAGCTGGCCTGGGCGATCGCTGCGGGGGCGACCGTGGCGACGCTCCGCGAGGCGCTGTTCGAGCGCTACCCGGCGCTGGCGGGGCACGCGCGCTCGCTGCGCTTCGCCGTCAACGGCGAGTACGCGAAGGACGATCGGGTGTTGAGGGAGGGCGACGAGGTGGCGGTGATTCCGCCGGTCGCAGGGGGCTGAGAAGAAGGGGGGGGAGGGAGAGGAGCCGATCAGCTCGCCTCGGCGAAGATCGCCTCGATCTCCTGCTCGATCTGGGCCTCGGTGATGTGCCGGGCCATCGCGAGCTCCTTGAAGAGCAGGCCCCGCGCCTGATCCATCAGCCGACGCTCTCCGTAGGAGAGGTCTTTCTCGCTGCGGAACTTGATGCGGTAGAGGTCGCGCAGCACCTTGGCGACCTCGTGCGGCGAGCCGCTCTTGATCATCTCGTTGTAGGCGCGCTGCCGACGGTTCCACGGCCCGGCTCCGACGGCCTTGTCGGCGGTCTTGAACACGTCCATCACCGCGTCGGCGTCGACCTGTGACATCACCCCACGCAGCCCGACCGAGTCCGAGGTCTGCGTCGGAACCATCACCCTCATCCCCGTCTCGAGGATCTTCACGACGTAGAAGGCCTTCGTGGCTCCGGCGATCTCCCGTCGCTCGATGCCAGTGACCTCGCCAAGCCCGTGGGCCGGGTGAACCGCGTTGTCTCCAACCTGGAAGCTCGATTGCATCCCGCTTGTACCTCCGCGCGCGCCAAACATCGCTGCGATACTCCCCGAGGAGAGTACCGCTACCGGGTCACCGCGGCGCCTCTTTTGTGGTGAAGCAGAGCACCGTCGCTGACCGAAGGTGCAGGTCGCCTCATCGCCACCGCAGCCTACGAGAACTATCACGCCGAACGCGTTGCGTCAAAGTTCACGGCGACCAGGAGCCTCGACGGTGCCCCTGGCGAGCGACACGAGCGCCCTCAATCCCCGCCAAGGGATCAAGAAGGCCCCTCGCCACTGATCGCCCTCCTGGCTCCACGCCTCGTCCGTGGGTCGCATCCAGTCGTCCGCGCCCACGGCCAGCCCCATCGGGCTCGCGGCCATGGTCGTGAGCAGCCGGGTCATACGAGCGGGTGTATTCGGGGGCAGCGCTCCCGCCAGCACGACGGTCACCCGCAGCCCGTCGACCGCGGCGTCGGCGCGCAGCTCGGTCCACCGCAGCGAGGCGGTGAGAGCGGCGGAGTCGGGGCTCTCGACCTCCGCGGGCGCGCCCTCGAGGTGCCACCGGATCAGCTCTGGCGGATCGGGCCGCGGCCCCATCCGGCGGTCGTCGATGAGCCGGTCGACCAGGCGCGGGTCTCGCTCGGACCTCGCGAGCAGCCCGCACGCGGCGTCCGTCGCGAGGGCCACGGCCTGGCCCCCGAGCATCCCCTCGATGCGGGCGATGCCGGGCCCCGCCTCGCCGCGACGTTGCGGCGGGAGCATCCGGTCCCAGTGCAGGTCGATGATGCGACGGGCGTCGAAGGGGCCCGCCGCCAGCGACACCGAGGCGCCGCCGTGCTCGACCTGCAGCGCCCGGTCGATGGTGCGCACGTCGACGCCGACGCGCTCGGCCTCGGCAAGCAGCGCCCTCTCCCCAGCATCACGGGATAGCTGGGAGAGCAGCGGCCCGAGCTGGGGGTGATCGAAGAGGGCGCGCGGCCGCAGCCAGAGCCACCGTCGGGCGTGCGGCGGCGCCATGGCGCTCAGGCTCGTCGGACAGGTGGCCGTGGGGGGAGTGGGCGCGCGGGCCGAGGCCGGGCGCGGAGCTGCGTGGCGGGTGGCGCATCCCCCCGTCGCGCCGAGCGAGGCCAGCAGGAAGCATCGTCCCCACGGCACCCACCCGGCTCGTCGGAGGCGGCGCATCGGACGATCAGGCCTGCGCCTTGGGGCGCTCCTTCTTGGACGCCGCGCTCGCCGCAGCCGCGGCCTCGGCCTTCTCGTTGGTCGGCCCGGCCTTCTTCACGCCGTGCTTCACCAGCACCTCCTGCTCGATGCGGGTCATCATCTCGGGGCGCTCCTCGATGAAGGCCTTGGCGGCCTCGCGGCCCTGGCCGATGCGCTCGCCCTTGTAGGAGTACCAGGCGCCCGCCTTCTCCACGATGCCGCCCTCGGAGGCCAGGTCGAGGAGGTCACCGGTGCGCGAGATGCCCTGCCCGTAGAGGATGTCGAACTCCACCTCGCGGAAGGGCGCGGCCATCTTGTTCTTGACGACCTTCACCTTGGTGCGGTTGCCGACCACCTGCTCGCCGTTCTTCAGCGCGCCGATGCGCCGGACGTCGAGGCGCATCGAGGCGTAGAACTTCAGCGCGTTGCCGCCCGTCGTGGTCTCCGGGTTGCCGAACATCACCCCGATCTTCATGCGGATCTGGTTGATGAACACCAGCAGCGTGTTGGACCGGTGCACCGTCGCGGTCAGCTTGCGCAGCGCCTGCGACATGAGCCTCGCCTGGAGCCCGGGGAGCTGCTCGCCCATCTCGCCCTCGATCTCGGCCTTCGGCACCAGCGCCGCGACCGAGTCGACGACGATCATGTCGACGGCGCCGGAGCGAACCAGCATGTCGGCGATCTCAAGCGCCTGCTCGCCGTTGTCGGGCTGCGACACCAGCAGCTCGTCGACCTTCACGCCGAGGCGCTTGGCGTAGGTCACGTCGAGCGCGTGCTCGGCGTCGATGAACGCGCACACGCCGCCCGCCTTCTGCGCCTCCGCGATGCCGTGCAGCGTCAGCGTCGTCTTGCCGGAGCTCTCCGGCCCGTAGATCTCCACGATGCGGCCGCGGGGGTAGCCGCCGATGCCCACCGCGATGTCGAGCGACACCGAGCCGGTCGAGATGACCGCGACTTCAGGACGCTCGGCCTTCGAGTCGCCCTCGAGGCGCATGACCGCGCCCTTGCCGTACTGCTTCTCGATGCCGAGCAGCGCCAGTTCCAGTGCCTTCTTGCGGTTCTCGTCCATGGTGGTCTCTCCTGAGGGTTGTGACGGGGTGCGGTGGCGTTCGCCCTCTCGGCGCCGCGTCACGCAGCCGATGTATGCCCCGGCACTGAACATACGACAAGGCCCTGTCCCGGTCGCCGTGACATATCCTGTCCGTCAGCCGTCGGTGCCGAGCGGGGCGCGGGCGAGGGCGATGTACTCCGCGCCCTTGGAAAACAGGTCGCTCCGGTAGAGCGTGACCGCCGCGACGGTGCCCACGCCGCAGTCGGTGGCAGGCGGCGTGATCGTCCCGAGGCCGCCCCGGGACGAGCGCACCCGCCCGAGCGTCATGTGTCCCACGAAGGGCCGGTCGGCCTTCGGGAAGCCGATGGCCCCGAGCGCCGTCTCGAGCCGCTCGGCCAGCTTCGCGAGGCCCTCGTGGCCGCGGGAGACGTCGGCGTAGAGGACCTTCGGCGAGTCGCGGTCGGGGAAGCTCGCGAGGCCGCCGACGCCCACCAGCAGCGTCGGGGTCGCCTTCGCGGCCGAGCGCATCGCCTCGGCCACGGGCTCGATCAGCCCCTGGTCGATGTCGCCCAGGAACCGCAGCGTGAAGTGCAGGTTGGGCGCGGGGACCCAGCGCACGTCCCAGCCCGCGGCGTCGGCGAGCGCGCGGGTCGCGCGGGAGAGCTCCTGCACCTTGCGGGTGGCGCCGAGGTCGAGGGTGCAGCCGATGAAGGCGCGGACGGTCTCCATCAGCCGCACACGGAGGCGAGCGCCGCGGGCACCGGGCCGAGGCACGCGTCGCGCACCATCGACAGCGCCATGTACGCCGCCTGCCGCTGCACCATCGCCCGGTCGCCCTCGAAGCGCGCCACGCGCTCGGTCACCCCGCCGGCCCCCTCCAGCGCCAGGAACACCAGCCCGACGGGCTTCTCCGCGCTGCCTCCGGTGGGGCCCGCGATGCCGCTCACGGCGACGGCCAGGTCGGCCCCGCTCACCCTGCGCGCCCCCGCGGCCATCGCCCGGGCGCACTCCCGAGACACCGCCCCGTGCCCGAGGAGGAGCTCGTTGGAGACGTGGAGCACCCGCTCCTTGGAGGCGTTGGAGTAGGTCACCGCGTCGAGCAGCAGGTACTCGCTCGATCCAGGCACCGCCGTCAGCATCGAGCCGATGAGCCCGCCGGTGCAGCTCTCCGCGACCGCGAGGGTCAAGCCGCGGGAGCGCAGCGCCCGGCCCACGCAGGCCGCGTAGGACTGGTCATCGTCGCCGAAGACCGCCCCGCCGAGCCGCGCCCGCACCTCCTCCACCACCCGGGCGAGCCGCTCGCTGGCGTCGGCGCGGTCGTGGCCGAGGGCGCGGATGGTCAGCGTGACCTCCGGCGTCGTCGCTCGGAAGCCGAAGGACACCTGCGGCCCCGCGAGGTCGCGCAGCCGGGCCTCGAGGGCCGCCTCGGAGACGCCGCACGTGCGCAGCCTCGCCCTCACATCGAGGGGCTGCGCCAGGCCGATGATGTGCCGAAGCGCCGTCGACTCGAAGACGCCCTCCATCGCCGCCGGATCGCCCGGGAGGAAGAGCGCCTGCGCGCCGCCGACGCGGATGGCGAAGGCCCGCTCGTGGGCCGCGCGGCCCAGCCAGAGGGCCCCTTCGGGAAGCTCCAGCGTGCGGAGGTCGAGGGTGCCGCTCGTCCGGCGGAGCGAGACCTCCTCCAGCGAGGCGTCGACCGCGCGCCGCACGCCGAGCGCGTCGGCCACGGCGTCGACGGTCACGTCGTCGCCGGTCGGGCCGAGGCCCCCGGTGGCCACGATGACCCGAGCGCTCTGGCCCAGCCGCGCAAGCGTCGCCGCGAGGCGGGGGCGGCTGGCGTCCACGCAGACCCGCTCGCTCACCTCGAAGCCCAGGGAGGTCATCCGCGACGCGAGCCAGTCGGCGTTGCTGTCCGCGACCTCTCCGCGAGTGATCTCCGACCCGACCGAAACAATCGCCGCCACCACGTTGGCCGGGACGGTACGGTCGCGCCGCGCACACGGTCAAGGCGCCGCGCGGGCCGATCCGGTGTATCAAGCGCGGCTTGAGCCCGAAGCCGAACACCGCCCAACGCCTCGGGTACCTGCTGGGCGCGTTGGGCGCCGTGGCCGCCGCGGCCGTGGTGCGTCGCCTCGGGCCGGGCTTCGTGCTGGGCGGGCCGTGGCTGCCGGGGATGTGCCTCGCGCTCGGGGCCGTCTCCCTCGCGCTCGGGCTTCGCCCCTCGGCCTGGACGCGGGCGGAGGCCGTCGGGCTGGCGCTGCTGGCGGGGATGAGGCTCGCGATCCCGCTGGCGCTGACGCTCGGGTGGATCGCCGATGGGAGGGAGGTCTGGGTCGCGGCGGCGATGCTGGTCGCGCTCCAGGACGCCGGAGAACGCGGGCTGCGACGCTGGCCCCTGCTCCCCGCGGCGATCGGGTCGGCGGTGGTGATCGCGTGGAGCGCGACGGAGCCGAGGGTGGCCCCGGCGAGGGCGGTGTTCGTCGCGCTGGCCTGCGCGAGCGCCGCGGCGTGGGGCGCGGAGCGGGCTCAGGGCGCCGAGCGCTGACCGGTGAGGTCGAGGCCGGTGAGGTCCTGGGAGACCTCGGCGCGGCCCTCGGTCTGCACCCGCACCACGACGCCGTCGGCGACGACGAAGGCCCCGACGGGCCGCAGGGTGGTGAGCTCGCCGCGCATGGTGGAGCCGCCGCCGAGGGGGCGGGAGAGCGCCCGCTGGGCGTTGTCCCTCAGCCGCCGGATGCGGTCGCCCAGAGGGAACACCGCGCGTCGGGCGATGCCGTCACGGAGCGATCCGCGGAGGAGCCAGTCGCCCGCCTGGAGGAGGGTGTTGCGGGTCTCGAGGGTGTAGTCGAGGTCGCGCACGACCATGGCTTCGCGCGCGGCGTCGTAGTCGGGCAGCCCGGCGAGGAAGAGGGTCGCGGGGGTTCCGTCGAAGGGGCCGTCGCGGAAGGTGATGTCGAGCTCGAAGAGCAGCGCGCCGCCGTTGCCCCGGACGCGCACCTCGCGCACCAGGGCGCGGTGGCCCTCCAGCTCCATCACCCGGCCGCGAAACTCCTGGGCGACAAGGGCCGTGGTCTCCTCGAAGCTCACCCTCGCGTCGAGGGTCAGCCCGAAGCGATCGCCCTGCGACCCCGGGGCCCGGGGCTCGAGCGCAGGCAGGGGTGAGGGCGAAGGGGTCGGGCGGGGGCCCGAGGTGACCGCGGGCTGCGCCAGGATGCCGACGCGGGTGCTGGCGCTCTCGGTGGTGAGCTCGAAGGGCGCCGCGAAGACGCGCTGCGGGGAGAGCGTGAGCCAGAAGCCGTCACCGAGGTCCATCGGGGTGTTGAGGTTCGACCAGAGTTCCTGGGCGCGCGGGCTGAGGTCGCCGTTGGCGTTGACCGTGGCGTCCATGCGCTGCGTGGCCGCGGCCACCTGCTGGGCGACGTAGGTCGCGACGAACTCCGTCACGTCGACGTGGAACATCGTGAGCTCGCAGCGGTCCCGAAACACCGGCGCCGCGGGGACGGTCTGCGCGAAGATGTGCCACGACGGGTCGAGGCGGATGGTGGTGTCGGCGCTCACCGTGACCTGCCGCGGCGCCTCGTTGACGCCGCACGAGGCGACCACCTGGCAGCTCGGCATGAAGGGGATGGGAATCCCCATCGGGGCGCCGACGCAGGCCTCGGCGGTGATGGAGAGGGTGGCCTCCACGTGGATGCCGCCGCCCCTCGGCTCGAAGCGGAAGGGCGCGCGCTGCACCCGGTAGCGGATGCCCACGGGCGTGGGGCCGATCATCTGGAAGCGGCCGTTGGTGTCGAAGACCTCGGGGACGAGCGACTCCAGGGAGCGGAGGGTGCCGCGGATGTCGGCGCGCAGCGGGAGGTCGATGGAGGCCGCCGGGAGCGGCGGCAGGACGGCGCCCGGACCGGCGGGCGGAGGCTGCGGGATCTGGAGCCGGTGGGCGCAGCCGAGGAGGAGGGGGAGGGCGAAGAGTGCTGGGTGGGTCCTCACGGCGCGAGTGTACGCGGACCCGGCCGCGGACATTCGAGAGACCGCTCAGCGCAGGTGCGCGATGCCCGCGAGCACCGTGAGCGCCAGGCTCGCGAGCGCGGCCGCCTCGAGCACCCGGAGCGAGCGGCCCAGCGCGCGCAGGGCCGTCATCGCGTGGGAGACGTCGGCCCCGGACGTGTCGACCACCGCCCGGAAGGAGGTCGCCGCGCGGTGGATCCAGCGGGCGAGCACGGCGAGCACCATCGCGAGCACGAGGCCCGCCACCGCCAGGATGCCGAAGCGAGCGCCCGCGGGCCCCGTCCACCAGAGCGAGTGGAGCGCCTCGCCGGAGAGCGCGACCACCAGCGCGGCGAGGGCGACCAGCAGCACCGCCGTGACGCGCATCCGGTGCGCCAGGGTCGCGAAGCGGAGGTTCTCCGAGGCGGTGAACTCGTGCGCGGCCATCGGGTCAGCCCCCCCTCGGAAACATCACCGCGACCACTACCGCGAGGCCGACGACGTAGACCGCCAGCATGGCGATCAGGGTCGTGAAGGCTCGCTGGAGCGAGTCGGTGGCCGTCATCAGGTGGGCCACGTCGTCGCCCTCGGTGGTCGCGACCGCGCGGAGGCTTCGGGCCCCGTCGCGGAGCTGGCGCCCGGCCAGGAAGGGTGGGATCGCGCCGACGAGGCAGACCGCGGCGATGACCGGGGCGGCGTGGGGCGGAAGGTGGAAGGGCGGGTGGATCAGCCCGAGGAAGCCCGCGGCGGCGAGGCTGACGCCAAGACCGTAGCCCGCGACTCCGACCCGGGCGGCCGAGCTCGCCAGCGACAGGAAGGTCGCGTCGTCGGCGGCGTTGAACTCGTGCGAGGCGGCATCAGCCATGACGTGTCTTCAGCTCCTCGAGAACCAGACGAAGAGCAGGAAGGCGAGGCCGACCCCGAGCACCCCGAAGCCGAGGATGGGGCTCACGGAGAAGCACCAGATGACCAGCTGGATGACGATCCATACGAGCTCGAAGCCGCCGCCGTCGCTGCTGTGGCTTCGGCCGCCGGACGACGATCCGCCGCCGCTCCAGGACGACCCGCTGCCCGACGAGGACGACCCGCCGCCCGACGAGCCGCTGCCCCAGCGAGAGCCGCCGAAGCTCCCGCCGGTCTGCTGCGCCAGCGTAATCACCGCGGTGTCGCCGAGGGGCGAGGCCACCGCCGCGGGCGCGCCGAGCAGCAGGGCGACGAGCGCGAGGATCCAGAGGGGCAGTGCCGAGGGGCGTGGTCGCACGGGAGGCGCTCATCATCGCGCGCATCGGAGCGCGGTCGCAAGCGGCGCTACATCGCGTCGAGGTCGAGCACCCGGAACGGGGGCGAGTCGGGGAAGGCGCGCCTCATCAGGGGCATCGCGACGTTGTAGACGGGGATGCCGGTGGGGCTGCGCGCCTCCGGTGTGCCGTGGTGCGCGTGCCCGTGGAAGACCGCGTCGACGGGATAGCGGCCGAGGGGCTCGGCGAGGCGGCTGTTGCCGAGGAAGGCGACGATCTCCGTGGGCTCGCCCATCACCGTCTCCTGGATGGGCGCGTAGTGCATCAGCGCCACACGTCGCCCGGTGCGAAGGCGGCTGAGCGCGGACTCCAGCTTCAGCGCCTCGTCGATGGCCTCCTGCACGAAGCGCTTCACCACGGGCTCGCCCCAGTGTCCGAGGGTGGCCCGCCCGAAGCCTCCGATGAAGCCCTTGATGCCCGCGAAGCCGACGTCGCGCACCTCGCAGGCGTCGCCGTCGAGCACCTGGACGCCCGCCTCGCGGAGGATGCGCGCCACCTCGTCCTGGGCGCCGGACTCCCAGTCGTGGTTGCCCAGCACGGCGATGATCGGGATGCGCACCACCGACAGCTCCTTCGCCAGCACGTGGGCCTCCTCCGCGAGGCCGTAGTCGGTGAGGTCGCCGCAGAGGAGGAGCACCTCCGCGAGGTCGTTCACCGGCGCGAGGTGGGGGGCGATGGTGCCTGCGGCGTCCTTGCGACAGTGGATGTCCCCGACGGCGGCGATGCGCATGGATGCCTCTCTGGGGACGCCGGCTCCCGGCCGCCAGCATCCCCCTCTTCGTGGCGCGTCGCTTGCTGCCATTGCACGCTGAGATGGCGTCACTGGCTGCAACGATCGCGGAGGACGGCGCATGAGACTGGCATCCCTCCTTCCCCAAGAGCCTGCCCTGAACGCGGCGACGCTGGCGCAGTTCGCCAACGCGCTGAAGGCCCTCAACGAGCGCGCCGTGCCCTACCTCGTGGGCGGGGCCTACGCACTGAAGCACTACTGCGGCATCAACCGCGACACGAAGGACGTCGACCTCTTCGTGGAGCGCTCGGCGCTCGACGGGGCGCTCTCGGCGCTGGAGGACGCGGGCTTCCGGACCGAGGTGGTCTTCTCCCACTGGCTCGCCAAGGCGTGGGTGGGCGACCGCTTCATCGATGTGATCTTCGGCGCGGGCAACGGCTTCGGCGCGGTGGACCGCGGCTGGTTCGAGTACTCCGAGCCGGACGTGCTGCTGGGCGTCCCGGTGAGGATCTGCCCTGCGGAGGAGACCCTCTGTTCCAAGGCCTTCGTGATGGAGCGGGAGCGCTACGACGGCGCCGACGTCAACCACCTGCTGCTGGCCCGGGGCGACCGCTTCGACTGGGAGCGGCTCATCGCCCGCTTCGGAGAGCACGCCCGGGTGCTGCTCTCGCACCTGGTGCTCTTCGGGTACGCCTTTCCGGCGGAGCGGGCGAAGGTGCCGGGGTGGGTGATGTTCGACCTCTGCGCTCGCGTGGTGGCCGAAGGTCCGGACACGGCCGACCCCCCGGTCTGCAAGGGCACCTTCCTCTCGAGGCAGCAGTACCTGGTGGACATCGATCGAGGGTGCGCCGACGCCCGGCTGCCCCCGGTCGGCACCATGACCCCGGAGGACGTCGCGGTCTGGACCGCGGCCATCGGTCGGGTGCCCTGAGCGGGTGCTTCCCTGTGGGGGCGGAGGTGGTAACGAGGGAGGGGTGAGAGTACTTCTGGTTGGTGGCGGTGGTCGGGAGCACGCCCTGGCGTGGGCCCTCGCGAGGTCGCGCTCGGTCGACGAACTGGCGGTGGCGCCGGGCAACCCAGGCATCGCGGAGGTCGCCCGCTGCCTGCCGATCGGCGTCGCGGAGCTCGACGGGCTCGTCGAGGCGGCGGTGGCGATGGCGGCCGACCTGGTGGTGATCGGGCCCGAGGGACCGCTGGTCGCGGGGCTCGCCGATCGGCTGCGGGAGAAGGGCATCGGGGTCTTCGGCCCGAGCGCGGCGGCGGCGAGGCTCGAGGGCTCCAAGGGCTTCCTCAAGGACCTCTGCGCGAGGCACGGCATCCCGACGGCGGCGTACCGGCGCTTCACCGACGCCGACGAGGCGGGCGGGTACGTCCGCGCTCATGGAGCGCCGGTGGTGGTGAAGGTCGACGGGCTGGCCGCGGGCAAGGGGGTCGTCGTGGCGATGACCGTCGACGAGGCGATCGCGGCGGTCGATGAGGCGCTGCGCGAGCTGCGCTTCGGCGAGGCGGGGCGGAGCGTGGTGGTGGAGGATTTCCTCGTCGGGCCGGAGATGAGCTTCTTCGCGCTGTCCGACGGGCTCTCTTCGAGCTTCTTCGCCACCGCCATGGACTACAAGCGCCTCGGCGACGGAGGCGTCGGACCCAACACCGGCGGCATGGGAGCGATCACCCCGCACCCCATGCAGACCCCGGAGCTCGTCGAGCAGGTGATGGAGACCATCATCCGCCCGACGGTGGCCGCCATGCGCTCCGAAGGGGCGCCGTTTCGCGGCGTGCTCTACGCGGGGCTGATGCTCACCGAGCGGGGGCCGATGCTGCTCGAGTACAACGTCCGCTTCGGCGACCCGGAGTGCGAGGCGCTGATGGTGGCCCTCGACGATGACCTCGGGGAGATCCTCCGCGAGGCGAGCGGGGACGAGGCGCACGCGAGCCTGAGAGCGCCGCGGTGGCACCGGGGGGCCGCGGCCTGCGTGGTGATGGCGGCGCCCGGCTACCCGGAGAGCCCCGTGACCGGCGGGGAGATCTCGGGCGCGGGCGACGCCGCCGCGGAGGCGACCTGGGTCTTCCACGCGGGCACCCGGCGTGACGAGCGCGGGGGGCTGCGCACCGCCGGGGGGAGGGTGCTCGACGTCGTCGCGAGGGACGCCTCGCTGGAGGCGGCGGCGCGACGGGCCTACGCCGCGGTCGCGAAGATCGGCTGGCCCGGGGAGCAGCACCGCAGCGACGTCGGCACCTGGGGGAAGCCGTGACGGGGCGCGGGGTGTGGGCGCTCGCGGGGCTGCTGGCGCTGCCGTCGGTCGCGAGCGCGCAGCAGTCGGGTTCGAGCTGCGACTCGTGCGAGTCGTGCACCGCGGCGCTCTCGCGGGACAACGCCTTCGCCGAGCTGCGCGGCGACATCGACGCGTCGAGCGCCGCGACCTGCGTGCGCATCGCCGGGCGCGGGGCGACCTTCGACGGGCACCGCCACACCGTGCGGGGCGCGGCGGTGGGCGTCGAGGTCGCGGCGGAGAACGTCGTCGTACGCAACGTCCAGGCGCAGGAGGGGGGCGTCGGGTTTCGCGTGGCGGGCGGGCGCACGGTGACCCTGCTCAACGCCGTGGTGAGCGACGCGAGGGTGGGCGTGCGCATCGAGGGCTCGCACGACGTGCGGGTGGTGCGCGCGGTGCTGGCGCGCAACCGGGTGGGCGTCTCCATGGGGGCCGACGACGCGGGGCAGTGCGCCCGCGCGATGCCGCTCGGGAGCACCGGGGTGGTGATCGTGCGGTCGAGGGTGGAGGGCGGAGGGGTCGGCGTGGCGGCCTGCGACGCGATGCCGGTGCTCACGGGAAACACCGTGGCCAGCAACGACCACGGGGTGCTGCTGGGCGAGGTGCAGGCGCAGGGGGCGGGCGCCCGGGGAGGGCCGTGGGACGCGTGCTCGTGCGCTCCGGCGCCGGGGGGGACGGCCCCTGGGACGTTGCTGCTCTTCTCGTCGGGCTGCGGCGGCTGCACCGTGCACGAGAGCTGGCTGCCGGAGGAGCGCTCGCGCGGGGCGGTGATCCGGGCGCGGTCGGGCGGGGCGGACGGCGGCGTCGACCAGGCGCGCTTCGACGCGCACATCCGGCACTGCGGGCCCGAGGTGGTCGACGCGCTGGGGGTCCCTGGCTGCGTGCCCAACTACGCGTGCCCGGCGAGCGGCGAGGTCTGGAAGCGGCGCGAGGGCGATCGGGAGCTGGCCATCGACCGCACCGTGGGCTCTCCCAACGACGTGGTGGCCTTCTCCGAGGCGTGCCGGACGGCGGGGCGGCAGGGCTACGGGCGCGGCGGTCGCTGCGTCACCGCGGCGCTGCGCTCGAATACCCTGTGCGGTAATCGCCTGGGTGACCTGCGGGTGGCGGGGCCGCTCTCGCGCTGGGGCTCGGTCGACGATCGCTGCGGGGTGGTGGAGGGCGGCGGGGAGGCGCGATGCGCTCGCACCTGCGAGGGGGTCGAGCTGGCGGCGGTGTCCGCGCCTGTCGCGGCGGCGGCGAGGCCCGCGGTGCCGGCCATCCCGTCGATCGAGGAGGAGCCCTCGGACGCGGGGGCGGCGGTCGCGGCTCGTCGCCCGGCGACGCCGGTCACCGGTGCCTCGGAGTCGCCGGGTGCGGCGGTGTGGTGGGCCCTGGCCGCGGCGGTCGCGGGGGCGTTGGGCGTGGGGATCTGGCGCAGGGTGCGTCGGTCCTAGGGCGAAGGTACCGCGGAGGGTCGCGGCGTTGTACAACCGCGGCCCCGCGACGGACGGGTCGCGCAGGAGGAAAGGCGAGTCCATGGCGAAGGCGAAGACGACGGGCACGACGGCTACGGCTACGGCAGCGACGACGACGGCGGCCCCGGCGCCGGCCGCGGGCGCGGTGACCATCCCGGTCGACGACAACTGTCCCCTCAAGAGCACGGCGAAGGTCCACGAGGACTACGACTGCATGCTCAACCAGACGAACATCGGGGCGAACAACAACAAGTTCTATGTGATCCAGGTGCTGGAGTCGGGCGGCAAGTTCTACGCGTGGAACCGCTGGGGCCGCGTGGGCGAGGTCGGCCAGACGGCGCTGAAGGGCCCGTACCCGGCGGCGGCGAGCGCCATCAAGGACTTCGAGGCGAAGTTCAAGGACAAGTCCGGCAACGGCTGGGACAACCGGAAGAACTTCGTCGCCAAGGCGGGCAAGTACGCGCTGATCGAGATCGAGCGCTCGGCCGACAGCGCCAAGGCCGCGGAGGTCGAGGAGAAGCTCAAGGCGATCGACAAGGCCGCCGCGTCGCTCCAGCCGAAGGTCACCAAGAAGGTGCTCCCGAGCGCGCTGCACACCTCGGTGCAGAACTTCATGCAGCTCATCTTCGACCAGGACATGTTCAAGGGCGCGATGGCGTCCTTCGACATCGACGTGAAGAAGATGCCCCTCGGGCAGATCTCCAAGTCCCAGGTGAAGAAGGGCTACGACGTCCTCGAAGAGCTCGAGCAGGCGATCAACACCGCCAACGCCAATCAGATCAACACGATCTCGTCGAAGTTCTACACGCTCATCCCGCACAGCTTCGGGCGGAAGATTCCGCCGCCCATCAACACGCCGGAGCTGCTCCACAAGAAGGTGGAGATGCTCAACGTGCTCAACGACATCGAGATCGCGCTGAGCATGGAGAAGGCCGCCGCGGCGGGGCCCGAGCCCGAGGCCGTGCCGCACCCGGCCGACGAGAACTACAAGAAGATCAAGGCCGACCTCGAGTACATCGACCCGAGCTCCGAGGAGTACGCCTGGATCCAGAAGTACCTGCAGTCCACCGGGGCCAGCTACTACAACCTCAAGCTGGTCGACGTGTTCCGCCTCAACCGCCACGGGGAGCACGATCGCTTCAAGGCGCACGACACCATCGCCGAGCGCAAGCTGCTCTGGCACGGCACCAACGTCGCCGTGGTGGCGGCGATCCTCGGGTCGGGGCTGCGCATCATGCCGCACTCCGGCGGCCGCGTCGGCAAGGGCATCTACCTCGCCTCGGAGAACGGCAAGTCCGTCAACTACGTGGGCTGGGCGGGCAGCACGGGCGTGATGTTCCTGGCGGAGGCGGCGCTCGGCAAGGAGCACTCCATCCTGAAGGACGACTCCTCCCTCAAGGAGGCGCCGAAGGGCTACGACTCCATCGTGGCGCGCGGCCACACCGAGCCCGATCCGCAGCACGACATCACCATCACCCTCGACGGCAAGAAGGTCGTCGTGCCGCAGGGCAAGCCCATCAAGGTGCCCGCGCACGCCAAGAGCTCGTTCACCCAGTCGGAGTACCTGCTCTACAAGGAGAGCCAGGTGCGCCTCCGCTACGTGCTCCGCGTCCACCGCTGAGCCCGCTCGCTTCTCCCGCCGCTGGGGGCTAAGAAGCGTTCCCCCTCCCATGCGCCTCGTCGATCGCTACTGGTTGATGCTCACCGCCCCGGTGGTGGTGTGCCTCGGCGTATACGGCGTCCTCGGGGCGCGCTACCACCGCCAGGAGCTTCTCTCCGAGGCCGAGACGGAGGTGCGCGAGACGGCCACGCTGCTGGGCGAGACGGTCACGGCGCTGCCGGCGGACGTCGAGGTCGCCGAGCTGCACGCGCTCGCCGAGCGCCTCACCCACGACACCAGGGTGCTCGGCATCGGCATCTACGGCCCCGACGGCGACTGGGTCGGCGGCTCGCAGGTGGCCAGGGTGCACCGGGGCGACCTCGACCGCATCGTGCGCGTCTCCTTCCGAGAGCGCCGCGACCGGCGGGAGATGCGCCCCTTCGGCAACCACGACGCGCTGGTGCGGGTCGAGCTGGTGCGCCCCGCGCAGGCGACGCTGGTGGGCGCGGTGGTGGTCATCCGCGACCTGGAGTACCTGCGCGACGCGCTGCGCTCGTGGGGCATCCAGCTCGCGGCGATGGCCGGGGTGCTGACGGCGGTGATGGCGCTGCTCGCGGCGCGCCTCGCGCGCTCGATGACCGGGCCCGTAGAGCAGCTCATCGACGGGGTGACGCGGGTGGCCGCGGGCGACCTGGAGACGGTGGTGTCGACCGGCGGCGACGAGATGCAGCGCCTCGGCGACGCCTTCAACGCCCTCACGCGCTCGCTCAAGCGGGCGAGGGAGCAGCTCTCGGACGAGGAGACCGCGAGGGCGGCGCTGGAGGTCGAGCTGCACCGCGCGCAGATGCTGGCCGTCGCCGGGCAGGTGGCGGCCACGCTGGGGCACGAGATCGGGTCGCCGCTCAACGTGATCCTCGGGCGGGCGCGCGTCGCGGCGGAGCGGGAGGACGTGCCCGACGACCTGAGGGCAAGCCTCCAGAGCATCGCCACGCAGTGCGAGCGCATCGCGAAGGTGATGTCGCAGTTCCTGTCGCTGTCCCGGCCGTCCTCGAAGGGGGCCTCGGAGCGGAGCGACCTCGGCGCGGTGGCCAAGGAGGTCGTCGGCTTCCTGGGGCAGGAGTGCCGGCGGGCGAAGGTGCGGGCGACGCTCGGGGTCGCCAGCGGCGAGCCGCTGATCGTGGCGGCGCCACACGACCAGATGTTCCAGGTGCTCTTCAACCTGTGCCTCAACGGGGTGCAGGCGCAGCGCGAGGGGGGCAGGCTGGAGGTCACCGTGGCGCGGGGCCGGGACGCCGACCGGGAGATGGTGCGGGTCACGGTGCGCGACGCGGGCCCCGGGGTGGCGGAGGGAATACGGGGGAAGGTATTCGATCCGTTCTTCTCGACGCGCCTGGGGTCCGGCGGGACGGGCCTCGGGCTCGCGGTGGTGGCGGGGCTCGTGAAGGAGCTCGGGGGTCGGGTGATGGTCGACCAGGGTGAGGCCGGTAGCGAGCTCCCCGGGGCGGCGTTCACGGTATGGTTGCCCGCGGCGCCCTCGATGAGCAGCGACGACGCGCAGAGCCCTCGCGACGGGGCGGTGAGGCAGTGACGATGTCCAACGCGATGCTGAAGCCAGGCCGGGGGCGGCTGTTCGTGGTCGACGACGACGAAGACCTGGCGGCCTTCCTCCAGGAGCTGCTCACGGCGGCGGGCCATCAGGTGACGACCTTCCACGACGCGGCCTCGGCGCTCGCGGCGGTGGAGGAGCGCGCCCCCGACCTGGTGATCACCGACATGAACATGGCGGGGATGGACGGCTTCGAGCTCATCGAGCGGGTGCGCGCCTACGACCCGAGGGTCTCGGTGATCGCGATCACGGCCTTCGGGAGCATCGAGACGGCGGTGCGGGCGCTCCGGCTGGGGGCCTACGACTTCGTGACCAAGCCCTTCGAGCCGCAGACGCTGCGGGTGGCGGTCGACCGCGCGCTGGAGGCCACGGCGCTGCGCTCGGAGGTGAAGCGCCTGCGGGGAGAGCTGGGCGGGCGCTTCCACGTGGGCGGCCTGGTGGGCCGGAGCACCGCGCTGGCGGAGATCTCCGACCTGGTGCGGCGCGTGGCCGACAGCGGCGCGACGGTGCTCATCACGGGCCCGAGCGGCAGCGGCAAGGAGCTCATCGCGCGCGCGCTGCACGCCGAGAGCAGGCGCTCGGCGGGGCCCTTCGTGCCGATCAACTGCGCGGCGATCCCCGACACGCTGCTCGAGAGCGAGCTGTTCGGCGTGCGCAAGGGGGCCTTCACCGACGCGCGGGTCGACCGCCCGGGGCTCTTCCGCGAGGCGCAGGGGGGGACGATCTTCCTCGACGAGATCGGCGACCTGCCGATGGCCCTGCAGGCGAAGCTGCTGAGGGTGATCCAGGAGCGGGAGGTGAGGCCGCTGGGGGCGACGAAGTCGGAGCCCATCGACGCGCGGGTGGTGGCCGCGACGCACCGCGACCTGCGGACGGCCGTGCAGGAGGGGCGCTTCCGGGAGGACCTCTTCTACCGGCTGGCGGTGATCGAGGTGGGGGTGCCGCCGCTGCGAGACCGGCCCGAGGACGTGGTGCCGCTGGCGGAGCATTTCCTGAAGCGGGTGACGGCGCGCTCGGGCAGCCCGGTGAAGGGCTTCTCCGGCGCGGCGCTGCGGAAGATGGAGGCCTACCACTGGCCGGGAAACGTGCGAGAGCTGGAGAACGCCGTCGAGCGCGCGGTGGCCATGGCGCGCGAGGAGTGGATCTCCCCGGAGGACCTCCCGAGCTCGCTGCAGCACCCGGCGCCGGTGGACATCCTGGCGGCGGCGGCGGAGCGCGAGATGACCCTCGACGAGCTCACGATGGCCTACGTGCGGAGGGTCCTGGAGCGCACGGGCAACAACAAGAAGCGCACCGCGCGGCTGCTGGGCGTCGACCGCAGGACGATCCAGCGCTGGCTGGGCGAGGCCCAGGGCGGCGACGACGACGAGGATCGCAAGGGAGGATCGACGGAACGATGAGCGGACGCACGGAAGACGAGCGCTGGGCGGCGGTGGAGGAGCCCATCGAGCTGCTGCACGAGGAAGACATCGACGGCGCCGTGAAGGCGCTGCGCGAGGTGCTGCTGGCCGACCCTGGCAACGCGCACGCGCACTACTACCTGGGGCTCGCGTTCATGCGGAAGGAGAAGGCGGGCGCGGCGCTGGCGGCCTTCGCCGAGGCCATCGACCGCGACCCCGGGCACCTCGGCGCGCAGGTCTACCGGGGCTGGTGCCTCTATGAGCTGGCGCGCTTCGAGGAGGCCATCGACGCGGGCGAGCGGGCGCTGGAGATCAGCGCCGACGACGGCGACGCGCTGCACCTGCTGGGGCTCAGCTACGCGGAGACCGGGCGCAAGGTGGAGGCGATGATGTGCCTCGAGCGCTTCCTCAAGGGGCGGCCTTCGGCGGAGGATCGGATGGACGCCGAGGCGCTGCTCATCACCCTGCGAGGCGGCGCGACGGTGATGCCCGAGGCGTAGCTCCAAGCGTGGTGGTCCCTGGACCGGCTTTCGGGGATCGTCGTACTGTCCACGCCCTGATGGGCGCGGTACGAAACGACGAGGGCTTCGAGTCGATGACCACGATGGCCCTCGAGGCGTCGGCCGAGGCGGTCACCGAAGACACCCAGCGGGCTCCCTCGCTCTGCGAGCCGTACACCGACCTTGGCCTCGTGGCGCGCGGGGGCATGGGCGCGGTGCGTCGCGCGCTCGATCGCCCGCTGGGTCGGCACGTCGCGGTGAAGCTGCTCCACGACTCCATCGGCGACCGGCCCGACCTGGTGCAGCGCTTCGTGCTGGAGGCGCAGATCACCGGCGCCCTGGAGCACCCCAACATCGTCCCGGTGCACCTGCTGGGCGAAGGGGCGGACGGGCTGCCGTGCTTCTCGATGAAGCTGGTGGAGGGGCGCACGCTGAGGGCGGAGATCCTCGACCCGGCGGGCCTGCCGTGGCCCTCGGGTCGGCTCGATCACCTGGTGCAGGTGCTCCTGAAGGTGTGCGACGCGGTGGCCTTCGCGCACTCGCGCGGCGTGGTGCACTGCGACATCAAGCCCGAGAACATCATGGTGGGCGAGTTCGGGCAGGTCTACCTGATGGACTGGGGCGTCGCGCGGGTGATCAACCCGGCCGCCTTCGGGCGCCACGACGTGCTGCCTCCAGAGCGCCTCGCCGCGCCGGAGCCGAGCAGCCAGCGGGTGCACATCTACGGGACGCCGGCGTACATGGCGCCGGAGCAGGCCATCGGGCTCCACGACGCGATCGACGAGCGGACGGATGTGTACCTGCTGGGCGCCGTGCTCTACGAGATGCTCACCGGCAAGACGCCGCACTCGGGCGACAGCTTGATGGCCGTGGTGTGGGAGGCGGCCAGCGGCAAGGTCGTCGCGCCGCGCGAGCAGGTGCCGCAACTCGACCTGCCGGAGGGCCTCTGCCTCACGGCGATGAAGGCGCTCTCCTCGCTGCCGGGCGACCGCTACCGGAGCGTGCTGGACTTCCGCTCGGAGCTGGAGCGCCACCTGCGAAGCCTCGACCGGTTTCCGCGGGAGCGCTTCGCCCCGGGCGCGAGGGTGGTCACCGAGGGCGAGACCGGCGAGGCGGCGTACATCATCGTCGCGGGGCGCTGCGAGGTCTTCCGTGAGGTCGACGGGCGCCGGGTGACGCTGCGGGAGATGGGCCCCGGGGAGGTCTTCGGAGAGACCGCGGTGTTCACCGAGAAGCCGCGCACGGCGAACGTCGAGGCCCTCGACGAGCTCACGGTGATGCGGGTGACGCGCGAGCTGCTCATCGAGCAGATCGGGCTCTACTCCCACGCGGGGGCCTTCGTGCGGGCGCTCGCCGAGCGCTTCCGCCAGGTCGACGCGCAGCTCGGGCGCCTCGAGCGCGACTCGATGCTGCCGCCGGGGTCGACCGACGGCCACCGCTGAGGGCCGTCAGGCCGGGGGCGCCTCGCCGGTGACCCGGAGCAGCGGGCGGAGGTAGGCCAGCAGCCGAGCCTCGTCGGCGGGCTGCGAGCGGTAGCCCACGTAGAGGTCCGGGCGCAGCAGGTAGGCGCACTCGGTCTCGGCGCCGTAGGCCCGCTCGAGCTCGGCGTCGGGGTCGAGGAGCACCGCGATGGACTCGGGAAGCTCCGCGGGGCGTGCGCTGCGGGGCGTGACCACGGTGACGTCGACGGACTCCCCGTAGCGGGAGCTCACCGCGCTCGCGATGGCGGCGAAGCGCGCGTAGCCCTCGGCGCTGGCGCTGCGACCGTCGAAGAGCAGGAGGTTCCATCGGCGGTCGTCGAGGGTCTGGAGCAGGGCGCGGGTGCCCGACTCGCCCGCGCGGGTCACGTGGCCGTCGAGCGCCCGCTGCCCGGCCTTCACCGCGCCGTCGAAGGATCGGATCGACGACACGGTCGGCGTCTCGCCCCCGGAGGCCGAGCCGATGCGGCCCTGGAGGATGCCCTGAGAGTGCTCCGCGACGATGGCGCTGCCCTCGTAGCCGATGGTGAGCTCGGCGACCTCTCGCGCCGCCCGGCGCTGCACCGCCTCGACGCCGCTGAGCACCCGCGCGACCTGGTCGCGCACCGCGCGGGCCGCGGGCTGCCGGATGGTTCCGACCCTCGTGGCGGCGTCGGTGCCGCGCAGCACCGCCTGCCCCACCGCGTGCCGCTCGTCGTGGTAGCTGTCGAGCAGCCGGGAGCGGGCGAGGCCGCGGTGCACCTGCGCGAGCTTCCAGGCGAGGTTGTGCGCGTCCTGGATGCCGGTGTTCATCCCCTGGCCGCCGACGGGCGAGTGGATGTGCGCCGCGTCGCCGGCGATGAACACCCGGTCGTCGCGGTACTGCGTGACCTGCCTGCAATGGATGCGGAAGCGCGTCGACCAGGTGAGCTCCGAGAGCACGCCGCCGCTGCCGGTGCGGCTCGCGAAGAGCCCCTGGACCTCCGCGAGCGAGGGCGCCGCGGTGGAGTCGTCGCCGGCCGGCGCGGAGACGATCAGCCGCCACCGCCCGCCGGGCAGCGGGAAGCAGGCGACCACGCCGTCGACGGCGAAGTACGTGGTGACCCGGTCGTCGCGGGTGTCCCAGTCGATCTTCACGTCGGCGAGGAGGAAGCGGTCTTCGTAGGTGTCGCCCTCGAAGGCCAGGTCGAGGCCCTTGCGCACGGTGCTGTGGGCGCCGTCGCAGCCGACCATCCACGACGCGCGCACGGTCTCCGTCGCGTCGGCCTTCGTCAGCACCGCGGTGACCCCGCTGCCGTCCTGCCGGAAGGAGCGCAGCGAGACGCCCCGATCGACCCTCCCTCCGAGCCGATCGAGGAGCGCCGAGAGCACCGACTCGGTCTCGCTCTGCGGGACGCAGAGCAGGTAGGGGAAGGCGGTGTCCAGCTCGGAGAAGTCCACGCGGGCGATGGTCTCGCCGCCGGACCAGAACGTGGCCCCGAGGAGCTTCTGGCCCTTCGCGACGAGCTCCTCGGCGACGCCCATCCGGTGGAGCACCTCCAGCGTGCGCGCGTGCACGCCGATGGCCCGCGACGTGGGCAGCGGCATGTCCGCCGCGTCGATGACGCGCACGCTGAGGCCGCGGTGCAGGAGCTCGCTCGCGAGGGTCAATCCCGTCGGGCCCGCGCCCACCACCAGCACGTCGATCGAGGTCTCCATAGGTGCGCGGGACGATAACCCAACCGTTGGCACAATCGATCCGTTGACCCGGTGCGGAGTGGGAGGTAATGCGTCCGCCACCTATGATCAGCGATACCCGTAACCAGTTAGAGGATCTCGCCCGCCGGGCAGAGAACCTCGGGAGGCATCTTTGACCTCCCGAGGCTGAAGAAGCGCGTGGAGGAGATCGATGCCGAGAGCGGCGACCCGGATTTCTGGACCCGGCCGACCAGCCAGAAGCTCCTGAAGGAGCGCGCCGACAAGGACGCGATGGTCCAGGCGGTGGAGGGGCTCCAGCGGGAGGTGCGCGACGCGGGCGAGCTGCTCGCGATGGCCGCCGAGGAGAACGACGAGTCCGTCGGCGCGGAGGTGGCCACCGTCGCCGAGAGGCTGGAGGAGCGCACCCGCAAGCTGGAGCTCGACCAGATGCTCTCGGAGCCCGAAGACAAGGTCGACGCCATCGTCGAGATCAACGCCGGCGCCGGCGGGGTCGACGCGATGGACTGGACCCAGATGCTCCTGCGCATGTACGGCCGCTGGGCCGAGAAGCGCGGGTTCACGGTGAAGCTCCTCGACGAGACCGAGGGCGAGGAGGCCGGGCTCAAGAGCGTCTCGATCCAGGTGAGCGGGCTCAACGCCTTCGGCTACCTGAAGAACGAGAACGGCGTGCACCGCCTGGTGCGCATCAGCCCCTTCGACGCCAACGCGCGGCGGCAGACGGCCTTCGCGGCGGTGGCGGTGACGCCCGACCTCGACGAGGACTTCGAGATCGAGCTCAAGGACGGCGACTACGACACCGACACCTTCCGCTCGGGCGGAAAGGGCGGGCAGAACGTCAACAAGGTCGAGACCGCGGTGCGCCTCACGCACAAGGTCACCGGCATCGTGGTGAAGTGCCAGAGCGAGCGCTCGCAGCACGAGAACCGGCGCATCGCGCTCAAGACCCTGAAGGGCAAGCTCTACGCGCTGGAGAAGCAGAAGCGCGAGGACGCCTTCAAGGGGAAGTTCGAGTCCAACAAGTCGGACATCGCCTTCGGCCACCAGGTGCGCAACTACGTGATGGCGCCGTACCAGCTCGTGAAGGACCTCCGCACCGACCACGAGACGGGCAACATCTCGGCGGTGCTCGACGGTGACCTCGACCCGTTCATCGAGTCGTCGTTGCTCGGCGCCATGAAGAAGAAGACCGCGAGCGCGTGACCCCCCGCCTGACCCGCGGCCTCGGTGTAACGGCGGGTCTCGTCGCGCTCGGGGGCGTCGGTCTGGCGGACGGTCTGCTCGCCTGGTCGCGCGCCCCGCGAGGGTCGCTGCCGCCGTCGCTGGGCCTGCTGGTCGTGCTCCAGTGCGCGGCCACGCTGCTCAGCCTCGGCATCGGCCTCGGCCTCGTCGAGGAGCTCATCCTCTACTCCGCCCGCACCGTGCCGTGGCTCTGCCGCGTCGCCGGGTGGCTCCTCGGCGGCCCGCGCCGATGGTTCGCCCGCGACCCCGACCGCGCCGCCGGGCTGGCCGCGCTCGCGATCGGCGTCGCCATCACCCTCGGCCCGCTCTACCCCGTCTCGTACACCGTCCAGCGCACCTTCCACTCGAAGTCCCTCGCGGCGCTCGCCATCTTCCTCGCGCCCTTCGCCTTCGCCGCCGTCGCCTCGGCGCTGCTGCTGCTCCTCTCCGGGCCGATGCGCTGGCTCTTCCACCGACTCGGCCGGCTCGGCTCGCCCGGCGTCGTGCTCTCGGCCACCGTCGTGGTCGTCGCGGCGCAGACGGTGCGCTTCTTCGCCCTCAACTGGGCCGGGTTCCGCAACCTGGAGTTCGGCGCCGTCGGCCTCCTCGGCGCGCTGCTCGTCGCCAACGGGCTCGCGCTGCTGCTGCTGGGCCGACGCGTCGTGCGCCGCGCCGCGCCGCTGCGCCGCCGCGTGCCGCTCGCGCTCTCCCTCGTCTCCATCGTGGCGATCGTCGCCTCGGCCTTCACGCTCGGCGCCCGGCAGACCGTGGCCGCCACGCTCTTCAACCGCAGCCTCCTCGCGCAGCGCGTCGCCCGCACGCTGCAGCTCAGCCTCGACTTCGACGGCGACGGCTACTCCGCCGTCTTCAACGGCGGCGACTGCAACGACCGCGACGCGCGCGTCTCGCCCCGCGCCCACGACGTCCCCGGCAACGGCCGCGACGAGAACTGCTCCGGCCGCGATGCCCGGCTGGAGCCCGAGGAGAGCACCGGGCACCTGGTCCCGCTGCCTCCGGAGGCCGCGCAGCAGCCGCCGAGCTTCGTGCTGCTCTCCATCGACGCGATGCGGCCCGACCACCTCGGCTGCTACGGCTACCGCCGCCCGACCACGCCCAACATCGACCGCTTCGCCCGCGGCGCGGCCCGCTTCACCAACGCCTACTGCGCCTCGCCCCGCTCGCTGCGCTCCTTCGGCAGCCTCTGGGTGGGCCGCTACGCCTCGCTCGTCTCCTGGGGCAACGACGTGCAGTTTCCGCCGCTGGAGCCCTCCAACGTCACCCTCGCCGAGCAGCTCTCGAGCGCCGGGTACCTCACCGCGGCCTTCCCCGCGACGGCCTATTTCTCCCACACCGCGGGCTTCTTCCAGGGCTTCCAGCAGGTGGTGGAGGAGCCCGGGTTCAAGCCCGACGCGGCCCCCGCCGTCGCGCGCATGCAGGCCTTCCTGCGCGAGCACGAGAACGACCCGCAGCCCTTCTTCATGTGGTCGCACATCATGGAGACCCACGACCCCTACCGCGACCGCACCGAGCCCCGGGACTTCGGCCACTCGCAGATGGACCAGTACGACGAGGAGCTCGCGGGCGCCGACGCGGCCATCGCACCGCTGCTCACCCAGCTCGAGGAGCTTGCCGCGAAGCGACCGCTGGTGGTGATCGTCTTCGGCGACCACGGCGAGGCCTTCGGGGAGCACGGCGTCTATCACCACTCCTTCGACCTCCACGACGAGGCGCTGCGGGTGCCCATCATCGTGCGCGCTCCGGGCGTGACGCCGGGCCCCCGGCACGCGCTCACCAACCTCTTCGACATCAACCCCACGCTGCTCAACTTCGCGGGGAGGCCCCCCGTCGCTCCGGTGTCCGGGCGCTCGCTGCTGCCGGTGCTCTACGACCCCGCGCCGGGATCGCTCATGCCCGAAGGCTGGCGCCGCTGGCTCTTCGCCGAGGTGACCCCGGACGGGCTCTTCCCCTCCGAGCAGAAGTCCATCTACGCGCCGCCCTTCAAGCTCATCCACGACCTGCGGCGCGGCACCTGGGAGCTGTTCGACATCGCCCGCGACCGGGGGGAGATCCGCAACCTCTACGACGACCGGCCCGAGCTCGCCGCCGAGCTGCGCGAGCGCCTCGTCACGTGGACCGACCACGGCGCCCTCGCCACCAACCGCTCCAACGAGCAGATCGCCGCGGCGCGGCTGCGGTCCGAGCCCGCGATACAGCACCCGCTGCACGTCCGCTTCGGCGACGTGGCCGAGCTCCTCGGCTACGACCTCCCCGCGGACAGCGTCCCCATCGATGGGACCTACCGCGCGGTGCTCTACTGGCGCGTGCTCCGTCGCACCCGGCGACCGGTGTACATCGTCGTCTCCTTCGACCCGGTCGACGCGCAGCCCATCTGGCCGCTCTTCGTCGCCCGCCACGCGCCCATCTACGGCCGCTACCCGACGACCGAGTGGCGGCCCGGGGAGATTCTCCGGGACGAGGTCTCGCTGCGCGTCGACCCGGAGATGAGGCCCGTTCGGCTGCGCACCTTCGTCTCCCTGGAGATCGAGGGCGACGGGCAGCGCATCGCCCCCGAAGGGGTGAACGCCCCCGACGCCCGGCTGGAGATCGCCCCGGTGGAGATCACTCCCCGGGCTCCCTAGCGCTCCGTCGTCGGGCCTCTCCGCGCCGACCAGAGCTCGATCAGCGGAGAGCCGTCGGGCTGCACCCACACCCGCTCGCGCCGCAGCGACCGGAAGCGATCGGAGCGCATCAGCGACCGGAGCTCCCGGTGGTGGGCGAGCTCCTCCGGGGGACCGAAGCCCGGCGCGAGGAGCCCGTCGCTCCAGGTGACGAAGACGTGCAGGTCGTCCGGGCGGTCGGGCAGCGGAGCCTTGGAGAGGTCGTGGCACCAGAAGCCGCGTCGGCTGGCGAAGTGCAGCGGGTGCAGCGCGTAGTCGGAGACCACCACCAGCGCCGGCCCGTCGCCGCGGAGGCGGTCGACCTCGCGGCGCAGCAGCACGGGCACCGCGTCGCCCCCTCGGGTGACCTTCCAGCCGCGGTAGCCACCGCCGCCGGCGAGGGTGAAGAAGCCCGAGTCGGGTGATCCGCCGGAGAGGAAGAAGCGCGCAGCGCGGAGGGTGGGGCCGCAGAGGAGGTAGAGCGCGAGCGCGGCGGGCACGAGGCGCCAGCGGGCGGAGCGGTGCTCGGCGAGCGCTCCCAGCGCGAGGATGGCGGGTGCCAGCGTGGCGAAGAGGTAGCGCTCGGCGTCGATGGCCGGGAGGTTCCAGGGGCGCGCCGTGGCGAGGAGCAGGGGGAGGCCGAGGAGCGCGACGGCGAGGTGGATGCGGGCGAAGCGGGCGAGCTCGTCGGCGGGCCCCGGGCTGGCGGAGCGGCGGAGCGCGAGGGCGAGCAGCGCGGCGGCGACGAGCCCGAGGGCCCACTCCAGCGGGCGGGAGAGGGGCTCGCCGGTGAAGTGCCGCAGGGTGGACTCGCCGGTGTAGCCGCCGAGCACGGTGAGCACGTAGACGTGGAGCCTGGCGCCGAGGTGGAGGAACCACCGCGCGGGCTCGACGTGACGCTGACGTACCACCGTCGCCGCGCCGTAGAGCACCGGGACGAGGTGCAGCGAGGCGAGGGCGATCGAGGCCCGGAACGCGGGGCGGCGGAGCAGCGCACGGTGCTGCGGGGCGATCACCCAGAGCAGCGACGCGGCGATGGGCAGGAGCGAGAGCGGCGTGAAGTGGATGCCGAGCGCGAGGCACTGCCCGGCGAGCACGACGGCGAGCGCCGGGGCGCCCCTCGCGGCGAGCATCCACAGCAGCGGGCCCAGCACCCCGAGGCCCAGCGCGAGCGCGTAGGGGACCGTGACCGTGCGGCTCCAGAGCACCGACCAGGGGTGCACGGCGAGCAGCGCCGCGATGGCGAGCCCGGCGCGGGGGAGGCCGAGGCGACGGGCGGTGAGCGCGGCGCCCACGAGGCAGAGGGTGAGGCCCGCGACCAGCACCGAACGGGCGCTCTCGAAGGAGATCCCGCCGAGGCGATACGAGAGGGCGATGAGGTGCGCGAAGAGGGTGCTGACGAAGCGCGCGTCGGGCGTCATCCGGGGGGCGCGGCCCTCGAGGGCGTCGAGACCGAAGAGGGTCCAGTTGCCCTCGTCGCCGCTGGGGTTGGGCAGCGCGCCGAGGTGAGGGAGGCGCAGCGCGAGGCCGAGCGCCACGATCGCCGCGAGGGTGAGACCCCACGCCCTGTGCGAACGCAGGGCGGTCACCGGGCGCGCCGGAAGATCCAGGTCTCGGCGCCGATGGAGCGGTGCATGCGCACGCAGCGCAGCGGCGCGGGGAGCTCGCACCTCGAGCGCAGGGCCCAGGCGTAGCCGAGCGATCCGTCGAGGAGGCCGGTCATGAGGCCCCGCCCGTCGGGGTCGCGGTTGAGCCGCGCGAAATGCGGATCGAGCGGTCGGTCGGTGGGGAGGTAGTAGGTCGCGAAGTCCTCGCCCACGAGGGCGTAGTCGGGCGCCCGCTGCGTGACGTCGCGGAAGGCCTCGCGCGACTCGGCGACGCCGGGGAGGGGGCTACGCTCGCGGTCGGGCTCGGGGCCCACGCGGGTGATGCGGAGGTGCGTAGGGAGGTTGGGGAGGTACTGGTTGCCCCCGTAGATCTCCAGGGTGGTTCCGCGGGGCAGCGCGGCGAGGAAGCGCTGCGCGGCGTTGCGGGAGTCGAGCGCGAGGGTGCCGTCCACCGAGGCCACGTCGATCGCCTGCGGGAGCAGCGCGAGCCCGAGCAGCGCGGCGCCGAGAGGGCGCGCTCCGGGGGAGAGCCGATCGAGCAGCGCGTCGAAGGCCACGCCCACATAGGTGAGCAGCAGGACCATCATCGGCATCAGGTGCCGCTCCATGGTCCATCGCGAGGGGATGATGAAGAGCGCGAGGTAGGAGAGCGCCGCGACCGCGGGGAGGGCTGCGCGCGCGCGAGGGACTCCCCGGCGGCCCGAGAGCGCGAGGCCGAGGCCGAGGAGGGCGGCGAGCGCGACGGCCCGCGAGGCGAAGAGGGGCACCGCCTGCACGACCTCGCGGAGGATCGCGTCGACCCCCAGCAGGTCTCGACCGACGACCACCCAGTCGGCGTTGGCGGGGCCGGTGATCCAGGCGATGCGACGCGCGTAGCCCACGGGGTTCGTGACGGCGCCTGCCGCGAGCAGGTAGAGCCCGGCCGACGCGGCGAGGGCGCGCCAGAGCGCGGGGCGCAGCAGCACCGCGCGGAGGGTGCGGTCGCCGCGGGAGAGCGCGGGGCCGACGAGCAGGGCCCACGGCGCGGCGACGAAGAAGAGCGGGATCGACTGGTCCTTGGTGAGGGCGGCGGCGGCGGCGCAGAGGAGGGCGCGCAGCTCTCGGGCCTCGCCGGCGAGCACCCGATCGAGCTCGACGAGCCCGAGGGTCACCCAGAAGAGGCAGGGGATGTCGCTGTTGCCGCTGTGCGAGAAGTACACGAGCACCGGGTTGAGGGCCGTGACCGCCGCCGCCGCGTCGCCCGCCCGCTCACCCCAGACGCGAGCCACCAGGCGTCGCACGTTGAAGAGCACCCCGACGGCCATCAGCAGCGTGACCGCGCGCGCGACGACCTCGATGGGGGTCATGTACCGGGGCTGGATGAGCTCGTGCAGCAGCGCCTCCTGCGTCGCGGCGGGAGCGCGCAGGGCGCCCAGCGCGATCCACGGCAGCGAGAGCAGGGTGAGCAGCGTGAGCTGCAGCGGGGGGTAGCGGAAGAAGTGGCCCGGGCGCCAGGTCTCGACCACGGCTCCGAGGCCGCACGGGCGGGGGGAGAGCGCGTCGTTGTGCCAGGCGTCGGTGCAGGGGATGCCCCAGGTCGATCCCACGAGGCAGGCGAGCACGAAGAGCGCGACGATCCAGGTGAAGGGGCGGCGCGGGTCGGGCGCTCGGAGTCGGGAGAGGAGGGCCTTCATGGGGGCTCGTCGGTGGGGGCGTGGAGCGGGGGCGCGAACGCGTGACCGCCGGGGCGCGGGTCGGTATAACCCGCGCCCATCCGATGAGCGACACGACGAGCACCCTCGAATCGGTGCGCCGCGCCAAGGCCGAAGCCTGGCGGGCGCGCGGACACCTCCCCTTCGGCAACGACCCGGGGCCCCTGCATACCGTGGCGAGTATTCGCGCGGCGCACGAGCACCAGAAGGAGGCCTTCAACGCCGACCCCGAGCACGCGCCCTACCGCGTCGCCGGCCGCGTGGTGGCGCTGCGCGACACCGGCAAGCTGGTGTTCATCAAGCTGCGCGACGGCACCGGGGAGATCCAGCTCTTCTGCTCGGCGCGCGACCTCGGGGACGACTTCTCGCTGCTCAAGGAGATCGACCTCGGAGACATCGTGCTGGTCGAGGGGCCGCCGATGCGCACCCGGCTGCTCGAACTCTCGGTGCTCGCCAGGACGCTGCGCCCGCTGTCCAAGAGCTACACGCCCATCCCGAGCGAGTGGTTCGGCATCAGCGAGGTCGAGACCCGCTACCGCCAGCGCTACACCGACCTCATCGCCAACTACCCCGAGGTCAACGAGGTGTTCCGCGCCCGCTCGATCATCGTGCGGGCGCTGCGAGAGTGGCTCGACGACCGTGACTTCATGGAGGTCGAGACCCCGACGCTCAACTCCGTGCGAGGCGGCGCGACGGCCAAGCCCTTCACCACGCACCACAACGCGCTCGACCTCGACCTCTACCTCCGCGTGGCGCCCGAGCTCTACCTCAAGCGCCTCATCGTGGGGGGCCTAGACCGGGTCTACGAGATCGGCCGGGTGTGGCGCAACGAGGGCCTCTCCACGCGGCACAACCCGGAGTTCACGATCCTGGAGTTCTACCAGGCCTACGCGACCTACCGAGAGCTGATGGACGAGACCGAAGAGCTCGTCACCCACGTCGACGCCCGCCTCGCCGCGAGGTTTCCCCGGTTCTCGAACGGGCGCTCGTACTCGCTGGCGCGCCCGTGGCGCCGGGTGCGGATGCTCGACGCGGTCACCTCGGCGATCGCGAAGCGGCACCCCGAGCTGGTCGCCGCGTGGGCCGACGGCGCCGAGCTCTCGAGCTGGGGCCGGGTGCGCGCCGCGGTGCTCGCCACCCCGTCGCTCCAGCGAGAGCACCGGGAGTACCTCCACAAGTGCACCACCGCGGGCGAGCTGCTCTTCGCGATGTTCGAGCTCTTCGCCGAGTCCTCGCTGGTCGACGACTACCGCTCCGACGACGGCTCGCAGAGCGTGCCGGTCTTCATCGTCGACTACCCCTTCGACGTGTCGCCGCTGGCCCGCAAGAAGGACGCCGACAAGCAGGCCGCGCAGTACGGCGACGGGTTCCCGGTGACCTTCACCGACCGCTTCGAGCTCTTCGTGGAGGGCCGCGAGCTCGCCAACGCCTTCAGCGAGCTCAACGACCCCGACGACCAGGCCGAGCGCTTCCGGGCGCAGCTCGGCAACCGCGAGCGGGGCGACGAGGAGGCGATGGACTTCGACGCCGACTACATCCGCGCGCTCTCCTACGGCATGCCCCCGACGGCGGGCTTCGGCCTCGGCGTAGACCGCCTGGTGATGCTCCTCACCGGGCAGAAGAGCATCCGCGACGTGGTGCTCTTCCCGCAGCTGCGCCCCGAGTCGGATGGCCGTTGACCTGATCATCCTCTGGATCGTCTCTCGCGCGGTGGCCTCGCAGGCCCGCCGGCGCTGGCTCTACGCGGCGTGGATGGTCGGCGCCGTCGCGCTGTCGTTCCTCTGCTTGAAGCTGGCCGCGAGGATGGAGCCGCGCGGCTTCGACCCGACGCCCTCGCTCGCCCTGGTGGCGCTGCGCGTGGGGGTGCTGGTCTCGGCGCTGGAGGCGTACTTCCTCTCCACGCTGCTCTGGATGCCCAAGCTCTTCGACCGGCTGGAGAAGGTCGCCGCGGAGCTCACCATCGCCGTCCGGCAGCTCCGCGCCCGCAAGAGCGGCTTCCTCACGGTGATCTCCTTCCTGGCCTTCCTGGGCGTGGGCCTCGGGTCCTTCGCCCTCTGCATGACCATCTCGATCATGGGGGGCTTCGGCAACGACCTGAAGCACAAGATCCTCGGCAACAACCCCCACGTGGTGGTCGACCGCGAGCGCGGCGGGTTCACCGACTGGCAGCCCCTGCTGCGCAGCATCCGGGCGCTGCCCGAGGTGAGCGCCGCGACGCCGCTGGTGCAGGGCGAGGTGATGATCACCTCGCAGACCAACCTGTCCGGGGTGATCCTGCGGGGCATCGACCCGGCGCAGGGCGGCGCGGCCATCGGGCTGCGGCGCGAGCTCATCCGAGGCCGCATCGAGTACCTGGAAGACCCGGCGCGGCTCGATCACCTGAGCCCGAGCGACCGCCGCCCGGTGGTGGGCCGCGGCGAGCTCGAGCTCCCCACGACGCGCCTCGACGGCCTCTCGGGATTCAGCGACACCGGCTCCCTCCGGCCGCCTCCGCCGGGCGCTCCGACCGAACCCCTGCCGGGCATCGTGGTGGGCCGCGAGCTCGCCACCAACCTGCACCTGGCGGTGGGCGACGAGGTGCGCGTGGTGTCGCCCTTCGGCTCCATCGGTCCGCTCGGGCCGATGCCCAAGACCAAGCTCTTCCGCGTCGCGGGCATCTTCTATTCAGGCATGTACGAATACGACACCAAGTATGCGTACGTGCTCATCCCGGTGGCGCAGCGCTTCTTCAACTACCGCGACGGGGCCATCACGGCGATCGAGGTGCGCCTCCGCGACGTCGACCTCAGCGACCAGGTGGTGGCGGCGGTCGAGGCCCCGGCGCACGCCCGCAGCCTGCGGGTGCGCGACTGGAAGCAGCTCAACCAGAACCTCTTTCGGGCGCTCAAGCTGGAGAAGCTGCTGATCTGGCTGCTGCTCACGGTGGCGATCATCGTGGCGAGCTTCAGCATCGTGGCGACGCTGCTGCTGCTGGTGACCGAGAAGGGCCGGGAGATCGCGGTGCTCAAGGCGATGGGGGCGAGCGACGGGTTCATCACCAGGGTGTTCCTGTCGGTGGGCGGGCTCATCGGGGTGGTGGGCGCGCTGCTCGGGACGAGCGCCGCCGTGCTCTCCGCGATGGTGATGAAGCACGTGGGAATCCCGCTCGATCCGGAGGTCTATTACATCGACCGGCTGCCGGTGCTCATCGCCCCGGCGGACTACAGCCTGGTGTTCGTGACGTCGGTGGGAATCTGCCTGTTGGCGGCGACCTTCCCGGCGGTGCTCGCGGGTCGGCTCCGACCCGTGGAGGGGCTTCGGTTCTCGTGACGACAGAGGCGAACGTGGAGGGCGCGGGGCGGTCGGTGATCGTCTCGCTGAAGAACGTCCGGAAGAGCTACGAGCACGAGGGCAAGACCCTGGAGGTGCTGCGGGGCATCGACCTGACGATCCGCTCGGGGGAGATGGTCTGCCTCTGGGGGCCGTCGGGCGCGGGCAAGAGCACGCTGCTGCACCTCATCGGAACGCTCGACATGCCGACCGCCGGCACCGTGGAGCTCGACGGTAACCTGGTGACGGCGCTGAGCTCGTCGCGGGTGGCGGCGCTGCGCAACCGGGCCATCGGCTTCGTGTTCCAGTTTCATCACCTGCTGCCGGAGTTCACGGCGCTGGAGAACGTGATGATGCCTGGGATGATCCAGGGCTCGATGCCCAAGGGCGCGCTGAGAGAGCGCGCCGAGGCGCTGCTGGAGCAGGTGAGCCTCTCGCACCGCGCGTCGCACCGCCCGAGCGAGCTCTCGGGTGGAGAGCAGCAGCGCGTGGCCCTGGCCAGGGCGCTCACGCTCAAGCCGAAGCTGCTCCTGGCCGACGAGCCCACGGGCAACCTCGACACGGAGAACAGCGCGGAGATCCACAAGCTCTTCCATAAGCTCAACGAGAGCCATGGGACGACCATGGTGCTGGTCACGCACAACCCCGAGCTGTCCCGCAGCCTGCCGAGGGTGATCAAGATGCGCGACGGTCACATCGAGTCGGACGAGACGCAGCCCATCGAGCGCTGAGGCGCCGTCCGGCGACCCGCGGGTCGCTCAGAGTGGGGTTGGCGGGATCGGTATCGTGGGGGGGAGTCGGGCACCCTCGGGGGAGGGTGCCCTCAGGGGAGGGAGCGCTGCGTCAGGGGATGCAGGCGGTGGCGGACTCGCGCGCGATGAGGCTGGGTGAGCCGCCGCTGACGCCGAGGGTCACGTAGCCCGTGGGGATCGACATGAACGCGCCGTGCATCGGGCAGTCCCAGAAGCTGGTGAAGCCCGAGGTCACGGGGTGGCTCGCCGCGGCCGCGGTGAGGGTGGCCTCGCAGGGGTTGAAGACCCGGGTGCTGATGCCCGAGCCCAGCACGCTGGTGAAGACCTCCGGGGCTCCGCGCGACACGCTGAAGACGCTGCTGGTGTACGTGGTGCAGCCCCAGGAGAAGAAGAGACCGGTGCGGCCGCCGTCGCTGGTGCGCCCCAGGCCCTTCAGCCAGTTGACCGTGTTGCGGTAGAGCACCGGGGTGTCGTTGTTGCGGTGGAGGTCGGGGTCACCCGTGAGGAGCACGATGCGCCCTCGCACCGCGGGACCCCAGGTAGCCAGGGTGTCCTGCGCCGTGCCGAAGAGCGAGGACGTGGTGCCGCCGCAGGTGCCGCCGTCGATCCAGATGAGGTCGTACTGCTCGAACTGCGCGGCGGTCATCGAGCGCCACATCGCGTCGCTCGCCACCGTCACGACCGTCCCAGACGGGAACATCGACGTCCCCGAGGTGCCGCCCGGCCCGTAGACCAGCACGCGCGCCGCCGCGGTGTTGCAGCGCGGGGCGCAGCTCCCGGCCGTGCAGGCGCCGCCGCCAGCGCAGACCGTGCCGCACGCGCCGCAGTTCGAGGACGAGGTCTGCGTGTTGGTCTCGCAGCCGTCCGTGGGCATCGCGTTGCAGTCGCCGAAGCCCGTGTTGCACGAGGCCACTCGGCACGCGCCCGAAGAGCACACGCCCACGCCATTGCTGATGGAGCAGACGGTGCCGCAGGCGCCGCAGTTGGTGAGCGAGGTGCCGGTGTTGACCTCGCAGCCGTTGGCCGCGTTGCCGTCGCAGTCGGCGAAGCCGGCGTTGCAGACGAAGCCGCAGCGAGAGCCCGCGCAGGACGACGACGCGTTGGCGCGAGCAGGGCAGACGGTGCCGCAGGCGCCGCAGTTGCCCGGGTCGGTGGCGACGTTGGTGCAGCTACCCGAGCAGTTGGTGAGGCCGGCCGCGCAGGTCACCACGCAGCGACCCGCGGAGCAGACCTGGCCGCCCGGGCAGGTGGTGCCGCAGGCGCCGCAGTTGTTGAGGTCGGTCTGCAGGTCGCGGCAGGTGCCCGAGCAGTTGGTCTGCCCGGCAGGGCACACCAGGGTGCACGCGCCGGCCACGCAGCTCTGGCCGGCCGTGCAGACGCGCCCGCACATGCCGCAGTTGCTGACGTCGGTCGTGATGTCGCGGCAGGTGGTGCCGCAGGCCGTGAGGCCCGCCGCGCAGCTCGTCACGCAGGCCGAGCCCGCGCAGATCTGGCCCGCGGGGCACACGGTGCCGCAGGCGCCGCAGTTGTTGCGGTCGGACACGAGGTTGACGCACGTGGAGCCGCAGGCCGTCTGGCCGATGGGGCACGTGATCACGCAAGCGCCCGCGGTGCACACCTGGCCCGACGGGCAGGTCGTGCCGCAGGTGCCGCAGTTGGTGCGGTCGTTCTGGAGGTCACGGCAGGTGCCCGAGCAGTTGCTGAGGCCCGCGCTGCAGGTGACCGAGCAGGCCCCCGCCACGCAGGCCTGGCCGGCGGCGCACACCCGGCCGCAGGCGCCGCAGTTGGTGTTGTCGTTGCCGAGGTCGCGGCAGGTGGCGCCGCAGGCCGTGAGGCCCATCTGGCAGGTGACGACGCAGGCGCCGGCCTGGCAGATCTGGCCGCCCGGGCAGACGGTGCCGCACGAGCCGCAGTGGTTGTTGTCCGTCTGGAGGTCGCGGCAGGTGCCGCCGCAGTTCGAGAGCCCAGTGCCGCAGGACACGCGGCACATGCCGCCGTTGCACACCTGGCCCGAGGGGCAGGCGGTGCCGCAGGCGCCGCAGTGGTTGATGTCGGTCTGCAGGTCACGGCAGACGCCCGAGCAGGCGGTCTGGCCCGCGAGGCACGAGACCACGCAGCGCCCCGCGGCGCACGCCTGGCCCGAGGGGCAGGTGGTGCCGCAGGCGCCGCAGTTGACGCGGTCGGTCTGCAGGTCGCGGCAGACGCCCATGCAGTCCGTGAGGCCGGTGCCGCACGAGACCACGCAGGCCGCGTTCGAGCACACCTGACCCGCGGGGCAGGCCATGCCGCAGGAGGCGCAGTTGTTCACGTCGGTCTGCAGGTCGCGGCAGATGCCGCCGCAGTTGGTGGTGCCGGCGCCACAGGAGACGCGGCACATGCCGCCGGAGCACACCTGGCCCGCGGCGCAGGCCATGCCGCAGCCGCCGCAGTTGTTCACGTCGCTCGCGAGGTCGCGGCAGACGCCCGTGCAGTTGGTGAGGCCCTCGAGGCAGGACACCTGGCAGCGGCCCGCGGAGCAGACCTGGCCCGCGGCGCAGGTGGTGCCGCACGCGCCGCAGTTGGCGCGGTCGGTGTCGAGGTCACGGCAGACGTTGCTGCAGTTGGTGAGGCCGCCGCCGCAGGTGACGGTGCAGGCGCCGCGCGAGCAGACCTGGCCGGCCGCGCAGGCCGTGCCGCAGGCGCCGCAGTTGGCGTTGTCGGTCTGGAGGTCGCGGCAGGTGCCCGAGCAGTTGGTGGTGCCGGCGCCGCACGAGACGACGCAGGCGCCCATGGAGCAGATCTGGCCGGCCGCGCAGGCCGTGCCGCAGGCGCCGCAGTGGGCGTTGTCGGTCTGGAGGTCGCGGCAGGTGCCCGAGCAGTCCGCGGTGCCCGCGCTGCACGAGACCTGACACATCCCGCGAGAGCAGACCTGGCCGGGCATGCAGCGGGTGCCGCAGGCGCCGCAGTTGTTCACGTCGGTCTGGATGTCACGGCAGACGTTCTCGCAGCTCGTGAGGCCGCCGCCGCAGGAGACGACGCAGCGGCCCGCGGTGCAGACCTCGCCGGATCCGCACGCGTTGCCGCAGGCGCCGCAGCCGAGGCGGTCGCTGGTGAGGTCACGGCAGACGCCCATGCAGTCGGTGAAGCCCGCGCCGCAGGTCGTACGGCAGGCGCCGCGGACGCAGAACTGTCCGAACGGGCAGGCGTTGCCGCAGCTCCCGCAGTTGTTGATGTCGATGCTGGTGTCCGAGCAGACCTCAGCGCCGGGCATGCCGCCGTCGGTCGCCGGGGCGGGGCACTGGACCGAGAGCTCGGGGCAGCGGATGCGGCAGCGGCCGGCCTGGCAGGAGTAGCCGTCCGTGCAGGTGTTTCCGCAGGCGCCGCAGTCGTTGCGGTCGGCCTGCAGGTCGGCGCAGTAGCGCTCGCCGCCGCCGTCCATGCCCGCGCCGCCGCGGGTGCACTCGGTCGTGGTGCCGGTGCACATGAACGTGCACGCGCCGTTGGCGCAGACCTGGTTGGTGCCGCAGGCCATCCCGCAAGCGCCGCAGTTCGCCCGGTCGGTGCGGAGGGAGACGCACGCGAGGCCCGCTCCGGCGTCGCCGGCCGAGCGGCAGAGCGTCTCGCCGGTCCCACAGTCCGGTACGCAGGCGCCGTTCTGACAGACGTTGCCCGTGGAGCACGAGCGCCCGCAGGCGCCGCAGTTCTCCCGGTCGGTGCGCGGGTCGGCGCAGCGCTGGTTGCACGACAGCAGGGGCGACGGGCACACCGACGCGTCCATGGTGGCGTCCGCGGTGACGTCGACGGTCGCGTCGCGGGGCTCCGTGCCGCCGACGACCGAGGCGCCGTCACAGCCAGCAGCGACCAGCGCCGCAGCGAAAAGTATCCATTTGTACCTAGGCGAGACTCTCCTCCGATGCGGCCGATCCGCAGTGGATCGCAGTCTCTTCAAGTTCGGTGTCGATGTCGAAGGCTTAGACGCCCCCGCCGCACATCCGGGTGATGGCCCACAGTGTGGGTGCGGACCGCTGGAGAAAGCGGGGGAGCGGCGCGGGGCGGGGTGTACCCTCCCGGGCCGTGATGCGAATGGTGTTCACCGACCGCAACGTGCGGCGGATCTTCGTCCTGGCGCTCTTCCTCGGGTTGCTCTTCGTCTTCCGCCACCTGGCGGTGCTGCTGGTGTTCTTCGTGCTGTTCGAGCGGGCGCTCGGGGCGGGCGCGAAGTGGCTCAACGCGCGCTTCCAGGTGCCCATCGCCGTGGCCGTGCTGGGCCAGGTGGTGCTCGCGGTCTGCGCCCTCGCGCTGCTGTCCTTCCTCGGATACACGCGGGTCGTCCCGGCGGTGCCGCAGCTCCGGTCGGAGATCGAGGGGCAGTTTCACCACCTGCGAGAGTGGCTCCAGGCGCGAGGCTGGGAGCACACCGTCAGCGAGCACGCGTCGCAGGGCCTCGAGCGCGCCCAGCACTACGCGGGCAACGTGGTGGGCTTCCTCGGTTCGGTCGGCAAGAGCGCCATCTACGTGCTCATCGGGCTCATCCTGTCGGTGGTCTTCCTCATCGAAAACCGCGAGCTCGAGCGCTGGCGCGAGTCGCTGGGCGAAGACTCCCCGCCGCGCATCATGATGCGGTACTTCAGCTACCTCTGCGACGCGATCGCCATCACCGCCAAGCTCCAGGTGATCGTCGCGCTCGTGAACACGCTGCTCACGCTCCCGGTGCTGCTGCTGATGCGCTTCCCGAGCATCCCGGCGCTGATGGTGTTCCTCTTCGTGATGGGCCTGATCCCGGTGGTGGGCGGGGTCGTGTCGGGCGCCGTGATGGCGGTGCTGGCCTACACGCACAAGGGGATGGTCGGCGTCGGGGTCTTCTTCGCGAGCACCTTCGTGCTGCACAAGATCGAGAGCTACTACCTCTCTCCGCGGCTGACCGCGCAGCACGTGAAGCTGCCGGGCTTCGTGATCATCACGTCGCTCATCCTCTTCGAGCACCTCTTCGGCCTCGTGGGCTTGTTCCTCTCCTTCCCGAGCCTCTACGTGGCGGCGAAGATCCGAGAGAGCTGGGCCGACGCCGAGCGTGAGCACGAGGACGAGAACCGCCTGAGCGGGATGATGCGCATCTCCCGCGAGCCCCCGGCGCCTCGCCCCCGTTAGTCAGTCGCCGAAGAGGCTCCCCTGCCGGCTCGGCCGCCGGAAGGTCTTCTCTCCCTCGTCCTCCCCCGCCTCGCTCTCGTTCATCCCGAGGCGTCGGCACTGCGCCTCAAACAGGCCGGTGATGGCCTCCCAGCGAGGGCCGTGGCCTCGCATCCGGCTGCCGAAACGCGGGTCGTTCTTGCGCCCTCCGCGGAGCTCCACGATGGCGTGGTCGATGCGCCTCGCCCGGTCGGGGAAGGCCTCCGCCATGCGCTCCTCGAAGACCGGCAGCACCTCCGCGGGCAGCCGCACCATCTGCATGAAGGCCCGCCGCGCGCCGTGCGCATGGGCCATGGAGAGCACCCTCGCGGCCTGGTCGTCGTTGAGCCCGGGGATGATCGGCGCCACCGCCACGCCGCAGGCGACGCCCGCGTCGGTGAGCACCCGCAGCGACTCCAGCCGACGCGCAACCGAGGAGGCCCAGGGCTCCACCGCGCGGGCCTGCGCCTCGTCGGCGAAGGCGAGGCTCACGAACACCCGCACCATGGTGACCTTCGAGAGCTCGGCGAGCAGCGCCGCGTCGCGCTGCACCAGGGCGCTCTTGGTGATGATCGCGACAGGGTTGCGGTACTCCAGGCAGAGCTCGAGGCAGCGACGGGTGAGCTGGTAGCTCGCCTCGATGGGCTGGTAGCAGTCGGTGTTGCCCGAGAAGGTGATGGTCCCGCCGTCCCAGCTCTTCTTGTCGAAGGCGGCCTTCAAGAGCGCCGGGGCGTTGGTCTTCACGACGATCTTGCGGTCGAAGTCGGTGCCCGCGCCGAAGCCGAGGTACTGGTGCGAGGTGCGCGCGTAGCAGTAGGCGCAGCCGTGGATGCAGCCGCGGTAGGGGTTGAGGCTCCAGCGGAAGGGGATGTCCGGGCTGTCGTTGCCCGAGACGATGGAGCGCGCCTCCTCCTCGAAGATCTCCAGCTTCGCCGGCGGGACCTCCTCGAAGTACTCGACCGCGGTGCTGCTCCACGGGTTCGGGGGGTTGGAGACCGGGCGCACCATCGGGGCGTCAGCCTACGAGCTCGGGTCGTACGCGCAGCGCACGCCCAGGTCGTAGTCATGGAAGTTGGGGTGCTGCCCCTCGCGGAAGGTGGCGCGCTGCCGCTCGACCTGGTCGTTGTTGAAGCCTCCGCCGCGGGTGACGCGCGCCGAGCCCTCGGCGGGCCCCGCGGGGTTCTCCTGCATCGCGGCGTCGTAGGAGCGGGCGTACCAGTCCGCGGTCCACTCCCAGACGTTGCCCGAGAGGTCGAGCACGCCGAAGGGCGACGCGCCGGTCGGGTGCGTGCCCACGGCGCTCGGGCCGACGCCGCCGCAGCTCTCGTTGCCGAAGGTCCAGTCGAGGCGCTCGCAGCTGGCGGGGTCGTCGTTGCCCCAGGGGTAGCGGCGGCCGTCGGTGCCGCGCGCGGCGAACTCCCACTCGGCCTCGGTGGGCAGCCTGCCGCCGACGTAGCGGCAGAAGCCCTCGGACTGGTGCCAGTCGACGCCCGACACCGGCTGCGCCCCCTCGGGCAGCGTGGCCACCGGGCGGGTGCAGGCGCCCGCGCGCACGCAGCGGGTGTACGCGTCGACGGTGACCTCGGTGCGGTCGAGGCAGTACCCGCGCAGCAGCACGGTGTGCTGCGGGTGCTCGTCGGGCGCGCCCTGTCCCTCGGGGCTGCCCATGGAGAAGCGTCCGCCCGGGACGTAGACCGACCCTTCGGGGCAGCGGGGCAGCGTCGCGCGGTCGATCACCGCAGGCCCGGCCGCGCTGCGGGGGGCGGGCGCGTCCGGCACGCCGCCGTCCGAGGGAGCGCGGTCGCGGAGGGCGATCCAGCGGGGCGCGCCGTCGGCCGAGTCGGTGGCGGCCCGGCGGGCGCTGAAGATGCAACCGAGCCCGAGGGCGGTGGCGAGGAGGAGCAGGGAGGTGCGGCGGCGTGCGCCAGGAGGGATCATCGCCGCGACACTCTATCGCGGCGATGCGTCGGAGGCAGCAGCGCTCAGCGGAGCGTGCCGTACCCGAGGAGGCGCGAGGCGTAGCGGGTGGCGTCGATCAGGCCGACGTAGTTGCGGAAGCGCGTCACGGCGATGGTGTGGCGCTGGCTGTCGGCGTTGGCCGGCACGAGCTGGCCGCGGAGCAGCACGGCGTCGACCGAGCCGTCGGGGTTGTAGACCGGCTGGTCGCGCTCGTCGACGCGCACCTGGTAGGCGGCCACCAGGAGCTCGTTGGCGTGGGCGATCATGCGCGACGCGATGCCGCTGTCGATGGCCTCGCCGTCGACCGAGTCGGGGCCGTAGCGCCGAGCGACGTAGGTGATGCCCGTCTCGGGGTTGCGGAAGCGCGTGCGCTCGCTCTCGGCGATGTCCACGGACTCCGGGCCACCCTCGGTGTAGACGCGCATGCGGTGGATGGTGTCGAGGTTGCTGTTGAGCGAGGAGAACAGCATCGACCACACGACCATCGGGAGCTGCTGGCGGTACCCGATGTTGGGGAAGAGCAGCCGCGAGCCGGCGGGGCGGCGGGGCTCCGCGGGGGCGGTGCGGCTCCCGACGGTCCAGAGCGGGAGCACGCTGGGCTCGAGCGCCGGGAGCCCGGCGGTGCCGCCGACCGGGACGGTCGGGACGTGCATGGCGACGGTGTCCCAGTCCTCCGCGAGCACGCCGCCGAGCAGGCGGTCGAAGGCCTGCGGCATGTCGGTGCGGAAGTTCACCTGGAACTCCCGGCCGTCGAGGTAGAGCCCGCGCGAGATCGACGAGAAGGTCGGCCGCGTGTCGGTCAGCATGATCGCCGCGATGGGCTTCTCCGGGTACGAGCCCGCGTGGATCAGGTACGAGTGGTAGTCCCACGAGCCGCCCACGCGGTTGTCGTACTCCTCGCCGATGAAGCGGCCGTCGACGAGGCCGATCTCGAAGTCGGGCGTGAGGTCGCTGCCCGCCTCGGCCGCGTCGAAGAGCGGGCGCCGCCCGGGGAGCGCGTCGGCCGCGGGCATCTGCTCGAAGAGGCCCGCCTCGGGGCGGAGGATGACCTTCGCGAAGAAGTCGAAGATGTCCGTGCCCGCCATGATGAGCGGGCGCATCCAGTTGTCGTCGCGCGCGACCTGCTGGTAGGTCGCCGGGCTGAACGCCGAGCTGTAGTAGGCCGAGTCGCGCGCCACGCTCCAGTGGTAGCCGCGCAGGCGTCGGAAGATGTTGCGCGAGAGGTACGCGGGGATGCCCCACTGCGAGAACTCGCGGTTGTTGCGGCGGAAGTAGAGCGAGGGGTAGGTCAGCTCGTACTTGCGGATGCTCGACTGGGTGACCTCGTAGACGTCCGCGCCCTGGTCGAAGTAGTTGATGTGGGGGTAGCCCGTGCCGATGTCCCAGGCGACGCGGTAGCCCCAGCGCAGGTGGTTGCCGCCGGTGTTGGCGTTCGCCCGGGTGCGCCACGAGGGCGCGTCGCGGGTGGAGCCCGCGGACACGGGGCCGGTCTCGAAGTCGACCATCGCCGCGTGGTCGCGCGGGTGGAGGCGGCAGATCTTGCCGTCGACGAGGCGCCAGGCGTAGCGGGCCTTCTCCTCGGGGGTGGCGTCGCGGCACTGCGCCGGGTCGAAGATCGCCATCTGCCGGGCGAGCTCGGTGTAGTGGATCGGCAGCACCTGCGCGCCGCCGTCGAGCACCGGGTCGTCCCAGCGGATCTGGTCGAGGTCCGAGAGCTGCGTGACGAGCCGCTGGCCGTAGTCGTTCTGCCGCTCCGGGGTCATGCCGCCGCGGGCGGGGTCGGACTCCATGGTCTCGAGCACGCGGCCGTAGAGGATGCCCATCGCGTAGTGGTCATACGACCCGATGCCGACGGTCTCGTCGAAGCGCTCCCACTGGTACTCCATGACGGAGGTGTTGCCGAAGTAGTCGATGCCCGCGTGCGGCTCCGAGCCCTCCGCGAGGCCGAGCTCCTCGTCCGAGGCCGGGTCGAGGTACCGCGGACCCATGCAGTTGTCCTGGTTCTGGTCGGCGTTGCGGGTGTTGGTGCAGTTGTTCACAGTGCACACCGGCGTGCAGGTCTGCGTGGCCGCGCCGTTGCGCGTGCGCAGCTGCCAGTACTGCGGGTTGTAGTTCATCGAGTCGTAGCTCGACACGGGCACGTGGTAGAGCCCGAGCGAGTGGCCGATCTCGTGCAGCGCGATGCCCTTGTAGGCCTCGATGCGCAGGTCGTTGTAGATGCGCCGGGAGCGCTCGGCGGGCGAGGCGGCGGCGTACTTGCGCGCGAAGTACCGCGCGACGCCCTGCAGGTCGACGCTCCCGATCATCGGCGCGGCGCCCATGTCCTGGAAGCAGAACCCGCGGTGCTCGAGGCGCTGCAGCAGCGAGTGCCAGGTGGTCTCGGCGACCTCCGGGTCCATCCGGCGCAGCGGCGAGGCCTGGTCGAGCAGCGACTGGGTGCGCTGCGAGCGGGGGTCGAAGCCGAGGTTGGCGAGCCAGCTCTCGTCGACCATGTCGGCCTCGAGGGTGGTGTTGCGCAGCGCGGCCTGGTTGGCCTCGACGCGCGCCGCCGTGCGGGTGGCGCTGGGCCCAACCGGGGCGGAGTCCTGGAAGGTGCGGTCGTGCTGCGCGAGCGCGGCGGCGGGGGAGGCCTGCGCCTGGGCGCGGAGCCCGAGGTCGCGGGCGGCGTTGGTGCCGTTGACCGCGAGCACGCGCTGGGCGATGTCCTGGTCGCTGAAGCGCCGGCGCTGCTGGCTCGCGGGGTTGCGCACCACGTTGGCGAAGCGCGTCGAGGCGGCGCCGTTCACATAGTCCGTGACGTCGAGCTCGCCGAGGGCGAGGAGGATGAAGTCGCGCTGCTGGGCGGCGGCGTACTCGGCCGAGCGGCCGATGTTGGTGCCGCCGTTGGAGACGACCTCGCCGGTGAGCGGGTCGAAGCCCCAGTGGGCGATGCCGCCGAAGGGCGCGCGGGTGCGGCCCGGGATGTACGTGATGTGGTTGAAGCGCACGTCGCCGAGGCGGGCGGCGTAGCCGGGCTCGCGGCAGGCGGAGGAGTCGTCGGCGCGCACGGGGTTGTGGCAGATGACCACCGCGGGGCCGTTGCTGCTCTTCGGCCGCTCGGCGAGCCAGGCGGCGTCGCCCTGGGGCTCGACGGCGTTGTCGAAGTACTGCGCGTGGCAGGCCGCGCGGTCGCCGCCGGTGCGGCGGCACTCGACCTCGCGGGAGTTGGCGATCGCGGACATGATCGCGCGGTTCCAGGAGTCGATGATGTCCTCCGAGGCGCCGCGGACGAAGCGGTTGGAGGCCACCTCGGCGGGCGTCGGGAAGCGGTACGTGTCGTTGCCCTCGGCGCCGGGGACCACCACGTGGTCCTGCATCTCCGGGGGCATGTCGGTGTTGGTGTAGTAGGCGATCGGGCGCACCTCGCGGCGGCGGTACGGGATCGTGCAGCGGTGCATGATGACGTCGCACTGCGAGCCCGCGCGCTCGGCGCTGGAGGAGCTGCCGCAGGCGTCGGCGGTGCCGTCGTTGTCGGCGTCGGCGTTGACGCTGCACTCGACCGCGGGCGAGAGGTGCGACCTCTGCCAGAGGTTGTGGATCATCGCGAAGCGGTGGAAGTTGTGGTCGACGAGGCCGTATCCGGGGTCATAGCCGTTGCGCTCGGCGCGCGGCCCGCCGACGAGGTCGTAGGGCTGCCGGGTGAGCTCCAGCGGCTCGAAGTCGCGATCCTCCACGCGGCGGAAGGAGGTGCGGATGACGGTCTCCTGCTGGGCGCAGGAGTAGACCGGGCCGTTGGCGAAGAAGTTGGCGATGAGGCAGGTGGGAATCGGCTCTTCGAAGAGGCTGGAGTTCTCCGGGTTGACGAGCCACTTCGAGGTGATGTCCAGGTAGCCGCCGGGGTGGTTGCGCGGGTTGGTCGCGGCCACGCAGGCGCCGGTGGTGGTGTCGCGCACCATGCCGGCGGTCATCTCGCAGAAGTTGTTGGCGTCCGGCGAGGCGGGGTTGGTCTCGTTCCAGGCCACCGGGGAGAAGGACATCTCGCCGAAGACCGAGCCGTACCAGACCCACGACCAGTCGGGGTTGTTCACGAGGTTGCGCGACCAGTCGACGCGGATGAAATCGCGCTGGTGCCACCGCCGGTCGGTGACGTTCTCCTCGACGACGTTGATCTCCTCGCCGGTGGTCGGGTTGTACGCGCGGCGCTGGTCGAAGTGGCTCTCGATGCGGTACGCCGCGACGATGACGCCGTGCGGGGTGCGCTGCGCGCCCGCGGCGCGGCCCTCGCTGCCCTCGACGTACTCGTACGACTTGCGCGCCAGCAGGAAGTCCTCCTGGACCTCCCAGCGGATGCGGTCGACGTCGTCGTAGGTGCCGACGGGCATCATCGAGTTGTCGGCGGTGCCGTCGACGACGAAGTTGTTCGCGTAGAACTCCGGGTCGTCGGCCTGGTCGGTGTAGTTGGCGCCGACGAAGAACGACTTCGGCAGCGCGTTCTCGCGGACTCGGTTGATGGGGTCGCGCTCCTGCGCGCAGTCCATGCCACCGGCCGAGAGGGCGGTGAGGCAGAGCACCGCGAGCGAGCGCCAGGGGGTGCGAAGTACCGGAGTACGGGCCATGGGGAGGAATAGCTCCTTCAACGGGGACGTTGGGTGGGCGATGCGCGGGCGTCCCGACCGGCGGGCGTGCGCCCGACGGCGGAGACAGAGGCGGGGCGGACGCTACTACGGCTTACCCCGGGGGGTGAACCACCGGGGTCAATGCGCGCTGATGGGCACCTCCGCGCCGACGCGGCGACCGTTGGCGTCGAGGCGGGCGAAGCGCAGGGTGATGCCGTCGGTGTCGAGCTGGGTCCAGGCGGCGGCGTAGCCCCGGCCGTTCCAGGCGAGGGTGCCGAGGGCGCCGAGGGAGGCGCGGCCGTTGAGCTGGGTGAGCGAGCCGACGAGGGCCCCGGAGGCGTCGAGCCGGCCGAACTGCACCGTCGGGGTCTCGTCGTCGAGGCGGGTGAACACCAGGCCGTGCTGGGCTCCCGCGGCGACCAGCGAGGGCTCGACGTTCAACGCGCGGCGGTCGGTCACGGCCTTGCGGGGCAGCGCCGCGCCCGAGCTGGAGACTCCGCCGAAGGCCAGGCCGTTGCGGAAGGTGTCGTCGGCGTCGTCGAACTGGTCTTCCCAGACGGCGCCCACCTGGCCGTCGACGGCGTCGAGGGCGATCGAGCCGTTGCGTCCCGCGTGAGCGTCGAGGCGCACCGAGGGAGCGACGGCGCCGCCGGCCGAGACGCGGGCGACGAAGGTCTCGGCGCGCTCGTCGCGGGGCACGAAGTGGTTCCAGCCGACGGAGAAGCCGTCGCCGAGGGGGGCGAGGCCGACCATGCCGAGCACGAGCTGGTTGGCGGCGACGGTGACGGGCGCGGCGATCGCGCCATCCTGACCGAAGCGCGCGAGGCGCACGCTGATCTGGCTGGACGCGCTGGCGGAGAAATACCCGACCCCGTATTGCGGCCCCGCGGCGACGACGGTGGAGAGCACCGCGAGGTCGCCGTCGAGCGAGACCGGAGCGCCCTGCGGCCGGCCGCTGGGATCGAGGCGCAGCACCTGGCTGGCGATGCCGTCTTCGCTCACGTCGAGCCAGCCGACGGCCCAGCCCGCCGGGCCGCGGGCGAGGCGAGGACGCAGCCGCAAGGCTCCTCCGCGGGTGAGCTGCACCGGGGCGCCGCGGCGCCTGCCCTCGGCGTCGAGGCGCGCGAACCAGATGTCCGCGGTCTCCTCGCTCACGGCGGTCCACACGACGCCGTAGCCGTCGCCGTCGACCGCGAGGTGAGGGTAGACGTTGACGCTCTCGTCCCGGGGGGCGACCTCGCGGATGCGAGCGCCCAGGCGCAGCGGGTCGACGCATCGATCGCCGGCGCCGCACATGGCGTCGGTGACGCACGCGACGCGTCTGGTGGCGCAGTGACCGAGCGACCACGCGACGGCGCGGGTCTGCGCGCGGGCTACCGGCGGCGGAGGCGTCGGGGCGCAGGGGTGGAGCGCGGCGAGGGCGACGGCGCCGACCCCGAGGGCGCCCGCGAGGAGGGCCGAGCGCCGTACGGCGGCGGCGCCGAAGCGCTGGCGGGCGAGGTGGAGGGTGAGGCCAACGATGGAATCGGGTCGACGCATCGGGTTCGCTCCTGGTGGGCGGTCGTTCGAGGGCGGCGGAGCCTATCACCCGGAGCTGACGCCGCCGTCCCGGGCGATGCTATGAAGATTCGACGATGCTGAACGAGCGACAGGACGAGGTGGTGCGGGCGATCACGGACGACGGGTCGTTCCGGGTGGTGGCGCTGCGGACGACGGACACGGTGAAGGCGATCGTGGCCGCGCAGCGGGTGAAGGGCGACGAGGCCCGCTGGCTCGGCGAGCTGGTGACCGGCACCATCATGGTGCGCGAGACGATGGCGCCCGACCTGCGGGTGCAGGGCGTGCTGCAGTCGGCGGTGGGGCGCGACGCGCTCATCGCGGACTCGCACCCCGACGGAGGCGCCCGGGCGCTGGTGCAGCGCACCCGCGGGGGAACGCTGGTGCTGGGCGACGGCGCGGTGCTCCAGGTGACCCGCACCCTCCCACGGGGCAGCGCCCACAAGGGCGTGGTGCGCATCACCGGATCGGGCGGGGTGTCGGCGTCGCTGATGGCCTACCTCCAGGAGTCCGAGCAGGTGGCCTCGGCGATCGCGGTGTGCACCGTGATGGACGGCGACGAGGTGGTGGCTGCCGGGGGCTACCTGGTGCAGCTGCTGCCCGAGCTGGGGGAGGGGCAGCTCGCGGTGATGACGGCGCGGCTCGAGGACTTCCCGCCGATGTCGACGTTCTTGAAGGACGACGCGACGACGCCGCAGACCCTGCTGGCCGAGCTGCTGTACCTGATGCCCTACACGGTGGTGGGCTCCGGGGCGGTGCGATACCAGTGCCGGTGCGACTCGCAGCGGCTTCGGGCGACGCTCTCCACGCTGCCCCCGGCGGAGCTCGAGTCGCTCATCGCCGAGGGCAAGGATCTTGAGATCGAGTGCGACTACTGCCACGTCGAGTACCGCTTCCCCGTGAGCGAGCTCAAGACGCTGCTGGCGGTCGACTGAAAGCAGATACCGGGAGGAGGCCTGTTGGTGGGCCGTGGGGGCGTGGTGTATCGTCCGCCCGTCCGACGCGGAGCGTGTCCGCTGGATGAGTCCAGCGAACCGAGCGCGCTGCTTCGGCTGAGCGATAGACCCCCCTGAACGGAGTTCGAGCATGAGCGAAGCGCCGCGCGCCGAGGTGGAGCTTGTTTTCGAGGGACCTGGCGGAGGCTGGCGCCCCGTGCACGTCTTCATCGACGAGGGCATGTCCCGCCTCTACGAGGCCTCGTTGGTCCTGGCCAACCGCAACGTCGGGGCCAACGCCGAGGAGCTGTTCGAGCGCAACGTCAGCCTGGAGATCCAGCGCGGCTCGGTGAGCCGACCGTTGAAGGGCATCGTGCGCCGGGTCGAAGACCTCGGCTCCACCGGGATGTACCGCTTCGCGCGCATCGTGGTGGTCCCCTCGCTCTGGACGCTCTCGAAGCGGGTCAACTCTCGCATCTGGCAGGACGTCAACGTCCTCACGATCATCCAGGAGGTGCTGAAGGACGCCGGGGTCTACCAGGGCAACGGCACCCTGGCCTTCGAGGGCGCGCTCGATCAGCTCCCGCCCCGCGAGAACTGCGTGCAGTACCGCGAGACCGACCTCGACTTCGTGCAGCGGCTGCTCGAGGAGGAGGGCGTCTCCTACTACTTCAAGCACGACGGCGACGCGGAGACCTGGCAGCTCGTGGAGGACGGCCACTCGTGGGAGGCGGTCCCGACGATGGACGGCGCCGCGGTGAGCGTCATCGACGGGGCGGGCTCCTCGACGGCGGGCTCGGAGACCGTGCTCTGGTTCGACTGGCACCGCCGCACGGGCACCACCGGCGTGCTGCTGCGCGACTTCGATTTCACGCACCCCCGCGCGGTGCTCGACATGAGCCCCCGCAGCCCCGGCGACGGCGGCCTGCGCCCGGTCTACGACTACCCCGCGCGCTTCACCCTCGGCGCCTACGACGACGACGCCCACGTGTACCGTCCGCACCACGGCCAGCGGCGCTCTCGCGTCCGCTACGAGGAGACGCAGGTCGAGAACAAGGTCGGCCACGGGCGCAGCACCGTCACGGGCTTCTGGCCCGGCCGCGGGCTCTCCATGACCGGTCACCAGCGGGCCGAGCTCGACCGCAACTACGTGCTCCTGAAGGTGCAGCACCACGTCGCGGCCTGGGGAGACATCCCCGACGACATCCGCGAGAGCGAGCACGTGAAGTCGCTGCTGCGCACCTTCGACGCGGAGACCGAGGCCATCCCGCCGGGCGGCTCGGCGGTGGCCACCCGGTACTGGAACACCTTCGAGTGCGTGGCCTCGGACACGCCCATCCGGCCCGAGCGCGACACGCCGCGGCCGCTGGTGCACGGGCCGCAGACGGCGCTCGTGATCGCGGCGCCTGGCGAGGACGAGGAGGAGATCTCCACGGACTTCCACGGCCGCATCCTGGTGCGCTTCCACTGGGACCGCCCGGAGCTTCGGGGCTCGTCGCAGAGCGGCTCGAAGTCGTCGTGCTGGATGCGCGTGGCGCAGAGCTGGGCGGGCGCCGCGTGGGGGTCGATGTTCATCCCGCGCATCGGGATGGAGGTCGTGGTGACCTTCCTCGAGGGCGACCCCGACCGGCCGCTGGTGACGGGCTGCGTCTACAACGGCGAGAACAACACGCCGTACCCGCTGCCCGCGGAGAAGACCAAGAGCACCATCAAGACCAGCTCGTCCAAGGGGTCGCAGGGCTTCAACGAGCTGCGCTTCGAAGACCTCAAGGACAACGAGCAGATCTTCATCCACGCGCAGCGCGACATGGACTCGGTGGTGCGCCACGACCAGACCCTCGTGGTGGGCCACGACCGCACGAAGACCATCCAGGGGATGGAGCACGTGACGGTGCAGAAGGACCGCATCACCAGCATCGTGCAGAACGACTCGCTGGACGTGGAGGGCAACAGCTCCATCGCGGTGCACGGCGGGGCGGGCGCCTCGCTGCGCGTCGACACGCACTTCGCGGTGACCGCCGAGTCGAGCATGGGCTTCAAGGTGGGCGACTCCAGCATCATGCTGCTGCCCAACAAGATCACCCTGAGCTCCCCGACGATTCACATCATCGGCGGCTCGCTGGTCAACATCAATGGCGCGCTGGTGAAGATCAACTGCGGCGAGACCGCGAGCAACACCATCGCCGTGCAGGAGACGGCCGCCGCGGCGGCGGTGAACCTCCAGGGCACCGCGGGGGGCCTGCTCGCCAAGCTGAAGAACGCCATCAACCCGGCGCAGATCGCCGAAGCGGTGGACAAGGGGCTGAAGAAGCTCCTCGCCAAGGCGGGCGTCCCGGACCGCATCGCCGAGCGCCTGCAGGGCCTCGCGAAGACCACGGTGACGGAGCTCGCGACGGCCCTGAAGGAGGGCCGCAAGCCGGACTTCACGAAGCTCCGCGAGGAGGCCCTCGCGATCGGCGAGGCGGAGATCACCAAGGGGGTCCAGCAGCTCGTCGGCGAGTCCTTCAAGAGCCTGGAGAACAACCCCAGGGTGAAGTCCAGCCCGCTGCTCACCGGGTTGGTGAAGGAGATGAAGGGCGTCACCACCACCGCGGCGACGTGGGGCGTGCTGCGTGCGGTGCACCTCGACCAGGGCATGGCGCGCGACCCGTTCTGGACGGTGCTGAAGCAGCGAAACGGCGCGGACGTCGCGGCCTTCCTCAAGGGCCCGGCGCTCGAGGCGGGGCAGGGGGTTCTCCAGGCGTGGATCGATCAGCGCGGCCTTCCCCCGCAGGCGGCGAAGCTCGCGGCGAAGGGGATGAAGCAGCTGAACGACGTGATCTCGAAGAAGATCGACCAGCTCTTCCTCCCGAACTGAGGTCGACGCCGTGCTGGTCATTCGCCAGTCGCAGATGGACGCCCTCGCCCGATCGGCGATGGAGCCCTTCGTGGAGAACGTCATCGGGCACCTCCGCCGGGTGTGGCCGGAGGAGTGCGCGGCGATGGGCGAGGAGGGCCTCGAGGCCTTCGTCGCCCGTGGCATGGCCAAGTGCGACCGCTACGAGATCGAGACGGAGTACGACGTCGGTCGCTTCTGCGACCTGATGCTGCTCCTTACGCCGGACTTCGATGAGGACCCGAACATCCCGTGGGCGCAGGACATCCTGACGTCGCCGGGCTTCGACGGGCGGGTGAAGGTCGATCAGCTGATGGAGCGCACCGAGACGTTCTGCCAGGACATGATCGACGCGATCGACGCGATCGAGGAGTAGGAGCGTCCGCGATGGGTCTGTACGATTATTTCTTCGGTCCCTCCACGCCGCCCCCCCCGACGGCGGCGCAGCGGGCGGCGGCGCAGCGGGCGGCGGCGCAGCGGGCGGCAGCGCAGCGCGACGCGCAGGCGAGGCTCTGCCAGAGCCCGACGCAGCGCACCGGCACGCTGCCCTGCGGTCTGCCCATCAAGGTCAACCCCTGCGACCTGAAGGACCTGAAGATCACCGAGGTGAAGAACGGCTCCGGCCAGGCCCCGTGGGTGGGCACCGAGCCCGAGCCGAAGGAGCGCCAGGTCCCGGCGGCGTTCTTCCTCACCAGCAGGGGCACCCCCAACGCGAACCCCTACGTCACCGGCACCATCATCGAGGTGACCGCCGGGTCCCCGAGGGACTTCCGCAAGACCACCATCAACATCCTCATCGAGGAGGACTACCAGTTCTGCACGCAGGAGACGCACCCGCACCTCGTGGTGATCGACCCGCTCGGCAAGAACACCACCCTCCGCGGCGGCAAGGCTCACTCGATCCAGGTGTTTCGCAAGTCGCGCGGCACCGACGAGAGCCGCTTCTCGAGCTTCGTGGACATCTGGCCGGTGCGCTGGGGCTTCCAGGACTACCGCATCAGCGCGTGGGTCTGCGGCGTGCGCAAGGGCGGCCCCGCGGTGCGCTCGCAGCACACCGCCATCCGGGTCTATCCCTCCGACCAGTGGCAGCTCGAGATCAAGGCGCCCTCCCTGTTCTCGGGCTCGATCAAGCACGGCACCAACACCTGGGACGCCAGCAACCCGACCTCGAAGACCACGGCCACCGCGACGGCCAACCTGCGCAACACCGTCGCCACGGCCAAGGGAGAGCGCAGCGTCTCGGGCGGCGCGGCGAGCTACACCGGCAGCCTGGAGTCCAAGGCCGCGGGCGGCACCAACGGCGAGATCGACACCCGCGTCAAGGTCGAGCTGAAGCGCAACGGGGACAAGGTCCTCGGGCTCGACTGGATCCTCACGGCGATCAACGCCCTCAAGAACATCGAGGCGACGGTCAAGTCGATCACCGACGCGATCAAGAAGTTCAAGCCCAAGGTGGGCTGGGATTTCTCCTTCGGCATCGAGGTGCTCGCCGGCTCGCTCAAGGCCACCTGGGGCTTCAAGGAGCACCTCGATCGGCGGGTGTTCTTCGCCTACTCGGTCTCGGTCAAGCTCACGCTGCTGAAGGTCTCCTTCAGCCTGGCCTTCGGGGTCGACCTGACCATCAAGGGCTACGGCTTCATCGCCAACATCGAAGGCAAGATCGAGGGCAGCCTCACGGTCTCCGCCGACGTCGAGCGCAAGACCCCCGACGAGACGCAGTGGAAGTTCGCGCGCTTCAAGACCGACTTCCCTGCGACGCTGACCGCGAAGGGCATGGCCATCCACGACCGGGTGCTCTCGCTCACCGCCGGGGCCGAGAGCGGCTTCGAGAGCGACGGCAAGGTGGGCTTCGACCCGCAGGGCTTCGGCGTCCAGGTCACCAAGATCGAGTTCAAGGGCATCACCCTCAAGGGTCGCGCCGTGGTGATCTCGCTCTTCGACGTCGACGTCGACTACAAGGTCATGCAGAAGCGAATCGTCGGCGGCCCGATGCGGTTTCCCGGCTGACACGGAGAGAATAGATCGTCATGGCGCGCTCGGCGGTGCTGCTGGATGTCACGGTCGAGGGCTGCGACCTCGAGCTCTACGTCAACGACATCCCGCTGATGCGGGTGCCCGCCGCGGCGGGCGGGGGAATGTTCCAGTGCGATCACGTCCTGGTGCAGGGCGAGAACGTGTTCGAGGTGCTGCTCCACCCGGGCTCGACCCCGTCGGTGGCCCGCACGGAGAAGCGCTCGCTCCCTTCGGACGGTATCGCGGTCGAGGTCCGCGCCGCGCTCTGTCCCCCGGGCACCGCTCCCGGCGAGGTCGGCACCGCGGCGCTCTTCCGCTTCGGTGAGCGCCTCCCCGGCGGGCCGATGGAGTTTCCCCGGAGCGTGAAGACCACCCACGCCTTCGACCGCACCGAGGGCCCCTGGGCGTGGGAGCGCGCGGAGCTTCTGCACCTCGACGGGGCGCTGCTGCAGGAGGCCACGCGGTATGTGCAGTCGATGCACGGGTCGCTGGCGCGCAAGAGCTTCCCTGGCTTCTGGGCACACAACGAGACCGCGCACCGCGAGGTCGCCAGGGCCTTCGACGTCCCGCTCACCGAGCGGCAGTCCGCCGCCGAGGCGGCGCTCAACAGCCAGTTCGCCGACCCTGCCTTCGCCATGGCGCCGCTGGTGGCCGAGCAGTTCGACTACCGGCTGGTCGCCAACGGTCGGCTGCTGGAGTGCGTCGCGAAGGACTGGCGCGCCGTGGTGCGCACCGAGCCCGACTCCGAGGGCAACGTGATGCGCTTCCCCATCATGGTGGGGCGCATCGACGGCAGCCTGATGGGGCTGCGCTAGGCGTTCTGCAGGCTCAGCTCGATGGGCGTCGCGGTGACGACCCCATCGGACGAGCGGGCGTAGCGGGTCATCACCCGAGGGTCGGCCGACTCGGCGAGGATGCAGGTGAGCGGACCGAAGAACGCAGCGCTCTCCTCGGGGGTGAGGCGGGCGAGGTGCTCGGCGAGCCTCGCGGGATCCCAGTAGCGCAACGAGCTGAGCCGCGCCTGCTCGTCCCAGGTCACCATCGAGATGAGGTGCTGGTAGACCTCGATGAAGGTCTGCGGGCTCACGAGGAAGATCGCGTGGCCGCGGCCCCAGGTCTCCTCGAAGACGTCCGCGAGGCCCTCCGTGGCGGGGGTGAGCGACACCAGGAAGGGCGCCGTCTCCCCGAGGTCGTCGGGCTCGCGCGTCTCGTCGAAGGCGCAGAACTCCTCGCCGATGCGGTTGACGAGGGTGATCAGGTCGGGCTCGCGGGCGCAGTCGATCACGGCGAAGTAGTTGCCCTCCTCGCTGTGCAGCGCCCAGCGGGCGCAGTCGTGCGGGGCGCTCTGCATCCCGCGGAGGAGGTCTTCCGCGGTGATCTCGCCGGTGGTGCTGGCGGCGCTCGCGGGGGCCTCGAGCGCGTGGTCGGTGAGCGCCACCTCGAAGATGGTCTGCCCGGCGGTGATGCGGTCGCCCGTCGCGAGCGTCGCGTCGGCGACGGGCGCGTTGTTCACGAAGGTGCCGTTGTGCGACTGCAGGTCCCGCACGCGCGCGCCCTGCTCGTCGCAGTAGAGGGCGAAGTGGACGTCCGAGAGGTACACGTCCTGGAGCACCACGTCGGACTGCGCGGCCCGGCCGAAGGTGCGCGGCGTCCCGGCGGTGACCTGCACCGAGTGGCCCGCGTGGGTTCCGTTGAGGATCGTCAGGTTGAGGATCATGGAGCGCCTTCAGAGAGGGGACGGGAGAGGGGATCGGGAGGGCGGAGGAGCCCTCAGCGTTCGGGCGGTGCCTCGGGCAGCGGCTCGGTGTCGCAGCGCACGCCGTCGTCGGCGCGGGTGAAGCGCAGCAGGGTCTCGCCGCGAGGGCCTTCGGTGACCCACCACGAGATCGGACCCATGAACGCGGCGAGCTCGTCGGGGGTGCAGGTGGGGAGGTAGCTCCGGAGCACGCGCGGGTCGTAGAAGCGGAAGAGGAGGCGCTTGCCGTCCTCGGACTGCACCTTCAAGAAGCGCCGGAGGTGCCGCCGCACGGAGAAGAAGTCCTCCGTCGTGAAGAGGAAGGTGCCCCAGCTATCGCCCCAGCCCTGCTCGAGGATGGCGTCGAGGAAGGGCGCGTCGGGCGGGACCTCGACGAGGTAGGGAGCGACGTCCGAGAGCCCTTCGCCCTGCCATCCCTCGTAGAGCGAGCGGTAGGTCAAGCCCGACTGAAGGATCGTCGGGAGCACCATGTCGTGTCGGGCGGCGTCGAGGAGCGCGAACATCGGCGCCTGGTGCTGCGCGAGCACCCAGCGGACATGCTCGATGCGGTCGGTGAAGTCGGGGCGCTCGGACACGGTGGGCGGTGGTGCGTCGCGGGTGGAGGAGTGAAGGGGAGCGCGTCAGTGCGCGGTGTTGCTCATGCGGGCGCGAGCTCGCTCGCACTCCTCGCAGAAGGGGACGCCCGAGCGCGCGGCGGCGCGGAGCACGGCGCCCTGGGAGACCGATCCGATGAGCACCGTGGGCTCGCCCTGGACGATCACGCCGCCGTGGGAGGTCGGGTCGCCGAGGCGGGCCGCGTGCTTGTTACCGATGAGCACCGTGGGCTCGCCCATCTTGATGCTGTCGGGGGGGGCGTTGCACTGGGCGCTGTCGCCCACGCGCGCCGCGGGCTTGTTGCCGATGAGCACCGTGGGCTCGCAGCCTGGCAGGATGGGCCCCCCTACGTGGGGGACGGGGCCGGGCTCGACCTTCGGGCAGACGTGGTTGTCACCAAGGCGGGCGGCTGGGGGCATCGATCACCTTCGGTTGGAGTGGCGCGATGCCACCACACGGCGTGGGCCCGCGTCAATGCGATGACCTCGCGGCAGCCGACCGATACCATCGATCGGAGCGGCGTCACCCCCCGTTTCATCCGCGGGCCTTCGCGCACCTTCGATGACGACGAGAGCACTCCCCCGCCGCGCCCGCTTCGCCATCACGGCCGCCTGCGCGCTCGCCCTCGCTCCGCTGCTCCCCCGCGCGCTCGTGGGCCGCGACGCCGACGCCCTCTTCGACGGCGAGGCCTCCGCGCAGGACGCGCTCGCCCGCACCGTCGCCGACTACGTCGCTCACGACACCCGCGCCGGGTCCTTCCACACGGGGTCCACCCGCTTCGACGGCGAGTGGGCGCTCGCCACCTCGCAGATGGCCGCGCTCGGCCTCTCGCAGGTGATCCTCGCGCACCCCGAGCTGCGCGCCCGCTACCTCCCTCCGCTGCGCGCCGCGGTCGACCACCTCCTCCGCCCGGAGACCTTCGCCTTCGGGACCCAGGCGTGGGGCGCTCCCGCTCTCGAGAGCCTCGACCAGGACCGCGGCCACGCCTACCTGGGCTACGTCGCCCTGGCGATGGGGGCGCTGCGCGAGGTCGATCCTGGCACCCCGCACGCTGCCCTCCACGACCGCATCGTCGAGGCGCTCGCCCGCCGCCTCGAGGGCTCCCCCGTGGGCGTGATCGAGACCTACCCCGGCGAGGCCTACCCCTGCGACCTCGCGACCGTGGTCGGGGCCATCGGCCAGCACGCGCGGCTCACGGGCGCCGACCGTCGTGCGCTCATCGCTCGCATGGCCGCGGTCTATCGCACCCGCTGGACCGACCCGTCCTCGGGCTACCTGGTGCAGACGGTGGTGCCCGAGACGGGGGCGTGGGCCTCGCCGCCGCGAGGATCAGGCACGGCGCTCTCGTCGTACTTCCTCTCCTTCGCCGACGCTTCGCTCGCCCGAGAGCTGGGCCACGCCGTCGCCCGCAGCGGGACGCGCACGCTCCTGGGCTTCGGCGCGGTGGCGGAGTACCCGCGCGGAACCTCGGGGCAGGGCGACATCGACTCAGGCCCCGTGGTGCTCGGGGTGTCGGTGTCCGCGACCGGCTTCGCCCTCTCGTCCGCCCGGCAGCTCGGTGACCGCGATCGCTTCCGGGCCCTCTACCGTACGGCGGCCCTCTTCGGCGTTCCGGTCTCGCGCGGCGCGGGGCGGGCCTTCGTTGCAGGCGGTCCGATCGGCAACGCCATCCTCCTGGCGATGCTCACCGCGAGGGCGCCGTGACCCTCTGGAAGAAGCGCGTCGCCGCCTCGGTGCTGGCGCTGCTCGTGTACGAGGCGCTGGTGCTCGCGCTCGATCGCATGGGGCTCGTCGAGCGCCTGCTCTCCCCGTCCGGCGCGGGCGTGGCGCTGGCGCTCGTCGCCGCGGTGTCGATGTACGCGCTGCGGCTCGCGCTGATCTTCGTCGCGCCCGGCGTGGTCGCCGGGTGGGTGCTGATCGCGGCCATCGAGGCGCGGCGCAGCGCCCGACCTCGCTGAGGCCGGAGGGGGGTCAGTTCGCCGAGACGAAGTGCCAGCGCTCGATGCCCTCGCCGAAGCGCACGCCGGGGCCGTGGTCCCACCCCTTGAGCGAGGCGGAGACGGCGTAGCGGTCCGAGCCGAAGGCCAGAGGGAGCAGCGGCAGGTGCTGCGAGAAGCTCACCAGCAGGCGCGTCTGGAGCTGCTGCTGTCGCTCGGGGAAGAGGGCCCGCTCCTCGCGCTCGGCGAGCTGCGCGACCTCGTCGGTGAAGGCCTCGGTGCGCGTCCCGGGGAGAAACCGGCCGTCGCGGCGAGGGAGGTTCCAGAAGCGCCTCGGCTCGGTGTCGCGCTCCGCGGTGATCACCTGGAGCAGCGCCCCGCCGTGCGTCCGGCTGCGCGCCAGCGCCGCCACCGAAGGGACCTCCTGCACGTCGACGGTCAAGCCCGCGGCGGTCCACGCGTCGGCGATGAGTCGCGCGGCTCGGCGCTCCACGGCCCCGGCCCCGTGGGTGAGCCGCAGCGTCCGCCCCGCGAGGCCCACCCCCGCCAGCGCCTCGCGCGCAGCGTCCAGGTCGAAGGGCGATCGCTGCACCCCGGCGGGCTCCGGGCCCGTCCGAGGGACCACCGCGGGGCGGCCCGCGTCGCCGAAAAGGCTCTGCGCGAAGGCGTCGCGGTCGATCGCCTGGAGCAGCGCCGTGCGCACGGCTCCCGCGTGGAGCATCTCCACCTCCGGGTCGGGCTGGAGCACGTAGAGCTGGTTCGACGGCCGCTGGAGCACCGATCCCGGGGCCCTGGCGGCGAGCGCGCTGGCTTCCTCCGCGGTCAGCACGTTGGGCGCCACGAGGTCGAGGTCGTGCCGCTCGAAGGCGGCGGTGAGGGCGGCGTGGTCCGCGAGGCAGCGCACCTCGACGCGAGCGATCGAGGGCGCACTCCCGAGGAAGTACGGGTTGGCCTCGAGCACCGCCTCTCGGCCGGCCGTGAAGCGCACGACCCGATAGGGGCCGGTCCCGGGCAGCGGGCGGGTGCGCCGGGTCTCGGCGACCGCATCGTAGCCACCGCGGCGCAGCACCTCGCCGAGGGCGTGGCGGGGCAGCGGCTGCACGCCGTCGAGCGCCCGCACCAGCACGCCGTCATAGACGATGGTCACCGTGCGGGCGTCGGGGGTCTGCACGGCGCGAACGTGCGGGTCGGGGGAGGCCTCCAGCGCGAAGCGGAAGTCGTCGCTGGTGAGGGCGCGGCCGTCGCTCCAGCGCAGGTTGGCGCGCAGCCGCCAGCGCACCTCGAAGGTGCCGTCGGGGTTCACCTGGAGCGCGTCGTTGCCCACCGCGGGCAGCCGCTCGGCCAGGAAGGGCACGCGCTCGTCCTCGGGCGTGACGAAGACGAGGCCGCGGCGGGTCCCGGAGGTCACCACGCTGGTCATCAGCGAGGGGAGCTCGGCGACGCCGACGCGCACCAGGTCGCGGGCTGACGCGGGCCTCGGCGCCGCGGCGAGGGAAGCGGGGCGCGGAGGCGTCGGAGGACGACCGGCCCGCAGCAGGAAGAGCGTGACCATCACGGCGCCGGCCGGGAGCGCGAAGCGGCTCACGACGTCGATGCGGCGGGAGAGCGCCACGTGCTCGTCGCGGTGCAGCCAGTAGACCGCGACGCTGCCGAGCAGGGCCAGGGCGGTGACGCCGTAGGCGACGAGGAAGAGCGAGTCGGCGACGGTGAGGTACGCGACGTCGGGCATGGTGCTCGCCACCGAGAACTGGAACGCGAAGCACGCGAGCAGCGCCGTCACGCCGATGCCCGAGCGGGCGTCGATGAGCTCCGCCGGGAGGAAGAGCGCGAGCATCGCGACGAGCAGGATGAGCACCAGCGGCAGGAAAAGCTTGAGCGCCACGGTGACCACCGGGCGGCGCAGCGTGACCTCGAAGCGCACCCGGTGGACCGTGGTGCCGTGGCCCTCCTGCGCGAGGCTCCCCAGGTCGGACGGGTACTCCAGGCGCTGCGCGCGAGGGCGGAAGTGCGGCGAGTAGTCCCACCCGGTGATGCTGAAGTGCCCCTCCATGCCGCTGCCGGTGAGGTCGGGCATCAGGACGCCGTCGCGCTCCGGCAGCTCGAAGGCCACACCCAGCGCCTGGTCGTCGAAGGGGAAGCGCTGCAGCGGAAACTCCCCGCGCAGCGTGCCTCGCAGCCGCCACCGCCGGACGTGCCAGCCGGCGTCATTCTCGGTGCCCAGGTCGTCGCGGCTGAGGCCGCTCTCGTTGGCGATGCGCAGCATCGTCGGGTTGAAGTCCCCGAGCCACTTCACCCATGCCTCCATGTCGACGTCGAAGGTGCCGTTGCGCTGGTCGAAGCGGGTGACATCGCGGAGGTAGATGCCGACGTACACCCGCCTCGCGGGGTCGGCGGAGGCCTCCCTCGGAGCGAGCGCCACGAGCGCCACGAGGAGCGCACCCAGCAACAGGAGCAGCGCCCTCGCGGCGACGGATGGATGGCGCCCGAGGAGACGTGGAGCGTGGATGGAGTGCACGGCCCCGGAAGGAATCATCGCCCCTCGCGCGGGGCAAGGTCGGGCTTCGAGCCTGGGGCGCGCGGCTCAGTGACCGCCGGCGAGCAGGAAGGCCGAGGCCCCGACGCTCACGATGAGCAGCACGGCGATGGCGATCATGATCCAGGCGGGCTGACCGGCGATGGTGCGGGCCGGGGGCTGCGTGGGCATCGACTCGGAGGTGCGCGCCGGGGCGCCCATGGCGAAGGCCGTGTGCATGGGCGGCAGCGGCTGCGACTGCGGGCCGGGCATCGACGGGTGCAGCGGGGGCATGGCGTTGGCGGCGCCGTACTGCGGATAGGCCCCGGCCATGAGGGCCTCGATGGGCACGGCCATGGTCGGCTCGACGGGCGGCTGGGACGGCGGCGAGGAGGGCGTCGCCGTCGAGAAGGGATCTCCACCGAAGGGATCGCCCGCCAGGGAGTCCCTCGCGAAGGGGTCGCCGGAGGCGTCGGCAGGGCTCGCCAGCGGCGAGATGAACCCGTTGGGTGCGATGGTCGCGGGGCGCACCCGCTGCATCTGGTTGGTGGCGCGCAGGTCGCTGTCGTCGCGCTTCGGGGCGACGGGGAGGAACCCCCGGGCGCGAAGCGGGGCCTTGAGCGTCGCCAGGACCTCCGGGGGAGGGCGCCGCTGGGCCTGGAGTTCAAGCTGCGCGAAGGCCTCCGCGGTGTCGATGGCGCGGGTGGTGTTGCTCGGGTCGGAGCGACCGCCGTCCTCGTAGGTGTGCGGCGGAGGCGGAGGCTCGGTGCCTCCCCCGAGGCCCTGGGACATCACCTGCGTCCCGAGCGCCGGGTCGAGGTCGGAGTCTCCCTCGAAGGACTCACCGAAGAGCGACGCGGCGCCGCCCTGGGGCAGCCCGAGCTTGCCGTAGGCGCTGGGGTCGAGGGAGGAGAGGTCGAGCGCCATCGTGCTGTCCTGCCGGACCTGCGCGTCGGGCGTCGACCGGACGAAGGCTCCGTGCCGGGCGAGGTCGATCATCTCCGTCGACTCGCTCACCGGTCGGGCGGCGTGCATCGCGGGCGCCGGCAGGGTGGCTGCGGGCATCTGCACCGTGGCCGCCGGGCTTACCGGCGGGGTAAACGGCGGAGGGGTCGGACGCGCGGCGGCGTAGTCGGGCACCGACGGCCGCGGGGGCGCGAGGTCGGGCATCGACGGCCGCGGGGGCGTCGGGTCGGGCCTCGACGGTCGAGCGGGCGCCGGGTTCGGCTGAGAGGCGCGCTGGGCGGGCGCGGGCTCCTGGCGGCGCTCGGCGGCCTGCCAGCCGTCGATGACCGTCGCGGACCGTGCGCCGCCGCCCGGGGCCGAGCGCACCAGCGAGGACGCGTCGCCCAGGCTGGTCGGGACCGGCGGCTCGGCCTCGTTGCCCGCGGTGGGCTGCCACTCCCCGGCGGCCTGCCAGGCGTCGCGCAGGGCCCGCTGGAAGCGCTGCACCGAGGGCGTTCGCTCCTTCGGGGAGAGCTTCATCGCCGCGGCGATGACCTCCCAGACGCCCCTCGGGACGTCTTCGCGCAGGGTCACCAGTCGGTCGAGGGCCTGGGCCCGGCTCTCCTTGATGTACTGCCACCAGGTCTCGCGGCCCTCCGCGCGAGGCATCGCGGAGAGCGAGAGCATCTCCACCAGGATGACCGCGAGGGCGAAGACGTCCGCCGTGGGCGGCTCGTTCCATCGGCCGCCGTGCTGCTCGGGGGCCTGGTACTCCCACCACGCGCCGATGGATCCGACGGTCGCTCCCGGGGAGAAGGGCGCGAGCCCGAAGTCGCCGACCTTCACATGGTGCTGCCCCGGGCTCACCCGCCGCAGCAGGATGCTCCTCGGCGTGAGGGCCCGGTGCACCACCGGCTGCGGCGCGACGGCGTGGGCGAACTGCACCGCGTTGCAGGCCTTGTCGAAGATGCGCTGCACCACGGTGACGCCGGGCCTCGTGCCCGCCTGGCGGTGGCCTCCGAGCCAGTTGGCGAGCGAGCGGCCCTCCAGCCGCTCGGTGACCATGTAGAGCCTGCCGTCGGTCTCGCCCCCGGCGAGCACCCCGAGGATGCCCGGGTTGCTCACCGGCCGGAGCCTCGTGATGAGCCCGTCGAAGGCCTCGCGCGTCGCGGCCCCGCTGGGGCTCGGCGCGCACAGGAACTCCACCTGCGCGGGTGAGTCGGGGCGCTGAAGGTCGCGGGCGCTCCAGCACTCTCCCAGGCCGACGTCCGCGAGGGGGGCGTCGAGCTCGAAGCGTTGTGCGATGCGCTGTCCTCGGCTGGCGGTGTCGTCCACCCTGCGGGTGCTCCTCGATGGGAAGGCGTGAGGTTCTAGGCGATGAAGCTACGTTGGTACGAAGGGTCTTCGGCCGGCATCACGAAGGCGGTCGCCTCGAGCGGCTTTGCGGTGTCTAGCATCACGGCGAGCTCGCTGGTGTCTCTCGATCCGATGCTGCCCTCGTAGGCGCCCGGGTGGGGGCCGTGGGGGATGCCCATCGGGTGGTACGAGACGCTGCCCGGGCCGACGCCGCGTCGGGAGGTGAAGTTGCCGCGGGAGTAGAAGAGCACCTCATCGCAGTCGACCGAGCTGTGCGGATAGGGGCAGGGAATCGCCTCGGGGTGGAAGTCGACCATCCGCGGGACGAAGCTGCAGATGAGCGCGCCGCGTGTGGCGAAGGTGCCATGCCACGTGGGGGGCAAATGCACCAGTCCGGCGCGAGGCTGGAAGGCCAGGATGGGGAACGCGAAGGGGTACACCGACCCGTCCCAGCCCACGACGTCGAGGATGGAGTGGTCGAGCTCGAAGGCGTGGAAGCGGTCGCGGCGCTTGACCACCACCGTGCGGATGGACTCGTCGAGGGGCCCACGGAAGTCCACCGGGCGGAAGTCGCGGTGGCAGTAGGGGGCGTCCATGCGGAGCTGGCCCACCTCGTTGCGCCACTGCTTCGGGAGGTGGAGGCCACCGCGGCACTCGACGATGAACCAGTGCTGCGCCACGCCGGGGGTGAGCTCGATGCGGTGGGGGATGCCCTTGGGGATGACCACGTAGTCGTCGGGGCCGAAGGGCAGGTCGCCGAGGATGGAGCGCACCACGCCGCCGCCCGCGTGCACGAAGATGCAGTCGTCGCCGTCGCCGTTGACCACGTAGACAGGGTCGTCGGCGTCGGGGAAGGCCACCGAGAGCACCACGTCGTCGTTGAAGAAGAGGGGGGTGCGGGCGTCGACCGGCGCGCCCGGGCGGCGGGTCATCGACTGCGTGCGGAAGTGGCGCTTGCGCAGCGGACCGGGGGGGAGCGCCTCCGGGGCGGGCCAGCCGTGGGGCGACTCGGCGGGGCGGTGCGTGTGCGGGCGGTGGGTGTGATACGCGATGGTGTAAGGCCCCTCGAAGCCGTCGCGGGTGATGCACTCCTCGTGGCGCAGCGCGCCGGAGCCATCACGAAACGCGATGTGGTGCTTCGCCGGAACCTCTCCCCGCACGATGCGCTCGAGCATTGGTGATGACCTCTGTGGAAGGGTTGTCAGGGTTGCGCGTCGGGCTGCGCGTCGGGGTGCGAGGCCTTGTAGGCCTCCAGCGCCTGGAGCTTCGCCTCGACCCGGAGGAGCGTGGGGTAGTCCGAGACGTCGACGCCGAAGCGACGGCAGGCGTAGAGCTGCGGCGCGAGGCAGCAGTCCGCCAGGGTCACCTGGTCGCCCACGAGGTAGGCGCTGGCCGAGTGCACCGCCTCGGCCTCCAGGGCGCGCATGCCGCGACCGACGAAGTACCTCGCCCAGGCGGTGGCGTCGCCCTTGAGCTCCTCGCGGACGTAGCGCATCACCTCGAGGTTCTGCAGGGGCTGGATGCCGGCGTTCACGATCTCCGAGAGCTGCCGCACCCTGGCGCGGACGAAGGGCTCCTCGGGCAGCAGGCGCGGGCCCGGGAAGGCGTCGTCGAGGTACTCGATGATCGCCATCGACTGCGTGAGGCGCATCACCTCGCCGCCCTCCATCCACTCCAGCGTCGGAACCTGCTGGAGGGGATTGAGCGCGGCGTAGGGCTCGCTGTGCTGCTGGCCGCCGTCCTTGAGGAGCGAGACGGTCACGTACTCGTAGGGGATGCCCTTGAGGGCGAGGGCGAAGCGCACCCGCCACGAGGCCGAGCTGCGCCAGTAGTTATGGAGCTTCACCGGGCCTCCACGCGCTGGACGATGTCACCGAAGAGGTCGCGCCCGGAGGCGTCGGCCATGCTGATGCGCACCACCTGGCCGTCGACCAGGAAGGGGGTGCTGGCCTTGCCGGACTCCAGCACCTCCCGGGTGCGCCGCTCGGCCAGGCACGAGATGCCGCGGGCGGGGTCGGTGTTGGAGACGGTTCCGCTGCCGAGGATGGTGCCGGCGGTGAAGGCGCGCGACCGGGTGATGTGCGCGATGAGGTCGTAGAAGGAGAAGTGCATCTCCGGGCCCGCGTCGGTGTCGCCGACCACGGCGCCGTCGAGCTCGGTCTTGAGGCGCAGGTGCACCCGGCCGTCCTTCCAGGCGTCGCCCAGCTCGTCGGGCGTCACCGCGAAGGGCGAGAAGGCCGTCGAGGGCTTGGAGCAGAAGAACCCGAAGCCCTTGGCGAGCTCGTCGGGGATGAGGTTGCGGAGCGTGACGTCGTTGACCAGCATCACCAGGCGCACGCACCTCGCGGCGTCGGCGGCGGAGGTCTGCGCGGGCGTGTCGCCGAGCACCACCGCGACCTCGGACTCGAAATCCAGGCCCCACGCCGGGTTGAGCAGCGGCATCGGGTCGCGAGGCCCGAGGAAGGTGCCAGAGCCCCCCTGGTAGATCAGGGGATCGGTCTCCAGGGTGGGCGGCGGTTCGGCCCCGCGGGCCTTGCGCACCAGGCGCACGTGGTTGAGGTAGGCCGACCCGTCGATCCACTCGTAGGCGCGGGGCAGGGGGGAGTGCAGGGCCGAGAGGTCGAGGCTCAGGGCCCCGGGGCCCACCTCCCGAGAGAGGGCGCGGAGCAGGGGCTCGCAGCGGCCCCAGTCGTCGAGGGCGGCCTGCATCGTCGGGGCGACGGCGCGGGCCGAGCGGTAGCTCTGGCCATCGGGCATCACCACGATGAGCGCGCCGTCCCGGGTGCCGTCTCGAAGTGTCGCGAGTCGCATGGTGCGTCGTCGCTTACCATCATCGCGCGATCGCCAGCAACGGTCCCGCCAACGCTGTATGGTTCGCCGGTCGTGCGTATCCCGCTCCATTTCAAGCTCGCGGCGAGCTACCTGCTCGTGGTCGGGCTGGTGCTCGTCCCGACGGCGGTCTACCTCCAGACCTCGCTGCGCAAGGGCCAGCGCCACGCGGTGCGCGTCGAGCTGCAGGGAGAGCTGCGCGACCTCACCGCCCGCCTCGACGCCGCGCCCGCCGAGCAGCTCAGCGCCCGCATCGACATCCTCTGCGGCGCCCTGCCGCTGCGCATGACCGTGGTCGACCCCGGGGGGCGGGTGATCTGCGACTCGCGCTACACCAACCTCCGCAACCACGGCGACCGCGACGAGATCCGCCAGGCCTTCGCCGACGCCGAGGGCTTCGCGCTGCGCCCCTCGGCCACCACCGGAGAGATGACCCTCTACGTCGCGAGGCGCTTCCCCAGCCACGGGCAGACGCGCGGGGTGATCCGCCTCTCTCGGCCGGTGTCCGCGGTCGACGCCGCCTCGGTGCAGGTCGCGATGGTGGTGCGCCAGACCAGCGCCATCGCGCTCACCGTCGCGGCGCTGCTCAGCCTGCTGGCCGCGATGGTGGCCTCGCGCCCGCTGCGGCACATGGCCCAGGCGGCGCGCTCCTTCTCCGAGGGCGATTTCGCCGCGGAGATTCCGGCCCCGAGCGACGACGAGATCGGCGAGGTGGCCCAGGCGCTGGAGCACCTCGCGTCGCAGCTCCGCGGCAAGCTGCTGGCCTCCGGCGCCGACCGCAGCACCCTCTTCGCACTGATGGACGAGCTCCCGGTGGGCCTGATCCTCTACGGCGCCGACCGCAAGCCGACGCGCATCAACGGCCTCGCGCGGCGGCTGCTCGGGCTGCGCCCCCACGACGAGCAGGCCCGCGGGGCCGAGCTCCCGGAGCTGCCGGGATGCCGCGAGGCCGTCGATCGGGTGATGGAAGACGGCTTCACCCGCGAGGTGAGCCTGGCGCCCCCGTGGCTGGAGGGCTCCCCCCGCCGGGTGCGCTGGCTGGCGGCCTACGCGCCGGACGGGCAGCGGTGCCCGGCGCTGGTGATCCTCGACGCCGGGTCGGCGGGCGAGCTGTCGGCGGCGAGGGCGATGATCGTCCGGTGCGCGGAGGTGCTGCGCGACGTGGCCTCGAGGCGCGACCCGACGACGGTGGCGGCGCACGCCGGGGAGCTCGGTCGGGCGGCGGAGGCGCTGCTGCCGGTGGGTCCGCCGACGCACGAGGGCGTGGAGGTGCTGGCCATCGGGACGCTGCTGCGCGCGGCGCAGGAGGCGCTCTCGTCGAGGCTCGCGGCCGAGGGGGCGAGGCTCGACGCGAGCGGGGCGGACTACACGCTGGCGGTGGTGGAGATCGACGGTCGGGCGCGGCGCGCGGTGGAGGCGCTGCTCGCGTGGGCCATCGAGGCGCGGGCCGGGGCGCTCACGGTGCGGGTGCGGGTGGCCGCGGCAGACGGCGCGGCGAGGGTGATCGTGCGGGGCTCGACGGAGGTGGCGTCGCCCAACGCGGAGCTGACCGGGTGGCTCGGGCCCATGGGCGGCGCCGTGGGGGAGCGCGTCAACGAAGACCAGGTGGAGCGATGGGTGAGTCTGGCCCTCGCGTGAAGCGCGGCGTGCGCAAGGGCCTGGTGGTGCAGGGGGAGGTGCACGACCGCCTGCAGTTCGAGCTGCGCTTCAACTACCCGGTGGGCGAGCCGGGGCGGTGGCGCTTCGACGTCGACGCGTACTTCTTCGTGCCGCGCAACGTCGGGCTCAACCGCGCCAACTACTCGCGGGAGCAGTTCTACTCGGACTTCACGGCGTACATGCGGGTGGACGCGAGCCCGCTGCCGCTGGAGCAGCTCGCGGACGAGACCAACCCCGCCTCGCCGCTGCACCAGATGGCCGAGGTGCTGCGTCGGCTGCGGACCTCGGAGCGGGTGCCGACGCGGCCGGTACAGGTGCACGCGAGGCTCTTCGCGCACCTGTTCGTGTCGGCGATGAAGTCCGAGCTCCGGCGCTGGGAGAAACGCCTGCAGCGGCGGCTCCGCAGCGAGACCATCGACCGCCGGGGGAGGGGAAACTCGCTCTTCCCCCGCCCGCTCGACGCCCCGATGGCGCCCGTCGACCCCGACGGCCGGCTGGAGGCGATGCTCGAGGAGATGCTCAAGCGCGTGGCGCGGACGCTGCGGCGGTACCGCGAGGTGCGCGCCGGGTGGTGGCCCTTCGAGCGGCTCTGCCACCAGTCGGTCCCGCTCGCGATGCGGGCGGCGGACGAGTACATGAGCCTCGCGCTGGAGGAGCGCCTCGCGGTGCTGGCGCGCGCCGCGGAGTCGGCCCGAGACGGGACGGGCTTCGTGGCGAGGGTGCAGCTTCGGGTGCGCGAGCTGGCCCGGCAGGAGGCTGAATACCGAGAGAGGTATGGCTACCTGGTGCTCGACGGCCGCGCGCTCTCCGAGGACTCGCTGGCCTTCCGGGCGCGGCGCTCGGCGCCCGCGGGGGAGCACTTCACCTGGCGCGCGTCGGCGCTGAAGAAGAACGTCCAGCAGGCGCTCTACCTCGACCTGCGCGGGTCGCGGGCGGACACCTTCGTGCGCAACGCGGTGGCCTCCACCGGGGCGGCGCTCGCGGCGATCTGGGCGCTGGCGACGCAGATTCCCACGCAGCTCGCGGGGCTGCCGACGCAGACGCGCTTCCTGCTCTTCTCCGGGGCGGTGCTCGCCTACGTGCTGAAGGACCGCATCAAGAACCTCACGGGCGAGTACCTGCTGAAGCGAGCGAGGGTGTTCGACCACAGCTCGGTGGTGCACGGCCCGACGCTGGTGGAGATGGGCCTCGGGGACCTCAACGCGCGCACCGCCGAGGCCGTGCGCTTCGTCGACCGAGACTCGCTGCCCGAGGAGATCAGCGAGCGTCGGGTGGACGACGACCCGCGCCGGGTGGGGCCCAACCCCGAGGAGGTGATCCATTACCGGAAGCGGCTGGAGGTCGACAGCGAGGGGGCGAGGGCGCTGCCGGAGGGCTATCGCATCCGGGACATCCTGCGGGTGAATGTGCGGCACTTCCTGCTGCGGCTCGACGACCCGAAAGACCGGGTGACCTACTTCGATGTCGGCAGAGGCTGGTTCGACGAGAAGGACCTGCCGCGCGTGTACCACGTGCATGTGCTGATGCGGGTGCGGCAGCTCGGTCCAGGCGGGGTCGCGGCGGAGGAGCTCGCGCACCTGCGGCTGGTGCTCGACAAGGACGGGATCGTGCGCGCCGAGGCGGTGTGACCCCTCAGTGAGCGTCGTCCGGCGCCTGCACGCCGCGCTCCTTCAGCCACTTCCGGAAGTCGTCCTTGTCGATGGACTTCTCCAGGCCCGCCAGCGGCTCGATGGAGTCGTTCTCCACCAGGGCCTTGAGGGCGTCGTCCATCGCGATCATGCCCTCCTTCTTCCCCAGCTTGATGAGCCCGGAGATCTGGTGCGTCTTGCCGTCGCGGATCATCGACGCCATCGCGTTGCTCCCGAAGAGGATCTCCACCGCCGCGCAGCGCCCGCCCTTCTTCTTGCGCAGGAGCTGCTGCGCCACGACGCCCTTGAGCACCGAGGCCAGCGTCCCTCGCACCCCCGGCTGACGGTCCGCCGGGAAGACGTTGACCACGCGGTCGATGGTCTTGGCCGCGGAGTTGGTGTGCAGCGTCCCGAAGACCAGCACCCCCGTCTCGGCGGCGTTGAGGGCCATGGAGATGGTCTCCAGGTCGCGCATCTCGCCCACGAGGATGGCGTCCGGGTCCTCGCGCACCGCGGCTCGCAGCGCCGCCGAGAAGCTCTTGGAGTGCGGACCGATCTCTCGCTGGGACATCAGCGACTTCAGGTTCGGGTGCACGAACTCGATGGGGTCTTCGATGGTGACGAAGTGCATCGCGCGCGTGGCGTTCATCTCGTTGATGATCGCCGAGAGCGTGGTGCTCTTGCCCGACCCCGTCGGGCCGGTCACCAGCACCAGCCCCGAGCGCAGGTGCACGATCTTGCGGATCGACTCCGGCAGCCCGAGCTGCGCCACGGTCATCAGCTTCGTCGGGATGATGCGGAGCACCGCCGAGTCGCCGCGCTCCTGCCGGAAGAGGTTCACCCGGAAGCGCGAGACCCCGGGCACCTCGTAGGCGAAGTCGATGTCGCCGGTCTCGACGAACTCGTGCCAGAGGTGCGCCGGAGCAATGGGCTCGAGGAGCTGGACGAAGTCCGTCCGGTCGAGCGTGCGGTAGCGAATCGGCTCCATGCGCCCGCTCAGCCGAAAGATCGGAGGACGGCCCACGGAGAGGTGCAGGTCGCTCGCTCCCCGGTCGTTCATCAGCCGGAGAAAGCGATCGATGCGGTTCTGTCCGGGGGTGCCCGGCGCGGTCGTCGGAAGCACCGGCTTCGCCGCAACGACCGGCGCAGGCGCAGGGGCCGCGACCGGTGCAGGGGCCGCGACCGGTGCAGGGGCCGCGGCGGGCGTCGGGATGGCCTGCGCGAGGGGGGCGGGCGGCTGCGCGGCGACCACGGCGGGCTCGCTCCGACGCGAAGGGGCGGTGCGCGGCGCGTGAGGCAGCAGCATGGGCTGGATCACCGGCTGATCGGGCTCCGGGGGCGCGGGGAGCGTCGGCGCGGGGGAGGGCCCGCCGCGGTGGGCGTGCTCCTGCGGGCGCACCGGGGGGATGGTGGCCCCGGAGGGATGGGGGCGCGATCGCTGGACGACGACCTCCTCGGCGACGACCGCGGTGCGCCGCCCGACCATGGGCTGCTCGACGCGCTCCTCACGGATGCCGCCGAAGCGCTCCTCTCGCACGGGCGTGACCCGCTCCTCACGGATGCCGCCGAAGCGCTCCTCCCTCACCGGCGCGACCCGCTCCTCACGGACCTGCGGCGCTCGATCGGACCGAACCGGGACGACCTCCTCTCGCACCGATCCGAGTCGCTCCTGCCGGGGCGCCGACGGTCGCTCCTCTCTCGCTCCCCCGAGGCGCTCCTCCCGCACCGATCCGAGCCTCTCCTCGCGCACTCCCCCGAGGCGCTCCTCTCTCACCGATCCGAGTCTCTCCTCTCGCACTCCGGGGGCGTGCTCCTCCCTCGGGATGGGGGGCTTGCTGGGGCGTCGGGACGGGCGCTTCTCGTGGCTCATGCCTGTGCTCCGCTCGAGAGTCGGGCCTCGAAGGCCTCCTTGCGATCGGCCCGCGCGAACGCGAACTCCGGCGTGATGAGCCCCGCTTCGAGCAGGTCTTCGAGGCTCTGGTCGAGGGTCATCATCCCCGCCGCGCGGCTGATCTGCATGAGGCTCGGTAGCTGGAAGGTCTTGTGCTCTCGAATCATCGTCCCGACGTTCATGATCCCCTTGAGCACCTCGTAGACGGCCACGCGGCCCTTGCCGTCGGCCCGAGGGGCGAGGCTCTGCGACACCACGTACTTCAGGCTTTCGGAGAGGCCCATGCGCGCCTGCGCCTGCTCGTCGGGGGGGAAGCTCTCGATGAGCCGGTCGACGGTCGCCACGGCGCTGGTGGTGTGCATCGTCGCGATCACCAGGTGGCCCGTCTCCGCGGCGGTCATGGCCATGCGGATGGTGTCCACGTCGCGCATCTCGCCCACCATGATGACGTCCGGGTCTTCGCGAAGGGCGGCGCGCAGGGCGCGGGCGAAGCTCCCGGTGTGGCGCCCCACCTCGCGCTGGTTGACCAGCGACGACTTGGCGGGGTGCACGAACTCGATCGGGTCTTCGAGGGTGATGATGTGGTCGCTCTTGGTCTCGTTGATGAGGTTGATGATCGCCGCGAGCGTGGTGCTCTTGCCTCCGCCCGCGGGTCCGGTCACCAGGATGAGCCCCTGGTGGAAGTCGAGAAGCTCGGTGAGCTGCCCCGGCAGCCGCAGGTCCGCGAAGGTGGGCGGGATGTTGGGGATGCACCGGAAGGTCGCGCACATGCCCTTGCGCTGGCGAAACGCGTTGGCCCGGTAGCGCCCGACGCCCGGTACGGCGTGGCAGAAGTCCACCTCGCCTTCGGACTCCAGCGCCTTCAGCCGAACCGGATCGATGATGCCGGTGATGAGCGCCTCGCACTCCGCGGCGCTGAGGGGCGCCTGGTCGATGCGCTCGATCACCCCCGCCACGCGGATGTACGGCGGCTCACCGACGGTGACGTGCACGTCCGAGGCGCCGCGCTCGCGGGCCAGCGCGAGCAGCTTGTCGAGCGCGTCGTCGATGCGCTCGCTTCGCACCGCGGCGGTCTGCTCCCGCCCCACCACGCCGCCCACCTCGCGGAACATCTCCGCCGCCCTCGTCCTCACCTCCTGGTCGGCGTCGCCCTCCATCACCCGCTGGAAGAGCTTGATCATCCGAGGGTCCTTGGAGCGCGCGCAGGCCCGCAGCACCTCCAGCCGCACCTCCGGCCGCTCGTCCTTCAGCAGGTCGACCAGCGCCCGCAGCGCGCTGTCGCCGCCGATGGAGCCGAGCGCATCGATGGCCGCCCAGCGCGCGTCCGGGTCCGCCAGGGCCTTCACCAGGTGCGGCACCACGCGCTCGTCCTTGAGCTTGCCGAGGGTCTCGCAGGCCGTGATGCGCAGCCACCAGTCGTCGTCCGCGAGCAGCTTCACCACCGGGCCGATGAGCCTCGGGTCCTCGAAGTGCTCGGCCAGCACCAGGGCCTGCATGCGCACCTCCTCGTCGGGGTGGTCGAGCAGGCTCACCGCGGGGCGCAGCACGTCGTCGCCGAAGGTCTTGAGCGTGTTGAGGATGCGCGTGCGAAGCCAGCCCACCATCGAGCGCGACTGCTGCAGGATCTCCGTCAGCACCACCTCGGGCTTGCCCGTCGACAGCAGGATCTCCACCGCCGTACGCCGGATCGCGTCCTCCCCCTCGGCGAGCAGCCGGTGGAGCTTCGGCTGCAGCGCCGCCGGGTCCGTGCGCCCGGCCTGCTGGATCGCCTTCAGCGCGTGCGCCCTCACCGCGGCGTTGTCCTGGGCGAAGCGCTCCAGCATCAGGTCGGTGACGTCACCCCTCGGGCGCTGCAGCCCCGAGAGGGCCTCGATGACCCGCTCGCGGAAGCGGTCGTCGGGGTCGTTGGCGAGCGCGATCAGCTCGTCGACCATGGCGTCGACGCCCTGGTCGGCCACCAGGCGCTGGAGCGCCGTGACGCGCATCACCGAGGGGGCGTCCTTCAGGGCCCGGCGGGCGAAGGCGAGGCGCTCCTTGGAGGGGAGCTCGAGCGCGGTCTCCCACCCCACGCGCTGGCGCATCGAGTTGGGGTCGCGGAGCAGCTCCTCGATGGCGGGCGTCACCAGGTTGGGCGGGAGCCGGGCGATGACCCGCTGCGCGAAGGTCTTGGCCGCGGGGTGCTGGGTCTGCATCTCGCTGAAGAGCAGCGCGATGGAGCGGGGGTCGGCGCGGCTCACGAACATCGACGCCGCGGCCTGTCGCACCGTGGCGTCGCCGACCCACAAGAGGGGTACGAGCTCCGAGGGCTTGACCGAGCTGTCGTCGCGCAGCGCGGAGAGGGCCGCGAGCTTCTCGTCGTCGGTGCGCCACTGCGCTTCTTTGACCTTCTGGAGCGGAGAGCGAGACGAACCGAACAGCGCCATCCAAACCTCCACGACGCCGCCCTCGCGACCCGCGAAGGGTGAACGGCGCGTTTGTCTCTGCAGTATCGCGCAGTCCATCGCAGGGCGGGGGGTTGAATCCGCACCGCCGGCCAACCCGACCCCGGTTCCTGGCTGCGACGAGCGGTGGAGGGCTATAGCCACGGGTGATGTCGCTCACCTCCCGCATCGAGTCGTTCTGCGAATGGCTCACCCACGAGCGCCGCGCCTCGGCCCTCACGGTGGAGCACTACCGCCGGGACCTCGACGCGCTGGCGGCCTACGCGCGGCTGCACCGGGGCGCCGACGTCGACCTTGACGGCATCGACCTCACGGTGCTCCGGGGCTGGCTCGCGGAGCGCTCGAAGACGAGGGTGGGCGCGACGCTGGCGCGCAACGTCTCCGCGGTGAAGAGCTTCTTCCGCCACGCCCTCGGCGCTGGCTGGAAGGGCGAGGACCCCACCGCCCGGCTGCTGGCCCCGAAGGTGCGACGGCGCCTCGAGCGGCCGATGTCGGTCACCGACGCGGGTCGCATGATGGACTCGCCGAGCGCGACCCCGGAGGCGCCGATGAAGGCCGGGGCGTCGGGCGCGCGGCAGGTGATGGTGATGAAGCGCGACCGCGCGCTGCTGGAGCTTCTCTACGGCAGCGGGCTGCGGGTGAGCGAGGCCGTGGGCCTCGACCTGGGAGACCTCCAGGGCACGACCGCGAGGGTGCGAGGCAAGGGCAACAAGGAGCGCGTGGTGCCGCTGGGGCGCCTCTGCGTCGAGGCGCTCGACGCGTGGCGCGAGGTGCGGCCGGGGCTCACGGACGTCCGCACCGGCACGCAGGACCCGAGCGCGGTGTTCATCGGCCGCGCCGGAAAGCGGCTGGGCGTGCGGCAGGTGCAGCTCCTGGTGAAGGAGTACGGGGCGCTGGCGACGGGCACCCACGCGGTGCACCCGCACATGCTCCGCCACGCCTGCGCGACGCACCTGCTCGACGGAGGGGCCGACCTGCGGGCGATCCAGGAGATCCTCGGGCACGCGAGCCTCTCGACCACGCAGCGGTACACGCAGGTCTCGATGAACCAGCTCATGAAGGTCTACGACGGCGCCCACCCCCTGGCGCGGGCCGAGCTCCCTTCAGTGCCGGCAGTTGCCCAGCGTGACCCGGTGGAAGCTGATGCCCCGGCGAGACCGGGTCGCGACGCCCACCGCGTCGGCTGAGACCGCCAGCGCGGGCTGCGTGGCGATGCCCTCGACGCCCCGCAGCGTGACCGGCTCGCGCTGGGGGTTGCCCTCCTCGTCGAGCAGCGACACGGCCACCCGGCGGTCGCCCTCGCGCTCGGACTCCCAGGCCAGGAGCAGCGTCCCGTCGCCCACGGCGGCGAGCGCCGGGGACGTGGCGACCTCCCCCTCGACGCCGAGCTCGCGCGGCTCGCTCAAGGGGTTGCCCCGCGCGCTCACCCAGCGGAAGTAGAGCCGCCGCTGGCCGTCGCGCAGCTCGCTCCAGGCGAGGCCGTAGCGCTGGCCGTTCCAGGCGATGGCGAAGCGGCGCTCGGCGCTCACGTCGCCGATGCGCGCGTCGGTCATGCGCCGCACGCTCCCTCGGAGCTGCCCGAGGCCGTCGAGGCGGGCCAGCTCGACGCCGAACACCTCCTGGCCCGCGGTCACGTACGCGGCGGCCCACTCCTGGCCGGTCCAGAGGAGCTCCGCCGGGCCGAGGGCCAGGGAGCTGTTGCGCATCAGCGTGAGGGGCGCGCCCGGACGGTCCCAGCGGTCGAGCACCTTGCCGTAGACGCTCCAGCGCTGGTCGGCCTCGCGCGCGGACCAGACGAGCCCGGTGGTGGTGCCCGTGGTGGCGACCGCTGGATCGATGTCGAGGCGCTCTCCTCGGGTCATGCGCCACGGGCGGCCGACGGCGCTCCCGCGGCTGGTCACGCGCGCCTGGTAGATGTCCCCGACCTCGCGCAATCCGCCGGTGAAGAACACCGACCAGGCGGTCTGGTTCCAGCAGACCGCCGGGGCGCTGGCGTAGGTGCGGCGCTCGCTCACCCGCAGCGGAGGCCGCGGGCGGCTGCCGTCGGCGTCGATGCGGGCGAAGAACACCGCGGGCTCGTCGTCGATGGTCTCCGACCAGACCACCGCCCAGTGCTCGCCGTTCCAGGCGATGCGCATCCGACCGGGGTCGGCGCCGCGGGAGACCTCCCCGGGGGCGTCGGAGCGGAGCGCGCAGCGGCGGGTGCCACCGTCCACCACCGGAACATCCGGGGGCTCCACGTGCGGTCGCCTCCGCGGCGGCGGCGGGGACTCGCAGCCCGCGACCAGCAGCGCCAGGGCGCTCCCGATGGTGACGCGACGCACGGCGCTAGCGGCTCCGTCGGTGCTGCGGGACGAAGCCCATCACGTGGGTGAAGCACGCCCCGAGGCAGACCGAGAGCCCGAGCACGTAGAGCCAGAGCAGCACCGCGAAGAAGGAGGTGGCCGCGCCGTAGCCGCCGCCCAGCCGCGGGATGAGCGTGAACCACTGGCTCAGCACGGCGGAGGCGAGGGTGGCGAGCACGCCGCCGAAGGCCGAGCCGAGGAGCGAGAGGCCGCGCGGGGGCGCGTCGATGGTGCCGTGACGGTAGTAGATCATACACAGGGTGGTAAAACTGGCGGCCACGAGCGGCAGCCTGAACCACTGTGACGTGAGCGGCTCGAACACGTCCATGGGGAGGCCCGTGAGGCGGCCGAGGAGGGCGCCCACGCGCGGCCCGAGGGTGACCGCGACGGAGGCCACGGACAGGGCGAGGGCGACCGCGAGCCCGAGGATCACCGAGCGCAGCCGTCGGCGCCACCAGGCGCGCGGGTCTCGGCGGCCGATGATCTCGAGCGCCGAGACGATGGCGTCGGAGGCGGAGGAGAGGGTCCACACGAGGCCGAGCAGGGAGACCACGAGGACGAGCGGGTTGCCGGCGCGCCTGACCTGGCCGGCAATGACGTCGAGGAAGGGGGCGGAGACGCTCGGCACGATGGCGCGCGCGAGGTGTTCGAGCCCGCTGCGGAAGGTGTCGTCGCGCAGCGTCGAGAGGGCCGTGAGGGCGAGCGAGAGCAGCGGGCCGAGGGCGAAGACGGCGCTGAAGGCGAAGCTGGCGGAGAGCGTGGGGACGTCGGCGCGCACCGCGAGCGCGAAGAAGGCCCGGGCGAGCTCGCGCCGGCTGGGCGTGACGGTCGCGAGGCTGCGGGAGGCTCGGGCCTTCACTCGGACGCGCATCGGCAGGGCTGCGGGGTGGAGTATCGCGGAGCCGCCGCGGACGGTTGTATAAACCCACGCATGCCCCTCAAAGAGCGCTACGTGTGGATCTGCACCAACCGTCGGGCCGACGATCACCCCCGGGGGTCGTGCGCGGCCAAGGGGTCCGAGGCGATCATCGAGGAGCTCAAGCGCGCGACGAAGGCCGCGGGGCAGGGGCCTCGCGTGCGGGTGATGTCGTCGAGCTGCATCGATCAGTGCGAGCACGGCGTGACCGTGGCGGTGATGCCCGACGGGGTGCTGCTGGGCCAGATCACCGCGGCCGACGTCCCGGCGCTGGTGCGCGGCCTCGAGACGGCGGGCGGCGTGCTGGGCGAGCCCTCGCTCGCTCCTCGGCAGCTCACCGAGGAGAACACCACCCCCGAGGCGCTGGCCCGTCTGCGCCGGGGCTGAGCGATGACCCGGTCGGTGATCGTCCACGGCGGGGCCGGCAGCGTGGCGCCCGCGCGACGGGCCGAGCACGTGGCGGGCTGCGAGCGCGCCGTGGCGGCGGCGCTGGCGGTGCTGCACGGCGGAGGGAGCGCGCTCGACGCGGCGCAGCGTGCGGTGGAGGTGCTGGAGGACGATCCGCTCTTCAACGCGGGGCGTGGGGCGTGCCTGCACGAGGACGGCGGGGTCGAGCTGGACGCGGCGCTGATGGACGGCGACGGGCTGCGCTACGGGGCGGTGTGCGCGATGCCCGCGGTGCGTCACCCCATCGCGGTGGCGCGCGCGGTGATGGAAGACGGCCGCCACGCGCTCTACGCCGCGGAGGGCGCGATGCGCTTCGCCGAGTCGCGGGGCTTCGAGCGGGTGCCCGACGAGGCGCTGATCACGGACGCCGCGAGGTTGCGCTGGGAGGCCGTGCGCGCCGGGAGGGCCGAGAGCGGCTGGGCCGGAGGGACGGTCGGCGCGGTGGCCTTCGACGGCGCCCACGTGGCGGCCGCGACGAGCACCGGAGGCATGACCGACAAGCGCCGAGGGCGCGTCGGCGACACCCCCCTCCCGGGCGCCGGAACCTACGCCGACGACCTCGCCGGAGGCGTCAGCGCCACCGGCCACGGGGAGAAGATCTTACGGGTAGGGGTAAGCTTCCAGGTGATCGCTGCGCTGCGCGGCGGGGCCGATGCGATGGCGGCGGCGGCGGCGGCGATCGCCGTGCTCGCTTCGCGGGTCGGCGGCACCGGCGGGGTGATCGCGCTCGACCGCGAGGGGCGGCCGGGCCGGGCCAACAACACCGAGACCATGACCTGGGCGTGGGGATCGACGGACGGGGCGAGGGGGTCGGGCTGGTGAGGCGAGGGTCGCTGCTGGCCTCGCTGCTGCTCGCGGGCTGCGCCTCGACGCCTCGGCCCGCGGCGGTCACCGCCGTGCCCCCGACGCCTCGGGTGGCAGACTGCTCGCGCTTCGCCTCGGCGCTCGATGGGGCGCTCTCGGAGCCTTCGGCGCTCCCGGCGATGGGGGTGGCGCTGCGCCCCGCGGCGGGCGAGCGCACCATCGGCGGCGACGCGGCGACGGACGAGCGCGTGAGCGAGGTGAGGGCGCTCGGGTGCGTGGGCGACTCGGCGCTCGGCCTGGTGCGCACCGACTGCGGCAACGCGACGCTGGTGAGCTACACCGGTCGCTCCGGAACATGGGCCCCGAGGGCGCACCTCTCGCTGGTGGACGCGGGCCGACCGGGGAGCTGCGTTCGCTCCGCGGTCGAGGTGACGGCGGTGGCGCTGACGATCGCCGCGCCTCGGGAGTTCGCGGTGGAGACCGAGGTGGCGAGCGACGACGGCGACGAGGGCAGCGGGCGCTCGCTGCGGGTCGCCCGGCTCGGCGACGACGGCGCCCTGGACTGGTACGCGGGCGAGGTGCGCCTCGGGTCCTTCGACGAGGCCACCGGCGCGGAGACCCGGGGACGCTGGGACGTCATCGACGAGCTGCCTGTGCCGCGCGACCTCTACGTCGAGCAGCGCCCGCTCCACGGAGGCCTCGGCGGCGAGGCCATCGGCAGCGAGATTCGCCGCGAGACGTGGCGGGTGCGCGAGCGCGCGCTGGAGCGCATCGACGTGACCCGGGAGCGGGTGCGCCCGCCGCCCGCGGCTCCCCGAGCGCTGCCATAGGGCCTGACGCACGTCGCCAGAGGCTTACCGTTCGCTGGCGCCGTTGCTATACCAGCTGCCCAATGAACTTCCTTTCACTGCGGCGCGTCGCGCCGTGGATCCTCTCCCTCGCCGCGGTGGGTTGCGGCAGCGGCGCAGGCGATCTCGCCCCCGCCCTGGACGCTGGCACCGTCGTCCCCGACGGGGGCTCCTCGGGAGACGCCGCGGGCGTTACCGCCGACCTCGCAGAGCCGCCCTCCTGCAGCGCCACCGGCACCGGCCGTCTCCGGGTCGCGCTCGGGCTCGACCCGGGCCTGGAGGTCCGCGCGCCGGAGGTCTGGCTGCTCGTCCGCTGCGGCCCCGTCGGCGGCTTCGAGCGGGTGCTCCGGTGGGACCGCACCGCCACGCAGACCATCGACGCCCTCGGCCCCGGCAACTACGAGGTGATCGGCTCGTCCTTCATGGCCCCGTGGTCCTCGTCGAGGAGGGTGATGCTCGCCGAGGGCGCCACCGCGGCGGTCTCCGTGACGCTCCCTTCGGCGCCTCCGGTCCTCGCGCAGCTCCGCAGCGGCGTGGGCGCCTACGGCGACCCCTCGGTCTGGCGCGCCTCGGTGCCGCTGGCGACCGGCGGCTCCACGGCCTCGGTGGCCTCGCTCGAGGTCGAGGCCCGGCCCTACGTGAGCGATCCCCCCACCACGGGTGGCTCCTTCCTTTCGGTGACCGCGGTGGTGCGAAACCCCTGCGCCAACGACCAGTGCTCTCCCTTCATGCTCCGCGCGCTGGAGATCCGAACGCGCGCTGGAGACGGGCCGACCGGGCTACAGGGCTTCCTCTTCCCCGAGGACGAGCGCCTCGGGCCGGGGGAGAGCAAGTCGGTGCCGCAGCCGATGGTGGTCCGCGGGGCGATGCCCGACGACGCCCACGGCATCGAGCTGGTGCTCTACGGCGAGGTCGTGCGCCCCGCGAGCGCACGCCCCTAGACACTGGTCGCCGGTCGGGGCTATCGCTCCGCCACCATGGCAGACCCCATCTCCCGCAGCCTGCACGAGCGCGCCCTCCGACGAATCCCCGGCGGCGTGAACTCCCCCGTACGAGCCTTCCGAGCCGTCGGCGGCGAGCCCATCTACGTGGCCCGCGCGGAGGGCCCCTACCTCTGGGGCGCCGACGGAACGCGCTACATCGACTACGTCGGCTCCTGGGGGCCGATGGTGCTCGGGCACGCGCAGCCCTCGATCCTCCGGGCGATCAACGAGGCGGCGGCGATGGGGACGAGCTACGGCGCGCCCACCGAGCGCGAGGTGCTCTTCGCCGAGGCCCTCTGCGAGGCCGTCCCCTCGATGGACAAGGTGCGCCTCTGCTCCAGCGGAACCGAGGCCTGCATGAGCGCCCTGCGCCTCGCCCGCGGCTTCACCGGCCGCGACAAGGTGCTCAAGTTCGAGGGCTGCTACCACGGCCACGCGGACTTCCTTCTGGTGAAGGCCGGCAGCGGCGCGGCGACCTTCGGCGTGCCCGACAGCGCCGGGGTCCCGGCGGCGGCGGCGCTCAACACCCTGACCGCCCGCTACAACGACCTCGACGCGGTGCGCGCCCTCTTCGCCGAGCAGGGCAGCGAGATCGCCGCCGTGATCGTCGAGCCGGTGGTGGGCAACATGGGCTGCGTCCCTCCCGCTCCGGGCTTCCTCGAGGGGCTGCGCTCGCTCTGCACCGAGCACGGCGCGCTGCTGGTGCTCGACGAGGTGATGACCGGCTTCCGGCTGGCGCGCGGCGGCGCGCAGGCGGTCTACGGCGTGAAGCCCGACCTTACCACCCTGGGTAAGATCGTCGGCGGCGGCCTGCCCCTCGCGGCCTTCGGCGGCCGCGCGGACATCATGGACCGTCTGGCCCCCATCGGCCCCGTCTACCAGGCCGGGACGCTCAGCGGAAACCCGGTCGCCACCGCGGCGGGGCTGGCCACGCTCGCGCTGCTCACGCCCGAGCTCTACGTCGCGCTGGAGCGCATCGGAGCGCGCCTGGAGTCTGGCCTCCGCGACGCGGCCCGCTCGGCCGGGGCGACGGTGACGGTGCAGCGCGTGGGCGCCATGTGGACGGTGTTCTTCACCGACGCGCCGGTGCGCTCGTGGGACGACGCGAAGGGCGCCGACACCAAGGCCTTCGCGCGCTTCCACCAGGGGATGCTCAAGCGCGGGGTGTACCTGCCTCCGTCGCAGTGGGAGGCGGCGTTCCACTCGGTGACGCACGACGAGGGGGTGATCGAGGCGACGCTGGCGGCGGCGGCGGAGGCCTTCCGCGAGGCGCGCGGGTGAACGCCCTCACCGGGGAGCCCCACGGACGGTGGGGTTTCCCCGCGGGCTGTGGCATCGTCCGCGCGATGGAGACGAGGCGGTCGGCTGGCGCAACGCCCAATTGGGGATGGATCCTCTGCGCCACCCTGGCGCTCGGCTGTGCGGAGGAGCCTCGGCGCTTCAGCGGCGACGCCACGGTCGTGCCGACGGACTTCGGCGCCCCGCGCGACGTGGGCCGCGACGCCGCGGACGCGAGCGACCTCGACGCGGGGCTCGACGGGGGCCGCGACGCCCGGGTCGACGTGGCGGTCGACGCGAGCTCCGACGCCTCCGACGGGCCGCGCGACGTGGTCGCCGAGTCCTCGGTGCTCGGCTGCCGCAGCAACGCCGACTGCCCCTCCCCGGACCTCTACTGCAACGGCCCCGGCTGCGACGCGCCCGGCTTCTGCGTGCCCCGTCGCGCCGCGTCCAGCTGCATGATGGTCGACGCGTCCGCCGCCGACCTGGTCTGCGGCTGCGACGGGATGACCTACGGCGCCCTCTGCCAGCTCCAGGTCGAGGGCGTACGCCTCGCTCGCTTCGGCCTCTGCCCCCGTGACTGAGAGCGCCCGATGCCCTCCGTGATCACCGCCTTTCGCGACCTCGACCGGCTCCGGGAGATCGTCGCCGTCCTCTGGCGCCACGGCTTCGGCGAGGTGGTGCAGCGCCTCGGGCTCGACACGCCCCTCGTCGCGCACGGCGCCGAGGCGACGGACCCCCGCTCGCACTCCCTCGCGCAGCGCGTGCGCTTCGTGCTGCAAGACCTCGGGCCGTCCTTCGTGAAGCTCGGGCAGATCGCCTCGACGCGCGCCGACCTCCTCCCCCCGGAGGTCATCACGGAGCTCAAGATCTTACAGGACGACGTAAAGCCCATCACCTGGGACGCGGTGCGCGAGGAGATCGAGAGCGAGCTCGGCGGCCCGGTGGGCGAGCTCTTCCTCTCGGTGGATGAGCGCCCGCTGGCGAGCGCGTCGATCGCCCAGGTGCACCGCGGCCGGTTAGCCCCGGCGGCGGAGGGCGATGGGGCCCGCGAGGTGGCCATCAAGGTGCAGCGGCCGGGGATCCAGGAGACCGTCGCGCGGGACGTCGACCTGCTCTACTGGTTCGCGAGGGCGCTGGAGCGCGCGGTGCCGGAGTCGCGGAGGTACTCGCCGGTCGACCTCGTCGCGGAGTTCGACCGGAGCATCAAGGCCGAGCTCGATTTCCTCCAGGAGGCCGACCACGCCGAGCGCTTCGCCAAGAACTTCGAGGGCGACGCGCGGGTGCGCTTCCCGGGGGTGTTCCGCTCGCACTCGGGCAAGCGGGTGCTGACGCTGGAGTTCCTGGACGGGCGCAAGCTCAACGACGCGCTCGCGCAGGGTCTGGACGGCCGCGCGCTCGCCAGCACCAGCGTGCACGTCGTCATCAAGATGATCTTCGAGGACGGCTTCTTCCACGCCGACCCGCACCCGGGAAACCTCCTGGTGCTCGGGTCCAACGAGTCCCCGGTGGTGGGGCTCCTCGATCTCGGTCTCGTGGGCCACCTCTCCGGCGCCACCCGCGACCGCGCGCTCGACCTGATGGTGGCCGCCGCGCGCGAGGACTACAGCGCCGTGGCCGACGCCCTCTACGCCCTCGGCCGCCCCACGAGAAAGGTCGACATGGCGGCCTTCCGCACCGACGTCGAGACGCTCGGGCGCAAGTACGTCGGCCGGGCGCTGGGCGAGATCGAGGTCGCCGCGGTGGTGCGCGACCTCATCTGGGGCGCGGTCAAGCACGGCATCGACATGCCCCCGGACTTCATGCTGGTGGGCCGCGCGCTCATGACCCTGGAGGGCACCGCCCGGCAGATCGCGCCCGACCTCGACGTGTTCTCCGAGGCGAAGCCCTACCTGATCCGCCTGGTGGCGCAGCGGTACTCGCCCGACAAGCTCACCGGCGACCTGGTGCGCACCGCGCTACGGATGAGCGGGATGGCGGGGCAGATGCCCGAGCAGGTCTCGGAGATCCTCGAGGACCTCCGCAAGGGCCACCTCACGCTCAAGACCGCCGACGCGGAGACGCCGCTGGCCTTCGACCGGCTGGGTCGGCGCCTCTTCGCGAGCCTCGTGGTGGCGTCGCTCGTGCTCGGCGGATCGGTGGTGCTCGCGATGGGGAGGCTCCCCTGGGTGGGCGCCGCGCTGCTGGTCGCGGCCCTGCTCGGCGGCGGAGCGCACGTCGTGACCGACTGGTGGCGCGCGCTCGGCCTGCGGCGCTGAGGGCCTACTTCGAGTCGGTGAGCAGCTCGATGGTGAACTCGTCGCTCTTCGCCTCGATGGCGTCCGGCGGAGGAAACTGCGACGGGCTCACGTCGGGCTCGTCGAGGAGCCGCAGGTAGACCTTCGCGGGCCGGTGCGTGGGGTCGATGGCGAGCGCCTCGCGCCAGGCGAGGGCCGCGTCGTCGTGGCGACCGAGGGTCATGTACATCACCCCGAGGGCCACGCGCGCGGGCACATAGCTGGGGTTGATGTTGACGGCGATCTCGAGCTCCTTGCGGGCCTCGTCGACCTCGTGGTCGGAGCGGAGGCACATGGCGAGGCGGGTGCGCAGGTCGGAGTAGTCGGGGCAGAGCGCGAGCCCGCGGCGGTACTCGTCGATGGCCTCGGGCCACATCCCTAGCTCCTCGTAGGCGCGGGCGACCTCGCCGTGGAGGTTGGCCACCTTGCCGCGGGCGTAGGGGTCGATGCGGTGGCCGTGGCGGGCGCGCTCGGAGATGGTCCCGACGACCTCGCGCGCGGCGGTGTACGCGCCGAGCTCGTTGCAGACGATGGAGAGGTTGAGCGCGGCTTCGGTGTAGTCGGGGTTGAGCAGCAGCGCGCGCTCGAAGCAGAGCCGCGCCTCGGCGAGCTCGCCGCGGTCGTTGTGGATCACCCCGAGCATGTGATGCACGTCCGCGAGGTCGTCGCGGAGGGTGAGCACCTCGCGCAGGTAGGGCTCGGCGCCCACGTAGTCCTGACGTTCGTAGAGTTCGCGTCCGATGGTGAGGTGCTGCTTGAGCTGGTCGGTCACGGGTATCCTCCGGAGGGGCAGTCTACTGTCGGCGCGTGCGCTCGGCGGCCGCCGGGCGGGCGGGCCTCGTCACGGGGATCACCGCGGAGTCGGTGTCGGGTGGCACCGAGGCCCCGGGCCCGACGCGAGCGAGGTAGCGCCGCGCGGCCTCGACCTGCGGGCTCCTGGGGTAGGACTCCAGCAGGGCCTGGAACGCTCCCCGGGCCTCGGGCTGGCGGTTGCTACGGAGGTAGAGCTCACCGAGCTGGAGGAGGGCGCGGGGCTCGAGGCCGGAGCCCTCGTAGTTGCCGATGACCCCGAGGAGGCGGTTGATGGCCGCGGGGTATCGCTCGCGGGTGACGTAGAACTCCGCGACGTAATACTCGTGGCGCGCGAGGAGCAGGCGCACCTGGCCGAGGAGGCGTCGGGCCTCGGCGAGCTGCGAGGCCTCGGGGTAGTCTCGGATGAAGCGGGAGAGCGCCCCTTCGGCGTCGTGCACGGAGCTCAGGTCGCGCTCGTAGCTCGGCGGCACGAGGAACCAGTCGTCGGGCATCTGCTTGACGTAGCAGTGCGCGATCATGAAGTGCGCGTGCACCGACTCGTCGGAGGAGGGGTGGTACCGGAGCCAGGCGCGGTAGGCCGCGAGGGCCTCGGTGTAGGTCTCCTGCCGGAACATCACGTCGGCGAGCCGGAGCTCGGCGAGCGTGGCGTAGCGCGAGGCGGAGTACTCGCGCTGGACGGCGCGGAAGGCCTCGGTGGCCTCGGGCCACTCCTCGTCGCGGAAGCGGTCCATCCCGCGTTCGTAGGCCGCCTGGGCCTCGTCGCTGTAGTGCAGGGAGCCTCTGGCGCTCTGCGTCCCGGCGCAGGCTGACACCGAGGAGAGGAGCGCGAGCGCAATGGGGAAGGCACGGAGGCCGGACATCGCGCGGAACCTAGCCGAAGGCGCTCACGAACGGCAACCCCGCGCGGCGGATGCGCTACCGTGCGCATGGCCTTGGAGTCTGCGGACGCCCGTGACGAGGCGAAGTGAGAGGAGCAGCGATGAACTCAACGAAGGCGCGATGGATGGTCTCGGCGGCGGTGGCGGTGGCAGGGGCGCTGGCGCTCGGCGGCTGTGTGGTTCGCGCGAGGGCGCAGCCGGTCTACGTGCGGCCCGCGCGCGTGGTGGTCGGCACGACGTATCAGCAGCCGGTCTACCAGCAGCCGGTCTACCAGCAGCAGCCGGTCTACCAGCAGCAGCCGGTCTACCAGCGACCCATGTGCGGGCAGTGCATGCAGGGCGCCGGTGAGGCCTGCAACGGGTGCGACGACAACTGCAACGGTGTGGTCGACGAGGGCTGCCGCTAGCGATCGCCGAGTCGGCGTGCCGCGAAGAAGGGCCACACCAGCTGCGCCCAGTTCGACGGCACGCCGTGTCCCTCTCCATCGAAGAGCTGCGTCACCTGCGAGTGACCGCGGGCCGTCATCAGATCGGCGAGCGTGCAGGTGTAGTAGACCGAGACCATCGGGTCGCGGGTGCCGTGGGTCAGCAGACCCGGCGGCATCCGCCCCGAGCTCGGGACCGCCACCGGCAGCTCGGCGCCCGCGCACGAGCAGTACCCGGACTGCGTGCGGAGCGCGGCGCAGGTGGTGCCGGAGCCCTGGAAGCCGCACGAAGTGGTGCGCCCGCAGCGCACGAGGCCGCCTGAGTTCTCGCTGAAGGCGGCGATGCGATCGCGCAGCAGCACGGCCACGAACTGCGCGAAGAACGCGCCGTTGGAGTGCCCCATGGCGTAGATCCGCATCGGGTCGACGCCGTACGCGCGCCGCGCCTCGGCCATGATGGCGCGCACCAGCACGAGGTCCTGGTTGTTGTTGATGTCGGCGTTGGGCGCGGTCTCCCAGTAGGTCTCCTCGGTGGCGTGGTCGAAGTCCCCGACCGGTCGCCAGCGTGAGGTCGGCGCCGCGACGATGACCCCCGCGCTGTTGGCGAGCGTCTGCGCGTTGGACTCTGTCAGCACCACGGATCCATCGCCGTTGGTGCCGTGGAAGAGCATCAGCAGCGGCGGGGACGCCCCGGCGCTGGTGGGCACCACGAGCACCACCGAGCGACGCTCGCCCTGCACCGTGAGCGTCGCGGTGAAGCGCCCGGTGCGCGCCGCGAAGGACCCGCTGTAGGCGACGGGATCCGTCGAAGGAGAGCCGGTGACGCCGGTGTCGACGGGGGGGACGTCCACTCCGACGTCGACGGGAGATCCGCGGTCGATAGGGATGTCGAGGGGAGATCCGCGGTCGATGGGGACATCCACGCCGAGATCGATGGGAGATCCGCGGTCGATGGGGACATCGACGGGAGCGCCGCGGTCGACGGGGACGTCGATCGGGGTGCCGCGGTCGATGGGGATGTCGATGGGGACATCGACGGGAGCGCCGCGGTCGACGGGGATGTCGACGGGAGTGCCGCGGTCGATGGGGACATCGACGGGAGCGCCGCGGTCGACGGGGATGTCGACGGGAGTGCCGCGGTCGATGGGGATGTCGATGGGGCTACCGTGGTCGACGGGGATGTCGATGGGGCTACCGTGGTCGACGGGGACGTCCACCGTGCGCGACACATCGACGCCAGGAACGCCGACGTCGGCCATCGTCACGTCGAAGTCGAAGGTCGTCGCATCCGCGTCGGCGGCGTCGCTCGCGTCGGCGGCATCGCTCGCGTCGGCGGCATCGCTCGCGTCGGCGGCATCGCTCGCGTCGGCGGCATCGCTCGCGTCGGCGCCGTTGCCCACGTCGCTCACGATGATGCTGCTGCCGACCGCATCGACGACCGACAGGTCCGTCGGCGCTGCGTCGATCGGGGCCCACTCGGTCCAGTTGGTGTCGCCGCATCCCGTGATGAGCAACGCGCCGACGAACCACAAGCGAACACCCGATCTCCGAACAGATCCCATCGCCCTCAGCTCCTCCCCATCCGGCGCGAAGCCCGACGGTGACGCCGCTCGCCTTTCCCTGTCAACGGAGGTGGGCCCCGACGCCGCGCTTCACCACCGAGTCCCGGGCCAGCGCGGCTTCGGTCTCCTGATGGTCGAGCGTGTAGTGCAGACCGCGGGACTCCTTGCGGCAGAGAGCGCTCGCCACGATGAGCTCGGCCACCGTCGCGATGTTGCGCAGCTCGAGCATGTCGAGCGTCACCAGGTGGTTCCAGTAGTACTCGCGGATCTCCTCCTGGAGGAGCGCGATGCGCCGCGCCGCGCGCTGGAGGCGGCGGTTGGAGCGCACGATGCCGACGTAGTTCCACATGAGCCGGCGGAGCTCGTCCCAGTTCTGGGTGACCACCACGGCCTCGTCGCTCGGCGCCGCCTTCCCGATGTCCCAGTCCGGAACCTCGGGCCAGGGCTCATGCCCGGCCTCGGCGTGCAGGTGCTCCGCCGCGCGGCGCCCGAACACCAGGCCCTCCAGCAGCGAGTTGCTCGCCAGCCGGTTGGCGCCGTGGAGCCCCGTGCAGGAGACCTCGCCGACGGCCCACAGCCCGGGGATGGACGTGCGCCCCCACGCGTCGGTGGTCACGCCCCCGCAGCAGAAGTGCGCCGCCGGCACCACCGGGATCGGCCGCTCGGTCATGTCGACGCCGTAGCGCAGGCACTCCGCGTGGATGTTCGGGAAGCGCTGCCGCAGGAAGTCCGCCGTGTGGTGGGTCATGTCGAGCCACACGCAGTCCTCGCCGGTGCGCTTCATCTCGTAGTCGATGGCCCGCGACACCACGTCCCGAGGGGCGAGGTCGGCCATCGGGTGGTGCTTCTTCATGAAGGCCGTGCCGTCTTCGAGGCGCAGCACGCCGCCCTCGCCGCGCAGGGCCTCGCTGATGAGGAAGCTCTTGGCCTGCGGGTGGTAGAGCACCGTCGGGTGAAACTGGTAGAACTCCATGTTCGCGATCTCGGCCCCCGCGCGGTAGGCCATCGCGATGCCGTCGCCGGTCGCGACGTCGGGGTTCGAGGTGTAGAGGTAGACCTTCCCCGCGCCGCCGGTGGCGAGCACCGTCTGGCGCGCGAGCATGGTGATCACCACCGCCCGCTGGGTGTCGAGCACGTAGGCGCCGACGCACACATCAGGCCCGCCGAACTTCGACAGGGTGATCAGGTCGACCGCCATGTGCTGCTCCAGGAAGCGGATGCGCGGGTGCGCCTCGGCGGCCTCGAGCAGGGCGCGCTCGACCTCGCGGCCGGTGATGTCCCCGGCGTGCACCACGCGGCGAGCGTTGTGGCCGCCCTCGCGCCCGAGCTCGAAATGGCTGTTTCCCTCGGCGTCGACCGCGCGGGTGAAGCGGGTGCCGAGCGCCACCAGGTCGGCGATGCGGTCGGGCCCCTCGCGCACGCAGAGCTCGACGATGTCGCGCTTGCAGAGCCCCGCGCCCGCCGTGAGGGTGTCGGCGGTGTGCGCCTCGAAGCTGTCCGTCGGGTCGAGCACCGCGGAGATGCCGCCCTGCGCCCAGGTGGTGTTGGCGTCGGCGCGGCCCCGCTTGGTGACGATCGTCACGTCGCCGTCTTCCGCCGCGCGCAGGGCCAGCGTAAGGCCCGCGATGCCGCTCCCGAGAACCAGGAAGTCCGTTGTCTCTCGCATCGATGATGTCCGGCGACCTTATCCCCCAACGTCGCCGCGCACCATCCGGTCCCGCGGGGCCCCCCTCAACCCTCCCGGGAACTGGCCGACCCGCCCCGTCGTTCGCTATCCTGCCATGACCTTGCGCCCGTCCGTCGTCACGTCCCTGCTCGCCGCGATGCTCGCCGCGGCGCCGTCCGCACTCGCACAGATCTGGATGTCCCGCGGCGCCGACGGATCGCTGCACTTCACCAACGTCCCGGCCAACCGCCGCGCCAACGCGAGGGTGATCATCTCCACCCCCGACCACCGCCCGGCCCCTGACGCGCCGTCGCAGGTCATCACCGCGCCCAACCTCCCCACCGTCGGTCCGGATGTGCGCGCCCAGTACGACGCCGCCCGCGGCGACGCCACCCGCTACAACCGCTACGACCCGTACATCCGCGAGGCCGCGCAGCTCTACCAGATCCCCGAGGCCCTCATCCGCGCGGTGATCAAGCAGGAGAGCGACTTCAACGCCTGGAGCGTGTCGTCCTCGGGCGCCCTCGGCCTGATGCAGATGCTCCCGTCCACCGCGCAGAGCATGACCGTCACCGACCCCTTCGACCCGCGGCAGAACGTGCTCGGCGGGACGCGCTACCTGCGGGTGCTCGCCAACACCTTCAACGGCGACCTCGTGCTCACCCTCGCGGCCTACAACGCCGGCAGCGGCGCGGTCATCCGCTACGGCGCGGTGCCCCCCTACGAGGAGACCCAGCACTACGTCCGCCAGGTGCTCCGCTACTACTACGAGTATCGCGCGCGCTGACCCGGTGTATCCTCGCGCCGTGCTGCGACCCATCACCCTGATCCTCGGCCTCGCGTGGCTGTCGCCCGCGGCCGCCCTCGCTCAGAACGCCCCCGCTCCGGCGCCCGCCCCCGCGGCCGCCCCGACGCGAGGCCCCAGCCCCTTCGACCAGAGCCTGCGCCGCGGCGCCGAGGCCTTCGCCCGCCGCGATTTCGACGCCGCCATGACCGCCTTCCGCGACGCCGTGCAGCGCGACCCACGCTCGCCCGTTCCGTGGCTCCGCATGGCCGCCGTGTCGCGCGCTCGCAACGACGCCGCGACCGCGATGGGCAACTACCGCGAGGCCCTGCGCCTGGCCATCGAGGCCAGCGCCGACGCCGACCGCGCCCGCGCCCTCATCGGCATCGCCGACACCGACGAGGCCCAGGGGCTCTGGCGCGAGGCCATCGGCGCCTGGGGTGCCGTCGCCGAGTTCGCCGACGCCCACGCCAGCGTGACCTCCGGCGCCCTGCCGCGCGCCCGCATCGAGGCCATCCGTCAGCGCGAGTCCCTCGACCGCGAGTACACGCCGGTGCGGGAGCGCATCGCCGAGCGACTGCGCGTCAACGCCGCGGGCGCCGCCAACGCCGCCGGGACGACGACGGCTCCAGCGCCCCGGTGACCCCCGCGCCGGTGCCTCCCCCGGCCGGATCCCGCCGCTGGGCGCCGTGGATCCTCCTCGGGCTCCTGCTCGTCCTCCCCTACGCGCGGCTGCTCACCTTCCGCGTGGTCAACCTCGCCGACGACATCTTCGTCGCCGACCTCCTCGGCGGCGAGCTCCCCGCCCGCGCCGCGATGGGTCGCGCCCTGCGCTCGGGCCACCTCCCCCTCTGGGAGCCCGGCGTCTACACGGGCTATCCCATCTTCGCGAGCGGCGGCGCGCTCGACCCCATCAGCGAGCTGCTCTTCGCGGCGCTCCCACCGGCGGCGGCCTACGACGCCTTCCTCCTGCTGATGCTCGCCGTCGCCGGCTTCGGCGCAGCGCGCCTCGCGCGGGTACTCGGCGCCTCGGTGCCAGGCGCGATGCTCTCGGCGCTGGTCTGGGCGCACGGCGGGGTGCTCGTCTCGCAGTGGCGCCACCTCGGCGTGCTGGGCACCGTCGCGTGGTTTCCGCTGGGGCTCTCGCTGGTCGACGAGGCGCTCGGCCCGCGCTCCGAGGGCCCTCGCCGAGACCGGGCGCTGGTGCTCTTCGCCGCCGTCGTCGGGCTGCAGGCGCTGGCCTCGTTTCCGCAGTCGCTCTACGCGTGCCTGCTGGCCTACGGGCTCTGGGCCGTGGTGCGAGCGCTCGACGCCTCCCGCGACGCCCGCGGGCGCCTCCTCGCGCTGGGGCGCTTTACCCTGGCCTGTATGATCGGCATCGCCCTGGGCGCGGTGCAGCTGCTCCCGATGGCCGAGCTCGGCGGCCTCTCGTCGCGCCACGGCGGGCTCACCTGGGAGTTCGCGACGCACTGGCGCTACTGGCCGCCCAACCTCCTCGCGCTGGCGGTCCCTTACCCCTTCGGTGACGTGAGCGACGGCACCTACCGCGGCCGCGACATCTTCTGGGAGTCGCACGGCTACCTCGGGCTCTGCACGGTGCCCTTCGCGCTCGTCGCGCTGTGGTCCGACCGCCGCCGGGCGGTGTGGGTGCTCGGCGCGCTGGCGCTCCTCGGGCTGCTCTTCGCGCTCGGCCCCGCGACGCCGGTGTACCGCGTCGCCTTCGCCCTGCTCCCCGGCATCAAGAGCTTCCGCATCCCGCAGCGCTTCCTCTTCGTCGCGTGCGGCGCGCTCGCGGCGCTCGCCGGCCTCGGCCTCACCCGCGCAGAGCGGTGGTGGTCCGGCAGGGCCTCCGCGGGCACCTCGCGCATCACCGCGCTGCACCTGGCCGCCGCCGCGGTAGCCATCACGGCGCTCGACCTCGGGCTGACCCAGCCACGGCAGAACCCGCTCTCCGACGCGGGCGCCTGGCTCGCCCCGCCCGCGGCGCTGCGCTCGCTCGCCTCCGAGCCGGTCGGGCGCCTGTACTCGATGGAGTCCTCTGCGGTGCACCAGCGGGCCTTCGGGCTCGCGCGGGGATGGAGCGACCTCGCGCCCTACCGCGTCGCTCGGGAGCTGATCCAGCCCAACGCCAACCTGTACTGGTCGCTGGCCTCGCCGGACGGCTACGCCGGGCTCATCACCCGCGAGATGGAGATCAGCTGGGGGGCGATGAGCCCGACCCACGACGGCATCGCGCGCGGCAACTACCGCACGGAGCGCGACCAGCTCGTCCCCCAGGGGGGCTTCGTCCGCTTCCTCGCGATGAACCACGTGACCCACGTGCTCGCCCCGTCGCCGGTGCAGTCGCAGCGCCTCGAACCCATGCCGAGCGGATCGTGGGCGCGGCTCTACCGCGTGCGCGACCCGCTGCCGCTCGCGTATTTCGTGGGCCGCGCCGTGGCGGCTCCGACCGACCGCGCGGCGGCGGAGTGGATCTTCTCCGAGGCCTTCTCGCCACGGCGCGAGGTGCTCCTCCACGCCGCTCCGAGCGCGTCGCTCCCGCCCGCGCCGGAGCCCGGGGCCCCGACGCTGGTCGAGGCCCGCGTCGCTCGTCCGTCCAACGCGGAGCTGATCGCCACCGTCGATGCCCCGAGCGCGGGATGGCTGGTGCTCGCCGAGAGCTGGTACCCCGGCTGGACGGCGACCGTCGATGGCCGCGAGGCGCCCATCGTGCGCGCCAACATCAACCAGAAGGCCGTCGCGATCCCCGCGGGGACCCACCGGGTAGCCTTCGTGTTCCGGCCCCGCTCGCTGGCGCGCGGCGCCATGGTGAGCGGCCTCGCGCTGGTGTGCCTCGTGGCGAGCGCGGCGTTCGTGTGGCGCCGCCGCCCGCTGCTCAGCGACCGAGCGTGATCGCCGCCCCCGGCTGATCGACCACCTGGCCGATCACCGCAGCCGGGGAGCCCGTCGCCCGCAGCGCCTCGACCAGCGACGCAGCGTCGGCCGGGGGACACGCCACCAGCAGACCGCCGGAGGTCTGGGCGTCGCAGGCGATCCACGCGCGCGCCTCGTCGACACCTTCGTCGACGCGAAACCACTCTCCCGCGAAGCTGCGGTTGGCCCTGGTGCCGCCCGCCAGCACGCCGTCCGCGGCGAGCTCCAACGCGCCCTCGAGGACCGGGAGCGCCGCCGCCGAGAGCCTCGCGGAGACCCCTTCGCTCGCTCGCATCATCTCGCCGAGGTGCCCGACGAGCCCGTAGCCCGTGACGTCCGTCGCGGCGTGGACCTCCACCCCGAGGTCGAGGATCGTCTTCGCGGCCGCGGCGTTGAGGGTGACCATGGAGGCGATCGCCGCCTGCATGGCCACACCGTCCTCGGGAATCCTCCCCCGCTTGAGCGCCGTCGCGAGCACTCCGGTGCCGAGGGCCTTGGTGAGCACCAGCGCGTCCCCCGCCTTCGCCCCGCCCTTGCGCCACACGCGGTCGGGGTGGACCGTCCCGATCACCGCGAGACCGTACTTGGGCTCCTGGTCCTCGACCGAGTGTCCGCCCGCGATGGAGATGCCTGCCTCGCGAGCGATGTCGGCTCCGCCCGCGAGCACCTCCGCCATCACCTCCAGGCCGAGGAGCTTCGTCGGGAAGGCCATGATGTTGAGGGCGACCAGCGGCCGACCCCCCATCGCGTAGACGTCCGAGAGGGCGTTGGCCGCGGCGATGCGGCCGAAGGTGCGCGGGTCGTCCACGAGCGGAGTGAAGAAGTCCGTGGTGAACACGAGCGCGAGCTCGGGCAGCAGGCGCACCACCGCGGCGTCATCGGCCGGGTTGAGGCCGATGAGAACGTTCGGGTCGACGGGGAGGGCGAGGCCGCGCAGCACGTGCGCGAGATCCGCAGCGCGGACCTTGCTCGCTCACCCCGCGCCGTGCGCCAGCTTCGTCAGCCGGACCTGCTCTTCGCCGCTCATCCCCTGCGGCGTAGCACCCGCCTCGCCGTGAACGCAACGCTCGCCCGCACCCTGCGCTACCATCGGTCGTCCATCGCGGACCGTGGAGGTTTCACACCTATGCCTATCCGCACCTCGATCGCGCTCGCCCTCGCGGCGGCGCTCTCCCTCGGCGCCTCGACTTCCGCCTGGGCGCAGCGGCGCTCGCACCCGCCTCGACGCCCGACCCCCGCGGCCGCGCGCCCCGGCAGCGTCGCCGTGGCTCCGCCCACGGTCGCGACCACCGAGGCCACGCCGCAGGCGCGCCCCACCCTCGATCTCGCTGAGGTGATCCCGGTCCCCGTCTCCGCGGTCGACGGGATGCTCCGGCGGATGCGCGTGTACCTCGTCATCGCGCCCCCCGGGAGCACGGCCTTCGGCATCGGCGCGCTCGGCCAGGGCCGCCGCATCTGGGCGGTGCTCCCGAGCTGCCGCACCACCAACCCCGACGACGACCGCGAGCCGTGCCCCGTCGACCGCCTGACCCTCGAGGCCGTCATCCGGGGCAACGTCAACTCCGGCACGCCCACCTTCCTGGGCGGCGTCGCCGACGCCCGGCGCGTGCAGTCCTTCGTCGTCGAGCAGAGCGCCCCGAGGGTGCGCCTGCGCGTCCTCGGCCCCGGCGACCGCGTCCGCTACGAGGCCGTCGTCGAGGCCGACCGGCTGGCCGACCTGCAGCCCCCGGAGGGCGCCTCCTCCGCCGACGGCTTCACCCTCGACCTCACCCGCTATCCCGCCCGCTAAGGCAGCCACGACCCTTGCGCCTCCCCGCGCTCACCCTCGCCGCGCTCCTCGCCGCCGTGAGCGCCTCGGCCGACCCGGTGGTCGTCCGCCACGAGCGGCCGCGCTTCACCTTCACCCTGCCTGACCGCTTCGAGCGCGTGGAGCCCGACGGCGTCCGCGGCGACCTGCTCGACGTCTTCCGCCGCCCGGGCGACCTGCCCGACGAGCCCCCGATGGTGCTCCAGGTGCTGCACCTCGACGCCGTCCTGCCGCAGCGATCGCTGCTGCCCGGAGAGCGCGCGGAGTTCCGCCGCGCAGACGCCTTCCGCTTCACCGACCACGTCGAGCACGACCGGGTACTGGGCTTCCCCGTGGAGACCCTCGTCGGCCTCGCGACGCTGCCCGGCGGCGTGAACGTCACCCGCTTCGCCACCGCGATCCCCCTCGAAGACGACGCGGTGCTGCTGGTGCTCCTCGCTCCCGGGCACCGCGCCAGGGACGCCCGCGCCCTTCTCCGCGCCACGCTCGCCTCGACCAGCGCGCCCACCACCTGGGAGACCCCGGCTCGCCGCGCCTTCAACCAGGGCATGCGCGTCGCCCTGCTGCTGACGCTGCTCTCCTCGCTGGGCTACGGCCTCGCGGCGATCCGCGCGCGACGCGCCCCGCAGCGACCTCGCACCCGGCTGCGGGCGGCGGCCCTGCTGGCGGCGCTCTGGTGGACGGTGTCGCTGTGGCTCTGCGTCCCGTGGCGGGAGGAGGAGTGGCTCTTCGCGCTGCTGGCCGTCTCCCTCGCGGCGACCTTCAGCGCGGCGGCGGTGCGGGCCGTGGCGCTCACAGGCAGCTCGAGCGCACCTGACCGAGGTCGGTGATGCCCTGGAGCGCCTTCTCGATGCCGTCCTGTAGCACCGTGGTCATGCCCTCGCGGTCCGCCGCGGCGCGCAGCTCGACGATGGTCGCTCGCTGACGAATCAGCCCCGCGATCGCGCCGCTCCCGGGCAGGATCTCGTGCAGCGCCACGCGCCCGCGGTAGCCCGTGCCGTTGCAGCGGGCGCACCCCACCGCGCGGTGGAGCATGAACTCCGTGGAGGTCCGCTCGGCCCGCACCGCGAAGGCGTCGTGGCCGTAGGCGCCGGAGAGCTGCTCCCACTCCGCGGGCGTCGGCGCGTAGGGCGCGCGGCAGTGGGTGCAGAGGCGCTTCACGAGGCGCTGCGCCAGCACGCCGCGCAGGGCGTCGGCGAAGGCGTAGGGGTCGATGTCCATGCCGAGCAGCCGCGGAACGGTCTCCGCCGCGCTGTTGGCCTGCAGCGTCGAGAGCACGAGGTGGCCGGTGAGGGAGGCCTCGACGGCCACGCCGGCGGTCACCCGGTCGCGCATCTCTCCCACCAGGATGACGTCCGGGTCCGAGCGAAGGAAGGCCCGCAGCACCTCCGGGAAGCCGAGCCCGATGCGGGCGTTGGCCTGCACCTGCCGCAGGCCCGGCTGGACGATCTCCACCGGGTCTTCGACGGTGAGCACCTTACGGTCCGCGGTATTCAGGGCGCCCGCCGCGGCGTGCAGCGTCGTGGTCTTCCCCGACCCCGTCGGACCCACCACGAGCACGATGCCGTAGGGCGCCGCGATGATCGACTGGAAGCGCGCGAGGTTGACCTCCGAGAAGTCCATCCCGTCGAGCGGCCGCGGCCGCCACGCCGAGAGCAGCCGCAGCGTGACGTCCTCGTTGTCACCCACGGTCGGCAGCGTGGCCATGCGGACGTCGACGGCGGAGTCCCCGGCCTGGATGCGAAAGCGCCCGTCCTGCGGCCGCCGTCGCTCGGCGAGGTCGAGGTCCGCGAGCACCTTCATGCGCTGCACCAGGCTCGACCGGAAGGTCGCAGGCACCGTCGCGTGGTCGATGCAGTCGCCGTCGACGCGGAGGCGCACCCGCAGCCCGCCACGGGTGCCGCCGGGCTCGAAGTGCACGTCCGAGGCACCGCGCTGCTGGGCGTCCAGCACGATGCGCCGAACGAGCCTCGCCGCCAGGGAGTCCGAGTCCCGGTCGTCGGAGTCCCGCTCCTCGTCGTCGCGGTCGTTCTCTGGCGAGCGAGCGCTCGCGACCTCGGCCAGCAGGCGCTCCAGGGAGTCCTCCTCCGCCGCGGACGAGCGGAGCGGAGGAAAGCGCGAGCCCGGCGCCCTCATCGACGGGGCCTCCGCGCAGAGCGCCTCCATGCGGGGAGCGAGCATCCGCGCGGTGGCCTCCGCGAGGCGCAGGTCGTCCGCACGAAAGGCCTCCCCGTCGAGTGAGTTCACGAACTCCAGCAGGCCCACCGCGCGCCGGCTCCCGAGAATCGGCGTCGCCAGCACGCTGCGCACGCCCGGCTCCGGGGCGCGATCGAGGTGCAGCAGCGGGTGCAGCGCGCGGAGCTGCTCGGCGTCCTGGGCGTCGCGGAGCATCACCGAGCGCTGCGTGGTCGCGACGAAGCCCGCGATGGTGCGCGCGTCGAACGCGACGCGCAGCGAGCGCGACTCTCCGCCGCTCCGGGCGATGGAGTAGAGCGACTCGCTGCGCTCGTCCGCCGCGAAGACCGTGATGCGCTCGGCATCGAGCAGCGCGTGGAGCAGGTCGCCCGAGCCGAGCAGCAGCGCGCGCAGCGAGGGCGCCTCCGCGATCACCTCGCGCAGCGCGAGGAGCAGCGCGCGGTAGCGAGGCCGAGGCTCCCAGGAGAAGTCGTCTACGGAAGAGGCTTGGAGGGGCTCGGAAGTCATGGTGTAAGGTCCGACGCTACACCGGAGAGGCCCGAGGGAGACGTGAGACACAGACGACGCGAGGGGGGGCGAACGGCGCTGGTGGCGGGCGTCGCAGTGACGCTCCTCGCGGGCGGCGCGGCGGCCCTCTTCGGCTGGCAGCGGCAGGTGTCGCGGCAGCAGGAGAGCCGACGTCTGGCGCTGGCGTGGGTCGACCCGATGGCCCGCGTCGAGGGCTGCCTCTTCGGCACCGAGGCGCCCCCAGCGAGCGCGGCCGAGCTGCCCCGCCACCTGCGCCGCGTCGCGCTCGGCCCGGACGCCGCGCGCGCCTGGCCCTCGCGCTGCCTCGACCTGCTGGGCCCCGCCGGGAGAGGCGACGAGGCGGCGGCCGTCGCTCGACTCCGCACGGCGCTCCGGGCCGACGACGCCGCGGTGGCCGCGCTGCGCCGCGACGGCACCTCCACCGATCTCGGCGCCTGGAGGCCGCAGTGGGTCGCCCTGCGCTCCGACGTCGGCCGTCGCCTGTCCGCCGCGGGCGTCTCGCTCCGCTCGGCCTCGATGGCCGAGGCGCCCCGGCCGCGCTCGGTCGAGGCCGGCGACGAGCTCCCGGTGTCGCTCTCCGAGAACGCCACGCTGGCGGGCGAGAGCGCGGGCGACGGCGTGCTCTCGATGATGTGGGTCGACCACAGCCGCGAGCGCATCTTCTGCCGCAGCCGCGACGGGGGAGGCACCATCCGCTGCCGCCGCTCCGCCGCACCGGGGCCCTCCGGAGGCGTGCTGGCGCTGGTCCCGAGCGACCGCGCCGAGGCCCTGGTGCTCGTCGACCAGGGCGCCGGATCCTACGCTGTCGCCTCCGCCGACGACCCCTGGACGCCGCTCTTCGGGCTCCGCGGCGTGCCCCTCCAGAGCCTTCCGCTCCGGGCGCGCAACGACGTCGTCTATGCGATCACCACCCGCGGCGGCCGCGCCCAGTTCGAGCAGGTCGCTCGCGCCGCGCCCGGGGCGGTGGCGCCGCTCGGCCCCGAGGTCTCGCTGGAGCGCGAGTCCGCGCTGGCCGCCGCGGGCAGCCCCTCGCTCGTCTGGTGGATCACCAGCACCGCCACCGCGGGGGGGCTCGCCCTCGATTTCCGCGCGCTGGGCGTGCAGACCGCGTGGCGCGCTCCGACGCCGCTCCGCTCGCCCGCCGCGCTCCTCTCGACGTGCCACGCGGGCCCCATCGCCTACGTCGCGGTGTCCGACGCGGGTCCGACGCGCGTGCTCGCCGTCGACGCGCAGGGGCCGCGCGAGCTCGGCCTCACCGAGGCCTCCGGGCGAGCGCAGCGCCTCGCGTGCGACGGCGCCGGGGTGACCGTCGTGGGGGAGGGGAGCTTCCAGTCGTGCGGGCTCACGGGCGGCTGCGCCCCGCCGGTGCGGATGCCGGGGCTGCGCGCGCTGGCCCGCTCGGGCGACGCGCTGGTGATGGCGCTCGCGGTCGGCGACCACGAGGCCCCGCGGGTGCTGCGCCGCCCCCTCGCGTCGCAGGACTCCGCCGCGCGCGACGAGCTCGTGGTGCTCTCCGACGACGTACGGCACGGCGGCCTCGCGGTGCGCGCGGCGTGGATGTTCTCCCAGGGGCCGCGGCTGCTGCTGTTCATGTCCGGCGACGCCACGGTGGTGCGCTGGAGCGACGACCAGGGGCGTAGCTGGCACGCCACGCGCGAGGCCAACGAGGCCCCGGCGCGCCTGGAGTCCGCGGCCGACCTGCTCCATGACCTGCGACGACGGCCGCCGCCCTCGGCGCGCCCTTAGACGGACACCGATGGAGGAGACGATGAACGACCGGCCGTTCCGGGTGCTTGGGGTGCAACAGATCGCCGTCGGCGGCGCGGACAAGGGGGCGCTGCGGGCGTTCTGGGTCGACCTGCTGGGCTTCACCCCGGAGGGCACCTACCGCAGCGAGCGGGAGAACGTGGACGAGGACATCACCAGCGTGGGCCGCGGCCTCGCCCGGGTGGAGGTCGACCTGATGCAGCCGGTCGACCCGTCGCGCAGCCCGCGCGTCCACGAGCCAGCGCTCAACCACGTCGGGCTCTGGATCGACGACCTGCCCGCGGCGGTCGCGTGGCTCACGGCGCAGGGGGTTCGCTTTACCCCGGGGGGTATTCGCCGCGGCGCCTCCGGCTTCGACGTGTGCTTCGTGCACCCGAAGGGAAACGCCGAGGCACCGCGCGGCGCCGAAGGCGTGCTGGTCGAGCTGGTGCAGGCGCCGGCTGCGCTGATCGAGGCCTTCGACGCGCTCGCGTCGTCAGCGTGAGGCGAGCTCGGCGTCCATCACCGGGCCATTGGGGCCGTAGGTGTGGGCGCCGGTGAGGACGCTCCCTCGCGCCGGGCGCAGCGCCGAGGAGGGGTAGCCGAGCTCGTCCCGGGCGCGGTCGAAGCGCCGCCCGGAGATGCGCACCGACTCCAGCCTCGAGCCGTCGGCGCGGAGCACCCGGATGCGCCCGGAGCCCAGGTTGAGGCCGCCCAGGTCTTCGCCCTCGACGCGCCGCGACTCGCTCGCCGGCACCACCGCGACCGGAACGCCCAGGTAGTTGCTCAGCTCCCAGGTCCCGTCGCGCCGCACCTCTACCGAAGCGAAGGCCGAGAGGTAGGGCCAGACCGCGAGCGAGAGCAGCGACGAGAGCACGGCGCTCCAGCCGAGCACCGAGAAGCGGAGGCGCCTCTCGGCGAGGCCGAGCTCGTCACGCCAGAGCGAGCGGGCCATGACCATCGCCAGGACGCCCGTGGCCACGCAGAGCAGCGCGGTGGGCAGGTGCCAGGCGAAATAGGTCCACTGTCCCAGCGCGATCTCTCGCATGGGCGAACGCTACCTCCCGCCCGCGGGCGTCGCAAACGCGGCTCCGCGCTCGCGCAGCCCTCAAGCGTCGAGGATCTTCCCGGGGTTGAGGATCCCCTTCGGATCGAAGGCCCGCTTGATGGCGCGGAGCAGGGCGAGCTCCTCGGGCGAGCGCGAGTACCCGAGGTAGGGCTTCTTCAGCAGCCCGATGCCGTGCTCGGCGGAGATGCTCCCGCCGTGGGCGCGCACCAGCGCGAAGAGGGCGTGGTCGGCGTCGCCGGTGCGGGCGAAGAAGTCCGCGCGATCGAGGTCGTCGGGCTTCATCACGTTGATGTGGAGGTTGCCGTCGCCGATGTGACCGAAGAGCACCACCTCCCAGCCGGGGTAGCTCTTCGCGAAGAGGGCATCGAGCGCCGCGCAGAAGGGCGCGAGCTCGGCGATGGGCAGCGCCACGTCGTTCTTGTGGAGCACCCCGGTGGCGGAGAGGCTCTCGGAGATCGACTCCCGGAGCTGCCAGAGCAGCGCCCCCTGCGCCCGGCTCTGCGCGAGCACGCCGTCGCTGACGAGCTGCTGCTCGAAGAGCGCCGCGGCCCACTGCTCCAGCGCCTCGCGGTCCGAGGCCTCGACCTCGATGAGGACATACGAGCCGCCGCCGACCTCGAAGGGCGGCGTGAGTCCGCGGTGGCGGCGCACCCGGGCGGCCGCCCGATCGGTGAAGAACTCGAAGGCCGACAGCGTGAACGGTCCCTTGCGCGCGGCCTCGAAGAGCCGGAGCACCGCGGGCAGGTCGGGCACCGCGTAGAGCATCACGTCGAGCGGACCGGGCAGGCGAGAGAGCCGAAGCGTGGCCCCGGTGATGATCCCGAGCGTCCCCTCGCTGCCGATGAAGAGCTGCCGCAGGTCGACGCCGGTGTTGTTCTTCTCCAGCGCGCCGTTGAGCGAGAGCACGTCGCCCTGGGCGGTCACCACCTCGAGCCCGAGCACCCAGTTTCGCGTGAGCCCGTAGCGGATCACCTTCACGCCGCCGGCGTTCGTCGCGATGTTTCCGCCCACGTGCGAGGAGCCCTTCGAGGCGAAGTCCACCGGCCAGGTGAGCCCGAACGGCGCGCAGTGCTCGTGCACCGCCTCGGTGACGGCCCCCGCCTGGACGCGCACCGTCTGGGCCACCACGTCCACCGGGTCGATACGCCGCATCCGCTCGAGCGACAGCACCAGCTCGCCCCTCGCGGCCACGGCCCCGCCGGCAAGACCCGTGCGCCCACCAGACGGCACCACCGCGATGTCGTTCGCTGCGCAGAAGCGCACCAGCGCCACGACCTCCTCGGTGCTCCGGGGCAGCGCCACGGCGCAGGGGGCGGGCTCGTACACCCGGGTCCAGTCGCGGCCATAGGTCCCGAGGAGCTCGCGGTCGAAGCTCACCAGGTCGTCGGGAAACGCGGCTCTCAGGGCGCTCAGCGCAGCGTCGCTTGGAAGGGCAACCATACTTCGCCGCGGATACTTCTCCCCCCGAGGGCCCCCAGGCAAACCCCATCGGGCACCGCTAATCAATCTTGACTCTCGCTCTCATCAGGATAGCGTCCCCGTGCCGTGTGCAGATCCCTTCGTCTCCTCTGGATCGCCCTTCCGGTTCTGTTGCTTCTCGCCGGCTGCGGCGGAGACACGAGCCCTCGTTGTCTACCGGGCGACCAGACCCAGTGTCGCTGCGAGGGTGCCCCCGACGGCGGGGCGATGTTCGGCTACCGCACCTGCCGCGCGCTACCTGACGGCGGGGTCGACTACGGGACCTGTGACTGCGTGGTGGGCCTCCTGCCCAACCTGAGCTCACCCCTCTCGACGCCGTACATGAGCGGGTCCGGCAGTGGCAACGGCGCCGACGCCGGCTCCCACTGACCGGCTGAGCGCCCGCCTCGCGCCCTTCCTCCCCTGGGCGCTGGGCGCCCTCGTCTTCGCGTCCCGGCTGCCCTTCTGCGTCTCCGTCGCGCAGGACCCCGACGGCGCCCGCTTCGTCCGCGCGCTGCTCCGCTACGACCTCGCGCAGGGCCATCCGCACCCGCCCGGATATCCCCTCTTCATCGCCCTCGGCGCCGCGCTCCACCTCGTCGTCCCGTCGCCTGCCCTCAGCCTCTCGATCGTCTCGGCGCTCTCGCTCTCCGCGCTCTCCGCGCTCTTTACCCGTTGGTGTATTCCTCGCTTCGGCCCGCTGGCCACCGCGCTCGGCGCGGCGCTGCTGGTCCTCTCGCCGCTCTCTTCGACGCTCTCCGCCCGCCCGCTGTCGGACATGCTCGGCGCGGCGCTCGCGTGGTGCGCGCTGCTCTCCGCGACCCGCCGCCCGGTCGACGCCCGCCGCACCGCGGCCCTCTCGGCGCTGGTGCTGCTCGTGCGCGCATCGACCTTCGCGCTCTGTGCGCCCGCGCTCTCTGCGGCCCTCGTCCTCGATCGCCGCCACCGCGCCAGCGCGCTCGGCTGGCTCGGGCTGATCACGGCCCTCGGCTACCTCCCGGTCGTCGCCGCGACGGGCCCGTCGCGCTTCGTCTACCTCGTCTTTCACCACGGAACAGGGCACTTCCAGCGCTTCGGGGGAAGCGTGATCACGCACCCCGACCTCGGCGCCCGCGTCCGCGCCTTCCTCTGGACGCTCTGGACCCACGCTCTCGGCGGCCCATGGAGCGATCGCCCCACCCACCTCGTCGTCGCTGGAGCGATCGTCTCCGCGACCTCGCTCCTCGGCGCCTGGCACCTGGTCCGCGCGCCCGCCTCCTCCTCCTCGCGCCTGGTGGCCGCGGGAGTGGCCGTCTACGCGGCCTGGGTGTTCCTCGGGCAGAACATCCTCTGGTCGCCCAGGCACCTCCTCCCGATCGTCCCGGCGCTGGCGTGGTGCTTCGCCTCGGGCGCCGCCGCGCTGCTACGCTGTCGGCCTCGCGCGGCCCTGCCGGTCCTCCTCGTCGGCCTCGCGTCCCTCGCTCACGAGTCGCTGCGGCTCTCGCTGATCCAGCGCGACGAGCCACCGCCCACCGCGTCGATCGCCCGATGGATCTCGCTCCACACCCTCCGCCCGCACGCGGTCATCGCGACGGCGCAGCTCGGCCCATGGCTCCGCGGCCTCACGCCCACCGCACGGGTCGTCGACATCGAGGACGCGCGCGACCTCTCGCGGCTGCGGCTCGCGCCCACGGATGCGCTCTTCGTCACGAGCGAGGTCCACGGGGCGGGCACCCTCGGCGGACGCGTCCGCGCTCGCTTCGTCCGCGATCGCTACGTGAACCCCGCGCTCTACGACCTGGCGATCATCGAGCTGCGGCGCTGAGCGCTACGGATGGAGGTGGCGCCGGAAGAAGCCCGCCATCCGACGGTAGAGAAGCGTAGCGACCGTCGGGTCCGCCACGCTGTGCGTCGATCCCGCCAGCGGCAGGAACTCATGCGCGCGCCCCGCGCGGAAGAGCGCATCGGAGAGCCGCACCCCGTGGAGGAAGTACACGTTGTCGTCCGCGGTGCCATGCACCACGAGCAGCGGTCGGCGTAGCCCATCGGCCCAGGTAAGCAGCGAGCCCTGGCGATACGCCGGGTCATCGTCGCCGGTCGGAACGCCCATGTAGCGCTCGGTGTAGTGCGTGTCGTAGTCGCGCCAGTCGGTCACCGGCGCGCCCGCGATGCCTGCACGAAACACGTCCGACCGGCGCAGCATGGCGAGCGCCGAGAGGTATCCGCCGAACGACCAGCCGTAGATGCCGACGCGCTGGAGATCGAGCTCGGGGTAGCGCTCCCCGAGGCTCTGGAGCCCGCGCACCTGGTCATCGAGGGGCACGTCGCCGAAGGAGCGGTGGAGGGCCCGCTCCCACTCGCGCCCCCGGTTGGGGGTGCCGCGCCCGTCGATCGACACGACCACGAAGCCATGCTCCGCGAAGAACTGCGACAGGTTGAAGCGCGCTCGCGCCTGCCCGACGGTCTGCGCGTGCGGCCCGCCGTACACCATCAGGATCACCGGGTAGCGCCGCCCCGGGTGGTGGTTCGACGGCCGCACGATCGCCGCGCGGAGCTCGTCAGCGCCGGCGCGCACGAGCTCGACCCGCGGGGCGAGGGCGGGCTCCTCGACCATGGAGGTGAGGTTGCCGGCCACCCGATCGCCGCGCACGACCTGCCAGGTCGATGCCTCCGTGAGGGCGCTGCGATGGATCACCCGGACGCCGTCCGAGCCGATCTCCGCGTCGTGTTCGCCAGGCTGCGGGGTCTCCCTCGCACGCGTCGCGGGCTCATCGAGCGAGCTGCGCCAGAGGTGCTGCTCGGTGGGCTCGTCGCTCGCGAGGTAGCGGATCGTGCGCCCAGGCCCGTCGACGTGGAGCAGCCGCCGGTAGCCGACCTCCGGCGGCACCACCACGCGATCGAGCGTCCCGTCGGGCCTGCGCAGCTCGAGCTGCCATCGACCGGCGCGCTCCGTCGACCAGAGAAACCCCGTGCCTCCAGGCAGCCACCGCGGAACCGACGAATCGATGTTCAACCACGCAGGGTCGGTCTCCGTGATCAGCGTGCGGGTCGTCCCGTCCGGCGCGACCGCCAGCAGCCGCTCCTCCGTCTGCGCACGGTTCTGCACCAGGATCGTCAGCGGCGCGGCCTCGTTCCAGACGACCTTCGCGAGGTAGGGGAAGGCCACGCGGTCCCACTGCACCCACGTCGTCGCGCCGCCCTGCACGGAGACCAGACCGAGCCTCACGAGCGCGTTCTGCCGCCCGGCGCGCGGATACGCGAACGCGTCCGGCGCGCGCTCGGGGTGCATCGGATCGGCAATCTGGAAGCGCTCGACCTCGCGCTCGTCGGTCTCCTGGTAGGCGAGGGTGCGGGAGTCCGGGGACCACCAGTAGCCCTCCATGCGGTCCATCTCCTCCTGGGCGACGAACTCCGCGGTCGCGTGCGAGATGCCGCCGCCCGCCCCGCTGGTGACCCGCTGCTGCGCGCCGCTCGCGACCTCGATCACGTGCAGCTCGCCGCCGCGCACGCGCGCGATCCGCGCCCCGTCGGGCGACCACCGTGGATCGATGGGCGCGCCGCCCTCCTCGGTCAGCGCCCGGGCCCGCTGCGCGGCCCGCTCGTACACGTACAGCCGGCCCGAGAGGGGGAACAGGATGCGCGCTCCGTCCGGGGAGAGCTGAAACGACGCGATGCCGCGCGCGGCCATCCGCATGCGCTGCCGTCGCGCGCGCTCCTCCACCGTGAGCGACTCCTCCGCGCCGCCGAGGAGCTCGCCGGCGGTGAGAAGACGGCGCTCGACGCCCGTCGCGACGTCGAACGCGAAGAGGTCGCGTACGAAGTCCCTCGCCCCGGAGCGAAGAAACAGCACCTCCCGGCCGTCGGGCGCGACGCGCACCGACTCCGGGGCGCCGAGGCGAAAGCGCCAGGTCTGCGTGTACTGTTCGAGCAGCGCATCCGCGTGGGCGGTCGGCGGCGTGGTCGCTCGGGCGGCGTGTCGCATGGTGCTCCGTCGTGCAGGGGGGGTGGGGGCGGTCGCGTGCGCGCAGCCCATCGCAGCGAGCGCCGCCGCGAGGAGCCGTCGGGGAGGGGGCTTCATCACCCGGCGCATCCTAACGGAGCGGGGCGGGGGTGCCTGCGCTGGACGGGATCACCGCCGATTGGTCGGGGAATCGAGCGGGAAGCGCTGCTGGTGCCGGGGACCGGGGTCGAACCGGTACGAGGGGTTACCTCGGCGGATTTTGAATCCGCTGCGTCTGCCAATTCCGCCACTCCGGCTGCTGGGCTGGGGAAGAGCCCGAAGATCTATCAGCGCCCGCGGAATCACTCAAGTACTGCGGTGATTCCAGGAGAGCTCCGAAATTACGTTGGAGCAGAATGCAAGAGGCTCTTGACGGACCTGGAAAACGGGTGGTACATGCCGCGCCCTCCCCGAAGGAACTCGGTTCCGGACGGGCGAAACCTTCTATGTCGGCGGCTGCACCCAATTCCCGGGTGGACGCGTCGATGGGAGCCCAGCAGGTCCGGCGAGAGCCACTGCGCTGGTGAAACGGAAGCAACGACGATGGAGAGCAAGGCGATTGCGCGGTTTGCGCGTGTCGCGCCCCGAAAGGCGCGGACGGTCGTGAACCTTGTCCGCGGCCAGAAGGTGGCCGAGGCGATCAACATGTTGCTGTACACCCGCAAGGCTGCGGCCCCGGTCGTCCGAAAGGTGATCGAGTCGGCTCTGGCCAATGCGCGTGTGCTCAACCCCTCGGTGGACGTCGACGGGCTGTACGTGTCCATCGGGTCGGTCGACAAGGGCCCCAACTCGCACCTCCGCCGCTGGCGGCCTCGGGCGATGGGTCGCGCGACGCAGATCACGAAGGGCGTCAGCCACATCGCGATCACGCTGACCGATCGGCCGCCCCCGGCGCCGAAGAAGACCAAGAAGACCGCCGCCGGCGACGCCGCCGGGACGACCACCGCGACGCAGGAATAGGCGAGCAATGGGACAGAAGGTTCATCCGTACGGGTTCCGACTCGGGGTCATCAAGACCTGGAACTCCAAGTGGTTCGAGGAGCGCAACTACGCTGCCTGGCTCCACGAGGACATCACGCTCAAGCGCGTGGTGAAGGAGCAGCTCCAGAACGCCGGCATCTCGGCGGTCGAGATCGAGCGCGCCGCGGCCAAGGTGAAGGTCATCATCTACACCGCGCGTCCGGGCATCGTCATCGGCAAGGGCGGCAAAGGGGTCGAGGAGCTGAAGAAGGGCAAGCCGGCGGAGCGCAAGGGCGCGGCGCCGTTCCCGGGCCTCCTCCACTACACCAACGCCAGCGCGGATGACGTCGTCATCGACGTGCAGGAGATCCGCAAGGCGGACACCAACGCGCAGCTCGTCTCCGAGACGGTGGCGACGCAGCTCGAGCGCCGGGTGTCCTTCCGTCGCGCGATGAAGAAGGCCGTCGGCGCCGCCATGAAGCTGGGCGCCCGCGGGATCCGTATCCGCTGCGCGGGCCGCCTGGGCGGCTCGGAGATGGCGCGTGTGGAGAGCTACCGCGAGGGTCGCGTGCCGCTGCACACGCTCCGCGCGGACATCGAGTTCGGCACCGCGGAGGCGCACACCACGTACGGCTCCATCGGGGTCAAGGTCTGGTTGTTCAAGGGAGAGGTGCTTCCGCAGAAGAAGCGCCGCCCGGGAACCCGCTGAGCGATCGCCGGAGAAGAGAAGATGCTTTCCCCGAAGAAGGTCAAGTTCCGCAAGCAGATGAAGGGCAACCTGAAGGGCACCGCGCACAACGGGTGCGACGTGTCCTTCGGTGACTTCGGAATGCAGATCGTGGAGTCCGGTCGCATCACCGCGCGGCAGATCGAAGCCGCTCGTATGGCGATCACCCGCCACGTGAAGCGCGCTGGCAAGCTCTGGATCCGGGTGTTCCCGGACAAGCCTGTCACGAAGAAGCCCCTCGAGACCCGCATGGGTCACGGCAAGGGTGCTGTCGAGGAGTGGGTGGCGGTGGTGCAGCGCGGGCGCGTGGTCTACGAGCTCGGCGGCATTCCGGAGGACGTTGCTCGCGAGGCCTTCCGTCTCGCTGCGCACAAGCTGCCGCTCGAGGCGCGGGTGATCACCCGCGCGATTGGCTGAGGGAGACGATCGATGGCCAAGGGAACTACCGCGAAGGACCTGGTCGCGAAGTCGGATGTGGAGCTCAACTCCTACATCGACGAGACGACCAAGAACCTTCTGGATACGCGATTTCGCAACCACGCGAACCTGCTCGATGACACGAGCCGGATCGCCAAGCTCCGGCACGACCTCGCTCGCGCGCTGACCGTGCGCACCGGGCGCGCGAAGGCGAAGGGTTGATAAGATGACGACGGAAGCAACTGCCGCTGAGACCGAGGTCCACGGCCGCAAGCGCACGCTGATCGGCAAGGTCACGAGCGCGAAGATGCAGAAGACGGTGGTGGTCGAGGTGGTGCGCTCGGTGCGTCACTCGGTGTACGGGAAGTACGTCCGCCGGCGAAAGAAGTACAAGGCCCACGACGAGACCCAGCAGTTCAAGGCTGGCGACGTGGTGGAGATCCGGGAGCACCGGGCGATCTCTCGCGAGAAGCGCTGGACGGTGATCCGTCTGGTCACCCGGCCCGAAGAGACCTGAGCGTTCGGAAGAGGCGGTAGAGACCAATGATCCAGATGCGGACAATCCTGGACGTCGCGGACAACTCCGGTGCGCGTCGCGTCCAGTGTGTGAAGGTTCTCGGCGGGTCGCGGCGCAAGTACGCCGCGCTCGGCGACGTGATCGTGGTGAGCGTGAAGGAAGCGCTCCCGAACATGAAGGTGAAGAAGGGCCAGACCGCGCGTGCGGTGGTCGTTCGCACCGTCCGCGAGTACTCGCGGCCCGATGGCTCGTACGTGAAGTTCGACACGAACAGCGCCGTGCTCATCGACAAGGAGGGCGAGCCCGTCGGGACCCGCATCTTTGGTCCAGTGGCTCGCGAGCTGCGCGCCAAGAAGTTCAGCAAGATCATCTCGCTGGCGCCGGAGGTCATCTGATATGAGCCTCGCGAGAATTCGCAAGGGAGACACCGTCGTCGTGATCTCCGGTGATGAGAAGGGCAGCACTGGCAAGGTGCTGACCGTGTACCCCGAGGCCCAGCGCGTGCTGGTCGAGGGTGTCAACAAGGTGAAGCGCCACACGCGCCCCACGCAGCGTAACCGCGAGGGTGGGATCATCGAGGCCGAGCGCCCGATCCACCTCTCGAAGGTGATGCCGGTCGACCCGGAGACGGGCAAGGGGACGCGGGTCCGCACCAAGATCGCAGCGGACGGGTCGAAGACCCGGGTCGCCGTGAAGAGTGGCAAGGAAATCAAGGCCGAGACGGTCTGAGACCGTCTCTGGTTGACCGGGCGCGAGACCCGTTGACGGGCGCCACCGGGCGCTGACGGAAACGCGAAGCCGAAGAGGAATAGAGCGATGGCGGACGATAAGAAGAAGAAGGGCGCCGAGGCGCCGAAGGGTGGGGCCAAGCCGGTCTCGCCTGCGAAGGCGAAGGCCGGGACGCCGAAGAAGAAGCCGGCGGCTGCCCCTGCGGCGAGCGCCGAGCCCCGTGGGCCGGAGCAGAAGATCCCCCCGCGTCTCCGGGACAAGTACCGGGCCGAGGTGATCCCGACGCTGCTCAAGCAGTTCGGGTACTCCAACCCGATGCAGGTGCCGCGGCTGGTGAAGATCACGCTGAACATGGGCCTCGGTGAGGCCGTGGGCAACGCGAAGATCATCGACATGGGCGTCGAGCAGATCACCGCCATCACGGGCCAGAAGCCGGTGGTGACCCGCGCCCGGAAGAGCATCGCGACCTTCAAGCTCCGCACCGGTGTGCCCATCGGGACGATGGTCACGCTGCGCCGCGAGCGGATGTGGGAGTTCCTCGATCGCCTGGTCACCTTCGCGCTGCCGCGCGTCCGTGACTTCAAGGGCGTGAGCCCCAAGGCCTTCGACGGCAAGGGCAACTACACCCTCGGCGTGAAGGAGCAGATCATCTTCCCGGAGATCAACTACGACACGGTGGAGAAGGTGAAGGGACTCAACATCTGCATCACCACCACCGCGGTGAACGACGAAGAGGGCCGTGCGCTCCTTCAACACCTCGGGATGCCGTTTCGTCACTGAGTTTCACTGAAGGAAGACGGGAGATAAACCGTGGCACGTGCCTGTTCGTTTGCGAAACTGCAAGAAGCCCCGAAGTTCGCGGTACGCCACCGCAACCGGTGCAAGGTCTGTGGGCGTGCGCGAGCCTACTACCGGAAGTTCGAGCTCTGCCGCGTGTGCCTCCGCAACCTGGCACTCAAGGGCGAGCTGCCCGGCGTGACCAAGGCGAGCTGGTGAGAGGTCGACGATGTTGACGGATCCGATTTCAGACATGCTGACCCGCGTTCGTAACGCCGTCATGGCGCGACATGAACGTGTGGTGATGCCCGCTTCCAAGCTGAAGCGCGCGGTGGCCGAGATCCTTGTCTCCGAGGGGTACGTCTCCTCGGTGGGCGGCGATGTCGGCGAAGAGGGACGCGAGACCATCGTGATGGTGCTCAAGTATGGCCGCGATCGCCAGCCGGCGATCGAGGGCATCCGCCGCGTCTCTCGCCCCGGTCGCCGGGTGTACGTGGGGGTCGACAAGATCACCAAGGTACGCAGCGGCCTCGGCATCTCGGTTCTCAGCACCTCTCGTGGGGTGCTGAGCGATCGCCAGGCGCGGAGCCTCGGCGTGGGTGGCGAACTCCTCTGCGAAGTGTGGTGAAGCCATGTCGAGGATTGGCAAGCGACCAGTAGCCCTGCCGCAGGGCGTGAGCGTGACGAGCGGCGCGGACTTCTTCGAGGTCAAGGGCCCGAAGGGCACCGTGCGCCGCGCGATGACCTCCGACGTCCAGATCGTGACGAAGGATGGCCAGGCGACCGTTGAGGCGAAGGCCGACGTGGCTCCCGAGGTTGGTTCGAGGATGAGCGGGACGTTCCGCTCGCACCTGAACAACGCGGTGACCGGCGTCTCGAAGGGGTACAAGAAGGGCATCCGCCTCGAGGGCACCGGCTACAAGGCCGAGCTCAAGGGCTCGACCCTCACCCTCTCGCTCGGTCTCTCCCACCCGGTTGTGTACGAGGTCCCGAAGGGGCTCTCGGTGCAGATCCCGGGTGACAGCAAGAACACGGTGCTCCTGCTCGAGACGGTCGACCGCGACCTGCTCGGCAAGGCAGTAGCGCAGTTGCAGTCGTTCCGTCCGCCGGAGCCCTACAAGGGCAAGGGCGTCCGGTTGATGGTTGACGGGTCGCCGACGGCGAGCCCGGTGCTGGTCAAGATCCGCCAGAAGGCGGGCAAGGCTGGCAAGGGCGGCAAGGGCGGCAAGTGACTTAAGCCGGCGTCGCCAGGGGCGGCGCCGTACAGGTCGAGGACACGATGAAGGCGAAGGACGAACAGAGGCTCCGGCGCAAGACGCGCATTCGAGGCAGGGTCACCGGCACGGCGGAACGTCCGCGGCTGACGGTGTTCCGGTCCTCGAAGAACATCTACGCCCAGGTGATCGACGATGTGCTCGGCACCACCCTCGTGGCCGTGGGGACGCTGTCCCCGACGGTGCGCGACACGGTGAAGGACGACCGGAAGCTCGACGCGGCCCGCAAGGTCGGCGAGGCCGTTGCCAAGCTGTGCCTGGAGAAGGGCATCGCCAAGGTGGTCTTCGACCGCAATGGCTACGTCTACCAGGACAACAACCGTGTCGGCGCGCTCGCCGACGGCGCCCGCAAGGCGGGCCTGAGCTTCTAAGGCTGAAGAGGGAGACGCATCGATGTCGATGTCAGATAACGACGAGGGCGCGGAGCTCAAGGAGCGGGTGGTCAACATCAACCGCGTCGCCAAGGTGGTGAAGGGCGGTCGTCGCTTCTCCTTCTCGGCGCTGATCGTGGTCGGTGACGGCAACGGTCGGGTGGGCGTCGGCCTGGGCAAGGCCAACGAGGTTCCCGAGGCGATTCGCAAGGGCAACGAGCAGGCGCGCAAGAACCTGTTCTCGGTGCCGCGGGTCGGGGCGACGATCCCCCACGACGTCGTCGGTCACTTCGGCGCCGGCGAGGTGCTGCTCCGTCCCGCCTCGGCGGGTACGGGCGTCATCGCGGGCGGCGCGGTGCGCGCGGTGGTCGAGAGCGCGGGCATCCGCGACATCCTCTCGAAGAGCCTCGGCAGCCGCAACCCGCACAACGCGGTGAAGGCGACGATCGCGGCGCTCAAGCAGTTGCGCGACATCAGCGCGACCGCGGCGCGCCGCGGCAAGACCGTGGAAGATATCTCCGAGAAGACGGCGTAGGTGCGGCGATGGCTAAGGCGAAGCTGCGAGTGACGCAGACGAAGTCCACGATCGGCGAGCGTTACCAGTTCGAGCAGACCCTCAGCGGTCTCGGACTCCGCGGACCGAACACTGCGGTCGAGGTGGCGAACACCCCGGCCTTCCGCGGTGCGATCAAGAAGGTGATCCACCTTGTCACGGTGGAGGAGATCGATGGCTAACGTTTTGAGCAACCTGCACCCCCCGGCTGGGGCGGTGCGTAAGAGGACCCGTCGGGGTCGTGGTGTTGGTTCGGGGCTCGGGAAGACCGCTGGCAAGGGCCAGAAGGGTCAGAAGGCCCGGCACCCCGGCAACTTCAGCAAGATGGGCTTCCAGGGCGGTCAGACCCCGATGCAGCGGCGTCTGCCGAAGCGCGGGTTCCGTAACACCCTCTTCGCCACGGAGATCTCCGCGGTGAACGTGGGTGCTCTGGAGAAGGTGTTCGACGCGGGTTCGGTCGTCGACCTCGCGGCGCTCGCCACTGCTGGCCTGGTCGAGAAGCGCGCCGACCGGGTGAAGATCCTGGGCGACGGCGACCTGACCATCAAGCTCACGCTCAAGGTGCACGGCATCTCGGCGGGAGCTCGGGCCAAGATCGAGGCGGCGGGTGGCACCGTCGAGCTGCTTTCGACCACCGCTCCTCCCTCAGAGGGAAGCGCGAAGGGCTGATCTCGGGTTATAGACGCGCGCCGATCGTCGGCGTTGGGCGGTGAGGTCGTCAGCCTCTGGTGGGCTGATGCCTCGCCGCCGCGTCCCCGAAACCCTCGCAAGGATTATCCGAATGGCACTCGGCGCCCTCAGCAACATCGCGAAGATCCCGGAGCTTCGACGGCGGCTCCTGTTCAGCCTCGGCATGCTCGCGGTCTATCGCGTGGGCGTCTACGTGACGGTCCCTGGCGCTGATCGCCAGGCCATGCAGGAGTTCATGGGGCAGGACAACAGCGGCTCGCTGTTGGGGATGCTCAACCTCTTCTCGGGCGGCGCGCTCGAGCAGGTGAGCATCTTCGCGCTGGGCGTGGCCCCCTACGTTTCCGCCTCGATCATCTTCCAGTTGCTGAGCTCGATCTTCAAGCCGCTCGAAGAGCTGCGCAAGGAAGGCGAGATGGGGCAGCGCAAGATCAACCAGTACACCCGGTACGCGACCATCGTCCTCGCGATGGTGCAGGGCTTCAGCATCGCGCTGTACCTGGAGGGTCGGCAGACCGCCGATCTGGTCGACGTCGTCCGCAACAAGGGCTGGGACTTCCGCCTGATGACCATGCTCAGTCTCGCGACGGGCACGGCGTTCATCATGTGGCTGGGAGAACAGATCACCGAGCGCGGCATCGGTAACGGCATCTCGCTGATCATCTTCGCGGGCATCGTCGCGGAGTTCCCGCAGGCCATCGCGCAGACCTGGCAGTTCACCAGCACGGGACAGATCACGCCGGTGTCGCTCCTGCTCGCGGCCGTCCTGATCCTCGGGTCCGTGGCGACCATCGTGTTCTTCGAGCGCGGCCAGCGGCGCATCCCGATCGAGTACTCGCGGCGCATCATCGGCCGGAAGATGTACGGCGGTCAGCGGACGCACCTCCCGCTCCGGGTGAACTCCTCGGGCGTGATCCCGCCGATCTTCGCCTCCACGGTGCTGATGTTGCCCGCGACGCTCGCCAACCTCCGCATCCCAGGGATGGAGACGGCGCGCGACGCGATGGAGCGCGGGGACTGGGTCTACAACTCCCTGTTCATCGTCCTCACGGTCTTCTTCTGCTACTTCTACACGTCGGTCACGTTCCCTCCGGTGGACCTGGCGGACAACCTGAAGAAGCAGGGCGCGTTCATCCCGATGATCCGTCCGGGCAAGGACACCGCGGACTACATCGAGAAGGTGCTCATGCGCATCACCTTCGGCGGCGCGCTGTACGTGGCGATCATCTGCGTCCTGCCGGACTTCATGCGGCAGTACCTCCGGGTCCAGTTTCCCTTCGGCGGCACCTCGATCATGATCGTGGTCGGCGTCGCGCTGGACACCGTCAACCAGATCGAGTCGTACCTGATCTCGCGGCACCTCGAGGGCTTCGCTGGCCCCGGTGGCCCCCGCATCCAGGGTCGGAGGGCGGTCTAGGCCATGGACGTGATCTTCATCGGTCCCCCCGGCGCCGGCAAGGGCACCCAGGCGCAGCGCCTCTGCGCCAAGCTCGGCGTCCCGCAGATCGCCACGGGCGACATGCTCCGCGCCGCCCGCAAGGCCGGCACCGAGCTCGGTCGCAAGGCCGACGAATTCATGTCCGCTGGAGCTCTGGTCCCCGACGAGGTCGTGATCGGCCTGGTCGAGGAGCGGGTCCAGCAGCCCGATGCGCTCGGCGGATTCGTCCTCGATGGCTTCCCGCGCACGGTCCCGCAAGCGGAAAACCTCGACAAGATCCTCGGCCGGCTGGGGCGTTCGATCGCCCACGTGGTGCTGCTCGAGGTACCCGACGCTTTGATCCTCGAGCGGATTACTGGACGGCGGGTGGGCGAAACCACTGGACGTATCTATCACCTCAAGTATGATCCGCCCCCCTCACCTGACCGGGGTGAGGGTGGCGAGCGGTTGCTCCTTCGCGACGATGATCGCGAGGATGTGGTCCGCCCGCGACTGGTGAATTATTCCGCGCTCACGGCGCCCCTGGTTGCCTGGTATGGCAACAAGGGGTTGCTCCGGCGCGTCGACGGCGTGGGTGCTGTAGATGACGTCACCCAGGCAATCTTCCGGGCGATCGGAGCGCGATAGAGCCGCATGGCACGTAAGAGGATGCATTCCACGGAGCCCCGCGAAGCCAAGGCGGACAAGCTCGAATTCGAGGGCGCCGTTCTTGAGGCGCTCCCCAACGCGATGTTTCGCGTGAAGTGTGACAATGGGCTGGACGTGCTCGCGACGATCTCCGGCCGGATGCGGCAGTTCTACATCCGCATCCTTCCGGGCGACCGAGTGAGCGTCGAAGTCAGCCCCTACGATCTTTCCAAAGGCCGTATCACGTACCGACACAAGTGAGATGGAGCGATGAAGGTCCGACCGTCCGTGAAGAAGATCTGTGACAAGTGCAAGGTGATCCGCCGCCGTGGGGTGGTGCGGATCATTTGTGAGAACCCCCGACACAAGCAGCGGCAGGGCTGAGACATGGCACGTATTGCAGGCGTCGACCTTCCGGGTCGCAAGCACATCTCGATCGCCCTCCGTTACCTCTACGGCATCGGGCCCGCCAAGGCCCTGGAGGTCTGCAAGAAGGCAGACGTGCCGACGGACAAGAAGACCCAGGACCTCACGGACACGGAACTCCGCCGCGTTCGCGAGGTGCTCGAGGGTGACTACAAGGTCGAGGGTGACCTCCGCCGCGAAGTCCAGATGAACATCAAGCGCCTGATGGACCTCGGTTGCTACCGCGGCCTCCGTCACCGCAAGAGCCTGCCGGTCAACGGCCAGCGTACGCACACCAACGCCCGCACCCGCAAGGGCCCGCGGAAGGGCCTCGCGGTCTCCCGCGCGGCGCCGGCGAAGAAGTAACGGTTTCGTAGGTCGACAGACAAGGCAAGAGGACTTCGATGGCGAAGGCGCAAGCGAGCGGAGCTGCCACCGGCAAGGCGGGGCTCAAGGGCAAGAAGAGGGTTCGGAAGAACGTGCCGAAGGGCGTTTGCCACATCCAGGCAACGTTCAACAACACGATCGTCACCATCGCGGACATCTACGGGAACACCGTAGCGTGGTCCTCCGCGGGTTCTCGTGGCTTCAAGGGTTCTCGCAAGAGCACCCCCTTCGCTGCGCAGGTCGCGGCGGAGGACGCCGTCCGCAAGGCGGCGGAGCACGGGATGCGCGAAGTCGCGGTGTTCATCAAGGGCCCGGGTGCGGGTCGCGAGAGCGCGCTGCGTGCGCTCTCCACGGCGGGCTTCCGCGTGACGCTCATCCGTGACGTCACCCCGATTCCGCACAACGGGTGCCGGCCGCCGAAGCGGCGCCGGGTCTGATTTCATCGGTTTTTTGAGGAAGAAGAGAGCGGTTAGTCGTCATGGCGCGTTACATCGGTCCGGTCTGCAAGCTCTGCCGCCGCGAGGGGATGGAGCTGTATCTCAAGGGTGATCGCTGCTACACCGAGAAGTGCTCGTTCAAGCGCCGCCCGCGGCCGCCGGGCCAGCACGGTGAGCAGCGCGTGAAGTTCAGCGAGTACGGCCTCCGGCTTCGCGAGAAGCAGAAGGTCCGCCGCATCTACGGGGTGCTGGAGCGTCAGTTCCGCAAGTACTTCGCGGAGGCTGATCGCACCAAGGGCGTCACCGGCGAGAACCTGCTCGCGCTCCTCGAGCGCCGGCTGGACAACGTCGTCTACCGCCTCGGCTTCGCGGCGACCCGCAACGAGGCTCGGCAGCTCGTGCTGCACTGCCACGTCACGGTGAACGGCAAGCGGGTGAACATCCCCAGCTTCCTCGTGAAGGCTGGCGACAAGATCTCCATCCGCGAGAAGTCGCGGGAGATCGCCCGGGTCAAGGAGTCCGTCACGGGCGCCGAGCGGCGCTCGCCGACGACCTGGCTCGAGCTGGAGAAGGAGTCGTTCACGGGCACCGTGAAGACGCTCCCGCTCCGCGAAGAGGTCGGGCTCGAGATCAAGGAACAGCTGATCGTCGAGTTCTACAGCCGCTGATTTGAAGAGTCCGCGCGAAAGGCTCCACCGACGATGTTCGGTGGGGCCTCGCGCTGTGTGGTGTACGAAGGGAAAGGGTTTCCATGACGCAGTCGTCCACGCAGGCCCGCAACTGGCGAGACCTCATCCGACCCAAGGCGCTCCTTGAGGAGGATCGGGAGAGCCACTCGGAGTCCTACGGCAAGTTCGTGTGCGAGCCGTTGGAGCGCGGCTTCGGCATCACCATCGGCAACTCGCTGCGGCGCGTGCTGTTGTCCTCGCTCCAGGGCGCCGCGATCACTGCGGTGCGCCTCGACGGCGCGCTCCATGAGTTCACGACCATCGACGACGTCAAGGAAGACGTCACCGACATCGTGCTCAACCTCAAGGAGGTGGTGTTCCACGCCGCGGAGGCCAAGCGCTACACCCTGAGCCTGGTCAAGGAAGGTCCTGGCGCGGTGCTCGCTGGGGACATCAAGACCGAGGCGATGGCGGGCATCAAGGTGCTCAACCCGAACCAGCACGTCGCGACGGTCTCCAAGGGCGGCAAGCTCTCGATGGAGATCACCGTCGGCATGGGCCGCGGGTACGTCCCGGCGGAGCGCAACAAGGACCCGAACCTGGCCATCGGCTGGGTGCCCATCGACTCGCTCTTCTCGCCGGTGCGCAAGGTGAACTACACGGTCACCAACGCGCGCGTCGGGCAGATGACCGACTACGACAAGCTCACCCTCGAGGTGTGGACCAACGGCGCGGTGCGCCCGCGGGACGCCGTCGCGTACGCGGCGAAGATCCTCAAGGAGCAGCTCCAGATCTTCATCAACTTCCAGGAGCAGGACGAGATCGTCTCGACTCCGTCGGCGATGCGCGAGGAGCCCATCAACGACGCGCTCTTCAAGTCGGTGGAGGAGTTCGAGCTCTCGGTGCGCAGCGCAAACTGCCTCCAGAACGCGAACATCTCGTACATCGGCGAGCTCGTGCAGAAGACCGAGGCGGACCTGCTCAAGACCAAGAACTTTGGTCGCAAGTCCCTCAAGGAAATCAAGGACAAGCTCAACGAGCTCAACCTCCAGTTGGGCACGCATATCGAAAACTGGCCGGGACTGCTCGAGCGCTGGAAGGCCGAGCACGGCTGAGATCACCTGTTAGAGATTGAACCCCAGGAACCACTGCCATGCGTCACCAGAATTCTGGTCGAAAGTTTGACCGCGACGGCTCGAGCCGCGATGCGATGTTCAGGAACCTCGCGGCCAACCTGTTCACCCACGAGCGGATCGAGACCACCGTCCCGAAGGCCAAGGAGCTGCGGCGCATCGCCGAGCGCCTGATCACCCGCGTCGCCCGCCTCGGTGCGGACGCCAATGCGGCGACCATCAGCGACCCCGCCGTCGCTGCGGCGCGGCTCGCGCTCAAGCGTTCGATCGGTTCGTACCTGCCGCACGCGCAGGTCCGCATCGTCGAGGGTCAGGCCGAGCGCATCGATGTCATCGAACACCTGTTCCGTGAGATCGCCCCGCGCTTCGTCGGTCGCAACGGTGGCTACACCCGCATCCTGAAGACGGGCTTCCGTCGCGGCGACAACGCCGAGATGTGCCTCATCGAGCTGGTCGTTCGCGACCCGCGCGTTGGCGCCAAGACCGCGGTCTCCGTGAGCCCGGTGACCGAGGCCGTTCGCGCCGAGGCCCCGAAGTCTCGCTCCGCCGAAGAGCCCCCCGCCGCGGTCTGATCGCTCCGTAGAACCTCCGCGTGTCCGCGGAGGTTCCTCCCTCATGTCTGACCCCATCCCCTTCCCTGGTGACCTCCCGCCGCTGATCCGTGAGAACGGACCCGGCGGCGATGCGACGCGCGCCCTCGTCGACCTCCTCGCCTCCGTGGAGTGCCCCGGGCTCACCGCGCGGCGACGCCGTCGCGAGGAGCTCACCGGCGCCTCTCACGATCCCATCGTCTGGGCGCAGGCCCGCGGCACCAACGTCCTCGACGTAGATGGCAATCGCTACGTCGACCTTACTGGCGGCTTCGGCGTCGCGCTGCTCGGGCACGGTCACCCCGAGGTCGTCGCTGCGGTGCAGGCCCAGGCGGGCACGATGCTCCACGCACTCGGAGACGTGTATCCGTCGGCGCAGAAGATCCTCCTCGAGTCTCGCCTCGCGGCGCTGGTCCCGTGGGCGGCCCGGGTGATCCTGGGGCTCTCGGGCGCCGACGCGATCGAGGCGGCGTTGAAGACCGCGATGCTCGCGACGGGGCGGCCCGGCGTGCTGGCCTTCGAGGGCAGCTATCACGGCCTCAGCTACGGGGCGCTCGCGGCCTGCGGCTACAAGCTGTCCTTTCGCGCGCCCTTCGCGGAGCAGCTCAACCCGGCCGTTCGCTTCGCGCCGTACCCGTCCGCCGAGGCAGTCGAGCGCTCGCTCGATGCGGCGAGGGTGGTGCTCGCCGAGGGGCGCACCGGCGCGGTGCTCATCGAGCCGACGCTGGGGAGGGGAGGCGTCGAGCCTGCGGCGGAGGGCGCCCTCGCGGCCCTCGCGGCGCTGGCCAGGGAGCACGGCGCGCTGCTCATCGCGGACGAGATCTACACTGGGCTCGGCCGGACGGGGACGTGGTTCCAGTCCGAGGCGATGGGCTGCGAGCCCGACATCGTGGTGATCGGCAAGGCGCTGGGCGGAGGGTTGCCGGTGAGCGCGGCGATCCTGCGGGAGGGCGTCGCGAGGCCATGGGGGACCTCCGTCGGCGAGGCCATCCACACGTCGACCTTCCTCGGCAATCCTCTCGCCTGCGCGGCGGCGCTCGCCTCCCTGGATGTGCTCCAGAGGCAGGAGACGGCGGCGATGATCCGTCGGTGCGCCGCCTCGATCGAGCGTGCGTTGCGCGCGTCCCTTCAGGCGCCCGGACTCGGCGTGCGCCGGTTGACCTTCGCGGGGATGCTCGTCGGGGTGACCATCGAGGGCGGGCTGCGGCGTGCGCTCGCCGTGTGCCGGCGGATGCTGGAGCGTGGATACGTGCTCCTGACCGGCGGGGTCGACGGTGATGTGCTGACGCTCACCCCGCCGGCCTGCATGACCGATGAGCAGATCGACGGCTTCGCGGAGGCGCTGGCCGAGGTGCTGTCGGAGCACGCGGCGCCGTGATCGACTGGCTCGACGACGAGGGCCGCGCGCTCCGGTCGAGGCTGCTGGCGATGGCCGCGGCGCCCTTCGAGGCGATCGACCCGGACGAGGTCGAGGCGCTCGGGTGCGCCGTCTTCGCGTGGCAGCGGGCGCGCTGCGCGGTGATCGACCGGGTCGCGGAGGGAGTGCTCGGGGGCGGCTCTCCGGCGGGCCTTTCGGAGATCCCTGCCTTACCGACCGATGTATTCAAGGCCGCCCGCGTGGCCTGCTTTCCGGAGAGCGTCACGGTGCGCGTCTTCGAGACGAGCGGGACCACGCAGGAGGTGCACGGGCGGCACGCGTTCGCCGACCTCTCGCTCTATGCGAGCGCCTCCTGCGCGACGGCGGCTCGCTGGCTGCTGCCGGAGTCGGCCTATCGCTGCGTGTATCTCGCGGAGCCGGAGGAGCTGGCTCCCGCGTCGTCGCTCTCCTTCATGCTGGGGCGCTTCGCGGAGCGGTGGCATCGCGGTGCAGAAGATCCCTGGATGGTCCGTGGCGCGGCGCTGGATGCCCGCAGGGTGGTCGCGGCGATCACCGAGGCCTGTCGGGAGGGCGTTCCGGTCGCGCTGCTGGGGACGAGCTTTGGCTTCGTTCACCTGCTCGACGCGATCGGCGAGTCCTCGTGGGAGCTGCCTGCGGGGAGCGTCGCGATGCCGACCGGGGGATTCAAGGGCAGGTCTCGCGAGATCGATCCGTCGGCGCTGAGGGGGATGATCCGGCGGGCGTTCGGACTCGGCGAGGCGGACGTCGTGGGCGAGTACGGGATGACCGAGCTCAGCTCGCAGGGATACGAAGCGCGGCGCGAGGGGAGGGCGAGCTACCGGGTTCCGCCGTGGGTGCGGGTGTCGATGGTCGACGCCGTGACGCTGCGGGAGGTCCCTCGTGGCGAGGTGGGGCTGGTGCGCGTCGTCGACCTCATGAACCTCGGGAGCGCCGTGGCCATCCAGACGAGCGACCTGGGGCGCGTAGACCACGACGGCGGGGGCTTCGTGGTGCTGGGACGGGCGCCAGGGGCGACGCCGCGGGGATGCGCCCGGGCGATGGACGCCGCGCTGTCGCGGGGGTGATCCGCCTCAGCGGGTGCCCTGGTGCTGGTCGTCCTCGTGCTGGTGCGTGTGCTCGGGGAGCGCCGTCGCCACGAGGCGGCCGTGCTCGACGCCCTTGGTCGCGAGCAGGCGGTCGGCGGCCGACTGGATGAGACCCGACGGGCCGCGCAGCACGATCACCTCCAGGCAGTGGTCGTGGTCGAGGTGCACGTGGAGGGTGGAGACGACGTGCTCGCCCAGGTCGTGCTGCATGTCGGTGAGCTTCTCGGACAGCTCGCGGACGTGGTGGTCGTAGACGATCGTCAGGGTTCCCACGGCGAGGCCGTCTCGCTTCAGGTGCGCGTTGACCAGGTCGGCGCGGATCAGGTCGCGCAGGGCCTCGGAGCGGTTGCCGTAGCCCTTCTCCCCGATGTGGTCGTCGAAGCGCTGCAGCAGGTCGGCGTCCATCGCGACGCCGAATCGAACGAGGTCACCAGCCATGGGCGCACCATACCGCCGCCCGGGCGGCAGGGTCGAGGTGCGCGCAGGTGCCGCGGGCGCGCTCCCCCGGCGGGGCGGTATGCTCCCGCGGTGACCATCAGCGTGTTCGATCTGTTCAGCATCGGCATCGGGCCCTCGAGCTCCCACACGGTCGGGCCCATGCGCGCGGCGCTGCGCTTCGTCGAAGGCCTGGTCGCCACGGAGGTCATCGGGTCGGTCGCAGGCGTGAAGGTCGAGCTCTTCGGCTCGCTCGGCCACACGGGGAAGGGCCACGGGAGCGACGCGGCGGTGATCCTCGGGCTGATGGGTGCGAGGCCCGAGTCGGTCGATCCGGACGACGTCCCGAAGCAGGTCGAGGCCGTGCGCGCGACGGGGAAGATTACCCTGGCCGGTAAGCACGACGTGACGTTTCGCTTCGATCGTGACCTGGTGTTCCACCGGCGCGAGACGCTGCCGCTGCACTCCAACGGCATGCGCTTCACCGCGCTCGGCGCCGACGGCGCGGCCGTCGCGTCGCGGGTGTTCTACTCCGTGGGCGGGGGCTTCGTGGTCAACCACGAGGGCGTCGCGGAGGGCCTCGGTGTCGCGCGCGCGTCGATGCCCCACCCATTCTCCACGGGCCAGGAGCTGCTCGAGGTCTGCCGCGCGAGCGGGCTCTCCATCAGCACGGTGATGCTCCAGAACGAGTGCGCCTGGAGGTCTGCCCAGGAGGTGCGCCGCGGGCTGCTGGAGATCTGGGCGGTGATGGTGGGCTGCGTGCAGCGCGGGTGCGAGCGCGAGGGCATCCTCCCGGGGGGATTGAAGGTGCGACGGCGCGCGGCGACCTTCTATCGCAAGCTGCGGTGCGAGACCGGCAGCGCCGATCCGCTGGTGGCCATGGACTGGGTCAACCTCTTCGCCCTCGCGGTCAACGAGGAGAACGCGGCCGGGGGGAGGGTGGTCACGGCGCCCACCAACGGCGCGGCGGGGATCATCCCGGCGGTGCTGCACTACTACCGCCGCTTCATCCCCAACGCGGACGACGACGGGGTGGTGAGGTTCCTGCTGACGGCGGGGGCGATCGGGATTCTGTACAAGCGAAACGCGTCGATCTCCGGCGCCGAGGTGGGCTGCCAGGGGGAGGTCGGGGTCGCCTGCTCGATGGCCGCCGGCGCCCTCGCCGAGGTCATGGGCGGCACGCCGGAGCAGGTCGAGAACGCCGCGGAGATCGGGATGGAGCACAACCTCGGGCTCACCTGCGACCCCATCGGCGGCCTCGTGCAGGTGCCGTGCATCGAGCGCAACGCGATGGGGAGCGTGAAGGCCATCAACGCCGCGCGCATCGCGATGGCGGGCGACGGAAAGCACAAGGTGTCGCTCGACAAGGTCATCGCGACGATGCGCCAGACCGGCGCGGACATGAGCACCAAGTACAAGGAGACCGCGCGCGGCGGCCTCGCGGTGAACATCATCGAGTGCTGAGCTGAGCCCAGGCCGTCGATGGACGAACAGCCGACCAGCCTGCGGGAGATCGCCCTGCTCTTCCTTCGGCTCGGCGCGACGGCCTTCGGCGGCCCCGCGGCCCACGTCGCGATGATGCAGGACGAGGTCGTGCGGCGTCGGGGGTGGCTCACCGAGGAGCGCTTCCTCGACCTGCTCGGCGCGACCAACCTCATCCCCGGACCGAACTCCACCGAGATGGCCATCCACATCGGGTGGGACCGCCGCCGCTGGGCGGGGCTCGTCGTGGCGGGCGTGGCGTTCATCGTCCCGGCGATGCTCATCACCGCGGCGCTGGGCTGGGCCTACGCGCGCTACGGCACGGTGCCCTCCGCGCGGTGGCTGCTCTATGGGGTCAAGCCGGTGATCCTCGCGGTCGTCGCTCAGGCCCTCTGGGGGCTCGCGCCCAGGGCCGCGCGCACGCCGCGGCTGAGAGCGCTGGGGGTCGCCGCCGTCGTCCTCTCCGCGATCGGGGGGCACGAGCTCGCGATCCTCTTCGGCGCGGGGGGAGCGAGCCTTCTCACCGCGCGGGCGCGCCCCGCGGGGGAGCCGACGGGACGGGGGTTTCATCCGTTGGTGCCGCTCGCGCCGCTCGTGGCGGGCGGCGTGGCGAGCGGCGTGACCCTCCCGTCGCTCTTCTGGGTCTTCCTGAAGACCGGCTCGGTGCTCTTTGGCAGCGGCTACGTGCTGCTGGCCTTCCTGCGCGCCGACCTCGTGCAGCGCCTCGGGTGGCTGACCGAGGCGCAGCTCCTCGACGCGATCGCGGTCGGGCAGGTCACGCCGGGGCCGGTGTTCACCAGCGCGACCTTCATCGGCTACGTCCTCGCGGGGCCTGGCGGCGCGCTCGTCGCCACGGCGGGCATCTTCCTGCCTGCGTTCGTCTTCGTGGCGCTGAGCGGTCCGCTCGTTCCCCGGCTGCGGGGCTCGTCGCGCGCGGCGGCCTTCCTCGATGGCGTCAACGTCGCCTCGCTCGCGCTCATGGCCGTCGTGACGGCGCAGCTCGGGCGCGCCGCGGTCGTCGACCTCCCGACCGTCGCGCTCGCCATCGTGAGCGCCGTGCTGCTCCTGCGCTGGAAGCTGAACTCGACGTGGCTCGTACTCGGCGGCGCGGTCGCTGGCCTGGCGCTCCACGGCGCGGGGCTCCGCTGACTGCTGCCCGCGGCGGGTTCGGCGGCGGTTGTGTTCGCCGTCGGGGGTGATCTAGTGTGCGCGCGATTTCGACCCTTCGAGGACTCATGAAGAACACCGCCAGCGACCGCTGGGTCGCCTACCTCGTGTCGATCACCGCAGCGGTGCTCGTCCTGCTTTTCGGCCTGCAGCGCTTCGGCATCTGGCAACCGGCGGAGATCCACGTCGCGGACCTCGCGCGTGAGCTCATGGCCGGTCGGCCCGTCGCCTTCGATCGCCCGCCGGGCCAGGTCGGGGCGGTGGCGCTGGGCTTCCGCCTCGGCGGCGTGTCCGAGCTCTGGGGGCGCCTCCCCACCGCGCTCCTCGCCTTCGCCTCGGCGTGCGCGCTGATGGCCGCGGCGCGCGGGGCGGGCGACCGTCGCCTCGCGGCCTACGTCGGCATCACCTACGCCACCATCCCGCTGGTGTTCATGAACGCCCGGCAGATGTTCGGCGGCGGCGTGGCGCAGAGCGCGTCGACCCTGGCGCTCGCGGGCTTCGTGCTCCTGCTCTGGGGGCGCACGCAGCGCTGGCAGCTCGGCGGCGCGGCGCTCGCGGCGCTGGGCCTGCTCCTCGGCGTTCGCGCGGCGGGGGTGATGCTCGGGGTGGTGCCGATCCTCGGCGCGGTGGGCCTCGCGGGGCTCCTGCGCTTCGGGGCGGAGTCCCGGCTCACGCGCCTCACCAGCGCAGCGTCCTTCGCCGTGGCCGCCGTGCTCGCCATCGTGTGCGTGCGCGTCGCGTCGCGCGAGCTCAGCGGCTACTCGACCTGGGTCGGGGCCTCGCCGCAGTCGTCGATCCCGACGCAGTGGCAGACCTTCGAGGTCTTCTTCGAGCAGATCGCCCACGGCACCTTCCCGTGGACCGGACTGGTCCCCTTCGGGTTACTGCGGCTGGTAAGCCCGCCCTCGCAGGTTCCGGCGGGGGAGAGCGACCCGACGCTGCCCGAGGACGAGGCGCGGGAGTCCGACGCGTGGCGCGAGGCGGGGATGCGGCTGACGGCCTTCCTGGCCATCGCCCTCGGCTTCGCGCTGCAGACCTTCCACATGCAGCTCTTCGGCATCAGCGCCTTCGTGCAGGTGGCGCCCATCGCCCTCGGGCTCGCGGTGCTGCTCCGCGACGCCGAGCGCGAGCGCGCGCCGTGGCGCACCGTGGCCGTGGCGGCCTCGCTGCTGACCGTGCTGATGCTTCGGGACTTCCTTCAGTTTCCGAAGGCCGCCTACGCGGCGCTCGGGCTGCCCGACGGGGGCCCTGCCTTCCCGACGGGCTTCGCGATGAAGTTCAGCGAGTGGACCGCCAATGTGCGGGCCGCGCGCGCCGCGCACGGCGAGATGCCGCCGCTGCCGGCCGAGGGCTTCCACATCATCGAGACCGGGATCTTCCTCGCGCTCTCGGCGCTGGTGCTCTTCCAGGGCACCGGCCGCGTCGAGCCCTTCGCGTGGGGTCGGCCGTACGCGTGGATGCTCGACGTCGAGCGGGAGTCCCGCGAGGGCATGGCGTCCGAGACCGCCGAGCGGGGACGCCCCGCGGTGGGGACCTTCCTGCTCGCCAACCTGCGCGCGCTCTTCGCCGTGCTGGCGCTGGTCTGCGTGATCGTCGGCTTGAGCGTCCGCTCGGTGCCGACGCTCACCACCCCGGGCCGCGAGGCCATGACGGCGGTGGCCGCGGCCCCGATCGGCGTCGTCGCGGGCGTCTTCGCCTTCATCGCCGTCTGGAACCTCTTCGCCTGGCTCGGCCGCGCGGAGAACCCGATCAACCGCGTGCTCGGGTCGCGGGTCACCTGGGTGCCCGTCGCGGCGCTCGTGGTCTCGCTCATCTACACCCAGGGCTTCATGGTCTCGCTCTCGGAGCACATGTCTCCGCGCGGCGTGTGGGCGGTGATCCGCGCGCTTCGCCACGGCGACGAGCCCATCGCCCGCTTCGGTGGCCCCAGTGACGATCCGGCGACCCGGTACTACACGCAGGTCGTGCCCGAGACGCTCCGCAGTGAAGACGAGGCGGTGCGCTGGCTCACGGGCTCGCGCCGCAGCTTCCTCGTGCTGGGCAACGACGTCTTCCCGGCGCTCAACCGCGCGTACCGCCGCGAGCGGCACCTCAACATCCCCATCGCCGATGCGAGCAACAGCAACCTCTTCGTCGCGGTGAGCGACCTCGAGGGGCGGCCCAACCGCAACCCGCTGGAGCCGTGGGTCCAGTCGGTGCGGCCGCGCATGCGCCACCCGGCGCGCGAGCCCTCGGTGTTCGAGAACACCTACGAGTACATCGGCTATGACCTCGACTCCAACGGCCTGAGCTACGTGCCGCTCGGCGGGTCGTTCAAGGTCACCTTCCACTTCCACGTGATCGCCGACGCGACGCGCAACTGGCAGCTCTTCGTGCACACCGACGGGCAGGGGCCGCGCATCAACGGCGACCACGAGGGCGTCGGCGGCCGGTACCCCACGCGCCACTGGCAGACCGGCGACTACATCAACGACCAGATCACGGTGAACGTCCCGCTGACGTATCGCCCCGGGGTGTACACGGTCTTCCTGGGCTTCTTCGACGGCGGCGATCGGATGCGGTTGGAGGGCGGCGACCACGACCGCGACAACCGCGTCGTCGTCGCCCGGGTGAACGTACGGTGAGGCGAGCATGAGCGGCGACAAGAAGGACGGGGACGGCGGTCTTCCAGGCGAGCGACCGTCGCGCATGTCGATCCCCCCGGACGGCATGGAGCGGCGCTCGTTCGTGCGCGTCGACGTGGCCAACTGGGAGGTCGACTGCAACGACGGCGACAACTTCCTCTACTCGTACATCACCAACATCTCCGAGATGGGGATCTTCATCCACAGCCAGGCGCCGCCGGACCTCGACCGCCCGGTGCGGCTGCGGTTCACGGCGCCCGGCGAGGACGCGATGGACATCGAAGGCGTCGTCGCCTGGATCAACCCCTACCGACCCCACGGGGAGAACCTCAACCCCGGCTTCGGCGTGCGCTTCACCAACCTCGCGCCCGAGCAGCGCGAGCGCCTGGTGGCCCTCGTGCACGCGATCGCCTACCTGCCCGACGACGCCTGAGCGCCGCGAGCGCGCGACGGCCGTCCGACGCCTGCGACCCCTCGAGAGGCCGCAGGCGCGATGGCGCGTCGCGCGATCGGTGATGGTTCAGGCGGGGGCGCGGGAGGGGGCGACGGACTCGGCGCGGAGCTTCGCGATGAGGTCGGCGGCGGCCATGAAGCCGAGGTCGGTGCGGCCCTTGCGGAGCGTGGCTCCGTCGGACTCGACCTCCTTGTCGCCGATGACCCCGATGTACGGCGGGCGCAGCAGCGAGGCGTTGCGGATCTTCGCGGTGAGCTTCTCGTTGCTCGGGTCGACCTCGACGCGCAGGCCCGCGAGGCGCATGCGGGCGGCGAGCGACTCGGCGAACTCCAGGTGCTTGTCGGAGACGGTGACCAGCACGATCTGCTCGGGCGAGAGCCACGCGGGGAACCAGCCCGCCGTGTGCTCGATGTAGAGCGAGAGGAAGCGCTCGAGCGAGCCGAGCACCGCGCGGTGGAGCATCACCGGGCGGTGGGCCGTGTTGTCGGCGCCGATGTACGAGAGGTCGAAGCGCTCCGGGAGGTTGGGGTCGACCTGGAGCGTGCCGAGCTGCCACGAGCGGCCGATGGCGTCGGTGATGTGGAACTCCAGCTTCGGCCCGTAGAACGCGCCCTCGCCCTTGGCGATCTCGAAGGTGCGGCCCTTGGCGAGCACCGCGTCGCCGAGGATCTTCTCCGCGCGCTCCCAGGACTCGATGGTGCCGAGGTAGCCGCTGTCGGGGCGGGTCGCGAGCATGATCTTCACGTCGGTCATGCCGAGGTCGCGGTAGACCTCGTCGAGCAGGTCGAAGAACGCGCCGATCTCCGCGGGCATCTGCTCTTCGGTGCAGAAGATGTGGGCGTCGTCCTGGGAGAAGGTGCGGACGCGCGAGAGGCCGTGCGTGACCCCGGAGCGCTCGTAGCGGTGCAGCCGGCCGAAGTCCGCCATGCGCAGCGGCAGGTCGCGGTACGACTTGCGATCGGCCGCGAACATCAGGCAGTGCGACGGGCAGTTCATGGCCTTGCAGCCGCAGATGTAGCCGGAGCTCACCGAGGCGAGCGCGGCGGTGACCTTCTCGTCGAGGGTGAACACCTGGCTCATGGGGACGCCGTGGCCCTCGCGGGTGGGCTCGAGCGCGTCGGTGCCCAGCGCCAGGAACATGTTGTCCCGGTAGTTCTCCCAGTGCCCGGAGGTCTCCCAGAGGGCCTTGTCGAAGATCTGCGGGGTGATCACCTCGGAGTAGCCGCGGCGCGCGTACTGGTCGCGCATGTACGCGATGAGCGCGTTGTAGAGGTGCGCCCCGCGCGGCAGGAAGAAGGGCGAGGCCGGCGCCCACTCATGGAACATGAACAGCTTGAGGTCTTTGCCCAGCTTGCGGTGGTCGCGGGCCTTGGCCTCCTCGAGCTGGCGCATGTGCGCGTCGAGGGCCTTCTGCGTCGGGAAGGCGGTGCCGTAGATGCGCTGGAGCATCGGCCGCCGCTCGTCGCCGCGCCAGTACGCGCCCGCCACGGAGGTGAGCTTCACGGCCTGCAGGAAGCGCGTGCTCGGGACGTGCGGACCCTCGCAGAGGTCGATCCAGCTGCCGTGCTGGTAGAACGAGATGTCCTCGCCCGCGGGGATGCCGTCGAGGATCTCGACCTTGTAGGTCTCGCCCATCTTCGTGAGCTTCTCGCGCGCCTCCTCGCGGGTCATCACCCCGCGCACGAAGGGCGTGTCGCCGACGGCGATCTCCTTCATGGTGGCCTCGATGCGGCCGAGGTCGTCTTCGGTGAAGCGGCCGTCGGGGCGGTCGAAGTCGTAATAGAAGCCGCTGTCGATGCTCGGGCCGATGGTGACCTTCGTGCCCGGGAAGAGCCGTTGCACCGCGTCGGCCATCACGTGCGCCGTCGAGTGGCGGATGATCGGCAGGGCGCGCGGGTCGTCCGCGAGGATGGGCTTCACCTCGGTGGTCTCGGTCGCCTCCACGGGCGTGTGCAGGTCGACGGTGCGCCCATCGACCAGCGCGGCGACCGCGTTCGGGGGGAGGCGGTTGCGATCCTTGAGGAGCTGTCCTGCGGTGACCTTCATGACCTGTCGTTCGGGCGCCAGCGCGGGGCCGATTCCTCGCGGCGGGCGACGCACGGTGTACGCACCCGCCATCCAGCGCGTCAAGCCAGCGCGCCGCCGCCGCGGGAAAGGGGTACGATGACCGGGTCGTATGCCATCCACGCTCTTCGAGTCGCTGCCCGATGCCGTGTCCGTCTACGAGGTGTCGCCGCGCGACGGGCTTCAGAACGAGGCCGTCACGGTGCCGACGCCCGCGAAGGTGCGGCTCATCGAGGCGCTCGTCGCCGCGGGGCTGAAGCGCCTGGAGGTGACCAGCTTCGTGTCGCCGAAGTGGGTGCCGCAGCTCGCCGACGCGGTGGAGCTGTGCCGCCTGCTCGGGCACCCCGCGGGCGTGAGCTTCTCGGCGCTCTGCCCCAACCAGCAGGGCCTCGACCGGGCGCTCGCGACGGAGCTCGGCGAGGTGGCGGTCTTCCTCTCGGTGAGCGAGACCCACAACCGCAAGAACGTGAACAAGACCGTCGCTCAGACCCTGGCGGTGTTTCGCGAGATGGTCCCCTCGGCGCTCGCCGCGGGGCGCCGGGTGCGAGGCTACCTGTCGACGCTCTGGGGCTGCCCCTACGAGGGCGCGGTCGACCCCGAGCGGGGCGTCGAGATCGCCCGCGCGCTGCTCGACATGGGCTGCTACGAGGTCTCCCTCGGCGACACCATCGGCATCGGTACGCCGCTGCAGACCAAGCGCATCGTCGAGATGTTCCTGAGGGAGTTTCCGGCGCAGCGGCTGGCGCTGCACTTCCACGACACGCGAGGCACCGCGCTCGCCAACGTCATGGTCGGCCTCGAGCTGGGCGTGCGCACCTTCGACGCCTCCGTGGGCGGGCTCGGCGGCTGCCCCTACGCGCCCGGTGCCGCGGGCAACCTCGCCACCGAAGACCTCGTGTTCACGCTCCACGGCATGGGCATCAAGACCGGCATCGACCTGGACAAGCTCGTCGAGGCAGGGAGGGTCGCCTCCGCCGTCGTGGGCCGCGAGCTCCCGGGCAAGGTCCACAAGGCCGGAGTGCGCGCGCTCCGTCGCTGATCGCCCGGCAATTCCCTTGAGTGGCACCCTCCGGGTGTGGCCTCCTCCCGCAGCACGAAGGAGCGAGGACATTCCCCATGATCGGTTCAGCCGCGTTGTTCCTGGTCGCGATGTCGGGTGCGGGGCAGCTCCGCACCGTGCAGCCTCTCCCCGCCACGCTCACCCTCCAGGGTGAAGCCGCGACGCCCTCCGCGTGGTCGATGGACGTGAGCCTCCGCGTCACCCGCTACGGCCTCGACGGAGGCCTGCTGCGCCGCAACCGCTGGCTCGCTCAGTCGGCCACCCGCGCCACCGACGCGACCCCCGCGACGCCCGCCGCCGCGTCCGCCGCCGCGTCCACCGAGGCGCCCGCGGCCTCCACCTGCGAAACCTGCGACATCGATTGCGAGACCTGCCGCGAGTCCGACCGCCAGGCCCGCTACGTGATGCGCCGACGCTCGTCGCTGCTGCGGACGCATCGCGCCTTCGGCATCGCGGCGTGGAGCTCGCTGCTGGTCACCGAGGCGCTCGGGACCATCCTCGCGATCAACCGCCCCACCTGGTTCGGCGACGGCGCCTGCGCCACCGACCCGAGCGCCTTCGGCTGCGGGTCGGGCACGATGGGCGCGCTCCACCTGGCCTCGTCGTTCCTGACGACGGGGCTCTACGCGACGGCGGGCATCCTGGCGATCGCGGCGCCCGACCCGGACAACGCCTCCGTGGGCGACGATCGCGCGTCGAGCACCCTCCGGCTGCACAAGACCCTGGCCTGGGTCCACGGGGCTGGGATGATCCTCATGCCGATCCTCGGCATCCTCGGCTCCCGGGTGAGCGACCCCGAGGTCGGCCGGGCGTTTCGCACGGTCCACACCGGCGTCGGCTACGCCACCTTCGCGGCCCTCTCCTGGGCGATGTACCTCGAACTCTTCTGATCGCCCTTCACGGCGGGTCGTGGTCGAGGACCTGCAGCGTCCCCGCCGCGCTGTCTCGCACGCGGATGTACCCGTCGACATCGGGTGAGATCCACACCGTGGCGCCGTCTCCGAGCTGGAGCAGCACCGGGCCGGAGATCGGCTCGCGCTCAGGGTCGAGCACCCGGAGGTCGGTCGTCGCGGCGTCGCCGTAGGCCGCGGGTTCGCGCCCGGCGCATGGCGCGCCGAGGCGGGCGAGCAGCGCGCACGCGTTGACGTGGGTGGGCTCCGAGGGACGGGCCTCGATGATCCGCAGGGCGCTCGCGCGGAGGGCGTCGCGCGCTGCGGGGTCGAGCGCCGTCGCGTCAACACGGCTGAGGGCGGCGAGCGCGTTGTGCGCCGCGGGCGACGGAGGGCCGTCGAGCAGGGCCCGCAGTGCGTCCACGGAAGCTGGGGCCGCCGAGCGAAGGGCCCACGCGGCCGCGGCCCTGGAGGCGGGATCGCGAGAGGGATCGAGCTGCTCTTCGAGCGCGCTTCTCAGCGCCGGGGCCGGCGCGCCGGGGAGGTTGCCGAGGGCCTCGATGGCCACGAGCGCGACGCGGCGATCGGCCGCGACGGCGGCGTAGGAGGCGAGCGCCTGTAGCGCCGAGGGCATGCCGGATGACGCGACGGAGCCGAGGGCGCGCACCGCGGCGGCGCGGGTGCGCCAGGGGCCGCGAGAGGCCGCGTCGAGCAGCATCGGGAGGTGCGCCGCCCGAGCGGCGGGCGTGACCGCGTCGGCCGCCAGGGCATGACCGAGAATCAGGAGCAGCGCGCCGCGATCGACCGGGGCGGGGTCACGCCATCGGGCGATGAGCGCCGGGAGGAGCGCGTCGGCGGGCATCGCGCGAAGGGAGGTCGCGGCCGCGGCGCGTACGCTCTCGTCGCTGTCGGACATCGCCGCGAGGAGCGGAGCGAGACCGGTCGGGGCGACGGCCCGACCGAGGCCCCGGGCGGCCGTCACGCGGATCGTCGCGTCGGGGTGCCGGAGCGCAGCGATCAGCGCCGGCGCAGCGCGGTCATTGCCCGTCAGGCCGAGCAGCCGGAGCATCGTCGCGAACAGCGGGTGGCAGGACAGGTCCAGGCCCCCGAGCGCCTCGGCGAGCGGGTCGATCGCCAGCGGGTCGAGGCCGTGGCGGGCGTCGGCCCAGAGCGAGATGGCCTCGAGGAGCGACGGGTCGACCGCGCCCCGGGAGCAGCCGGCCGAGCGGATCGACCACGACGCCCGCGACGCGGTGAGTCGCTCCAGCAGCGCCCGAAGCGCCCGGTCGGACCCGGAGCGGCCGAGGGCGCGGTGCATCGCCGCCACCGCGCCGGGCACGGGGCCGGGTGACGACGATGGGGGCTCGCGGCTCAACAGTTCGAGGAGGGCGTCGGCCACCTCGTCGCCGCCGATGCGGCCGAGCAGCTCGGAGAGCGCCTCGACGTTGTCGCGGGTCACCCTCGGGAGGATCGCCCCGATGTCGGGGCGCAGCCGGTCGGCGCGAGGGAGGAGCGCGCGGATCGCATCGAGGGAGCGCGGCGCCCGCGGGTCGAGGGCCAGGTCGAGGAGGGCGCGGCGGGCCTCCGGGGAGTCGATGCCCCCGAGGGCGGAGATGGCGGCGCGAGCGACCTCGTCGCGGCCTGCGAGGGAGGTCGCGAGGGAGGGGCGAGCCAGGGCGGCGAGGGTGGGGACCGTCGACGGGTCGGGGTGCTCCTGAAGGCCGCGGAGCGCCGCGAGGCGGACCTCGGGCATCGCGTCGTGCACCAGGCCGACGAGGGCTCGCGCGGCGACCTCTCCAGGGAGCGACCCGAGGGCTCTCGTGGCGGCGAGTCGCACCTCGGGGATGGGATCTTGCGAGATGCCCACCAGCGCGAGCGCGGCGCGCGCGTCGCCGATGCGACCGAGGGCGTCGGCCGCGGCGGCCCGCACGTCCCCTTCCGGGTCGTGCACCCGATCGAGGAGGGGCACCACCGCGTCGGCGCCTGCGCCGGAGAGCGCCTGCACCGCGTGGGTGCGGACGGCGGTGTTGCGGTCGGAGAGCGCGCGCTCGATCGCGCGTCGCGAGTCGGGCGTGCGGGTGCCCGCGAGCGCGTCGAGGGCGTCGGAGCGGGCGGCGACGCTGGGGTCTTCGAGCACCCGGAGCAGCGCCGGTACCAGGTCGTCGGAGGGGTAGCGCGCCGCCAGCCTGCGGGCGCTCTCTCGCACGTCCGGGTCGGGGTCCGAGAGCCCCGCCGCCAGCGCCGCCCTCGCCTCGGGTTCGTGCGAGGGCGCGAGCAGGTGGAGCAGCTCGACACGTCGCGCCGCGCTGGCGTGGGCGTACTCCGCGGCGCGCGCCGCCCCCTGGCCTGGCCAGTCGAGGCCCAGCAGCGCGACCGACGCCAGCACGAGGATCCCGCTTCGTCGACGGCGCCGCATGACCGGGCGAGCATACCGCGGCCGCGCTTGACGGCCCCGGTGCGAACGCCGCACGGTGGCCGGGATGTTGCGATCCAGGCAGGTGTGGTTGGCGGCGTGGTGCGGGCTCCTGATGGCGACGGGCCCGACGCCGGCGACCGCCGATCCGAGGCCTGGCACCGCGAGGCCAGGCTTCCTGGGCGCGGGCCTGCGGGCGCTGCCAGGGGCGGGCGGACTGCGCGTCGAGCGGGTGGTCCCCGGGAGTCCGGCCGAGCGCGCGGGCCTCGTCGCGGGCGACGTGATCGTGCTCTCCCAGGGTGTCGCTCCGGGGTCGGTCGAGGGCTTCACGACCTCGGTGCGGGCTGCGGGGGCGGGCTCGGACTACGCCCTCGTCCTGCGTCGTGGCGCTCGCCGGGTGCCGGTTCGCGCCCGGCTTGAGGCTCCTCCGGAGGACGCGGCTCCGGGGTCGCTGCGGGTAGGGCAGGCGCCTCCCGGCCTCGGTTCGAGCGCGGTGGCCATGGGCGCCGACCCGGTGGACCTCTCGCAGCTCCGGGGTCGCGTGGTGATCCTGGACTTCTGGGCGAGCTGGTGCGGCCCGTGTCGACAGATGATGCCGGTGCTCAACCGCATGGCCGACCGCTACCGCGCGCAGGGCCTCACGGTCCTCGGGCTCACGGACGAGTCCGTCGACGTCGCTCGCACCGTCGGGATGCGCATGAACATCCGGTACACGCTGGCCTCCAACGCGACGGCGATGCGCAGCTACGCCGTGCAGAGCCTGCCGACGATGGTGGTGCTCGACCGCGGGGGCAACGTCCGCGAGGTGACCGTGGGCACCGAGGCGCCCGGGGCGCTCTCGCAGACCATCGAGCGCCTTCTCGCCGAGCCATCGCCCTGACGCGCTACCGCTGGGGCAGGGCCGCCTGCCGGTAGCCCGTGCGGTGCACGACCAGGAGGGGAATGCCGGCGCCCATGATCAGCGCCCCGAGCAGCGAGAGGCCGATGGCCGCGGTCGGGCGCAGCTGATCGTCCGGGGCGGCGCCGTTGATCTGCTGGGCGAGGGCCACCGAGGCGGTGGCGATCATCACCGTGGCCCCGAGCGCGGTGAGCCCGGTGCCGACGTTGAAGAGCGCGCTCGACGGGGCGCGCAGCTCGACGGAGGTCGCGGCGTCGACGTCGATGTCGAGGTCGGTCGAGCGCAGCCCCGGCGCGGTGCTCCGCAGCCGCAGCGTGCCCCGCGGCACCCAGAGCAGGCAGGGCGTGTTGCATGCACCCGCGGCGCGGAGGATGGGGCCGGGCTGCGTCGCGGAGACGACCGCCGAGCGGGCCTCGATGACCACGTGCTGGGGCCTGGAGGGAGAGCGCAACCGGAGCGGCACCCGTCCCGGGGCGGGCTGCTCGTCGAGCAGCAGCGGACCGTTGCCCAGCCTCACGGCGGGCCTCGGCGGAGCAAGCCAGGGCTGCGCCTGCGCGGGGAGGGGCGCCGCGAGCATCAGCGCGAACGCGGCGTACCGTGAGGGAAGCGGATCCATCGTCGCGGGCAGCATGGTAGGGGGCCAACGCTCGGCGCAAGGGCCCAGCGGCCGCCCTTGACCCTATGCACCCGGCAGAACAACCTCCCGCCCTTCACCCGTTCTAGTCCTCCACGCCGGAACCCATCGACCCATGACCAAGCGCCTCGCCCTGGTGACCTTCGGCTGCCAGATGAACGTCCACGACTCCCAGCGCATCGAGGAGCTGATGCTCGCCGCGGGCTACGAGATCGTCCCCGAGGTGGAGGGGGCGGACGTGGTGATCCTCAACACCTGCTCGGTGCGAGAGAAGGCCGAGCAGAAGCTCCGCAGCGAGGCGGGCCGGCTGAAGAAGTCCGACGTGGTGCTGGTGGTGGCCGGGTGCGTCGCGCAGCAGGAGGGCGAGCGCCTCGTGAAGGACATGCCCTTCATCGACGTGGTGATCGGCCCGGACAACCTGGCCGAGCTGCCCGCGCTCATCCGAGACGCCGAGATGGGCGCGACCCCGTCGGTGCGCACGGTCTTCGACGTGGACGACCCGCGCTTCCTCACCAACCAGGTGCGCGAGGGGGGCGTCGGCGCGAGCGCGTACGTGACGGTGATGAAGGGCTGCGACGAGCGCTGCTCGTTCTGCATCGTGCCGTACACCCGCGGCCCGGAGCGCTACCGCTCGGCGGACGACGTGGTGCGCGAGGTGCGGGCGCTGGTCGACGGTGGCGCCCGCGAGGTGGTGCTCCTCGGCCAGACGGTCAACAGCTTCATGGACCCGTCGACCCCCGTGGAGCCCGACCGCGACCCCGACGAGTCGCAGTTTCCTGCGCTGCTGCGACGCATCGCCGAGGAGGCCCCCGGGCTCGACCGGCTGCGCTACACCTCGCCGCACCCGCGTCACCTCACGGCCTCGCTGGTGCGCGCCCACGCCGAGCTCCCGGTGCTCGCCGACCACGTCCACATGCCCGTGCAGTCCGGCTCCGACCGCATGCTGAAGCGCATGATCCGCCGGTACACCCGCGCGGAGTACGTCGCCCGCGTCGACGCGCTGCGCGCCGCGCGGCCCTCGCTCACGATGTCCACCGACATCATCGTCGGCTTCCCTGGGGAGACCGCCGCGGACTTCGAGCTCACGCTCTCGCTGGTGCGCGAGGTGGGCTTCTCCGCGCTTTACGGGTTCAAGTATTCGCCCCGGCCGCACACCCCCGCGCTGCGCCTCGACGACGACGTCAGCGACGAGGAGAAGCAGACCCGGCTCCTCGCGCTCTTCGAGGTGTCCGAGGCGCTCACCCGCGCCAACCTCGCGTCCATGGTGGGATCGCGCGTCGAGGTGCTCATCGAGGGGCCGAGCCGCCCGGGGGCGAGCACCCGCGTCGGTCGAACCCGGCGCAACGAGATCGTCCACCTGCCGGGCGGGCTGGGCCTCGACGCCGGCGCGGTGGTGGTCGCGGAGATCGCCCGCGCCAACAAGCACTCGCTGGAGGGGAGGCTGGAGTCGGTGAAGCGCCCGGCGCCTCCGAGGGTGGCGCAGACGCACCGTCGCATCGCGCTGCCGGTGGTGCAGGCGTGAGCGGCGTGGTGCGGGCCTTCGAGGGCGTCACGCCGACGCTCGGCGAAGGCGCCTTCGTGGCGGAGACGGCCGCGGTGATCGGGGACGTGGTGCTCGGCCCTGGGAGCTCGATCTGGTACGGCGCAGTGCTACGCGGCGACGTGGCGCCCATTCGCATCGGGGCGCGCAGCAACGTGCAGGACCTCTCGATGGTGCACGGCACCACCGGGCTCTCGTCGACCACCCTGGGCGAGGAGGTGACCGTCGGTCACCGGGTGATCCTTCACGGCTGCACGATCGGCGACCGGGTGCTCGTGGGCATGGGGTCGATCGTGCTCGACCTGGCGGTGATCGAGACCGACGTGGTCCTCGGCGCGGGCTCGCTGGTGACGCCGCGCTCGCGGCTGGAGTCGGGGTGGCTCTACCTGGGGAGCCCTGCGAAGAAGGTCCGCCGGCTCAACGACGGCGACCGGGCGATGATCCGCGAGGGCTGGATGGCCTACGTCGACCTGTCCGCACGCCACCGCTGACCGGCGCTCCGAGGCGCCCGGTCGCGGGACCGAAGGGTGTGGTGATGGAAGGGGGGAGGGGAGCGATCAGGGGCTCAGCCGCCGCACTGGAGCGCGGGGAAGTCTTCCCCGAGGCAGCGACGGAAGAAGCCCTGGCAGGTAGCGTTGGACATCTGCGCCGTCTGCAGGCAGGCGTCCGCCGCACGGAGCTGCGTCGCGCACATCGCCTGAAGGCATGCCTGATCCATGCAGCCGTTGTCCTGGGCGCAGGTCTGGGTCGCCATGATCTCGGTCGGGCAGCACCCTGCGAGGGCCGTCTGGTAGCAACTCGCGCAGGTGGAGCTGCGCTGCAGCGCGTTCTGCAAGGCGGTCTGCTGGCACATCGCGTTGTTGCCGCAGGTACAGAGCGCGGTGTGCAGGCTCTCTCCGCAAGTACCGAACTGGCTCGCCGAGCCGGTGTCGGTGGTCGCGCTCCCGCGGTCGGTGGTCGCCCCGCGGTCGGTGGTCGCGCTCCCGCGATCGGTCGAGGCGCCCGTGTCGACCGGCGAGCCGGTGTCGGCGCCGCCGGCCGTGCCGCTGTCGGCCGCCACGATCGGCGTGTCATTCGAGGCGCCACAGCCGACCACCAACGAGCTGCAAAGCGCAGCCACGATCCATCGGTTCATCAAACGTTCTCCATTGGGTGAAAGGGAAACCATCGTCGCTACGTGCGATCGCTCACTGCTGTCCGCGCGGGTGCGGGTTGGTGCCGGCCCCGGCCGGTCGACCGGCGGCGGGCCGCGCCGGGCGGGCGCCTGCGTCACCGGCAGCCGGGGCCGCTTCGCTCGTCGGCGGGTGCGCGCGGTTGAACTCCGCGATCACCCGGTCGGTGAGGTCGATGTGCGTGGGCGCCCAGACGATGCCGCTCTGGTCGAAGATCGCGGTGTAACCCTCGGCAGTGCCGATCTGCCGCACGACCCCTTGGAGGTTCACCAGGATCTGCTTGGTGAGCTCGGCCTCACGCTGGGCCAGCTCCTGCTGGTATTCCATGTAGTTCTTCTGCAGGCTGACCAGCTGCTCCTGGTACTCGCTCATGCGCTTCTGCAGCGCGTCGCGAGAGAGCACCCGCTCCTGCTTCTCGAGGTCGGCCTTGAGCCGCTTGAGCTGCTCCTGGCGGCCGTTGAGCTGCTCCTGGCGGGACTCGAAGAGCTTCTTCAACTGGTTCTTGGCGCGGCGGCCCTCCTCGGTCTCGAGGATGGCGCGCTGCATGTCGACCACCGCGAGGCGCACCTGCGCGTAGAGCTTCGGGGCCGCGACCGCGAGCATGAGCGCGACCAGCACCGCCATCCAGCGGCCGCGGGAACGTTCTTTCGCAAGGGACAAACCGGAGCCGGATCGCGCGGGGGCACTCATAGGGCGCGCGACGGTTACACGCACGCTTCGCGAGGGTCAAGGCGACTCTGGCGCCCCGCGCAGGTGCTTCGAGGATGGGGTCAGAAGCGGATGGAGTTGTCGATGCGGTACTTCACCCAGCGATAGCCGAGCACTGCGCTGACACCGAGGCCGACGGCGCCAGCCACCGGCGCGCCCGCCACGATGACCGCCACGGAGCCCGCCGCAGTCGCCGCGGCGACGATGCCCTTCTTCACGGCTTCCTTGTTCTTCTCTTCGCGCGCAGTCGCCATGGCCCTGTACCTCCTTCAGCCGATCGAACGTCGGGGAACCTACCACACGGCCCGGGCTAGCGCCGTCCCAGGCCAATACCCTCGTAGGTAAAGCCGAGGGTCTCGGGCTCGAGCGCCGACCACACGTTTCTGCCGTCGATGAGGAGCTTGCGGCGCATCTGCGCGGAGAGGCGCTGGAAGTCCGGCGAGCGGTACTCCTGCCACTCGGTGACCAGCACCAGCGCGTCGGCGCCGACGGTGGCGTCGTAGGGGTGCTCGACGAAGATCACGCGGTGCGCGAGCTCGCCGAGGGCGGCCCGGGCGGTGGCGCGCGCGGCCGGGTCGTGCACGCGCACCTCGGCGCCGGCCTCGATGAGCTGCTCGATGAGCTGCAGCGCGGGCGCCTCGCGGACGTCGTCGGTGCGGGGCTTGAACGCGAGGCCCCAGACGGCGATGCGGAGGTCCTTGAGGGGGCCGACCTGGCGGGAGAGCTTCTCGAAGAGGAGGGCCTTCTGGCGGGCGTTGATGGCCTCGGTCGCGCGCACGACCGACAGGTCGATGTCGTGTCGCTCGGCGAGGTGGAGGAGCGCCGAGACGTCCTTGGGGAAGCAGCTCCCGCCGTAGCCCGCGCCCGGGAAGAGGAACTTCGACCCGATGCGCTGGTCGCTGCCGACGCCCTTGCGCACGGCGCCCACGTCGGCGCCGACGGCCTCGCAGAGCCTGGCGATGTCGTTCATGAACGAGATGCGCGTGGCCAGCATCGCGTTGGCGACGTACTTGGCCATCTCCGCGGAGCGAGGGTCGACGAAGAGCAGCCGGTCGTGGTTGAGCTGCAGCGGGGCGTAGAGCCGACGCATGGCTGCGCGGCCTGGCTCGTCGCGCACCCCGAGGAGCACCCGGTCGGGCTTCAGGAAGTCGTTGATCGCGTCGCCCTCCTTCAGGAACTCCGGGTTCGACACGACCGAGACCTTCACCTTCGCGCGCTCGAGGAAGAGCGCGTGCACCTGGTCGTTGGTGCCTACCGGGACGGTGCTCTTCAGCACCACCACGGTGTCTCGGCGGAGCGCGTCCGCCAGGGACTCGGCGACCGCCAGGACGTGCTTCAGGTCGGCGCTGCCGTCCTCCTTCGGGGGCGTGCCCACCGCGATGAAGACCATCTCCGCGTCCTCGATGGCGGCGGCGAGGTCGGTGCCGAAGGAGAGGCGCTCCTCGGCGACGTTGCGGCGGACCAGCTCCTCGAGGCCCGGCTCGTAGATCGGGATGCGCCCCTCGAGGAGCGCGTCGATCTTCCCGCGATCGCTGTCGATGCACGCGACGGTGTTGCCAAACTCCGCGAAGCCCGTCCCGGCGACCAGGCCCACGTAACCCGAACCTACGACCACGATGCGCATGAGCGCGCCGGTATCATCGCGCTCGGGCGACCGCAAGCGCGAGGGCGATCAGCGCCAGGGCGATCAGCGCCACCAGCGGCCCATAACGCCTGCGCTCCGGCCGCGCCGCGTCGGCCAGCGACCGGGCGAGGGCGGTCGCGCTCGGGAAGCGATCGTCACGCGCGCGGGCGAGGGCGCGGGCCGCCCAGGCGTCGAGGCCCCGCGGGAGCGACGGATCGATGGAGGAAGGCGGGGGAATGGGGCTCGCGAGGATCTCGACGAACAGGTCGGCCATGGTGGTGGAGGGGAAGGGCGCCCTGCCGACCACGAGCTCGTAGGCGATGACCGCGAGGGACCAGAGGTCGGCCCGGGCGTCGACCTCGCGCGAGGCCTGCACCTGCTCCGGGGCCATGTAGAGGGGCGTCCCCAGCAGGGCGTTGGCGGCGGTGAGGCTCCCGTCGCCGACGAGGTGATCGGCGAGCTTGGCGTAGCCGAAGTCGAGCACCCGCACGTCGACCGCGTCGCCCTCCAGCAGGAAGACGTTGTCGGGCTTGAGGTCCCGGTGGATCACCCCGGCGTCGTGCGCGGCGTCGAGCGCGGCGGCGATCTGGGCGATGACGGCGAGGGAGCGCTCGCGGGGGACGGGGCCGCGCCCGAGGCGGGCCTCGAGGGTCTCGCCGTGGAGGAGTTCCATGGCGAGGTAGGGGCGGCCCCGGTGGTGCCCGTGGCCGATGACCCGCACCACCTTGGGGTGCTGGATGGAGCCCGTGGCCTGCGCCTCGCGCTCGAAGCGCTTCACCGCCACCGGGTCGCCCATGAGGTCGGCGCGCATCACCTTGATGGCCACCTCACGGCCGGTGGAGCGCTCCCTCGACGCGAAGACCTCCCCGCTCGATCCGGTCGCGAGGGCCGAGAGGAGCTCCCAGCGATCGTCGATCACGAGGCCCGGAGAGAGGTCGGAGCTGCCCACTGCCCGCGGTACATAGTGGCCGACCCGGCGCGCGCGCAACCTACTGCCGGGCGCAGGAATGTCGCCGCATCCCCTCGGGGTCGGGTAAAGCCTCCGTCCGATGATGGACGCGTTGCTGCTCTGCGCCGGCCTCGGCACCCGCCTGCGACCCCTCACCGAGGAGCGCCCGAAGCCCCTGGTGCCCGTGCTCGACCGGCCGCTCGCGGCCTTCGCGGTCGACCACCTCGCGGCGGCCGGGGTGCGGCGCGTGGTGGCCAACGCCCATCACCTCGCCGAGCAGATCGAGCCCGCGCTCTCGCCGCTCTGCGCGGCCCGCGGCGCGTCGCTCACCGTGCTGCGTGAGCCGACGCTCCTCGGCACCGGCGGCGCCATCCGCAACGCGCTCGCGCACCTGGGCGAGGAGTTCGTGGTGTTCAACGGTGACGTGCTCGCGCGCCCCGACCTCGCGCAGGCGATGGCGCTGCACCGCGCGCTGGGGGCGCGGGTGACCATGGTGCTGCGTGATGATCCGCGCGCGAGCGCCCTCGGCGCCATCGAGCTCGACGCCGGGGGGAGGGTGCGTCGCATCCTCGACGAGGGGCCGCCGGCGGCGGTGCCCACCCGGCGCTGCGTGTTCACCGGGGTCTACGTGGTGTCGAGCTCCGTCGCCGACGACCTGCCCGCCGAGGGCTGCGTGGTGCGGCACACGCTGCGGCGCCTTCTCGCGCGGGGGGAGGTCGTCGCCGGGGTGCTCGACGACGGGCCGTGGTTCGATCTGGGCACCCTCGAGAGCTACGCGGCGGTGAACTTCGCGCTGGCCACCGGGGCGCTGCGATGGGCCGGGGTCACGCCTTCCCCCGATGGGGTCTTCGCGCCGTCAGGGGTCGACCGGTCGGGGCTCTCCTCGCCGGTGGTGATCGGCTCGGGCGCCCTGATCGCCCCTTCCGCGACGGTGTCGCGGGCGATCGTGTGGGACGGCGCGACGGTGACCGGGAGCGTGCGCGACGCGGTGGTCACTCGCCGCGCCGTGGTGCCGCTGCCTGCGGTCGCGGGAGCGTCTTGACGGCAAGATCGATCTCCGTATAGTCCGCGCCCTCCGAAGGTTAACAGGGTAACTCATGAACACTCTTCCTGGTTTGATTGGTAAGAAGCTCGGGTTTACGCAGGTCTTCGATGCGAGCGGCAACGTCGCCCGCGTGACCGTCGTCGAGGCTGGTCCGTGCGTGGTCGTGCGCAAGCGCACCGAGGAGAAGGACGGCTACACCGCGCTTCAGCTCTCCTTCGGGGAGCGCCGCGCCAAGCTGACCTCGAAGCCCCTCCAGGGCTACTTTGACAAGAGCAAGGCGCCCGCCCGCACCATCAAGAACAAGCAGGGCCACGACATCCAGGTCTATCCCCGCACGCTCAAGGAGATCCGCCTGAGCGCCGAAGAGGCCGCCAAGTACAACGAGGGCGACGTCCTCACGGCGTCCGACATCTTCAAGGAGGGTCAGTTCGTCGACGTCTCCGGCACGACCATCGGCCGCGGCTTCTCGGGCGTGATCCGCCGCCACCACTTCGCGGGCTTCGTCTCCTCGCACGGTACCCACGAGTACTTCCGCCACGGCGGCTCGATCGGCACCAACATGACCCCGGGTCGCACCCTCCCGGGCAAGAAGATGCCCGGTCAGCACGGCAACACCCGCTCGACCATGCAGAACCTCAAGGTCGTCCGCGTCATCGCCGACCAGAACCTCGTGCTCATCGAGGGCGCGGTTCCGGGCGCTGCCGAGGGCATCGTCACGGTGCGCGGCGCGATCAAGAACGGCCGCCACGCCTGATCCGTCCGTCCCATGAAGCCTGGCGGTAAACCAGATCCGTACACCGCCAGGGCCCACAAAGAGGGCTTCGCCGCCCGCTCCGTCTACAAGCTCGAAGAGATCGACCGCCGCTGCAAGCTGCTGCGACCGGGCCTCCACGTCCTCGACCTGGGCGCCGCGCCCGGGAGCTGGACCCAGTGGATGTGCTCGCGCGTCGGCCCCAAGGGCCGCATCGTCGCGGTCGACCTCACCCCCCTCGGGGTCACGGTCCCTGCCTTCGTGCAGGCGGTCGAGCTCGACGTGCTGCAGGCGCCGCTGGAGTCCTTCGGCGCGCTCGGTCCCTTCGACCTGCTGGTGTCGGACATGGCGCCGCACACCACCGGCGTTCGTGACGCGGACGCCGCGCTCTCCGCCGAGCTCGTCGACCGGGCCATGGCCATCGCCGCGCACGCCCTCAAGCCCGGAGGAAACTTCGTCGCGAAGATCTTCCAGGGGAGCGATTTCGAGGACGTGCGCAAGCGCCTCCGGGAGCGCTTCGAGTCCGTGAAGGTGATGAAGCCCGAGGCCTCCCGGAAGGAGAGCGTCGAGATCTTCCTCGTGGGCCTCGGCCACCGCGCGCCGGTTTTACCAGCCCCGTAAGCCTACCCTTGCGGTCGCGCCGCGCGGGGGCTATCAGCCCACTCCGCCATGACCACCGCAGACCCGAAGACCACGACCCCGACGATGGTGCGCGCCCCCCGAGGCGCCACGGTGCTGGAGATCGACTGGGCCGACGGGCACACCAGCGTGCTCCCCAACGACTTCGTGCGCGGGTACTGCCCCTGCGCGGGCTGCCAGGGCCACACCGGCGAGATCAATTTCATCCCCGGGCAGAACTCCGAGATCAACGGCATCGAGGAGGTGGGCTCGTACGCCCTGCAGTTCACCTGGGGCGACGGGCACGGCTCGGGGCTCTACACCTTCCGCTACCTGCGCCGGCTCGGAGAGCTGTCCGCGGCGGAGGGCGGCTCGGTCGGTCCGCGGCCTGCGATCCCTCGCTCCACCACCTGAGCGCGCTCCGCGGATGGATGAGGCCTCTCCGTTCGGAGCGAGCGCTCGGCACCAGCTCCTCGCCGAGGCGCAGGACCTCCTCGACGCCGCCGAGCGTCACGTGGCGGCCCTCGTGGGGGCGGACCTGCGGCGCCCCGCGGACGCCGAGCACCTGAGCGAGCTCTTCCGCGCGGTGCACTCCCTCAAGGGCCTCGCCGGGTTCTGCGCCCTCGACGCCGTGGCGGGCCTCGCGCACGCGCTCGAAGACCTCCTCGACGCGCTGGGCTCCGGTCGGGTGGACCTCGACGCTGATACGCACGCCCTCCTGCTCGACTCGACCGCGGCGCTCGGGCGACACCTCCTTGCGGCCGGAGAGCGGGTCGAGCCGCTCGCTGGGGAGGCCGGGCGGATGCTGGCCTTCGAGCGCATGGATCGGGAGGTGCGAGTGCTCTCGCGGGCGCTGTCGAAGGACGTGCGGCTGGTGGTGACCGGGGAGGCGAGCTCGCTCGACGGGCTGCCGATGGACGCGCTCGGCGGGCCGCTGGCGCACGTGCTGCGCAACGCCGTCGACCACGGCATCGAGCTGCCGGACGAGCGGGTCGCCCGGGGGAAGCGCCGCGAGGGGACCATCACCGTCCGCGCGTGGCAGTCGAGCGGCCTCGTGGCGCTGGAGGTCGAGGACGACGGCGCCGGGATCGACGTGGTGGCAGTGAGGAGCGCGTCGGTCGCTCGGGGCCTGGTCGGCCGGGCGGCCGCCGAGGCGATGGGCGAACGGGAGCTCCTGGAGTTGCTGTTTCGGCCAGGGTTCTCGACGAGGACGGAGGTGACCGCGACCTCCGGGCGGGGCGTGGGCCTCGACGTGGTGCGCTCGGCCATCGCTCGCCTCGGAGGCAGCGTCGGCCTGCGGACCAGGCCTGGCGTCTACACCCGGGTGATCGTCACGATCCCGGTGACCCTCGCGACGGTCTGATGTGTGGTGGTGAGGAACGAAGCCTGGGGGGTCAGCGAGCGGTGCGGACGCGCTCCATCCAGGCGGCGTCGGAGACGGTGCCCACGAGGCGGGCGCGGGTGCGCGCGAAGAGCGTCGTCCACTGGGCGCGCTCGGCCGCGGTGTAGCTCACCTGCTGGATGCCGCGGGAGGTCATCGCGCGCAGCGCGCTCTCGTCGTCGCGGTTGACGTTGCGGCCGATGAGCGTGTTGAACTGCTGGATCACCTCGCGGGTGGTGGTCTGCAGCTCCGGGGTGAGGGAGTCCCAGGCGCGGCGCGACAGGACGATGCCGCCGATGCCGAAGCTGTTGGCCCCCTCGGAGACGAAGGTCGCGCGGGTCGACCACTGCAGCGCGAGCGCCGCGAGCGGGGGCGCGATGAAGGTGTCGATGCGGTTGGTCTGAAGGGCCGAGAGCACCTCCGGGAGAGAGAGCGGAACACCCTGCGCGCCGGCCTCGCCGTAGAGCTCGGGGAGGATGACGTCGTCGCGCCAGATCCACGGGTGGACCTGCCGGAGGTCGGAGGGAGTGCGGATGGCGCGCTGCGAGAAGAGGCGCGGGCTGCCGCCTTCTCCCCAGGCCGCGATCACGAAGCCGTTGGTGTTGAACTGGCGCTCGATCTCGGGGCTGAGCGCGACGCGCGATCGCTCCATCGTGGCGCGGTCGGGGAACACGCCCGGGAGCATGAAGGCCAGCACCGGCCGGTGGATCTGCCCGAGGCCGGTGCCGGTGAGCACCGCCCCGTCGAGCCTTCCCTGCCGCATCTTGCGCACCACCTCGGACTCATCACCCTGCACGCCGCCCGGGTAGAACCGCAGCGCGAGCGCGCCGTTGGTGCGGCGTCGCAGCTCGCGGTTGGCCGCGTCGAGCCCGCGCATCCACGTCGAGCCGCTCGGCGCGAGGGTGGCGACGGAGATCAGCCTCTGGGCCTCGGCAGCGCTGCCGATGGAGAGGGCGGTGAGCAGGGCGATGGACCAGCGGGAGATGGGTTTGGACATGGCGGGCGTATCCTTCGCCGAAGGCCTGATCTTCCGCAATAGCCTCCATGACAGAGCCCAAGGCCGGGCGCGGGGCGGTTGAATAGACCCGGAGCGCCCCCTTCGGGCGGCGATGCCGCGGGCGCTGGCTGTCTCGCGGGGCCGTCGTACGATCCACCTCCAACACCCCCCATGCCGACCGACCAGAGCCCTCCTCCCGACACCCGCGATGCGGCCCAGACCCTCGACGACCTCGAGGAGCTTCTGAAGCGCATCCCCGGCGCCCAGAAGGTGATCAACGAGCTGCGCGACCTGCGGGCCCTGCTCGTGGGTCGGCGCGCCCCGAGGGTCGCGGTGCTGGGAAGGCGGGGAAGCGGCAAGTCGTCGCTGGCCAACGCCCTCCTCGGACGCGAGCTGCTGGCCGTGGGCGCGGTCGAGGACACCACCGCCGCCCCGGCCTGGATCGACCTCGAGGTGCAGGGCCGTCAGGTGCGCTGGCTCGACACCCCGGGCCTTCGGGCGGGCGCGCGGCCCGAGCGGCGGGAGGCGGTCGCGAAGGCGCTTCGTTCGGAGCGCCCGGACGTGTTGCTCTGGCTCTTCAAGGCGAGCCAGGTGGACGCGGGCGTCGACGAGGACCTCGCCGAGCTGGTGGCGCTGCGCGCGTCGATCAGCGGCCCCGACCGCGCCGTGCCGGTGGTGGTGGTGATGACCAAGGTCGACGAGCTGCCGCCCGCGGAGCGTCGCGCGCCGCCCTACGAGGGCGACGCGGAGAAGCGCGCGTCCATCGAGCAGGCGAGGGAGGTGCTGCGCGGGCACGTGCAGCGGGTGACCGGGGCGGAGCTGCCGGTCGTGCCGGTGTGCACCTGGCAGCGCTTCGCCGAGGGGGCCGTCGCCACCGACTGGCGGTGGAACCTCGACGCCCTGGCGATGGAGATCCACAAGGGACTCCCGGTGTCGGCGCAGATCGAGGCCGCGCGGGCCTTCGAGCGGGCGCGCTCGGTGCGCCGCAAGGTCGCGATGCGCCTCGTGGGCACGGCGACGAGCGTGTCCTTCGTGGTGGGCGCGACCCCGCTGCCCATCGCCGACCTCGCGGTGTTGATCCCGCTGCAGTCGTCGATGCTCACGGGCATCGTCTACGCGTCGGGTCGCTCGCTCGGACCGCGCGCGGTCAGCGAGTGGCTCGCGGTGCTGGGCGCGTCGGTGGGCGCGGGCGTCGGGCTGCGCGAGGCGGTGCGGGCCGCGCTCAAGCTGGTTCCTGGCGTGGGCGCGACCATCTCCGGCGCCGTGGCGGCGACCGGAACCTGGGCGCTGGGCGTCGCCGCGGTGCGCTACTTCATCGACGGCGTGAGCGTCCAGGAGGCGCGGGCGGCCTTCTCGCAGGCGGCGGAGGAGGGGCCGCCCTCCGACATCACCAGGCCCGATGAGGAGTGACGGCGCGCGCGATCCCTTCGCCGCGGCGAGGGAGATGGCCGTCTCGCTGGGAGCCTTCGCGCCGCCGGTGCCGACCATCGAGCTGTCGATCGAGCGCTCGCCGTCGACCGCGCTCGCGCGCTTCCGGCTGGGGCAGGTGCCCGCCCAGGGGTGGGTCCCGTCGATGGCCTTCGTCGGGCGCCGCGCGGTGGGCAAGTCGACGCTGGCGCTCGCGCTGGCGGACTTCGCCTCGACGGGCGATGACCTCGCCGTCTCGTGCGCGCAGGTCTCCTGGGGCGGATCGCTCATCGCCTTCGACACCCCCGGGCTCCGCGCCGCGGGCCGCCCCGAGCTGCGCGCCCAGCTCCGCGACGCGCTCTCGCCCGACCCCCCCGACCTGATGATCGCGGTGTTCTCCGTCACCGAGGTCGACGCCGGCATCGACGACGACGTCGACGACCTCCTCGCGCTCTCCCGGGGATGGACCCTCCGACGCCGCAGCGCCCCTGCGCTCCTGGCCGTGCTGCACCGCATCGACGAGCTCCCTCCCTTCGACCGCGAGTCCGCCGCCGACGACCCCGATCGGGCCCTCGCCATCGAGGCCGCGACCCGCGTGCTGCGCGCCCGGCTGAGCCCCCTCGATGGGCGCTGCCCCATCGTGGCGACCTCGGCGGTCGGCGGCGTCCTCGACCCGGCCGGCGCCTCGGCGCTCGAAGCGCACGCCCGCGCCCTGCTCTCGCAGCGCGTCGGTTCGCCCGCCGATCGCGTCGGCGCCTTCGAGCGCTGCCTCGGCTCGCTCCGACCAGGGGATGATCCCTCGCCGCTCTCGCAGCTCCGCCGACGGTGGGAGGCGCTCGACGAGGAGGCCCGAGGGATCCTTCTGCATCCTCGCGGGTGGGCCGCGGCGAGCGGCGGGCGCTCGGAGCGAGGCTGACGCTCGACCTGATCCCGCGCGGGGGAGGCGCTTGCGGCCGACGGCATCGGGAACCACGACTGCCTTGAGACGAACTGGGGACCATGAAACAGTCCCGCGGAGTCCGATGGGCCCCTCACGGGCAGTGCGTGCCCGGAGGGCGTGGGAGCAGAGCGAATGCGGTTCCGAGCGAGTTTCTTCGTGGCGCTGTTCGGGGTGTTCGCACTCTGTTCGTCGCCCGCGCTGGCGATCATCAATCAGGTCGACGGGGTGATCGTTCCGCAGTCCGACGCGCTGCAGGCCTGCCTCGACAAGCGGGCCGACCTCGTCCCCACGGCCGGCAACCCCGCGCCGGGGGAGGGCCTCGGGGTGCTCAACGCCGTCGCCAACGCCGCGGTCACCCCGCAGACCTTCGTCCCCTCGGTGCGCGCCGACGGCCGCCGCATCGCGCAGTTCACGATGGTCGGGGAGGGCGCCGGCTACCAGAACCGCTTCGGCTGGTACAACGTCGGTGACAGCCCCTTCGTGGCCGCCTCGCGGCAACAGATCTTCTCCTGCCGCGACCTCGTGGCCCCCTGTGACTGTCCGTGCCCCGCGGGGCCGCGCAGGATCATCCCGACGGACACCGCCTGCACCCACTGGGTGAACCCCAACATCGTCGAGATCGACTTCGACTGCCAGCGCACCCGCGGCGCGTGGCGCGGCGGCCCGATCGCCTTCTACATCATGACCCCGGAGGCGCTCAGCGACGCCGGAGACACCAACTGCCCCGCGGAGTCCGCCACCGACCGCCGGGTGTACTCGACGGACAACAGCATCAACGACGACGGCGACTACGTGCACTTCCTCATCTACTCGTCGCGCACCTTCCGCGACGGGTACTACTTCGGCTGGGAAGACCTGTTCCGCGGGGGCGACAACGACTTCGAAGACGCGCTGGTGCGCACCATCGGCATGGTGCCCGCGTGCAACCCGGTGCCCGAGACCTGCGACGGCCGGGACAACAACTGCAACGGCATGATCGACGACGGCCTCGGCACCTCGACCTGCGGTCTGGGCGCCTGCCAGCGCACGGTGAACAACTGCGTCAACGGCATGCGCGCGACCTGCACCCCGGGCCCGGCGACCGCCGAGGTCTGCGACAACGTCGACAACAACTGCAACGGCACCGTCGACGAGGGCGTGTCCCGCGCCTGCAACGGCGAGTGCGGCCCGGGCACGCAGTACTGCAGCGCGGGCGCGTGGGGCGACTGCGTGAGCACCGCGCCGCTCCCAGAGGTCTGCGACAACCGCGACAACGACTGCAACGGCCGCATCGACGACGGCCTCTCGCGCCCGTGCAGCACGCTCTGCGGCTCGGGCCGCGAGGTGTGCGCGGCCGGCATGTGGGGGAGCTGCTCGGCGCCCGCGCCGGCGGTGGAGATCTGCGACGGCGTGGACAACGACTGCGACGGCATGGTGGACGAAGGGGTCCCGGCGAGGCCCTGCGCCGCGAGCGAGCTGCGCTGCGGGCCCGGCATGGCCGTGTGCGTGGGCGGGCGCTTCGTCTGCAACGCGCCGCAGCCGAGGCCCGAGGTGTGCGACGGCCGGGACAACGACTGCGACGGAACCGTGGACAACGGCATCCCCTCGGCGGGCACCTGCGGCCTGGCGCAGGGCGTCTGCCGGGCGGGCACCTTCGAGTGCCGCGGCGGGCGCTTCGTCTGCACCGCCGACGAGTCCATGCGCCGCGACGAGACCTGCGACGGCCTCGACAACAACTGCAACGGCCTCGTGGACGAGGGCAACCCGGGCGGCGGGGCGAGCTGCATGACCGGCGCGGACGGGGCGCCGCTCTGCCGGGCCGGGACGCTGCGGTGCCGCGCGGGGCGGCTCGCCTGCGAGGGCGGGGTGCTGGGCACGCCGGAGCGCTGCAACTGCATGGACGACGACTGCGACGGGATGATCGACGAGGACGCGCCGGGCGCCGGGGGGCTGTGCCCGGGCGGCGGGCGCTGCGTCGCGTGCCAGTGCCGCACGCCGTGCCTGCCCGGGGAGTTCCCGTGCTCGGTGGGCCTGGCGTGCAACAGCGAGAACTTCTGCGTGCCGCCGCTGTGCGGGACGGAGATCTGCTCGCCCACGCAGATCTGCCAGGCCAACCGCTGCGTCGACCAGTGCGCCGCCCTCACCTGCCCGTCGGGCCAGGTGTGCAACGTCCGCGACGGCCGCGCCCGCTGCGTGGAGAACAACTGCTACGGCCTGGGCTGCACCGGCACCCAGCTCTGCCGCGCGGGCGTCTGCGTCAACAACGGCTGCGCCGCGCAGACCTGCCCTGCGGGCCAGTTCTGCCGTCCCGGCGCGACCGGCGCGGCGCAGTGCGTCCGTAGCTGCGCGACCACGCAGTGCCCGCCCACGCAGTCGTGCCTCGACGGAGCCTGCGTCGCAGACCCCTGCCAGGGCGTCCGCTGCGACGTCGGAACCCTCTGCGCCGTCGTCGGGGGGAGGGGCGTCTGCCAGCCCGATCCCTGTCGAAACATCGGGGCGCAGCCCGGCCGCGTCTGCCGCAACGGCGTGCTCGTCGACGACCCGTGCGCGGGCGTCGTCTGCGGCGGCGGCTCCAACGTCGTGTGCCGCAACGGGCAGTGCCTCGACCCCACGCTCACGCCCCTGATCCGCGACCGCGTGGTGGGCTCCGGGGGAGGCTGCTCCGTCTCGCCGTCGGGGCAGCGCTCGCTCCGCGGCGGATGGCTCCTCGCGGCGTCGGTCGCCCTCGGGGCCCTCGGCCGACGGAGACGACGTCGCTCCGCCGACGCGGGAGGTGCGCGATGAAGCGCCCGCTGCTGGCCTCGCTCGCGCTGCTGCTCCCGGTGCTCGGCTGCGCGCCGGAGCCCTACTGCCTCAACTGCGCCACCGGCGACGGCGGCCTGGTCAACGTGCGGGACGTCGCGCCGATTCGCGACAACGGCATCGTGCCGGTGGACACGGGCGTGTGCCTCCCCTCGGGGATGGAGGTCTGCGACCGTCGCGACAACGACTGCGACGGCACGACCGACGAGGGCTTCGACCTCACCGCCGATCCTCGCAACTGCGGCGCCTGCGGCAACGCGTGCGCCCCGGCCCACGCGATTCCGGCGTGCGCGATGAGCGTGTGCGGATACCGCCAGTGCGACGTGGGCTTCGTTGACCTCGACCGGATGCCCGGCAACGGGTGCGAGTACGAGTGCTCGTCCACCGGCGCGGAGGTCTGCGACGGCATCGACAACGACTGCGACGGCATGACCGACGAGGGCTTCGACCTCACCAACAGCGCCATCAACTGCGGCCGCTGCGGCAACGCGTGCGTCTTCGACCGCGCCGAGGCGGCCTGCGTCGCCAGCGTGTGCCGCATGGGCGCCTGTCGCCCCGGGGCCGTCGACCGCGACCGCAACCCCGCGAACGGCTGCGAGTACGAGTGCACCGCGTCGGGTCCGGAGGTCTGCGACGGCCGCGACAACGACTGCGACGGCACCACGGACAACGGGTTCAGCCTCATGACCGACGTGGCCAACTGCGGCGCGTGCGGTCGGGTGTGCCCGGCGGTCAACGCCACCGCGTCGTGCGTCGCGGGCAACTGCGGGGTCGCGAGCTGCGCCCGGGGCTTCGTCGACCGCAACGGCGACCCGACGGACGGCTGCGAGCTCTCCTGCGGCGACGCCACCGGGACGCGCGGCCCGGAGGTCTGCGACGGGCGCGACAACGACTGCAACGGCCTCACCGACGACATGCCCGCGATGGTGGGCACCGCCTGCGGCCCGAGCATGGGCGTGTGCCGACCGGGCACCTACGTCTGCGAGCGCGGGGCGCTGCGCTGCGTCGGCGGATCGGCGCCGGGCTCGGAGATCTGCAACAACCTCGACGACGACTGCAACGGGGTCGTGGACGACGCGCCCGCCGGGGGCGTGATCCCTGGCACCGGCCCCCTCGCGGTGTGCGGCAACAACGTGGGGGCGTGCACCTTCGGGCGCTTCGCCTGCGTGCGCGGCGCCATCGTCTGCAGCGGCGGGACGGGCGCGGCGACGGAGGTCTGCGACGGACAGGACAACGACTGCGACGGGCTCATCGACGAGGGCCTCTCGGCGCCGTCGACGCTGCGCTGCAACCGTCGCGGGGCCGAGGGGGTCGGGGTCTGCTCGGCCGCGCGCCCGGTGTGCAACGGCGCGGCGGGATGGGGCTGCACCTACCCGACGAGCTATCGCGACCTCGACAGCGAGGCCTACTGCGACGGCCTCGACAACAACTGCAACGCCCGGGTGGACGAGGGCTGCCAGGGCCTCGCGCCCCCCACGGACGTGCGCCTCGACTCGAGCGCGCTGAACTCCATCCAGCCCTACCTCGCGGGCGCCGGCAACAACATCGGCGTGGTGTTCATCGACCGACGCAGCGGCGAGAGCGACGTGTACTTCGCGCGCTCCACCAACGGCGGCGGGTCGTGGCTGCCGGACGTGCGGCTCGACACCAACGTCGCGGGCTCCTTCGCCAGCGTGCAGCCCCGCCTCGCGTGGCCCAACGGCGGCGCCGGGCTCGTCTCCCTCTGGGGCGACTTCCGTCCCCCGTCCGGGAGCAGCCCCACGGGCTATCGCCAGCTCTTCGGCAACGTGTCGACCTCCTCGGGCGGCACGTGGGGCGGGGCGGACTTCCGCGTCAACGCCGGGCAGAACAACGACTCCTTCAACATCGAGCTGGTGCCCACCACGCGCGGCTACCTCGCGGTGTGGGAGGTGCTCTTCTCCAACCGCGGACGGCACATCTTCGCCTCGACTTCGACCAACGGCACCACCTGGTCGACGCCGCTGCAGATCGACACCGGCGGCGCCTTCACCAGCGTCGCCTCGACGCCCGACCTCGTCGCGGTGGGCAACCGCGCGTACCTGGTCTGGCGCGACAACCGCTCGGGCGAGGGGACGGACATCTACTTCCGCGCGAGCGCCGACGGCGGCCAGACCTGGCCTGGTCCGGAGGTCCGGCTCGACACCGACGCCGCCGGGACGCACGCCAGCGAGGAGCCGTCGATCGCCGCCGACGCCGCGGGCAACGTGCTCGTCGCCTGGCAGGACGTGCGCGCCAACGACGCCTACGACATCTACACCAACCGCTCGACGGACTTCGGGGCGAGCTGGCGCACCAGCGACGCGCGCGTCGACGCCGATCCGTACCCGCACGACTCCATCCGCCCCACCGCGATGTCGCTCCCGGGCGGGGAGTTCTCGGTGGTCTGGCAGGAGTTCCGCTGGGGCCTCCCCAACGTGTACGCGTCGCGCACCACCGGCGGCGCCTTCCCCGCGCGCGATGTGCAGGTGATGGCAGGCCTCCCGGGCCAGTCGCGCGCCTTCAACGTCGTGGCCGCCAACGCGGGCCTGGCCGTCTACGCGGTGTGGGCCGACGACCGCAACGGGTCGCTCGACATCTACGCCAACTACTCCCTCGACGGCGGCGGCCTCTTCCAGCCGACGGACGTCCGCCTCGACTCCGCGCAGCCGGGGGTCGACAGCGCCACGCCCTCGGTGCTCGCCACCACCAACGGGGGCAACCCCGTCGCGCACGTCGTGTGGGTCGACCGCCGCGCCGGCGTCAACGGCGACATCTACTACCGCTCCATCCGCTGAGCGCGGGCTCAGTCCACGTCGAAGCCCCACGTCGCGAAGACGTCGGGGCCGGCGAAGCGGTCGAAGCGCGCGGACGCCACCACGCGGCGGACGCACATCACGAACTCCGCGGTGCCGCCCCCGCCGCTCACGCGCGCCGCGACGGGCCGACCGTCGCCGTGCACCCGCAGCCGCACGCCCACCCGACCGCGAGGACCGCGACCGGACTCGTCCGTCGTGGCCTCGGCGCAGGCCGACATCCGAGGCAGCAGCGGGTCCATCGCCCGGCGGATCTGCGAGGGCTCCAGGCCCATCGGACCGCCCGCTCCCGCTTGGGTCATGTCGAGCTCCTGCGAGGGCGGCGGACCGAGGTCTTCGGGCAGCACCGGGCCGGTCTCGGTCACCCGAGGCCTCGGCGGCGCCGGACCCTCGTCCTCCAACGACTCCGTCGGATCGTTCTGCGCGACGTGGGCGCCCGGCGCCTGCGCGGCGGCGGGGCGTCGTCGACGCCTGCGATGCGAGCGCGCGCGAGCGCCGGCATCAGGTGTCGCGGGCCGCACGACCGCCGCGGCGTCGACGGCCGCGGGGGGCGACGAGGGGCATCCCGACGTGGCAGCGCACGCGAGCACGAGGAGGCCGAAGGACCACTGGGTGGGAGACTTGCTCGCGGGCACTCACTGCTCCGTTGACGATGGGCGCGGGGCCGTGTCTACCATGCGCGCACGGTGAAAACGCGCGCTTTGCTCTTCACGGCCGGGCTCGTCCTGGCTGCTGTTCCCGCCGCTGCGCAAGAGCTCGGCGATCCCCCGGCGCCGTCCAGCGGATGGACGGTGCAGCCCAACGAACGCCACATCCTGCTTCGTGCGGAGTTCGGCATCGGAGCGCGGCTGCGCGACCCGTTCTCCTACGGCGTGCTGTCGCCGCCGTCGGTGCTCGTCCAGGGCACCTACGCCTTCCTGCACGTGGGGAAGTTCCTGCTCGGCCCGTCGCTCGGCCTTCAGGGGGGGATGGACGGCAACGGCGCGCAGTTCGCCGTGCAGCCCGGCGTGCAGATCTACCGCCGCTTCACCAGCGCCCTGGCCGCGCACGCTCGCATCGACGTTCCGCTGCTGATCACCCGCGGCGCCTGTCAGCGCTCCGCCGGACTGATGATCCCGCCGGGGAGCCCGCAGTGGGTGGGCGGCGGCATCGCCCCCAACCGCAGCGTGGTGTACCCGCCGGGCTGGGGGTATTGCCCCGAGCTCTCGGTGGGCTTCGAGGCCGCGGTGGGCGGCGCGTTCTACATCCGCTCGGGCCTCGCGATCACCGCCGAGGCCGTCTTCGACCTGTACCTGGGCAACGGCGGCTCGGTCTATCCGATCATCGGCGGCGGCCTCGGCATCCTGGTGGACTACGAGGTGCTTCCGTGACGGCCCAGCTCAACTCCTCCCCGGCGCCGCGGCGCCCCCGCTGGACGGCGCTGGCCGTGCTCGCGATGTCGACGGCGTTCATCGCCGCGCCGACCCCCGGCGACATCGGCGGCTGCGGCAGCGAGAACGCCAACGTCGACATCCCCGGCACGCAGTCCGAGGCGGAGTACGACTACTTCGACCAGGGGATGTGCTCGCACCTCTGCTTCCGGCTCCGCGAGTGCGGCGTGCTCTGCCGCTCGATCTCCGGCGCGGGGCCCGACTGCACCAACGACTCCGAGGCCGCGTTCATCCAGTGCGTCCGCGGCAACATCCGGCAGGACCTCTTCGGCACCAACGCCTGCCCCCACTCGTGCTCCCAGTACCGGGGAGAGTTCTGCGGAGCGTTCCAGGGCGACATCACGGCGTGCGGTCACGCCATCGAGGAGACCTCCTGCAACAGCCTGCCGGACGTCATCCGCAACGCCCCCAACTCGTGCACCGCCCTCTGCCGCGATGTCGGCACGTGCACCGGCGCGCCCTGAAATCGTCGTAGCAACAGAAGGTTCAGACATGCGTTCCAGAGACACGTTGAGGGCGGTGGCGATCGCGGCGATCACCGTCGCTGGCTGCCGCGTGGTGGCGTCCCGCGCGGACTACACCGCCTACCGGAATTTCCGCTACGCCGCCGAAGGCTCAGACCGCCTCGCGGCCGCGAGCGAGTACCTCCAGGCGCAACCCCAGGGGCGCTTCCGCCCCGAGGTGCAGGCCGTCATCAACGCCACCGAGGAGGACTACTGGGCCGACCACCGCGCCTCCCTCGACGGGCTCAACGAGTACCTCCGCGCCTTCCCTGCAGGGACGCACGTCGACGAGGCCCGGCAGCGCCTCGCGGTCTACGAGCGCACCCGCCAGGAGGGCGAGGCCGCCCGCCGCGCCGCCGAGCAGGCCGACCGGGAGCGCCGCGAGGCCGAGCTTCAGGCCTCCGCCGCCCGCACCCGCCTGTGGGGTCGCGCCTCGTTCAACCGATGGATCCGCCTCTTCGGCGGCCTCAACGGGTGGGGCCGCGGCGTCGGCGAGATCGTCCAGGGCAACCCCGAGTTCAGCGCGGCCTTCGAGAACGCCCCGCCGCAGTGCCGCGCGTCCCACTGCCGCAAGGACTACGTCCAGGACTTCTTCATCCCGGTGCCCGGCCGCAGCGCCCTCCCTCGGCGCGCGACGCTGAACCTCGACATGGTGCGCGTCGGCACCGAGCGCAACGTCAACCAGGTCTTCACCGTGATGCGCAATCGCGGCCTGACCCAGTGGTGGGAACTCGAGAACCAGGCCGCTGCCGACCCGGCCGATCCGCAGGCCAGGGAGACCGCCGTACGCTGGACCATGGATCAGCTCCGAGCCATCGTGGCCGTCGCCTTCCCCGGGGCGAAGGAGACGCCTGCGGAGCTGTACGGCCCGCCGCCGGAGGCCATGGTGATGGGCGCCGAGGAGGACGAGAACGCCGCGCCCGAGGCGGTCGACCCCAACGCCTGTGTCATCCCCTCGCAGCCTCTCGGCACCCGCTGGAGCGCCATCATCGGCTGCGCCAGCGTGACCACCGCCCGGCCCTTCACGGCCTCCGCCGAGGCGACCCAGGCCCACACCCAGGCGATGGCCACCGACGAGCCGGCGGTGACGCCCCGCTCCTGCCTCCGCATCGACGCCTACGCCGCGCTCGACGGGGAGGGCATGTCCACCGACGAGGGCATCGCGCTCTCGCTCATCCCCGCGTGCGCGACCACCACCGCGACGCCCGTACGTCCCGGTGTCCGCCCCCGCCCTGCGGCCCCTGCCCGCCCTGCGGCGCCCGCCCGCCCTGCGGCGCCCGCCCGCCCCGCAGCCCCCGCTCCCTGAGCCCCTGGTCTCCCGTCACTCCTCGCCGCTCTCGCGCAGCAGTTGAAGCTCCTGGCGGTAGTTCGCCCGGATGCGCTCCTCCTCGGTCTGCGAGAACACCGTGATCACGTTGGCTGCCACGCCCACCAGCGACAGCCCGATGATCAGGTAGTTGAACTCCGTGGGCTCGGGCATCGCGGCGTTGTCGAAGATCTGGTCGCGGTAGAGGATCGCGAGGGTGCCGAGGCCCAGCACGGCGCTCCCGACGCCGGTGAGGGTGCGGCGTAGACGGCTGTCCCGGGCCATCTCGTCGAGCGCCTCCTCGCCGTACTGGAGCCTCGCCCGGCGCTGCGGCCCGGTGCGCATCGGCATCGCGCCGTAGATCGGCGGGAGGCGCTCCCGGGCGGGGGTCCACGCCAGCCCCACGGCGCCGTTGAGCGCGCTGTAGCCGCCCTGGAACCACAGCAGCGTCCTGAGCGGCGAGGCGCCGTCGGTGTCGGAGGAGAACAGGAACCCGAGCGCGAACAATCCCCCGCCGAGGGCCAGGTTGATCACCCCTTCGGTGATGCGACCCGAGCGGCTGCGCTCGGGTAGCGCGAGGAGCGAGTGGTTGAGCAGACGTAGGCGCTCGCGGGTGAGCGCCCTCCGGGGGGCGGGTGACGTGAGGTTCCAGCCGGCGGTCGGGGCGAGGACGGAGGCCGCGGTGACCGATGGGGGCGTCGTCGGGGGTGGGGTCGCCGCCGCGGGAGGGGGCGCCGGCGGAAGCGCCTCGGGGGGTGGAAGCTGCGCGAACGCGAAGGAGGTCGAAAGCAGCGAAACCGCGACGACCGAGGCGAAGGCAGGCGCGCGACTCATGACTGGCCACGCTAGCACGGGGCCTCCCGGGTGCTCAGTGCGTGGGGGGACAGACAGGGCACGAACCGTCGCGCTGTCGACCGGCATCGGCGCAGGCGCCGCGGGCTCGCGCGCAGCGGGCGTCGGAGTCCCCGGTGAGGCGGCAGACCTCCTGCGCGGCGAGGCAGATCGAGCCCGCCGCGAAGCACACGTCGTGGCAGATGCCAGGGTTGGAGGCGAGGCGGATCTGCTCCTCCCGGATGCGCTGCACCTGCGCCCCGATGCGCGCCTCGCGCACGGTGCGCTCTCCGTCCTCGACGGCGGCTCCTCCCACGACGGACGAGGTGGGCGACTCGCTGAGGCTCTGGACCGTCACGCTCCCCGGCTGCGTGGGCGGAGGGGCGGGCTGCGCGGGCTCGCGGTCGAGATCGACGCCCGTCGCGGGGCGACGGACCGGCGCCGTGCGTGGTGCCATCGAGGGGGGCTGCGCGAAGCCTGCGGAGGACTCCGGGGTCGAGGGCTCGGGAGGCGTCGACGCGACGGTCGCCGACCCGACAGGCGTCGACGAGGCGCGGTACGCCGGGGAGGCCGCGCAGCCGAGGCCCAGGAGACCCGCGGCGACGACCGTACCTGCCGCGCGCCTCAAGGTGCTCCCCCGTCAGCGAGTCGCTGGAGCAGCCGCTGGTTGAGGGCGATGGAGGCCTCGAGCGCCTCCACGGCCTGCTCGCGAAGCCGGCGGGCGCCGAGCTCGTCCGCGGCGGCGTGGGCCCGGTCGGCGAGCGCCCCGAGGCTCTGCCCCCGGACCATCATCAACCGCGCCCGGAGCACGCTCTCTCGATGGGTGTCGCGCAGCCCCGTGTCGGCCAGGGAGAGCGCCTCGTCGGGAGCGGCGCGGCGCAGGGCGAGCTCCGCGAGGCGTCCGTACGCGTCGGCGCGCAGGTCTTCCGCCTCGGCCATGTTGCGCGGGTACTGCATCGCCAGGATGCGTCGGACGGCGTCCGATGCGCGCTCGAAGTCCCCGGCGCCCTCGAACACGTCGGCCTCGTGGTGGAGCGCTCGCACGGTGCCGAGCACGGCCATCACCGCCTCGTTGGAGGGAGCCTCCCCCGGGCCCGTCGGCTGGCTGGCGCAGCCCGAGAGCAGCGCCACCCCGAGGGCGACCGCCTTGAGGAAGCGCAGGCTCATCGCGAACCCCGGCTCAGGTAGATCTCTCGCCACGCGCTGAGCCGCGCGTCGTAGACCTGCGTCGCTGGCGCCGAGGCGGAGCCCGGGCGCACCGGGGCGCGGAGCACGTCGTCGACATCGCGGGAGATGCTGGGCGAGGGGTGCGACGCGTCGGGCTTCGCGCGCCCCACGGAGACGCCCACCACCAGCACGGCCGCCGCGGCGACCGCGAAGGGCCAGAGGCGCCGCACGAGGCCACGCGCCGGGGAGCTCAGCGAGCGCGAGGGGGCGAGCACATGGCGGGTGACGCGATCGACGACCGCCCGATGCTCGTCGCGGTCGGGGTGGGCCGTGGCGTGCACCCGCCTCGCGACGGCGACCAGCTCGCGGAGCGAGGGGTCTTCAGGGGTGACGGGGCGGGCCAGGGCGTCGGACAGCCGGGCCGCCTCGGCGCGCTCTTCGTCCGTGGGGGCGGGGCCGTCGTCAGGGTTCCAGCGTTCGTCGGGAGCGCTCATCGCACACCATAGGCCTTTCTTAGCGCAGCCAACGCGCGGTGCAGGATCACGTCGAAGTTTCCGAGCGTCACGCCGAGCGCCTCGGCGCACTCCTCCCGGCTCCTCTCCTCCAGCAGCCGCAGGGTGATCGCCGTGCGGTACCGGTCATTGAGGGCGTCCATCGCGACGCTCATGGTCTTGAGCGAGAGGGCCCGCTCCTGCTGGTCGATGAGCGCCTCCTCGGCCCCGGCGTGGTGCAGGGGCATCACGTCCGCGGCCTGCCGCTCGAAGCGCTCCTCGAGGCGGGTGCGGCGCTGCACCCGGCGCACGTGGTCGATCACCTGATGGATGGCGATCTGCCGCAGCCAGGGGAAGAAGCCCGCGCCGGTCCAGTGGAAGGTGTGGAGCCGGTCGATGGCGCGCAGCAGCGTCTCGCGCAGGATGTCCTCCGCGTCCGCGGCGATGCCGATGCGAGGCAGGATCACCGCCGCGTAGAGCGGCCGGGACACCCGGTCGAGGAGCATGCGGATCGCTTCGACGTCGCCGGCCTGGGCGGCCTCGACGAGGGCCTTCTCCTCGGCGGCGGGCGCGGTCAGGACCATAGGGCAACAGCTCGCGCCGAACATAGGCGCAATCCCGGCGCGACGGAAGCGCGGAGCTGCGGTGGTCGTCGGGTGGTCGTGTCGTCATCGAAGGAGAGAACGCGCGCTGCTGCCGAGGGCTTACAGGGCCGTCGAGCGGAGGGGTGAGGGCGTTCGCCCATCGGGTTCTTTACAAGCGCGACGGGGTGGCAGAATCCTCCGCGCCATGGCCGACGCCTACATCGACTACGACGAGACCCGGATCTACGGCGAGTACGCGATCGAGCAGGTGGCGCACCACCTCGCGGGGCGGCTGCGAGAGTTCGACCCCGCGCTGCACCTCGCCGTCGGGGCGCTGCGAGCGGCGACGGACGGCGTCGCCCAGCAGCTCCACCAGGCGCGCTCGGGCGACCCGGAGCTCCACGAGGCGACGACGGCTCGCGAGGCGCCGCTGGCGGAGGCCCGGGAGGTCATCGTGCGCTTCGCGCGGCACCTGGAGTCGCACCGCCCGGGGAGCGTGCCCTACGGGGCGTTCTTCGTGGAGCCCGCGTCGACGCTCTCGCAGCGCGGCCCGCAGCGGCTGCTCGCGGCGCTCGACCACGTGCTCGGATCGCTGGACGAGCTCGGCGGATCGGTGCGCGAGCAGGGGCACTGGCGCGACGAGATCGCCCGGGCCCGGCACGGCCTCGACACGGTGCTGGCCGCCGACCAGCGCGTCCGGCTGCGTCAGGTGCGCAGCGCCGGGCTCGAGGCGGCGAGGCAGCACTGGCTGCGCGTGTACGAGGCCACCAAGCACCTGGTCGCGGCGGCGCTGGCGCTGAGCGGGTCGACCGTTCCGATGGACGAGATCTTTGACGACCTGGCGGACGTGCACCACGCCGAGGGGGCTCGCGACGACGAGCCTGCCGCGGACGTCGGCTGAGGGCTGGGAGGCGATGCGATGAGGTTCCGAGCGCGCGTGAGCGCCGTGGGTGTGTTGCTGGCCTGCGGGCAGGCGGCGGTGGCGTTCGCGCAGACGCGGCCGATGATCGAGCGCATCGTGCCGACCGCGGGTCCGCCGGGGACGCGGGTGCGCATCGAGGGCAGGGGCTTCTCCCGGGCGGTGCGGGTGCTCTTCAACGAGCGGCCGGTGACGCCGTCGGAGGTGCTGCCCGAGCGCATCACGGTGACGGTGCCCGACGACGCGCGCAGCGGGCGCTTCGTGCTCGCTACCGGCACCGACGAGACCGAGTCGCCGGAGACCTTCCGGGTCACCGAGCGGCTGCCTGCGCCGGTGGTGCGCGGCGTCGACCCGGCGTCCGCCGCGCCGGGGATGGAGATCACCATCCGGGGCGAGAACTTCGCCGCGCGCCCTTCGGACAACAGCGTGCGCGTGGGCAACGTGCCGATGGTCGTGCGCGCGGGCGACTCCGGGGCGCTTCGGGTGATCATCCCTGACGGCGCCGCCAGCGGTCCGGTCTTCGTGCGCACCGCGGGGGGCGAGGCCCGGAGCGCGGGCGACCTCACGCTGAGCGCGCGGCTCGCGGTGCGGGAGATGGTCCCCGCGGCGATCGCGCCGGGAGGGCACGTGCTGCTGCGCGGGGCGGGCTTCTCTCCCACCCCGGCGCTCGACCGGGTCACCCTCGGGGGGCGGCCGGTGCGGGTGGTGCGCGCGACGCCCACCGAGCTCGAGCTGGAGATCCCCGTCGACGCCACGACCGGCACCCTCGCCGTCGAGGTGCCCAACACGGGGCGCTACGAGATGGCCCAGCGGCTCTTCGTGGGCCCCGCGCCGGAGGTGCGTGTGATGGAGCCCACCTCGGGTGCTCCCGGCGCTCGGGTGACGCTGCGGGGCGCGCACTTCGGCTCCGAGGCGTCGCGGGTGACGGTGGCCTTCGGGGCGGTCAACGCGACGGTGGTGAGCGCGGCGCCGGCCGCGGTGGTGGTGACGGTGCCCGAGGGGGCCGCGAGCGGGCGCGTCGCGGTGACCGCGGGCGGGGTCGGGCCGGTGCTGTCGCCCACGGAGTTCCGGGTGATGGCGCCGGTGACGGTGGCGCGCGTCGACCCCCGCGCAGGAGACATCGGCGAGCGCGTGACCCTGACGGGCACCGGCTTCTCGACGGTGCTCACGGAGAACACGGTGCAGCTCGGCGCCCTCGCGGCGCGCGTGCTGTCCGCGACGCCGACCGAGCTCGCGGTGGAGGTGCCCGCGGGCGCCCGCTCGGGCCAGTGGACCGTCGCCGTCGCTGGCAGCGGCAGCGCCCACACGCGCGAGCCCTTCATGGTCACCCTGCGCCCGCGCATCACGGCCCTCGAGCCCGAGCGCGGCATCCCCGGCACCCGCGTCACCCTGCGCGGCACCAACTTCCCCGCCGACCGCTCGCTGGCCTCGGTGCGCCTCAACGGCGCCGAGATTCCCATCGAGTCGTACTCCCGCGACGCCATCGCGCTGACCATCCCCCGCGACGCCCAGACCGGGCGCTTCCAGGTGATCGGCAGGCTCCAGGGCACCGGCACGGCCCCCATGGAGTTCTTCGTCCTTCAGCCGGTGCTGCTGCAGTCCGTCGACCCGCCCGCCGGGCTCATCGGGTCCACGGTGACGCTCCGGGGCACCGGCTTCGAGCCCGACCCGGCGCGGCTCTCCGTGCGCCTCGGCACGCAGGTCGTCCGCCCCACGCGCAACTCCACCACCGAGATCGTCTTCACGGTGCCGCGTGGCGCTCGCGGCGGAACCATCACCGTCGAGGCCGACGGCCGCCAGCCCGTGAGCTCGACGCAGCCCTTCGTGATCACCGTCGCCCCGGTGGTGAGCTCGGTCGTCCCCCCGGCGGCGGCGCCCGGGGCCCGCATCACCATCCGCGGCCGCAACTTCGGCAGCGACGTCGCGACGGTCGGGGTGACCATCGGAGCGCTCACCTGCCCGGCCTCCGCGGTGACCCCGACGACGGTCGAGTGTCAGGTCCCCGACGGGGCCCAGACCGGCCCGCTGACCGTCCGCGTCGCCAACGCAGGCGAGGCTCGCGCCCGCGCGCCGTTCCGGGTTCTCCCGGCGCCGGCCCCGCGCGCACCCGCGCCCTGAGCAGGAGCATCCACCAGTCATGTCCCTCCGATCATCGCTCAAGCTTCTCGGCGCCCTGGGCGCCGTCACCCTCGGCGCGGCTTCCCTGGAGGCCTGTCACAACCCCCGCGAGCGGCCCCCCGCCCGCGAGTACACCGAGCCCTCGACGCACCCCGCGACCCCGCCGGAGCTCCGGCGCCTGCGGGCCTCGCTCCAGGCGCTCCCCGACCCGGTCGAGTTCGACCAGCGCAAGATGGTGCTGGGTCGTCGGCTGTTCCACGACACGGCGCTGTCCGTCGACAACACGCTCTCCTGCGCGAGCTGCCACGCCATCAACCAGGGCGGCACCGACCGGCGGCGCACCTCGCTCGGCGTGCGCGGTCAGGTCGGCGGCATCAACTCGCCGACGGTGCTCAACGCCCGCTACCACTTCGTGCAGTTCTGGGATGGGCGCGCGGCCGACCTCCGGGCTCAGGCCGCTGGGCCCGTGGCCAACCCCGTGGAGATGGGCAACACGTGGCCCAACGTGGTGGCCACCCTCAGCCGCTCGCCCGACTACGTGGCCGCCTTCCGGGAGAGCTACCCCAGCGACGGGCTCACCGAGGCCAACGTCCGCGACGCCATCGCCGTGTACGAGGAGGCGCTCGTCACCCCTGCGCCCCTCGATCGCTTCCTGCGAGGAGACGACCGCGCGCTCAACGACGAGCAGCGCGAGGGCGCCGTGCTCTTCGAGAGCGTGGGCTGCACGACCTGCCACAACGGCATCGCCGTCGGCGGAACCTCCTTCCAGCGAATGGGCGCGGTGCGGGACTACTTCGCCCTGCGTGGGACGCCGCTCACCCCCGAGGACGCGGGGCGCTTCAACGTCACCCACCGCGAGGCCGACCGGCACTTCTTCAAGGTGCCGACGCTGCGAAACGTCGCCGAGACCGGGCCGTGGTTCCACGACGGGCACGCCACGACGCTCGAGGACGCCGTGCGCACCATGGCCGCGGTGCAGCTCGGCCGCGACCTCGACGCCGCCCAGGTGCAGCGCATCGTGGCCTTCCTGCGCGCCATGACCGGGACCATCCCGGCCTACGCCGCCCTCCCTCCCTCGACCTGATCGCCTACCGCGGCTGACGCAGTCGCTGGATGCGCTGCTCGATCTCCGCCCGGTCGGGCGAGTCGGGTCGCGCGCTCAGGTACGAGCGAAACGCCGCCTCGGCCTCGCCCCGGTGCCCCAAGTGCTCGTGCGTCACGCCGAGGTTGAACATCAGCTCGGCCACGTTGCCGCCCGCGTTCTGCACGAACTGGTTGGCGGTCTCGAAGGCCTGCAGCGCCTCGCGCCACCGCCGCCGCCGGAAGAACTGAAGCCCCCGGTTGAACCACACCGCCGCCTCCGCCGAGAGCGCGTCGTCGTCCGGCGCGGCCTGCGCGATGCCGTCGCGCCGTCGCTGGGCGTCGCGCTGCACGTTGGCCAGCCGCGCCGTCACCTGCGCGCGCACCGCCGAGGTGGGGTTGCTCGCGAGCACCCGCTGGTACCACTGCGTCGCCCGATCGAAGTCCGCGAGGTGCTCGAACATCCGGGCCGTGTTGAACGCGAGCTCGGTCGAGGGCTCGAGGTCGTACGCGTCGCTGAAGGCCGCCGCAGCCTCGGTCCAGTCATGGCGGCCCGCGGCGGCGAGGCCCTCCTCGTAGCGTCGCTGCGCCGCGCTCGGCGAGGGCGGGGCGCTGCTCCGCGACGTCGAGCCCTCTCGCGTCGAGCCCTCTCGCCCCTCCGATCGCGACCTTCCTCCCGAGGATCGCGAGCGCCCGGAGCCCGCCTGCGCCGTGGCTTCGACCGTCGTCGTGGCTCGGGCGTGGCAGCCCGCGAGCACCAACAGCAGCCCCACCGCGGCGCGGGCCCTCACGGCTTCTCGCCCGCCTCCGCGCGGCTCGCCGCGAGCTGGTCTTCGAGCTTCCGGATGGTGCGACGGAGTTCTTTCACCTCGTCGCGCGTCGCGAGGTTGAGCCCGCGCGCCACGGAGTTCGTCGCGCCGTGCATCGCCGTGGTGACCTCGGCCTTCGCGGCCATCGCCTTCATGGCGACCTCCATCACCTTCGGGTTCATGGCGATCTCCATCACCTTCGGGTTCTGCGCGAGCTTCATGGCCTGCGTGAGCAGGGTCTTCTTGATGTCCATCGTGGGAGCCAACTTAGGGAGGGCGGGAGGTCGGAGTCAACGCGAGGCGAAGCGATCGGTCGCGGCGAGCAGCGCGCGGGTGATCCCAGGCTCGATCACCGCGTGGCCGGCGTCGGGGACCACCACGAGCTCGGCCTCGGGCCACGCGCGGTGCAGCGCCCACGCGGAGTCCATCGGGCACACCACGTCGTAGCGGCCCTGCACGATCACCCCGGGGATGTTGCGGATGCGCGGCACGTCCTCGAGGAGCTGCGCGTCCGAGCGGAGGAAGCCGCGGTTGACGAAGTAGTGGCACTCGATGCGCGCGAAGGCCTCGGCGAAGTGCGCGTCGCCGGTGCGGCGGATCATGTCCGGGTCCGGGACGAGGCGGCTGGTGCTGCCCTCCCACACGCTCCAGGCGACCGCGCAGCGCGAGCGCTCCGCCGGGTCATCGCCGGTGAGGCGCTTGTGGTACGCGCTCACGAGGTCGTGGCGCTCGGCCTCGGGGATGGGCTCGAGGAAGCGCTCCCAGGCGTCGGGGAAGATCTCGCTCGCGCCCTGCTGGTAGAACCACTGGATCTCCTTGCGGCGCAGCAGGAAGATGCCCCGGAGGATGAGCTCGGTGACGCGCTCGGGGTGGGTCTCGGCGTAGGCGAGGGCGAGGGTCGAGCCCCAGGAGCCGCCGAAGACCTGCCAGCGCGCGATGCCCAGGTGAGCGCGGAGGGTCTCGATGTCCTGCACCAGGTGCCAGGTGGTGTTGTCCTCGAGGGACGCGTAGGGCGTGCTGCGGCCGCTGCCGCGCTGGTCGAAGAGCACGATGCGGTAGCGCGTCGGGTCGAAGAAGCGACGGTACCGGGGGTCGCTCCCCCCGCCGGGCCCGCCGTGCAGGAACACCACCGGCTTACCCTCGGGGTTTCCCGACACCTCGTAGTAGATCTCGTGCACCGGCGACACCCGCAGGGTGCCGACGTGGTGGGCCTCGATGTCGGGGTAGAGGGCGCGCGAGTCGTTTCGCATGGTGGGGAGGGAATGGCACGTCGCCGGGCGGAGGGTCAACGCGCGCCGCGATGGAGCGCCGGCCGCGCATCGGGTAGCCTCCGGCCGACCTGAGCCCGCATGAACCCCGAGAAGCTGATCCTGTTGGTGGAGGACGAGCCCGCCATGGCCCTGGGCATCACCGACGCGCTGGCCTTCGAGGGCTACCGGGTGGTGCACGCCCCCACCGGGCGCCAGGGGGTCGAGCTGGCGCGCTCCGCCGGCCCCGACCTCATCCTCCTCGACCTGATGCTCCCGGACACCAACGGCTACGAGGTGTGCGTCCAGCTCCGTAAGTGGTCGCGCACGGTGCCCATCCTGATCCTCTCGGCGCGCAGCCAGGACAGCGACAAGATCCGCGGGCTCGACGCCGGCGCCGACGACTACGTGACCAAGCCCTTCTCCCTGGGCGAGCTGGCAGCCCGGGTGCGCGCCGCGCTGCGCCGGGTCGAGCGGGAGACGAGCGCCCCGACGTCGGTGCGCATCGGCCGCGCGGAGGTGAACCTCGCCGGCCACGTGGTGGTGCTCGACGGCAAGGAGGAGGCGCTCACCTCCTACGAGGTCGAGCTGCTGCGGCTGATGCTCGAGCGCGCGGGCGAGGCCATCGGGCGCGACGACATCCTCGACCGGGTCTGGGGCGTCCAGGCGATCAACAGCCGGGCGGTCGACAACTTCATCGTGAAGCTGCGCAAGAAGATCGAGCCCACGCCCGACCGGCCGCAGCACATCCTCACGGTCTACGGCCGGGGCTACAAGCTCGTCCTGTAGAGCCTCCCGGTGCGGTAGTCTCGGCGCCGACGATGGAGAAGCGAGCGAGCCGATGGTCCCTGGCGGTGATGGCCGTGCTGAGTGCGTGCGGGGCCGAGCCCGATCAGGCGCCGCCGCTGCAGGTCTCGCTCGACCGGCTCATGCTCGCCGACCTCGTCGGGGCGTTACACCTCCGGGTATTCCCCAGGGGCGCGCTGCGCTGCGACGCGGCCTCCGGGCAGGTGCGTGACGCCGCCGGGGCGCGGGTGCTCGCGGGTCTCCCGGGGCGCGACGTGACCCCGGCGGTGCGCTGCGGCGTGGGCTGGGCGACGCAGTCCGGGCGCTACGGCACGGCCTCGCCGGTGGACACCTGCTTCACCGCGTCACAGCCGACGACGGTCTCCATCAACGACCCCGGCGCGTACATCGTCCTGGTGCACGGCCAGGGAGACCTGCGGCTGCCGGACGGGACCACCCGCAGCGAGATCCTGGGGTCGGGCTGCGCGGAGGTGACCATCGCGGCGGGCCAGCAGCAGAGCGCGACGGTGGTCGTGCGGGAGCAGCGCCCGGTGGGTCGATGCGGCGACGAGGTGCTCGACTTCGACGAGTCCTGCGACCTCGGCGCGGCGAACATGGACGGCGGCGCCTGCTCGTCGAGCTGCCAGACGCCGGTGCTGCGCGCCAACACCGACTCGACCGGGCTCCAGCGCCGCCCCGCGGTGGTGTGGCCCACGGGCCGCCGACTGGTGGTCGCATGGCAGGTCGAGAACGTCCCCGCGGAGGACGTGAAGGCCCGCTACTTCGCCCCCGACGGGACCCCGGAGACGATCTTCGGCGCGCTGCGCAACGAGGTGGTCCTGGGAGGCGGCGCCAGCACGCAGTCCGCGCCGGTGCTGACCCCCGTGACCGCGGGCTCGCTGCGCGGCTTCGCCGGGGCGTGGGAGACCCTCCAGGTGACGCCGGGCAGCGTCGCCGCGCAGGTGTTCAACGACGACCCGCCGCCGGGGTCCGGGACGGTGCTGACGCCGGGTGCGCGGCGCGCCTCACCCACCGTCGCGGCGAGCGCCGAGCGGCTGCTGCTGGCCTGGCGCGAGCCCGGGATGGGCCTGCGCGCCTCGACATTCTCGCCCCTCGCGCGACCGCTCGGCAACGCCGGGACCCCGGTCTCCATCGCCGACGGGGAGCTCAGCGACCCGCGCGCGGTGGCGCTGAGCGACGGCACCTTCGCCCTCGTCTGGTCGGCCAGCGGGGACATCTTCGCGCGCCGCCTCAACGCGATGGGGATGCCCATGGCCGCCGCGGTGCGGGTCAACCCCAGCCCCGCCGACACGCAGGACCAGCCCACCGCCGCCGCGCTCCCCGAGGGGGGCCTCGTGGTGGCGTGGCGCGACGCGGCGCGCGACGCGGCGGACATGGAGGGCACCTCCGTCCGCTGGGTGAGGCTCGACGCGTCGCTCACCGCGATGGGCGCCGCGTCGCTGGCCAACACCACCACCGCGGGCAACCAGTCCCGGCCCGCGGTGACCATCGCCCCGGGCGCGCCCTCGACGGTGCTGCTCGCGTGGGAGGACGAGGCCACCGGCGCCATCCGCGGCCGCCTCCGCCGCGCCGACGACCGCGACGCCTTCGCCCGACTCGGGGGCACCACCGCGGACTTCGCCGTGAGCGATGCGACGCCCTCCCAGCACGCGCCCTCGGCGGCCTTCGGCGGCCCGATGGGCGACCGCTTCGTCGTGGCCTGGGAGGCGGGCGACGGGGCCGGCGCGGGCATCGCCCTGCGGCAGTTTCCTCGCTAGGGCACGCAGCGCCCGACGGAGCAGCGCCCGGTGCAGCAGTCGCCGTCCTGGTTGCACCCGGTGCCGGGCTCCCGGCAGGCGCAGCGACCCGCGACGCAGAGCATCTGCCCGCAGCACTCCGCGCTGGTGCGGCAGCCGCCGCGGGCGCCGGTGCAGCAGCGCATCGTGTTGCGGAGAAACGCGCACACCAGCGAGCCGCAGCACTGCGCCTCGGAGGCGCACACGGCGGTGTTGCCCGGCCCGAAGCAGGTGGTGCTCGGGAGCCGGCAGCGGTTACCCGAGCAGGTAAAGCCCGGGCAGCAGTCGGTGCTCGACGCGCAGCTCTCGTCGAGCACCCGGCAGGCGCAGTAGCCCGCCGCGCCGCTGCGGGTGCAGGTCATCGAGCCGCAGCAGCCGGTGCCCGCGCCGCCGTCCGTCGGCGTGCAGGTCGCGGCCGCCCCGCCGCAGCAGGCGCGGCCCGCGGAGCCCTGCGCGCACAGCAGCCCCTCGCAGCACTCCGCCGAGGTGGTGCAGCCGGTCGCGCCCGCGGGTCGGCAGGTCGCCGTCGTGCGGCACACGCCGCCGGTGCAGCGCGAGCCGGAGCAGCAGTCGTTGTCGTCCACGCACGCGAGCCCGAGCGCCTGGCAGGCGCAGCGCCCGTCGTCGCCGCAGAGCATCTGGCCGCAGCACTCCAGCGAGCTGGCGCAGCTCGCGCCCTGGCGGTGGCAGCAGCGGCTGGACACCGGCGTCGGGCGGCAGTCGAAGCCCCCGCAGCACTGCGATGCGACGGTGCAGGCGGTGCCGGGCGCGTTGCAGGCGGCGCAGGTGCCGCCGCTGCAGCTGAGCGGAGCGCTGCACGACTGCCCCGCGCAGCAGGCGCGGCCGAGGGAGCCGCAGGTGGGAGCCGGCATCGTGCAGGTGCCCGCGCTGCACACGAGCGGGCTCGCGCACGCGCTGCCCGGGCAGCAGACCTCGCCCGCCGCGCCGCAGCGGGCGGGGCGCCGACAGACGCCCGCGGTGCACTCGGCGCCGCGCTCGCAGGCGAGCCCGTTGCAGCAGGGCTGGTCGACGGCGCCGCAGGCCACCGGCACGCGGCAGCTCCCGGCGCTGCACTGGAGCCCGGCCCCGCAGCGGCCCTCGCAGCACGGCCCGTCGGCCTGGCCGCAGGCGACGCACATCCCGCTGGAGCACGCGCCGCCGCTCGCGCAGAGGTCGCCCACGCAGCAGCGCTGGCCGATGGCGCCGCACTCGTTGCCGCGCTCGCAGAGGCCGTCGCGGCAGAGGCCGCCGGCGCAGCAGTCCGCGGAGGTCTCGCAGAGGCCGCCCACGTCGACGCAGCACCGCCCATCGTTGCAGCCGTAGAGGCCGCAGCAGTCGAGCTGGCTGCTGCAGCTGGCGCCCGCGAGGCCGCAGCAGAGGCCCTCCTCGCAGGCGAGCGTGCGGTTGCACGCGCGGCCGCCGCAGCATGGAGCGCGGGATGATCCGCAGCGCGGGTCGAGGCCCAGGTCGAGGCCCTCGAGGACGTCGTCCACCTCGCCCGCGTCGGGGATCGACGGGATCTCGCCGCGCGAGCACCCCAGCGCGCCGAGGAGCCCCAGCAGGATTACGGCGCGGGTAAAGATCCGAAGCATCGGCGCAGGATGCCAGAGGCCCGCTCCGGTGGCGATCATCGCGCGCTGGCCGTCAGCAGCCACGGCGTCGGCCCGAGCGGCTCGTGGCCGGCGGAGCCCGCGAGGCGGAAGCCGGTCGAGGGGCCGCCGTCGAGGTTGAGGGCGCGCTCGCACCCGGTCGGGTCGCCGGTCGGGGACGGTCCCGCGAGGCGGCGCGCCAGCCACTGGAGCCCGGGGCCGCGGAGGGGCGCGTCGAGGTTCCAGGTGAGCACGAGGTCGAGGGTTCGCCCGCGGTCACGGACGCAGGCCGCGGTGCGCGCGAAGCGTCGGCCGTCGTCGCGGTGGATGCCGACGACCCCGCCCTCCTCGACGAGCCTCGGGCCGCACTGCACCGCGAGCTCGCCCGCGAAGTCCTCGGGGAACCCATCGGAGGCCTCGACGCTCGCGAGCCCCCGTCGGAGCGTGAGCACCCCCGAGCCGCCGCGCGGGGCGAGGCGGCCGAGGGTGACCCCATCGGAGAGCAGCAGTCCGCTCGGGGCGAAGTCGGGCTCGAAGTAGGCCCCGTTGATCGCGGCCAGCACCGGTCGGCCGGGCGCGAGGCCCGTCATCCGGTCGTCGGGAGAGCGCCAGGCGCGAAGGGTCCAGCGCGAGAGGTCGAGGCGCAGGACGGTCCAGACCAGGCGCGCGGGGGCCTCGTCGAACTGCGGGTCGACCTGCGTCCAGGTGAAGCCGGGCGCCACGGTGGACCACACCACCGCGGCAGGCGCCGGGGAGACGGCCTCGACGACCCGCGTCGCCGGGCGCACCCGGCGGGGCGGTGCGCGGCGCGTACAGCCGGCGAGGGCGAGGGCGACGAGAAGCAGCCTCGCGGTCACTGCGGGAGCGATCGCAGCCGATCGAACATGAGCAGCGCCGTGATGTTGCGCAGGTTGTAGCCGTACTGGAGCGCGACGTCGCGGAAGTCCGTCGCCTGGGGGTCGCCGCCGTTGCGCCAGATGGAGGGGTGGATGCCGTCGTCGCTGATGCCGTGCGCCGGCAGGTCGTGCATCGGCACCCAGTAGTCGATGATCGGGAGGTTGCGCGCGCGGGCGAGCGTTCGGATGGCCTCGTTGAAGGAGGGCACACGCGCGGCGGGCGCCGCCTGGTCGTTGCGGTCGGGGATCGTCGACACGATGGGGACGGTGCCGAACTCCTCCATGATCGTGAGGATGCGGGTGAGGTTGGCGGTGTAGGTCTCGAGGGTGGTGCGATCGAGGTCGTTGGTGCCGATCATCACGATCCCGTAGAGGGGTCGGGTGGCGTTGAGCTCGTTGCGCAGCGGGCTGTTGGGGTCGCCGTCGAGCGGCTGGCTCGAGATCCAGCCTCCCATGGCGCTCGCGCTGTAGCGGCTGAAGCTGTTGCGGTTGTCGGAGAAGCGCACGCTGTTGAAGTACCCGATGGTGGGCTGCAGCCAGGCGAAGCGCGCGAGGTTGAAGTAGCCGTCGCCGATGTCCTGGAGGAAGCCGCCGGCCTCGGTGATGGAGTCGCCGATCTTGGCGAAGACGTTGGCGCGGTTGCCCCGGCTGAGTCCGGCGGCGCGGATGGCCCTCACCCTGGCGACGGTCGCGGCGTCGAAGTCGGGCAGCGCGCGCGCGATGAAGGCCGGGACGGTGCCTGGGACGGGGGGCCCGAGGTCGACGGGCGGCCCGGAGTCGGTGAGCACCACCGGGACGTCGTCGCCGGGGGTCACCGGGGTGTCGTCGTCTGGGAGCGCGGGCACGTCCTCGCCGGGAAGGAGGGTCCCGGCGTCGGCTTCGCCTGCGTCCCCTGGGCGGAGGGGGAAGACCGGCGCGGAGCAGGCGGCAAGGGCGAGGCTGCCCGCGAGGCCGACCGACAGCATGAGCAGTGGGCGCGTGGACATGATGATTCCAAGGCTACCACTCGGAAGGCGCTACGACCCGGGCTTGAAGAGCACCGTCTGGACCGTCTTGAGCAGGGTCACCGCGAAGAGCGAGAGCGAGCGACCCTGGATGTAGAACAGGTCGTAGGAGAGCTTCACCCGGGTGTCGTCGACCGAGGCGCCGTAACGGTAGTTGACCTGCGCCCACCCGGTGAGCCCCGGGCGGATCTGGAAGCGAAGGGCGTAGTAGGGCACCTCGCGGGTGAGCTGCGAGACGAAGACCGCGCGCTCGGGCCGGGGGCCGACGAGGGACATGTCGCCGCGCAGGACGTTCCAGAGCTGCGGGAGCTCGTCGATGCGGGTGCGGCGAAGGAAGCGCCCGAAGGGGGTGACGCGGTCGTCGTTCTGCGTGGCCCACTGCGGTCCGTTCTTCTCGGCGTCGAGGCGCATCGAGCGGAACTTGTAGATCGTGTAGGGCACCTCGTCCTTGCCGACGCGCTCCTGGGAGAAGAGCGCGGGGCCGGGCATCGTCAGCTTGATGCCCAGGTACGCGAGCACCCAGAGCGGCCAGGAGAGCGCGAGGAGCACGATCGCCACGATCACGTCGAAGACCCGCAGCAGGTTGCTCAGCACCGGGTTGACGTCCCGGGTGAAGGCCGCGACGCGCAGGAAATACAGGTCGTCGACGAGGTGCAGCGGCACGCGCCCGGAGAGGCCCTGGTAGATCGACGCGAGCTCGTGCACCTGGATGCCTTCGCCCTTCAGGCGGAGCAGCTCCTGCGCGGCCTGCGCGGGGAGGTGATCGACGCTGGCCACGAGCAGGTGCCGGGCGCCCGCGCGCTGTAGCGCCATCGCGCACTCGGCCATCGGCGAGACCGGCGGAGGAACGGACCCTGGCCTCGACTCGAAGATGGTCGACGGGCGGCCGACGGAGATGATCCCCACGACGGCGAAGGGGCTCTCGGGGTTGCGCGCGAGCTCCTCCAGCACGTCTTCGGGCACCGGCGCGCCGGCCACCACCATGGCGCGCTCGGGCGGCTCGCGAAGCTCGATCACCCGGGAGAGCGCCACGCGGGAGAGGCAGGTGCCGATGGTGAGCAGCACCGCGTGGAGCCCGAAGAGCATCCGCCCGAAACCCCAGCGGGGGACCACGAAGCTGGAGACCGCCAGGACGATGGCGGCGGTGGCCACCGCGCCCACGCAGCGCAGCAGGTTGGTCAGCCGTCGGAAGTCGAGCCGGAGGTTGTAGAGCTCGAACACATAGAACGCGAGCAGGTGCACCGAGAGGGCGATGAGCGTCGCGCCCTTCCACTCCCGCACCAGGATCGTGATCAGCGAGAAGCCCGAGCCGATGCGGGTCAGCGCCGCGGAGGCGCCGAGGACGCCGAGCACCATGAGGCCGTCGAGGACGGCGAGGCTGAAGGTCTTCGGCGAGACGAGCACGCTGGACAAGGCGACCGTCGATCGTAAACACGGGGGCGCCCGAGGCGCGACCCGCCGGTGACGATCATCCGCGCCGACGCAGCACCACGGTGGCGTCGAGCTCGTCGCCCCCGGTGACCTCGGCGAGGTCGAAGCCGCGCTTCTTCGCCGCGGCGGTCAGCTCCGACAGCGAGCGCACCGCCCAGGAGGGATCGGCCTCCCGCAGCGCCGCGTCCAGGGCGTCGAGCCTGGGCGCCGGAGCGCCGTCCACCCGCAGCGGGCCGTGGATGATCAGCGGCCCGCCGCCGGGGAGCAGCACCCGAGCGCCCGAGAGGAGCCCGACGGCGGCGTCCCAGTGCGCCGCGTGGATCAGGTCGATGGCGAGCACCGCGTCGGCTTCGCAGAGCGGCCACGGCGCCTCGGCGACGTCCAGCTCCAGCGGCATGTGGACGTTGCGCAGCCCGCTGGAGAACACCCACGCCGCGATGCTCGCCCGGGCCCCGGCGTCGACCTCCGAGGGCTGCCAGTCGAGCTTCGGGAAGGCCGCGCCGAAGTACACCGCGTGCTGGCCCGTGCCGCTCGCGACCTCCAGCACGAGGCCGCGCGGGGGCAGGACGCGACGCAGCGCCGCGAGCACCGCCTCGCGGTTTCGTTCGACCGACGGGGCCGAGCGTCGCGCGTCGCCCATTGAGCTCCCGCGACGATACGCCTCAGTCGGCGATGGTCAGGTCGCCAAATCGATGCTGGAGCACCGCGAGGCCCGCGATGGAGGCCGTCTCCGCGCGCATGACCCTTCCCCCCAGCCGCCACATCGCGGCGCCCGCGGCCCGGAGCATCTCCCGCTCCTGGGCGTTGAACCCGCCCTCCGGGCCCACCACCAGGGCGATGGACGTCGGCGCCCCGCTCGACCCGGCGGCGGCGGGCTCGGCGCGGTCGTCGATGACCACCCGGAGCGAGGCCCCGGTCCACGCCGGCGTGGTGAGCGCCTCGGCCAGGGAGAGCGGGCGCATCACCTCCGGGACGATCGAGCGTCGGCACTGCCGCGCGCCCTTGATGGCCTGGCCCGGCCAGGCGTGGGCCTTCTCGTGCGCGAGCCCGTCGGCCTGCACCGAGCGCACCGTGAACACCGGCTGTATCGCGTACACCCCGAGCTCGGCGGCCTTCTGCGTGACCCACAGCATCCGCTGCCGCTGCGGAATGGCGTTGAAGAGCGTGATCGCCACCGGCGACTCGGGGTCGGCCTCCATGGCCTCGTAGGCGAGCGCCGTCGCGACGTCCCCCTCGCAGAAGCGCAGCGAGGCGCGATAGAAGCGCCCCACCGCGTCGCGCACGGTGAAGGCCTCCTTCACGTTGATGCCGCGGTAGCGGATGCGGGCGACGTTGCGGGCGTCGAAGGTCACCTCGTCGTCGAGGCGCACGACCACGTCGACGGTGATCGCGTCGCGCAGCCACGGGGCGGTCCGGTCGTCCTTGGGGTTCATCGCGGTGGGGGAGGGCAGTACCCGCGCGCGGGGCTCCGCGTCAACGCGGCGCGGTAATGCGACCGGCTCCCCGGTGGTGTAGACCGCCCAGCATCATGAGCGAACCTCGTGCCTCGTTGATGACCGCGGAGCCCGTCGAGCGGGCGCAGCGGGTGCTGGTGGTGGGCTGCGGCGGCATCGGCGGCATCACCGCCGCGTGCCTCACCGAGACCTGGTCGGCGCTCGGCGTCGAGGTGGTCGGCTACTCGACCAACGCGGAGATCGCCGAGGCCATCCGGCGCCACGGGTACCGCCTGACGGGCACCGAGGGCACTCGCTCGGTGTCCGGCCAGTGCCTCACGGAGCTCACCCCCGACGTCGCCCCCTTCGACTTCATCGTGCTGGCGGTGCAGCCCCCGCAGGTCGAGAGGGCCGCGCGCGAGGCGCTCTCGTGGCTCAAGCCCGACGGGGCGATGGTGTGCTTCCAGAACGGCCTCTGCGAAGACCGCGTCGCGAAGATCGCGGGCACCGACCGGGTGCTCGGCGCCGTGGTCGCGTGGGGCGCCTCGATGCCCGAGCCGGGGCTCTTCGAGCGCACCGCTGCCGGGGGCTTCGCCATCGGCCGTATGGACGGCGCGCCCGACCCGAGGCTCGAGCGCCTCGCGGTGCTGCTGGAGTGCGTCGGCCCGGTGACCCTCAGCGACAACTTCGCCGGCGCCCGCTGGAGCAAGCTCGCCATCAACGCCGCCATCTCCACGCTCGGCACCATCGGCGGCGACCGGCTCGGGGCGCTGATGGTCTCGCTCACGGTGCGACGGCTGGTGCTGGCCATCATGACCGAGACGGTGCGGGTCGCCCACGCCGCGGGCATCCGCCTGGAGAAGGTGAGCGGCACCCTCGACCTCGACTGGATCGCCCTCACCGACGAGGAGATGCGCGTCGTCGGCTCGCCGAGCCTGGTGGCCAAGCACACGCTGCTGCTGGCCGTGGGCGCCCGCTACCGCCGCATGCGCTCGTCGATGCTCTCGGCCATCGAGCGGGGTCGGCCCCCGGCGGTGGACTTCCTCAACGGCGAGGTGGTCGAGCGGGGCCTCGCGCTGGGCGTCCCGACGCCGGTGAACGAGGCCGCGCAGGCGATGGTGCACACCATCGCGCGGAGGGAGCGCGCCTCGGGGATGTCGTCGGTCTACACGCTGGCCGAGTCGCTCGGCCTGCGCTGAGAGGGCCTACGGCTCGTAGGTCGCGACGCTGGTCTCGGTCTCCCAGAAGCGCACGGCCTTGAGGGGGATCGCCCTCGCGGTGAGCGCCTCGAAGATGAAGCGCGCGAGAAACTCCGCCGTGGGGTTCTCGTCGAGCGCCACGAAGACCTCTCCCGCCGCGGTGAGCGAGGGGATCACCGGGTCGTCCCGGCGCAGCAGCAGCCGGTGGTCGAGGGTGTCGTCGATGAAGCGCCTGGCGACCTCCTCGAGGTCGCCGAAGTCCATGACGAAGCCGCGGCGATCGAGCGTCTCGGCGCCGAGCACCAGCTCGACCCGGGCGTTGTGGCCGTGGATGCGCGCGCAGCGCCCCACGTAGTCCAGCAGCCTGTGGCCGTAGCAGAACCTTACTTCTTCGCTGACCGTGAACACGGCCCGCGCCATATCACAGATCAGAGCGAGACCATCCCCCGCCTCGCCGCCCGGATGACCGCGTCGGTACGGCTCTGCGCCCCGAGCTTCCCCATCACCGCCGTCACATGGAACTTCGCCGTGTGCTCGCTGATGCCCAGGTGGTGGGCGATGAGCTTGTTGGGCATCCCCGTGGCCAGCAGCGCGAGCACCTCGACCTCCCTCGGGGTGAGCGAGTCCATCGGCTCCGCCGCGCGACGCTCGCCGGGCTGCGGTGCGCGCCCGCGGTGGAAGCCAGGGTCCATCACCACGAGCCCCTGCGCCGCGGCCATGAGCGCCGCCCTCACCGCCGCGGGCGGGGCGTCGCGGGCGAGGGCGCCGACGATCCCCGCGGCGAAGACGTCCTCGAGCCGGGTCGCGTCGACGAGCAGCGCCACCGACGGAGCGGTCGTCGCGCGGAGGGTGTCGAGCCAGGCCGAGGCCCTCGACGGGTCGGCCCCGGCGTCGAGCAGCAGCACGTCGGCGCCGTGATCCGCGAGGGCGCCGTCGAGGTCGGTGGTGAGCCTCGCGCTCTCGACCAGGAGCCCGGACTCCGCGAGGAGCCCGGTGAGCCCGGCGCGGGCGATGGCGTCGTCCGAGAGCACGCACACCCGCAGCGGAGCGTCGGGATCGAGGGCTTCGGGCTGGGTTCGCATCGGGTGATCGAAGCAGTGGCCACGCCCGCCGCGTCGTCAAGGCGACCTCCCCGAAGGGGCAGCGAGCGACCTGCCCATGGGTCGAGGGCGCACGCTCGACCATCGGGCGATGGTAGGCGCGCCGGGCGGTCGTCACGCTTCATCCCGTGACCGGCGGCGCAGGCGCTGCGGTTCGCAGAAGGAAGCGATCACGACGATGAGTGTTCTCGAACAGGTCTCCGAGTCGATGGCCGAGGCGGTGGCGCGGGGCGGCGCCGGGGTGGCGCGCGTCGAGGGGCACTGCTCCCGGTCGAGCGCGGTGGTCTTCGGCAGCGACGGTCTGCTGGTCACCGCGGCGCACGCGCTGGAGGGAAGGGAGGCCGTGGACGTCGCGCTCGGCGACGGCCGCACCCTGGCCGGGAAGGTGCTCGGCCTCGACCGAGGCACCGACCTCGCGGTGCTCAAGGTCGACGCGACCGGCCTCGCGGCGCCCGAGTGGAGCGACACGGTCTCCGTGAAGGTCGGCCACCTGGTGCTCACCCTGGGGCGCCCGGGGCGCGGCACCCGGGCGACGCTGGGGATGGTCTCCGCCGTGGGCGAGGGCTACCGCACCATGGCGGGCGGTACCATCGACCGGTACATCGAGGTCGACGGGTCGCTGCCCCGAGGCTTCTCCGGCGGGGCGCTCGCCGACGCCAGCGGCAGGCTCCTCGGGATGAACACCGCGGGCCTCGGTCGCGGCGGCGGGACCATCCCCACCGAGACGCTGCGACGGATGGTCCCTGAGCTCGCCGCCAACGGGAAGGTCGACCGCGGCTACCTGGGCGTGGAGGTCGTCCCGGGGAGGCTTCCGGAGGGCCTGGTGGAGGCGGCCGGACAGCGGCGGGGGCTGCTGGTGGCGGCGCTGGAGCCGGGCGGTCCTGCGGAGCTCGGGGGACTGCTCCAGGGCGACCTGCTGCTCGCGGTCGACGGCCAGCGCATCGAGCGCCCCGGCGACCTCGTGGCCGTGCTCGGCGGTCGGGTGAGGGCCTCGATCACCGTGCGGATCATCCGCGCCGGAGAGCCCAGGGAGGTCGTCCTCACCACCGGCGCTCGCTGATCGGCTGGACTATCGCTCCGCCGGGGCGCCCTCGAGGCGCTCGATGTGCAGCTTCTTCATCCTGCTCTGCAGGGTCGACGGCTTCAGCCCAAGGATCGCCGCCGCCCCATCCTTCCCGTAGAGCCGCCCTCGCGTCTGGGTCAGAACCTCTCGAATATGCGAGCGTTCTACCTCCTGTAGCGACCGCGTCACCGGCGGCACCTGGGAGGGGGCGGGGGAGGTGACGGGGAGCGAGGGGCGGGGCGTCGGAAGGTCGATGGTGTCCGCGTCGAGCACGGCGCCGTCGCCGAGGATGGTCGCGCGCTCCAGCACGTTGGCCAGCTCGCGGATGTTGCCGGGCCAGTGGTAGCCGCGCAGCTTCGCGAGCGCCGCCTCGGTCAGCGCCCGCCCCCGGTAGCCGGTGCGCGTCGACTGCTCCGCCAGCAGGGCCTCGCTCAGCGCGCCGAGGTCCTCCATGCGCTCTCGAAGCGACGGGAGGCGCAGCGGGAAGACGTTGAGTCGGTAGTAGAGGTCCGCCCGGAAGCGCCCGGCGGCGACGGCCTTCTCCAGGTCGACGTGGGTGGCGGCGATGATCCTCACGTCGACCCGCACGGTGCGGTCGCTGCCCACGGGCTCGAAGGCGCCCTCCTGCAGCACCCGCAGCAGCTTGGCCTGCAGGTCGAGCGACAGCTCGCCGATCTCGTCGAGCAGCAGCGTCCCCCCGTTGGCCGTCTGGAACCTCCCCGACCGGTCGCGCGTCGCCCCGGTGAAGCCGCCCTTCACGTGCCCGAAGAGCTCGCTCTCCATCAGCCCCGCGGGGATCGCCGCGCAGTTCATCTTCACGAAGGGCCGCCGAGCGCGCCCGCTCCAGGCGTGGATCGCCCTCGCCAGCCGCTCCTTCCCGGTGCCCGTCTCCCCGAGCACCAGCACCGGCGTGTCGGTGCGCGCCACCTGCCGCGCGCGCTGCGCGATCGCCGCCACCAGCGGGGAGCGCGACGACTCCAGCACGCCCTCCTCCTCGCCGTTGAGCTCCACCTCCAGGATGCGAACCCGGTCGGCCTCCTGGTGGTGCAGCCTCGCGATGAGCGCCCGCTGCTCGGCGTTGACCAGCGCCAGCGCCAGCATCTGCGCGTAGACCTCGACGAGGTCGACCACCTGCGCGGGAAACACCTCGCAGCGCTCCCGGTCGAGCGTCAGCACCCCGAAGCACCGGTCGGCGGCGCAGAGCGGCACCACCATGCACGCGTGCCCCGGCGGCAGGTCGAGCACCCCGTCGAAGGGATCGCCGTCGCCGTTGGCGTGATCGTCCTCCGTGTAGGCCCTCGCCCTCCGGGTCTCGAGCGCCTCGCGGATGGTCGGAAACGCGTCGAGCGACACCTCGTGCCCGCGCACCCGATGATCGGCCAGCCGACCGCGGGCGGCCCTCACCACCAGCCGCGCCCCGTCGAGCGAGAACACCGTCGCCAGGTCGTAGGGAGCCAGCCGGGCCAGCCAGTCGAGGCCCCGGCGCACCAGGTCGTCGAAGCCGTCATCGTCGATCGCCAGGGTCACCAGCGCCCGCAGGTCGTGGGTCAGGTCGAGGTCCGGGAGCCGTCGTTCCATGGTCCGACCGTGGCTCCGTGGCCACCGACATGCCAGTGAAAATTCACCGATATCTCGGTGCTACCGGGATGTCGGTGGGCGGTCGAGCTCACCGAGCGCTGAATTCGCTGCAATTCGAGGCATTGCGACCGATGGCCCGAATCTCGATAAGGGGACCCTCCATCGGACCCGGTGTTGGGCACCGGAGTCCCTCCCTACGATCCCGACAGAGGAGTTTCACGACATGCTGACCATTGGCGACCACGTTCCTTCGTTCAACCTCAAGTCCGTCGTCTCGCTCGAGAAGGGCAAGGAGTTCGCGGACGTCACCGACCGCAGCTATCCCGGCAAGTGGCTGGTGCTCTTCGCCTGGCCGATGGACTTCACGTTCATCTGCCCGACGGAGATCGCGGAGTTCGGCAAGCGCGAGCGCGACTTCAGCGACCGCGACGCGCAGGTGCTCGGGATGAGCACCGACTCGCACTACGTCCACCACGCGTGGCGCACCCACCACGACGACCTGCGCAACCTGCCCTTCCCGATGCTGGCCGACACCCGCCAGGAGCTCTCCAAGGCGCTCGGCATCCTCCACAAGACCGAAGGGGTCTGCCTCCGCGCGACCTTCATCGTCGACCCGGAGGGCATCATCCGCTGGGTGGAGGTCAACGACCTCGACGTGGGCCGCAGCGTCCCGGAGGTGCTGCGCGTGCTCGACGGGCTGCAGACCGGCGAGCTCTGCCCGTGCAACTGGCAGAAGGGCGACAAGACCCTGTGAGCGAGGCACCCACCCTCGAGGCGCTGGGCAACCGGCTGCCTGACTCGGCGCGCGACCTCCGGCTCAACCTCGGCGCCGTCCTCGGCGACGGCACGCTCTCGCTGGCTCAGCGCTGGGGCTCGGCCGTCACCGCGGCCATCACCGTCCGCAACCCCGAGCTGCGCGACGCCGTGCTGCAGGGCGCCCGCGCCGCGGGGGTGGACGATGCCGTCATCGACGACGCCCGCGCGGCCGCGGCGATCATGGGGATGAACAACATCTTCTACCGGGGTCGCCACCTCATCGGGAAGGAGAGCTACCAGAAGAAGCCCGCGCGGCTGCGCATGAACCGCATCGCGAAGCCGGCCACCACGCGGCTCGACTTCGAGCTCTTCTGCATCGTGGCGAGCGCCATCACCGGCTGCGGCGACTGCCTCAAGTCGCACGAGCACACGGTCATCGAGGGCGGGCTCACGGAAGACCACGTCCACGATGCGCTCCGCATCGCGTCGGTGGTCAACGGCTTCGCGATCTCGCTCAGCCTCGGCGCCTGATCGGGCGCCGAACCCCTCTCTCTCTTTACAGGGACAGGTAACGTTCCGTCGGCGCTCCTCCCGCCCCCTCTCCCGAAGCTTCGGGGGAGGGGACGTGGAGCGGAGGCCGAGGACCCGTCAGCGCGGGCAGTTGTAGGAGACGACGGCGCCGACGACGCTGCCGGTGCGGAGCGTGGCGCAGGAGCTGCCGTTGAAGCGCAGCCGGCTGCGGGAGCCGTCGGTGAAGCTCCAGCCGTTGGTGCCGTCGGACGGGATCTCCGTGCCGCCCAGCAGCACGCGGAACTGCGCGACGTCGGTGATCGTCGGGAAGCCCGCCGGCACCGGGTACTCGCAGGTGTTGGTGGCGCCGGTGATGGCGTTCATGGCGTCCATGAGCTGGCGCGTGGAGGAGGCGTCATAGAAGGCCGTCTCGCCGGAGCGGGCCCGGCCGCCGGCGCGGGCCATCTCGTTGAGCGCACCGCGCGGGCCCGGCACGCCCAGCACGAAGGTGTCGACGCCGGTGGCGCGGAGGGCGGTGAGCGAGTTGACGACCTCGTTGACGGGCGAGCCGCAGTTGGGGGCGCCGTCGGTCGCGAGCAGCACGAAGCGGCGGCGCGTGGTCGGGTTGGAGCGGAAGTACGAGGCCACGCCGTCGATGGCGGCCCGGGTGGGCGTGTTTCCATCGGGGCCGATGCGGTGCATCAGGTCGGTGATGAGCCGCGCGGTGCCGCGGGACGGGGGGAAGGTGATGCCCGACGGGGGCACGCTGCACCAGCCGCCGATGGGGAAGAGTTCGAGCCCGATGTCGAAGGCGTCCTCGACGCGCGGGAGCACCACGTTGACCGCGGTGCGAAGGGCGCCCCAGCGGGTGGCGCCGTCGCTGAAGCGAGCCTCCATGCTCCCCGAGCGGTCGGCGACGAGCACGATCTCCGCGATGTCGGGCAGGAGGTTCTCGATGGTGCCGCGGGTGCAGCGGGGCAGGCACTCGGCGGTGTGGCGGCAGGCCTGGTCGAGGCAGTCGGCGAGGCCGTTGCAGTCGTCGTCGATCGCGTTGTCGCAGCGCTCCGCCGCGGGGAACACCTCGCCCGTGCAGGCGCCCCAGTCGGTGCCGCCGCTCGCCACCGTCGCGCAGACCTGCATGCCCGCGCGGCAGATGCCCAGCCCGATCGAGGCGGTCGCGCCGATGTTGCACGCGCGCGTCGCGCCGACCGCGCAGCCGCAGCCCTCGGTGGTGCTGCCGTCGCAGTTGCGGTCCATCCCGTCGCAGGTCTCCGCCCCCGGGGTGACCTCACCCGCGCAGGAGCCCCAGCGCCCGGCGCTCGAGCACACCTGGTTGCCGGCGCGGCAGATGCCTCGCCCGGAGGTCATCGCCGGGCCCGAGTAGCAGCTCCGCGACGCGCCCGGGGTGCAGGGGCAGGTCTCGTCGATGTTGCCGTCGCAGGTGTTGTCCACACCGTCGCAGGCCTCCGTCGCCGCGGCCGACCCGGAGCCGGTGCAGGCGCCCCAGCTGCCGTCGGTCTGCACGCCCTCGCAGGTCTGCGTGCCCCAGAGGCAGATGCCGCGGCCGGCGCGCGCGGGGTCGCCGACGAAGCAGCGCTGCGTGCGGCCCGCGACGCAGGAGCAGTTGTCGTCGACGAGGCCGTTGCGGTCGTCGTCGAGGCCGTTGTTGCAGATGTCCGGGTGCTCGGGCGTCGGGCCGCCGTCGCCGACCGATCCATCGAAGTCGAAGCCGTCGAGGTCGAGGCCGTCGAAGTCGAAGCCGTCGAAGGCGGGGATCGACCCGGCGTCGAAGTCAGGCGCCTTGCCGGCGTCGAAGTCGCCCCAGCCGTCCTCGTTGTTGGGGTCGACATCGCCGCGCTGCGAGGCGTCGCCGCGGCCGTTGTTTCCACCCGGGCCGGTGTCCCCGAAGTTGTTGGGGTCCGTGCGGATGACGTTGGAGTCGCCGCTCGAACAACCCACCACCGGGAGCAACAGCCCCAACGAGAAGCCTAGGACCCTTGAACGCATGATGGACCTCCAGCCGCGTGGTCCCTTCAAGAGGACCGGACCCCGGCGCCACTCGACTCTACACCGCCACATGAGCCCTACGGCAACGGGCTCCGGATGAGATTCCACGCTCGGCGCAGTGGGGCTCTTGTGACCAGTTGCGCGAGGGTCGCGCCCCTCCTTCGCTGGTGTAGTCTGCCGCCGAGAGGAGATCTAAACCCCCACGCCATGGCAGACACCGTGTTCAGCAAGATCCTTCGGGGAGAGATCCCCTGCCACAAGGTCTATGAAGACAGCCTGGTCCTGGCCTTCCTGGACGTCGGCCCGCTGAGCCGGGGGCACACGCTGGTGATTCCGAAGGAGCCCGCGGAGACCCTCGACGCCCTGTCCGATGAGTCCTCGGCGGCCATCGGCCGGGTGCTCCCGCGGCTCTGCCGCGCGGTGAAGAAGGTCACCGGCTGCGAGGACTTCAACGTGCTCCAGAACAACGGCTCGCCGGCGCACCAGGCCGTCTTCCACGTGCACTTCCACATCATCCCGAAGCCCTCGCCCGAGCAGGGTCTGGAGATGAGCTGGCAGCCGCTGGGCCGCTTCGACCACGCCGACGGTGCCGCGCTCGCGAAGGCCATCGCCGCCGCGCTCTGACGGGTCACCGCAGATCCCGATCGCCGTTCGATCGACACACCCCTTCAGCCACCCACGAGAAGCAACGATGAGTGATCGCCCCGACCTCCCTCCCGACTGGCAGCTCGCGCTCCACGCTGAGTTCGAGAAGGACTATTTCAAGAAGCTCATGGACTTCGTCGCGCAGGAGCGAGCGGCGGGCGAGGTCTATCCCCCGGAGGGGGAGGTCTTCTCGGCGTTCAAGCACTCGCCCTTCGAAGACACCAAGGTCGTGCTGATCGGGCAGGACCCGTATCACGACGTCGGCCAGGCCCACGGGCTGTGCTTCTCGGTGAAGCCCGGGGTCTCGACCCCGCCGTCGCTGGTCAACATGTACAAGGAGCTCAAGTCCGACCTCGGGTGCACCATCCCGAACAACGGATATCTGGTCCCCTGGGCGAAGCAGGGGATGCTGATGCTCAACGCCGTGATGACCGTGCGCGCCCACACCCCCAACTCCCACAAGGACCACGGCTGGGAGCAGTTCACCGACGCCGCGATCAAGGCGGTCTCGGCGAGGGAGAAGCCCGCGGTGTTCCTGCTCTGGGGCAACTACGCCAAGAAGAAGGCGAAGCTCGTCGACACGAAGCGCCACATCGTGATCGAGGGCGCTCACCCGTCGCCGCTCTCGGTGAAGCTCTTCATGGGATCCAAGCCCTTCTCCAAGGTCAACGACGCGCTGAAGCAGCTCGGCCACACCCCCATCGACTGGCAGATCCCCAACCTCTGAGCCCGCTGCTCGCGCTTGCCCGAAGGTGCGCTCGGCATGAACAATCCGCCGCGTGCACCCCTCAGGGCCGGTCCGCTCGTTCGTCCGCACCCTCCCATGGCTCGCCTTCGCCCTCGTCGGATGTGACGACGCGACGGTGCCCACCGACGCCGGCGTCCCGACCACCGATGCGCCCGCCGTCGATGCACCCGCCGTCGATGCACCGTCCGTCGATGCGCCCGCTGTCGACCTGCCAGGCCTCGATGTCCCCTCGACCGACGCTGCGGGCTCCGGCTGCGAGGGCGCCGTCGTGAGCCGCCCGGGCAGCACCAGCGAGCTGATCGACGGCGCCGACCGCGCCACCGTCACCATGGACGACCCCGCGGCCTGCGTGCGCACCTACCAGCTCCGCACCACGGCGGCCCTGCGCGACGGGCAGCCCGCCAACCCCCGCACGGTGAGGGAGCGCGACGGCTGGCCCACGCTCCGCAGCGGCCACGACCTCTTCGACTCGCTCTACGCGCTGGCCATCGAGGAGATGCGCGAGAACTCCGTCGCCGCCATCCGGGACGGGTCCTTCAACAGCGGCAACCCCATCGACTGCCCGGTCGGCGGCTGCTTCGAGACGGGCCGTCTCTGGAACTACGTCTGGACCCGAGACACCGCCTACGCCGCCCACCTCTCGCTGGCCTCGATGGACCCGCTTCGGACGCGCAACTCCCTGGCGTTCAAGCTCTCCGCACGCCGCGGCGGCTCCAACCCCCAGATCGTTCAGGATACTGGAACCGGTGGCAGCTACCCCGTCTCCAGCGACCGGGTGGTGTGGTCCCTCGGCGCCTCTGAACTCCTCAAGCACCTCACCGGCGCCGACCGCGCGGGCTTCCTCGAGCTCGCGTACCCCGCCATGGTCAACACCGCCGAGCACGACCGCCGCGTGGTCTTCGACGCGCGCGACGGCCTCTACCGCGGCGAGCAGTCCTTCCTCGACTGGCGCGAGCAGACCTATCCCGCCTGGACCGCCGCGGACCCTGCGCACATCGCCATGTCGCGCTCGCTCAGCACCAACGTGCTGCACTTCGCGCTCCTCGACACCCTCGCCACGCTCAGCTCCGAGCGGGGCGACGCCGCCGCCGGGGCGCGCTACCGGTCCTGGGCCGACGCGCTGAAGCAGTCCATCCAGCGCCGCTTCTGGCTCGGCGCCGACGGGCAGTTCAGCGCGTACGCCACCACCGAGCTCGACCCGTCGCCGGTGCGCCGCTGGGACGCGCTCGGCTCGGCCCTCGCGGTGCTCACCGGCGTCGCCACCGACGCGCAGGCCCGCGAGCTCGTCGCGCGCTACCCCCACGCGGGCCGCGGCCTTCCCGTGATCTGGCCGCAGCAGCAGTTCACGGCGATCTATCACAACCGCGCGTCGTGGCCCTTCGTGACGGCCTACTGGCTCCGCGCCGCGCGCCAGGTGCGCAACGACGCCAGCGTCGACTGGAACGTCGACGCCATGGTGCGAGGCGCCGCGCTCAACCTGTCCAACATGGAGAACCTGGAGTTCGCCAGCGGCCGGGCGCGGGTGGAGGACGGGATGTACAGCGGCCCGGTGGTCAACTCGCAGCGCCAGCTCTGGAGCGTCGCGGGCTACCTCTCGATGGTCCACGACGTGGTCTTCGGGCTGGAGACCTCTGCGCAGGGCTTCCGCCTCCGGCCGTACATCACCCGCGCGATGCGCCACACGTGGTTCGGTCGCGCCGACCGCATCGTGCTGCGGGGCTTCCTCTTCCGCGGCCGCCGCCTCGACCTCCGCGTCGCTCTCCCTCCTCCCGGCACCGACCGCGCCGGGGCCTACGCCGTGGCCTCGGTGCGGGTGAACGGCCGCGACGTGGGCGACGCCTTCGTCGACCCGTCGACCCTGCCCGAGCGCTCCACCGTGGACGTCGAGCTGCGCGACGCCCCGGAGGCCCGCGCGACGCTGCGCTCGGTCACCGACCTCGGCGACTGGCGCCAGGTCTTCGGCCCTCGCACGCCCTCCATCGCCTCGCTGGGCGCGGCGCCCGGCAGCGGCCGGGTGCAGCTCCGCGTCGACGTCTCCGGCGAGGAGCGAGGCGCCCTCGACGTGGTGATCCTCCGCGACGGCCAGCGCGTCGCCACGCTCGGTCCCACCGACGGCGAGCTCTGGACCGAGATGCTCACCGACGAGCAGACGGCCTCGCACTGCTACTCCGTGGAGACGGTGTTCCGCGCCTCGGGCAACGCCTCGCAGCACGCCGCGCCGCAGTGCTGGTGGGGCACGGGCTCCGCGCGGGTGCAGCAGTTCGACGCCTCGCGCTTCGTCGCGACCGGCGGCCGCCTCGCCACCGATCACGGCCGCGCGCACTACGAGAACTGGGGCGACCCCGGGCACCGGCTGGAGGTCCCGTCGCTTCGGGTCGCGCAGTCGGGCGCGTACCTGCTGCAGGTGACCGCGGCCAACGGCTCCGGCGGCACCACCACGGGCATCACCTGCGCCGTGAAGCGTGTGCAGGTGATCGAGGTCACCGGCGGGCGCACCGTGGCCGACGGCTACGTGGTCATGCCGCAGCTCGGCTCCTGGGACGAGTGGCGCGACTCGACCTTCGTCCGGGCGTCACTCGAGGCGGGTCGGGACTACCGCGTGGTCATCGGCGACGACGACGCCGCCGTGAACATGTCCGCCTTCGAACACTTCACCCGCTACACCGGGGGCATGGGGGGCGCTGGCGGTGCCTTCTTCCGCGTGAACATCGCGGCGTTGAAGGTGCTCCACCTCGGGCCGGCGACCCCTTGAGCGAGGCTGACTCAGGCCGCCTTCGCCTCGGTCGCGCGCGCGGTGAGCAGCTCGCGGAAGCGCGTGGGGTTGCACGAGCGCATCATCACCAGCTCGCGGCCCATGCGCTTGGAGGCGTTGCGCGCCACCATCACCGCCGTGTGGCTGTTGACGTCCGTCGTCACGAGCACCAGGTCGGAGCGCTCGATCTGGCGCTCCATCACCTCGACGCCGCGCCCGTTCATGTGTCCGCCGTGGAAGTCGAGCTCGTGGCCGAGGGACTGCGCGATCTTCGAGAGCGCGCGCTCGTTGCGTTCAACCCCGCCGATGAGTGTGATGCGCATTGGGGACTCCGTGGTTTGTTCAGCCGGGTTGTCCGGCCCTTCATCTCCACGAACGCACGACCTGGGGAACGCTATTCCAACCGATGTGCTTCGAGGACGATGACGGTGTGTTCGATTTGATAGATGAACTTCTAGTATCGTGAAAGGGTCCGGGCAAGGGCCCGGGGCCGGGATTCGTCCAGTGGGGGGGGGAGGCGAGGGGAGCACCGATGGAGACGACGACCTGGATGCGACGGACGGCCTGGGGCCTCGGCGCAGCGCTCGTGACGCAGGTGGGATGCGCTGCGCGGGAAATGGGTTCGGCCGACGCGAGCGACGCGACGGATGTACGCGACGCGAGCGACGTGACCGACGCGGGCGATGCGAGCGACGTTATCGACGCGGGCGATGCGAGCGACGTGATCGACGCGGGCGATGCGCGCGACGTGATCGACGCGGGCGATGCGCGCGACGTGATCGACGCGGGCGATGCGCGCGACGTGACGGACGTCGCGGATGTGACGGACGTCACGGACGTCTCGGACGCACCCCCCGTGGCGGACGTCCCCTGGGGCCTCGATCGTCGCCCGGTGAACCGGACCTGCGTCGCCTTCCCGGCGCCGGAGGCGGGCGCCGTGAGGGCGGTGATGGCCTTCCCCGGCGTGGGCGTTCCCCTGGCGACCACCATGCTCCAGCGCCCCGGGGACAACGGGCGCTGGTACCTGACGCAGTCGACGGGGATCGTCTACCGCATCCAGACCGCGCCGGCCCTCGGCCCGGCGGTGGTGGTGGCCGACCTGCGCGACCGGATCACCTCCGGCGGCGAGTCGGGGCTGCTCGGGATGGCCTTCCACCCGCGCTTCGCCACCAACGGGATGGTCTACCTCTCGTACACGAGGCCCCTGCGCGCTGGCGAGACCGGCGCCTTCGTGTCGCGCATCACCCGCATGCGCTCCCGCGACGGCGGCGACACGCTCGACCGGGCGACCGAGGAGGTGCTGCTGGAGATCCCGCAGCCCTTCAACAACCACAACGGGGGCAACATCGTCTTCGGCCCCGACGGCTTCCTCTACGCCGGCTTCGGCGACGGAGGGTCCGGCGGCGACCCGTACCGCTACGGGCAGAACACCAATACCCTCCTGGGTAAGTTCATCCGCATCGACGTCGACCGCGCGGACGGGGCGCGGCCCTACTCCATCCCCGCGGACAACCCCTACGCGCTCGGCGGCGGCCGACCGGAGATCTACGCCATCGGGCTGCGCAACCCGTGGCGCTGGAGCTTCGACCGCGCCACCGGCGAGCTCTGGGCCGGCGACGTGGGACAGGCCACCGTGGAGGAGGTCGACGTGATCCACCGGGGGGGCGACTACGGCTGGAGCACCCTGGAGGGCACGCGGTGCTTCCGCGAGGCGACCTGCTCGAGCGCGGGCACGGTGCTCCCGGTGCTGGAGTATCCCCGCACCGACGGCATCTCGATCATCGGCGGCTTCGTCTACCGCGGCCGGGCGATGCCCTGGCTCACCGGCCGCTTCGTCTTCGGCGACTACGGCTCCGGGCGCGTCTGGGCGGTCGCCTACGACAGCGCCGGTCGGGCCACCAAGGAGACCCTCGTCGAGACCGGCCAGAACCTCTACACCTTCGGCCAGGACCAGGACGGCGAGCTCTACGTGGTGCCCACCGGAGGCGCGATCCTGCGGCTCGTCCCTGGCACCACCGCGCCGGTCGACCGCGTGCCTCGCACCCTCCGCGCCACCGGCTGCGTCGACCCGGCCAACGTCCTGCTCCCGGCCGAGGGGCTCATCCCCTACGCGCCGAGCGCTCCCTTCTGGAGCGACGGCGCCGACAAGGAGCGCTTCATGGCGCTGCCCGAGGGCGGTCGCATCACCATCGGCGCGGACGGCGACTGGCAGCTCCCGAGCGGCACGGTGCTGGTGAAGCACTTCGCCGTCGGCGGTCGTCGCGTCGAGACCCGGCTCTTCGTCCGCCACCTCGACGGCGCGTGGCGCGGCTACACCTACCGATGGAACGACGCGCAGACCGACGCCACCCTCCTCGACGGCAGCGAGGCGCGCGACCTCCCCGGCGGTCTGCGCTGGTACTACCCCTCACGCTCGCAGTGCATGCAGTGCCACTCCGAGGCCGCCGGCCGCTCGCTCGGCCTGGAGACCCCGCAGCTCGACACGCCGCTCCGCTACGCCGCCACCGGGCGCGTGGCCAACCAGCTCGTCACCCTCGATCACCTCGGCCTCTTCGACAGCCCGCTGGCCGCGACGCGTCCACCGGCCTTTCCCGACCCCTACGCACCGGGGCCCGACGAGGGGCGCGCCCGGTCCTGGCTGCACACCAACTGCTCGCAGTGCCACCGCCCCGGAGGCATCGGCCGAGGCTCGATCGACCTGCGCTTCTCGACCCCGCTGGCGATGACCGGCACCTGCAACGTGGCGCCCTCGGTGGGTGACCTGGGCATCCGCGACGGGCGGATCATCGTCCCTGGTGATCCCGCGCGCTCGGTCCTCCGCGCGCGCATCGCCGCGACCGACCTCCACCGGATGCCCCCCATTTCCAGCGGCGTGGTGGACACCGCCGGGGTGGCGCTGATCGATCGGTGGGTGCGCTCGCTCACGCGCTGCCCCTGAGCGGGTCAGTGCGCGGCGGGCGCCTCGAGCTCGCCGGGGTGCCGTCCCCCGGTGACCTTGAGGCCGTAGATGAAGCCGCCGATGGTGTAGAGCCCGGAGGCCGCGATGAGGTAGGTCGGCGCGAGGTGCAGCGGGATGAGCACGTAGACGCTCAGCACCACGAGCAGCTGCAGCACCTTGATGACCGGCTGCGAGGAGATGTGGAGCTTCGGCTGTGGGAGGTTGCTCACCATCAGCGCGGCGAAGAGGGCCATGACGCCGACGAAGGCCGCCAGCGTCGAGGCGCCGAGGGCGTTGGCGCGGTGGGCGAGGAAGGCCGACGCGAGCATGCCGCCGCTGCTGGTGGAGGGGAGCCCGAGGAAGAAGCGCGAGCCGACCACGTCGGTGGTGACGTTGAACTTCGCGAGACGGATGGCCGCGCAGAGCACGTACGCCGCGCCGAGGCCGAGCAGCGCCATGTGGGCCGCGCCCTGGGACCACGGCTCCGGGGCGCCGAGGGTGACCGCCTGGGTGATGAGCGCCGCGGGGCAGATGCCGAAGGTGACGAAGTCGGAGAAGGAGTCGAGCTGCACCCCGAACTCGCTGCTGGCGTTGAGCCTCCTCGCGATGGCGCCGTCGGCCTTGTCGAGAAGCACCGCGTAGAGGATCAGCCACGCGGCCTCCTCGAGCTGCGGGAGCGAGGTCGCGCCGAGGGAGGTGCGAATCGAGAGGAGCCCGAGGACGAGGCCGATGCAGGTGACGCCGTTGGGGGCGAGGTAGCGCGCGGGAAAGCGGTCGAAGAGGCGCATTTCACCGGGAACACAGCGCGGACGACGCGCCGCTGTCAAGCCTGCGCGCGCGGCGGCCTCCTGGGGTTCAGTCCTCGTCCGGGAGGTCGACGACCTCGACGCGGTCGTCGCTCGGCCGGAAGCACCACACGCCGCGATCGACAGCGGGCGCCTCCGGGCGGCGCGGCGGGCGGGCGAAGTCGGGGCGCGGCGCGGCGGCGGCCACCCGGGGGCGATCTTCGGGCTCGATCACGACCCGGCGGCGCACGAGGGCGATGCGGGCGAGGCACGCCATCTGCGCATCGCGGGCGGACGGCGCGTCGGGCTCGACGCGGGGGTCGGTGCGCACGGGGCGTTGGGCGATCGGCGGACGCAGGACGTCCCGGTGGCGGTCGGACATGGCACGTCTCTCCTCTGCGCCCACCGTAGGGTGGGCCCGCGCCGCGCGAGGAGTTACGGGCAGGTCGGCGCCGGGGCGCCGCAGGAGCTCTCAGCCGGGGGAGCGGTAGAACTGCGCGACCTCGGCGGCGGCGTCGAGGTCCTTGCGGGTGACGCCGCCCGCGTCGTGGGTCGTCCAGGTGACGGTGACCTTGCCCCACTGGATGAGCAGGTCGGGGTGGTGGTCGATGCGCTGCGCGTGGAGCGCGATGCGCACCGCGAAGGCCACGGCCGCATCGTAGCGGTCGAAGCGGTAGGTCGCGGTGATCGTGTCGCCCTCGACCCGCCAGCCCTCGAGGTCCTCGATCCCGCCCCGGATGTCCTTCTCGTCCAGTCGCTTCCGTACCATGCACGAGGGCGTAGCAGACGAACGGCGATGGAGTCTCGCGGCCGCGGCTGTCATCCTGTGCAGTGATGCGAGGCAAGGTCCTGGTCGAGGCGTTGGTGTCGCTGGCGCAGTCGCGGGGACTGACCGTGCGCAAGGAGGCAATGAGCCGAGGCACCTCCGCGGGGGGCTTCTGCGTGGTGAAGGGCGTCCCGACGGTGCTGGTCGACGAGCGGGGCTCCGTCGACGCCCAGATCGAGGTGCTCGCCGGGGTGCTGCGACGGATGACCTGGGAGCTCGAGGGCCTCGACCCGAGCGTGCGCGCGGTGCTGGAGCGGCCCGCCGGGGAGAAGCGCGCGAAGGCTACCAGCGCTCCACCGGCCAACCCCGTCGCCACGCGGTCCATCGGAGGCGGGGGTCGGGGTTGACCACCACGGGCTCGCCCACGGCGTCGAGCATGGGCAGGTCGGTGATCGAGTCGGTGTAGAAGGCGCTGACGCTCAGGTCGACGTCGTGCTCGCGGGCCCAGCGCTCGGCCACCGTGACCTTGGCCCCGCCGAAGCAGAAGGGCTCCTCGATCGACCCGGTGAGCCGCCCGCCCTCGGCCACGAGGCGCGACGCGAGGACGTGCTCGATGCCGAGGAAGTCGGCCACCGGCTTCGCGGCGTAGGCGGTCGAGCTGGTGAGCACCGCGCACAAATCACCCCGGGCCTGGCGCTGCGCGACCACCGACCTAGCGCGCGCCGAGATGAAGGGCACCACCTCCGCGGCGGACCACTCCTCGACCTCGCGGATGAAGCGCTCCGCGTCCCGACCGGCGAGGGGACGGGCGACGACCCGGGCGATGCCGCTCGCGTCGACCGCGCCGGCCATGTAGCGCATGAACCACCAGCCGAAGCGCGCCGCGTCCCTCCGCCGGGCCTCGCCCCGCCCGCGGAGCCACTTCACGTAGAGCAGCGCGCTGTTGGCGGCGACCAGCGTGTGGTCCATGTCGAAGAGGGCGGCGGACCTCACCGGCCCTCGAGGTAGCGCTCGAAGACGTTGAAGATCGCGTGCAGGGCCACCGCGGCGCCGATGCCCCCGCGCCAGATGCGCACCGCGCCGAAGAGGAGGCTGGGGAAGAAGACCGCGGCGCGGCCGATGCCGGGCTCGGCGATGACGTGCGTGAGGGCGAAGAGGGCGGAGGTGAGCACCAGGACGCGGGCGGCGTCGGCGAAGGGAGGCTTACGGGTGCGGGTAAAGTCCGCGAGACCGAGGGCGTCGGCGAGGCGGGTCTGGACGTAGCCCCGGAAGAAGAGTTCCTCGGTGAGGGCGACGGCGACGACCTCGCCGAGGAGGGTGGCGACCGGGTCGTGGGAGAAGGGGAGGTGGCGCGGTCCGATGGGCTGGTTGATGAGGGGCCAGGCCAGCGAGTAGACCGGGAGCACGACGGCGGCGACGAGGGCCGCGACGCCCAGCTCGCGGACGGCCGAGGGGATGGCCTCGATGAGGGCCCTGGGCAGCGAGCGGGGGTCGCCCTGGTGGCCCGGGATCAGGCCCTCCAGCCGGATGCCGTAGCGCTCGGTGTCGTCGTCGTCCCTGCTCACCCCGCGCAGCGCCGCCACCAGGAACACCACCCCGATGAGCCCGTGCAGGTCGCGCCGCACGGCCGCCGGCCGCGAGAGCGCGAACACCAGCACGTTCACGAGCCCGTAGGCGACGAGGAGGTGGCGGCGGGCTCGCTGGATGGTGTCCGGGGTCGACACGGGGCGGGCGACGCTCAGTGCAGCACGCCGTCGCCGGAGACCGGAACGGGCGGCGCCGCGCTCACCGGGACGGCCTGCGCGGTGACGCGCTCGACCTCGGCGTCCATGGTGCCGCGGAGCATCTTGGAGATCATCACCCAGTCGCCGGCGAGCGAGTACAGCGGGTGCCCGAAGGTGGCCGGCTTGTTCCCCTCGATGAAGAAGTGCGAGTACCAGGCGCAGCCATATCCGATGGCCGCGCCGACCGGCACCAGGGACTTCTTCCCCAGCAACAGCCCGGTGATGGCGACCGCGGCGCCGACGCTCGTCCCGATGGCATGCACGGTGCGGGTCACAGGGTTCTTGTGCGCCCGCACGTAGTACGGCCAGAAATCCTCGAACGACTTGATGTCTGGAGTGCTCATGCGGAGGTCGTAGCGCCTCCCGGGCGGGGCTGTCGAGCCTGCGCGGGACGTTGCCGCGGCGATCAGCGCCGCGCGGGCACCGCCCCGAGGTGCGTCGCGTACCAGCGATCGCCCCAGTGGATCATCACGCGCACCTCGACCCGCTCGGTGCGCCCCCCGACGGCGACCCGCAGCGTCGAGCGGTAGCAGCTCCAGTACGGCAGGCGGTTGGCCTCGCGCCCGACGGCCATCCAGGTGCAGGCCCTGGACAGGTCGAAGCCCTCGAAGCGGGCGCCCGACCAGTCGCGGCGGCGGGCGCGCTCGGCCTGGATGTCCCGGCGATACCAGCGCAGCAGGGTCGCGAAGTAGCCCGACGCGCCGGACATGTCCTTGATGGCGAGGAAGGGCTCGCGAGGGAGGAAGAACCCCTCGGCGCGCTGAAGGTCCGCCGCCTCGCCGGAGCGCAGGGCGTCGACCAGCAGCCGGGCGCGGGCGTCGACGTCACCCGGCGGGGGACGCCGCGGAGGAGCGCGCAGCGAGCGCGCGTTCTCGGGCGGAATCGCGAGGGCGGGCCACGGGTCGGCGGCGACCACGAGGGGCAGCGCCGCGGCCGCGAGGCCGAGGGCGACGAGGAGCATGGGGCGGGGATGCGTTGCCATGGGGGTGCAATCGGGGGGCCTATCACGACACCCCATGGCCTTTCTCTTGCAGAACGCAACCCGGCGCAGATGCCCGGGATCTCCCGAGAATTCTCGAGTGATGATTCTCATGGCGAGCTTCTTGACCCTCGTGGGGGGTCGAGCTACGCAACGTCCGCTCACCGGGCAGGGTATTCCTGAGTCCGAGCGATTTTCCCCCTTCAGCACGAGGCGGCAGCGGAGTGATCGATCGCAGCGTCGTCGACCAGGTCCGCCAACGGACCGACCTGGTAGAGCTCGTCGGCCAGTACATGCCCCTGCGCCGCGCGGGCATGAACTGGATCGCGCGCTGCCCCTTCCACGAGGAGCGCACGCCGAGCTTCAACGTCAACGCCGAGCGGGGCTTCTACTTCTGCTTCGGCTGCAAGGCCTCCGGCGACGCGCTCAAGTTCTACGAGCAGATCGAGGGGGTGAACTTCGTCGAGGCCCTGCGCGCGCTCGCGGAGAAGGCGGGCGTCGAGCTCCCGGAGACCCGCGACCCGGAGCGCATCGCGGAAGACCGTCGCCAGCGCGACCTGGGCGAGCGCCTCGCGGCGGCCTGTGAGCTCGCCGCGGCGTACTACGAGCGCTGCCTCGTCGACGCGCCGTACAGCGAGCTCGCCCGCGACGTGCTCTCCGAGCGAGGCGTGGCCGAGGAGGTCACCGCGCGCTTCCGCCTCGGCTACGCGCCCGCCCGCTGGGACGGGCTCGCCGAGCACCTGAAGGCGCAGAAGGTGTCGCCCGCCGACGCCGAGCTCGCGGGCCTGCTCATGCCGGGGCGCAACGGCGGCTGGTACGACCGCTTCCGGCACCGGCTGATGTTCCCGGTGGTCGACCGCGCCGGCCGCGTGGTGGCCTTCTCGGGCCGGGTGCTCCCGGTGACCGAGGACATGCCCGAGGGCCTCGTCCCGGAGGACGCGGGCAAGTACATCAACAGCCCGGAGACGCCGCTCTACAAGAAGTCCGAGCTGCTCTACGGCCTCGGGAGCGCGCGCACGACGATGCGCCAGAAGGCCGAGGCGATCCTGGTCGAAGGCAACTTCGACGTGGTGCAGATGCACCAGCACGGGTTCACCGAGACGGTGGCGCCGCTGGGCACGAGCTTCACCGAGGCGCAGGCCAGGCTGCTCCGGCGCTTCGCGGAGAACGTCGTGCTGCTCTTCGACGGCGACGAGGCGGGGCGCAAGGCGACCGCCGCGGCCTACTCGGTCTGCGCCGAGGTGGGCCTCGCCGCGCGGGTGGGCGTGCTCCCGGCGAAGATGGACCCGGACAGCTACCTCCGCAGCGCGGACCCGGAGTTCGGCCTGGAGGGGATGACGCAGATCCTCCACGGGGCCCCGAGCCTGGTCGAGTGGCTCATCAGCACGTCGCGCACCCGCCTGCGCGACGCGGTGCCGCAGCGCATCGCCGCGCTGCGCATCATCGCTCCCGCCATCGCCGCGGTGCGGGACATCGGCGAGCGCCGCGCCTACATCAGCCAGGCCGTACACACGCTGCACCTCGACGAGTCGGTGGTGGAGGGCATCGTGCGGGAGAACCTCCGTCAGATCGGGCGGCCGATGGAGTTCACCGAGCAGAAGTCCACGCTCCCGAAGGCCCGGGCGGGCCTCGGCGAGCTCTTCCCCTCGGCCGGCGAGGCCCGGGTGATGGACCGCAAGGCCCAGGCCGCCATCGTCGCCTCGGTGCTCTGGTGCCCTCAGCTGCTCGAGGTGCCCGAGCTGGCCGAGCTGAATACCCTCGTCGATAAGATCACCTGGTCGCTGGTGGCCGAGGCGCAGCGCGAGTGGGCGGAGGGGCAGCGGCTCGACGCGCCGACGCTGCTCGACCTCGCGCCCAACCCGGCCGACCGGCAGTGGTTGGCGGAGCAGCTCAGCCCGACCGAGGCGGAGACCCCGGAGCTGCTGGCGAGGGCGAGGGCGATGCTCATGGGCGCGCTCACCACGCTGCGGCGCCTGCACATCGGGCGGGTGACCGCGGAGCTGAAGGACCGGAGCTTCGCCGCGGGCGTCGACGGCGATCACAAGAGCGAGGCGCAGGTACTGAACGAGGAGCTGAACATGAAGCGCGAGCTCGCGCTGAAGCGGCGGGTCGGCGGTTGAGGCAGGGTGAGGGTTGATGATGGTTGATTTGACGGGGCGGGACAGATCGTACAGACAGCGCGGCCGGTTACTGCGGCGCGGAGGAGCCGTTCGATGAAGGAAGAGACCACTCGCAAGGCGACATCTGGGAAGAACTCTGGCGGCGCGGCGAAGGCCGCGGAGGCGACGGCGCCTGGCAAGGGCCGCGACCGCAAGGAGGTCCAGCAGCTGATCGAGCTCGGCAAGTCCAAGGGGAGCATCACCCTCGACGAGATCAATGAGGCTTTCACGACGGACGCCATCTCCGCAGACCAGTTCGACGAGCTGATCGGCATCCTCGGCGACGAGGAGATCGAGGTCGTCGAGGCGAGCAACCAGGTGAAGGTCCCGGCCAAGCGCGCCGCGGAGGAAGACCAGGAGAAGCGCGTCGTCCCGATTCCGGACGAGGAGGAGGCCGTCGCCGAGGACGCCTACGCGGCCAAGAGCAACGACCCGGTGCGGATGTACCTCCGCAAGATGGGCTCGGTCTCGCTGCTCACCCGCGAGGGCGAGGTCGAGATCGCCAAGCGCATCGAAGACGGCGAGAACAAGGTCCTCAACACCATCCTCCGGTCGCCCATCGCGGTGCAGGAGATCATCAAGCTCGGCCAGAAGGTGAAGGACAACAAGGTCCGCCTGAAGGACGTCGTGCGCGATGCCGACGACGAGGAGGGCTACAACGAGGACGACGTCCGCAAGCGCGTCGACCGGCTGACCGAGAAGGTCAAGCGGCTGCAGCTCCACATCGAGTCCCTCGAGGAGTCGCTCGACCCGGCGAAGAAGCTCTCGGACACCAAGCGCCGCTCGGTGGTCGACGAGATCGAGAAGACCCGCGCGGAGATGTGCCTCTCGCTCATCGACCTGCGGCTCAACAAGAAGCAGATCGAGAACATCGTCTCGCAGCTGAAGAAGCTGATCGATCAGCTCGAGCGCGCGGAGTCACCCGTCACCGACGCGGCCCGCCGCTTCGGCGTCGAGCCCCGCGAGCTCAAGCGCCGGCTGCGCGAGTTCGAGGCCGCCGACAACCGCCGCCGCGGCGTGCTGGCGCGGCAGCTCAAGACCGTGGCGACGGAGCTCGAGTCCCTGCTCGACGCGCTGAAGTCGAGCACCACCAAGGTCCGCACCGTCGAGGAGAAGGCCAAGGAGCAGGGCGTCACGCTCGAGGAGCTGCGCCGCACCTTCCGCGAGATCCGCGAGGGTGAGCGCACCGCCGAGCGCGCGAAGGCCGAGCTCGTCGAGGCCAACCTCCGCCTCGTGGTGTCGATCGCGAAGAAGTACACCAACCGCGGGCTGCAGTTCCTGGACCTCATCCAGGAGGGCAACATCGGGTTGATGAAGGCGGTGGACAAGTTCGAGTACCGCCGCGGGTACAAGTTCAGCACCTACGCGACGTGGTGGATCCGTCAGGCCATCACCCGCGCGATCGCCGATCAGGCGCGCACCATCCGCATCCCGGTGCACATGATCGAGACGATCAACAAGCTCATCCGCACCTCGCGGTACCTCGTGCAGGAGTTCGGTCGCGAGCCCACGCCCGAAGAGATCGCCGAGAAGATGGAACTCCCGCTCGACAAGGTGCGGAAGGTCCTGAAGATCGCGAAGGAGCCCATCTCGCTGGAGACCCCGATCGGCGAGGAGGAGGACTCCCACCTCGGCGACTTCATCGAGGACAAGAGCGTGATCTCGCCCTCCGAGGCGGTCATCTCCAACAACCTCGCCGAGCAGATGCGCAAGGTGCTGAAGACCCTGACCTGGCGCGAGGAGAAGGTCCTCCGTATGCGCTTCGGCATCGGGGAGAAGTCCGACCACACCCTCGAGGAGGTGGGTCAGGGCTTCGAGGTCACCCGCGAGCGCATCCGCCAGATCGAGGCGAAGGCGCTGCGCAAGCTCCGCCACCCCTCCCGCTCCAAGCAGCTCAAGTCCTTCATCGAAGGGTAGAGAGCCTCTTCGGCTCTCGGAGACTCCCCTCGCGCTGGCCCGAGACGGGTCAGCGCAGGGGATGATCCTGGTTCTGCACCAGCGCCTCTTCCACCGAACAAGCGCATCGCTCGGCAGGGCCGTCGCCCGGCGATTCGAGCAACGCCAGCAGCTTCGGCAGGTCGAGGGGCTTGTCCATGAAGTGAAGCGTCGCGATGCGCATCCGGTCGACCTGGCGCGGCGCGAGGTGAAACGCGCTCACCAGGATGATGGGCGTCCCCGGGGCCCGCTCGGCGATGTCGCGAGCGAGCGAGACCCCGTCGGTCTCGGGCATCATCACGTCGCTGACCACCGCGTGAAACTGTGTCCCCGGGAGCGCCGCGAGCGCCTCCTCTGCGGTCGAAACGGCGGTCACCGCGTAGCCGACGCGCTCCAGCACTCGCATGAGAGTGAAGCGCTCATTGGCATCGTCTTCTACGACCAGCACCCTCTTCATTGGGGAGCCTCCGGCGACAGTTGTTGGGCAATCACCTATCGATTGCAGCCGACGCACGATTACCGCGGGATGTTCACCGCTCGCAAGGTGGTCGATGATGTCGGCCACGGAGAGTTCTACCGCGAACAGCGCACCTCGGCGACCCGGACGCCGTGGGGCGTCGGAATCGCCACCGCGAAGCCGTCGGGCCCGTCGGTCGTCGCGGCCAGCGCGGCGCCCAGGGCCTGCTCGTCCAGTCGGAGGAACTCTCCAAGCCGGTCGGGGGCGCCGAGAGCCTGCCCCCGCGCGTCGAAGAGGCGGACGTGCAGCGTCGGGGCGGCGTGGGTGACGTCGAGCCAGAAGGTGATCCAGCCGACGCGCGTGGGCAGCACCGTCGCGCCGCGCACCATCGTCGGGGCGGTCTCGGAGAGGGCCGAGCCTCGCAGCTCCTCCGTGAAGGGGTCGCCCGTGACGAGGCGCACGCCCGCGCGGGGTCCGGTGACGATCGCCGCGAGGACGGGGCCTCTCCAGGCGATGGCCGCGACGCGGTCGCGCGAGGAGCGCAGTCCCGCAGGCAGCAGCGGCGCCGCGTTGGGCCACGGGGCGCCCCCGGTGACGCGGCGTGCGACCGGCCGGTCGGCGGCGTCGAAGAGGAAGGCCCACGCGCCCTCCAGGGGCGGGGTCGCCGACGGGGCGGGCGAGGCGACGAGCGCCCACGCGGGCCGATCGCCCGCCGTGGCCTCGAAGCGGTGCAGCGCGACGGAGGAGAAGGCCGCCTCCGGGGCGGTCGAGGTCGCAACCTCGGTGCGGGGGCCGTCCTCCAGGGTGTCGATGACCGAGTGGAGCACCACCGAGTGCGGCGGATGGAAGGCGTTGGAGCGCTCGTCGCTGCGATCGGCGAACCAGATGCGGTGCCGCGCGGCGCTCGCGACCATCGCGAGGCGCTCGCCCCGGGCGAGCCGCAAGAGGATGTCCTCGCCGGGCTCGTCGTCGTCGCCCGCGTCCCCGAGGCGCTGCGCCCGAACGGTCCCTCGGAAGGGGCCGGCCACCAGGGCGATGCGGGCGTCCTGCCGGGCGCCTGTGATCACGGGTTGCTCGACGCGCTCGGAGACCGCGGGGCCCACCATGAAGGCCGGGTCGATCTCGACGCGGGTCACCAGCGTGCTCGGCGCGTCGACCGCGTCGCGGGTGCTCAACACCGTGGCGCCGGTGGCGTCGCCCGAGACGGCGATCAGCCGGAGGCCAGGCTGCGGGGCGCGAGGCAGCGCCAGCGGAGCGAGGGAGGGCGCGCAGCTCGGGTCCACCGAGACGCGCCAGGCACGCAGCGAGGACCCCGAGAGCGCCACGAGGACGAAGCCGTCGCCCGCCCTCGCGATGCGCAGGTCGGCCATGGGGCCCGCCACGGGGGTCACCGTCTCCGGAGCGGCGACCAGCGCGGGGCCCCGGGCGTCGAGGCCGCGCGCGACGATCGTTCCGTCGCGGTCCCAGATCGCGACCGCGCAGGTGGCCGCTGCGGCGAGGTCGTGGTGGGCGCCAGCGCGCGGGCTCAGCTCCAGAGGGGATGCGCCCGGGGAGAGCTGCGTGGGCGTCAGGTCGAGGCGCGTCGCGACGAGTCGGTCTCCCTCGCGCCAGAGGGCCACGGCGGAGGCGTCGGTGGCCGCGATGCGGGGGGCGCTGCCCGCGGCCGAGGTGGAGAGCACCGCCTCCCGGGGGGCGCCGGGGTCGAAGGGCGCCGCGGGGAAGGCCACCGCCTCGATGCGGCGGCCGGTGGACGAGTCATCGAGCCAGGCGCCCACGCGGCGCTCCTGCACCAGCACCACGGCGTCGCCCAGCACCGCGAGCGCGGGGGCGTCGTAGCGGTCGCGCCGCAGCGGTCCGAGCCCGGGGCTCTCGCGGGTGTCGCGCTGGTGGATTCGACGGGTCCCGAAGGCTCCGCCCCAGTGCGCGGCGACGGAGAGCGATCCGTCGGCCTCGGTGTCGAGCGCGAGGCGAGGGGTGAGCTCGGCGCGACCAGGGGGCAGCTCTCCCCGCGGCAGCTCGGTGGTGCGGGCCTCGCGGCCGTCGAATACTGTGGCTCGTATGGCAGGGCCTGCGGCGCTCACGAAGGCCACGCGCTGACCGGAGACCACCGGGCCCGCGACGGCGGCAGGGTCGGGGAGCGGGGCGCTGGTGACGGTGACCGGCGCCGAGCGACCGGAGGCCGAGCGCACGAGGTGGCCGACCGCGCCCGTGGCGCTGCGGCGGATCGAGAGCGCCCAGAGGTCGCCCTGGTGGGACGTAAGTCCGACGACCCGGTCACCGGCCTCGTTGGTCAGCGCGCGGGTCGACGACACCTCGCAGCGGCCCGGCGGAGGCACGTGGCCCCCGCCCCCGCGGCGGATGACCACGACCGCGAAGGCGCACACGGCGGCGAGGACGAATGCGGCGACGACGGCCGCGGTGCGGGGGGCGGGGGAGCTCATGGTGTGGGGGTGTGCGCGACGGGTGGAGGCGCGGCGCGTCCTCGGGTTATGCTGCCCGCGACCCGGGCGCAAGCACACGCGGCGGGATCCAAAGACCAAAGGCACGTGGTGATGGAGTCCCCGCTTCTGTTCGGGCGGTATCAGCTACTGGAACGCATCGCTCGTGGGGGGATGGCGGAGGTCTTCAAGGCCAAGAGCTATGGCGTGGAGGGCTTCGAGAAGGTCGTCGTCCTCAAGCGCATCCTCCCCGAGCTCGCGCAGAACCAGTCCTTCGTCGACATGTTCCTGCACGAGGCGCGGCTCTCGGTGGCGCTCTCTCACGCCAACATCGTTCAGGTGTTCGACCTCGGCCGTGAGGAGGACACGTACTTCATCGCGATGGAGTACGTGCTGGGCGCCGACCTCGCGCAGTCGCTGAGGCGCTGCCGCAGGGACGGGCGCTCGGTGCCCGTGGAGGTCGCGGTGCTCATCGCCTGCGAGGTGGCGCGCGCGCTCGACTACGCGCACCGCCGCAAGGACGCCCGCGGCCGCAACCTCGGCATCGTGCACCGGGACATCTCGCCGCAGAACATCCTGCTGTCCCGCGAGGGCGAGGTGAAGGTCACGGACTTCGGCATCGCCAAGGCCGCCTCCACCGTCGAGGCGGGCGGCACCGTGCGGGGCAAGTACGCGTACATGCCGCCGGAGCAGGCGCGCGGCGAGGAGGTCGACGCCCGGGCGGACATCTACTCGCTCGGGGTCACGCTCTTCGAGATGCTGGCGGGGGAGAACCCCTTCGCCCCGTCGTCCGCGTTCGCGCCCGATCCGAAGCAGGTGCTCGAGCGGGTCATCGAGGGGCGCGCGACGCCGCTCCGCTCGTTGAGGCCCGAGGTGCCCGACGAGCTGCTCCGCGTGGTGGAGACCTCGATGGCCCCCGACCCCGCGGACCGCTACGCCAACGCCGCGAAGGTCTACGAGGAGCTGACGGCCTTCCTGTACACGCTGGGCCGGCGCGTGGGCGCCAACGACCTCGCGGACTGGCTGCGCTCCACGCAGGACGAGCCGGCCGCGGCGGTGGACTTCAAGAAGATCCGCGACGCCTTCGTCGACCCCGACGAGGACGTCGAGCTGCTGGAGGTCGAGGACGCCGAGCCGGAAGAGCCCGCGCCGAGGGCGCCGATGCGGTCGCACGCCGAGCGGCGGGACGTGACGGTGCTCTCGCTGCACGCGACGCGCTCCCGCGGCGGCGCGGTGCCCGAGCGGGTGCTCGACGGCGCGGCCACGCTCGCGACCCGACGCGGGGGCAGGGAACTCTCCCGCGCCCCGGGGCGGGTGCGCTTCCTGTTCGGGGTGGACGCGCCGGACGGGCGCGACACCGAGACGGCGGCCGCGGTGTCGCTGCGCATCATCGCCGAGGCGCCCGAGGGGATGGTCTTCGGCGCGGGGTTCACCAGCGCGCGCATCGAGGTGGACGGCGACGGGCGGCCGGTGAGCGACGACCGGCTGGAGGAGAGCATCGCGACGGCGGACCAGCTCTCGGAGGCGGTGCCGGGCGCGGCGATCGGCGACTCGTCGACCGAGGGGGTGCTGGGAGAGCGCTTCGAGATCGTCTCCCTCGGGCACCTCGACGCGCTCCAGCTCGTGGGCAGGAAGGACCCCGGGCGGCAGCGCGTGGTGGGGCGGCGGGTGGAGTTCAAGCGCTTCGGCGAGCTGCTCGCGACGGCGGCCAACCAGGGGCTGCTGACGGTGACCGTGGTCGGCGAGGCGGGCATCGGGAAGACCCGCTACCTGGAGGAGGTGCAGTACCGGCTCCGGCGGATGAACCACCCGGTGACCTGGTACGGCGCCACGTGCCTCTCGTACGGACGGGAGGTCCCGCTGCAGGGGCTCCAGGGGATGCTCCGCGCGCTGCTCGGCATCGAGGACGGCGACAGCGAGGCGCTCATGCGCGAGAAGGCGCGGCGCGTGCGCGAGCTGGGGCTGACCCCCGAGGAGATGCTCGCCGTGGGCGTGGTGCTGGGCATCGTGAGCGCCACGATGGAGTCGCTGGAGTCTGCGTCGCGCCCGCTGCGCACCGCCCTCCAGAAGATCGTCACGCGCCTCTCGGAGGACCGCATCACGGTGTTCTGCTGGGACGGCGCGGAGCACCTCGATGACCTGTCCGCGACGCTCCTCGCGGACGTGATCGAAGGGGCGAGCAGGGCGCACGCGCTCGTGGTGACGGCGCGGCGACCGGGGCGCGCGTTTCCGTGGGAGTCCGCGCCCAACGCGGAGCACGTGCCGCTCGAGCCCATGAGCGAGGACGAGCTGCGGCAGCTCCTCGGGCTCACGCTCAACTCCGACCTGCCCGTCCCGGTAGACCTGGTCGACGACCTCGCCGCGCGCTCCGGGGCCAACCCCTTCGCGTTCGTCGAGCTGGTGAAGGCGCTGCGCGAGGCCGGGGCGCTCAGCGTCACCGCCGAGGGCGTGGTGTACCGCCACGACCGCGTTCCGGCGGAGCTCCCGCGCACCCTGCGAGGCCTCACCGCGAGCCGCGTCGCACGGCTGCCGCCCGCCGAGCGGCGCGTCCTCCAGGTGGCGTCGGTGATCGGGCCCCGCCTCGCGACCGAGCAGCTCCTGGGCGCCGCGGAGATGCCCGAGGCCCTGGTCGAGGAGGTGCTGTCGTCGCTCGTCGCGCAGGACCTCCTCGAGCGCACCGGGCAGCGGGAGTACCGCTTCCGCAGCGAGCTGCTCTGCGAGGTGCTCTACGACGGGCTCCCGGAGGAGGTTCGCCGGCGGCTGCACGCGACCGTGGCCGCGGTGACGGAGCAGTTTCTCCCCGACCGCGTCGACGAGTTCGCCGAGCGGCTGGCCAGCCACTACGACATCGCGGGCGATCGGGCGAAGGCGGTCGACTGCTGGATGCGCGCCGCGCGACGCCAGCTCCGCGAGCACGCCCCGGACGCCTCGGTGCAGAGCTTCGCCCGCGCCATCGACCTCGCCCTCGCGGGGAGCGAGCCCGACCCGAAGCTGGTGCTCTCGCTCTACATCGCCCTGGGCGACGCCTCCCTCGCGGCCCGCTCGACAGACCTCGCCTTCGAGCGCCTCAAGCTGGGCATCGCCTTCGCCGAGGAGCGCAACGAGCGCACCGCCGTCGCGAGGCTCGTGCTCGTGCAGGGCAGGCTCTTCGCGCGGCGGCAGCAGGTGGTCGAGGCGATCCGTCACCTCGAGCGCGCGCTCGCCCTCGCGGAGCTCTCTGGCGACAAGGCCATCCGCGCGATGGTGGTCTCGGCGCTGGGCTCGATGCACGCCGACCGCGGGGAATTCGGCCGTGCGCAGCGCTACCTCCAGGACGCCGCGCGCATGGCCTCGGAGCTGGGCCTCGCCACGGAGCAGCTGCGCGCGCTCGCCTCGTCGGCGCGCTGCCAGGCGGCCAGCGGTGACTCCGCCGCCGCGCGGGCCTCGCTCACCGAGATCGACGCGCTCTGCGAGCAGGACTCCGTCGACCGCAGGCTGCTCGTGGAGGTCGCCCGCACGCGCGCCGAGGTGCTGCTGCGGCTGCGCGACCTGGGTCCGGCGGTGGCGGCGGCGCAGGCGGCGGTCGACCTGGCGCGGGAGGTCGACCGGGCGCTCGGGCTGTGCGCGGCGTCGATGGTCCTGGGCGAGGCCGAGTGGCGCAACGGCGACGCGCCTCGCGGGTATGCGGCGTTCACCGAGGCGCGCGGCATCGCAGTGGCGCGCGGCTACGTGCGGCTCGCGGCGAGGGCTGACGGGTACCTGGCGTTCCTCGAGGCGTCCCGCGAGGGCGCCGACCGCGACGCGCCGCGCACCCGCCTGGAGCAGGCCCTGCTGACGCTGGACGCCCAGGGATTTCCTGCGGATGGCATCGAGGCGCGCTGGCTGCTGGGGCACCTCGCGCTCACCGAGGGGCAGCCCGACAAGGCGCGGCGCTACCTGCGCGAGGCGCTGACCAAGGCAGGCACCACCGACAACCGCGTGCTGCTGGAGGAGTGCGAAGCGGCCTTGCGCGAGGTGCGCTCTTCGTCCATACGGCCAGCTTGATACAGCGCACGCGCGGCTTGACAACAAGCGCTCGCGATGATTCCTTGCGCTCCCCCTAAGAGCCTCCGCTCTTCAACCCGAGAGACGCCATGGGCAGCCAGAACCCGAAGATTGAAGCGCTCCACACGCAGCGCATCGCCGACAACAAGCTCACTCCCTTCCGCGTCGGTGACACGGTCAACGTGCACTACAAGGTCGCCGAAGGAGAGAAGGAGCGCATCCAGGTCTTCAAGGGCCAGGTCATCCGTATCCGCAACGGCGGCATCGGCGCGATGTTCACCGTCCGCAAGATCTCCTACAACGTCGGCGTCGAGCGCATCTTCCCGGTGCACAGCCCGCGCATCGACAAGATCGAAGTCATCGCCCACGGCGTCACCCGCCGCGCGCGCCTGTACTTCCTCCGCGACCTCCAGGGCAAGGCCGCCCGCCTGAAGGACGCCCGCGACAAGGGCCCCTCCGCCTCCTGATCGCGCATGATGGGCGGGCGCTCCGGTCTCCGTGCGCTCGCCATCGTGCTCCTGTCCATCCTCTCCCACTGCTCCGACGACCGGGTTCCCCTCGGCTCTCGCTGCTCCTCGGGAACCCAATGCCAGAGCGGCCTCTGCCTCGAACGTGATACCGGCGTCGCCGTGTGCGTGGCGCGCTGCGCGACGGACTCCGACTGCCCCGCCACCGAGGTCTGCGGCCGCTTCGACTTCCGCGGCCGCGACGACGCCGGCCTCCCCGCGGGCATGGAGTCCGACGTGGTGCGCGTGTGCCGTGCCCCGCTGCAGGTCCGCTGCGACGGCTCATGCACCCCGGGAGACCGCTGCGTGGGCGAGGCCGATCGGGTATGCGCGCCCTCGTGCCGCGACCGCATCGACTGCGCCGGCAGGGACTGCGTGAGCGACGGATGCGGCCCCGGCCACTGCACGCCCGCGTGTGACAGCCTCCGCGACTGTCCCCGGTACTACGTGTGCGACACGGCGTTTCTCGGCGCCGACGGACACGGTCGCTGCCTCCCGGTGGCCACCGATGCCACCGACGCGGGCGCCCCCGACGCGGCCTGCGCCGACGCACCCTGAACGCCCCTCCCGATGGGGCACCGAAGAGACCTCCCGCCATCATGAGCGCCGCTCCCACCGCTCCCGCCTCGCGACCTCCGAGCCGCGCGTGGTCCCTGCTGCGTGAGCTCCTCGTCGCCCAGCGCCGGGAGGTGATCGTCGGCGTGGTCTTCCTCGCGCTCAGCTCCGTCACCGCCGGGGCGATCCCCCAGTGCATCCGCTTCGCCTCTGACGCGCTGATGGCCTCCAGGGCCCCGCGCGCGATGGCCTTCGCGCTCGCCATCGCGGCCTTCGCCGGCCTCGGCGCGTGGTTCCGCGTGGCCTCGCGCCTGCGCGTCTTCAACGCCGGGCGCGAGGTCGAGTTCGTCCTCCGCGAGCGGCTCCTCGCGCACCTCCACCGCCTGGGCCCCTCGTTCTTCCAGCGCATGGGCCCTGGCGAGGTGATGTCCCGCGCCACCAACGACCTCGCTCAGGTGCGCCTCCTCGTCGGCTTCGGCGGGCTCAACCTCGTCAACGCGGTCTTCGCCTACCTCGTCAACATCCCGCTGCTCTTCATGCGCAACCCGCGGCTCGCCACGCTCGCGCTGCTGCCCTTCCCGGTGTTCGTCTTCCTCACCCAGGGCTTCGGCCGAGCGATGTTCGCCCGCAGCCGCGCCGCGCAGGACGCCCTCGGGGTGATGTCCGAGCGCGTCCAGCGCGTGCTCTCGGGGATGCGCGTGGTGCGCGCCTACGGGCTCGAGGCCTCGCAGCGCGCCGGCTTCGACCAGGACATCGACCGCTCGCTCGAGGCCAACCTCTCGCTCGCCCGGCTGCGCGGCGTGATGTTCCCGGTGCTCGGCCTCGGCGCCGCGACCGCGTCCTTCATCGTCGTGTGGGTCGGCAGCGCGCAGATCATTACCGACCCGGCGACCTTCACCGTGGGCGACATCCTCGCGTTCCAGTCGCACCTCGCGCTCATCGCGTGGCCCACCATCGCGCTCGGCTATCTGCTCTCGATCCTCCAGCGGGGCCGCGCCTCCGTCGACCGCCTGCTCGACGTCCTCGAGGCGTCGCCCGACGTCGACGACGCCGACGCCGAGCCCGTCGAGCCAGGGTCCATCCGCGGCGCCCTCTCCGTGCGTGACCTGCGCTACGCCATCGACGGCCGCGAGGTGCTCGCCGGGGTCAGCCTCGAGGTGCCCGCGGGCCGCCGCGTGGCCATCGTCGGTCGCACCGGCGCCGGCAAGAGCGTGCTGGCCAGGCTCCTCGCGCGGATGCTCCCGACGCCCGCAGGGGCGGTCTTCCTCGACGGCCACGACATCACCCGCATCCCGCTGGCGACGCTGCGCGCGGTCGTGGGCCTCGCCCAGCAGGAGCCCTTCCTCTTCTCGACCACCATCGCCCGCAACGTCGCCTTCGCCGAGCTCGACCCCGACGCCCCGGAGACGCGCGACAAGGTGCGCGCGGCGCTCGGCTCGGCGCAGCTCCTGGCCGAGGTCGACGCGATGCCCGAGGGGGCGTTCACCATCGTAGGCGAGCGGGGCGTGCAGCTCTCCGGCGGCCAGAAGCAGCGGGTGGCCCTCGGTCGCGCGCTGCTCGCTCAGCCGAAGGTGCTGGTGCTCGACGACCCGCTCTCCGCGGTCGACACGCGCACCGAGGCCGCCATCCTCGACGCCATCGACGAGGCCTCGCGCGGTCGCACGCTGGTGCTGGTCACGCACCGCGTCGCGGCGGCGGCGCGCTGCGACCTCGTGGTGGTGCTCGACGCCGGCCGCGTGATCGAGGCCGGCACCCACGACGAGCTCATCGCCCGCGACGGGCTCTACGCGAGGCTCGCCGAGCGACAGGCGCTCGAGGCCGAGCTGGAGGCGATGTGAGCGACCCGAAGCCGAGACCGAAGCAGTCCGCCGCGGAGGCCGAGCGCGTCTTCCACGAGGAGGACGCCCTCGGGAAGACCTACGACGCCCGGCTGCTCAAGCGGCTCTGGCCCTTCGTGCGCACCTACCGCTGGCCGCTGCTGCTCGCGATGGCGCTGCTGCCCGTCGGCTCGGAGCTCCTGGTCGCCCAGCCGCGTACGATGCGAGCGATCATCGACGACGGCGTCGGCCGAGGGGACGTCGGCGCGGTGCACCGGGGCTCGGTCGTGCTCGCGCTGCTCATCGTGGCGGAGTTCGCCGTGCGCTTCGTCTCCGGCTACCTGCTCCAGGTCGTCGGGCAGCGCAGCATGGCGGACGTGCGGCGTGAGGTGTTCCGGTTCCTGCAGGGGCAGCGCATCGCGTTCTTCGACCGGCAGCCCATCGGCCGCCTCACCACGCGCGTGACCAACGACGTCGACGCGGTGGGCGAGCTCTTCGCGTCCGGCGCGGTCACCGCCGTCGGCGACGTCATCACCCTGGCGCGCATCGTCGTCGCGATGGTCGTGCTCTCGCCCCAGCTCTCGGTGCTCACCTTCCTCGCGGTGCCGCCGCTCGCGTGGCTCGTCGACCGCTTCCGCCGCCGCGCGCGCGACGCGTTCCGCGCGATCCGCACCAAGACCGCGCGGATGAACGCCTACCTCAACGAGCAGGTCACCGGCGTCGCGGTGGTGCAGGCCTTCGCGCAGGAGCAGCGCTGCCAGGACGAGTTCCGCGAGATCAACGCCGCGTACCGCGAGGCCAACCAGCTCGCCATCCGCTACGACGCGCTGCTCTACGCCGCCGTCGACGCGTTCTCGTCGGTGTGCATCGCCTCGCTGCTCTTCGCCGGCGCGTACGCCCTCCACCGCGACCAGCCCGCGGCCTCGCTCGGCGTGCTCGTCGCGTTCGTGCAGTACGTGCAGCGCTTCTTCGAGCCGCTGCGGGAGATCTCCTCGAAGTTCACCATCCTCCAGAACGCCATGTCCGGCGCCGAGCGGGTCTTCGGCCTGCTCGACAAGCCCGAGCCCGACGCGCCCGAGGTGGCGGTCCCGTCGCGCGGCGACGACCGTCCTCCGCCCGCTGGAGCCGTGGTCTTCGAGGGCGTGCGCTTCGGCTACAAGCCCGACCGCCCCACGCTGCGCGGCGTGAGCTTCGAGGTTCCGAGGGGCCACACGCTCGCCATCGTCGGCCCCACCGGCGCGGGCAAGACCTCCATCATCTCGCTGCTCCAGCGGCTCTACGAGGTCGACGACGGCGCCGTGTTCCTCGACGGGACCGACATCCGCGCGCTGCCCCGCGAGGCGCTGCGCCGCCGCGTGGTGGTCGTCCCGCAGGACGTGGTGCTCTTCCCCGGCGACGTGCTCTCCAACATGGCCCCCGGCGAGGATCGCCCCGACGAGGCCCGCGCCGAGGACATCGCCCGCCGCCTCGGTCTGCTCGACCTGCTCACCCGCCGCGGCCTCGGGCTGAGCTCCTCCGTCGGCGAGCGCGGGGGCAACTTCAGCAGCGGCGAGCGTCAGCTCATCGCCCTCGCGCGCGCCCTCTACCGCGACCCCGAGGTGCTCGTCCTCGACGAGGCCACCGCGAGCCTCGACTCGGAGACCGAGGCGACGGTGCAGCGCGCGGTCGCCGAGACCCTCCGCGGCCGCACGGCCATCGTGATCGCCCACCGGCTGAGCACCATCCGCCACGCCGACGAGATCCTGGTGATGCACCACGGCGAGGTCGTCGAGCGGGGAAACCACGCCGCGCTGATGGCGCTCGGCGGCGTGTACGCGCGCCTCCACCGGCTGCAGTTCGTGACCGAGCCCGCGGCGGTGGAGCCGGAGCCCGCCGAGGCGCCCGCGCCCCCGTAGTCAGTCCTGGTGGACGACGGTCTCGCGCGGGGCGTTGGGGTCGCTGGCGCCGGCGACCTCACGCACCCGCCGGGTGAGCGCCTCGGTCTCGGGCGACAGGTGCCAGTGCGCGCGGGGCGTGCCGTCGTCGTCGTACCAGCGCGCGAAGAGCAGGTACGACCGCATCTGCAGCCGCTGCTCGTTCTGGTGGATCGCGTTGAACCCGACCTCCCCTTCGGTCACGCGGAGGTCGATGCGCCGATCGCCCGGCAGCGTCCCCACGATGGGCTCTCGGGTCGCCGCGGCGGTGAGCCGGTAGGCGCGGGCGGTGCTGCTGTCGCCGCCCAGGGTGACGGTCTCGATGCGCACGGCGACGATCAGGTCGCTCTCCGTCGTGAGCCCGCGCACCTGGCGACGCCAGTCCGAGGCGACGCGGCCGCCGAGGGCGTCGACGTCCTCGATGAAGTCCGCGGCGTCGTCGAAGTACCGCGCGAGCTCTGGGGTGAAGGGTCGGGTCGTCACGCTGGCACCGCGGGAGCCGGTGCTGGCGCATCCCCCGCTGAGCGCCGCGAGGAGCACGAAGGCCGAGAGTCGGTTCACCGCGTTGGGGTATCACCGTTGCGAGGGACGGTCGAGGCTGTCGCGCTGCGCTCTTCGCAGAACGCTCGCATGTCCGCGGGCAGCGGCGCGGAGATCGTGAGCGGGGTCTTCTCGATCGGGTGCGTGAGCGTCACCTCGGCGGCGTGCAGCGCCTGCCGGTCGAGCAGCAGCTTCCGCATCCGCGCCTCATCCGGCGGGCCCTCCAGGCAGGCCAGGAACATCTCGTCTCCGTGCGCGTAGAGCTTGTCCCCGACGAGGGGATGGCCGACGTGAGCGAGGTGCACCCTGATCTGGTGCTGGCGCCCGGTCTCCGGGTGCGCGGCGACGAGGGTGAACCCGTCGAGCCGCGCGATCACGTCGACCCGCGTCACCGAGGGCATGCCCCCGCGGGTCACCGGTCGGACCACCATCTTCACGCCGACGTCGCCGCCGTGCAGGCACATCGGAGCGTCGATCACCTGATGGTCCTGCGCGACCACGCCGTGCACGAGCGCGTGGTAGGTCTTCTCGATCCTGCGCTCCGCGAAATCCTGCTTCAGCCGACGCTCGGCCTCGCGCGACCGCGCCAGCAGGATCACCCCCGAGGTCTCCCGGTCGATGCGGTGCGCGAGCACCACGCGCTCCTCGGGGAAGCGCTCGGCGAGCACGCTGGTGAGCGTGTTGTGGTGATACTTCGCCGTCGGGTGCACCGGCAGCCCCGCGGGCTTGTCGACGGCGATCACGTGGTCGTCGACGTAGAGCAGGCCGACCTCGCGCGGGGCCGGCGGCTCCTCCCACCGCGGGCGGTAGAGGGCGATCACCTCGCCGGCGCGCACCCGGTGCGACGGGCCGAGGGCGACGCCCTGCGCGGTGAACGCGAAGTGCGACACGATCTCCTGGGCGCGGCTGCGGGTGAGGCGGGTGAGCTCGAGCGAGAGCCAGCGGTCGAGGCGCATCCCGGCGCGGTCCGAGCGCACCTCGAAGACCGAGCAGAGCGCGTCTTCGGGCACCGTCGACGGGCGCACGACAGGGGGCGTCGGGCGCTCGCGGGGCTCGTCGTGGGGGTGGGACTCTGTTCGTCTTCGCTGCATTCGTGTGTTGCCCGCTGGCGCGCCGGGGTCCGTCGGGAATAGCACGGAGCCCCGTGTCGCTGCTCCCCAAGACGATGCGCCTGACGCCCGCCGCCCTGGGGCTGTTGCTCTGCGCGCTGACGGCGCGCGACCGCCCCGGAGAACTCCTCCGCCCGGGCGTCGTGTCCGCGCGTCGGGTGATGGCCTCCTCTCCCGCGGCGCGCGCTCGGGAGCCGGGCGGCGCCGTGCGGGGTCGCGTGACCGACGAGTCCGGCCGTCCCGTGCGAGGCGCCACGCTCCGCTGGATCGCTCTTCGCGAGGGCCTCGCGCTCCCGGTGGTCTCGGTGCAGACCGACGAGTCGGGCCGCTTCGAGGTGCAAGACCTCCCGCTCGGATCATGGTGGGTCCAGGCCTCGGCGCCCGGCCGGGCGAGGGTGGTTCGGCCGCTGCGGGTGCGCGAGCCGACGCAGTCCATGGCCCTGACGCTCGGGCCCGCGGCGTCGATCGTCGGCACGACCTCCGCCCTGCGCGGCACGACCCGCAGCCCCCTCGGCTCGGTGCTCCTCCGCGCCACCCGCGAGGGGACGACCGCCGCGGAGGACCCCGGCGTGGCCACCCGCAGCGACGCGCAGGGCCGCTTCCGCCTCGACGGGCTCTCCCCCGGGACATGGCGCATCGAGCTCGCCGCCGACGGCTTCGAGGCCCTCCAGCGCATCGGCGTCGCGGCCCCCACGGTCGACCTCCCGCTGACCCTGCGCGCCCTCGCGACCCTGTCCCTCACGGTGCTCGACGGCGCGGGCAATCCCGCCGCGGGTGCGTCCGTGGTGGTCTCGGGCTCGGGCATCTGGCCCCCCCGCTCGCTGAGCACCAACGAGCTCGGAACCGTCGCGCTGCCCTCGCTGCCCGGCGGCGTCTACGAGGTACGCGCGACCCGCGGCACCTCCGTCGCCGAGCCCGTGGCTCCGCTCTGGATCGAGCCCGGCGAGACGCGCGCGGTCACCGCGGTGCTGGGCGAGGGGAGGACCCTCGCAGGCGTGGTGACCGACGCGGCGAGCGGTCGCCCTCTCCCGGGCGCCCGGGTCGCGCTGACCGAGGACGGCATCTCCACCGCCCCGAGAGCGACCGCCAGCGCGGAGGATGGGCGCTTCGGCTTCGAGGGACTTCTGGCTCGAACGCACACGCTCTGGGTGCGGCTCCCTGGCTACGCGCCCATCGAGTCGCTGCCCGTGGTCCCTGGCGGCGAGGCGCTCGCCGTGCGCCTCGACCCGGCGGCCTCCATCGAAGGGACCGTGATCGACGCGCGCGGCCGGGCGGTCGCCAACGCGCAGGTCGAGGTCGTCGTGAGGGACCTCGACAACCGCCCCCGCTGGGTGAGCGCCGCGTCGACGGGCTTCCAGGACGCACTCTTCAGCGCCCAGTCCGGCCGCGCCGCGGCGCTCCTGCCTCGAGGCGACCTCGGGGTCCTCGCGGGGCGCGTGCCGATCGTCCCGGTGATCCCCGGGAGCGTCGCCGCCGCGGTCGAGACGGCCGGGTTTCGCACCGACGCCGCGGGTCACTTCCGCGTCACCGATCTCCCGCCGGGGAGCGCCGTCGTGAGCGTGTCGCACCCCGGCTACGCCCGCGCGGTGACCGACCCGCTGGTCCTCGTCGCGTCGCGCGCGACGGCCCACGAGGTCGTGCTGCACCCGGGTGGAGCGATCCACGGGCGCGCGGTGAACGACCGTCGCCTCCCGATCTCCGGCGTCGAGATCGAGCTCCGCACGCCCACCGACCCGATGCCCCAGCGAGCCCTCACCACCCTCGACGGAACCTTCCACTTCATCGGCATCTACGGCCCCGCCACGCTCACGGCCTGGAGCGGGGGGAGGGTGGTCGCGCGCGCCGAGGCTCGCGTCGACGATGGCGCGGTCGTACCGATGGAGCTCGTCCTCGCCGGATCGCTCCGCCGGGTCGAGGGCCGCGTGGTCGACGAGCGCGGCTTCCCCGTCGGCGGAGCGATGGTCACCGTCGCCTCGCTCGACCCCGGCTCGGCGGGCGCGGGCACCGGCAGCGCCGCCCCGGACGGCACCTTCGCGGTCTCTGTCGGCGGCCGCGGTGGTGTCTCCGTCGCAGCGCGCCACCCCGACTTCGCCCCGCGGGAGATTCGCCTCGCCCAGGTCTCGCAGCCCCTGCGCATCGAGCTCGTGCGGGGCACCTCCCTGCGGGCCACGGTGCGCGACGACGGCTGCGCGACCGAGGCGCCCCGGGGCGGCGTCGAGAGCGCCTGCGGTCCCGTGACCTTCGCGCTGCGAGACTCTCGCGACCTCGCGATCGACCACCTCTGCGATGGCCGCGCGACGCTACGGCTCTCGGCGCCCGGCTGCGTCCCGGTGGAGCGGGAGCTGCGCGTCGCGGGCACCGCCATCGACCTCGGCTCCATCGAGCTGCGCGCGGGCGGATCGGTGAGCGGCGAGGTGCTCGACGAGCGCGGCGACCCCGTCGCGGGCGCCTCGGTGCGGGTGTCTCCGTCGTCGCCCGGGGACGAGCAGCCCCCGTCGATCACCGATCGCAGCGGGCGCTTCGTGCTGCCGACGGTCCCGGAGGGGACGCGCACCCTCGTCGCCGAGCACCGCGGCCGGCTGCGCTCCGAGCCCCAGGACGTCCGGGTGCTTCGGGGCACCGAGGTCCGCGGGGTACGCCTGCGCCTCTCGCTGCAGGCCGCATCGTCGTCGACGCCCTCGACGACGATCGAGCTCGCTCGGGTGCCGGGTGGCTTCGTGGTCGGTCGCGTGTCCGCAGACTCGGCCGAGGCACGCGCGGGCATCCAGACCGGCGACGTGATCGCGTCGGTCGACGGACGCGAGCCCCGTGACGCGGCGGACGCCGTGGCGCGACTGCAGGGCGTGAGCGGCTCGGTGGTGATCGTGGATGTGGAGCGGGACGGACAGCGACGCGTGGTGCGGCTGTCAGCGATCGAGCGACGGTAGGGCGGCGGAGTCTTCGACCTCGGTGATCTCCGGGCCGTCGTCCCAGGGCATCACCTCGGCCATCGCGGGCGGGCGGAGACAATACCTGGGCTGGTATTCTCCGAGTCGGATCACGCGCTGCCGCACGCGCCGAACGCCCCCCGTGGTGTCCAGCCGCAGCCGTCGGATCGTGTTGGAACGGAACGCGCCATCCAGCATATGAACCCTCCTTGCGGCGGGTCTTCGCGGCGGGTGCGCCCGGCGTTTCCGGGGCCTCGAAGTTTCTCGTCGGGGGGGGGGAGTGGAGAGAGGCGCTACCGCGAGGCGGCGAGCGAGCGCTGGCGGGTGACTTCGTAGAGCGTGATGGCCGCCGCGACGGAGGCGTTGAGCGACGCGATGGGCCCGGACATGGGGATCTTCGCGAGCACGTCGCAGCGCTCGCGAACGAGGCGCCGCAGGCCGCGACCCTCGCTCCCGACCACCACCACGCAGGGCACCGTGAGGTCCGTGGCCGCGAGCGTGGCGGACCCTTCGGCGTCGAGGCCGACGGTCCAGAGGCCGCGCTCCCGGGCCGCGTCGAGGGCGCGCGAGAGGTTGGTCACCCGCGCGATCGTGGCGTGCTCGGTGGCGCCCGCGCTGGCGCGCACCACCGTCGGGGTCACCGGCGAGGCGCGGTCCTTCATGGTGACGATGCCGGTCGCCCCGAAGGCCACGGCCGATCGCACGATCGCGCCGAAGTTGTGCGGGTCGGTGACCTCGTCGAGCGCCACGATGAGCCCCGCCGGGCCGAGCGCCACGGTGCGGTCGAGCAGCTCGTCGAAGCTGGCGTACGCGAAGTCTTCGCCCGAGAGCCCGATGACGCCCTGGTGGCGATCGCCCTCGGCGAGGGCGTTGAGCTCGTCCATCGGCTTGAGCTCGATCGTGACGCCACGGTTCTTGGCGTCGTTCACGATGTCGCGCAGGGCCCCTCGGGCGCCCTCTTCGTGCACGTAGATGACGGCGATGGACTGGGCGTGGGCGGCGAGGGCCTCCTTCACGGCCCTCACCCCGAGCAGGACCCTTCGCATCAGAGGCCGAGATCGCCCAGATCAGGCTCGCTCGAACCGCTGCTCCCGCCGCCGCCCGGCCGCGCCGGACGCCGCGCGCCGCCGCCTGAGGAGTGGGGCCGCGAGGCCGTCGTCGGCCGCGCCCCGGTGGAGGGAGCCGCCGCCGCGAGGGCCGCCGCGTTCTGCTGAGCCAGCAGCGCCGCCGCCGCCTGCCGCTGCCGCTCGGCGTCCGCCTCGGCCACGCGCCGACGCGCGTCTTCCGCCGCCCGCTCGGCGACCATCCGGCGCTCCTCGGAGTCACGCCGCGCGATCTCCGCGCGCCGGGTCTCCTCCGCCCGCGCCTCCTGCTGCGGCTTGATGACGCCGAAGAACACCCCGGCGCCCACCACGGCCAGCAGCACGAACACGCCGCCCGCGACCGCGCCCGGGTTCACGCCCTTCTTCTTCTGCGACTCGATGACCGCGAGCTTCTGCTCCTGCTCCATGCGCAGCTGCATCTCGCGCTCGCGCTGCTTCGACTCCGCCTCCAGGCGGATGCGCAGCTCGCTCTCCTCGCGCTCGCGCCGGGTGCGCTCCTCGGTCTCGCGGCGCTGCCGCTCGTCCGCCGCGCGGGCCTCCTCCGCCGCGCGAACCTTCGCCTGGCGCTCGTCCTCCTCGCGACGACGGGCGTCCTCGAGTCGCATCCGCTCGCCCTCTTCGGCGCGGCGCTTCTCGTCTTCCTCCTGCTTGATGCGATCCTCCTCGATCTCCATCAGGCTGCGGAGCGAGAACATCACCGAGTCTTCCTTCTGCTGCTGGCTCATCGCTCGATCTCCTCAGCGCCCTCGCGCATCAGTGGCCATCTTCGTCGCGTCCCCGGCCTTATGGCACTGGAGGAATATTCTGGCAAGGCAGGAATCGTTCGACGCCCCGTGTCACTCCCGCCAGAAGAACTTCCAGGGGTTGTGCTTGAGGTCGCGGATCATCTCCTGGAGGTCGTCGTAGATCTCCTCGTCCATGAGCAGGGCCCCGACGGTGCCCTGTCCGGCGCGCACCCGGGTGCTCACCGCCTGCACGTCGGTCATCACGGTGTTCGCCCGCTCGGTGAGCGTCCGCACCTCCCGGAGCGTGCGCTGCAGGTCCTGGATCTGCGGGTCGCCGACCCCCTGGGCGATGTGGTCGAGCCTCGCCATCAGGGCCCTCGCCTCGCGGGACAGCGGCGGCGCCTCGCGGTCGATGGTCGTGAGGATCGACTCGGCGCGCTGGATGATCCGCCGCGCCTGCACGCCGTCGACGTAGCGGTCGCGGGCGGCGTTGACGAGCCCGTCGGCGTCGCGGATGGCGCGGTCGGTGTTCTCGAGGATGCTGTCGATGCGGCCCGTGTTGCGATGGAGCACGTCGCGCGAGTCGTGGAGGATGCCCGAGAGGTCGTCGACCATGGTCCCGATCTGTCGGCGGTTGGTCCGCAGCGCGGTGACGGTGTCGTCGAGCAGCGAGTACGCGCGGGCCAGGAAGAGGTCGATGCGCGGCGGGTCGATGCCCTCCACCGGGCGCGAGAGGTCGAGCTGTGGCTGCGTCGCGCTGCCCGGGTCGATGGCGAGAAACTGCTCTCCCAGCACGCCCTGCGTGGTCACGTAGAAGGCCGCGTCGGAGTGCAGCTCCCGGCGGTACCGCTCGTCGACCTCGATGTGCACCCTCACGAGCGCGCTGCGGCCGGTGCGCGGGTCGACCTGCGGACCGCGGAACTCCAGCCGGTCGACCTGGCCCACCTTCACGCCGGCGATCTTCACCGGAGCCCCGCCCTGCAGGCCCCCGGGGTTGTTGAAGTCCACGGCGACGGGGAAGCGCTTGCCGAGGTGCACGCCCCCCATCACCAGCACCAGCGCCACGAGGAGGCCTCCGGCGACGAGCACCAGCAGCCCAACCTTCACTTCGATCGATCGCGCGGCGGCCATCAGCGTTGGGCCCGGAGACTATCGTTGATTCGCACCGCCCTACACCTCCATCGGACCTTCCGCGATGCCGCGGGTGAACTGCTGCACGATCGCGTCGTCGCTGGCGCGAAACTCCGCCGGAGTCCCGACCTTCCGCAGCTTTCCCTTGTAGAGGAACGCGATGCGGTCGGCGATGCTGAAGATCGACGCCAGGTCGTGCGACACCACCACGCTGGTGACCCCGAGCTTGTCGGACAGCTCGCGGATGAGCCGGTCGACCCGCCGCGCACTCACCGGGTCGAGCGAGGTGGTGGGCTCGTCGAAGAGCACGTACCGCGGGTCGACGGTGAGGGCCCGCGCGATGGCCACGCGCTTGCGCATCCCGTCGCCGAGCTCCGCGGGGTAGCGGTCGCCGTAGGCCTGCATGTGCACGACCTCCAGCCGACGACGGGCCTCCGCGAGCGCCTCCTTCATCGAGAGCCCGCGGTGCTTGCGCAGCGGCAGCGCGACGTTCTCCGCGCAGGTCATCGAGTCGAAGAGCGTCGAGTGCTGGAACACCATCGCGCACACCCGGCGCACCTCGTAGAGCGCCGCGGTGTCGAGCCGGGAGACGTCCCGGCCGTCGAGGAAGATCTCCCCCGAGTCGGGCTTGAGCAGCCCGATGAGGTGCTTGATGAGCACGCTCTTGCCCGCCCCCGAGGCGCCGATGAGGAAGAACACCTCGCCCTTGGGGATCACCAGGTCGACCCCGTCGAGCACCACCTTCGGGCCGAAGCTCTTCCGGATGCCGCGGAACTCGATCACACGAACACCACGAAGCCCACGCCGGAGATCACCAGGTCGAGCATGATGACCGCCAGCGAGCTGTTGACCACGGCGCTGGTGGTGGCCGAGCCGACGCCCTCGCTGCCGCCCCGCGTGGTGAGCCCGCACCACCCCGACACGATCGGGATGGCCGCGCCGTAGGCGACGCACTTGGCCAGCCCCGTGATGAGGTCGCCGCGGTCGAGCAGCGAGAAGTTCGCGTAGGTGAGCGGCTGCACGTCGAAGACGAACCACGCCGTCGCCCCGCCAGCCGCGAAGCTCACCAGCCCCGAGAACATCACCAGCACCACGGTCATGACCATCGACGCCATGAAGCGAGGCACCACCAGGTGGTCCACCGGGTCGACGCCGCACATGCGCAGCGCGTCCACCTGCTCGGTCACCACCATGCTGCCGATCTCCGCGGCGATGCCCGCGCCGACGCGCGTCGCCAGCATCATGGCCGAGATGGTGGGCCCCAGGTCGCGCACCAGAAGCTCGAGGAAGGTCGCGCCGAGCTGCGAGAGGTCGGGCACCACCCGCAAGAGCTGCAGCCCGCTCTGAAACACCAGGATCATCCCGATGAAGCCCATCGTCACCGACAGGAAGAAGGCCGAGCGGTAGCCCACCTCGTAGCACTGGCGGGCCACCTCGCCGGGCTCGCGCCTGCCCCGCGCGGTCCAGTAGAGCGTGCGCAGGAAGACCCCCTGGAGCTCGCGCGCGTCCGAGAGCACCGCCCGCGCGGCGGCCTCCAACGGCCCCTCGATACGCTCCATCGACCCGGGATCAGCGCTCATTGCAGGATGTACGTGGCCAGGTAATCACACACGAAGATCCCGGTCGCACTCGCCACGACCGAGGCGTTGACCGCGCGGCCCACGCCGGGAGCGCCGCCGCTCACGGAGAGGCCGTAGTGGCTGCTGGAGAGCGCGATCACCCCGCCGAAGAGGGCGCTCTTGATCAGCCCCGTCGCCAGGTCCCAGACGCGAATCGCGTCGAGCAGGCCGTTCCAGAAGGTGGCGGTGCTCACGCCGAGGAGGGCGTCTCCCATGAAGGCCGCGCCCAGCAGCGCGAGCACGTCGCCGTAGACCGTGAGCACGAAGAGCATCACGACCATCGACAGCACCCGCGGGAGGATCAGGTACGAGAGCGGGTCGATCGCCAGCGTCTCCAGGGCGTCGATCTGCTCGGTCACCGTCATCGTCGCGAGCTCGGCGGTGTTGTTCGCCCCGACCCTGCCCGAGAACATCAGCGCGATCAGGATCGGCCCCACCTCCCGAAGCGTCGTGAAGCCTGCGCCCCACCCGAGCAGCCCCTCGGCGCCGAAGCGGCGGATGAGCACCCCCGCCTGGATCACCATGATCCCGCCGGTGAAGAGCGCCGTCACGCCGACGATGGGCAGCGACCGCACGCCCATCCGGTACAGGTTGCGCCAGAGCTCTGGACCATCCAGCCGCGGCGGCACCATCCGTCGAGCGAGCCTCGCGGCGAGCACCGCCGCCCCGCCGACGTCCGTCGCCAGGGAGAGCACCGCGCGCCCGGTCTGCGCGGCTGGGCCTTCTTCCTCGGTCGCCATCTCAGCCGTTCCTGGGGCGCGAGCCTACAACGGCCCGTCGACCTCGCCGTGCACGAACTGCTTTACCACCGGATGTAAAGACCCCTGGGCCTCCGCGGTGGTCCCGTCGAAGATCAGCGCCCCGTCGAGCATCATCCCCACCCGGTCGGTCACCGTGAGCAGCCGGTCGATGTCGCTCGACACCATGACGACCGTCGCCCCGGCCTCCTGCTGCTCCCGGCGCAGCAGGTCGAAGATCTTCTGCGACGTCACCGGGTCGAGGCCCGCCGCGGGCTCGTCGTAGAGCACCACGTCCGCGCGCGTCACCGTCGCCCGAGCCACCCCGACGCGCTTCTTCTGGCCCCCCGACAGCCCCCCCGGGAGCCGCTGCTCGAAGCCCGGCAGGGAGACCGCGCGCAGCCGGTCGGCCACCCGCTCGGCGATCTCGGCCTCGTCGGTGACCCCGCGGCGCCGCAGCGGAAACGCGATGTTCTCGGCCACCGTCAGGTGGTCGAAGAGGGCGTTGTTCTGGAAGAGCATCCCGACGCGGTTTCGCACCGCCTGGAGCGAGACCTCGTCGAGCGACTCGATGGCCTCGCCGAAGACCCGCACCGAGCCCCGCTCCGGGCGCAGCAGCCCCGCGAGGCACTTGAGAAGCACGCTCTTGCCCGCCGCCCCGGGGCCGATCAGCCCGTAGAGGCAGCCCTGCGGAACCCGGAGGGTGACGTCCCGCAGCACCGGCGCCGCGAAGCGCTTCCACACATTCGTCACCTCGATCATCGAGCGGACGATCCCATGCCGGGGCGCATCGGTGTACCCTCCGCATCGGTCCTCCCCCATGTCTCTCCGGTGGCTTCTCGTATTGGTTCCCCTGGCCGCGTGCAGCGCACGCAACGAGACCGCGTACGGCTCCTGCCAGGCGTCGTCGGCCTGCGCCGAGGTCACCCCCCGGTGCGTGCTCTTCAACAACCGGCTCACCGGGCGGCAGATCGGGCTCTGCACCGTCGCCTGCACCACGAGCGCCGACTGCCCCGACCACGGCGTGTGCATCAACACCGAGACCGCCGCGCTCGGAACGGTCTGCGTCCAGCGCTGCTCCGACGCCACCGAGTGCCGCTTCGCGGGCTCCATCTGCCCCAACGTCCGCCCGGCCGGGCAGCCGAGCGAGAGCGGCTGCGTCCCGTAGCGAACTACCGCCACCCCCGCGGGTGGTTGTATGCCCTCCGGGCCATGAGCACCCAGGACACCGTCGCCCCCCGGCTACAACCCATCATCGAGCGCACCTTCGCCGACCGCAGCATCCTGCGCTCCGCAGAGAGCACCGCAGCCGTCGAGGAGACCCTCGACCTGCTCGACCGCGGCGCGATCCGCGTGGCCACCCGCGACGCCGCCGGCTGGACCGTCCACCCCTGGATCAAGCAGGCCATCCTGCTCTACTTCGCGCTCCGCCCGATGGAGCGCACCAGCGCCGGGCCGCTCTCCTTCCAGGACAAGATCCCGATCAAGACGCCCCCCGAGGGCGTGCGCATCGTGCCTCCCGGCACCGTCCGCTACGGCGCCTACGTCGCCCCCGGCGCGATCGTGATGCCCGGCTACGTCAACATCGGCGCCTACGTCGACACGGGCTCGATGGTCGACACCTGGGCCACCGTCGGCTCGTGCGCCCAGATCGGCCGTGACGTGCACCTCGCCGGCGGCGTCGGCATCGGCGGCGTGCTCGAGCCCCCAGGGGCCCGCCCCGTCATCATCGAGGACGGCGCCTTCGTCGGATCGCGGGTCATCGTGGTGGAGGGCGTCCACGTCGAGCAGGAGGCCGTGCTCGGCGCGGGCGTGGTGCTCACCTCCAGCACCGCCATCGTCGACGTGACGGGCGAGTCGCCGGTCGAGTGGAAGGGCCGCATCCCGGCGCGCAGCGTGGTGATCCCGGGCATGCGCCCGAAGCGCTTCCCGGCCGGGGAGTACAACGTCCCCTGCGCGCTGATCATCGGCCGCCGCTCGGAGAGCACCGACCGCAAGACCTCGCTCGAGCGCGCGCTCCGCGACCACGAGGTCTCCGTATGAACCTCTCCCCGGTCGAGCAGCACCTCCTCGACCTGTGCGCGGTCCCGTCGCTCACCGGGGAGGAAGGTCCTCTCTGCGACCGGGTCGAGGCGCAGCTGCGTGCGCTGCTGGGGGAGGGGGCGGTCGCCCGAGACGGCCACAGCCTCGTGGTGACCCCGAAGGTCTCCGCGAAGGGCCCCCGGGTGGTGCTCGCGGGCCACTTCGATGTGGTGAAGACCCAGCACGACGGACCCACCCGGGTCGAGGGCGACCGCATCTACGGCCCTGGCGCTGCCGATATGAAGTCGGGCCTCGCGGTGATGCTCTGCCTGTTGGAAGACATCGCGCGCGGCGCCACCCCGAAGCTCCAGCCGACCTTCGTCTTCTATGAGCGGGAGGAGGGGCCCTTCCTCGAAAATCGCCTCGGGGACATCCTGGAGCACTTCCCTTCATTGCAGACCGCCGACCTGGCGGTGTGCCTTGAGCCGAGCTCCAACGGACTCCAACTCGGCTGCATGGGCAGCGTTCATGCGCGCGTCCATTTCCACGGTCGCACCTCCCACAGCGCGCGCCCATGGCAGGGCGAGAACGCCATCCACAAGTCCGGGGCCTTCCTCTCCCGGCTCGCGGCGCTGGCTCCTCGGGACGTGACCATCGAGGGGATGCTCTATCGTGAGGTCATCTCGGCGACGCTCGCCGAGGGCGGCCGCGGGCGCAACATCGTGCCCGACCGCTTTACCCTCAACGTAAACCACCGCTTCGCCCCGGGGCGCACGGCCGACGACGCCGTCGCCGACCTCCAGGCGCTGGTGCAGGGCGACGCAGAGATCGAGGTGTTCGACCGATCGCCCTCGGCGCCGCCGTATCGCGAGCACCCGCTGGTGCAGGCGCTCATCGCGGAGGGGGTCGAAGGGGTCGAGCCGAAGCAGGCGTGGACCGACGTCGCCCGCTTCGCCAGCGTCGGCGTCGCCGCGGTCAACCTCGGCCCCGGCACCCAGTCGCAGGCCCACCAGCGCAACGAGTGGACCGACCGCGCCGCCCTCGAGCGCGGCATGATCCTCTTTCGCCGCTGGCTGCTGGGTACTGCTTGAGCGTCGCTTCGTGACGGCCATGCCCTCCTCGCGCGCCGCGCTGCTGCTCGCGCTCCTCGTCGCTCCTGCTGCGTGGGCGCAGCCTGCCGCGTCGCCCCCGACGGCGGCTGGCAACACCGGGCTCTCGGTGCGCCCGGGCGTCGAGGTGTTCGCGCAGTACGCGGTGCGCTCTTCCCGCATGACCGACGGCTCATCGGAGTGGTCTCACGTCTTCGATGTGCCGAGAGCGCACGCGGCGCTGACGGGTGAGTACGGCGACGCGAGGGCGAGGGTGCTGCTCGAGGCCGTGAGCCCCGCCCTGGGAGGAACCCTCGGCGCGCTCTCCTCGGGCGTCTTCGTATTCCGGCTGCGTGAGGCCTTCGCGGGCTGGGCCCCGGGGCGCGTGCTGCGGGTCCAGGCGGGCGTGGTCCCGACGCTCACCATCCCGGAGATCGAAGGCACCTGGCGCCTCCGCGCGGTCGCGCCGACGGCCCTGGAGCAGACCGGACTCGGCGCCCCGGCCGACCTCGGAGCGACCGTGCGCGCGACCCTGCCGGGTACCTTCGGCTGGGTCGGCGTGGGCGCCTACAACGGTGAGGGCTACAACGGCCGCGAGCTCAACCGGGCGAAGAGCGTCGAGATCGCGGCCTCCGTGCATCCCATTCCCGGCCGGGCCTTCGCTCCCCTCGCGGTATTCGCCTCGTACATCGTCGGGACGTCGGGGGTCGCCTCCACCCGCGCCGATCGGCTCACCGCGGGACTGCTCTGGCAGGCGACCGAGCTCCGCGCCGGCGCAGTCGCGACCATCGCCTGGGGCGTCGGGAGCGACGGCGATCGTGTGTCCTACCTCCTCGAGGGCTTCGCGCGGGTCGAGCCCATGGAGCGCCTCCTCCTCGGGCTGCGGTACTCCTTCCTGCAACGCGACGATCGCCTCGCCTCCAACCAGGTTCACTCCGTGCTCGGGACCGTGGGGTACCGCGTCATCGAGCCGCTGGAGGTCTTCGCCTCGGCGGGCCGCGTGGTCCCGGGCGACGGCGCGGCTGCGGCGCTGCCCGGGAGCGACCAGTGGGAGTTCCGGCTCGTGACCCGCGGCGTCTATTGATTGAAAGTGGAACCCATGAAGCTTCAATGGTCAGCGCTCGCGCTCATCGCCATCACTGGATGCAGCGAGTCCCCCGCTCCGGCTCCGACCGACGTCCCCGTCGTCGATGCCGATGTCGCTACGGTGTCCGATGGGGGAAGCCCCGCGGATGCTGGCAATCCCTCGGACGTCCCCCCGGCGGTCGATGTGCCGACGGGCGCGTCCGTGGTGATCAATGAGGTCCGCGCCGTCGGTGACGACTGGATCGAGCTCAAGAACGTAGGCACCGCCCCGGTCGACCTCGGCGGTCTCGTCCTTGCGGACACCGACACCAGCGTCGACGGCGGCGCGCCTCGCCCGTCGGACGGAGTGCGCTTCCCGGCGGGCACCTCGCTCGCGCCGGGGCAGCACCTCCTCGTGGTCGCCGACCTCGCGGACGCCGGAGCCGGGCCCCAGATGACCTGCCTCGGCGCCAGCGGGCCGATGACCTGCTTCCACGCGGGCTTCGGCATCAGCGCGTCGCGGGGAGAGCGGCTGTACCTGCTCCAGTCCGGCGGCGCCGTGGTGGCCACGGCGGACTACCCCGCCAACGCGGTCGTCGATGGTCGCACCTGGGGCAGGCTGCCCGACGGCACCGGCCCCTTCGCGGCGTGCGCGCCGACCCCGGGGTCGGCCAACGCGGCGCCCTGATTGCCCGCCCTGCTCCGCGCTGTTACAGGGAGCGCGTGCCACCCGCAACCCACGACATCCTTCGCGACCCGGTCGGCTCCTACCTCGAGGAGTGGGAGGCGCTGCTCGCCTCCTGGGGTGAACGCCCCTTCCGCGCGAAGCAGGTCTTCCGCTGGATCCACACGCGCTCGGTCGCCGACCCGGCGGGCATGACGGACATGGCGAAGACCCTGCGAGAGAAGCTCTCCGGCGCGTCGATGCATATGCCGGCGGTCATCGAGCGGGCGCACCGCGCCGCCGACGACACCCGCAAGGTCCTGGTGGGATTCCCCGACGCCGCGGGCAGCGGAACCGTCGAGACGGTGCTCATTCCCCCGATGCCCGATGACGACGCGGACGACGAGCCCGACGACGAGCCTTCGCCCTCCACCCCCCGCATCGCCGCGCGGCGCGTGACCCAGTGCATCTCTTCGCAGGTCGGCTGCGCCATGGGATGCGTCTTCTGCGCGTCGGGCGTCGCGGGCCTCAAGCGACACCTGACCGCGGGCGAGATCGTCGCGCAGGTGCTCCTCGGGCGCACGCTGCTCGACGACGGCGAGGCGATCCGCAACGTGGTGCTGATGGGCATGGGCGAGCCGCTGCACAACTACGACGCGGTGGCTCGCGCGCTGCGGCTCCTCACGCACCGCGACGGCCTCGACCTCTCGTCCCGCCGGGTGACCGTCAGCACCTCCGGGCTCGTCCCGGAGATCGAGCGCCTCGGCCAGGACTTCCGCGGCGAGGTGGCGCTCGCGATCTCCCTTCACGCGCCGACCGACGACATCCGCTCGCAGCTCATGCCGATCAACCGCCGTTACCCTCTGGCCGAGCTCATGCCCGCGCTGCGCCGGTATCCCCTCGCGCGCCGTCGGCGCATCACCGTGGAGTACACGCTCATCCGCGGGGTCAACGACCAGGCGGCGCACGCCCGCGCGCTCTCGAAGCTGCTCCGGGGCCTCGCTGTGAAGGTGAACCTGATCCCGCTCAACCCCGTGGAGGGCGTCCCCTACGCGGCGCCGGCGCGCGACGACGTGCTGACCTTCCAGTCCCAGCTCCGGGCCGACGGGTACAGCGTGTTCATCCGCAAGACCCGCGGCGACGAGATCGACGCGGCCTGCGGTCAGCTGGCGCTCCAGGGCGCGAAGCCCGTGAAGCGAACGCTCCCGGTCTTCGGGGGAGCCCGCGAGGCGTGAGCGAGCGCGAACCACGCCCGGACGACCGCCGTGACCGACGCGCGCGCGCCTGGCTGGCCGCGCTGACGGTGCTGCTCGGGGCGGTGGCGCTGCTCGCGGAGTTCGCCCCGGGGGCCACGGCGGTGCTGCCGTACTCGGAGTTCCGCACGAGGGTGCAGTCCGGCCGGGTGGCCTCGGTGCTCATCAGCGAGCGGATGATTCGAGGCCGTTATCGCCGGGCCAGCACGGCGGCCGCGCCGAGGCCTCGCGCTCCAATGGACTTCGAGGTGGTGCGCGTCACCGACCCGCAGCTCATTGGCTTGTTGACAGAGAAGGGCGTCACCTTCGAGGGCACTCCCGACTCCCGATGGATGTCGTGGCTGTTGACCACTGGCCTCATGCTCATCGGGGTGCTGCTCCTCGGTCGATGGATCGCGCAGCGCGTCCAGGGGCCGAGCGGCGGGGTGCTGGCCTTCGGCAAGAGCCGGGGCAAGGTGGCTGGCGAGAAGGACGTCAAGGTTCGCTTCGACGATGTCGCGGGCGTCGACGAGGCGAAGCGGGAGCTCATGGAGGTCGTGGAGTTCCTCCGCGACGCGGAGCGCTTCAAGCGGGTGGGCGCGCGCATCCCCCGCGGGGTCCTGCTGGTGGGTCCTCCCGGCACGGGCAAGACGATGCTGGCGAAGGCTGTCGCGGGCGAGGCGGGGGTGCCGTTCATCTCCCTGAGCGGCAGCGAGTTCGTCGAGATGTTCGTGGGGGTCGGCGCCGCCCGGGTGCGCGACCTCTTCGAGGGCGCCCAGGCGCAGGCGCCGTGCATCGTGTTCATCGATGAGCTCGACGCGCTCGGCCGCACCCGCGGCGGCAACCCGATGGGATCCAACGAGGAGCGCGAGCAGACGCTCAACCAGCTCCTGGTCGAGATGGACGGCTTCGAGACCAACAACGGAGTGATCGTCCTGGCGGCGACCAACCGGCCGGAGATCCTCGATGTGGCGCTGCTACGACCGGGGCGCTTCGACCGTCAGGTGCTGGTCGACCGACCCGACCGCGGCGGGCGGCTGGCGATTCTCAAGGTCCACGCTCGCACGGTGTCGCTCGGTCCGGACGTCGACCTGGAGACCATCGCGGCGGAGACCACAGGATACGCCGGGGCGGACCTCGCCAATCTCATCAACGAGGCCGCGCTCCTCGCTGCCCGTCGCGGGGCGTCGGCGGCGGGCTCGGCAGATCTGCAGGAGGCGATGGAGCGGGTGGCTGCGGGCCTGGAGCGTCGCTCACGGGTGTTGTCCCCGGATGAGCGCCGTCGGGTGGCGTATCACGAGCTCGGTCACGCGCTGGTGGGCGAGGTGCTGGGCGGGGCGTCTCGGGTGACGAAGGTGTCGATCGTTCCGCGAGGCCACGGGGCGCTCGGATATACGCTGAAGCGCCCGACCGAGGATCGCTACATGATGACGGAGAGCGAGCTCCGCGCGCAGCTCGCGACGCTGCTGGGAGGCCGGGTGGCGGAGGTGCTGTTCCTTGGTGAGGTATCCACCGGAGCGGCGAGCGACCTGTCTCAGGCGACGGAGATGGCGCGGGCGATGGTGGTTGAGTTCGGGATGTCCGATAAGGTCGGAGCGCTGTCGCTCGGGCGGGGTCGGCAGGTCGGGGACTGGGGACTGATGACCGAGCACGGCGGCGGCTCCGAGCACGGCGGCGAGCTGGCGGACCTCGTCGATGCGGAGATCCGGCAGACGGTGGCGGCGGCCGAGGGCGTCGCGCGCAAGGTGCTGGAAGATCGCGGGGCGGCGGTGCACGCAATCGCGGCGACGCTGTTGGAGCGTGAGCACCTGGACGGCGCCGAGCTGCGAGCCTTGTTGGAAGATGCGATGCGAGGAGACGCGGATCGATGATGACGCACGAGGGTCGGCGCAAGGACGTCGGTCTGTTGGTCCTGGCGATGCTGGTCGGATGCAGCCGAACCGAGCTCGAAGGTGAGTCGCCCTTCGAGGGCGACGGTTCGACGGAGGACCGTCCGATGCTCGACGGTTCGACGACCGACCGCCCCGACGCTGGCGGGGTGGATGTGCCGATCGACCTGCCGGGCGTGGAAGACGTACGTGATGTCCCTGACGTGGGCGACATCACCGACGCGGAAGACGTCGAGGACGTGCAGGACGTCGAGGACGTGCAGGACGTCGAGGACGTGCAGGACGTTCAGGACGCGTCAGATGTGCCCGACGCGACCGACAGCGGCTGCGGCATCGCCTGCGGAGTCGGGAGCGTGTGCTGCGGCGAGGTGTGTCGCGCCGTGCAGAACGACCCCTTGAACTGCGGCGGCTGCGGCATCGCCTGCGGGTTCGGCGCGCGGTGTGTCGCCGGCAGCTGCGTGACGACGATGGCGTGCAACGGCGGCCCGGTGTGCGGTGCCGGGCAGGTCTGTTGCCTGGACGGGTGCCAGGATCTCCGGAGCGACCCGCGCAACTGCGGCGGATGCGGTCGGGCCTGCGCCGCAGGCGACGTCTGCGTGGGCGGCGCTTGCCGTCGTACGGACGCGTGCGGCCCTGGAGGACTCTGCGTGCGCGGCCAGCTCTGCTGCGACGATCGCTGCATCGATGTGTTGAATGACCGGGCGAACTGCGGCGCTTGTGGCCTCGCTTGCCGCGCCGGACAGGAGTGCACCTCCGGGCGCTGCGTGACCTCGATGACGGGCTGCGGCGGCGGACCGGCGTGCGACCCGGGGCGCCAGTGCTGCGGGGTGTTCTGCGTTGACGTGAGCGGCGATCCGGCCAACTGCGGCGCCTGCGGTCGCGCGTGTGCCGCGCCTTTCGGGACGTCCGTGGCGTGTCGCGCGGGATCCTGCGTGGTCGGGTCGTGCCTGCCTGGCTTCGCGGACTGCAACGGACAGGCGGCCGACGGCTGCGAGGTCAACACGGGCTCGGACGCGCTCAATTGCGGTCGCTGCGGCGCGGCCTGCGCGGCCGGTGCGACGTGCACCGACGGCGTGTGCGGTCGGCCGAGCACCGGCTCCGAGGGGGCGTTCAACCCGACGGTCAATCCCACCTATCTTCGCCCTGGGGTGCACAACTTCACGACGATCAACGTCCCAGCGGGCGTGGTCGTGTTCGTCGCGGGCGGCGGCGCCGACAACGGCACGCTCGATCTGCGCGCGACCAGCGATGTCGTGATCGACGGCACCATCGACGTGTCGGGCGGCCCCGGGAGCCAGTCGACGATCGCCTCGCGCAGCACCCGACAGGGGCGCGCTGGCGCAGGAGGCTTCACTGGTGATCCTCGCACCGCGACCCCGGGGCCGGCGTGCGAGTGGGTGGCAGGAGTGTCCGGGGGCAACGGCCGCGGCACCGCGGGGACGACCGGCACCTGTGCGGTCGGGAGCAACCTCGCCTGCATTACCGACAATCGGACGCAGCTGATCTTCGCATCGCCTCCGGCGCAGTTCGGCGGCGGCGGCGGGGTATTCACCGGCTACCGCGCGTACGGCGCCGGCGGCGGCGGGTTTGCGGGCGGCGGTGCGGGCGCCCTCGGCGCGCTGTTTCCCGGTCAGGGCGACTGCACCGGGGTGACTGCGGGGGGCGGAGCGGCGCCCGGCCGCGGCGGCAGCGCTGGGACGATCGCGACCTATCACGGGCTCGATGGGGTGCTGGGTCAGACGCAGTGCCCTGGATCGCGCCCCGGCATCTCCGCCGCTTGGGTTGGTGGCGGCGGCGGCGGCAGCATCGGGATGGCTGCTGCGAGCGACCTTGCGATCGACCGCACGTTCTATCCGGGGTCAGGAGGTGGCGGCGGGAGCGGTGACTACTTGAATCGTCCCGCCTTCGGTGGAACCTCGGGTGGTGGTGGCGGCGGCGGCGCGCTGCGAGTCTGGTCGGACACGCGCATCACCGTCAACGGACGCCTCCTCGCCAACGGGGGAGAGGGCGGCGACGCCTATATCGGTACGAACCGAGCGGCGGGATGTGATCCGCAGCCGGGGGCAGCGGGCGGCGGCGGTTCGGGCGGCGTGGTGTTCTTGCGAGCGCCCACCCTGACGGTGACAGCGCGCGCTCAGGTCTCCGCTGCCGGCGGCGCCGGCGGCGCCGGCAGTCTCTACGCAACGGGCGGCGCTGGCGGCACTGGTGGTCCAGGACGTATTCGTCTGAGCGTCGATCCCGCGCGCTGTCGCCTGGACGGCCGCTTCGCTCCGGCGCTGACCTCAGGATGCACGCCGAGCGTTGGCAACGGCGTAGCTGGCCGGGCCTTCGTCGCTGCCTATCCTCGCTGATCTCAGAACCTCGCCCTCCGGAACGCCATCCCGCGCGCTGCGGGCGTGCCCTCCACCAGGGAGCGTCGATCCGCACCTGTGGGCGACGACGCTCCATTCCAGGGTCTCGTGTCGGCCTCAGGGCTCGCGCCTGGCCTCATCCGTGGCCCGTTCTGGAGGCACGAGAACCGAGGTTCAAAGGACACGAGTGCCGACCGAGCACCGCGATACGGCGATCGATTGGCGATCAGGATGATGTGAGTAATCTGTGGGGATATCGAGGTCCGGTCCGAACGACCCTACGAAGGAGAGCCACTCTGGACGGACAGATGACCTGAATGGCGTCTTCCGTTGAGGAATGACGCCGTTCAGGTCAACCAGTGATTGGAGGGGGAGTGGAGGCGCTCACCATCAGGTGAGCGACCGACTACTCGAGCTCGTTGGTGATGACGATCTGGGCGCCCTGGATCTCGCCAGCGTTGAGCGCAGCGGCGCGGCTGAAGGTCGAGTTGGTGGCGTCGCCGTCGATGTTGCCGGTCGCGACCGCGTTGAAGCTGCTCGCGCTCGCAGTGGCGGAGTAGGCGTAGTAGAGGGGCGAGTCGACCGAGAAGCCGATCGCGCTCCAGCCGGAGTCGCCAGTGAAGGCGGTCGGCTGCGCCGGGAACTTCGAGGCGGACGGGGTGCCGGAGGGGGTCGCAGCGGCCGAGGCGAAGCTGGCGACGCTCTGCTCGGACGACTGGTTGAAGTAGCTGACCTCGCCTTGGTAGATCTTCGAGATGTTGCCAGTGGCCTCGCTGGTCTTCGAGCGCTTCACGTAGCGGGTGAAGGCGGGGATCGCGACCGCCGCGAGGATGCCGAGGATCACGACGACGATCATCAGCTCGACCAGGGTGAAGCCAGCGAGAACCTTCTTCATGGAACGCTTCATTGAAGTACCCTCCGTCCGTTGATTGATCAGGCGACTCGAACCGCTCGAAGTGCCAGACCCTCGGATTGGACGAAACGGATCATTGCAGTCGTCGTGCCATCGCCGAAAGCCGCCGCCGCCTCGCCGGGCAATTGTCGGCTGTTCTGCGGAGCTCCTGACTTGTTCCGCTGGCATTGTCCCCGGTGGGTTGAAGCACGACCCCTGCCCTACCCCTTTCGGGTGACGCGATTCGTCAGTCAGGCTTGACGGGATCGGGCATCCCACATTCCCCGCTTTGAGGGTGCATGGGTGCCCGACGCTGGTTCCGGGGGCCGCGTGTGGGTGCTGGTGCCGCGACCTCGCCGCTACCATACAGAGGTCAGGACCCGTGTCCCGCCGGGCGAGGTCCCACGACCCTGCTGGCGATCCTTCCGCCCCCTCAGGGGAAGGACTCGAGACAGACCGAGCACGACCTTGAGCCGATGCGTCGAAGCTGGACGCGGTCTCCGACTCCCTGCGCTGCGCCCCAGCGGGCTGCGGGAGGTTCGACCGATCGTCTATCTGGAGCCACCCAAGGGATTTGAACCCTCGACCTACGGTTTACGAAACCGTTGCTCTACCCCTGAGCTAGGGTGGCAAGAGAGCGCCGCTTCTATCACGGCGCGGTGACTTTGCAAGAGAGATTATCGCAGGTTGGCGCTGGCACTGGGATTCGGTACGACAGGTAGCGAAATGCCCTCCCAGACGATCGACCTGCGCTCCGACACGGTGACCCGGCCCACGCCAGGAATGCGAGCCGCGATGGCCTCGGCGGTCGTCGGTGACGACGTGTTCGGAGAAGACCCCACGGTGCAGGAACTCGAGCGTCGGATCGCCGATCTCCTCGGACGGGAGGCCGGCCTCTTCGTCCCCTCGGGGACCATGGCCAACCAGATCGCCCTCCAGCTACACGCGCGACATGGCGACGAGGTGCTCGTCGCCGAGGGCGCCCACTGCCTCTGGTACGAGAGCGGCGCGGCGGCAGCGATCGCGGGTGTGCAGCTGGTCTCCATCGGCCTCGATGGGGAGGTGACCCCGGATCAGATCCAGGGCGCGCTTCGGCCCCGGGTGGACTGGTGCCCCGTCACTCGGGCGCTGGTGCTCGAGAACACCCACAACCGCGCGGGAGGAAGAGTCATCGACCCGTCGGTCTGTCATGCGGCGGTCGATGCTGCGCATAGGGCTGGGCTGACCGTGCACGTGGACGGCGCACGCCTGTTCAATGCCTCTGTCGCCCTGGGGGTGCCTCCCCGCGAGGTCGCGGGTGAGGCGGACACGGTCTCGGTCTGTCTGTCCAAGGGCCTGGGCGCGCCGGTGGGTTCGGTCCTGGTCGGGACGCGGGACCATGTCCGCGACGCGAGGAGGCTTCGCAAGCGGATGGGGGGAGGGATGCGTCAGGTGGGCGTCCTTGCCGCGGCGGGACTCTACGCGCTCGATCACCACATCGCGCGGCTCGCCGACGATCATCTCGCGGCCCGGGCGCTGGCCGAAGGCTTGGCCGGATGCCCGGGGCTCAGCGTGGTTCCGCCGGATACCAACATCGTGCTCGTGGACCTGCGCCCCGACGGGGCGTTCGATGCCAACGCCTTCGCCTGCATGGCGAGGGCGCGCGGCATCTTGTTGTCGGTCTTCGGCGAGTTCCGGCTTCGCGCGGTGACCCACCTGGAGGTCTCGATCGACGACATCAAGACCGCGGCGGGGGTGGTGCGCGACCTCATGCGCCCGGTCGTGGCGTGACCCGAAGGATCGATCCGCGCGTCGGCCTGGGAGTCTGCCTCGTGCTCGCGGGCTGCGCCGCGGCAGTCTCGAGCGCCTACGGGGCACGCCTCGCGGAGGGGGATAGGGCTTACACCGCGGGAAGGTTCGAGGATGCTGCCCGCGCGTACGAGCGGGCTGCTGTCGAGGTGGGGGCCGGGCGCGACGCGGATGATGCGCGGTACCGCGCGGCGATGGCGTGTCGACGCGTCGGCGATCTCGTGTGCGCCCGAAGGCTGCTCTCACAGGTGGCCATCAGCCGAGGCGGATGGGACCACGGTCCTCGCGCGCGACTCGAACTGGCTTCGCTCGACCTTGCCTCGACGGCGCCGACGGAAGTCGTCAGCGCCCATCGTGCGTTGGCTTCGCTCGTCGAGGACGCGCCCGATTCTGGACCGGCTCGTGGGGCCCTGCGGCTACGGTTGCGCGCGCTCGACGCGACAGACCCCACGCGCTCGACGGCCATCGCTTGGTTGGATGCCCTCGCCGCGAACCCGCGGATCCGACGCTCGATCCTGATCGAGAGCGTGCTCGCCGAGCGCGCGATCCGCGTCGAGGCCACGGGTGATCGGGCGGCCGCAGAGGCGTCGTGGCTCGCGGTGGTCGAGCAGGTGCCCTACCCCGCGAACAGCCACTGGGACGACGGGCACCTCGCGCTCGCTCGGCTGCAGCGCGCCGCCGGGCGGCCACGCGATGCGCTCGCAACGCTGGACCGGATGCTCGCGGTGCGCGAGGCGTCCTGGGGCAACGGCAGCTACGCCGCGCCGGGGTTCGACGATGGTGCGCTGCTCCAGGCGGAGATCCTACGCGATGACCTCCGCGACCCGAGCGCTGCAGCTGACGCGTACCATCGGGTCTACGCGGAGCACCCGACGTCGTTGCGCCGCGACGACGCGCTCTGGGAGGAGGCGGCGCTCCGCCGAGGCAGCGATGCCGCGAGGGCGTGTGGGCTATGGCGGGTGCTGGTGGAGGAGTTCCCGTGCCGCCGGTTCGCTGCACGGGCGCGCGCCGCGCTCGCAGGTTGTGCGGGCGGCACGGCGGACTCGGGGATCTGTCAGGAGTCGCGGCGCTAGGGCTCAGTCGTCGTCGTCGACCGGCTCCTCGGCGTCGAGGTCGTCGTCGTCGTCCGCGTCGAAGTCGTCGTCCGCGTCATCGTCACCGGCCGCTTCGACGGACTCGAACTTCAGCTCGACGCCGACGTCCGCGAGCTGAGATTCCAGGAGGTCGAGGAGCTCGTCGACGTCCTCCCCGGACCACTCCTCCAAGGTGTCACCGAGGAAGTCGTAGAAGTCCGTATCGATGCGGCGCTCGATCTCCTCGACCTGATCTTCGCTGAATGAGTCGAGGATGTCGTCGCGGAGCGTCTCCGTATCGCCCTCCTCGATGGCGTCCTGCGCCGAGAGCCGGATCTGCTTAACCGCACGCTTGTCCAGAAGGATTTCCATGGCGAGTTCCTTGTGCGGAGGGGATCAATCACAGCCGCGACGACGTTGTCAACAACGCTTCGAGGGCGTCCACGCTGGCAGCCCCAGGGCGAAGGCTCCTATCATCCGTCCACGTGCACCCGGAGAAGAAACGACCTCGCGCCGCGCTGCTCGGCGCGGCCCTCTGCCTCGCGTCGGCGCCTGCGGAGGCGCAGGACATGTTGTCTCGCAGCCAGGAGGTACCCTACCGCGCTCACCGGGTGCTGTCCGTAGGCCTCGCCACCTCGGCGATCCTTCACGCCGACGCGGTGTGCCCCAATGACCAGACCCTCTGCCCCCTCGGTGGCGGCGGGGGCATCGCGGTGGCCATCGGGCGTCGCACCTCGGCCTCGCAGGAGTGGCTCATCGGCTACGACGTCTCGGTTCGCAACGCCCGCAACCTCTTCGCGTCCGCGACGCTCCAGCAGATTCGCTTCGAGCACCGATGGGTCGCGGCGTCGCCCGCGTCGAACGCCGAGGCCTTCGTCGGCGTCGGCGGCGGCGTCGTCGCCTACGGAGAGCGCTTCGGCGTGACGACGCTCGGGCCCGCCGTCAGCGTGTCCGTGGGCGGCAGCTACTACCTGTCGCCGTTCGTCAGCCTCGGCTTCGTGGGGAGGCTCGAAGCGCTCCGGTTCCTGGTCCCCTTCGACACGGGAGACGGAGTGCGACGGAGCGACGGCGGGATCGCGACGGTGCTCCTCGGCGGCTACTTCACCGGGACCTTTCGCGGCCCCTGAGCTCCCTCGCGGTGCGCCGTGGTTCTGCTTGACGGTGGGTGGCGCCGCGGTGTCCAATCGCTTCGTCATGCAGTGCTCGAACTGCGGGCGGGTGAATCCAGCGAGTGCAGTGTACTGCCTCGACTGTGGACACAAGCTCCGCGAGACCGCCAACATCGTCGCTCCGCAGCCCGGGCCGTTCGCGCCGGCGCCTCTCGCTGCCGCTCCCGCCCCGGCGGCTGCGCTCGATCACTGCCTCCGCTGCGGGGTCGACAACCCTCCAGGGGTCCGGTTCTGTCGGATGTGTGGCTACGATCTCCGCGCCTCCGGGGAGTCCGCCTCGCAGCCGTCGCCCCAGCCCGCGCCTGCTCCTGCCGCATCGCCCGCTCCGGTGAGCCCGCCAGCCCCGTCGGGGGCAGGCGCTTCGATCCACTGCCCTCGCTGCGGCACCACCTTCGATCGCTCGATGTCCTTCTGTGGCGTGTGCGGCCTCCCGGCCTCCGAGATCGCGTCGGCGCCCGCCGGCAACCCGGACGCCGCTCCGTCGCCCGTCGCGCCGGGCGCCCCGGTCGTCGCTGCGGCGCTCGCGGTCGAAGGGCCCGTTCGCGTCGAGAGCCGCACCGACAACTTCGGCGCCGTCGCGGCGCAGGCTGGATCCCAGCTCGTCACGATCCTGAAGGACGGTTCCGAGGGGCCGGTGCACCGCCTCGGCACCGCGGTCACCGACCTGGGTCGCTTCGAGGGGAACATCACCCTCCCCGATGACCCGTACCTTTCGCCGCGGCACGCACGCATCCAGAAGCGCGGCGACCGGCACTATCTCCGCGACCTCGGCTCGGTCAACGGGATCTTCTATCGCATCCGTGAGCCCGTCGACCTGGTGCATGGGGACGTGGTGCTCGTGGGTCAGCAGGTGCTGCGCCTGGAGATACTCGGCGACGGAGAGGTCTCCCTCGGCCCGGTGATGCACTACGGGGTGATGTTGTTCGGCACCCCGGAGCAGCCCAGGCTGGCGCGGCTCGTTCAGCTTACCAGTGAGGGTATTCCACGGGATGTCTTCCACCTCTATCGCGACGAGACGGTGATCGGCCGCGAGTCCGGCGACGTGGTGTTCACCGACGACGTGTTCCTGTCGCGGAGGCACGTCGCGTTCAAGCTCGACCGCGCGCAGCGGCGGGTTCAGGTGCGCGACCTCGGTAGCTCCAACGGCACCCTGGTTCTCTTCCGGGGCGAGCGCGAGATCGCCGACGGCGATGTGTTTCGCATCGGGCACCACCTCTTCCGCTTCGACGCGTCACCCCGAAGCGCGGTCGCGGGCAGCGCCCAGGGAAGCAGCGCGCGATGAGCGAGACCGAGAGCACCCCGCTGGAGCCGGGCACCGACGCGGCGCCCGCTCCGATGACTCCTCCGTTGGCCGCCGCCGATCCGCCCGAATCTTCGTCCGACTCGGTGCCGCCCGCCGAGCCCGAGCCGCCGATGGTGCTGGAGTCGACCCCGGCGCCCCCGGATGAGCCACTGCCTGTCCCGCCCCCGGAGCCCGTCGCACCGAAGCGCGTGGTGATGCGAATCGGCGGCGCGACCGACGTTGGCCGCATCCGTGATCACAACGAAGACAACTTCGTGCTCGCCGACCTGACGCGCGAGAAGCGCGGCGGCGACGAGGTAGGCGACGAGGTCGCGCTGGGCGACCGCGGCGTGCTCCTGGCGGTCTGCGACGGCATGGGCGGGGCGCTCGCGGGCGAGATCGCCAGCCAGATGGCCGTCGACGTGATCCACGCGATCATGCAGGAGAGCTCGTCTCCCGACGACGCCGACGAGTTCGCGCAGACCCTGGTGACCGCGGTGCAGGAGGCCGGGGCGCGGATCTTCCTGGCGGCGAAGACCAACCGCAACCAGCACGGGATGGGCACCACCTCGACGGTCGCGGGGGTGTTCGGCACCACGCTCTTCGTCGGCCAGGTCGGTGACTCTCGCGCCTACCTCTTCCGCGGCGGTCGGCTCCGGCAGATCACCAAGGATCAGTCTCTCGTCTCGAAGCTCATCGAGGCCGGCAGGCTCACCGAGGAGCAGGCGGAGAGCTACGAGCACGCGCACATCATCCTGCAGGCGCTGGGCACGGCGGACGCGGTCTCCGTCGATCTGTCCTTCATCGATCTGCGTCGCGGAGACGCGCTGCTCCTGTGCTCCGATGGGCTCTCGGGCCTCGCTACCCACGAGCAGTTGCAGGAGGCGCTCGCGGAGATCGACGACCCCGCGGAGTGCTGCCAGCGGTTGATCGACACCGCCAACGACGCCGGTGGGCACGACAACATCACCGTCATGGTGGCGCGCTTCGACGGCGATCTCCCGGCGGCCTCGTCGGACGATGAGCCCGTCGGCTACCACGCGTTCGTGCTGTCGGAGTCGGTCGAGTCGCCCATCGTGGGGAGCGCCTCGTCGGCGCTGAAGATGCCGGCGCTTCCGCCGCCCGGCTCGGACGTCAAGAAGGCCCATTCCTACCCCCCCCACCGGGACGATCGACCGAGGGTCGGGGACGATCTGGTCGCGTCGCCGGGTGAGCGCAGCGCGGGCGATGACTCCGAGGCGGCCGTGCTCCCGGTCTCCCGCGCCGGTGCGTGGGTGGGTTGGTTGTTCGTCGCGGTCGCGGTCGCCCTGCTCGCGATCGGCGCGTGGAAGCTACTGAGCAGCGACCGCGCCCCTGAGCGGGTCGCACCGCAGCAGGTCGGAGACGCCCCGCCGGTGACGCCGGTGACGCCCCATGGCGGCGCCTCGACGACGCTGGTTCCTGCGCCTTCGTGGGGCGATGCCGCGGGGGCCGAAGGCGCCGAGGACGCCGGGGCCCCGCAGGCCGCCGACGCCGCGCGGGACTGACCGCGCTCCGAGCGCGGGTGTAATATCCGAGGCATCGTGGAGATCCGGCTGTTCCAGGAGAGCGGCGCCGCGGCTGGGCGGCTGTGGCGATTCGAGGTCGGTCGCGTGCGCATCGGCCGGTCGCCGGACAATGACCTCGCGCTCGACCCGCAGCAGGACCTCGACGCGTCGAGCCGCCACTGCGAGCTCGCCTGGCAGAGCGACGCCTGGGTCGTGAGCGATCTCGGCAGCCGGAACGGGACCTTCTTGAACGGCGCGCGCGTCCAACAGCGGGTCCTTCGGTCGGGGGACGTGCTGCTGCTGGGGATCGCCGGGCCGCGGTTTCGAGTGGAGCTCCCGGCCGTGGAGGCTCCCAGCACCTCGGCGCCCCGCGTGGCTCCACCCATCGGCGCGACGGTGGCGATGGCGCAGGCGCCGCCACCGCCGGTCCCCCCGGCGCAGCCGCCCCTGGCGGTGCACCCGATCGGGCAGGCGATGGTCGCCGCGATGCCAGAGGGCGTGAAGGTCGGCCGACGCACCGTGGCGTTCATGATCGATCAGGCGATCGTGGCCTCGAACGCGCGGCGGTCGGACCGGGGACTGAAGCTCGCGATCGTCCTGCTCTCCGGGCTGGTGCTCGTGGCGATCGCGATGGGGGCGTTCCTGGTGCTCGACCGGGCGCGGAGCCATGAGTCGGAGGTGGCGGTGCGGGTGCCGAGCGGAGGCGACCCGAGCAGCGCGGGCTCGCGTCTGGCGGCAGCCAACGAGAACACCATCTACATGCTCGCGTACCGGCGATCGGGTTCCGCGCGGACCCAGGGCTTCTGCACCGGCTTCGCGGTCACGAGAGACCTCATCGCGACCAACGCGCACTGCGTGCAGGTCGCCAACGACGAGATCGCGAGGGGTTCGGCGATCGTGGCGCTGCGCAACAAGGCTCCCGGCTCGGTGCTCCCGGCCCGGCCGGTGTACATGGACGCGCGCTTCCGGGACTCTCGCTACTCGCGGGGCGGCACCGGCTATGACGTGGGCCTGGTGCGGGTGACGGGTACGCTGCCGACCCATGCGCGCCTCGCCACCGAGGCCGAGCTCTTCGCGCTGCACGAGGGCGACGCGGTGTTCGTCTACGGTTTCCCTGGAATGACCATGAACGAGGCGTCGCCGGTGGCCACGATCACGCTCGGGCTGATCAACCGCGTCACGGATTTCCAGGACGGCGTCGCGGCGCCGATCGCGGCGCAGAAGCTACAGCACAGCGCGCAGACCTCGGGGGGCTCGTCGGGGAGCCCGATATTCCTGCCCAGCGGGAGCGTCGTGGGCATCAACGCGGGCAGCCTCGCGGACGACGAGCGGCAGATCGTGATCGATCCGAACAACGGTCAGCGTCGAGAGGTCGAGGTCAACCGCGGGTCGAACTTCAAGTACGGGATGCGCGCCGATCTGATCCGCCAGGGGCTCGTCTCGGTGGGCGTGACCGGACCGTGAGCTTCTGCGCGGTGGCATTTTCACGGGCAGGGGCATAGTCTCGCAACCCGCGGGTTCGAGCGCGCATCGAGGCCATGGCGAAGCTGGTGATCATCGGGCCGGACGGTCCCCAAGAGCGAGACCTTGCGACGGTGAACTCGCTCGGGCGCCACCCGAACAACACCATCCAGTTGCTCGACCGGATCGTGTCGAAGGAGCACTGCGTCGTCGAGCTGCGCGGCAGCCGGTGGGTGCTTCGCGACCTCGGATCGCTCAACGGCACCTACGTCAACGAGCAGCGCGTGGCAGGGGAGTCGTTCCTGTCGCACGGAGACCAGATCGCGCTCGGCAATACGCGCGCGGTCTTCCAGGACGTCGCGGTGCAGGCCCCTCCGCAGGCTGTTCCCTTCGCTGCGAAGCCCGTCGATCGCATGGCGCCGCCCTTGTTCCAGCCGCCGCGCGTCGGGCCGCCGCCTGCTGCCCCGATGACGGCGCCGCCCACGGTAGGCCCGCCCCTCCAGGCGGTGCGAAACGTCACCATCGGCGGCGCGCAGATGGAGTCGCACGTCCGCACCAAGATCGCCGCGGAGATGCAGCAGTTCCTGCCCGAGCGCTCGCTGCAGGACGTGGAGGTGCTGCGCCGCGACTACGAGAAGCTCCGCATCTCGTACGAGCTTCAGCGGGCCATCGGCGCCGAGCTCGACCTCGACCGGCTGCTCGAGAAGATCCTCGAGCGCTCCTTCGACCTGCTGTCGGCCGACCGTGGGGTGATCCTGCTCTTCGAGGACGGCGAGCTGAAGCCCCGGTGCTCGCGGGCGAAGCGCGCGGGGCCGGAGGAGTTCGTGGCCTCGCGCGCGGTGGTCGGCCAGGTCGTCAAGGAGAAGGTCGCGGTGCTCTCCAGCGACGCCAAGGTCGACCCGCGCTTCTCCGAGTCCAAGTCGATCATCATGACCGGCATCCGCAGCTCGATGGCGGTGCCGCTGCTCCACAAGAACGAGCTGCTCGGCGTGATGATGGTCGACTCGCAGAACCCCAACGCCTTCGGCGAGAAAGACCTGCAGCTCTTCACCAACATCGCCAACCAGGCCGCGCTCTTCATCGCCAACGCGGCGCTGGCGCAGCACCTGGAGCAGGAGGCGCTCGCGAGGGCGAGGTTCCAGCGGCTGCTGTCGCCGGCCATCGCGGAGCTGGTGGTGTCGGGCAAGCTGGAGCTGAAGCAGGGCGGCGAGCCTCGCGTCACCACCATGCTCTTCACGGACATCCGAGGGTTCACCTCGCGCTCGGAGACGATGCGCGCGGAGGACATCGTCCAGATGCTCAACGACTACTTCGAGCGGATGGTGGAGATCGTGTTCCGCTTCGAGGGCACGCTCGACAAGTTCGTGGGCGACGAGATCATGGCGCTCTTCGGCGCGCCCGTGTCGGGCCGCGACGACCATGTTCGCGCGGTGAAGTGCGCGCTCGCGATGCTCGACGAGCTGCGCAACTTCAACAACGAGCGCGAGAGCATGGGGCTGCCCAGCTTCGAGATCGGCGTCGGCATCAACACCGGCGAGGTGGTCGCGGGCTACATCGGCAGCTCGAAGGCCATGCAGTACACCGTGATCGGCGCGCCGGTGAACCTCGCCGCCCGGCTGTGCTCGGCGGCCAAGGGCATGCAGATCCTGCTCTCCGAGCACACCTGGGGGCTGGTGCAGGACGTCTTCGAGGTCCGGGAGCTCGAGCCCATCTCGCCGAAGGGCATCGCCCAGCCGGTGAGGGTCTTCGAGGTTCTGCGCGAGCGCTGATGGCCACCCTGGATTTCGAGCGCCCGCTGCGCGAGCTCGAGCAGCGCATCGAGGCCCTGAAGGCCGCCATCCGTCTCCCTGGCGCGGACGAGGCGCTGGCCGACGAGATCGAGCGGCTCGAAGCGGCCGCCCGGCGCCTGGAGGAGAACCTCTTCGGTGACCTCGGCGTGTGGGCGCGCGTGCGGCTCTCCCGGCACTCCGAGCGGCCGACCACCCTCGACGCCATCGGGGCCCTCTTCGAGGACTTCATCGAGCTGCGGGGCGACCGGGCCTTCCGCGACGACCCGGCCATCGTCGGGGGGCTCGGGCGCTACCGCGGCGCGCCGGTGGTGGTGCTCGGTCACCAGAAGGGGCGCGGGGTGCGAGACAACGTGCGGCGCAACTTCGGGATGCCCCACCCGGAGGGCTACCGGAAGGCCCTGCGGTTGATGGACCTCGCGGCGCGCTTCGGCCGCCCGCTCATCACCTTCGTCGACACGCCGGGCGCGTTTCCGGGCCTCGGCGCGGAGGAGCGAGGGCAGTCCGAGGCGATCGGGCAGTGCCTGATGAAGCTCTCCTCGCTGAACGTTCCGGTGGTGTCGACGGTGCTGGGCGAAGGGGGATCGGGCGGGGCGCTCGCGCTCGCCGTCGCCAACCGCGTGCTGATGCTGGAACACTCGACCTACGCGGTGATCACGCCGGAGGGCTGCGCGTCGATCCTCTGGAAGGATGGATCGCGCGCTCCGGAGGCGGCCCGGGCGATGCGCATGACCGCGGCCGAGGTGTTCGCCGCGGGGGTGGCCGACGAGGTGATCCCCGAGCCCGTCGGGGGCGCACACCGCGACCCGGCGGAGGCGCTTCGCAGGGTCGACGAGGCGGTCGGGCGGCACCTCGACGCGCTGCGCACGCTCGGTCCGGAGGCGCTCCGCGAGGACCGCTACCAGCGCTTCCGGGCGCTGGGCGAATACTCCGAAGGGTAAAGATTCAGGGCGCCGGGGCGGGGGCGATGAAGTCGCAGTCGCCGCGGACCGCGCACTGATGCGCCGCGGGGTGGCTGCGGTAGTAGAGGTCGCTCCCGCCGGTGGCGAAGAAGCGGCCGATGATGTTCATGAGGTAGCGCGACGGGTCCCAGGCGAGGTCGGGGTCGGCCACGCTGAAGGAGTGTCCGCCGTCGGGGCGGGTGTATGCGTTGAGCACCGCGACCGAGGGGCCGGTGTCGCCGCTCCAGGGCCCTAGCGTCGGGAGCCAGGCGGCGTCGAGCTCCGCGGCGGTGCTCGCCCGGGTCGCGCGTCGGACGAGGCGCAGCGGCTGGTCGAGGCGCTGCTCGCCGAAGCCCTGGGCGCCCTCGTCGAGGTCGTCGACGTCGAAGAGGGCGTCGCGCCGCGTCGGCGTGGGGAAGCGGTTGAGCGAGGCGAGGCCCTCCAGCACGCCGCGGTCGACCAGCACCCGGTTGGGCGTGCGGGCGTAGCGGTCGAAGAGCGCCTGCGGCGTCGCGTAGTCGGCGAGCGCGGGGTGTCGCTCGAGCGCGAGCGGCCCGAGGAAGGGGATCGCGCCCGCGGCGCGGGCGAAGGCGTTGCCGCTGTTGACGGGCACGGCCTGGTCGCCGGCGGTGTTGACCACGAGGAGCCCGTGGGGCTGGTGGTCCGCCGGGCGGCGCAGGAAGTAGAGCGGAGCGAAGCTGATGGGGTCGCCGGCGTCGAGGGCGGCCTGGGCGAGCAGCAGGAAGCGGCGCATCTCCGGGGTCTGCCGGCGGATGCCCATGCCCTCGGCGGGTGAGCGCAGCGGGGCGCCGCGCTGGCTCCATCGACGCGGGCGCGCGTCGGGCTGGAGCGTCGGGGGGATGTGCCCGCAGTGGACGTCGCAGTCGCCTTCGACGACCTCCATCTGGCTCACCATGCGCCGCACCTCGGCGTCCGGTCGCAGCGCGCAGTTGCCGAAGTCGGTGACCGCGTCTCCGCGGAAGATCCGTAGCTCCAGGCGATCGTCGAGGTTGGAGGGCATCCCGATGCGGAAGCGGCCGTCGGCGGAGGCGCGGGCGCAGCGGGACTCGCCGCTCCGGACGTTGGTGATCACGACGTCGTCGCCCACGCCGAGCTCGCCCCGCTCGACGCACGCCACCTCGAGCTCGCCGGTGTCGTTCACGTCCGGGACGATGAAGCGGAGCGAGGTCTGGTTCGCCCGGCAGGAGGTGCGCGTACGACCCTCGTCCGGCGGGTACGCCCCGGCGGGCATCGCGACCATGAGCGGCCCCATCACCCGGAGGATCACCGCCTCCTTCACGCCCCCTTGCGTCGATCGGATACCGATGTCGGTAAGCCCGCCTCCTCCAGAGACCGGCGCCGCGGCGCGCACGCTCGCGTCGGCGGCGCCCAGGGTCATCGAGAGGATGCCGCCGAGCGATCCGCCGGTGGTGAAGTACGGCGCGTCGGGGCCGCCGACGTCGACCACGCCGTCGCCGTTGAAGTCGCCCGCGAGGTCGTCGAGGCGGCCGTCGTGGTCGAGGTCGTCGGGGGAGGTCGCGCGCCCGTCGAAGCCGCGCATCGCGCGGATGAGCTGCATGTGGTCGAGCACCGACTGGCGCATCGCGTCGCGCGTGTGGAAGACGTACGCCGTCCAGAAGTCGCCGCCGGAGTCGGCCATGCCGTCGCCGTTGAGGTCGCGGGCGCGGTGGTCGACGAGCGCGCGGGCGACGCCCTCGTTGCAGGTGCCGCGGAGCACGGTGGAGACGAGGGTGCGGGTGCGCTCGTCCATGGCGAAGCCGTGCGAGACCGCGTTGATGCCGACGGTGGCGATGCCCTGCGAGGCGAGGAGGGGACCGAGCCCGAGCGCGTCGAGGAGGTTGCCGGTGTACCCGTGGCCGTAGAAGGCGACGGGGAAGGGCGCGCGTCGCCCGGCGAGCGGCTTCGGCACGACCATCGCGAACTGCACCGTGTCGAGCCCGAGGTGGTCGATGGCCCCGGTGCGCGTGTTGATCGACCACCGGGCGTGGGGGTCGGTGGAGCGCGGATCGCCCAGGAGGAAGGGCGTTCGGTAGGTTCCGAACACCACGTAGTCGACCCAGCGGAAGGTCTCGAGCAGGGTCTCGCGGCGGTTGCCGCGCAGGCCCACGGCCTCGGCCAGGTTGCGCGCGAGGTTGGTGAGCGCGGCCCCCCGGATGACCAGCGGGCGGTCGCGCTGGTCGGCGGTGCACCCGGCGCCGCTGTTGAGCTCGCGGAGGCGGAGCCCGGGCTGGACGTTCGCGAGCTGCGCGAAGGGGCCGCGGCCGTAGAGGCCGTCGCGCACCGCGAGGAGGTCGCTGGTGGTGGTCTGCGTGAGGAAGGTCCACGCGAAGGTGACGCGCTCGACGTCGGCGGGGTCGCCCGCGCGGGGGCGGTACGCGAGCCGGCCGTAGTAGGTCGCGCGCTCGCGGAGGATGGCGTCGAGGGCCTCGAGGTCGCGGGCCTGCGAGGGGTGGGCGACGGAGGGGAAGGGGGAGCGCACCGAGCGGCCACCGCGGCCGGTGAGGCGGCTGGTGAGGACGACGGCGTAGCGGGTGCGTTCTTCCAGCGGGACGATCGGGCGGAGGATGAGCGTGCGGGTGTCGGGCTCCCAGAAGGTCGTGAGGTGGTCGTCGGGGCTGCCGCCGGCCGGGAACACCGCGGCGTGGTTGAGGGCGCCGTCGAAGTTGGTGTCCTCGCCAGGGTCGAGGCGGTCGTTGGCGTTGCGGTCCTCGTCGAGGGTCTCGAGGAGGAGGTTGCTCTGACCGCCGCGGGGATCGTTGGGGTAGTAGCCGTCGCGGTTCTTCGCCGTGTAGACGAAGTTGCCGTCGCCCACATCGAGCGGCACGGGAACGCCCGTGCGGAGGTTGATCAGGTAGACCGCGTCGTCGCGCAGGTCGTGGTCGTCGCCGCGCATCCGGCGGGTGAGGTTGGCGAGGTCGAGGTCGTCGTCGAAGGCGACCGTGAGGGGCTGGAAGGTTCCCCAGCCGTCGAGGCTGTCGAAGCCTTCGCGGAGCTGCGACTCGAAGGTGGTCGGAGCGACGAGGCTCGCGTTGAGCCGCACGCCCGTCGGGGAGGTGCTGTCCGGGAAGGTCGCGACGTCGTTGGGGAGGGGTATCTCCGGGAGCGGCCGGGCGCCGAGGTCCCAGCGCACCTGCGGGCCGCGGAGCGACGCGGAGAGCGACGCGCCGGAGAGGGGGCCCTGATCGACGGGGGCGCCGCCGTCGCATGCGGCGAGCAGGAACATCGCGCCGAGGAGGCTTCGCGTACGCATGTCAGAACTCCATGCCGAGGCGCGCGGTGGCCATGCCGATGCGGCCGAGCCCGCGGCCCGCGGCGTCGTCGAAGGCGCGGCCCGCGAAGAGCACGGCGCCCTGCAGTCCGCCGGTCAGGGTTACGTTGCCCGGTAAAGGGAAGCGGCCGTTGACGCCGAGGTCGAGCTCGAGGCCGAGGTCGCGCTTCGTCGCGTCGCCGCCGCGGTAGTTGCGGGCGGTGCCGTAGATCTGCACCGAGGTGGGGTCGACCCGGTCGGCAGTCGCGACGCCGAGCACCGCGCCCAGGCGCAGGTCGAAGTGGCGGCCGAGGTTCACGACCGCCGTGGGGTAGAGGTATGCCGCGCCGGTGACGCCGCCGTTGGACGGCAGGAGCCGGCGACCGTTGGCGCCGCGGGCGGCGAGGGCGGGGTCGCCCGCGATGGACGCCGACCGGGCGGTCTCCCAGGCGATGAGCTCGGGGAAGAGGATGAGGCCGACGCGGTGGCTGGGGTTGAAGGTGAGCCCGCGCTGGGTGCCGTCGACGGGGTTGCGATCACCCGACGCGTAGCCGCCCTCGAGGGCGAACCGATAGCGGCCGGTGCGCTCGATGCCGAGCCGCGCGGCGCCGCCGAACTGGAGCACGTCGTGGGTGTCGACGTAGATCGTGCGCGCGGCGTTGGTGGAGCCGCCGATGAGGGCCAGCTCGACGCCCGCGAAGACGCGGCCCGTGCGGTCGGGCGTGGGCCAGTCCCACTGCGCGAAGAGGTCGCCCACGAGGACGCGGAGGAAGTCCCCATCGCGGAAGGAGACGTCGCGGTAGGTGGCGAGCGCGCCGAGGCGGCGACGGTCGCAGTCGGCGCGGCAGGCGTGGTCCTGGTAGTAGACCGCGGCGACCCCCTGGAGGGCGAGGTCGCCGTCGACCAGCGTCGCGACGCGGTCTCGGTAGACGAGGTCGCCGGCGATGGCCGCGACCAGGTTGGAGCTGCGCCCGCCGGGGCGGGTGGCGAAGCCGACGCGCTCGACGAGGTCGCCGTAGCGGTAGTCGCCGAAGACCGGCGCGCGGTCGCCGTCGTTGGCGACGACGCCGAGGCCCCAGGTGAAGCCCTGCTGTCCGAGGCGAAATACCCCGACGCGCGACTCCCACTCGACGTAACCCTGGCGCACGTCGATGGCGCCGTAGGGGAAGGTGTCGCCCCGGGGCTCTCGCGCGAGGCCGACGTCGACCGCGGGGCTGTCGGCCACCACCGCGCGCGCGACGTCGACCTGGAACACGACGCGGAAGCGCTCGCCGAGGGAGAGGCTCGGCCGGAGGCGCAGCCACGACTCGAAGAGGAGGTTCTGCCCTAGCGAGGGCGCCTGGTCCGCGCGTCCTGGCGTGGTCGCGAGGGGGATGTCCGTGAGGCCGGTGTAGCGGAGCTGCGCCTCGCCGGGGATCTCGATGCGAAGCAGCGGGCCCTCCGGCTCGGCGGGGCGAGGCCTCGCGGCGGACGTCGAGGGCTGCGCGCCCACCCCGGTGGAGACGGCCGAGAGGGCGAGCGCGACGGCGAGGCGTGGGAGGCGGGTGCGCATGGAGCGGTTGGCGCGGGACGCTATCGTCGCGCCCGTCGAGATGACAAGCAGCGGCTGCGAGCGACATCGGCGCGGGGCTCGCGCTATGGTCCACGGGTGAGGCTCGCGTTGGCATGGGGCGTCTTCGTTGTCCTCGCGGCGTGCGGCTGCACGAACCCCGACCGTCCGTCCGGGCTCGCGGGCGACGGGTCGCTCCTGCTCAGCGACGCGGTCGTTGATTTCGGTCCGTTGCCGGACGCAGCGACGCGCATCGACGTGGTGCCGGTAGACCCCTGCCGAGACTCCCCTTGCGGTCCGATGGAGCGCTGCGGCGCGGACGTCGACGGCGGCCGCGGCTCGGGCAACGGCATCGACGACAACTGCAACGGCCTCGTCGACGAGCTCTGCGGGTGCACCCCCGGCGAGATGCGCCCCTGCTTCCCGGGCGCCAGGGACCGTCGCGGCGTCGGGGCCTGCACCGACGGCGTGGCGCGCTGCACCGAGCTCGCGGCGTGGATCGGCAACGAGTGCCGCGGCGCGACGACGCCCGTCGAGGAGACGTGCAACCAACGGGACGACGACTGCGACGGCGCGCTGGACGAGGGGCTCTCGGACTGCGCCTCGGCGGTGGCGTGCCCGGCCAGCGTCGGGGCGGTTCCGCTCGTGGAGTTCAGCTACGACGGGCGGGCCATCGACCCGATGGCGACGGCGTATCGATGGTCGCTCTCGTGCCCCGAGGGCGTCGCCCCGTGCCCGGCGCCGACGGGGGAGGGGGCGATGCTGCGGGTGACCGTTCCGCGGGCGGGGCGCTACGAGCTCACGCTCGAGTCCACCCGCGCGAGCGGCGTGCAGCGCTGCACCTTCCCCATGTACGCCCAGGGCCGCGGGCTGCGCGTCGAGCTCGACTGGGACCGCAAGGGAGGGATCAACTCCGTCGGCGCCGACATGGATCTGCACCTCGCCATCATCGACCGACGGCGCGCGCAGTCGTCGCGATGGTTCACGCCCGACGACTGCTATTTCCAGACCGGGCGCTCCCCCGGCGGCACCGTCCGCTGGAGCGTCGACGACCGCGACACCCGCTTCGCGCCGTCGGCCACGAGCGAGCTCTGCGAGGGATCGCCGCCGCCGCACGGCGAGATGTGGCGCGCCGCCGGGCGCTGCTGGAACCCGCGGCTCGACGTGGACGACCTCGTCTGCGACCCGGCCGTCACCGACGGCCGCGACCCGCGCTTCTGCTTCTCGGAGAACGCCGCGGTCGACGATCCGCCGGACGACGTGACCTTCCGCGTGGGGGTGAACTTCTACCGCGACCACGGCCTCTGCGACGGCGCCGACGCCCGCGACGACGTGGTGCACCCGGTGCTCTCGGTGAGCTGCGGAGGGCTGCTGCGCGCCTCCGTCGGCAGCGTCGACGATGGCCTGGTCGCGATGAGCTGCCGCGACAATCCCCTGATCGGCAGCGCCAACTGGACCTGGATCGCCGCCGACATCCGCTTCAGCCAGAACGTGTGCGGGGCGCGCGACTGCCGCGTGACGCCGCTGCGGGCGGGCCCGGGGCGCTTCACCGCGTGCAGCCGGGTCGGCGCGGAGGGGGACGTCTGCCAGGACGAGCGGGGCAGGGTGTTCGTGCGTCGCGCGGGCGCACGGCCCGTGGACGTGGAGATCGCGGAGACGCCCTGAGTGGTCGTTCAGCGGCGGGGAGGTGGCGGCCGCGTGTAGCGGCTGCCGCGCGGCCTGGCGAGGCGGAGGCGCTCGCGGACGGCCTCGCGCTGGCGCTCCTTGTACTCGTGGTGGGAGGCGGCGCCGGTGTCGTTGTGGCTGTCGGTCACCTGGTCGACGATCTGGAACTCGGTGAGCACGAACACCACCGGGCCGAGCGAGCGCACCGTCTCCGGGGCCCGGTCGAGCACCTCGCGCGGCAGTCTCACCGGCAGGTCGACCACGAAATGGATCACCCGATAGCTCGGCGCGCTGAAGCGGTTGTCGACGAGCTGCGCGACGGCGTCCTTGCGGATGTGCGAGTCGGGGTGGTCGAAGAGGGCCGCGAGGTGGGGGTGCTTCTCGATGAGGTCGCGCGGGTTGACGAGGGTGTTCTTGCTCTCGTTGGGGATCACGTAGTTGAACGGAAACAGCCGGCGCGACAGGTAGTTGAGCACCGGCAGCACGTCGTCGGGGCCGCGGGTGACGATGCGGAAGCGGAGCTTGTCGTAGATCTGCGCGGCGATGGTCTCGCTCTTCGAAAGGAGCTTCGTATAGAGCGAGTCGCGGGTCTTGCGACCGCCCTTGAACTGCACGATCGGCAGGCCCGAGGAGAGCATCTCGCCCATCACCCGGAAGATCTTCGCCTCGACGTACTGGAACACCTGCGCGTCGGAGAGCGGCAGCGAGAAGAGCAGCTCGCGCCCCTGCAGGTGATGGATGATGTGCATGACCTTGAGGATCACGCAGGCGCACACCTGGCGGTGCCCGCGGCCCGAGGCGACGCCCAGCAGGGACTCCACGCTGCCGGAGGCGATGGGCCCGGGGATCGGGTACTCGTAGTTGCGGCGGAGGTAGTCGATGGCCTCGCGCTTGATGGCGTCGAGGCGGGCCGCGTCCAGCGGGTCTTCGGGGTGGAACTCCTGCACGCGCAGGAACTCCTCGGCGTCGTAGCGGTCGGCCAGGTGGAGCCGCCGCCAGTCGATCGCGGAGTCGCCTCGGAGGATGTTCCAGATGGTGTCGAGGTCGCCGAGGGTGAACTCGTCGACGGCACGAAACCCGATCGACCGGAGGTCGGACATGGCCGGAGTGTACGGCGTCAGTGACGGGAGCTGGTCGAGGCGGCGGTCACCTCGGAGGCGTTGCCCTGCGGCGCGCGCTGGCGACCGAGCTGGAGCGTTCCGACGAAGAGGCCGAGGGTCAGCACGAGCGCGGTGGCGTTGCCCACCATCGCGTGCTCACAGCCCGCGACGGACATCGCCGCCACCACCAACCAGACCGCCTTCGACTGTGCCTTCGACATGATCTTGTCTCTCCGCAACACTAGCGAAACAGGTATTTCGTCGTCGACCCGACGTGGGATCTCCGTAAGCCAATCTGAAGAGCCAAGGCAAAGCGCGGGCAACTTTTAGTCGGGAGCGCGGTCGGACCGCAACCCTAAAACCGACCCCGGGGACGATGACCTCCGGGCAAATCCTTGACCGCGCGTGGTCGCGTGTGCGGTGGTCTCCGGTCATGGCATCCCCACACCTCATCGCGGTCGCGAATCAGAAGGGCGGCGTCGGCAAGACGACCACGGCGGTCAACCTCGCGGCGGGCTTCGCGCAGCGCGGGTTGAAGACCCTGCTGGTCGACCTCGACATCCAGGGCAGCGCGAGCGCGTGCCTCGGCATGACCCCCGCCGAGAGCGCCGTCGACGTGGCGCGCGTGCTGATGGAGGACCGTCCCCTCGACGCGGCGGTGGTGGCGACGCGCATCGACAACCTCTCGCTCGCTCCGGCGGGCGAGGCGATGGCGCTCGTCGACCTCCACCTCGCGTCGGCCTTCGGGCGCGAGCGGGTGTTCGAGCGAACGCTGCGATGCCCAGGGGTGCAGTCCATGGACGTCGTGGTCATCGACACGGCGCCGTACCTCGGGCTGCTGACGGTGAACGCGCTGGTCGCCGCGGAGAAGCTCCTGATCCCGGTGTCGTGCGAGTACCTCCCGATGCTGGGCCTCAAGCTGCTCGGCGACACGCTCGCCCGGCTGCGCGACCGCGCGGGGGCGAAGGCCGAGGTGCTGGGCTACCTGCTGACGATGGTCGACCGACGCGAGCGCATCACCGCGGAGGTCGAGGAGCTGCTGCGCGCGCGCTTCGGGGCGGAGGTCTTCGACGGGGTGATCCGCGCGAACACCCACCACAAGGCCGCCCCGTCGCACCGCAAGACGATCTTCGAGCACGAGCCCGAGGGCGGGCGCGGCCGCGAGGACTACGAGGCTCTCACCTCCGAGGTGATGTCGCGTCTGGGGCTCATCGGCGTCCGCCGCAAGCCGCTCGCGCGCAAGCCGTCGTCGGCGCCCGCATCGAAGGCCAAGCGTCAAGCGGGTTGATCACGCGCCGCGTCGCGCCGGAAGAATCAAAGTAGAAGTGCGCGTGGGCTTGCAACAAGGGTCCGCGTTTCCTACGGTTCCCCCACTGTGACGCGAGAAGACGAATCTACGAGTGCGGGTCCAGGATCCATCGAGGTCCTCCCGATCCTGCCGCTACGCAACGCGGTGTTGTTTCCCGCGGCCGTGGTGCCGATCAACGTCGGACGCGCCAGGTCGGTGCGCCTCGTCGAAGAGTTGATGCACCAGGAGCAGCGGCTGGTGGCCGTGGTGACGCAGAAGTCGCCCGACACCGAAGATCCGACGCTGGATGACCTCTACGAGATGGGCACCGTCGCGCGCATCGTGAAGGTGATCAAGCTCGGGGCTTCCAACTACTCGGTGCTGCTCCAGGGCATCGCGCGCATGAAGCTCGTGGGCATGGCGGGAGAGGCGCCGTACCTTCGCGGGCGCATCCAGCGAGTGAACGAGAACCTCTCCCGCAGCCCGGAGATCGAGCGTATCTCTCGCGAGCTGAGGGAGGTCGCCCGCGCGCTGGGGGAGTACTCCCCGCCGGTGCCGCGCGAGCTGGTCACCGTCGCGGAGAACGCCGCGGAGCCCGGGTCGCTCGCCGACCTCGTGGCGCTGCACCTTCCGACCCCGCCGGTGACCCCGGCTGACCGGCAGCAGGTGCTCGAGGCCGAAGACCTCGAGGAGCGACTTCGCCTCGCGCATCACCTTGCCCGTCGCGTCCATGAGCTGCACCGCGTCCGCAAGGAGGTGCACCAGCTCGTGACCGGCGAGATGGGGCGCAGCGAGCGGGAGGAGATCCTCCGGGCGCAGCTGAAGACCATCAAGGAAGAGCTCGGCGAGACCGACGAGTCCGAGGAGGAGCTCGACCAGCTCCGGGAGCGCGTCGCCAAGGCCAAGCTCCCGTACGAGATCGAGAAGGTCGCCAAGCGCCAGCTCGGCCGGCTCCGCGCGATGCAGGGCCACTCCGCCGAGTACCAGGTGACGCGCACCTACATCGAGTGGCTGGCGGACATCCCCTGGAGCCGCTCGACGGATGACCGCTTCGACGTCGAGGCCGTGCGCCGCGCGCTCGACGAAGATCACTTCGGCCTCGACAAGCCCAAGAAGCGCATCGTGGAGTACGTGGCGGTGCGCAAGCTCCGCAAGGACGGGCGGGGCCCGATCCTGTGCTTCATCGGCCCGCCCGGCGTGGGCAAGACCTCGCTGGCCAAGAGCATCGCGAGGGCCATCGGCCGGCAGATGGTGCGCATCTCCCTCGGCGGCGTCCGCGACGAGGCGGAGATCCGCGGCCACCGGCGCACCTACGTGGGCGCGCTCCCGGGCCGCATCGTGCAGGCCATGAAGAAGGCCGGCACCATCAACCCGATCCTGATCCTCGACGAGGTCGACAAGATGGGAGCGGACGTCCGCGGCGATCCCGCCTCGGCGCTGCTCGAGGTGCTCGACCCCGATCAGAACAGCACCTTCGTCGATCACTACATCGACGTGCCCTACGACATCTCGCACGCGATGTTCATCTGCACGGCCAACAACCGGGAGACCATCCCCGCGCCGCTGCTCGACCGCATGGAGGTCATCGAGATCGCGGGCTACACCCGGGTCGAGAAGCTCCACATCGCGAAGGAGTACATCGGCCCGAAGGCGCTCGAGGAGCACGGGCTGACCAGCGAGCGGCTGGAGTGGCGCGACGACGGGTACAGCGCCCTCATCGAGAGCTACACGCGCGAGGCCGGCGTGCGAAACCTGACGCGAGAGATCGCGGCGGTGTGCCGCGCGGTGGCGGTGCGGGTGGCCTCGGGCGAGGACGTCCACGAGGTGGCCACGGCCGCCTTCGTGGAGAGCGTGATGGGTCCGCCGAAGTTCCTCGAGGAGGGGGCCGAGCGGGCGCCGGGCGTGGGCATCGTGGCGGGGCTCGCGTGGACGCCGGTGGGCGGGGTGATCCTCTTCATCGAGGCGACCAAGTTCGCGGGCAAGGGCAACATCTCCATCACGGGCCAGCTCGGCAACGTGATGAAGGAGTCCGTCGCCGCGGCCTTCAGCTGGGTGCGCACCCACGCCGAGCACCTCGGCATCGACCAGGAGCTGCTCGCCAACAGCGACATCCACCTGCACGTCCCCGCGGGCGGCACGCCCAAGGACGGTCCGAGCGCGGGCGTCGCGATGGTCACGGCCATCACCTCGCTCATGACCGGGCGCCCGGTGCGCAGCGACCTCGCGATGACCGGCGAGATCACCCTCCGCGGCATCGTGACCCCCATCGGCGGCGTGAAGGAGAAGGTCCTCGCGGCGCACCGCGCGGGCATCAAGCACGTGCTGCTCCCCGCCCGCAACGGCAAGGACCTCGAGGACATCCCCCAGGAGGTGCGCGACGAGCTGCGCATCGACCTGTGCAGCAAGATCGACGAGGTGCTCGCCTTCGCGCTGCTCGAGCGTCCGGCGGCCCCGTCGCTCCCGCCGCGCGCCGATGACGACGATCCCTCCCTCGAAGCCGGACGCTGAGACCCCGCCGCCGCTCGCCGCCGCGCTCATCGCGTCGTGGCGGGTGCGCGTGGCGGCGCTCTCCTCCGTCGTCCTCGGCTTCTCCCTCTGGAGCAACCACCTCACCGATCACCTCGGCTACGCCTCGAGCCTCTTCGTAGGCCTCCTCGGCAGCGTCGCGTCCGCGCTCGTCGGCGTCCGCGTCGCCCAGCTCTCGCGCGGTCGGCCAGGCTCCACCGTCGCCGCCGCCGCGGCGCTCTCCGCCGTCGCGTTCGTGCTCGTCGCGCTGGCGATCGTCCTCGCGCGCGGGCTCTTCGCCCCGGCGTGCGCCCCCGCGACCGGCGCGGTCTACGCCCTTCTCTTCGCCTTACCGGGCCCCGTATTGGCGGCGCTGCTCGGGGCCATCCTCGGCGCGGCGATCCACCGTCGCGGCGTGGCCACCGCCGCTGCGGCGCTGCTCGTGCCGGCCTTCGTCGCGTGGAGCCTCGCTCGCTTCTACGCGACGCCCACGATCTTCGCCTTCGACCCCTTCTACGGCTTCTTCCCGGGCGCCATCTACGACGAGCACGTCCCGCTCACTGTCGCTCACGTCACCTATCGCGCGGGCACCCTGGGCTGGATCATCGCCGCCGCCGCGCTGCTCTCCGCCGCCTGGGACCCCGGCACAGGGCGCCCCTCGCTCGCGCTCATCCGGGCCCGCTCGGCCGCGCTGCTGGTGCTCGCGGCGGGCGCCACCCTCGGCCTCGGCGTCTACGCGGCGGGGCCGAGCCTCGGCCACCGTCACGACGCGTCCGACATCGCCGGCGCGCTCGAGCGCCGCGTCTCCTCGCGGCGGTGCGTGGTGCTCTACGACCGCAGCATCGATGCCCGGCAGGCGGCGCTCACCGCCCGCGACTGCGACGTCAGGGTGGCGCAGCACGAGGACTTCTACGGGGTTCGCCAGCCGCGTCGGATCACGGTCTTCCTCTTCGCCAGCTCGGCGCAGAAGCGCGAGCTGATGGGCGCCGAGGACACGTACATCGCGAAGCCCTGGCGCCACGAGGTCTACCTCCAGTACGCGCCGTTTCCGCACCCTGTGCTGAAGCACGAGCTCGCGCACGTGGTCGCGGGGGCGATGGCCGAAGGGCCCTTCCGCGTCACCGCGGTGGGGCGTTGGCTGCCGGCCCCGGGGCTCATCGAGGGCGCCGCGGTGGCGGCGGCGTGGGAGGGCGAGGGGGACGGGAGCCCCCACCAGTGGTCGCGCGCCATGCTGGAGGCGGGTCTCACGCCGTCGGTCGCGTCGCTGGCGGGCCTCGGGTTCTTCGCGGCGTCGTCCGGGCGCGCGTACACCGCGGCGGGATCGTTCTGCCGGTGGCTCATCGACACGCGCGGGAGGGCGCGATTCCATCGCTTCTACCGCGACGCCGATGCGATCGCCGCGTACGGCGAGTCGCTCCCGGCGCTCGAGGCGCGATGGCACGCGTTTCTGCGCACCGTCGTGACCCCGGAGAGCGTGCTGGCGAGGGCGAGGACACGCTTCCGTCGCGCGTCGGTGTTCGGACGCACCTGCCCGCTGCTGCTGGCGGACCTCTCGCGCGACGCGGCGGCGCACCTCGACGCGGGCGACCTCACCTCGGCCGATCGTGAGCTGCGCGCGCTCGTGACCCATGACCCGACGGACCTCCGCACGCGGCTGATGCTCGCGGTGGTCAGGGTGCGCGCGGGCGACCTCGCGGGCGCGGCGGCGGTGGCGGCGGAGGCGGAGGCGGCGCTCGGTCCGGCGGCCGGGCAGCGCATCCGCTCGCAGGTGGCCGACCAGGTGTGGCGCTGGCGCGGGGCGAGCGCGGCGAGGCCCTTCTACGAGGCCCTCGACGCCTCGACGCTCGACGACGACGAGGCGCGCACGCTGATCATCAAGCGGGCGATGGTCGATCGCGGCGGGCTGCGGGCGGAGGTGTTCCGCGACCTGCTCATCGGTCGCGGCGAGCTCGACCCGTCGCCGACCAGCGCCATGGCTCGCCTAGGCCTCGACCCGCTCGCGAGCGGCGACCCCTGGACGGCCTACCTCGCCGGCCGGCAGCTCTTCCTCGCGGAGCGCTTCGTGCCGGCGCTGGAGGCCCTCCGGGTCGGCGACGTGGCGACCCTCGGCGAGTCGCGGGTGCTCGCGGAGGTGCAGCGCATGAGGGCGATCGCGATGTACCGCAGCGGCGACCTCGCGGAGGCCGCGGCCGCGTTCTCTGCGCTGGCCGAGGACGAGAGCCGACCGACCGGCACCCGGGACGCCGCCGCCGACTGGCTCGACCGGATCCGTCGGGAGTCTCCGCGGCGCTGAGAACGGACGCCGAGGATCAGACCTTCACGCGGGACCAGCGGCCGAGCTGCCAGCGCCAGGCCGAGAGGGCTGCGCGGACGATCCAGTCGGCGCCGCTCCCGAGCCAGACGCCCGCGAGGCCGAGGTGCAGCACCCGGACGAAGAAGAGCGTCGCGCTGATGCGCACGACGAAGGACCCGAGCACCGCGATGGCGAAGGCCTCGCGGGTCGATCCCGCGCCGCGCAGCGACTGGAGCAGCACGATGGAGAGCGCCATCGGCACCTGCACCGCCGCGCCGGGGAGCATCGCGCGGACGCCCTCGCGCACCGCGGCCGGGTCGTCGAGGAAGACCCGCAGCAGCGGCGCGGCGCCCACGTAGAGGCCGACCGCGACCACGGTGATGAGCGAGGCGGACGAGGCCGCGGCGATCCACCCGGCGCGACGGGCACCGCGCGGGTCGTCGGCGCCGAGGCGCTGGGCGACGCGCGCCCCGGCGGCCACGCCGAAGCCGTCCGCCGAGAGGAACGACACGCTCTCCAGCGACAGGAGCGCCTGGTGCGCGGCCATGGCCACGGGCCCGAGGCCGTTGGTGATGCGCACATAGACGAGGTAGCCCGTGTGGTAGAGCGTCCGCTCTCCGAAGGCGCCCCAGGAGACGCGCAGGACACGGCGCATCCCGTCGCGCACGTCGAGGGGGCCGGTGAAGCGCAGGCTCACGCTCGCTCCCGGGCGGGAGAGGGCGAGCAGCGAGAGGGAGGCCTCGAGCGCGAGGGCGGAGACGTTGGCGATGGCGGCGCCGCGCGCGCCGAGCCGAGGCAGCCCGAAGCGGCCGAAGATGAGCACGGCGTTGAGCGCGAGGTTGAGCGCGTTGGTGGCGAGGGCGATCGCGAGCGGGGTGCGGGTGTCGCCGCCCGCCTGAAGGCCCTGGGTGCAGACCATCGCCACGAAGAGCAGCGGCATGGCCGGGAGCACCACGCCGAGGTAGCGCGCGGACTCTCCGCGGACCGCCTCGGAGCCTCCGCCGCCGAGGAGGTCGATGAGGAGGTCGAGGCCGACGAAGCCGCCGAGGCCGACGACGAGCCCGAGGCCCACCGCGGGGATCAAGCTCCCATAGAGGGCGCTCGAGGCCAGGCCCCGGTTGCCCGCGCCCACCGCGCGACCGATGACCGCGAGGGTGCCGACCCCGAAGGCGCCGAAGACGGACTGGAGCGTCCAGGTGAGGGGACCGGCGACCTGCATGGCCGCGAGCGCCGCGGCGCTGTGGTGCCCGAGGAAGAAGCGGTCCGCGAGGAACACGAGGGTCTGCAGGAGCGACTGCGCGACGGCGGGGAGCGCGAGGGTGAGCGTGGCGCGGAGGTCGTCGCGGAGGTCGTGGCGGGTCACTGCTGGGCTCTGGCGGGATTATGAGGGGGAGGCACTCTACGCCCGACGCCGCGGCGGGCTTTGCACTTCTTCACACTCGCCCGCGGGGGAGCTTCACAGTGCGTCGCCATCCTCCTCGTCGGCGGAGAGCAGTGCGCTCCCGCGGACGAGGAGAGTCGAACCATGTTGGGATTCATCGTTGGTACCGCGTGCCTGATCGGGTTGATCCGCACGCTCCGGCACGGTCGCTGCGGTCACGGTGGCTATGGGTGCGGCGGCGGTCGCTGCGGGAGCGGTCGCTGCGGGGGCGGTCGCTGCGGGGGCGGTCGCTGCGGCGCTCACGAGCAGGGCGGCGGCGGTCGCTGGGACGACGGCTCGGCGCTGCGCTTCATGCTGCGCCCGCTCTTCGAGCGGCTGGTGACGACGCCGGGGCAGGAGCGGGTGATCCTCGAGGCCGCGGAGGCGCTGCGGGCGAGGGCTGCGGCCACGAAGGACGCGCTGCGGGCGACCGCGGGCGACGCGGCGAAGGCCTTTCGCGGGGAGCGCTTCGACGAGGGCGTGATGGGCGAGTCGTTCGCGAAGCAGGACGCGGCGCTCGAGGCCACGCAGAAGGCCGTGTTCGAGGCGCTGCAGAAGGTCCACGACGCGCTCGACGAGCGGCAGCGGCGCGACTTCGCCGACTACATCGAGCGCTTCACGGGCGCCGCGGGTCGCTGGGGCCAGGGCCCGTACCGGGCGTAGCGGCGGAAGAGACGCGAAGGAGAACGATCATGCGACGAAACGTGAAGATCCTGGTGTTGGGCCTCGGGGTGGTGCTGGGCTACGGGTCCGGGTTCGCCGGGCTCTGCGCGCACCGCCACCGCCGGGAGGCCTTCGAGCGCCACGTGGCCAGGGTGTGCGTCGACGCGGCGCGCAACCCCAACGCCCCGCCCGCCCCGCCGCCGCGCTGGTAGTCTCCGCGGAGGCAGCGTGACGATCCGCGTACTCCACATCGACGACGACGCGCGCTTCGCCGAGCTGGTGGCGAAGTACCTCTCGCAGAACGGGATGGTGGTCACCCACGCCCCGGACGGCGGGCGCGGCCTCGCGATGCTGGAGCGCGCGGACGTCGACGCGGTGCTCCTCGACGTGATGATGCCGGGCATGGACGGCCTCGAGGTGTGCCGGCGCATCCGCGCGAAGCGCAACGTCCCCATCGTCATGCTCACCGCCAAGGGCGACGAGACCGACCGCATCGTGGGCCTCGAACTCGGGGCCGACGACTACCTCCCCAAGCCCTGCTCGCCGCGCGAGCTCCTGGCGCGTCTGCGCGCGGTGCTACGGCGCACCCAGCCCGAGGCGATGGCCGATCGGCTGGTCGCGGGCCGCATCACCATCGACGTGCCCGGTCGCGAGGTGAAGGTCGACGAGCGCCGCGTCGAGCTCACCGGGCTGGAGTTCGACCTGCTGGTGGCGCTGGCGCGCAAGGCGGGCAGGGTGGTCTCGCGGGAGTCCCTGCTCGCAGGCGCGGGCCGCGACGACGTCAACATCGGCGAGCGCGCGGTGGACGTCCACGTCTCGCACCTACGTCAGAAGCTCGGCGACGACCCGCGCTCTCCGACGATGATCCGCACCATCCGGGGCGTCGGGTACGTGCTCCTCCGGGAAGGGGACGCGTAGCGCGGTGCGCGGCCGCGCCCACGACGGCTGCGGGCCTCCCCGGCGGCGCAGGAGCGCGGTCTGGTGGCTCATGATGTCGCAGCTGCGGCGCAGGCTCTTCGTGGCCTTCGGCGCGGCGATCACCGTCACCGGCCTCGTGGCCTCCCTCGTGACCGGCGCCCTCAGCGACCGCGGCAGCTGGCGCTCCCAGCGCACCCGGATGGAGCGCTTCGCGGGCGCCCGCTTCGCCGAGGTCTGGGAGCAGCCCGAGGCCCGCGCGGGCCTCGCGTCCGCGGTGGCGGGAGAGCTGCGCCTGCGGGTGGAGCTGCGCGACCGGGACGGGCGCACCCTGCTGCTGCGGGCGCCCGCGGGCGAGGCCGAGGCTGGCTGCGCGCACCCCGCGCTGCGCAGCCGCGTGGTGGGGCCGGGAGGGGCGACGCTCGGGGAGGCGCGCTTCTGCCATGTCGACGCGACCTGGGGCGCGGGCCGCACGGCGCTGCTGCTGCTCGCGGTGGTGGCGGTGATCTGGAAGATGGCGGGCGGCATCGCGCGGAGAATGGCGCGGCCGCTCGATGACCTGGTCGAGGTGGTGCGCGACATCGGGGAGGGCCGGCTCGATCGGAGGGCGAGGCTGCAGACGCACGGGCACAGCGAGCTGGGCCTGCTGGCGCGGGTGGTCAACGACATGGCCGCGCGCATCGAGGCCCAGGTCGCCGCGCAGAAGGAACTCCTCGCCACCGTCTCCCACGAGCTGCGCTCGCCGCTGGCGAGGGTGAGGTTCCTGCTGGAGACGGCGCGCAGCGAGGAGGCGGACGTCGGGGCGCGCGCGTCGGCCATCGCCGAGGTGGAGGACGAGCTCGAGGGCATCGACGCGCTCGTGGGCGACCTGCTCGCGTCTTCGCGGATGGACTTCCAGGCGATGCAGCGCGTCCGCCTCGATGCCACCGAGGTCGCGACGAGGGCGCTCACCAAGGAGGGCGTCGACCTCGCGGTGCTCGACGCGCCGGACGAGGCGATCCCGATCGTGGGCGATGCGACGCTCCTCACGACGGCGCTGGTGAACCTCATCGGCAACGCCCAGCGACACGCGGGCGGGCTCCGCGCGCTGCGGCTTCGGCGCGAGGGCGACACCGTGCGCTTCGAGGTCGACGACCCCGGCGGGGGCATTCCCGAGGACGAGCTTCCGCGCATCTTCGAGCCGTTCTACCGGGGCTCCGGGGCCGGTCGCCGCGGCGGGGCGGGCCTCGGTCTCGCGCTCGTCCGGCGCATCGCGAGCTCCCATGGAGGAGCGGTCTGGGCGTCCAATCTGCCGGGCGGCGGAGCGAGGGTGGGCTTCTCCGTGGCGTGCGAGGCGGCGTCTCCCGGTGTAGCTTCCGCGCAACGATGAGCGAAGCAGCCGCCGAACCCGAGCCCACCCCAGCCGAGCCTGTTTCTCCGGAGGTGCGGGCGATGCGCGAGGCGCTCGACCGGGGCGATCACCAGCAGGCCCGGGCGATGGCGGCGGCGCTGTCCGCGAGCGATGACCCCGCGCTCAAGCTCGAGGGCGAGACCATGTCCGCGCGCTTCCACCGCGACCCATGGATCGACGCGGTCTTCGTCTGCACGGGGCTGCTGATGCTCTTCCTGGCGGTCCATTACCTGGGGCACCGCTGATGATCGCGCGACGCGCCCTGCTGCTCATCGCCGTCGGCGCCCTGGGCTGCGCGACCGCCCCGGTGGTCGCCCCGCCTCGCGGCCCCGCCCGGGCGGTGGACTTCTTCCCGATGCGGGCCGGGATGGCCTGGAGCTACGACACCGAGACCGGCATCGGCGGCGACACGGTGCTCAACGTGCTCGCGGTCGAGGGGGTCGACGGCGACGCGTTCATCGTCCGCAGCGGCTCGCGCCGTGAGCGCTACGAGCGCCGCCCCGAGGGCGTGCTTCGCGAGGGCGAGTACATCCTCCGAGAGCCGCTCCGGGTGGGCGCTTCGTGGGAGTCGAGCGGCGGCGGGAGGGTCGAGGTGCGCAGCATCGAGGCCTCGCGCACCGTCAACGGACAGCTCTACCGCGAGGTCGTCGAGGTGCATCGCAGCTCGCCCCAGTCGCGCATCGAGACGACCACCTGGTACGCGAGGGACGTCGGCGCCATCGAGATCCTGGGCGAGACCGTGAGCTCCATCGGGGGGAGGCTGCGGGTGCGCTCGACGCTTCGCGGATACACCCGCGGCGATGACACCGAGTCGACACGATAGCGGTGGCCTCGTGTGGCGACGCAACGCGTCAGTGAATGGCGTTTGATCTTCCCGCGTCGGGGTGGAACCATGCAAACGATGAGACGACGGACGTGGGTGCAGGCGTGCATCGGACTCGCCTCCCTGGGCTTCGCCAGCGGAGCGATGGCTCAGGGCCGCGGGCCGGGGCCATTCGCAGGAACCTTCTCGCTGACGTCGAGCACGACGGTGGCGGTGACCTCCCCGATGGCGATCACGGAAGACCGCACCACCCGCGAGCGCCTGGAGATCAGCCAGGGATCGCGCTCCGACATGAGCCTCCTGGTCACCAACGATCTCGGCGAGCACTGCACCCTCACGGCCAACCGCTCGGGCTCCTCGGGGCTCGCGGTCGGTTCGGGGCAGCGCTGCACCTTCACGGACTCGGTCCGCAACATGCGGATGAACTTCACCCTGCGATCGGGCTCCGGGTCCATCTCCGGCAACCGCATCTCCCTCTCCTTCAACTGGAGCGTCGCCAGCAACGGCGGCTTCCTCTCCGTCTCGGGCAGCGCCTCGCAGCACTCCTCGGGCAGTCGCACCGGCGGCAGCGCGATGGCCGACAACGACGCTCCCCCGGTCGAGGCCGTCGCTCCCATCGCCCCGGAGGCGCCGTCCTACCCGGTCGCGCTCGCACCGGTCGCGGAGCCCGCGGTGGCGCCCATGATGCCCATGTCGGGCACACCGACGCGCTCCTCCTCCTCGCGTCGCAGCTCGTCGTCCAGCTCCCGCTCTCGCCCGACCCCGGTGGTCGCCCCCACTCCGATCGTCACCCCGACTCCGGTGGTCGCCCCCACTCCGGTGGTCGCCGTCGCCCCGACGCCCAGCGTCTCCCCGGCTCCGGCCTCCGCCTGGGGTAGCCCGAGCCCGGCGCCGCAGTCCCCCACCGTGGCCACCAGCTGGACCACGCCTCGTGCGGCCACCACCGGCTGGGGAGCGCCGTCGAGCGCCGCGCTCCCCATCAGCGCCAGCACCCCTGGCGCCGTCGTCCTCCCGTCGGGGTGGATCCTCGGTCCGTTGCTCTCGTCCGCCGTCGCGGCCGTTCCGGCGGCGAGCCAGGCCGTCAGCTCGTGGACGACGCCGCAGCCCCAGGTCGCGCCCTCGCAGCCCGTCGGAGTCCCCTGGGGATCCCAAGCCTCGATGCCTCCCTCCACCGGCTGGGCGCCCTCTCCCGGCGGCCCGGGCGTGGTGCTCGGCGCCCCTGGCATGGCCCCTTCGCAGGGCTTCGGCGTCACGGTCACCCCGTCCCCCGTCCGTCAGAACGCCCCGATGACGGCTCCGCCCGGCGGTCCCGCCATCGTGTTCGGCGCCTCGCGCTGAGCGACGACCCTCTCCTCTCCCCCGCCAGCCAACCCTCTCCCTTCGCGCCTGGACCGCACCCGTGAGCGACTCGATCCCCGACCCGCAGCTCTTCATCAACCGCGAGCTCTCCTGGCTGGAGTTCAACCAGCGCGTGCTCGACGAGGCCGCCGACCCGGGGGTGCCCTTACTCGAACGGGTAAAGTTCCTCTCGATCGTGGCGACCAACCTCGACGAGTTCTTCATGATCCGCGTGGCGGGCGTGAAGCAGCAGCTCGCCGGCGACGTCGTCGAGCTCACCACCGACGGGCGAAACCCCCGCGCGCAGCTCACGGCCATCACCGAGCGCGTCCACCGCCTCGTGATGGACCAGTACTCCCTCTACCGCGACCACGTGCGTCCCGCCCTCGAGGCCGCCGGGATACAACTTGGCGCGCGCGAGAGCACCCCGGAGATCGCCCGCCGCATCGAGGCGTACTTCAGGCAGGACATCTACCCCGTGCTCACGCCCCTGGTGATCGACCCGGGGCACCCGTTTCCGCACCTCAAGAACAAGTCGATCAACCTCGGCATCGTGTTCGAGTCCAACCGCGAGGAGTCGGGCATCGGCTTCGCGGTCGTGCAGGTGCCGCAGATCTCCGCGCGGCTCGTCTCCTCCGGGGTCGGCAACTCCGGGCGCTCGTGGCTCTTCCTGGAGGACGTCATCGCCCGCAACCTGGCGCTGCTCTTCCCAGGGCGGAAGATCGTCTCCGTCGCGCCCTTCCGCGTGACCCGCAACTGGGACCTCGAGATCGACGAGGAGGAGGCCGACGACCTCCTCGCCACGATCCAGCAGGAGCTCCGGCGTCGAGACCGCGGCAACGCCGTTCGCCTGGAGGTCGCCTCGGACGTCGACCCCCGCCTCCTCGCGTTACTCCGCCATGTATTGCGGCTCGACGAGGGCGACGTCTACGCGGTGGACGGTCCGCTCCACCTCGGCGACCTCATGTCCATCGCCTCGGGCGACGACCGCCCCGAGCTCCACGACGAGCCCTTCACCCCGCAGGTGGTGCCGCCCTTCCGCGACGCGGAGGACCCCTTCGCCCTCGTGAGCGAGCGCGACGTGATGCTCCACCACCCCTACGAGAGCTTCGAGTCGGTGATGGACTTCATCGCCCGCGCCGCGGACGACCCGAAGGTGCTGGCCATCAAGATCACGCTCTACCGCGCGGGGGCCAACTCGCCGCTGGTGCGCACGCTCGCGCGCGCCGCCGAGAACGGCAAGCAGGTGACCGCCCTCGTCGAGCTCAAGGCCCGCTTCGACGAGGAGGCCAACATCCGCTGGGCGCGCGCCCTCGAGGAGTCCGGGGTGCATGTCGTCTACGGCGTGCTCGGGCTCAAGACCCACGCCAAGGTCTGCCTCATCGTGCGCCGCGAGGTGCCTGGTCTCCGGCGCTACGTCCACCTCTCCACGGGCAACTACAACCCCATCAGCGCGCGGCTCTACACCGACCTCAGCTTCTTCACGGCGCGTCCGGAGATCGGCGAGGACGCCACGGCGCTCTTCAACCTCCTCACCGGGTACTGCGAGCCTCCGTCGTGGAAGCGCCTCGCGGTCGCCCCGCTCAACCTCCGCGAGCGGGTCATCGAGCTCGTCGCCCGGGAGGCCGAGCACGCCCGCCAGGGGAGGCCCGCGCGCATCGTCGCCAAGCTCAACTCGCTGGTCGACGAGAAGGTCATCACGGCCCTCTACGCGGCCTCCCAGGCGGGGGTGGCCGTCGACCTGATCATCCGCGGCGTGTGCTGCCTCCGTCCGGGGCTGCCGGGCGTGAGCGAGCGCATCCGGGTGATCTCCATCGTCGACCGCTTCCTCGAGCACGCCCGCGTCTTCTCGCTGGAGAACGGCGGCGAGCCGGAGGTCTACCTCTCCTCCGCCGACTGGATGCCCCGCAACTTCATCCGCCGCGTCGAGGTGATGTTCCCCATCGAGGACGCCAAGATCCGGCAGTGGATCCGCAGCGACCTGCTCGAGTCGCAGCTCCTCGACAACGTCAAGGCCCGGGACATGGCCTCCGACGGCTCGTACCGCAAGCGCTCCCCCAGGCCGGGCGAGGCCCTCAACCGCACGCAGTCGAAGTTCATGGAGCGCGCCAAGGTGCGCGCCCGCGCGAGCGTCTGGTCGGTGCCGCCGACGCCCTTCCGCGCCACGCCCAACGAGGAGCCTGCGCTGCCCCCGATGCCCGAGATTCCGGCCCCTCCGAGGGTGCCCAAGCACCGCAAGAAGCCGCGGTGACGCGCGAGCGTTACGGCGGGCCGCGGGCCGTGCTAGAGACCGTCCCCCCAGCGCGAAGGTTCTCGCGGAAGGAGAAGCACCCCCAATGGCACAGTCGGCAACGTTTCCTGCGATCAACGTCCCCGGTGAGGGCGACCTCTTCGCGCGGTTCACGACGGGGCAGGGCGAGATCGTCATCAAGCTCGAGGAGAAGCTCGCGCCCAACACGGTGCGCAACTTCGTCGGGCTCGCCACCGGCGCCCAGACCTGGGACGACCCCAAGACCAACAAGCCCTCCAACCAGCCCTTCTACGACGGCCTGGTGTTCCACCGGGTCATCCCGGGCTTCATGATCCAGGGCGGCTGCCCCCAGGGCCTCGGCATCGGCAACCCGGGATACCGCTTCGCCGACGAGTTTCACCCCACCCTGAAGCACGACCGCCCGGGCATCCTCTCGATGGCCAACTCGGGCCCCGGCACCAACGGCTCGCAGTTCTTCATCACCGAAGGCCCGACGCCGCACCTCAACAACAAGCACTCGGTCTTCGGCTCGGTGGTCAAGGGCATGGACGTGGTCAACCGCATCGCCAACCTCCCGCGCGGCCGCAGCGACCGGCCCAACGACACCGCCGCGGCCACCATCCAGCGCGTCGAGTTCTTCCGCGCCAACGCCTGATCCAGCACCTCATCCCTCCCGGCGCGCCGTCGCACGCGGCGCCCAGATCGAAGCCCCCGACCATGGACCCGGCAACGCCCGCTGGCTGGCTCGACCCGCGAACCTTCCTCTCGCGCCACAAGCTCCGCCCGAAGGACAGCTTCGGGCAGTGCTTCCTCATCTCGCCCCACGTGGTGCGCTCCATCGTCGAGGCCGTCGACGCCCGCGCCGACGAGACCGTCGTCGAGATCGGTACGGGCACCGGAACCCTCGCTCGCTGCCTGGCGCCGAGCGCCCGCCGGGTGCTCGCCATCGAGCGCGACCGCGACCTCGTGGCCGCCCTCGCGGCCGATCCGCTGCCGCCCAACGTGACCGTCGTCGAGGCCGACGCGGCGACCTTCGATTACGCGGCGGTGTATGCTGAGGGGCCGACCGCGGTGGTGGGCAACCTGCCGTACCAGATCACCGGGAGGCTCATCCGGGCGCTGGTCGAGACGCCCGGCTGGCGCGTCGCGGTGGTGATGGTGCAGCAGGAGGTCGGCAAGCGCCTCGCCGCCTCGCCGGGCGACGACGACTGGGGCGCGCTGTCGGTGTTCACCCAGGCGGCGTGCGAGGTGGAGAAGGTATGCGGCGCGGCCCCGGGGTGCTTCCACCCGGCGCCCCGGGTGCAGTCGACGGTGCTGAAGCTCACGCCCCGGGCGACGCCGCTGGCGGTCGAAGACCGGCGCTTCCAGCAGGTGGTGAAGGCGCTCTTCGCGGCGCGGCGCAAGACCCTGCGCAACGGGCTCTCGTCGGTGGTCGGTCGCGACCACGCCGCGGCGGTGTGCGAGGCCGCGGGCATCGACCCCGGGGCGCGCCCGGAGACGCTCACCATCGCGCAGCTCGGGCGGCTCAGCGAGGAGACGAAGGTCGATCGGTCGGCGGGCTGACCACGCGCGGCGGCGGCGGCGGGGGCTCGGTGAAGCGCAGTCGCAGCTCGCTCTCGGTGCCGCCGAAGACGGTGACCGTGGTGCGGAAGGCCGTCACGCCCTCACCGTCGGCCTCGATGAGCGCCGTGCCGGACATCACCGGGAAGGCCGCGCTCCACGCGGAGCGGGGGAGCTCGCGGCCGTTGACGCGCAGCCGCAGGCCCGGCGGCGGCGAGGCGGGGAGCACCAGCCGGAGCCGGCCCACCTGCGGTTGGAGCAGGTCGATGATGGCTCGGCACGCGGCGATGATGCGCGCCCGGTTGCGCACGCCGGGGTCGGCCTCGGCCCCGACGAGGCAGTGGGTCGCGTGGTCGAGGGCGTCGACTCCGTGCTGCAGCGCGAGGTGCTCCTCCGCGACCAGCATGCGCAGCGACGGGGTCCAGCGAATCTGACCGGCCTGCGTGGCGAGGCTGACGGCCCGGTCGTGGAGCCCGGCGTCCCGCGCGGCCTCGGCGTCGGCGATGAGCGAGCGCCGGTGGTCCTCATCGGGCACGGGCTGAGCGGCGACGAGGGCGGAGGCTGTGAGGAGCGCCATCACGAGCTTCGATACGGAGAGCGGTGGCGGCATGTCGGGTTCCGGGGGGAGCGGAGCGGGGTTCGAGCGCCTCGGACCATTGTGGATGGGAGGGGCGCTGTCCACCATCGGTGTGGGTCGGGCGTGCCGCGGGGACGCTCTTCCCGGCGGCACGGCGGTTGACAGCACCCCTCCGATCAGACAGAAGGGAGCGCTCTGCATCGAGCGACCTCCCCGTCGCTCTACGCTCCAACAGGAGGAGTGGCCGAGTGGTCTATGGCAGCGGTTTTGAAAACCGCCGTAGGGAAACCTGCCGGGGGTTCGAATCCCTCCTCCTCCTCGAAGCTTCATTCAACACCACGATCTTCTTTGGATACTCCACTCGCCCTCCACGTCCACCTGGCCGCACAGGGTCAGTCCCTGGCGTTCTCGATCTCGTTTGAGCGCTATGAAGATCCGACGACGCTGTCGCGCTGGCAGCCATCGGACAACTTCGTGGTCCCGTCGCACCCGGGCTGTGTGCGCCGCCGTCCCGCCTTCGTTCCCGGGAGCTTCCGGGAGGTGTTCCTCGCGGCGCTCTTCCCCAGGCTCGGCAACCACCACCCGGTGCCGCTCCCCGGTCACCTGCGAGAGCTCGACACCGCCCGCGTAGAGTTCCCCAAGCGCACCCTCGGCGAGGGGCCCTACCACATCGTCGGCTGGTCCGTTCCGGCCAGCCAGGCGCTCACGCACCTCCGTCCCTTCCTGCGCTCCTGGACGCGGCGCTACGGCGCGGCGCTGTCGAGCCCCGGCTGCTTCGTCGCCCTCGACGCCCTCGACCTCCTCCACGCCGCGTTCTCGCATGGAAACCTGCTGCCCACGCGGCTTCCGGGGCTCCCCGACCACGCGCCCTCGCGCTGGGTTCCGCCGGTCTCGCTCAACGCCCTGATGAGCTTCCGACGCGCGCTGGTCGGCTGTCCCTCCCTCGGCGCCGTGCACGCGTGGTGCGTCCGGGCTCACGAGTTTCGCACGCAGCCGCTGGTGCCGCAGAACGACACCGCGCCCTTCGCCCGCTTCGCCGTCGAGGCGCTCTCCAGCGTCACCGGTGACTCATCGGACAACGCTCCTCCCTCGAAGCCCACTCCGTTGAAGGCTGAGGTGCTGGCCTCCCTGCACGCCTCCTTCGGGAGCTGCCTGCACCCCAACCACGATGTCTGGAAGCCCGCGGTGCTGCCCTCGCAGTCGCACCTCCACGGGGTGATCGTGCCGTCGGAGGCCGGGCGGTCCGAGCAGCCGTGGCAGATGGAGATGGCGTTGATCGGAGAGGGGCCCGCGGTGCCGCTCTTCGGACTCCTCAAGTCCGATATGCTCCGCGACCCGGTGGTCGAGGCCGCCGACGACACCGTGCGGCGCTTCCCGGCGAGCGTGGCCTACCGCGACTGGGAGGGCCTGCTCGAGCAGCGGCCCTTCCTGGGAGCGCGCCCGGAGCTGCTGCGCGACGGCCGTAGCCCGCTGACCGAGGCGGAGATGTCCGTGGTCGCGGGCCTCCCCCCGATGCACGGCCGGCCTACGGAGAAGGTGTACCGCGCGCTCAACATGGAGGCGCCGAGCCGCGGGCGCGAGCCGGTGCTCTTCAGTGTATCGATTGGCAACACGCAGAGCGCGCGGCTGCGGGTGAAGTGGAGCCCGGTCAACGACGGCGAGCTGGAGCAGCAGCTGGGCGAGGGCGGCCTCGCGATGCTGCGCTTCGTCCCGGAGCTCACGGTGGTGCTCGGCGAGGACGAGCTCTCCCCGGAGCAGGCGAGGCTGCTGCTGGAGTCGTCCGAGGGGGCCATCCTGCGCATCGGCCGCAGGGCCGTGCCCCGCAGCGACCTGGAGGCGGTGCTCGAGCTCGCGCTGGCGCGGCGCAAGGTGCTCGACCGGCTGATGAAGGGCGGCTCGCTGGGCTGGCAGGACGTCAACCAGCTCGAGGACGAGTGGACCGCCGCGCGCGACGCGGCCCGGCTGGAGTCGGTCTTCGCGGCGCAGTGGGAGATCTTCCTGGAGAAGCTCGCGTCGGGCAGCGCGTCTCGGCTGACGGAGACGCCGCCAGGCTTCCAGGGCACGCTGCGCCCCTACCAGCTCAGGGGACTCAGCTGGATGGACCAGATCACCTCCTTCGGGCTCGGGGCCTGCCTCGCCGACGACATGGGCCTCGGGAAGACCGTGCAGGTGCTGGCGCTCTTGTGGCATCACCGCCGCCCCGGCGGCTCGAAGCGCCCGAAGCACCCCGACCTGGTGGTGTGCCCGACCTCGGTCGTCCACAACTGGGTGAAGGAGGCGCGGCGCTTCGCCCCGAAGCTCAAGGTCTATATGCACCAGGAGAGCTCGCGGGAGACCGACCCGCGGCGCTTCGGGGACATCGTGCGCACCTCGGACGTGATGGTGACCAGCTACGCGCTGCTGCGCCGCGACCGTGCCTTGTTCGAAGAGCACCGGTTCAACCTCCTCATCGTGGATGAGGCCCAGCACGTGAAGAACCCGCTGGCGCAGCAGACCCAGGTGCTCAAGGGACTACGCGCCTCGCGCCGACTGGCCCTCACCGGCACTCCCGTGGAGAACCACCTGCGCGATCTCTGGTCGATCTTCGACCTGGTGATGCCAGGGCTGCTGGGCGGCCCGACCCGCTTCTCGCGCTCCTTCCTCGAACCGCTGCGGCGAGGCGAGGAGACGGCCATGGCGCGGCTGCGGCGGCGCGTGGGGCCCTTCATGCTGCGGCGTAGCAAGCGCGACCCGGAGGTGGCGGGCGACCTGCCGCCGCGCACCGAGCAGATCGTCGAGTGCGGGCTCACCCGGGAGCAGGCGGCGCTCTACCGCGCGTTGACCGAGGTGACCTTCGAGAAGGTGAAGGGCGGTCACGGGATGGGGCGCCGGGCGTCGATCCTGGCGGCGCTCACCGGGTTGAAGCAGATCTGCAATCACCCGGAGAACTACGTAGAGGAAGACCCGGAGCGGCTGCTGGGCCGGTCGAGCAAGCTCGATCGGTGCATGGAGTTGTTGGAAGAGCTCATCGACCAGGGACAGCCCACGCTGGTGTTCACCCAGTATCGGGAGATGGGTGAGCTGTTGCAGGCCGCCATCGAACAACGCTTCGACCGGGAGGTGCCGTTCTTCCATGGAGGGCTCTCCCCGAGGGAGCGAGAGAACATGTTGGACGCGTTCCGCTCGGAGGACGGCGAGCCGGTGCTGATCCTCTCGTTGAAGGCTGGCGGCACGGGGCTCAACCTGGTTCGGGCCACGGCGGTCATCCACTATGATCGCTGGTGGAACCCCGCCGTCGAGGATCAGGCGACGGACCGGGCGCACCGTATCGGTCAGACTCGACCCGTGAACGTCTACAAGTTTGTCACCACGGGCACCCTCGAGGAGCGCATCCAGCGGATGTTGGAAGAGAAGCGCTCGCTCGCCGCGGAGGTGCTGTCCGACGCCGGAGAGACCTGGGTGACCGAGATGAGCGACCGCGAGCTGCGGGACTTCCTGAAGCTGGATGAGTCCAGCGAAGAAGGAGCGGAGAGTTGATCCCGGAAGAGACGGAGAGCGCCCGCGGGCCGGTGTACATGACGCCGGTGCGCGACCTGTACGCCCTCGACCTCGGGGAGGGCGAGCGCATCGAGGTGCGCCGCCACGCGACCTTCCTCACGGCGCTGATCCACACGGCGCCCGGCGGCGGCGAGCCCGCGGAGTTCGACCTCCGGCGCTGGCACTACCGTCAATGGGCGACGCAGATCGAGGACCGCGAGTACTCCGAAGGGCTGCGCTCCCTCATCGCCGCCCACGGCCTCTTCGAGCACCCGAGGTGGATCACCGACGACCTCTCGGCGGAGCTCGAACCCGAGGCGATGACGGTGCTCCATGACCTCCGCGCCACGTGGCTCAGTCGATATGGGAGTCCACAGAAGCCGCCCAGCGTAGGCGCCCAGCTCTGCAGCCTGTGCATGGCCGCCGAGCCGCCGCGGGGCCCGCTCACGGTGTGGAGCCCGTCGCCGACGCAGCAGGTCTGCCCCCACCGCGACGCCGCCGCGCGCGCCCTGCTACGGCTGACCGAGCACTACGACGAGCTGGTCTTCGAGCTCCTCGACCTGATGGTGGTGGCGCAGACGCCCGGGCCGGCGGGATCTCCCGTGCTCCGGCGCTTCGTGCTGCCCTCGGACTGGATGCGCGCCCTCCTCGGGCACTGGCTTCTGGGGCGCAACTACGTCCACAGCGATCACCCGTGGCGCACCCGCGGCGTCACGCGCCATCGCCGCTTCTCGCACCGCGCGCTGCGCGCGGAGGGCCACGGCGAGCTCACCCCCGAGGAGCGCTTCTCGGCGCTGGCCTGGGGCATCAGCCCCGATGACCTCTCGCTGATGCCCGAGGAGCCGGAGAGCGTCGGCCACCCCGACAACTCGTGGTGGACCGAGACGGCCTCGCCCCCGCCTGCGGGGGTGCGCGTCTACCCGGAGGGGGCCTCGCCCAAGCCGCAGCCCGCGCCCGTCCTCGAGCGGACGAAGCCCGCGGCGAAGGCCGAGCGCAAGCCGAGCACGCGTCCGGCGCCCGCCCCGGTGGCCGCCCCGGCGCCGGCGGCGCGTCCTCCCTCGAAGCGTCCTTCCTCGGCGAAGCCCAAGCGCCCGGCCTCCAAGGCCCCGGCCGCGAAGTCCGAAGGCCTCGAGGAGACGCTCTCGTCGCTGACCGCCGGGCTCGCGGCGCTCTCCCAGATCATGGGTGGTCCGAAGAGCGGTCGGCGCTGAGCGCGGGCGTCAGAGCCTGGCGCCGCACTCCGGACAACGGCTCACGTCGTTGCGGGTGATGCGAAGGTTGCAATAGGCACAACGGAGCTCGGATTCCGCCCGGGGCGCAGCGGCCGCCATCGGCGCGGGCGGATGGGCGGCGTGGGCGGGCGCCCCGTGCGGCGCGGGCGCAGGCTGCGAAACCGGGACGGGCTGCGGGGTGTGCGCGATCGCCGGCTGCGGGGAGCGCGCGGCCGCGGTGTAGCGAAGCTGCTGCGGGGGCAGCCACTTCTGGTCGCCGTCATCGAACTGGATGAAGAACATCGTGGCGTTGTCGTTCGCCCTCGCGACCACGCCCGGGTACCAGGCCTCCTCGGCCCACTCGCCCTGCACCGCGGTGCCGGGGGTGAGCTGCGGGGTCGGGGCGGCGTCCGGGCGGTCGCCGTTGGGGCGGATCTTCATCGGCGCCAGCCACTTGGTGTCGCCGTCGTCGAACTGCACGAAGAACAGGGTGCCGTTGGGGTTGGCCTCGCAGACATAGCCCGGGTACCAGCTGTCCTCGGCCCAGTCGGCCATGACGCGGGCGCCGAGGGAGGGGGCCACCCCGCGCGGAGCGGCCCCGGGCGCCGACTGCACCTGGATCTGCTGGGCCGAGAGCCAGGCCGTGTCGCCGTCGTCGAACTGCACGAAGTACTGCGGCTCCCCACGGCGTTCGCGCGCCTGCGAGACCACTCCGGGGTACCAGATGCCGTTGGACCAGAGACCCATCACCCGAGCGCCGATCATCGCGAAGCCTCCTCTGTCGTTGGGGGGCGCGGATGATGCCACAGACCGTCAGCCGGTCCGCGCGTCGAGTGGTGGGGGGGGCGTCGAGGCGGAGTGAAGGGTCAGTCGGCCGCGCGGACGCCGCCGAAGGTGGCCGGGTCGATGATGAACATCTCCACGCGGCGGTTGCGCGCCCGGGCCTCCTCGGTGCTGCCCATGTCGACGGGCCGGGACTCGCCATAGAACCCGAAGGTCAGGCGGTCGGCCGAGACGCCGTTGGCCACGAGCATGGCCCCCACGCGTCGCACGCGTCGCTGAGAGAGGTCGAGGTTGGCGCCGGTCTCGCCCACGTCGTCGGTGTGCCCGTCGAGGCGGATGCGGCGGATCCAGTTGTACGCCGGGTTGCGGAGCAGCGTGACGATGGCCTGGATGACCGGCTGCGAGGTCTCGAGCACGCTGTCGCGCCCCACGTCGAAGTTGATCGCGAAGCCGTTGCGGATGCGGATCTGGTTGCCGACCACCTCGATGGCCGCGGTGTCCTCGGGGCAGCCGTCCTCGTCGGCGATGCCGTTGCGGGTCTCCGCCTCGTTGGGGCAGCGGTCGCGGGCGTCGAGCACGCCGTCGCCGTCGTTGTCGCGGTTGGCCGCCGCGAAGGCGTCGCGGTCGGCGGCGCTGGCGCTGCGGGCCTGCGCCAGGCGGGTCACCTGCTCGCCGCACGCGCCCGGGTTCTGCTGGAGCAGCGCGAGGGCCTCGCCGGCGTGCTGGTCGTCGGCCACGGCCTGGTTGCTCGACGACATCCGGTGCATCCGCGCCAGCGTGTCGAAGGAGAAGTACGCTCGCATCAGGTGCGCGCGGCGGCCGAGCCAGTTCTGCGCGCGCTGGTCGAGCGTGGCGAGGTACTCCGGCGACGACGACTGGAGCTGGCCCAGGTAGCGCTGCGCGGGCCCCGCGCGGCGGCCCCAGAGGGCGAGCTGCGAGAGGTAGAAGCGCGCGTTGGGGGCGTGCTCGCTGTGGCCCGACTCGTTGACGACGGTGGTGAGCTCGCGCTCGGCGTTGGCGTCTGCGCCGGTCCACGCGAAGGCCACGCCGAGCCACATGTGGCCGCGCGGCGCGTCGAGCTGGGCGAGCTGGTAGAATGTCTCCGTGGCGGCGTTGAAGTCGCACGAGAAGAGCTGCGCGAGGCCGCGGCTCTCGAGCGCCGACACCGCGAAGGGCGACGTGGTCGGCACCTCGGCGGCGACCTGCGCGGCGCGGGCGTAGTCACCCAGCTCGAAGGCGATCTGGGCCAGGCCCGCGCGGGCCTCGGCGCCGCTCGGGTCCGTCGCCGGGAGCGACTCGACCACGCCCTCGAGGTTCTGCCGGGCGGCGTTCCACTCCTGCCGGGCGAGGGCCTCGCGGGCGAGCCGGAGCTGCTCCTGGAAGAACGCGTTGTTCTGCTGCGCGAGGGCGTTCGGGTCGACGCGCTGCGAGCCTCCCATGGACTGGCACGACCAGAGCGCGCTCGCCCCGGTCATGCAGAGCGCGGCCCCGATGGACCAGCGCGCGCCGCGGCGGACTGTCACGGAGTCCCCGCGTTCTGGACGTTCTGCGTCTCGTTGGAGACGGCGCCCTGCTGACGGAGCGACTCCTGGTCCTGGGACATCTGCTGGGCGTCGCGGAGTTCCTGCTGCCAGTCCTCCTCGTCCGGGCGGATCTGGATGGCGCGGGTCAGGTCGGCCACGGCGCGCGCATACTGGCCCAGGTAAGACCGGGTCAGGCCGCGGTTGTAGAACGCCTCGCCGATCTTCTCCGCCTCGTTGGGCGGAACGGGCACGGTGGCGTTCTGGAACTGCCCGATGACCTGGGTGAAGAGCGGCTCGGCGCCCGCGAGGTTGCCCGCCTGCACGAGGTCGTAGCCCTGGCGGCAGCGCGCGTCGCCGTCGCAGTCCTCGAACTCGACGGTGACCGACTCCTGCCACGGGAGGATCACCCGGGCGAAGTGGTCGACGAGGTGGGCGCGGAGGTTGTGGAGCATCCCGCCGCCGTCGATGGGGGGCGGGTCGCGGCGCTCGTAGGGCGAGATCACGCCGGTGGTGGCGGTGGTGGCGCTGTCCTCGTAGGTGCGGTCGAAGAGGCTCTCGTTGCTGGTGCCGTGGGTCACCTGGAACTGGAGCCGCGCGGACGCGGTGCCCACCCGGCGGAGGGTGGTGCAGGCGTAGCTCTCCGTGCGGGTCGTCTGCCGACCGTTCACGTAGGCGGGCACCTGGCGGGTGCAGGTGCCGGCGTTCTGCTCGATGTTCTCGGCGTACTGGTTGCCCAGCACCGCGCCGGTGATGACGACGCCGCCGCCGGAGGCGAGGAGACGGATCGAGGGGTTGAGCGAGCGGCTGATACGGCCTGTGAGGTCGGCCACGATCTCGCCCGCCGCCTGGAGATCTTGCGGCATGCCCGTGGGGGCCGCGACGCCGCCGACGGACATGGTGTTGCCCACGGCCGCGGCGTTGAGCATGGCGGGCCGGGTGACGGCGAAGGTGGCGGTGCGGGCGCAGCCGCTACCGATGGACAGCGCGGAGAGCGCGCAGAGTCCGAGGAACGAGCGATGGATGACCGGGTTCATGGCGGGGTTGGACCTCCTGGGAGGCGGGCCGCGCCCGGAGACACACTCCCCACGACGTCGCGACCCACCAATTTGCGGGCGGGACCATATACGTTTTGGCCCCGCCAGTGTTCACGCCCCGCCGGTTTCGGGCGGGCCTTCGTCATCCGAGGGATCGTCCTCCGGGTCGGGCACGAGCGGGGTGTTCTTCATCTCGTCCCGGGCGCGCTGCACCATCGTGCGGAACACCTTCCGTAGCGAGTCGCGCACCTCCCTGGGCTCCCCGTTGAACACCAGCGCGTCGGCGACCGACTCCAGCGTCGAGACCGCCTCGCGCCGGGGCTCCTTGCGGAGCTTGCCGTAGATCGACGGCTCCTTGGGGTGGAGCACCAGGCGCTGCACCTTCAGCAGCCACGGGTTGCGCCACCAGAGGGTCTTGGCCTGGGACCACGAGCCGTCGAGCACCAGCAGCCCTTCGAGGTAGGGCGTCGGCCCGAGGGCGTTGCCGTTGCGATCGAGGCGCAGCACCGGCGCGCTCTGCTCGTTGAGGTGGAGCTGCCGGGGGAGCGAGCCGGGGTAGAGCACCGCCCAGCGGAGGGCGTCGGCGTCGGCGTCGTCGAGGAGGCGGGCGAGGGAGGGCCAGGAGAGCCCGACGATCACCTCGACCTTCGGCAGCATCGCCTGGAGGAGGGGCACGGTGCCGAGGGCGCGGTCACGCTCCTGGGGGTGTTGCAGGACGATCACGCGGGTGCGGATGTCCATGGGCTTGATGAGTTCTCGGACGCGGGCCACGCTCAGGCTCTCGTCCGTGGGGTCGTTGCTCGGGGGGTTCATGGGTCTGCCGGGGCTCTACCGGACCGCCGTAGACCCCGCAAGGTGCTACGGTCCGCGCCCCCTCATGGAACACATCCAGCGCGATCTCTCGACCGCAGTCCTCGTCGCCATCCAGCTCCCCGGTGTGGACGACGCCGAACACCGCTCGTCCATCGAAGAACTGGGCCGCCTGGTGGAGACCCTCGGGCACCGCGTGGTCGGGACGATCTCCCAGCGCCGCTCGCACCTCGCCGCCGCGGCGGTGCTGGGCGAGGGCAAGCTCCGGCTGCTCGCGCGCTTCACCGACGGCACCGGGGTGGTGCCCTCCGGGGCGATCAAGAAGGTCCGCAAGATCGACGATCGACCCTCCGCCCCGGAGCTCGACGAGGCCGCCGACGAGGAGGCCGGCGGCGCGGAGGTCGAGGCGCTCGCGGAGGCCCCCGAGGCCGAGGACGACGACACCGCAGACGTGATGATCCCGGCGGAGAAGGCCGGGCTGGTGGTGGTCGACCATGAGCTCGGGCCGTCGCAGCTCCGCAACCTCGAGCGCGCCACCGGGGCGCAGGTGCTCGACCGCACGGCGGTGATCGTGGAGATCTTCCACCGCCACGCCAAGAGCCGCGAGGCGAAGCTCCAGGTGGAGATCGCCCGGCTCAACTACCTGGCGCCTCGGCTGAGGGAGACCGGCGCGGGAGGCGATCGGCAGCGGGGCGGCATCGGCGGCAAAGGGTCCGGCGAGAGCGCCGTGGAGCTCGACCGGCGCAAGATCCGCGACCGCATCGCGGAGCTGCGGCGAGAGCTCGGCGGCCTGGCGAGGGAGGGCGACGTGCGGCGCGCTCGGCGGCAGGAGCAGCTCCGGGTGGCGCTCGTGGGCTACACCAACGCGGGCAAGAGCTCGCTGATGAGGGCGCTCACCGGGAGCGAGGTCTACGTCGCCGACAAGCTCTTCGCGACGCTCGACACCACCGTGCGCTCGCTCTCCCCGGAGAGCCGCCCGAAGGTACTGGTCTCGGACACCGTCGGGTTCATCAAGAAGCTGCCGCACGACCTGGTCGCGAGCTTCCGCTCGACGCTCGACGAGGCGCGCGAGGCGACGCTGCTGCTGCACGTGGTCGACGCGAGCGACGCCGCGTGGCGCACCCAGTACGCGGTGACCCGCGAGGTGCTCGGCGAGATCGAGGCGGGCTCGGTGCCCTCGCTGCTGGTGCTCAACAAGCGCGACCGGCTCGACCGCGACGCGATGGCGGCGCTCTCCCTGGAGTACCCCGACGCGGTGCTGGTGTCGGCGCTCGACCGGGGCTCGGTGCTGGCGCTGCGAGAGCGCATCCTGGAGACGCTGGAGCAGGGGATGGAAGAGGCGACGCTCCGGGTGCCCTTCGCGCAGGGCGCCGTCGGCGGCGAGATCCACCGGGAGTGCAGGGTGCTGGAGGAGAGCTGGGACGAGACGGGCGCGGCGTACCGGGTCCGCGCGCTGCCAGGGGCCCTCGCGCGAATCCGGACGCTGCTTTCGACCGCGGGCTGAACCGCCGCTCAGGCGGCGCGGGACTTCTTCGCCTTGGAGGCGTCGACGCGGGCGGGGCGGGGGCCGGTGACGGCGTCCTCGTCGGAGTCCATGGCGTGCGCCCCGACGCCGAGCTCGCCGCGCTCTTCGAGCACGTGGAGCGAGTAGTCGATCTTGGCGCGCTGCGCCTTCTTGGCCTCGTTGTAGGCGGACGAGAGGTCCTTCATCAGCTCCCGGGCGCCGGTGAGCTTCTCGTCGGCCTTCATCTCCTGCTGCACCCAGCGCAGCGACGTCTCCGCGCGGATGATCTCCGCGCGAAGCTGGTCCCCGTTCATGCCCGCCGCGTCCTCGGCGTAGCCAACCGGCAGCTTTGCGATGATCTTCTTGATGTCCAAATGCGACCTCCTTGGGCGCAACCTACTCGCCACGATCGCGGCGTCACGATTTCGGCACGAACCCACCTCCGCCCCTGACGAGACCGGTGCTGGGAGGTATAGGTCGCGGCGGTGATCGCACTCCCGATCGACGACGTTCTCCCGAGCCTGCTGGCCGCCCTGCGCGCCTCGAGCTCGGTCGTGCTGGAGGCTCCTCCCGGCGCTGGCAAGACCACGCGCGTCCCCTCGGCGCTGCTCGACTCGGGCCTCGCGGGCGACCGGGAGGTGGTGGTGCTCGAGCCCCGGCGCCTCGCGACCCGCATGGCCGCAAAGCGGGTGGCCGAGGAGCGGGGCGAGCCGCTGGGCCAGACCATCGGCTACCAGGTGCGCTTCGAGGACGTGTCGAGCGCGAAGACCAGGGTGCGCTTCGTCACCGAGGGGGTGCTCACCCGTCGGCTGCTGAGCGACCCGACGCTCGCCTCCGTGGGCGTGGTGGTGCTCGACGAGTTTCATGAGCGGCACCTCCAGGGCGACCTCGCGCTGGCGATGGTGCGCAGGCTCCAGCGGGGGCCGCGGCCCGACCTCAAGCTGGTGGTGATGTCCGCGACGCTCGACGGCGCGCGGGTGGCGGCGTTTCTGGGCGAGGGGACGACCCCCGCGACGAGGGTGACCAGCGAGGGGCGGCGCTTCGAGGTGGCCATCGAGCACCAGGCCCGCGCCGACGAGCGGCCGCTCGAGCAGCAGGTCGCAGGCGCGGTGAGGGCGCTGGTGAAGGAGGGCCTCGACGGGGACGTGCTGGTGTTCCTGCCGGGGGCGGCGGAGATACGGCGGGCGATGTCGGCGTGCGCGTCGCTGGCCACCGAGGCCGACCTGCTGGTGCTCCCGCTCCACGGCGACCTGCCCAGCGCCGAGCAGGACCGCGCGGTGGCGCCCGCCTCGCGGCGCAAGGTGATCCTGTCGACGAACGTCGCGGAGACCAGCGTGACCATCGACGGGGTGGTGGCCGTGGTCGACTCCGGGCTCGCCAGGGTCGCGTCGCACGCGCCGTGGTCGGGCGTGCCCACGCTCAAGGTCGCGAAGGTGTCGCGGGCCTCCGCCACGCAGCGCGCGGGAAGAGCAGGTCGCACCCGGCCGGGGCGGTGCGTGCGGCTCTACACGAAGCACGACCACGACGCGCGGCCCGAGCACGACGCGCCGGAGGTGCAGCGCATGGACCTCGCGGACACGGCCCTCGCGCTGCATGCCGCGGGAGAGCGAGACCTGCGGGCATTCCCGTGGTTCGAGGCGCCGGGCGCCGCCTCGGTCGACGCGGCGGAGCGGCTGCTGCGCGACCTCGGAGCCCTCGACGAGGGGGGCGCCCTCACGGCGACCGGGCGGTCGATGCTGGCGCTGCCGACGCACCCCAGGCTCGCGAGGGTGGTGGTCGAGGGCGCTCGCCGGGGGCTGCTGGAGGTGGCCGCAGGCGCGGCGGCGGTGCTGGGAGAGCGCGACCTGGTGATGTCACGCCGCGGCGGAGGCCTCGGGGGCGCGCGCGATCAGGACTGGAGCCCGAGCAACGGCCGGTCGGACGTGCTGGCCGCGCTGGATGCGCTCGATCGGGCCACCGAGGAGCGCTTCAACCCGGGCGTCCTGCGGGCGATGGGCGTCGACCCCATGGCCGCGTCGGCGGCGGACCGCGCCCGCAAGCAGCTGCTCACGGCGGTGCGGCGAGACCGCTCGCTCTCCAACGCGCCGCTGGTGGCGCCGGGCAACGACTGGGAGGATACGCTGGGCCTCGCGCTGCTGGCAGGCTACCCCGACCGGGTCGCCCGGAGGCTGCGAGGGGACGAGGTCGCGCTGGCGTCGGGCGGCTCGGCCACGCTCGCGGCGACGAGCGAGGCGCGAGGCGGGGCCTTCGTGCTGGCCATCGACGCCGAGGAGCGCACGGACCACCGAGGGCGAGGGGTGCAGGTGCGTACCGCCTGCGTGATCGAGCCCGAGTGGCTGCTGGAGCTGTTTCCCGACGGGGTCATCGACGCGGTCGAGGCGCGCTGGGTCGCGGCGGACGAGCGGGTCGACCCGGTGCGGGTGCTGCGCTACCGGGGCCTCGTGCTCGACGAGAGCCGTGCGAGCCCTTCGCCGGAGGTCGACAAGCTGGTGACCGAGCGACTGCTGGAGGAGGCGCGGCGCAAGGGGCTGCGCTCCTTCGTGGAGGACGCCGACGCGGTCGACCGCTGGCTCGCCCGGGTGGCCTTCGTGGCGGAGCGCTCTCCCGCGCTGGGCCTGCCGACGGACGCCGACGCGCTGCTGGAGCTGGGGCTGCGACAGTGCTGCGTCGGGGCCAGGACGATGGCGGAGGTGCGCCGCGCGGGGCTGCTGGAGGCGCTGCGCGATGGGCTCACCGGGCCGCAGCGCAGGGCGCTCGATGAGCTCGCCCCGGAGCGGGTGGCGCTCGGCGGCGGGAAGATGGTCCGGGTGATGTACGAGCCGGGCAAGGCGCCGTGGATCGAGTCGAGGCTGCAGGACTTCTTCGGCTGCGCGAGGGGGCCCGCGGTGGGCGGGGGCAAGGTTCCGCTGGTGCTCAACCTGCTGGCGCCCAACCACCGCGCGGTGCAGGTGACGACCGACCTCGAGGGCTTCTGGGTGAAGCACTACCCCGCCATCCGACGCGAGCTCTGCCGTAAGTACCCTCGGCACTCGTGGCCCGAAGACGGTCGCACGGCCCAGCCTCCCGCGGCGCTGGGCCGCGCGAGGTAGAGTCACCCTCGAGGAGAGCCGAAGCAGTGCTGACGCGAACGTTGTTGCTGGTGCGCCACGGGGAGTCGGAGGGCAACGCCGCGCGCATGTTCACCGGGCACAGCGCGTCGCCGCTGACCCCTCGGGGCGTGCGGCAGGCCGAGGCCCTCGCGGAGGCGCTGTCGTCGCCCGCGCCGACGGTGGTCTACGCGAGCGACCTGCCGAGGGCCGTCGCGACCGCGACGCCGCTCGCGACCCGAGCGGGGCTTCCCGTGGTGCCCGATCACCGTCTGCGGGAGCGCGACATGGGCGCCTTCGTCGGCGTCCGCTTCGACGTGCTCGAGGCCGAGCAGCCCGAGGCGTGGCGGGCGCTGCTGTCGCGCGACCCGGTGTTCACCCCGCCGGGGGGCGAGTCGCACACCGAGTGCGCCGCGAGGATGAGCGCCGCGATCGACGACATCCTCGCTCGCCACCCGACCGGGACGGTGGTGGTGGTGAGCCACGGGGTCGCGATCCACCACGCGCTGCGGCACCTGCTCGGGGCGAGCGGCGAGGGGCTGATCCTGGCGACGGAGAACTGCGGGGTGCACCGGCTGGAGTGGCGGGAGTTCGGGGTGCTGCGGGTGGCCGCGCTCAACGACACGAGCCACCTCTCCAAACTTCACGCTTCGTGAGCCCGCGGGCGTTTCGGGGTACTCAAAGGCCCATGCGAAGCTCTGGGATCGTGTCGGTCGGGCTCCTCGCGGCGCTCTCTGGCTGCGGCAACGTGGTCTCCTACCGGCCTCCCGCGGACGGCGGCGCGGGCGACGTGCGCGCCCCGGTCGACCTGGCCCCGATCTCGACGGACCTCGGCGTCGAGCCCGACTCGGGCCCGGTCGAGGAGCCCGCTGTCGACGCGGGGGAGCCTCCGACCGATGACCTCGGCGTCGAGGAGGATGCGGGCTCACCCGAGGGCGACGTGCCCGCTCCCGCCTTCGACGCCGGCGGCCGCGACCTCTCCCTGCGCGGCCCCTACGTGGTCGGAACCTGGACGGGTCCGATCGCCGGCACCGCGACCCAGGCGAGGGCGCTCTTCCCCACGTCGAGCGACTCGCGGCTGCCGCTCGTGATCTTCGCGCACGGCTTCCAGCTCGGCGTGGGCAACTACGACGGCCTGCTCGCGCACATCGCGTCGTGGGGCTACGTGGTGGTCTCCATCGACTACCCGGGCACGCTGCTCTCCGTCGACCACCGAGACGTTCCGCGGGCGATGATCGCGGCCCGCACCTCGCTGGCGCTGGGCGTGGCGGGCTTCCCCGCGAGCAGCATCATCGACGCCAACCGCACGGTCGTGATGGGGCACTCGCTCGGCGGCAAGGGGGCCATCATGGCGGTGCTCGATGAACCGGCGTTCATCGCCGCGGTGGCGCTCGACCCGGTCGACGACAACCCCTCCCCGATCGGCGGCGTGACCGCGGCGACGCCCTCCATCGCGCCCGAGCGCATCGGCCGCCTCACCCGACCGCTCGCGCTCTTCGGGGCGACGCAGTCGCGCTGCGTGCAGCTCGGTCAGGCCTGCGCTCCGGAGGCGAGCAACTACCTCCGCTTCGCGGCCGGGGCGCCGGACGGGGCGCGCGTGGCCCTCTACCCCTTGAGCAACTTCGGCCACAACGACTTCGTCGACACGGCCTGCGGCTTCCAGTGCAGCGTGTGCGCTCGTGGCGCGGCGCCGCTCGACTCGCGGGCGAGGGCCCTGCGCTTCCTGTCGGTGGCCTTCCTGGAGCGGTACGCGCGAGGCGACGAGTCGCTGCAGCCCTACATCGTGGGCGCCGGTCGCGATCTCTTCGTGAGGGACGGTGCGCTCTGGGACGGACGCACGGCGACGCTGCCGCGCTGCCCATAGCGCTGGAGAGGGGCTTAGCGCCTCAGACGCCCGCCGAGCGAACGGTGGCGGCGACGGTGACGGCCGGGCTCACGGTGATCTCGCCGCTCGCGACGGTGACCTGGTAGTGGGGCAGCGGGACGGTGGCGGGGCTCGCGATCACCCCGCCGTTGGCGTCGAAGCGGGAGAAGTGCACCGGGCAGCGGGTGAGGCCGGTCATGCTGATGGAGGTGCAGCCCGTGGGGCCCGTGCAGGCGCTGGGCTCGCGAAACTCGAGCTGGTTGCGCTCGTGCGTGCAGGTGGCGCTGAAGGCGTAGAACCCTCCGGCGTCCCTGCCCACGATCACGGACTGGGCGCCGTAGAGCTTCCAGACGCCCATCGGGTGGTCGGCCACTCGGCCCGCGCTGAAGGGAACGGCCGGCGCGCTGTCATCGCCGCAGCCCGTGGTCACCGTCGCGGCGACACCGGCCGCACCGACCACGCACAGGAAGGTCCTCCGCTCGATCGCCTGCTTCTCATCGCTCATCAGGTCTTCTCCTCGTCGGCGCCGTCGCAACGATGCTTTGCCGCCGTGGCGGTGACCCTAGCATCCGGCGCCACGCGCAGCGCCCTGGAATATCGGCACCCCTTCGAGCCCATGCGTAACAGCTTGCGCCGCGACGCGGCGGTGGTGTTCGATCGCGCCCGGAGCCGCGGCGAGACCTTTCGGCCGCGCGAGGAGAGAGAGCCGACGATGCGTAATCAGAAGATGGGCCTCGGATTGATGGTGCTGCTGACGAGCTGCGGAACCCTCGGCGGAGGTGTCGGCGGCATGATGGGCGCGACCTGTCGCGGCGACCTCGGAGGCACCGCCGGGGCGCAGAAGGTGGAGGCCTTCATCGCCGCGTCGAGCGCCTTCGCGGGCGCCTCGGTCGAGCTCCAGTCGGGGCTGCTCAACGCGTGTCGGCAGATCGGCCACGAGCTCGCCATCCCTGACAGCGAGCTGGGCGCGGGCGACAGCCCCGAGGCCCTGCGCGCGGCGTGCTCCCGGGTGTCCACCCAGCTCCGCGCCGACCTCGCCGACATCCGCGCGGCGGCGGGGGTGCGGGTCGAGGTGGTGACGCAGCTGCCCCGCTGCGAGGTCAGCGTCGACGCCTATGGGCGCTGCGCGGCGGAGTGCGACGCGTCGTACACCCCGGGCTCGGCGCAGGTCACCTGCGAGGGCGGCGAGCTCCGCGGCGGCTGCACGGCCCAGTGCACGGGCCACTGCGCGGTGGAAGTGAACGGCGCCTGCGAGGGCGTCTGCGAGGGGGCCTGCGAGGGATCCAGCTCGTCCGGTGGTTCGTGCGGCGGCGTCTGCCGCGGCCGCTGCGTGGCGCGCGCCACGGGGAGCTGCGGGGGAGAGTGCCGCGGGGGCTGCTCGGTCGCGTTCACCGCGCCGCGATGCACCGGCCACGTGGTTCCTCCGCGGGTCAACGCCGACTGCCGCGCCGCCTGCGACGCGCGCCTGAGCGCCGAGGCGAGCTGCGCCCCGGGGCGCGCGGAGATCAACATCACCGGCAACGTCGGGAGCAACCTCCAGGAGAAGGTCGCGCGGGTGCAGGCCGCCCTGCGCGGCGGGTTCACGCAGGTGCTGCTGCTCCACTCCCGCGTCGAGCAGGCGGCCAGCGCCGGCGCCGCGGTGGTCCGCTCCGCCCAGGACCTCCCGGGCGCCCTCGGCGCGGTGGGCGCTCAGGTGACCGCGTGCGCGGGCATCGCGACCTCCGGGCTCGTGAGCGCGGTGGGCAGCATCAACGTCTCGATGCAGGTCTCCGTCGAGGTCTCCGGCTCCGTCTCCGCCCGCTGACCCTCCCGCTCGCTCAGCGCGCGAAGGTGCCCACGGCCTGATCGTCGGCCGAGCCCACGGGCGTCACGTCCAGCGCGTACTCCTCCTCCACCACCCGATCGTCCGCCGCCACGGTGACCGTCACCGTGTCCGCGTCCGCCGGGATGCGCGCCCTCGGAAACGCGCTCGCCGGGATCGCGAAGCGCCCTCTGCCCCGAGGCACCACGCAGGTGAGCAGCCACCCGGTCTGCGCCGCGTCGGCGGGACCGTGGGAGACCGTGACCACCAGCGCGACGTGCGAGCTGTCGCCGCCCCGCCAGGTCACCGGTAGCCCCTCTCCCGCCCGCAGCGCGAAGCCCGCGTCGGGCTTGATCCGCTGGATCGCCAGCGGCACATGCGCCGGGCTGTGGAAGCGGTGGGCCGGGACGGCGTTGCTGCCCACGAGGTTGCCCGCGACGTGGGTGCCCGGCGGGAGCGCCGTGCGCACCGCGGCGTGGTAGCGGCCGTCCGGCGAGCGGTCGACGCGGCCGATGGGGTCGCCGCCGACGACCCAGAGTTCGACCCGACCGCCGTCGAGCATCGGGGGCTCGCGGCCGCCGGCGAGCGTGACGCCGAGGCAGTTGGCGTCGTGGTACTGGAGGTCCCGATCGGCGTAGAGGGTCGCGCCGAGCACCGTGAACGATGGCCCCGGCGAGAGGCCGAGCAGGTAGCGCGGCGCGAGCGTAGAGCCGGTCGGGCGGCGGCATGAAGCGCCGGCGAGCAGCGCGAGGGCGAGGAGCGAGGCGCGGGGTGACGGCACGGCGAAGGTGGATGCACGCTGCGGCGAGGGTTCGTCAACGGCGAGATGCCGCGGTAGGCTGCCGGAAGGAGCTTACCTGGTGAAGTATTCGCTGCGTTGGATGCTGGTCTCCGCCGCCCTCGGAGCCCTCGGCTGCTCGGGCTCGCCGGAGGAGGACTACGACTCCGGGGTGGACGCCGGGCGGCGGGAGATCTGCTTCCCGTCGTGCCGGCTGGGCGAGGTGTGCACCGCGGCCAACCGCTGCGAGGTGATGACGAGCCCCTTTCGCGACGCAGGCCCCTCGCTCGACCGGGGCCGGGACTGATCGCGTGGTAGCGTCGGCAGCGATGCGAGGGATGAGGCGGCGTACGCTGCGTTCTGATGAGCGCGGGCTCTCGACGGTCGAGTACGTGATCGTGCTGGTGGTGGTCGGGCTCGTCGGCATCGCCGCCTGGCGGAGCATGGGCTCGCAGACGGCGTCTCGGGCGATGGAGGGCAGCCAGGAGGTGAGCAGCCTCGAGCAGGGCGCCGAGAGCCCGGCGGGCGGCAGTGGCTCGAGGGCGAGCACCCGCGGGAGACGCCGGGTCGAGGACGCCACCGCCGAGGAGGCCCCGCCCCCCAGCGCGCAGGAGGAGCTCTTCGGGCCGGTGCTGCTGCTGGGCGGAGCGGCGATCCTGGTGCTGGCGCTGGTGGCCCGACGAATGCTCCGCAAGGGGGATGGCGGCGGTCAGGGCGGCAGCGGTGCCGCGACCTGACAGGGTGCTGCCGACGTTGCTAGAGTCCCGCCCCGTGAAGAGCCACGGACGATGGATGACGCTGGGAGCGCTGGCACTGGTCGCTTGCTCCCCGGAGGCGGCGCCCTCCTTTACGACGGGCAACGGCCGGCTGGACGCATCGACCGCGCTGCCGGCGGACGCGGTTCCGAGCTTCGAGGCCTCCACGAGGGACGCGATCCCGGTGCCCGACCGCGGGACCGTGGTGATCAGCGAGGACGCGTCGTGCTCGACCACGACCGCCGACGCGCGCCGGCTGCCGGTCAACCTCCTCATCGTCCTCGATCGCTCCGGCTCGATGCAGCAGAGCGGGAAGTGGGTCGCGGCGCAGGCCGGCCTGCGGACGCTGCTCGGGCGCCTCGACGGGAGCATCCGCGTCGGGTTGACGATGTTCCCGGCGCCGTCTGGTGCGAGCGGGAGCGCCTCGACCTACGCGACGCCGAACGTGCCGATCGAGGCGTTGAGCGTCAACCGCGCGCGCCTGGAGTCCGTGCTCGCCGGCGCCTCGCCGAACGGCGGCACCCCGATGAACTGTGCCGTCGAAGGCTCGCGCAGCTACTTCGAGCGCTTCACGATGGACGGTTCGCGCAACGTCATCCTGATCACCGACGGCGCCCCGACGGAGGAGTGCACCAGCGCGCCGCCCTGCTTCCCGAACCCGCTGGACATCCCCGGCTTCCTCGCCTGCGTCATGGCCCAGGAGCGGGTCGCGTCCGACGCGGTGCGCGTGTCGGTCGCTCGTGGAGCGCGGGGCACCCCGCCGATCCGCTACTTCGTCGCGGGCACGCCTGACGCTTCCGACACCTTCCTCTCCGACCTCGCGTTCACGGGCAACACCGGGCGCACGCCCGACTGCCAGGGCTCCATGAGCTGCCACTACCGGCTCCAGACCGGTACCTTCGAGGCCGACCTCACCCGCGCGCTCGACGAGATCCGCGGCCGCGCGGTGAGCTGCGAGTTCGCCGTCGACGCCGACCCCTCCCGGGTCGACCCGGCGAGGGTCAACGTCAACGTCACCACCAGGAGCGGCGCCTCGATCGTCCCTCGCGACGTCGACCACAACAACGGCTGGGACTACTCGCCGGGGATGCGCTCGGTGGTGCTCCACGGTCCGGCCTGCGAGCGGGTCCTGGCCGACGACGGCGCGCAGGTTCGAATCGTCTTCGGCTGCCCGACGATCACGCCGGGCTGACCGACCCGCTCAGCGCTGGGCGTCTCGGACGCGGATCAGCGCCAGCTCGTGGAGGTAGACCTCCAGGTTGGTGTAGCCCGCGACGCCGACGAGCCTGGAGGAGAGCGTCGTGCCGTTGTGGTCCTGCCTCACGGGGTCGAGGCCGTTGCGGCACTCGAACTCGTCGGACATCCCATCGGAGTCTCGGTCGCTCGGCACCGCGGGCGGGTTGGCGACGACCTGGAGCGCGTCGTTGGCGGGGTTGCGGTTGATGGCCGCGCTCGACGGCTGGCCGTCGCGGATCGCGTTCATCAAGCGGGTGTCCATCGGGTCGCGCGGAAAACAGCCGGCGTTGGCGCCCACGTAGGAGCGCAGATCGCTCGACGGGGTGTACGTGACGGCGGGGTAGTCGAAGCGTGTGGTGCGCATCCACGACGGCGGCGTGGTCGGGGGAATCGTGCTCGGCAGGTCGTTGCAGCAGTAGTTGAGCTGCCAGTCGCGACGGTTGGAGTAGAGGCTCATCACGTTGTCGTTGAAGTAGGCGGGCGACTGGTCTTGCCGGTCGCGCAGCGAGAAGAGGCCGAAGCCGTAGCCCGGCCGCGCCCAGCCGTAGTTGCCCACGATGTTCATCGCGTAGTGGATCGGCGGCCCGCTCTCGACCCCGGAGGTGATGGTGTTGTTGAAGTCGACGTAGGTCCGCGGGTCCCACCAGAAGTTGTTGGCGAGCTCGGCCTGCATGGTGCTGTTGGCCGCCGCCGCGCTCTCGCGAGAGAACTCCGGCATGCGGCCGCCGATGCGGTTCCAGACGTTGTGATGGATGGTGAACCGGTCGAGCTGATAGCCCGCCGCGGGGTTGGAGTAGTTCAGCAGCATCCCGCCGTACTGGTAGTGATCGCCGACGGTCTCGGCGAGCAGCACGTTCTGGATGGTGATGGTGTTGGAGTACGAGATCTCCATCGCCTCGTCGTTGGCGTTGCCGATGGAGACGTGGTCGATGATGGCGTTGCGCACGTAGCGCAGCCGCATGCCGTCGTCGCCCATGCCCGCCGGGCGGGAGCGCAGGAAGCGCACGATGAGGTTGTCGACGTTGCGGATGTTGGGCCCGCAGCTGTGCTCGCAGTAGGGCTGCTCGGTGGTGTGGATGCCACGCACCGTCACGCCGCCGGGGGAGGTCTGACCCGCGATGGTCAGGTCGCCCGAGCGCACGTGGACCTCTCCCTGGACCACCCCGCTCACCTTGAACAGCACGTAGCGAGGCCCGGTCTGCTGCACGGCGTCCTGGAAGGAGCCCGGGCCCGACGCGTTGAGGTTGGTCACGTAGATCACCCGGCCGCCTCGACCGCCTCGCGCGGCCGCGCCGAAGCCCTCGGCCCCGGGGAAGGCACGCAGCTCGCGAGGACCCGTGGTGGTGAGGCTCACCGGCGCGGTCGATCCTCGGAAGGGCAGACAGGGATCGCCGCCGGTGGGAGGTACGTCGACCGCGGGAGCGCCCCGGTCGGTGGTGGGAGCGCCGCGATCGGTGGTGGGAGCGCCCCGGTCGGTGGTGCTCGTCGGCACATCTCGCGAAGTCATCGCCTGACCGGCGTCCGTCGCTTCGAGACCGCCGTCGGGGTCGACCGGATCGATGCCGGGGTCGACGGTGCCCGGGCCCTCGGGCAGCGCTTCTCCGAGCACGCCCTGGCAGCTCGACACCACCACCGCGAGTACCGCCAGATAGCTCTTGTCTCGCATATCCCGACGCTAACGCTGCCCTTTCGACTTGGCAACGCGTGCTGGCCGCTCCGCGTGCACCGGTGATATCGGTGCGCTCCATGCAGCGCAGAGCATTGGTGACCGGGGCCGGGGGATTCATTGGCAGCCACCTCGTGGAGGCCCTGGTGCGTCGGGGCGACGCGGTGCGCGCGCTGGTGCGCTACAACGCCCGCGGCGACCGGGGGGCGCTGGAGCAGCTCCCGTCGGAGGTGCTCTCCCAGGTCGAGGTGGTCGCCGGCGACCTCACCGATCCCTTCTTCACCAGAGGCCTGGTGCGGGGCTGCGACGTGGCCTTCCACCTCGCGTCGCTCATCGCGATCCCGTACTCGTACCAGTGCGCCTCGCAGGTCTTCAGCAACAACCTTCTCTCGACGCTTCACGTCGCTCAGGCCTGCCTCGACGCGGGCGGCGCGAGGATGATCCACACCTCCACGAGCGAGGTGTACGGCACCGCGCAGTTCGTCCCCATCACCGAGGCGCACCCGCTGGTGGGGCAGTCGCCCTACGCCGCGAGCAAGATCGCCGCGGACCAGTGCGTGGAGAGCTTCGTGCGCTCCTTCGGGCTGCCCGCCGTGACCGTGCGGCCCTTCAACACCTACGGCCCCCGGCAGTCGACGAGGGCGGTGCTCCCGACGATCCTGACGCAGGTGCTGGCGGGGCAGGCGCTGCACCTGGGCAAGCTCACCCCGACGCGCGACCTCGTGAACGTCGCGGACACGGTGCGCGGGTTCATGCTGGCGGCGGAGCGCGACGAGGCGCTCGGGCGCACGGTGCAGCTCGCGACGGGGAGGGAGATCTCCGTGGGCGACCTCGCGGCGCTCTGCATGCGGGTGCTGGGGACCACCGTCGCGATCGTGAGCGCCGAGGAGCGGCTGCGCCCCGCGGCCAGCGAGGTCGAGCGCCTGCTGGGCGACCCCTCGCGGGCGGCGGCGCTGCTGGGCTGGCGGGCGGAGGTGTCCCTGGAGGACGGCGTCGCCCGCTTCGCGGCGTGGATGCGCGACAACCTGGGGCGCTACCGACCGGGCGAGTACCAGCGCTAGGGAGGAGCTACCAGCCGCGGCCGGGCGGGGCGCCGGTGAGGGTGCGGCAGCCGCGGACGAGCTCGTTGCGGATGCCGGGCTGGGCCGCGCGGTAGCGCTGCACCATCGAGGCGTAGACGTCGGGCCGGGTGCGGGCGAGGTTGGTGAGCTCGCCCGGGTCGGCCTCGATGTCATAGAGCTCGAAGCGGGAGTCGTCACCGTAGGCGGTGAGCTTGTACTGGCCGTGGATGAGCGCCCGGCGGCGGTCGTTGTTGCCGGTGCGGGCGAGGTCGACCCAGACGTCGCGGGCCTCGGGCTCGGCGCCGAGAAACTCCGGGACGAGCGAGCGTCCGGTGAACTCGGGCTCCGGGGGGAGGCCGAAGAGCTCGAGGAGGGTGGGCGCCAGGTCGACGTGGCTGCGGCTGGCGGCGATGCGCCGGGGCGCGACGCCGGGGATGGAGAAGAACCAGGGCACGCGCACGAGCTGCTGCCAGACCTGGAAGGCGTGGCGGTAGTGGCCGTGCTCGCCGAAGCTCTCGCCGTGGTCGGCGGTGATGACGATGGCGGTGCGGGCGCCGAATGGCTGCGAGCGGATGAAGGTGACGAGCCGCTCGACCTGGCGGTCGGTGAAGGTGACCTCGCCGTCGTAGCGGTCGCGCATCCGGCGGCCGTAGCTGATGCCCGGGTGCGCCTGGTACTGGTCGTGCGGGTCCATGAAGTGGAACCACGCGAAGAAGCGACCCGAGGTGTTGGCCGGCTCGGAGAGGAGGCGGATCGCGAGGTCGGCGTGGGGCTCGCCGGTGATGTCCACGTCGGTGGTGGCGTTCCAGTGGGTGCCGGGGACCATGCGCCAGACGTCGAAGCCCTGCTCGAAGCCCGCGTGGCCCGCGCGGAAGTACCCGTGGGACTGCGCGGCGATGGTGCGGATGCCCGCGGCCTGCAGGCGCTCGGGGAAGAAGACCACCCGGCTGGGGTAGGTTCCGAAGAAGTAGCCGTCCCGGCGCAGCTCGCTGGGGAGCCTGCCTCCGAGGAAGCCTCCGACGCTCTGCGAGGTGTACGAGGAGGCCGCGTAGGCCTTGGTGTACGAGACCGACGCGGCCTCCAGGGAGGTGAGGAAGGGGGCGATGGGACGGGGGTAGCCCGCCCAGGGCATATCCGCCCGCAGGCTGTCGATGGAGATCATCACGACGTTGAGGTCGCGAGGAATCCCCGACGGCGTCGGGGTCGGCGAGGGCGCCGCGGGGGGTGGCGGATGGGCTGCGACCGGCGCCGCGACCGGCGCCGCGACCGGGCGAGCGGGCGCGGGCGGCCGGTCCTGCGCGGACGACGAGGAGCTGCATCCGGCGAGCAGCAGCAACAGAGCGGTGGGTTGTTTGAAGCGCTTCACGAGGGCCGGTGGACTTAGCACGCGGACCTGGGGGAGGGGGAGCTCCCGCGGCCATCGCGGGCCTCTGATGAAGGGATGACGGTTTCGACAGAGGGCTGTTAGAGTCCGCCGCTACGGGAGCATACGAAGCTTGTTCAGCAAGTACTATCAGAGCGAGCTGACCTACCTCCGCGAGCTCGGCAAGGAGTTCGGCAAGGCCTATCCGGCCGTGGCGGGGATGCTCTCCGAGCGCGGCGGCGACCCTGACGTCGAGCGCTTGATGGAGGGCTTCGCCTTCCTCACGGCGCGCATCCGGGAGCGCCTCGACGACGACGTCCCGGAGGTCATCCACACCCTCACCGACCTCCTTCTCCCGCACTACCTCCGCACGCTGCCGGCCTGCTCCATCGTGGAGTTCACCCCGGTGGCGGGGGCGCTGCGCACCCGGCAGCGCGTCGCGCGCAACACCGAGCTCGCGGCCAACCCCGTCGAGGGCACCATGTGCCGCTTCCGCACCACCGCGGACGTCGACCTCCTCCCGCTGCAGATCACCGACGTCGTGCACGACACGTCGCAGCCCTCGATGCCGACCATCCGGGTGCAGTTTCAGACCCACGAGGCGGGGAGGGCGGCGGTCTTCCACCCCGACGGGGTGCGGCTCTACCTGCACGGCGAGCCGCAGGTCTGCACCATGGTGATGCTCTGGATGATGCAGCACCTGAAGTCGGTGTCCGTGCGCGGGCTCTCGTCCGGCGCCAAGGGCATCGAGATCGGCAAGGCCTCGGTGCGCGCCGCCGGCTTCGAGGAGCGCTGCGCGATGCTCCCCTGGCCGAAGTTCGCGCCCGGCGGGTTTCGCCTGCTGCAGGAGTACTTCACGCTCCCGGCGAAGTTCAATTTCATCGACGTGCGGGGCCTCGACGCGGCGGTCTCCCGGGCCGAAGACCGCTTCGAGATCGTCTTCCAGTTCGAGCGCCCCCCGGCGCTGCCGACGCGCCTCTCGCGCGACCTGATGAAGCTCCACTGCGCCCCGGTGATCAACCTCTTCGCGGTCGACGCCGACCCGCTGAAGCTCGACCCGACGCAGCACGAGTACCTGCTCCGCGCGAGCGAGGTCGACCCCCGGCACATGGAGATCTACTCCATCGACAAGGTCAGCGGCCTCCAGGCCGGGCGCAGCGATCGCCGCGAGTACAAGCCCTTCTTCGACTTCATCCACGCCTCGTCTCCCGACGACATCCCCTCGTACTACCGGGTGCGGCGCAGCAACTCGCCGCTCGACGACGGCATCGACTCGTGGCTCTCGGTGCAGACCCCGCGCGACGTGCCCTCCGGGGCCATCGAGGAGACGCTCTCCATCGAGCTGATGTGCACCAACCGGGGGCTGCCCTCGCAGCTCAAGGTCGGCGACATCTGCATGGCCGCGCCGGGCTCTCCGCCCTTCGCCCGCTTCAAGAACGTCACCCCCGTCACCGTCCCGGTGAGGCCTCCCTTCGGTCAGGCGCTCCACTGGCGGCTCATCTCGCACCTCGCGCTCAACTACCGCGCGCTCGCCGATCGGCAGTCGCTGCGGGCCATCCTCGACCTCTACAACTTCCTCGCGGCGGTCGACCGGCAGGCCGCGCGCGCCAACCGGCTGCGCATCGAGGGCATCCGGGAGGTGCGCACCCGCCCGGTCGAGCGCCTGGTGAAGGGCGTCCCCGTGCGCGGGGTGGGGACGACCCTCGAGCTCGACGAGAACAGCTTCTCCGGGGACGGCGACCTGTACCTGTTCGCGTCCGTGATCGATGAGGTGCTCGCGGCGCACGCGGGCATCAACACCTTCAGCGAGCTGAGCGTGAAGACGCACCCCTCGCAGGCGGAGTATTCGTGGAAGGCAAAGAGCGGCCAGCAGCCGATCCTATGACGGCGCTGGTCGGACTCCTGCTGGGCCAGCCGCGCCGGGTGGGGTTCTACCGTGCCATCGAGCTCCTCGAGCGCGCCACCAAGGGTCCGCGCATCGGGGACTATGGGCCCGTCAACGAGGAGTCCATCCGGTTCCGGCATGATCCCTCGCTGACCTTCGCGACCAGCGACGTCTCCAGCATCAAGGCCCGTCCGCGCCGCGCGGGCGAGACCGGCGACGGGCCCGACGAGCCCGTCTACGAGATCACCACCACCTTCCTCGGCCTTACCGGGACGGTCTCGCCGCTCCCGACGTACATGGCCGAGGAGGTGCTCCACGAGGACCACGACCGCCCGGCGCAGCGGGAGTTTCTCGACGTCTTCCACCACCGCATCATCTCGCTCTTCTACCGAGCCCACGCCCGCTACTCCTTCTCCGCCGACTACCTGAGCACCTCCGCCGACCCCTGGTCGCGCCGGTCGCTGGCCCTCGCCGGCATCGACACCTTCGACGACGCCCCGCCGCCGGTGAACCTCTCGCTGGCCCGGCTGCTTCGGCTCGCCCCGCTGCTCGCGACCCGCGCCCGCACGGCGCAGGGGCTCGTCGCGGCGGTGTCCGACGTGATGGAGGAGGTGCTCATCGGAGCGCCGGTGTCCGTCGAGCAGTTCGTCGGGCGCTGGGTGACCATCGAGGAGCGTCAGCTTCTCCGGCTGGGCATCGCCAACACCACGCTGGGGGTCGACGCCACCATCGGGCGCCGGGTGTTCGACCGCGGGGGGAAGTTCAGGCTGGTGCTCGGGCCCCTCAAGAGGAAGGCCTTCCAGCGCTTCCTGCCGGGAGGCGACGGCCTCGCGCAGATCAAGGAGCTGGTGACCTTCTATGTGCGCGACCCGCTGGAGTTCGACCTCGAGCTCATCCTCGCGCCCGGCGAGACGCCGTCGCTGCGGCTGTCGGCCTCGCCCGGCGAGGGCTCGCGGCTGGGACTCGACTCCTGGGTGACCGTCGGGGCCGACCGCGAGACGCGGGTGATCGTCCCTGTTCCTGTCGGCAATAAAGTCTCCGGGGAGCATGGTGCGACCCCGGCGAACGATGACTCCGCACCGAAGGCCCTGGAGGGTTAAGGTTCATGGCACTGCTCGTAGAGCCCAAGACACTTGTTCGTAGACTGACCCCGACCGCCACCAAGGCCCTCGAGGCCAGCGTGGCCCGCGCTGCGAACGCGCGCGCGTATGAGATCACCGTCGAGCACATGCTCCTGGAGCTGGTCTCTCCAGCGGACGGCGACGCCGCGGGCATCCTCCACCAGTTCGATCAGGACCGCGTCCGGCTCGTCGGGCGACTGGAGAAGGCCATCAGCGGACTGCGCGTCGGCAACGGCGGCAAGCCCACCTTCTCGGCCTCGCTCTTTCAATGGATGGAAGACGCCTGGACGGTCTCCTCCCTCGAGACCGACGCCACCCGACTCCGCACCGGAGCGCTGCTCCTCCAGTTCATCGCCAACCCGGGCCGGTACAGCGCCGAGACGCTGCCTGAGCTCGAGGCCATCCCGAGAGACCAGCTCCGCAGGGAGCTCGCGGACATCGTCTCGGGCTCCAAGGAGTCGGCCGAGGTAGGGGTCGCGGGCCCGGCGGGCGCGACCGCGAGCCCCGGCGGCGGGGCTCCTGCGATGGCGGGCGGCGTCGCCCCGGGCACCTCGGAGAACCTCGCCAGGTTCTGCGAGAACCTCACGCAGAAGGCGCGCGACGGGAAGATCGACCCCGTCTTCGGCAGGCACACGGAGATCCGCCAGCTGGTGGACATCCTCTCGCGCCGCCGGAAGAACAACCCGATCATCGTGGGCGAGGCGGGCACCGGCAAGACCGCGCTGGTCGAGGGTCTCGCCATCGAGATCATCCAGGGGCTCGTGCCCGATGGGATGAAGAACGTCGAGCTGCTCTCGCTGGACATCGGCGCGCTCCAGGCCGGCGCCGGCGTGAAGGGCGAGTTCGAGAACCGCCTGAAGAACGTCATCAATGAGGTGAAGGCCTCTGCGAAGCCGATCATTCTCTTCATCGACGAGGCCCACACCATCATCGGGGCGGGCGGCGCCCAGGGCGGCAGCGACGCGGCCAACCTGCTCAAGCCCGCGCTGGCCCGCGGCGAGCTGCGCACCATCGCGGCCACCACGTGGTCCGAGTACAAGAAATACTTCGAGAAGGACGCTGCGCTGGCCCGTCGCTTCCAGCCCGTCGCCGTCGACGAGCCCTCGGAGGAGAACGCGGTGCAGATGATCCGCGGGCTTCGCCCGGTCTTCGAGAAGGCGCACAACATCGCCATCCGCGACGAGGCCATCGTCGCTGCGGTGAAGCTCTCGCACCGGTACATCTCCGGCCGGCAGCTCCCGGACAAGGCCGTCGACCTGCTCGACACGGCCACCGCGAGGGTGAAGATCAACCTCGACGCCAAGCCCGAGGAGCTCGTCGACATCGAGGTGGCGCTCGCCTCGCAGAACCGCGAGCGCGAGGCGCTGGAGCGAGACCGCGCGTCGGGCTTCACCATCGACGAGGAGACCTACGACGCGCTGGTGAAGCGCATCGCGAGCAACGAGGCGAAGCGGGTCGACACGCACGCGCGCTGGGAGAAGGAGCGCGACGCGGTGCGCGCCGTGCGCGAGGCGCGGCAGGCGGTGCTGGCGGCGAAGCCCGGCGAGGACACCACCGAGGCGAGGGCGAAGCTCGACGCGGCGGTGGCCGCGCACGAGAGCGTGAAGAGCAAGCCGGCGCTGGTGCACTCGGACGTCGACGTCGACATCGTGGCCAAGATCGTCGGCAACTGGACGGGCATCCCCGTCGGCAAGATGCAGAAGGACGACATCGCCACGCTGCTGACGCTCGAGGACAAGCTCCGCGGGAGGGTGCGCGGCCAGGACCACGCCATGAGCGTGGTGGCCGAGACCATCCGCATCTCGCAGGCGGGGATCAACAACCCCAACCAGCCTGTGGGCGTGCTGCTCTTCGTGGGTCCGTCGGGCGTCGGCAAGACCGAGACGGCCATCGCGCTCGCGGAGGCCATGTACGGCGGCGAGCGCTTCATGACCGTCATCAACATGAGCGAGTTCCAGGAGAAGCACTCGGTCTCCCGGCTCATCGGCTCGCCGCCCGGCTACGTCGGCTACGGCGAGGGCGGCGTGCTCACCGAGGCGGTGCGCCAGCGCCCCTACTCCGTGGTGCTCCTCGACGAGTGCGAGAAGGCCGACCTGGAGGTCATGAACCTCTTCTATCAGGTCTTCGATAAGGGCTCGCTCTCGGACAGCGAGGGGCGCCACATCAACTTCCGCAACACCATCATCATCCTGACGAGCAACCTCGCCACGGACGCCATCATGAAGATCTACGAGCGCGAGGAGCCGCCGTCGGTCGAGGAGGTGGTCAACGAGATCCGCCCCATCCTGAGCAAGCACTTCAAGCCCGCGCTGCTCGCCCGCATGTCGGTGATCCCCTACGCGCCGATCTCCCGCTCGATTCTCCGGGAGATCACGGAGATGCGCCTGAGCGGCCTCGCCAAGCGGCTCTTCACCAGCCACCGCATCGAGACCAACTACGCCCCGGAGCTCATCGAGGAGATCACCCGCCGCTGCACCGAGGCCGAGACCGGCGCCCGCAACGTCGAGCACATCCTCCGCGGGTCGCTCATCCCTGCGGTCTCCCGAGTGCTCCTCGAGCAGATGTCGCAGGGCCCGCTGCCGCGCAAGCTCAACGTGGGCCTCTCGCCCGCCGGCGGCTGGCGCATCGAGTTCGACGAGGGCTCCGGGCACGCGCCCGCGGTGCAGGACGAGCCCGACACCGCCGAGGAGACCGAGCACGAGCCCGAGCAGTTCGCCGAGGCCTGAGCCGTGACCGGCGCGGCGCGACCCTGCGCGCTCAGCGTGGCGGGCCTCGACCCCTCCGGAGGCGCTGGCTTCCTGGCGGACGTGAAGGCCTTCCACGCCGCGGGCGCCTGGGGCTGCGCCGTCGCCGCGGTGCTCACGGTGCAATCCACCGCGGGGCTCGCGTCGGTCGATCCCATCGAGACATCGCTCGTGCGCGCGCAGGCCGAGCGGATCTTCCTCCACCAAGACATCCGCGCCTGGAAGACCGGCGCCCTGGGCTCCACCGACAACGTCGCGCTCGCGGTGGCCTTGTCGGAGGAGCACCCGATGGCGCCGCTGGTGGTCGACCCGGTGATCGTGGCGACGCGCACCGACGCGGGCGCCCGGCTGCTCGACGATCGGGCGCTCGAGGCGATGCGCCGCCTCGTCGCCCGCTCGACGCTGGTGACGCCCAACGTCGACGAGGCCGAGGCGCTGCTCGGGGCGAGGGTGACCTCCGTGGAGGACGCGCGCGACGCGGCGCTGGCGCTGCTGGCGATGGGCGCTCGCGCGGCGCTGGTGAAGGGAGGACACCTCCGCGGGCCATCGGCCGTCGACGTGCTGGCGTCCCCCTCGGGGGTGCAGCTCCTCGAGGCGCCGAGGGTGGCGATGGAGGGAGACTTCCACGGGGGAGGCTGCACGCTCTCGGCGCTGATCACCGGGCGCCTGGCCTGCGGCGACGAGCTGGAAGCCGCGGTGCGCTGGTCGAAGGAGCGACTCACCCGGGCGATCGCAGGGAGCGTGCGGGTGGGCGATGGGCTGCGGGTGCTGCCCCTCGACTGACTGCTACCCGAGGTAGTCGAGCCACGCGTTGGGCGGGACCCTGGCCACCACCCGCAGCGGGCCGAGCGAGGCGCTGTTGCCGGGAACCGAGACGCGCTCCTCGACGCGGGTCTCGACGCGCTGGACCACCGTGGGCTGTGGGGCTGCGGGCACGACCTGCGGCGGCGGGGGAGACGCCTGGCCCGGCGCGTTGCCCATCTCCTCGCTGGTGTAGAGGCCCGACATGTCTTCCGGGAAGGCCTTTCGCAGCGCGAGGGACTCGGCGCATTTGGCCAACATCACATGAGGCATACGGGCCCACATGGCCGTGGGCCGTGACTTGCCCGTCGTGCGGTCGCGGGCCATCTGGCAGTACTCCGCCCAGTAGGCGAGGCCCACCGCGGGGCGGGGCCAGTCGCGGCGCCACACGCGCACCCGGCAGAGCTTGAGGGTGCCGTCGGGGTTCTCGACGAACTCCGGCTCGTCTTGCCCCGCGTAGAGGCCGGTGCGCTCGGCGATGGCGCGCAGCCCGTCGATGGACACCTGCGCGGCCCACACGGGGCGGTGCTTCTCACCATCCCAGCGGCTCACGAAATGGATCTGCCGCAGCAGGGGGTTGAGCCTCCGCGCGCGGGCGATCTCCATCAGCACCGCGAACTCCTCGTCGCTCGCGCCGTTGGCGTAGGCGTCGCGGATGAGTCGACGCTGCGCCTCGGTGAACTCCAGCGGCTGATGCTCACGGAGCGCCAGCGAGGAGTGGTCCATGGAAGCGCCTGCCCTCTGGTCCATAGATCGTGAACCGTACAGATGTTCAGTGATCGGCGCAAGGTGGGCGGGGTGTAGGGTGCCGCCGATGAACGCCCCGCTGCTCTACGAAGACGCCTCGATGATCGCCGTGTCCAAGCCCGCGGGCATGGTGGTGATCCCGGCTCGAGGGGAGGAGACGGCCCTCTGCCTGCAGGCCGCGCTGGAGGCCTCGCGGGGAGAGAAGCTCTGGGTGGTGCACCGCCTCGATCGCGACACCAGCGGCGTGCTGCTCTTCGCTCGCACGGCGGGCGAGCACCGTCGGCTCAACGGCCTCTTCGAGGGCCGCCAGGTGCAGAAGCGCTACCTGGCCTGGACCCGCGGCGCGATGCCCGCCGACGAGGGCGTCATCGATGCGGCGCTGCACCCCGCGCGCAAGGGCAAGATGCGCCCGGCGCTGCCCGGGGAGGAGGGCGCCCTGCCGTCGCGCACCCGCTACCGGGTGCTGCGCCGCTGGGAGGGCCTGAAGTGCGGCACCCTCTGCGCCGTCGAGCTTTCGCCAGAGACCGGGAGGCAGCACCAGATCAGGGTGCACCTGCGCTCGGTGGACGCGCCGCTGGTGGTCGACCCGGTCTACGGCCGCGCCGCGAAGGTGGAGAATACCGAGCTGGGTAACGACGACCCGGGCGTGACGCTGGGGCGGCTGTCGCTGCACGCGTCGCGCATCGTGCTGACCTCGTCGAGCGGGTCGACGCTGGCGATCGAGGCTCCGCTGCCGGACGACCTCGTCGCGTGGCAGGCGGCGCTCGAAGACGCCGTGCAGCGCGGGGCGTGCACCGCGCGGTAGTGCGCTGGCACGTGTCAGCGCGTGTGTCGGCCCTCGTGCCGCTCCGCGCGCCTCGACACGGCCGTCGTAGCGCTCCGAGAGGGCCGTCGCGCCGTCGGGCACGGGCGCTGCAGTCGCCTGCGGGTCATGGAGTTCCTGAGCCCGTCGTGCCCCTTCGAGCGCTTCGCCGATCCTGAGGCGCGCCACTCGCTTTTCGTCGAGTCTGGCGGGGAGCGGCTCTCCCTCGCGGTGGTCTCCTTCGAGGGGGAGGAGGGCCTGTCGACCCCCTTCCGCTTCGACGTGGTGGTGGTCATGGCCTCCGAGGCCGAGGCCCGCACGAGGGAGCTGCTGGGCGCGCCCGCGGAGCTTGCGATGCGCCAGCACGACGAGCACGGCGGCCGCACCGTGCGGGGCGTCGTCACCGAGGTGCGCACGGGCCTCGCGGCATCCGACGAGGGCAGCGCCCACGCGGTGATCCGCATCGCGCCTCGCGTCGCCCTCGCCGCGCACCGCCGCGACACCCGGGTCTTCCAGGACCTCTCGGTGCCCGCCTGCCTCTCTCGCGTGCTTCGCTCCTACGACGTCGAGCTCTCGTGGCGCGTCGCGGGCGCCGCCCCGGCCCGGTCGTACTGCGTCCAGTACGAGGAGTCCGACCTCGACTTCGTGCAGCGCGTCCTCGCCGAGGAGGGCCTGTCGTGGTTCACCGAGGCCACCGCCGAGGGGCGCGAGTCGCTCGCCGTCGTCGACGGTCCCTCCGGCTGGCGTCCGATCGCTGGCGACCCGCTGCTCCCCTACGTCGAGCACTCGGGCGTCGCCGCTCGCGCCGACCGCGTCTCCAGCTTCGAGGCGACCGATCGCGTGGGCGTCGGCGCCGTGGCCCTGCGCGGCTATGACCTCACCTGCCCGACGAGCGACCTCGACGCCTCCGCCCGCGTCGACCGCGCGCTCGACGCCATCGACGAGCGCGACGCCGAGCTCTACCTCCACCACGACGACAGCCAGGAGCCCGACGTGCGCCGCTCCCGCGCGGTGCATCGCCTCGCCCAGGCGCGCCGCGAGGTCGAGCTCGCCGAGGGACGCAGCGGGTGCGAGCGGCTCGCGCCGGGGAGGGTCTTCGTGCTCAGCGACCACCGCGCGGGCTCGCTCGACCGACGCTGGGTGGTCACCCGGCTGAGCCACAAGGGCCGACGCCTCGACGGGGAGCGGGGAAGCTCGACCGCCGAGGCCTCGGACTACGAGAACAGCTTCCGCTGCGCGCCCGCGGAGCGAGCCTGTCCGCCGGCGGTTCCGTCGCGGCGCATCGTGCAGGTGACCGAGACCGCCACGGTGACCGGACCGTCGGGCGAGGAGATCCACACCGACGGACTCGGCCGGGTGAAGGTGCGCTTCCACTGGGACCGCCGCGCTCGCCGGGAGACCGACACCTCCTGCTGGGTTCCGGTGGCGCAGTCGTGGGCGGGCGCGGGCTTCGGCGCGCAGTTCATCCCTCGCGTGGGGATGGAGGTCATCGTGTCCTTCCTCGGCGGCGACCCCGACCGGCCCATCGTCGTGGGGTGCCTCCCTTCGGCCGCGGCGCCTCCGCCCTTCGCGCTGCCCGAGAACAAGACCCGCAGCGGCATCCGCACCCGCACCTCGCCCGAAGGCCACACCGGCAACGAGCTGATGTTCGAGGACCTCGCGGGCCGCGAGGAGCTGGGTCTCTTCGCGAAGAGGGACCTCTCGCTGCGCGCCTCCCGAGACGCCGAGCACTCGGTCGGCGGCGAGCTCCGCGTGCAGGTGGGCGGCGACCACGTGGTCTCCACCGCCGGGGCCTACGAGCTCTCCGTCGACGGGGTCGTGCGCACCCAGGCGGGCGTGCTGCGTCACGACGAGACCCTCGGGGCGCACCTCTCCCATGTCGGCGGGCGTCGCGCCGAGGAGGTCGCCGGCGACTGGAGCGCCGCCGCGGGGGGAGCGCTCTCGCTGCGGTCGCACGGCCACGCGACGATGTCCGCGGGCGGAGGCGAGGACGAGGCGACGCTCACGCTGCGGGCGACCGGCGACGTGGAGGTGTCGTCCGAGGCGTGCGTGGAGATCACCGCGCGCACCCGGCTCGTGCTGCGCTGCGGAGAGAGCTCGATCGTGCTGACCCCGGAGGGCATCGAGATTCTCGCGCCGAAGGTGACGGTCCGCGGAGAGGCGGGGGTGCGCGCCGAGGGGGCCTCGTCGGCGCTCTCGCTCGGCGACGAGGAGGCCCTGGTGGTGTCCCGCCGCGTGCGGATGTTCTCCCGGGACGCGAGCGTGACGCTCGACCGCGACGCGAGCGTGCGGGGCAGGGAGGTGCTGCTCAACTGCGACACCGACGAGGCCCCCGGCGCGGAGACGGAGCCCGACGAGCCCGAGCGCAAGGCGCTGAAGCTGCGGGTCACCGACACGTCGCTGGCACCGCTGGCACGGTGCCACTACCACGTGGTCGCGAGGGGAGAGACGCTGCGAGGCGTCACCGACGAGGAAGGCAGGGTGTCGGCCCGGGTGCTGGCCCGGGCGCGCCAGGCCACGGTGACCGTCTGGACCGCGGACTACCCGAGAGGACCGCGTCGGGAGTGGGTCGTGAGCCTCGAGGACGTGGCCCCGGCGACGAAGGTCGAGGGCGTGAAGAGTCGGCTGCGAAACCTGGGCTGGTTCGACGGCACCGTCGATGCAATCGAGGACGACACGCTGCGAGACGCGCTGGGATCGTTCCAGCGCGAGCAGGGGCTCGTGCCGACGGGGGTCATCGACGACCCGACGAGGGCGCGCCTGGTCTCGCTGCACGGAGGCTGAACGCGCGATGGAAGAGCCCAACGACCTCGTCTACTTCTCCAAGGTTCTCTCTCCGTCGGAGATGAAGCAGCAGGACTTCGCGGTGGTGCGCAACATCGCGTCGAGGGTTCACCACTGGCTCTTCGACCGCACCCCGACGGACGTCGAGATGGGAGAGGCCCACGGCGCCGCCGACGCGTCCCCGGAGCCTGCGCCGGCACCCGCTCCCTCGAAGCCCCGCAACATCGCCGCCGTCCTGGGCGCGTGGACCTTCGCCGACAGCCCTGCGCCTGCCGCGACCGCCGCGCTCGACGCCGAGCACTCGACGCTCTCTCCCTCGGGCGAGCCCTTCCCCTCGTGGCATGTGCGCGACGACGAGCTCGCCGACGGGCACACGCGCAAGTACGAGGAGCCGCCCGGGCCGAAGAACGGCTCGGAGGCCTTCACCTCGGACCCGAGCGATCCCCGCTACGAGCACGAGCTCACGTTCGAGGAGTACAGGTCCCACAACCTCGAGACGCTCTACTGGCAGCAGCGCCGGTACAAGGTTCAGCAGGGCTACAAGCTGCCGTACGTGAAGCGGCTCTCGCCCGACGACGCGAGGGTGAAGGCCATCGTGAAGGCGGTGACCGAGGCGCGCGCGGCGCTGCCGGATGTCCCCATCGGCGACAAGGGCGTCGGCAAGCTCGCGTGGACCAAGTGGACCGCCCTCGGCAAGAACACCAAACCCCTCATCGGCGAGGGGTGGATGTACCTCGAGGACCCGAAGAGCGAGTACTCGCAGTGGCTCTACAGGTCGTGGCTCAAGGGCTACGTCGACAACCTCGACACGGTCGCCCGGCTGCCTCACCTGGCCGCGCTTCGCACGCTGCACCAGGAGGGCGCGCCCTCGTCGCTCAACACCTACGACTCCTGCATCATGACCTGGGGCGTGGGCTTCGCGTGCGGCGCGCCGCAGATCGTCCAGCAGCTCCTCGCGGACGCCGACTGCATGAACGCGCTCTACGCGTGCGGGCTGCGCATCAAAGCCTTCGTGAAGGACGCGAAGCTCGCCACGACGCCGGGGCTCCACTACCAGACGCTCGACCTCAGCGACCCCTCGCACCCGAAGGTGCTGGTCTGGGACAACTACTATCACTTCTACGGCTACGCCCCCTCCGGGGGAGGCGCCGAGGTGGCGGTGCGGCCCAGCGCCTTCGACCCGGCGTACAAGCACCCGACCTCGAAGCGCTACGACGTGCGCTCGGCCAACCCGATGCCGCAGGCGGGCTCCGAGGCGTCGTTTCATATCTTCAATCACATGACCAACCGCGAGGGGAAGGAGGTCGACGTGCTGCGGGCCTTCGTGGCCCTCGCCCGCGACGAGCGCACCCGGGCGTCGGTGAGCGAGGCCAACCGCACGCTCATCGTGCAGCGGGCGGCGCTCGCGCTCCCAGAGCTGCAGACCGAGGCGGCCTACACCTTCGTGTCGATGTGCAAACACAACTGGGGCCTGGGCAACGCGGAGCTCACCTTCGATCACCTGTCGAGCTACCTCTCGAAGGCCGAGGGCGACCTCGTGCGAGAGTGGACCACCCGAGGCTTCGCCGACGCCGAGCGGTGGACCGAGAGCGACCTCGCGCCGCCGACGATCGAGTTCCGGATGGCGGCGGCGAAGGCCACGCGCAACCGCCGCCACGCCATGGTCTACAACGACGCGCTCATCGCGAAGGCCGTGGTGCGCAAGGTGATGTCGCTCCTCGAGGTGGACCGCATCGAGGAGGCGAAGAAGCGCTACCTCAAGGCCGAGCGCGAGGGCCGCGCGCACACCATCGCGCTGCTCGATGAGCGGCTGCGGAAGTACAGCTACCTGTGGCGCTTCGATCGCCTCGTCGACTACTGGAAGGAGATGACGACGGGGGACAACTGGCTGCGCCCGATGCGCGCCGCCGCGCGGCTCGCGGGGGAGGCGAGCCCGGGGCTGAAGGCCAGGATCGACCCGAAGGCGCCGCAGGGGTTTCGCGATGCGCCGCGGGAGGTGAACATCGTCCGCTTCGACGACGGCTTCAACATGCTGGCGTCGTGCGGCGGCGACGAGCTCGGCAAGGGCGAGTACCTCGCGCCCTTCAAGATGGAGTTCGAGGCCGACGCGGCGGTGCCCCGGAGGAGCCGCTTCCACAACCTCGGACCGATGCGGCTGATGAGGCTCCCCGAGGTGGTCGAGAAGTACGGCCAGGACCTCGAGCTGCTGCACGTGAAGATGGTCGAGGAGAAGGGCAAGCAGAAGATCACCGAGCTGCACTGGCAGAAGCGCCTGGGCCGCACCCCGAGCAGCGACGAGGCGCTCGCGCAGAAGACCATCGTGACGGACTACGTGGGCAGGTCGCCGAGGGTGCTCGAGTGAGCGGGCGGCGGCCGGTGACCGAGGGGGCGACGGTGGCGTGCTCCCTGGGGGCGGCGCCGTCGACGCTCGCGACGCCGGCGGATCGGGCGCTGCGGCTGAGGGGTCGTCGGCTCGCGCTGGTGAGCGATCACACGGCGGAGGCGGTGCGGCCCTTCGGGATGTGCAACGCGATGGGCAACCCGCAGGTGGCCGCGGCGACCGCGGCGGCGGGCGGAGTGCTGACGCCGCAGCCGTGCGCTCCGGCGCTGGATGGGCCGTGGCTGCCGGGGGCCGCGGCGGTGCGGGGCGCGCATCGGGCGCCGCTCGACGAGGGGTGCACCTGCGCCTGCCGCTGGGGGGGCGTGGTGTCCGTGGTGACCCCCGGGGCGGTGGGCGCGCGCGTCGGCTGAAGGGGGAAGAGCCGTCGCGACGCCCGGGCCGTCGGGCCGCGCAAGGCACACACTGTCGGTCCGCCGCGATTCGACAGGTGCGCGCATTGCCCACATTCCATCGAGTGAACCGCGTGCCGTAGGGTGCTCCCACAGTCGCGCTGCACGTCGTTCGGCGCCTGGAGGATCTCACCATGCGTAGGCTCCGATCGGCCTTGTCCCTGTGGGTGATCTCCCTGGCGTCGGCGTGCGCTGACGACACCACCGCGAACAGCGCGGTCCCCGACGGTCACTCGGCCGCCGGCGATGCCATCGTCCTCGCAGACTCCACCGCGCTCGACCGAGCGGCGCCCGACGCCCCCGCCGACGCCCCCGCCGACGCTCCCTCGCCGACGACGGACGCCTCCACCGACGCTCCTTCACCGCCGACGGACGCCTCCACCGACGCTCCCTCGCCGGTGGACCGTCCGACCGCCATCGACGTCCTCGACGACACCATCGTCGGGCTCGGCGTCACGCCACCGATGACGACCCTCCGCATGACCGACCCGGCGATGCGACCGAGCGCTCGCTTCACCGCGACGGGTCGCACCCGGGACGGACGCAGCCTCCCGGTGACGGCGATCTGGACCGTGTCGCCGGGCTCCCTCGCCACCGTCGCGGCCGACGGGACCGTGACCCCGACGGGCGTCGCCGGGGGAGACGTCGTCGTCACCGCGCGCAGCGGCACCCTCTCCGCCAGCGCGAGCCTGCGCATCGTGCTCGACGTGACCGTCACCACCGCGGGCACGGCCCCCGAGGTCGCGGCGCTCTTCCCCGCGGCGGGCGCTCCGGCCACCGACGCCGCGCGCACGCCCGCCTGGATCTACCCCGCCAACGAGACGGTGTTTCCGCAGAACCTCAACCGGGTGCTCTTCCAGTGGCGCCCGTCGGGCAGCAACCGCTTCCGCGTCACCTTCCAGAGCGACCGCTCCCGCGTGGTGGTGCTCACCGACGGCGTGCACCCCACCTGCACCATGGCGGGCACCAACCTCGGCTGCTTCGAGCCGACGCTCGCGGTGTGGCGCTACCTCGCCGCGTCCAACCCCCACGGCAGCGTGCGCATCACCGTCGACGGCGCCTCCAGCGCCTCGCCCGGCAGCTTCTACCGCTCCTCGACGCTGACCGTGAGCTTCTCCCGAGGCCCCGTCCCCGGGGCGATCTTCTACTGGAGCACCACCGCGCGAGGCGTGCGTCGCGGCAACCTCGAAGAGGCCGCCCCGCAGAACTTCCTCACGCCCACCGAGGCGAGCGGCGACTGCGTGGCCTGCCACACGCTCTCCCGCCAGGGCAACCGCCTCGCCGCCGACGTCGGCGGCAACACGATGTGGGTCACCGAGGTCTCGGCCACCCGCCCGCCGCCTCGCCTGATCACGCAGTTCGGCGGGCGCGACATCCCGATGTTCTGGTCGACCTTCTCGCCCGACGAGGCCCGCATCGTGGCCGCCGCGCGAGGCGTGATGACGCTGCGCCGAGGCACCGACGGCGGGCCGATCAACACCATCGCCCTCGGTCGCAACGCCTACGGAACGCAGCCCGACTGGGCGCCCGACAACACGCTCCTGGCCTACGCGTCGAGCGCCACCACCCGCGACCGCGGCGTCGCGGGGGCGCGCATCTCGGTCGTCGACGTGATGGCCGGCGACGCCTGGGGGACGCCGCGCAACCTCTACGGGACCGGCGCATCGAGCGACACCAACCAGTTTCCGAGCTTCTCCTGGGACAGCCAGTGGATCGCCTTCGCGCACTCCACCCGCGACGGCCAGAACGACGTCACCAGCGACATCTGGCTGGTGCGCCGCGACGGCACCTCGGCGCGCGCCCTCACCCGCGCCAACACCGCCATCGGCAACGGCGTGATCACCACGCCCACGGTGCAGGACAACATGCCGACCTGGGCGCCCACCGGCACCCCCAACGACTACGCGTGGGTCGCCTTCAGCTCCACCCGCGACTACGGCGCCGTGCTCAGCGGGACCTCCCGCCTCGGCCGCCACGAGCAGATCTGGGTCGCGGCCCTCGACCTCACCCGGGCGGCGACCGACGACGCGAGCTACCCCGCCTTCCGCCTCCCCTGCCAGGACCTCGACGAGGACACCCACCGCCCGTTCTGGGCGATCGATCGGGTGCGCACCGCCTGCGCCGCCGCGGCCGCGACCTGCGCCGTCGACTCGGACTGCTGCGCGCCGCTCACCTGCAACGGCGGCGTGTGCCGCAGCGCGTGCGCCCCGCTCGCGGGGGTCTGCACCACGAGCGCCGACTGCTGCGCCCCCAGCGTGTGCCTCGGCGGATCGTGCCGCGCTCCCTGCGCCCCCACCGGCGGAGCCTGCGGGGCGGGCGCCGACTGCTGCGCGCCGGGCCTCTGCACCGCCGGAGCCTGCGCGGCCCCGCCGTGTCGCGTCGCGGGCGCGGCGTGCACCACGAGCGCCGACTGCTGCGCGGGCGCCACCTGCACCGGCGGCGTATGCGCTCCGCCTCCGTGCCTCGGAGCGGGCGCGGCGTGCTCGGCCGGATCGAGCTGCTGCTCGCCGCTCGCCTGCACCTCGGGACGCTGCCAGGCCGCGTGTCGGCCCACCGGGTCGGCGTGCTCGGTCGACGGCGACTGCTGCTCCCCCGACGCGTGCCGCGGCGGGGTCTGCGCGCCGATGTGCCGCGCGGCGGGCGTCGCCTGCGCGGTCGACGGGGACTGCTGCGCCCCCAACGCGTGCCGCGGCGGACGCTGCGTCACGGTCTGCGCCGCCCTGGGCGCGGGCTGCGCCGCGAGCTCGGACTGCTGCGCCCCGAGCGCGTGCTCGGGCGGCCTCTGCCGCGCCCCGTGCGCGGTGTCGGGCGGAGCGTGCTCGACGGACACCGACTGCTGCAACGGTCAGATGTGCTCCGCGGGGCTGTGCCGCCCTGCGTGCAGGGCCACCGCCTCGACGTGCACCGTCCACTCCGACTGCTGCTCGGGTACCTGCACCCGAGGCGCCTGCGCGCCCCCGCCGTGTCGCAACTCGGGCGGGTCGTGCACCATGGACAGCGACTGCTGCGCGGGCACCTGCGTCGGCGGAGGCTGCGCTCCGGGCTGAGAGCTGGTCGAGGTCCGCCCCGAGGAGATCGGAGTCGGCGACGCGCTCCGCGGGCCTCGCGCCCAGGACATGGCGCCTCGGCGATGGCCCCTCGGCCGTGACGCCACAGGCACCCCGCCAGTGGACGCGAACCCGGCCAGGCCCCAGGTCATGGCCCACCATGAGGACCCACTCCCTCGTTGCCGCGGCCTTGCTCTCGGTCGCCTGTCAGCGGTCCGCCCCGCCGTCGCCCACGAGAGAGAGCGACGAGGCGCTGCTGGCCCGGGCTGACTCCGCCGCCGTCCGACTCTCGACGACGCTGAGGGAGCGACTGGTCGCCGCGATCCGATCGGAGGGCCCCGCTGCCGCTGCGGAGGTGTGCTCCAGGCAGGCCCCGGAGATCGTCGCGACGCTGCGGCGAGAGACCGGCGTCACCGTAGGGAGGAGCTCGCTGCGCCTCCGCTCTCCCGCCGACGCGGCGCCCTCGTGGGTCGACGGGTGGCTGCGCGCCCAGGGAGAGCGCCCGGCCGCGGGCGTCACGGGACTGCGCGTCGTGGAGGGCGACCGCGCGAGGGTGCTGCGCCCCATCGCCATCGAGGGGCCGTGCCTGCTGTGCCACGGGGAGCCAGACGCGATCCCCGCGGAGGTGCGCGCGGTGCTGGCGGCGCGCTACCCCGACGACCGTGCGACGGGCTACCGCGTGGGAGACCTGCGCGGCGCTCTCTGGGCGGAGGCGACGCGCAGCAGCGGGCGCTGACACCGTCCCCGCAGCGCCGCGGCCTCACTCCGCGCGGTCGCAGTAGGGCGCATCGGCAGGCGCGGTGCAGTGGTAGCCCGTCGGGCAGATCATGTTGGCGCAGGGATCGCGGGTGGGCGTCGGGGCGGGGCCTGGCGTCACCGGGAGGCATCGGGGGAGCATCGCCTGCGTGGGCTCGCCGCCGCGGTACACCTGGCTGCGCGCCGAGACGCAGCGCGTCCCCTCGGGGCAGACCGCCGCGCGGCAGGGGTCACCTGCGTCGGGAGCGACGGGCGCGACGGGAGTCGGCGAGGGAGCGGGCGCGGGTGGCGGAGGTGCTGCGGTGACGCACGCGGCACCAAGGGCGCTGACGTAGGCCCAGGAGGAGTCTGCTTCGCATGGTGCGTGGGGGACCTTTGCCGCGGGGGCGTTACGGGTACGTCGGAGAATGTTCGTCGTGCGCAGGATGGGGTGTTGATACCCTTCTCGCGAGTGACAGGCGGCGCTGGGGACCGCACGGAATCTTTCCCAACGGGTGCGCGCACCCGCGAGAGGGCCTTTCGAACCATGAGACATCTATTCCATTGGGTGATGGCGCTGGGCGTCGTCGCCACCCTCGCCGCGTGCGACGGCACCACCATCATCGGAGGCGGCGACGCGTCGACCCTCGACGCCACGACGGACCTCGGGCCGCGCTGCGCCGCCAGCGAGACCGCGTGTGGAGCGACCTGCGTCGACCTGCGCCGGAACCGCGACAACTGCGGCTCCTGCGGCAACTCGTGCCAGGACGGCACCGTCTGCATCATGGGGACCTGCACGGTGAGCTGTCCGAGCGGGCAGACCCTCTGCGGCGGCCTCTGCGCGACGACGGCCACGGACCGCGCCAACTGCGGCGCCTGCGGCGTCACCTGCGGCGCGGGGCAGGTCTGCTCCAACGGCGCGTGCAGCGTTAGCTGCGCGTCGGACCTCGCGACGTGCATGTCGCCCGCGACGACCGACGGCGGCGCTCCGCAGCGGTTCTGCGCGAACACCCGCACCGACCGGGAGAACTGCGGGACGTGCGGGACCGCGTGCGCCGCGGGACAGATCTGCGTCGACTCGATGTGCGTGCTCTCGTGCGTCACCGGGCAGATCGCCTGCGCGGGCGTCTGCCGTGACCCGCAGGTCGATCGCGCCCACTGCGGCGGCTGCGGCATGGCCTGCGCCGAGGGCGAGGTGTGCGTCGCCGGCGCCTGCGCGGTGTCGTGCGGCGCGGGCACCACCAACTGCTCGGGCACGTGCCGCGAGCTCGCGACGGACGTCAACCACTGCGGCCTCTGCGGCAACGCCTGCCCCTCCGGGACGGTGTGCTCCCGCGGTACCTGCACCGTGTCGTGCCTCGCGGGCCTGAGCAACTGCTCGGGCGTGTGCCGAGACCTCACCACCGACAACAACCACTGCGGCGCGTGCGGCACCGCGTGCCCCGCGGGTCAGCTCTGCTCCTCGGGCCGGTGCGCCACCTCGTGCGGCGCGGGCCTCAACAACTGCTCGGGCACCTGCCGCGACCTCGCCACGGACCGCTTCAACTGCGGCACCTGCGGCACCGCCTGCGCCTCCGGGCAGGTCTGCTCGGCGGGGGCGTGCGTCACGTCGTGCCCCGCGGGGCAGGTCGACTGCGCGGGCACCTGCCACGACCTCAACGTCGAGCGCCTGAACTGCGGCGCGTGCGGCGTGGTGTGCTCCGCGGGCCAGGTCTGCTCGGCGGGCGCGTGCGCCGTCACCTGCGTGGCGGGCACCTCCGTCTGCGCGGGCGTCTGCCGCGACCTCCTCACGGACAACAACAACTGCGGCGTCTGCGGCCGCGCCTGCCCCTCCGGGCAGGTCTGCTCGGCCGGGGCCTGCGCGGTCTCGTGCCTCGCGGGCACCACCAACTGCTCGGGCGCGTGCCGCGACCTCGAGACGGACAACAACAACTGCGGCGCTTGCGGCGCCGGGTGCGCCTCGGGGCGGGTCTGCTCGGCGGGCGTGTGCGCGGTCTCGTGCCTCGCGGGCACCACCAACTGCTCGGGCGCGTGCCGAGACCTCAGCACGGACAACAACAACTGCGGCACCTGCGGCAGCGCGTGCGCCTCGGGAACGGTCTGCACCAGCGGCGCCTGCAACGTGTCGTGCCTCGCGGGCCAGACCAACTGCTCGGGCGTGTGCCGTGACCTCGGCTCGGACAACAACAACTGCGGCGCCTGCGCGCGCGCGTGTGCGGCAGGCCAGGCGTGCGTGGCGGGCATGTGCTCGGTGACCTGCGGCTCGGGCCTCACCAACTGCTCGGGCGTGTGCAGGGACGTCGGCTCGGATCGATCGAACTGCGGCGCCTGCGGCACCGTCTGCCCGTCCGGGCAGGTGTGCACCGCGGGGGCGTGCACCCTCTCGTGCCCGTCGGGCCAGAGCGTCTGCGGCTCGGCCTGCTTCGACACCGCCACGGACCGCAACCACTGCGGTGGCTGCACCACCGTCTGCCCCGCCGGTCAGATCTGCGCGGGCAGCGCCTGCGTGACGAGCTGCGCGGTGGGCCTCACGGCCTGCGGCACGAGCTGCCGCGACCTCACCGGCGACGTCAACCACTGCGGCGCCTGCGGCCGCGCCTGCACGTCGGGTCAGTCCTGCGTGGGCGGCGCCTGCACCCTGGTGTGCCCCGCCGGGCAGACCGACTGCTCCGGCGTGTGTCGTGACCTCCAGGTCGACAGCCTCCGCTGCGGGACCTGCACCACCGCGTGCACCGGCGGCCAGGTGTGCTCCGCGGGCGCCTGCGTCGTGACCTGCGCGTCGGGGCTCACCAACTGCTCCGGGAGCTGCACCAACCGCAGCACCGACCCGAACAACTGCGGCGCGTGCGGCACCGTGTGTCCGCCGCGCGCCAACGCCACGGCGACCTGCGCCGCGGGCACCTGCGGCTTCACCTGCAACGCGGGCTTCGCCGACTGCGACCGCAACCCCGCCAACGGCTGCGAGCTCAACATCGCCAGCGACCCGTCGAACTGCGGCGCCTGCGGGGCCGCCTGCGCGATCAGCAACGGCGTGGCCGCCTGCGTCGCGGGGGCCTGCCGCGTCGCCTCGTGCAACGCGGGCTTCGCCGACTGCGACGGCGTGCAGACCAACGGCTGCGAGGTGAACACCAACACCAGCGCCAGCAACTGCGGCAGGTGCGGCACCGCGTGCCCGAGCGGCGCGGCGTGCACCAGCGGTGCGTGCTCCGTGGCGAACTGCCGCGTGGTGGGCGGCGTCCGCTGGTGTCACAGCGTCACGTCCTGCGGCCAGGGCTGCGCCGCGGTGTGCGCCGAACTCGGGCTGCCCTTCACCATCAGCGACTCCGCGTGGCTCGCGGCGCAGGACACTCCCTCGGAGTGCCAGTCGATCGCCGACGCCTTCGGGATGACGGGCATCAGCATCACCAGCTACACCTACGCGTGCCTGGAAGACAGCGGCGGCGTTCACTCCGGCAGGCCGCTGGGGGCGCTGCTCTGCTCGAACTACTCGGGCTGCCCCGCCGAGCACCGCACCAACGCCGACAACTTCGGCGTCGCGTGCTCCTCGTCCTCCTCCCGCCTCTCCATCTGCCCCTGCCAGTAGCCGCACCGCGGCGTCGCGCTCCACGAGGCGTCAGTCCTCCGGAGCGCGACGTTCTCCCCCTCGCATGAGCCGCAGCGCCAGGCGGTCGATGCGTCGTGCGCTCAGCGCTCGCCGCGAGGGGCGCGCACGGCGCGGTAGAGCTCGGCGGCGTCCACGCGGAGGGTCTCGGGGACGCTGTCCATGGGCGAGGGGACCTCGAGGGTGAACTCGTAGAGAGAGCGCGCCATGGCCACCGCCACCTGGCGGTGATCGAGGAAGGCCACCGCACGCACGGTCCCCCGGGGCAGGCCGCCTCCCGGGACGTTGACCAGGGCGGGGCGAGGGTCGCCGGAGCGAGCCAGCCAGAGGTCGCGGCCGTCGGCGAAGAGCACCAGGGCGCCGTCGGTGGAGACCGGCGTCCCGACGGGGATCGCGCCGCGGTAGGGCTGCGTCTCGACCGTGTGGTGTCCGACGCCGCAGCGAGGCGGGAGCTGCGCGGAGACCAGCGTGCCTCCGCGGTGCAGCACCAGGGCGGGCATCGAGGCATCGGCGCCGGGGACCAGCGCGACGGCGCGGGCGTCGTCGAAGCTCGCCGCCGGGGCGAGGGAGGGGTCGCACCGCCCGTCGGAGCGGGGCCGGGCGACGCGCAGCAGGCAGCTCTTGCCCTGGTGCTGGTAGCGCACGAGGTCGACGTCGCAGCGCCGCGCCACGGCCATCACCCGCACCTCCCCGAGGGAGAGGGGATCGCCCTCGACGCCACCGTCGCCGCCTCGCGGGGAGCGCTCCACCACGAGGGCGCGGCCGTCGGCGATGGCGATGCGAACGTCGCGGTGGGTCTCGATGGGGGAGGCCCGCAGCTCGAGCACCTGCACCCCGCGGGCGAGCGTCTGGCCGAGCGAGGCGTCGAGCGCGACGGCGTCGGTCTCGCAGCCGGAGAAGGGGTGCGCGGAGGCGAAGCGCCAGAGGGTCGGGGTCTCGGCGGGCAGCGGGGAGGCGATGGCCCCCGCGCGCTGGAAGGTGCCGTCGAGGGTGCGAAGGCAGTGGTGGACGAGGGTTCCGGCGGGGCGGTCGAGGCCGGCGCCGAGGTAGAGGTCGACGCGGTCGACGGTGTCGCGCAGGCCCGCCCCGTGGTCGACGAGCAGGGTGGTGCGGACGCTCACGCCCCGGCCGAAGTCGCCGAAGCGCACGGCGTCGATGCGGGAGGTCGGCGCGCTTCGGGAGCGCCACACCCGCTGCAGGCCGAAGAGGCGCCCGGTGGTCGGGGCGGTGTCGACGTCGGCGCTGAAGCGGGCGATGAGGGCCACGCGAGCGGGGCCGTCGTCCGCGTCGCCGCCGCCGTCGTCGACGCCGATGGCGGGGCAGGGCACGTCACGGAGGGCGGGCTCGCAGGTCACCAGCCGGGCGTCCATGGCGAAGACCTCGTCGGGCACGTTGTCGCCGTCGAAGTCCGGCGCGTCGTCCCAGCGACCGAGCCTCGCGGGGTCGGTCCAGCGGGCGAGGGGGAGGCGCTGCCAGGGGCCTCGGATGACGATCGCCGGGCGGTCGATCGGCACGTCCGAAGGGGCGTCCACGGCGGCGTCGCGAGGCGGGTCGAGGGCGATGGGGCGCGACGAGACACCTGCGTCGGTCGGCGGCCTCGGGGCCTCGGTCCGACGCGGGCACGCGGGCAGCAGGGAGAGCAGCAGGGCGGTCGGGACGGGGAGACGCACGGCCCGCTCAGTCGAAGCGCTCGGAGTGCACCCGGTCGCGAGGGACGGTGAGCGTCTCGCGCAGCACCTTGCGGGCGTCGCGCACCATCGCGTTGAGCCCGCAGATGTACGCGCTGGCCTCCGGGGATGCGGCGAGCAGCTCCGGGAGGTGGGACTGCACGTAGCCGGTCCGACCGGTCCAGGAGGGGTCCGGGCGGGAGAGCGTGGGCTCGAAGCGGAAGCGGGGATCGCGCGCGGCGAGGGCCTCGAACTCGTCGGCGTAGAGGAGGTCTTCGCGATGGCGGACGCCGAAGAGCAGCGTCACCGGGGGCGCGTCGGCGACGGTCTCCAGCGACTGGATCATCGCCCTCAGCGGCGCGACGCCGGTGCCCGTGCCGATCATCAGCAGCGGTCGCTCGAGCTTCGGGGGGAGGGTGAAGAAGCCCATCGGCTCGGCGGACTGCACCTCGTCCCCGATGGACATCGCGTGGAGCAGGGTGCTCGCGGGGCCCTGCGGCACCAGCGTCACCGCGAGGTCGAAGGTGTGGTCGCCACGGGGCGCCGAGGCGATGGAGTAGGAGCGGGCGATGACCACCTCGGACGACGTCAGCGGGAACTTCAGCGAGACCCACTGACCCGCCACGAAGGGGAAGGGGGAGCCCGGGTCGAAGGTCAGCTCGCGGACCTTCGGGGAGAGCATCCTCGCGCTCCGCAGGGTGATCGCTCGCTGCGCCATCGATCGCTCCTAGCGCGCCTTCGTCGTCAGCGGAAGAACGCCGAGACCCACGAGAGCGGGAGCGCCCTGGTCGCGGCCAGCTTCTCGAGCGCGCGGCGCACGCTCACCAGGCTCGCGAGGGAGGTCTCTCCCCAGGACTCCTCGCGCGCCGCGTGGCGCCCGAGGTCGGCCAGCGCGTCGGCGCGGTTGGCGAGCGCCGCGTTGCCCAGCCGCAGCCCGGCCCGGAGGGTGTCGGCGTGCGCCGTGAGCTGCGCGGGGATGTCAGGGTTCGCGCCGAGCTGCGCGAGCACCAGGGTGACCACCGGGAGCTCGGACTCCAGGCCCATGGCGATGATCTCCTCGTGAGACTCCGGGAAGAAGCGCTGGTAGAGGTTGCTGTCCTTGCCGGTGACGGCGACGAGGTCGCGCGCGAAGGCGGCGAGGGCGGAGTCGAGGGTCGCATCGGCGACGTGCACGTGGGCGCTCGACTGGAGCGCGGCGCGGCGCAGCACGCGGCGGGACGCTTCGAGGTTCTCCCAGTCGGTGAGCACGCCTCGCACCCGGTCGGCGAGGTGCGTGAGCTCGGCGTCGTCCGAGCGAGCGGCGAGGGCCTCGACGGTGAACGCAACGGACTCGTAGGCGGATTCGGAGCAAGCGTTGTGATGGGACATCGGGTCTCCTCCTGGCGGCGCGTCGGTGGGGTCGACGCGGGCGGCCGGAGGGTGCCCGAGCCCGCCGTGGATTGCCAGCCGCGAGGGCTCCCTCCGCGGCGGGTCAGTGCTCGTCGAAGAAGACCCGGGCGTTGGGGGCGCCGGGCGTGATCTCGACGGAGCGACTGACGGTCTCGTTGGGGCGCTCGCAGGTGATCTGGTGGGTGCCCGCGGCGAGACGGAGGTGGTAGAGCGGGGTCTGTCCCACGGGGTGCCCATCGACCAGCACGCGACAGCGGGGCGTCGAGCCCACGGCGAGCTCGGGGACCGCAGCCGCCTGGGCGAGGCCCGGCCCGACGCTGGTCGGCAGCGCCGGGGCCGCGGGGGAAGCGACGAGGCGGGGGCGCGGCGGGGCTTCGACCGCGGGAGCGGGCGCCGAGGGAGCGGGCCTCGGCACGGCTGCGGCGACGGGGGGCGCGACCGGGGGAGGGGGCGCCGCGGGGACCGTCTGCATCGGAGGGAGGACGAGGTCGCGGTCTCGGTCGGGGACGACGTTGACCTCGATGGACTCGAAGCCGTCGGCCTCGACGCGGATGCGCAGCGGCCGAGAGGCGCGAGGGACGTAGGCCTCGTTGGAGAAGTAGCGCACGCCGCCGATGACGGGCCTCGCGTCGTCGCGCATCCCGAGCAGCCGCAGCCGGATGTTGAGCGGCGCGACCGGCCGGGGGCGCTCCCTCAGCCGGCTGAGCGTCACCACGCTCAGGGCCACGAGCAGGCCCGAGAGGAAGGCCGCGGACAGAAACAGCCAGCGGCGAGAGCGGGGATACGGAGCGAGGGAGGGGCGCGCGGCGACGTCCTCGATGGGGAGCACGGCGCCTTGCGGCGTGAGCTCGACCGCCGCGGTGACTGGGGTCGGCGGGAGGAGCGTGCCGCTCGGGGTGGCCTCGATCACCGGGAGGCGAGGCGGCGGCGGCAGCGGCGGCAGCGAGGGGGCGCGGAAGATCGCCGGGCGAATCGAGTCGAAGCGCTGGTAGCCCGGGCGCTGAGAGAGCGGCACCGGCGCGGCGCCCCCCTCGACGACCGCGCTCACCTTGACGGCGTGCACCTTGGTGGGCGCGCTGTCGGCGGCGTGCTCCTCGTCGATGCGCACCATGCCCGGAAACACCGGGCGGATGGACAGCGGGCCGGCGAACTCCTCGGCCGCCGCGGGCTGCGCGTCGTCGGTGAGGTCTTCGACCGTGTCCCGCTCGCGCTCGATGCCCGGGGCGATCTCCTGCTGCGTGGTCGGATCGTCGGGCCGCGCGGTGGGAAACTCCTCCGGCCCGGGGATGCGCAGCAGCGACTGGCGCACCGCGATCTCGGGGTGCTGCTCGAGGTACGCGCCGATCTCCTGGAGCATGTCGGCGGCGCTGGAGAAGCGGGAGCTGCGGTCCTTCTCGAGGCAGCGGTCGATGAGGGCGGAGAGCCCGGACTCGATGCCCAGCTCCGTCGCCCGCTTGTGCTCCTCGGTGACCACCGCGAGGATCTGCTGGTTGTAGTTCTCCCCGTCGAAGGGGAGCTCGCCGGTGAGGCACTCGTACATCACGACGCCGAGCGCCCAGATGTCGGCGCGCGGGTCGATCTGCTCGCCGCGGGCCTGCTCCGGGGACATGTAGTGCGGCGTGCCGACGGTGGTGTTGGCGCGGGTGATGGAGAGCGAGATCTCCTTCTCCGGGTCGAGGATCTTCGAGATGCCGAAGTCCACGATCTTCACGTGCGTCTCGCCGCTCGCCCGCCTCGCCAGGAACACGTTCTCGGGCTTGATGTCCCGGTGCACGATGTTCTCCCGGTGGGCCACGATCAGGGCCTGGAGCACCTGACACACCACGGTGAGGGTCTCACCCGGCAGGAGCTTGTCGTAGCGCAGCAGGTACGTCGCGAGGTCGATGCCGGTGAGCAGCTCGAGGACGATGAACAGCGATCCGTCGACCGGGTCTTCGCCCGCGTCGAGCACCTCGACCACGTTGGGGTGACGCACCCTCGCGGCCGCGAGGGCCTCGTTGACGAAGCGCCGGACGTTGTCCCCGTCGGCCTGACTCTCGGGGTGCATCACCTTGATGGCGACGTGCCGGTGCGAGCCCACGAGCTCGGCCTCGTAGACCATGCCCATGCCGCCACGGCCAAGCACGCGGACGAGCTTGTAGCGCCCCGCTACGGTCGATCCGATGCGTGATTGTTCTACTGTGGTCGCGGCCGACACCCTGCGAATACCCCGAACGGTGAGATGGAGAGCCAGCTTACCCCACACCGCGACGGAAGGTCACGTTGCTTGACCGGGGAAGCACCGACGCGGAAGCGCAACGGGCGCCGCCGTCTATGGTACCCACGCATTCCATGAATAGACGGCTCCCGTTGCTGGAGGGGCGCGCCGAGGCCACCAACCGGTGCACCTACTGTCCGAAGCTCTGTCGCCCGGCCTGCCCGGTCTCGACCGTCGAGGGCAGGGAGACCGTGACCCCGTGGGGAAAGATGCGGGCGATGGACGAGCTCCTTCGCGACATCGAACCCGCAGAGGAGGCCTCTCGCGCCGCGATGGCCTGGGCCTGCACCGGCTGCGGCAGGTGCCGGACCCTCTGTCTCCTCGACAACCCCGTGGCCGAGACGCTCTGGGACGGCCGCGCCGACGCGCTCGCCAACCGCATCGCCCCGGAGCCGGTGAGCCGTCTGGTCGCGGGCTGGGAGCACCATCGGGCGCAGCTCCAGGCCGCCGCGGGCGATGCCGGTCTCACGGGATCGGGCTCCGCCGTGGCGGTGATCCCTGGGTGCCGCGCGGTGCGGGAAGACCCCTCGGGCGCCCGGCGGACGCTCCGTTCGGTGGAGGCCCTCACCGGCGGTTGCCATGCGGTGGGCGGCGAGTGCTGCGGCGCGCCGCTCTGGGACGCGGGCGATCGCGAGGGCTTCTTCCGCCAGGCCGAGCGCTTCGTGGCCGCGGTCGGCCCCGACGCCACCGAGCTGGTCGTCTCGGACGCGGGCTGCGCCTGGACGCTGCGGACGCTCTACCCCCAGCTGGGCCTCGCTCCGGAGCGCTGGGTCCGCGTCGAGCACCTGGCGGAGACCGCGGCGCGCAAGCTCGACCGGCTCCGGCCGATGGAGGTCGGCGGCTCCGTCGCGGTGCACGACAGCTGCCGGCTGGGCCGGGGACTCGGCGTCTACGACGCTCCCCGCGCGGTGATGCAGCGCATCCTCGGGCGCCCCGCCCTGGAGCTTCCCTCGTCGCGCGACCAGTCGAGCTGCAGCGGCGCCGGGGGGCTGCTGCCCATCACCCGACCCGCGACGTCGCGGGCCATCGCGGCCGACCTCGCCGCCGAGGTGCGAGAGCTGGGGCCCGAGGTGGCGGTGGTGACGAGCTGCACGTCGAGCCGTTCTCAGTTGCGCAAGGCCGGGGTTCGCGCCGACGATCTGGCCGACTGGATCGCGCGGTCGCTGGGCGTGGCGGACGACGCGGGCTGAGAGGAGACGCGCGGCGTGGCGACGGGACGATCGTTGGAACTGGTGGTGAACCCCGCGGCCGGCGGAGGCCGCGCGGGGCGGGTGCTGGGCGAGTACTCGCGCGCTCTCGGGGCCGAGGGCTTCGAGGTGACGGTGCACCGCACCGGGGGGAAGCGGCAGCTCGAGGAGACCGTGCGCTCGCTGGTGGAGCAGGGCGCCCCGCGGGTCGCGGTGATGGGGGGCGACGGCACCTTCCACGACGCCATGAACGCGCTGCTGCGCGACGACGGCTCGGTCATGCCGAGCGCGAAGACGGCCTTCGCGGTGATCCCGGCGGGCACCGGGAGCGACCTGGGGGCCCGCGCGCTGCACATCCCCGACGGGGCGAGGGAGCTCGCCCGCTGGCTCGCCGCCGCGACGCCCCGGCCCTTCGACCTCGGGTTGCTGGAGTACCTCGATCGCGAGGGCGAGCGCTCGAAGATGATCTTCACCAACATCGCGAGCTGCGGCATCTCCGGGCGCGTCGACGAGCTGGTGGGCGCCGGTCCACGATGGCTCTCGGGCAAGGCCAGCTACATGCTCGCGACCGGCCGCGCGATCGCCGGGTGGCGCCACTGCCCGATGCGGGTGCGCGTCGACGGCGAGCTGATCTACGAGGACAAGGCGATGCTCTTCGCGGTCTGCAACGGCCGCGCGTTCGGCGGCGGGATGATCATGGCGCCGGACGCCGACCAGTCGGACGGACTCTTCGAGGTGGTGGGCCTCGGGGACATGGGCCTCGGGGACGTCATCCAGAACTTCCCGAAGATCTACAAGGGCACGCACCTCGGCGAGCCCAGGGTGATCTCCGCCCGGGGGAGGGTGATCGAGGTCGAGAGCACGCGCGGGGACGTTCCGCTCGACATCGACGGCGAGGCCCCGGGGACGCTGCCTGCCCGGATGTCGGTGCTGCCCGGCGCCGTGCGTGTGCTGCGAGCGACCTGACCGATGGCGACCGGGAGGCCCGGCCGTCGGCACCTGAGAATCGGCGAGCTGGAGCGCGCGCTCGGCGTGACGCGCGACCAGGTGCACCACTACGTCGAGCTCGGCCTGGTCCCGGCGCCCGAGAAGAGCGCGGCGACGCTCGCGTGGTACGGCCCGGAGCACCAGGCCGCGGTGGCCCGGGTGAGGGCGATCCGCGACGCGGGAGGCTCGCTCTCGCAGGCGCAGCGCTGGCTTTCGGGGCCGCTCTCGCACGCCGGTCCCGAGGACTGCGCGACGCTCACCCGCTGGGTGAACGGCGACCGCGCCGGGGGAGCGCCGGAGGCCGGTCGCACGCGCGCCCGACTGCCGCTCGAGGCCGTGGTGGCGATGATCGACGCCGGGCTCGCGAGGATCGATCCCGACGCCCTGGTCTCCGGCGCCGCGCACGATCCGACGGCGTGGCTGGACGAGCTCGCGGCGCGCTGGGTCGAGCGGGAGGAACAGGCCAGGGTGACGGTCGCGGGGGAGGCGCTTGAGGCTGCGGCGGGCGCGAAGCTGGCGCCGTGGCTGCCGATCGCGGCGGCGAGGGTGGAGGGAGGCGCGCTGCGGGCGGCGGCGCTCGAGCAGGCGCTCTCGGCAGACGAGCCAGAAGCGCACGAGGAGCGCGCCCGGCTCGGGGTGATGGTGCCCGTGCCCACCGGGCGGTTGCCGGAGCAGGGAGGCTGGAGCGCGGTCGCTCGCGGCGTGGCGGCGATGCGGTCGCGGCGGTGGATCGAGGCGGCGACGGCGCTCTCCACGGCACCTGCGGGCGCGCCCGGCTCTACCCTCGCGTCGGCGCTGGGCTGGTGCGCCGGGGCGATGGCCGCGGCCCGCGCAGGCGACGGCGTGCTCGGGCTGGTCCCTCGCCTCGCGGCGCTCAGGGCGATCGACGCCTCCGCGGCGGTCGACCTCGTCGAGCGCCTGCGGCTGCGGTGGACCCTCGCGGTCACCTGGCTCGCGCTGCCCGCGCGCTGGGGATCCGACCGCCCGAGCGTGGAGCTCGGCGCGCTGATGGCCGAGCTCGCGACGATCCCCTCGGACGACCGCCGCAGGGCGACCGGGGAGCTCGACGTCATCGAGGCCAACGCGGGCCTCGCGCTCTCGGCGTGGCGGCTCCGGGCCGGCGATCGGGCGGGCTCTGCGGAGGCGGCGCGCGGGGTGGTCGCGTTCGGCGGGGCGGCGGCCCGGGAGGCGGCGCGGCGGGGGCGGCGGGCCTCCAGGGCGATGTGATATCAACGCCCGCGATGAGCGAGACGACGAAGGTTGCGGTGCTCGGCGCGGGCACCATGGGTCACGGCATCGCGCAGGTGTGCGCGTCCGCGGGGTTTACCGTCCACGTGAGCGATCCCTCGGAGGGGGCGCGGGAGAAGGGGATCAAGGGCGTCCGCGACTCGCTCGACCGCATGGTGGCGAAGGCGAGGCTCACGGCGGCGCAGCGCGACGAGGCGCTCGGCCGCATCGGCTGGGGCGGCGACCTGGGCGCGGCGGTCGAGGGGGCCGACGTGGTGATCGAGGCGGTGCCCGAGCGCATCGAGCTCAAGCGCGAGCTGCTGCAGCGGGTCGACGCGCTCGCTCCCTCGTCGGCGCTCCTCGGGTCCAACACCTCGTCGCTCTCCATCACCGAGCTGGGGGCGTCGCTGCGCGACCCGTCGAGGCTCGTGGGGCTGCACTTCTTCAACCCGGTTCCGGTGATGGAGCTGCTCGAGATCGTGCGCGGCGTGCGCACGGCGGAGGCGAGCATCGACCGAGCCCTGGCCTTCGCGGCGAGGCTCTCGAAGACGCCCATCGTGGTGCGCGACATGCCGGGCTTCGCGACCAGCCGGCTGGGCGTGGCGCTCGGCGCCGAGGCCATCCGGATGCTGGAGCAGGGGGTGGCCAGCGCCGAGGACATCGACCGCGCCATGGAGCTGGGCTACCGCCACCCGATGGGTCCGCTACGGCTGACCGACCTGGTCGGGCTCGACGTGCGGCTGGCGATCCTCGACCACCTTCACCGCGAGCTGGGGGAGCAGTTTCGCGCGCCCCCGCTGCTGAGGCAGATGGTGCGCGCGGGCAAGCTGGGGAAGAAGACCGGCGAGGGCTTCTACAAGTGGTGAGCGCCGCTCAGGTCGTGTACTCGGCGTTGACCTCGACGTAGCGGTAGCCGAGGTCGCTGGTCATCAGCATCGCCGCGCCGTCGCCCTCGGTGAGGGCGATCTCCAGCACCAGGTTCTCCGCGCGCATCGCGGCGGAGAGGGCGGCGCGGTCGAAGTCCGTCGGGGCGTCGTGCTCGAAGACCGTGACGCCCTGGAGCGTGCAGCGCAGCCCCGCCACGCTGCGCACGGACTTCGCGTTGCCCACCTGGGAGACGAAGCGCCCCCAGTTGGGGTCGTTGCCGAAGAGGGCGGTGCGCACGAGGGCGCTGTGCGCGACGGTGTCGGCGACCTCCCTCGCGGCGGCGTGGTCGCGCGCCCCGGTGACCTGGATCGTCGTGACCTTGGTGGCCCCCTCGCCGTCGCGCGCGATGAGCCACGCGAGGTGGCCCGCGACGTCGGTGACCTCGCGCTGGAGGCGCCCGAAGCCCGCCTCGGCGCGCCCGGTCGCAAGCAGCAGGAAGGTGTCGTTGGTGCTCGGGTGCGTGTCGACGTGCACGGCGTTGAAGCTGCGCGCGGCGACGTCGCCGATGGCCGCCCGAAGCTCCTCGGGGGTGGCGCGGGCGTCGGTCGCGACGAAGGCCAGCATCGTGGCCATGTCGGGGTGGATCATCCCCGCGCCCTTGCACACCCCGGCGATGCGCGCGTCCGGCAGCGCGAGCCCGTGCTCCTTGGGAAAGGCGTCGGTGGTCATGATGGCGCCGAGAAAGCGCCGGCCCGCCTCGCGCTCGGAAGACAGCGCGGCCACGCACAGGTCGATGCCGGCGCGCACCCGCTCCATCGGGAGCGCGTGGCCGATGACCCCGGTGCTGCACACGAGCACCTCGTCCGGGCGGCAGCCCAGCGCGGCGGCCACGCGGTCGCACATCTCCCTCGCGTCCGCGAGGCCCCGCTCGCCGGTGCACGCGTTGGCGTTGCCGCTGTTGACGACCACCGCGCGGATCATTCCTCCGTTGGCGCGCAGGTGCTCGCGGCTCACGACGACGGGCGCCGCGGGGAAGAGGTTCTGCGTGAAGATGCCCGCGCACGCGACCGGCGCGTCGGCGACGAGCAGCGCCACGTCGGGGCGCCCGCTGGCCTTGATGCCCGCGGCGACGCCGGCGGCGCGCAGCGATGAGATCTCCGAGAGCGTCACCGCGGGCTCAGGGAGCTCGGGCAGCGGGTGATGCAGTCGGGCGTCGAGCGATCGTGCTTCAGTCATCAGGTTCTCTCCTCACCTTCGCGGCGGCGGAGACTCTCACCGCGCGCGCAGGGGTCAAGACGCGATGCGAGGAGAGGCTCCCCGGGCCTCCGGTGAGACACCCATCGACCGACATCGCCACCGCAAAGTTGACCCGGGGGGCTTGTTCAAGATGCCGGGCGCGTTTACAAGAGCGCTCTCTCTTGAACTTGGCCGTTCGTGTTCCCACCCTTAGGAATGCGGCCGGTTCGTGAGGCCAAAGACGGTCTCGCACACGGATTTCGAACGCGATTCAAAGGTGTCGACGGCTTAGATCCCGTCGCGCCGCGAAACCCCGCGGAGGAACTGATGCAGCGATCGTCTGGCCTGCCCAAGAGCGTGTTGACCCTCTCCTCGTTCGCGCTCCTCGGTGCGCTGGTATTCGGAGCCTCCGTGGCGAGCTCCAACGCCCCCTGCCCGGATGGCATGGCCTTCGTGCCTGGCAGCGGGTTCTGCGTCGACCGCTACGAGGCCTCGCTGATGGAGATCCGGCCCGACGGCCGCGAGGTTCCGCACTCGCCCTACATGAACCCCGGGCGGGCTGATGTCCGGGCGGTCACCCGTCGTGGGGTGGTCCCGCAGGGGTACATCTCCCAGGTGCAGGCCGCGAGGGCGTGCGCCCGGTCGGGCAAGCGGCTGTGTTCGGAGCGCGAGTGGTTCCGCTCGTGCCGGGGGCCCAACGGGCGCACCCACGGGTACAGCAACCAGCGTCAGGACGGGCGCTGCAACGAGAACCACCGCTGGCACCCCGTCGTGCGGCTCTTCCGCTCCACCACGCCCTACCTCTGGGGCATGGCGCTGATGAACGACCCGCAGATCAACCAGCTCCCCGGCACCGTCTCCCTCACCGGCGCGCACGCTGGCTGCAGCAACGAGCACGGCGTCTTCGACATGGTGGGCAACCTCCATGAGTGGACCGCGGACTCCGAGGGCACCTTCCGCGGCGGCTATTACATGGACACCACCATCAACGGCGAGGGCTGCTGGTACCGAACCCCCGGCCACAACACCGCCTACCATGACTACTCCATCGGCTTCCGCTGCTGCGCGACCGCCGGCGAGGAGTAGCTGCCGCTCTTGCCGTGATCGTGCGTCCGGCGGGCGCTTGAAGTAGCGTCCCTGCGCGCATGAGCCGGATGGCATCACCAGGTTCGCAGCTCCCGGGCGGGTTCATCCTCGGGGCGCTGAGCCACGCCGATCGCATCGGGCTGGTCTACGAGGCATTTCCTGCGGAGGGGCGCGGGCAGAAGTCCAGGGCGCTGGTGCTGCACCCGCTGCACGTCGAAGAACTCCGGGAGTGGTTCGAGCGCACCGCGGTGCTCGGCCGGGGGCTGAAGCACCCCAACCTCGTCGAGGTGCACGCGCTCGGCTACACCGCCAACCAGCTCCCGGTGATGATCACCGAGTGGACCGACGGGCGAACGCTCCGCAGCCGAATCGCCAGCGGTGAGGTGATCCCGGTGCCGGAGATCCGCCGCGTCATCGACGAGGTCGCCGCGGCGCTCGACTACCTCCACGCCCGCCACCCCCCGGTGCTTCACCGCGTGCTGATGCCCGAGACGGTGCTCATCCCTCCGGAGCCGCAGCCGGTGAAGCTCCTCGCGGTCGGCCACGCCGATCGACCGCAGCACCCCGCCTCCAAGCCGAACTATCTCTCGCCCGAGGAGCTCGACGGCTCCTTCGAGCTCACGCCCTCGGCGGACATCTTCTCGCTCGCGACGCTGGCCTTCGAGGCCCTCACCGGCCGCCCCGCCTTCCCCGGCAACGGCGCCGCCGCGGTGCTCAACGCCGTGCAGCGACGCCAGCTTCCCTTCATCGCGCTGGCGCCGCAGGAGGGCCTCGAGCCCCTCGACGAGCTCTTCCACCGGGCGTGGTCCGTCGATCCGTCGCGCCGACCCGTGAGCGCGAGCGCCTTCTCCATGGAGCTGGCCGAGGCGCTCGAGCAGGTGCCCGGCACGCTGCTCACCTCGAGGCGCACGCTGCGGGAGGGCGTCCTCCGCTCCGCCACCATCCCCCCCATCTCCAGCGGGGTCGGGCGTCCGGTCACGATGCACCCGGCCTCGATGACGAACACGGCGCGGGTCTCCACGCGGCCTCCCCCGATGGCCGCGAAGCCGTCGTCCCGGCCGATCTCACCGCTGCTCGGGTCGAACGGCGGCGTGCCGCGCATCGGCGCCGCCCCGAGCCTCGCAGCCCTCCCGGCGCGCGGCGTCGTGGACGCCTCCGGCGCCTACCGCCGCGCCGACGAGGAGGCGAACTCCTGGCTCAACCTCGACACCGCCGACCGCGCCTCGCGCCCCTCGCCGGTCGTGCAGGAGCAGGGCGCCGCCGAGGGGAGCTCCCAGGCCTCCGGTCCCCTGGAGACACCCGAGGTGGAGATCAGCTCGGCGATGGTCGACATCGACGACCCCGAGGTGCTCGAACTCCTCTCCGAAGACTTCACCAGCCCCGCGATCGCCGCGCTGATTCCTCGCGTGCTCGCCGAGCGCGCGGCGCAGTTCGAGGGCGACTTCGCCGACCACCCGCTCCCGGCTCCGGCTCCGGCTCCGGCCGCGGCCCCGCTCCCGTCGACCCCCGCGCCGCCGTCGACCCGCCCGGCGACGATGCCCTCGGCGCCGTCGCGCTCTCGCTTCCCCGCGCCGGTGCGCTCGCCGACGCAGCCCGCAGGCTTTCCCAGCGCCATGCAGCGCAGCTCGCCGACGCCGCTTCGCAACGACCGCCCGGCGCAGTTCGATCGCCCGCCCGTCTCGCCCTTCGCCCGCCCCGACCCGCGCGTCCGCGACGCCGATTCGACGGCCGCGGCGCCGTGGCACTCCCGCGAGCTGAAGGTCACCCCCTTCGTCATCGCCCTCGTGCTCGCGCTCAACCTCCTGCTCACCGCCGCGTTGATGGTGGTGCTCCGGTACCTCCTCGCCTGAGTCGCGCGGTGATAGGTTCCCGCGCCTCATGAGCGCTCCGAACGCCCCCCGGGTCTACATCGTCGACGCCGTCCGTACGCCCATCGGGCGCTACCGCGGCGGCCTCTCCTCCGTGCGCCCCGACGACCTCGCCGCCCGCACCATCACGGCCCTGCTCGATCGCGTTCCTGCCGCGCGCGAGGCCGTCGACGAGGTGGTCTTCGGCGCCACCAACCAGGCTGGCGAAGACAACCGCAACGTCGCTCGCATGGCGCTGCTGCTCGCGGGGCTGCCCTATGAGGTCACCGGCGTCACGGTCAACCGGCTCTGCGGCTCCGGGCTCGAGGCGATCCAGTACGCGTACCGCGCCATCGCCATGGGGGAGCGCTCGGTGATGATCGCGGGCGGCGTCGAGAGCATGACCCGCGCGCCCTTCGTGATGGCCAAGGCCGCCGAGGCCTTCGACCGCACCGTGCCCGCGATGTTCGACACCTCGCTCGGCTGGCGCTTCACCAACCCGAAGATGGCCGAGCGCTTCCCGCTCGAGTCCATGGGCGACACCGCCGAGAACGTCGCCGCGCTTCGCTCCATCTCCCGCGAGGCGCAAGACCGCTTCGCCCTCGGCAGCCACCAGCGCGCCGCCCGCGCCGCCGCCGAAGGGGCCTTCGCCGACGAGCTCGTCCCCGTCGAGATCGCTCAGCGCAAGGGCCCCGCGGTGATCGTCTCCGCCGACGAGTCGGTGCGGGCGGACGCCTCCATCGAGCAGCTCGCGAAGCTCGCTCCGGTGTTTCGCAAGGGCGGGAGCGTCACCGCGGGCAACTCGTCGCCCATCAACGACGGCGCCTCCGCCGTGCTGGTGGCCTCCGAGGAGTTCGTGCGCAGGCACGGGCTCACGCCCCTCGGTCGGGTGCGCGCCAACGCCGTCGCGGGCGTCGAGCCGGGCCTCATGGGGCTCGGACCGATCCCCGCCATGACCCGGGCGCTGGCTCGCGCGGGAATCGGCGCCGACGCGCTCGACACCGTCGAGCTCAACGAGGCCTTCGCGGCGCAGGCGCTCGCCTGCATCGACTCGCTGGGCCTCGACCCCGCGAGGGTGAACCCCGACGGCGGGGCCATCGCGCTCGGTCACCCCATCGGCTCGTCCGGGGCGCGCATCGCCACCACGCTGCTGCACCGTATGCGACGCCAGGGGTTGAAGCTCGGCGCCGCGTCGCTCTGCATCGGCGTGGGCCAGGGGATCGCGACGATCTTCGAGCGCGACTAGGCCGCCGCGACGGGGAGGGTGACCTCGAAGGTCGTCCCGCGGTCGGTCTCGCTGCGCACGGTGATCTCGCCCTCGTGGCCGCGGACGATCTTCTGGGCGATGGCGAGGCCGAGCCCGGTGCCGTCGGGGCGCGTGGTGAAGAAGGGCTCGAAGATCCGGTCGAGGTTCTCCGGCGCGATGCCGCGGCCGTGGTCGGCGACGCGGAGGATGAGCCGCGAGGGGTCGAGGTCGGCCTGCACCGTGACCGTGCTGCCTCGTGCGGAGGCGTTGGCGGCGTTGTCGATGAGGTTGATCAGCAGCTGCCGCAGGGCGCGCTCGTCCGCGAGCGGAGGGGGAGAGCCCTCCGGTCCGGCGAGCTGCACCTCGAGCCCGATGCCCCGATCGGCCAGGACCGGGGCCAGCGTGCGGGCCACGTCGTCCAGGAGCTCCCGCGGGGCCACCGGGCGCCGACGGAGCTGGATCGGTCGGGCGTAGTCGAGGATCTCCGCCACCGAGGCGTTGAGCCGGGTGATCTCCTCGCTCGCGATGTCGAGGTACTCGCGGTCGCTCTCCGAGAGGTTGGAGCGCGCCCGCAGGATCTGGACGTTCATCGCGATGGAGGTGAGCGGGGTGCGGATGTCGTGCGCGATGGCCGCCGCGAAGGAGCCGAGGGCTGCGAGGCGCCGGGACTCCTCGAGCTCGCGCCCGAGGCGCACCTGCTCGGTGACGTCCTGGGTGATCACCACGACGCCGGTGGGCTGTCCGAGCCGGTCGCGGAAGGGCGCGACGGTGACGTCCTGGAAGCGCTCTCCCGTGGGGGTCGCGACCGACATCGCGGCGTGGTGCACCACGCGGGTCGGGTCGATACGCAGGGCCTCGATGGTGGCCGTCGCCTCGGCGTTCTTCAGCCCGGGGTGCAGGTCGTCGAAGTAGTGGCTCCCGATGGCCCTGGTCGCCCCGATGCCGGTGGTGCGCTCGAGCACGCGGTTCCAGGCCTTCACGCGCAGGTCGGGGTCGACCACCGCGACGCCCACCGGGAGGCTGTCGACGACGTTCTCGAGGAAGACCCGGTAGTCCGCGAGCTCGCTCTTGGCGAGGGCGGCGCGGGTGTAGAGCGAGAAGTTCTCGAACTTGAGCGCGACGTGCTCGGCCAGCGTGGTGCAGAGCAGCGTGGCGTCCCGGGTGAGCCCGTCGGCGCGCACCAGCAGCACGCCGTGCAGGGCGCGGTCGCGGCGCACCGGCACCAACAGGTGGACGGCCTCGCGCTGCATCCAGGCGAGCAGCGCCTCCGACAGCTCCGGCGCGTGGTCGAGCGAGTAGAAGCGCCGCGGGTGCTGCTCGACCAGCTCGACCAGCGCGTCGGACATGTCCTCGCGGTCCCCGGGCGGGGTGCGCCCGTGCCGCAGGAAGCGCACCTCGCCGTCGGTCACCTCGTGCAGCGCCCCGAGGGCCATCGCGAGCACGGCGTCGGGGTCGATCATGGTGGAGGTCACCGAGAGCACCCGCTCGAGCACGCCGCGCGGCGACGGACCCGACGCGATCATGGAGCCGGTGCGGCCCATGAGGCGCTCGAGCGCGTCGAGGGTGCCCTGGAAGAGGAAGGTCGGGAGCCCCGCCACCACGACGGTCGCGAGCGAGGAGGTCGAGGCCGCGGCGAGGATCGGGTGCAGCGCCGGGGCGACGAAGCCCAGGTAGGTCGCGAAGAGGGCGGCCGCGGCGGTGGCGACCATCGCCTCGGCGAGCAGCACCCGCACCTCGAACAGGTGGTAGCGGAGGATCGCCACGCCGACGCCGCCGACCACGAAGACGGCCATGGTCATGCACTGCGCGAGGTCGGTCCATGAAGGGAGGCGGGCGTTGCCGACGAGGTGGAGCGCGCCGTAGGCCAGCAGGCTCAGCACCCACGGGGTCAGGATGGCCGCCTGCACCACGGTGACGGGCGCGCTCGGGCGGCGCTCGCCGGGGGGCGTGGCGAGGCGCCAGCTCCGGGTCACGTAGATCACCGTGAGGGTGAAATACGGGAGCATGTAAAGCAGGGTCCAGGCGGGCTCGCGGCCGCTGACGAGGCTCATGCGCACGGTCGAGGCGATGAAGAGCCCGGTGACCGCCAGCAGCGGGACGCGCAGCGACGGCGGCGCGGGCCGGTCGCGGGGGAAGCTGTACGCGAAGAGCGTGAGGAAATAGGCCGAGCCGTAGGTCGAGAGCGCGCTGGGGATCACCACCAGGGGGTGGCCCACCGGGAGGCCGCCCAGGTGCGCCAGGGTCAGGCAGAGCACGCCCGCGCCGAAGGTCCAGGCCACCTGCTGGAAGTACCGGGTGTCCACGCGGCCGCCGGTGTCGCGACGGATGCGCCGCAGCAGGATCGCGATGATCGCTACGGAGAAGATCGCGGCGGGGGTGAGCCAGCGGACCATGGGTGGGCTCAGCCGCCGGTCACGCCGAGGCGCGTGGGGCCGAGCGCGGGGCGCTCCAGGCCGTACTCCTTGATCTTGCGATCGAGGGTGGGGCGCGTGATGCCGAGCACCGAGCAGCTACGGCGCTTGTTCCAGCCGGTCGCGGCGAGCACGGCGGCGATGTGCCGGTGCTCGATCTCCCTCAGGGTCATGAAGCTCGCGAGGTCCACCGAAGCGTTGGAGGTGCCATCGGGGCTGTCGGGTGCATCGATCGTCCCTCCGACCTGCTCTTCTTCCGCGCCCTCGTCCGTCGCCTCGTCCAGGTGGATGGGCAGCGCGGGCGCGTCGAGCACCTCCCCGTCGGTGACCACCACGGCGCGGGTGAGCGCGTTCTCCAGCTCGCGCACGTTGCCCGGCCAGGGGTAGCGCACCAGCAGGTCGAGGGCCTCGCGGGAGACGTACCGGATCTTCTTGTGAAGCTCCCGGGTGACCTTGGAGAGCAGGTGGTCGATGAGGATGGGGATGTCGTCGCGGCGCTCCCTCAGCGGCGGCAGGTGCAGCTCGACCACCCGGAGGCGGTAGTAGAGGTCCTCGCGAAACAGGCCGTCGCGCACCATCTGCGGGAGGTCGCGGTGCGTGGCGGTGATGAGCCGGGCGCGCAGCGGGAGCGGGCGGGCGTCGCCCACGCGCTCGAAGGTTCGCTCCTGCACGACGCGCAGGAGCTTCACCTGGAGGTCGAGCGGCAGCTCGCCGATCTCGTCGAGGAAGAGCGTGCCCGCGCCGGCGATCTGGAAGCGCCCGAGCTTCTCGCTGGTGGCGCCGGTGAAGGCGCCCTTCACGTGGCCGAAGAGCTCGCTCTCCAGGAGTTCGCGGGCGAAGGCGGTGCAGTTGACGGCCACGAAGGGCTGGTCGCGGCTGTCTCCGGAGAAATGGATCGCCCGGGCGACGAGCTCCTTCCCGGTGCCGCTCTCGCCGGTGATGAGCACCGTGGCGCGCGAGGTCGACACCCGGCCGATGGTCTTGAAGACCTCCCGCATCCCGGCCGAGCGGCCGACGATGTTGTCGATCTGGAAGTCCGCGGCGAGGGTCTCGACGAGGCCGTCGAGGCGCCGGGAGAGGTCGCGGGACTCCACCGCGCGGAGCACGGCGATCTTGAGGCGCTCGATGTCGACGGGCTTGACCAGGTAGTCCCAGGCGCCGCGCTGCATCGCGGTGACGGTGCTGCGCATGTCGTCGCGGGCGGTGACCACCAGCACCGGGGGCATTCCCTCCCGGCCGCGCACCCGCTCCAGGAACTCCAGGCCGTCGAGCACCGGGAGCCCCAGGTCGAGGAGCACCACGTCGGGGCTGACGGCGTCGAGCGCGTCGAGGCCCTCCTGCCCGTCGGCGGCGGTGGTCACGACATAGCCGAGGTCTCCGAGGAACTTCTCCATCGACCGGCGGATGGAGCGGTCGTCGTCGATGACCAGGACTCGGGCGCGCGTCGGGGGTGCTTCGGTCGTCATGGGGGTGATCTTGGCTCTCCTGGCCGCGGATGATGCGTCGGCGACAGGGGGGGCGTCACGGCGGGAGGTGGGATGCTCCTTGTGCGCGCGGGCTCCGCGGCGATACGCTGCGCCGCGCTGATGCGAAGGGTGACGCGATGACCGACGCCGTGGCCGCGAAGAAGATCGAGGCCCACCTCAAGACGCTGGGGTGGCCGGTGATCGCGCTATCCGAGCGCACCTGGCGTTCGAGCTTCCGCGCGCGGCGGGGGTCGTTTCCGCTCGTGATCCAGGCCGAGGGGGCGTTCTGCCGGCTGATGGTGCTGCCCATCGTGAGGCTGCCCGCAGACCCGGAGAAGGCCGAGAAGCTCTACGCGAAGCTGCTGCGACTCAACGGCGAGATGCTCCTCGCGCGCTTCTCCCTCGACGAGGACGGCGACGTGGTGCTCTCGGTGGAGTTTCCTGTCGAGCACATGGACGCGAGCGAGATGCGCGACGCGCTCGACGTGCTCTCGGTCTACGCGGAGAAGCACCGCGCCGAGCTCCGCCAGCTCGTGGCCTGAGCGCGCTCAGTCGAAGAAGTAGACCTCCGAGGCGCCGTGGATGCCCACGAGGGCGTCGACGTACTCGAGGAAGGTCGCGCGCCGGCGCATCATCGCGCGGAGCTGGGCGTCGTTGAGCAGGGCTTCGGTGCCGTCGGCGTCGTTGGCGATCGCGCGGCGCAGCGAGGCGAGGGTCATGGCGCGCACCTGGTCGACGAAGCGCCGGGAGAAGCGCTGCACCCGCTGGAGGAAGGAGAAGATGATCTCCATCTTCCAGCGGGGGAGGGGCTCGAGGAAGCCGCCGTTGTTGTCGCGGTAGACGAGGCCGCCGTGCGCGTCGACGAGGGTGTTGGTGCCGTGCCAGCGGTCCCAGTTGCCGATGATGAAGTCGTAGGAGATGAGGGTGGAGATCTCCCCGGCGCGGCGGCGGTCGTCGGGGGGGATCTCCACGCCCACCACGAGCTGGTTGGTCCACTGGGTGAGGGCCTCGCCGGAGAAGATGCCCGCGCGGCGCAGCACCGGGACCCAGTAGATCATCGCGCCGCGGGACCATCCGCCGCGGAAGAGCAGCCGGGACGTGTCGACGCCCGCGAGCTCGTCGCGAGAGACGCGGCGGAAGACCGCCGGGGGGACGCGGTCGAGGCCGAGGAGCTGCGCCACGCGGAAGGCCCCGATCTCTGCGCGCCAGTGGTCGACGTGCCGGGTCTCCGCGGGCTTGAAGGCCCCGTCGATGGGGCCGTCGAGGTCGCACCGGAGGTTGATCGAGGTGTTGCCCACGTTGCGCGCCGACGCGATCGGCGACTCGGTGAGCGCGCGCACGATGTCCTCCTCGACGAGCTCGCCGTAGTGGCGGACGCCGTCGTCGTAGGGGTTGGGCGGCAGCTCCGCGGGGGCCACGCCGGGGGAGGGAGCCGCGACGACGGAGGGCGAGGCGACGAGCTCGACGGCGCCCTCGGCGAAGGGGTTGGGCGGGATCACCCCGCCAGACCCGGGGGGCGCCGGGGTCTGCGCGAGCGAACGCGAGGAGCGCGCCGTGATCGCGCCGAGTCCGAGGGCGAGCAGGTGGCGGCGGGAGACGTTCATCGCGGGGTCTGCGGCGCAGTGTACCCGCGGGGCGCCCTCGCGGCGAGAGATCCGCGGGTCTCGGAGGGGGGGGCCGGGGCTTTACCCGTCAGGGTAAAGACAGGTGCTGGGAGAGCAGCGCGCGTACGTCGTCGGGGATGTCGACGGGAGCGAGCTCGTCGAGGCGGCAGAGCACCACGACCTGACGGATGGAGGCGCAGAGGACGCCGTCGGCCCCGCGGGAGAGGGCGTGGCGGAAGGTGACCGAGCGGGCGCCGATGCGCTCGACGGAGACGTCGATGAGGGCGGTGTCTCCGTAGCGCAGCGGGGCCTTGTAGTCGGCCTCGATGTGCACCGAGGGGATGCCGACGCCGCGCACCATGGTGAGCTGGGGGTAGCCGCCGGGGAGCGCGGCGAAGAGGGCCTCGAGGGCGTCGTGGCAGAAGTCGAGGTAGCGGGCGAAGAAGACGATGCGGGCGGCGTCGACCTCGGCGAAGCGCACCGGGCGTTCGTAGCGGAACATGTCCGGGAGGCTAACGCCGCTTGGGGGTCGCAGGGCGCGGGAATATCCATGAATCCAAGGGGGTTCGACGCGCGCGCCGGGAGTTTTCTCCCTCGTTGACTTGCAAGACTCGCTGACTAGGATGCGCGCCCGCCGGGGCGACGGCGAAATGTTGGCTTCACCGAAGGCATAGATCGAATGGCGACCAGTGACGTGATGATCGAGACCCGAGAGCTGTCGAAGGTCTACGGCGCCCAGCGCGCCGTCGACCGCATCAGCTTCGAGATCCGCCGGGGAGAGGTGGTCGGGTTCCTCGGGCCCAACGGGGCGGGGAAGTCCACGACGATGAAGATCCTGACCTGCTTCATCTCGCCCTCCGAGGGGACGGCGAAGGTGGGCGGGTTCGACGTGTTCGACGACCCGCTCTCGGTGCGCTCGGTGCTCGGGTACCTCCCGCAGCGCGCGTCGCTCTACCCCGAGATGGGCGTGGTCGAGTACCTGGAGTTCGCGGCCGACCTGCGGGCGATCGCGAGGGACCAGCGCCGCGCGAAGATCAGGGAGGTGGTCGAGATCTGCGGGCTCAAGGACGTGCTCGGCAAGACCATCAACGAGCTCTCCTACGGCTACCGGCAGCGCGTGGGCCTGGCGCAGGCGCTCATCCACGACCCGCCGATCCTGATCCTCGACGAGCCCACCGCCGACCTCGACCCCAACGAGAGCGCGGAGGTCATCTCGTACATCAAGGAGATCGGCAAGACGCGCACGATCATGCTCTCCACGCACGACCTCGCGGAGGTCAAGGAGGCCTGCGCCCGGGTGCTCATCGTCAACCGCGGCAAGATCGTGGCGGACGGCGCGCCGGACGAGCTCGCGGCCAAGAGCGGCAGCGTGAAGTACGTGCTCGCCATCGACGCCGGCAAGGACGAGTCGGTGCGCAAGTCGGGGCCGGTGATCGAGGCGGTCAAGCGTGTCGCGGCGGGTGCCGTCGTGCGCGAGCTGCCGGGCGACGACCGGGCGACGACCCTCGAGGTGAGCGTGAAGGGCTCCGGCGACCAGCGCCGGGAGTTCTTCCGCATGGCCGTGGAGAACAAGTGGGACCTGCTGGAGCTGCGTCGCGAGGCGGTGCAGCTCGAGGAGGTCTTCCGTCAGTTGACGGTCGGTGAGGGGGCGCCGCGGCGTAACGCGGGCTCCAAGGCTTCGGATACGAGCGCGGCGACGAAGGAGTCATCCAGCGATGTCTGATACGGAAACGACCACGGCGACCAAGGCCGCGAGCGTCCTGGCTCGCGGCTCCATCGGGACGCCGCTCAACAACACCCTGGCGATCGCGCGGCGGGAGTTCGTCTCGTACTTCTCCTCGCCGCTCGGCTACATCGTGATCGGGATGTTCCTGCTCCTGGTGGGCTTCCTGTTCTTCATCCCCTTCGCGTTCCTGACGCTGGGGAAGGCCACGCTGCAGCCGATGTTCAACAGCATCTCCTGGCTGCTGCCCCTCATCTGCCCGGCCATCGCGATGCGCACCTTCGCCGAGGAGTCCCGCACGGGCACCCTGGAGATGCTCATCACGCAGCCGGTGCGCGACTGGGAGGTCATCCTCGGGAAGTTCTTCGGCGCGCTCGGGCTGCTCGCGGTCTGCATCGTCGGCACCTTCAGCTACCCGGTGATCATCTCGCGCATGGGCGAGCTCGACTGGGGCCCGGTGGCCGGCGGCTACCTCGGCCTGCTCCTCGGCGGCGCGGCGTACATCTCCTTCGGCGTCATGGTCAGCTCCTTCACCAAGGACCAGATCACGGCGTTCTTCGTGAGCTTCATCGTCGGCGCGGTGTTCTTCCTCATGAACAAGGCGCTGATCTTCTTCGGCGGCGCGGCGTCGGTGATCGAGTACCTCTGCCCCGACTACCACTTCGCCAGCATCGCCCGCGGGGTCATCGACGCCCGCAACATCATCTACTTCTGCAGCGTGATCTTCATCTGCTTGCTGGCGACCGCGCGCTCCCTCGAGAGCCGGCGGTGGAGCTGATCCATGGAACGTCGTAGTCAAGCCCGCGCCCAGACCGGCGCCTTCGTCGCCATCGCCATCGTCGCGGTGGTGCTCCTCAACGTGCTCGCGGTGAAGGTGCTCCACGCGCGCCTCGACCTCACCAAGCGGGGCCTCTACTCGCTGTCGCAGGGCACGCGCCGCACGCTCGGCCGCCTCACCGACAACCTCACCATCACCATCTACTGGACCCCGGATCAGCCCGCCCCGGCCAACGACGACGAGCGCCTGCTGCGCGAGCAGCTCGACGAGTACGTCGCCGCCAGCCGCGGCCGCCTCGAGGTCCGCTGGGTGCGCACGGACAACGACGAGCGCAAGCGTCAGGCGGAGGCCGCGAGCTGCACCAAGCGGGTGCTCCAGACCGTGAACACCGCGTCCGACCAGGCGAACCTCGCCGAGGTCTTCCGCTGCGTGACCTTCTCGTACCTGCGCTCGACCGAGCAGATCGCCTTCGTGAACCCCGGCGTCGAGGGCATGGAGTACCAGATCACCTCCATCGTGAAGAAGATGATCGACCCCGAGCGGGCGATCGGCTTCCTCACGGGCCACGAGGAGGGCTCGCCGGAGACCGCGCTCCCGTACCTCTCGCGCATCCTCCAGGAGGCGCACCTCGGGTACACCACGCGCACCATCGACCTGCACGGCGGCGAGGACGAGGTCCCCAGCGACATCAAGGGCCTGGTCATCATGGGCCCGTCGCGCCGCATCGAGGAGCGCGAGCTCCGTCGCATCAACTCGTACCTGATGCGCGGCGGCTCGGTCGCGGTGTTCGCGGGCGGCACCAACATCACGGGCTCGGACACGCGGCCGACGGCGGCGCGCGCGGAGCACAACCTCAACGGCCTGCTCGACGGCTACGGCGTCACCATCAACCCCGACGTGGTGCTCGACTTCCAGGCCAGCGACTCGATCCAGGAGATCGAGCAGGGCCGGGCGCGCATCCCGATGTTCACCTACCCCGCCCTGGCGGCGCGGCGTGACGTGGGCGGCGCCGGCATCGACACGGCGCACCCGGCGGTCTTCCGCCTCCCGGGCGTGATCTTCCCGTTCGTCTCGTCGCTCACGCTCAACACCACCCGCGCTCGCGAGCACGGCACGGTGCTGACCGAGGTCGGCCGCACCAGCGACCGCTCGGTGCTCCAGCGCGAGAACTTCGAGCTCGACGCGCTCGAGCTGCTCCAGCGCCGGCAGCAGATCTTCGGCAACGCGCGCGGCTCGTACGTGGTCGCCGCCGCCCTCGAGGGTCAGCTCCGCAGCGCCTTCGCGGGCAACGACACGGACCATCCCCCGGCGCACGCCACGCGCGAGCACCCGGCGCGGCTGCTGGTGGTGGGCTCGGGCAAGGTGTTCCACATCGACCAGCTGCGCGCGATCGCGCCGCTGCAGAACGGGATGCCCACCAACGTGCAGATGCTGCTCAACGTCTTCGACTGGCTGAGCCAGGACCCGGACCTCCTCGCGGTGCGCGCGAAGGACGTCTCCGAGCCGAGCCTCCAGGCGGTGACCGACACCAGGAAGCAGCTCTTCAAGTGGGGCAGCATCATCGGCCTCCCGCTGCTCGTGGGCGTGCTGGGCGTGGTGCTGATGTCTCTGCGCGCCCGCAAGCGCGCCGAGATCACCCTCTAGTCATCACTACGGCAGGAACGAAAGAGCCAATGAACTCCAAGGGCATCGGGATCGGTCTGGCAGTGCTGGTGGTGTTGGGCGCGGCGACCGCGTACGTCTACCGCCCGCAGTCGCCGGACTCGTCCAGCACGGCGACGGCGAGCAACCCGTGGTCGCGGGTCGACGCGGCGCGCATCGACCACGTGACCATCCACCGGTCGTCCGGGCCGGAGGGTCAGCGCACCATCGAGCTGGAGAAGCGGGCAGGGGCCTGGGTGATGACCGCGCCGGGGCGCGGGCCCACCGAGGCGCGCGCCGTGGAAGACCTCGTCGACCGCTTCGCCAACATGAAGGTCACCATGGTCCGCGCCCGCAGCGCGGGGAGCCACGCGGCCTTCGAGGTCGACGACGCGCACGCCACCCGCGTGACGCTGAAGGCCGGGTCGGGCGTCGTGGTGGACCTCTTCGTCGGGGCCTCCGTCGGGGCGGGCACCGCGGTGCGCGTCCCCAGCCGGCCGGAGACCTTCGAGGTCGATCAGTCGATCACCTCGATGGTGCAGCGCGAGGCCCGCGACTGGCGCAACCGGGAGATCACCCACGCCAGCCGCGAGAGCGTGCAGTCGGTGGAGTGGGTCAACCGCAACGGCACCTTCCGCTTCACCCGCAACGGCGAGACCTGGTCCGCCGCGCCGGGCACCACCGTCGAGCGCCTCGACACCGCCCGCGTGGGCTCGCTGGTCGACTCGGTGGCCAACCTTCGCGCGACGGACTTCGCCGCCGAGGGGGCGACCAGCGGCGTGGCCGCGGACAGCCCGCGCGTCACGCTCACCACCGGCGGCGGCGACGCGGCGGCGCAGACCGTCACCGTGCGCCTCGGCAACAACAGCGGCGACAACGAGTCCTTCGCCCAGCGCGAGGGCACCGACACGGTGTTCGTCGTGACGCGCGCCATGGCCGACTCGGTCAACCCCGCGGTGACCGCCTTCCAGGCGCCGCTCCCGACGGACGGCGGCACGGCGGCGGATGCCTCGGCGCCTGCGGCCCCCGCGGCGGCCCCGATGGGCATGCCCATGGGCGGCCCCGGCGGCGGGTCTCCGCAGATTCCGCCGGAGGTGATGGAGCAGCTCCGTCGCCAGCTCCAGCAGCAGGGCGCCGGCGGCGCTCCGCACTGACCGTTCCCTCCCCGACGCGGGCGGTGATCCCGTCCGCGCTCCCTCTCTCCCCCCGAATCAGCCCTACGACAGCTTGAGCGGATTGAAGTCCGTGTCGGTGTCGAACGCGTCCTCGTGTTCGGCGCGCTTCAGGTAGTTCACGACGACGTAGGTCAGCGGGGTGAACAGCGTCTCCACGGCGACCTTGATCAGGTAGTTGTGCCAGGCGACATCGACGATCGTCGAGGTGCTCCAGAGGCCGAAGAAGGCGAGCGGGTAGAAGACCGCGCTGTCGACCCCTTGGCCCACCACGGTCGATCCGATGGTGCGCATCCACAGGTGCCGCCCGCGGGTCATCACCTTCATGCGCGCCAGCACGAAGCTGTTGAAGAACTCGCCCACCACGTAGGCCACGAGGCTCGCGGCCACCACCCGGGGGAGCTGCCCCAGGATGGTGTGGAAGGCCGCCTGGTGGGGCCAGTCGGGGGCCGGGGGCATCAGGTCGGCCACCACGAAGACCGCGGAGGTGAGCACCCCGCAGGCGAAGCCGATCCAGATGACGCTGCGGCTGCGGGCGTAGCCGTAGACCTCCGTGAGGACGTCGCCGAAGATGTACGAGATCGGGAAGACGAAGATCCCGCAGCCGAGCTTGAAGGGGCCGAACTGCGCGACCTTGGCCGACACGAGGTTGCTGGTGATCAGCGCCGTGACGAAGACCCCGACGATGAGGTCGAAGTAGCGGAAGCGCGGGGCGACTGGGCGGGTGGGATCGTCGGCCATGGTGCGCGCTGTCTACCGTGAGACGGGGCGGCAGCACCATCCGGGGGGGTGCGAGACCGGCGGGCGCGTGGTACCGCGATGGGCACTCGTCATGACCTGCGGGATGCTGCTCGATCTGGAATGGGAGGCGCTGGGGCGCTCGGTGCGCACGCGCGACCTGGAGGCCGCCGTCCACGTCGAAGACCGGGTGGTCATCGCCGTGCGGATGCTGCCGGTGCTCCAGGGCGACGCGATGGGCGCGACGCTGCGCGAGGTGCTTCGGGAGCAGGGGTGGGAGGCGCAGCCCGACGGGACCATGACGCGGGTCTTCGGGGGGGTGACCGCGACGCTCGACGCGGGGGCGACCTCGGTGACGGTGAGCCGCGCGGCGGACGAGAGGGTGAGCGCGAAGGGTTCGGCGGTGGTGCAGGAGGGCGACGCCGCGGACGAGGCGCGCGCGAAAGCAGTGGCCCAGGAGCGCGCGGAGAAGGCGCTCGAGGCGAAGCAGGCGCAGGCCAGGGCGAAGCTGGAGGCGGAGAACGCCGCGGCGCTGACCCGGGAGGAGCCCGCGGTGCGCGCGGCGCTGCAGGAGGCGCTCAACCGGGTGTACCGGCGGGCGCTGGAGGAGCGGGCGAGGCAGCTCGGCGAGGTGGAGAGCATCGACGAGCGCGGCGACGTGCGCGGCGGCTACGAGGTCACGGTGGTGGTGAAGGCATGAAGGAGGGGAGGCAGGACCGGCGTCGGGTGACGCTCCGCTACCGGCAGGACGCGGTGACCGGCAAGGTGTCGCTGGTCATCGACGTGGAGGTGCCCGAAGACGAGATGCCCCACGAGCACCGGCACGACCTGCGGGAGATGGCCGAGGAGCTCCTCGGGATGCCGCTCGGGTCGCTCCCCGAGGGCACGGCGGTGAACCTCAAGCCGCAGGGCGCGAAGCCCGCTGCGGCGGCGGGGGAGCACGACCACGAGCACGACGAGGCGCACGGGCACGAGCACCCCCCGGTCGCGGCCCGCGAGGCGACGAAGCAGGGCTCTTGACCGGAGCCGCGGGCGCTGGCAGTGGCCCGGAGGCCATGAGTGAACTGCGCGACGCCATCGGGATCCTGCGAGAGACGAAGAACAAGTGGGAGCGGCGGGTTCCGCTGGTGCCCCAGGAGGTGCGGGGCCTGGTGGCCGGGGGCATCGCGGTGCGGGTCGAGCGCTCGCCGACGCGGGCCATCGAGGACGCGGAGTTCGCCGCCGCGGGCGCGACGCTGGTCGACGACGCCACCGACTGCCGCTTCATCATCGGGGTGAAGGAGGTCAAGGCCTCGCAGGTCAAGCCGGGGCAGGCGGTGATGTGCTTCTCGCACACCATCAAGGGCCAGTCGCACAACATGCCCCTGCTCGCGCACTTCATGAAGCAGGGCGCCACGCTCATCGACTACGAGGTGATCGTCGACGACGCGGGCGTGCGCCAGGTGGCCTTCGGCCGCTATGCGGGCCTCGCGGGCGCCCACGAGACGCTCTGGACCCTCGGGCACCGGCTGGCCGCCCTCGGCCACCCGTCGACGCTCTCCGGCCTGCGTCACGCGGTGGAGTACCACGACCTCGCGGAGATGGTGGCGCACACCCGGGAGCTGCTCGCCGAGCTTCGCAAGGAGGGCCCCGCGGCGCTCGCTCCCTTCGTGGTGGCGGTCACCGGCGAGGGGCGCGTCTCCCACGGGGCGCTGGAGTACTTCGAGCTGGTGGGGGCGATCCCCTGCACGGTGAGCGAGGCCATCGCGCTGCCGACGGACTCGCCGGGCGACCGCACGCTGCGGGTGCTCCATGTGAAGGACTCGGAGATCTTCGTGACGGCGGGGACGCGGCGCTTCGACTTCGCCCGCTACCTCGCGCACCCGGAGCGCTACCTCAACGTCGGGTCGATGTACCTGCCGTACTGCGCCGCGCTGGTGAACGGGCTCTACTGGGACGCGCGCTTCCCCCGGCTGCTCGACGACTCCACGCTTCGGCGGATGTACCGCGACCGCACGCTGCCGGTGGCCCTCGGCGACGTGGCCTGCGACATCGACGGCGGCATCGAGTGGACCGTCATGGCCACGCAGAACGACGAGCCCGCGTTCGTGTACGACCCGGCGACGGGGAAGGCGACCGTCGGGGTGACCGGCGAGGGCGTGGCCATCATGTCGGTGGACAACCTGCCGTGCGCCCTGCCTCGCGACGCGAGCTTCGACTTCAGCCGGGCGCTGGTGCCGTTCATCCGCTCCTTCTTCGGGACGCGCTACGAGCACGGCATCGGGGCGCTTCCCGCCGCGCTTCAGAGCGCGGTGGTGGTCGCGGCCGGCAAGCTCACCCCGCGGCACCAGGGGCTCTCCCGCTTCCTCCCCGCCGAGTAGGCCGTCGCTACCAGATGCCGGCGATGCTGGCGCCGAAGCGCGTCCCCCCGGCGAGGGTGAAGTTGAAGGTCGGCGACGACGGCACCATCGCCCCGCTGGGCACGTAGAGCGGCGCTCCCGGCTCGAGCGGGGCGCCCACCACGAAGGATCCCCCCACCAGGTCGAAGCTCCCGATCACCGAGCCGAAGCCTCCGCCCGGCACGAGCCCGCTCACCAGCGTGCGGCGCACCGACGGGGTCAGCATGCGAGCCCCGTGGGCCACGGTCATCCTCCCCCCGAAGCCTGCCGAGGGCGCGCCGATGCCCAGGTCGCCGATGCCGTCGCCGTCGAGGTCGCCGAGGCCCGCCACCGCGGCGCCGAAGAACTCCGTCGGGATCGACGGGGCGGACAGCATCACCGGCGAGGGGGAGAGCCCCACCCCGGAGCCGACGTAGAGCAGCACCCGGCCGCCGTGGGTGCCGTCGCCGGGGGAGGCCACCGCGATGTCCGAGAAGCCGTCGTCGTTCACGTCGCCGACGTGCGCCACCACCGCGCCGTAGCGGCCGACAGGGTCGCCGTCGCCGCCGAGGATGTTCATCGACGCGACGCTGATTCCGCTGCTGCTGCCGACGTAGGCGTAGGCGCCGCCGTTGGACACCGGAGCGCCCGGACCGCCCACCACGATGTCGGAGAAGCGGTCGTTGTCGAAGTCCGCCCCGCCCGCGAGGGCGTAGCCGAAGCGCGCTCCGACGAGGTCGCGACCGCGCAGCGTGAGCGAGGCGGTGCGCCCCAGGCCTGAGGCGCCCCCGAGGTGGACGAAGGCCCGGCCGCGGTCGTCGGCGGCCCCGGGCTGGCCCACCAGCACGTCGGCGTAGCCGTCGCCGTTGGTGTCCCCGGCGCCGTCCAGGGAGAAGCCGAAGGTGCGCTCTCCCGGGGTGCTGAGGTACGCGCCTCGCACCAGCGCGAAGGCCGCGTTGCCGTGGAAGATCTCCACGACCCCCTGGGTCTCCGCGGGGTCGTAGCTCGACACGCCGAGGTCGGTGATCCCGTCGCCGTCGACGTCTCCGACGCTGGCCACCACGTGGCCGAAGCCGACCGTGGACTCGTTGGCCGCGGAGAGCGCGAGGGGCATCGCGGAGGAGGGAAGCGGCCCGCGCCAGACGAACACCCGGCCGCCGCCGGGGGTGGATCCCGGGGCGCCGATGGCGAGGTCGGCCACGCCGTCGCCGTCGAAGTCGAGCACGGTGCCGTAGACGCTCTCTCGCGGCGGGCGGAGCGGGGAGATCCAGAACTCCCAGGTGGAGCTCCAGGCGTCGAGGTGCCCGCTGGCGGTGATGCCCCGGAGCCGCCAGAAGTGGGCGCCCGTGGGGAGATCGGTGGTGACGGTCGCGCTGGCGCCGACGGCGTCGAAGGACGACTCCACCATGGTGCAGGCGCGGTCGCGGCAGACCTGCACCGCGGCTCCGACGAGCGCCCCGGGGAGCCTCCAGTGGAGCGAGGGCCGGGGCCAGGTCACGACCGCTCCCACCGGAGGACCGATGGGGCGAGGGGTCGGCACGCTCGAGTCCACCGGGACCACCCGATCGAGCGCGACGTCGACGGCGGGCACATCGATCGAGGGCACATCGATCGAGGGCACATCGACCACGTCGGGAGAGTCGGCAGGCGGAGCGTCGGGCCGCGCATCGAGGCCCAGGTCCGCTCCCAGGTCGAGGCCCGCGTCGGAGCCCGCGTCGGCTGCGACGTCGGTCGTGGCATCGGTCGCGCCTTCGCTCGTCGGAACGTCGGCGTAGCCGGTGCGGAAGCTCGGGCAGCCCGCCGTGAGGAGGGCCGCGGCGAGGGAGGCGACGCGCAGGGTGCTGGGGGTCGATCGGGGGGAGTGGACCATGGCGGGGGCTCGTCGGCTCAGAACCGCAGCGCGCAGCCGGCGCCGCCGGGAGCGGGGTGACAGCTCCACGAGCTCGAGGGCTCGACGGTGGGGGCGCCGCGGGAGCGCACCCACGCGAAGACGGCCCCGGCGGCGAAGACCCCGGCGGCGACGCCCGTGACGATGGCTGCCGTGCTCGCGGCCTGTACCTCGTCGTGCGCGCTGGTGCAGCCGGGGCCGCCGGTGGGGAGGCCGGAGCCAAGGTCGACGAAGCACCCGGCGTCGCGGTGGAAGTCATCGAAGCGCACCTGGCGGAACACCAGCGCGATCACCGTCGTCGCCGCGAAGGCAGAGGCCGTCAGCGTCGAGGCCCAGGCGACCGTGCGCCAGGTCGGGTCGACCCTCGGGGGAGGGCTGGAGAGGCGCAGCGAGGGAGGGGCGGGCGTCGCCGAGGGCGGCGGGGGAGTGGCCGCGGAGACCGGGGGCGCAGGCTCGATGGGAGCCGTCGCGACGGGCTCGGGGCGCATCTGCACCTCCTCGCGGGCGACCACCCCGGCGACGATCGTGACGTCCCGACGCACGGGGTAGTAGCCCTCGCGGCGAAGCTCGACGCGCGTCGCGCCGACCACCGCCGAGACGGCCTCGGTCATCGGGAGCGTCGCCACCACGACCCCGTCGAGCAGCACCTCCGCCCCGGCGACGCCGCCCGTGATCTGGAGCTGACCGAGGTGCTCTCGGATGCGCGCGAGGTCGAGGTCGAGCCGCTCGCGACGCTGCTCGACCCACTCGTCGCCTCGGGTCGCCAGGGCGGCGCGGAGGTCTCGCTCGGCGTCGATCCATCGGCCCACGGCCTGCTCGGCCCACGCGAGCTGCACCCTCACCCTCGGCTGCGGGCAGCGCGCGACCACCTCACGGAACAACGCCAGGGCCTCGGCGTCGCGGCCCTGACGACGCAGCGCGACCTCGTCCCGCACCCCATCGACGCAGGGGTCCGCCGACGAGAGGCTCGGGAGCAGCAGCAGGGTCAGGAGCGACGAGACGGGGGAGAAGCGCAAGCTCACTCCTCGATGGGCGCGCCGTTGGCGCCGAGCTGCCGACGGCTGGCGCGGAGCGCGGGGCGGGGTCGAGTGGGGCCGTGCGCCGGGGCGACGACGGGCGGTGCGACGACGGGCGGTGCGACGACGGGCTGGGCGACGACGGGCGGTGCGACGACGGGCGGTGCGACGGGACCGACGGCGACGGCCGGGGCCGCAGGCGTGGGGAGCGCCGCGATCGGGGCAGCGGGGACCGGGCGAGGGGGAGGGGGAGCCGAGGGGCGGAGCGCCCACCATGCGAGCCCGACGCCGAGGGCGGCGAGCGAGGTGAGGCCGACGAGCGCGGCGCCTCGGGGGCGGGGGCTGATCGGGAGCTCGACCGGCGCAGGGAGCTCGATGGAGGGAGCGGCGGTGACCGCGGGGAGGCTCTCGACGACCGCCGGGGCGGGAGCGGCGGAGGGCTCCGGGGCGGAGGGCTCGTCGGCGCCGCCGAAGACCGGGCGCCACGAGTCGCGGGAGCTTCTCGGCGCGAAGGGGAGCAGGGCCCGGGCGAGCTCGTCGACGGAGGCGTAGCGGGCGCTGATGTCGACGCTGGTGGCGCGCAGCACCACGGCCTCGAAGGCCTCGGAGAGCTCCGGGCGTACGGAGCGGGGCTTCACCATCGCGCCCGTGACGATGCTCCGCAGCACGGGGTAGAGCGAGCGGCCCTCGAAGGCGCGGCGGCCGGTGACGCACTCCGCGAGGATCACCCCGAGGGTGTACTGGTCGCTCTCGGCGTGGGCGTTGCGCGGGTCCTGCGCCTGCTCGGGGGACATGTACCAGGGCGTTCCGAGGAGGGCGCCGGTGGAGGTGAGCCCGTCGACGTCGGCGCTCTCGATCTTGGAGACGCCGAAGTCGAGCACCTTGGTCTGCTCCCGCCCGAGGCGGTCGCGGGAGAGGAAGATGTTCGCGGGCTTCAGGTCGCGGTGGACGATGCCCTCCTGGTGCGTCGCAGAGACCGCCGCGCACACCGGCAGCATGATCTCCACCGCCCGCTCGACGGACAGCGCCCCCTCCCGGGCGATCAGCCGCTCCAGCGTCTCGCCCTCGAGAAACTCCATCACCAGGAACGGGACTCCATCGAGGATGCCGTGGTCGGAGACGTCGACCACGTGCGGGTGGCGCAGCCGCGAGGTGGCCCTCCCCTCGGCCAGGAAGCGCGCCCTCGCCCTCGGATCGGCCGCGATGCGCCGGTGCAGCGCCTTGAGCGCGACGCGCTTGCCGAGCTCCCGGTGGCGCGCCTCGTACACGGCCCCCATGCCCCCGTGGCCGATGCAGCGCTCGATCGCGTAGGCCCCGAAGAGCGACCCGTTGGCGAGCGTGGGCTCGCGCTCGAAGTCCACCCCGGAGGCGTCGGCGGGGTTCATGTCTGGTTCGTGCAGAGCCACCGGTGGTCGCCTCTCGGCGCGCGAGCATACCCGATCGGACCCGTCCGACGCCCCTCCCAACCTCACCCGCCTCCCAAGGGGTCTCGCGCCGACTTTGGGGATACTCTCCCGCGCGATGTCGGAGCAGGACCAGACCGTAGACGTGAGCCAGGGCGAGACGCCCGAGGGGTCGGGCCCGGGGCGCCCCGGCGTGGTGGTGATCTTCGCCGGGTCGCGCCCTCGCTGCACGGCCCTCCCGCTGCGCGGCGGCTCGCTGGAGATCGGCCGGGGCGAGGTGGGCGCCGCGGTGCTCGACGACGCGAGGCTCTCCCGTCGGCACGGGCGCGTCTCGTACGCCGCCGGGCACTGGCTCATCGAAGACCTCGGCAGCCGCAACGGCACCTGGGCCGATGGCCAGTCGGTGACCGCCCCGGTGACCGTCGCGGCGCCGCGCGTGGTGCGCATGGGCGACACGCTGCTGCTGCCCGTGGCGGACGTCTCGGCCTTCGTGGGGCACCAGCCCGCCGCGGGCGACGGTCCCGTCGCCGGGCCGACGCTGCTGCGCGCCTGGCAGTCCATCGCCAGGCTCGCCCGGGTCGCCGAGGCGCTGCACATCACCGGCGAGAGCGGCGCGGGCAAGGAGCTCGCCGCCCGCACCTTCCACGACGCAGGTCCTCGCAGCGCGGGGCCCTTCGTGGCGGTGAACTGCGCGGCGATCCCCGAGGGCGTGGCCGAGCGGCTGCTCTTCGGCGCGCGCAAGGGCGCCTACTCCGGCGCGGTCTCCGACGTCGACGGGTACGTCCAGGCGGCGCACGGAGGGACGCTCTTCCTCGACGAGCTCTCGGAGCTCGAGCTGCCGGTGCAGGCCAAGCTGCTGAGGGTGCTCGAGACCCACCAGGTGATGGCCCTCGGCGCGACGAGGGCTCAGTCCGTCGACATCCGGGTGGTGTCCGCGACGCACCGCGACCTCCGCGCGCAGGTCGCCTCGGGGCGCATGCGCGAGGACCTCTACTTCCGCCTGGGCCGCCCCTGCGTGGCGCTCCCTCCGCTCAGGGCGAGGGGCGACGAGACCCCGTGGCTGGTCGAGCGGGCGGTGCGCCGGGCGCTCCCCGACGCGAGCGCGCACGTCACCCTGGTGGAGGAGTGCCTCCTGCGCGCGTGGCCGGGCAACGTGCGCGAGCTCTTCGCGGAGATCCAGGCGGCGGTGCAGGAGGCCCAGGCGGAGGGGCGGACCGTGGTCGAGGGCAGGCACCTCCCGAAGTCGGCGGGCATGGCCTTCGAGCGGGCGCCCGCTGCGGCATCGCTCGACCCCGCCGAGGCGCCCTCGCCCTCGCCGTCGGCGACCCGAGGGGCGAGGGCCTCGCGACCGCCCCCCTCCACGGAGGAGATCATCGCCACCCTGCAGCAGGAGCGAGGAAATACCTCTCGCGCCGCGAGGGCGCTGGGGCTGCATCGCACGCAGCTCCGTCGGCTGTTCGAGCGCCACGGCATCGACCCCAGGGCCTATGGCGACGGACATTGACCACGCGAGAGCGCTTCGGTTACCCGCTCTGTAGGACTCCGGTCGCGGTCGACCGGGGCGGAGCGCGATTCCGTTGACCGAGCCGCTGCTGTCGTCGCGCTTCGTGCTGCTCCGAAAGCTGGGGAGCGGAGGCTTCGGCGCGGTCTTCGAGGCGCTCGACCGGGTGCGCGAGGAGCGCGTCGCCCTGAAGAAGCTCGTGAGGATGGACCCGACGGCGATCCATCGCTTCAAGCAGGAGTTTCGGGCGCTGGCCGAGGTGCGGCACCCCAACCTGGTGCGCCTCCACGAGCTCTTCGGCGACGACGGCGAGTGGTACATCACCATGGAGCTCGTCGACGGAGACGACCTGCACGGCTGGCTCCGCGGTGGCTCCGGGCCGCGGGTCCCCGAGGCGATCGCCGAGCAGGTCGCCAACGCCGCCACGCAGGCCCTCGACGAGCACACCACGGCCCCGTCGGTGCACAACCCGCCGCCCTCCTCGCCTCCGCCGCGTAGCCTCCCCTGGCGCCTTGACGAGGCGCGCATCCGCGCGGTGTTTCCGCAGATCGCCCTCGGCGTCCAGGCGCTGCACGACGCCGGCTGGCTGCACCGGGACCTCAAGCCCTCCAACGCCATGGTGACCACCGACGGGCGCGCGGTGCTGCTCGACTTCGGCCTCGTCGCGAGCACCCTCGCGGACGCCCAGCCCTCCCTCGACCACGAGGTCATCGGGACGCCCACGTACATGTCCCCGGAGCAGGCGTGCGACGGGCCCATCACCGCCGCGAGCGACTGGTACGCCGTCGGCGTCATGCTCTACGAGGCCCTCACCGGGTCGGCGCCCTTCACCGGGTCGATGTTCCAGGTGCTGCACCACAAGTGCACCCGGGAGCCGGAGGACCCTCGGCGCACCCGACCCGGGCTGCCCGACGACCTCGTCGACCTCTGCCTCGCGCTGCTCTCGCTCAACCCCGAGCGCCGCCCCTCGGGCCCCGAGGTGCTGCGCCGCCTCTCCGCCCGCCCGGCCTTCGTCGAGCCCCCGGCCTCGCGCACCCGAGAGCTGCCCTTCGTCGGCCGCTCCCGCCACCTCGACGTGCTGCGCTCGGGCCTCGCCGAGGTGCGCTCGGGCCGCGCCGCCTTCGTCGAGGTCTCCGGGCGAGCGGGCATGGGCAAGAGCGCCCTCGTCCGGCGCTTCCTCGCCGAGCTCGCCGCCGAGCCCGACACCCTGGTGCTGCACGGCCGCTGCTTCGCCCACGAGGCCGTCCCCTACAAGGCCTTCGACGGCGTGGTCGACGGGCTCACCCGCCACCTGCGGTCCCTCGGCGCGGCGCGCGCTTCCGTCATCTCCGACGAGGCCATCGCCATCCTGGCGAGGCTCTTCCCCGCCTTCGCCCGCCTCCCCCGCGACGGCGGAGGGGAGTCTCCGCCCGCCCGCGACGCCTCCGAGCTGCGACGCCTCGCCTTCGCCGCGCTTCAGAAGACGCTCGGCGCCCTCGGGGCGCGAGGCCCCGTCGCCCTCGTCGTCGACGACCTCCAGTGGGGCGACGCCGACAGCGCCGCGCTGCTCCTCGAGCTGCTCGCGCCGCCCTCCGCGCCGCCGGTGCTCTTCGTCGCCTGCCACAGCACCGACGAGGCCGAGCAGGGGCCGATGCTCCCGCTCCTGCGCGACGCGCGCGCCCGAGGCGCCCTCGCCGAGCCCTCCGTGGTGGAGGTCGGACCGCTCGACGAGGGCGACGCCTACGACCTCGCCCGGGCGCTGCTCCCCGACGCGCCGGAGTCTTCGGTGCGCGAGGTGGTGCGCGAGGCCGGTGGCAACGCCCTCTTCGTGCGCGAGCTCGCTCGCTCGGTGGCCGGCGGAGGCGCCGCGGTGGGGGCGCTCACCCTCGCGGGCGTGCTCGACGCCCGGGTCGCCCGGCTGCCCCCGGAGGTGCGCACCCTGCTGGGCGTGGTGGCCCTCGCGGGTCACCCCCTCGAGGAGCGCCTGGCCCGGGACGCCGCGGGCCTCGCCGGCGTGGCCTTCGACCGGGCGCTGCGGGTGCTGCTCTCGGCGCAGCTCCTCCGCACCGGCGGCGCGGGCGCCCGCTCCACCCTCGAGGCGAGGCACGACGCCATCCGTGACGCGGCGCTGAAGGGGCTCCCGGCGGCGGCGCTCGCGGACCTCCACCGCAGCCTCGCCCGGGTGCTCGCGGCCGACCCCCACACCCAGCCCGACGCCCTCGCGGCGCACCTCCGCGCCCTCGGCCAGCACCCCGAGGCGCAGCGCCTCAACGAGCTCGCGGGCGACCGCGCGGCCGACGCGCTGGCCTTCGACCGGGCCGCGGCGCTCTATCGCATGGCGCTCTCCCCGCAGGCCCCGGCGCACGCGAGGGCCCTGCGGGTGAAGCTCGGAGACGCGCTGGCGCACGCGGGCGTCGGGGGCGAGGCCGCGCAGGCCTACCTCCTCGCGGCGGTGGAGGCCCCTCCCGAGGAGGCGCTCGAGCTGGAGCGCCGGGCGGCCGAGCAGCTGCTGCGCTCGGGGCACGTCGACGAGGGGGTGGCGGTGATCCGCAGCGTGCTGGTCGAGCTGGGGATGGCCTTCCCCGAGTCGCCGGCGGCCGCGCGGGCCTCGCTCGACGCCCGGCGCGCGGCCTTCGACGAGCCCGTGACCTCGGGGGCTCGCGGGCCGCGCGATCCGCGGGCGCTGGCGAAGATGGAGGTGTGCTGGTCGGTGGGCAACGGGCTCGGCGGCGTCTCCCCGGTGGTGGGAGCGGACTTCCACGCGAGGCACGTCGAGCTCGCGCTGCAGGGGGGCGATCCCTACCAGGTGACGCGGGCGCTCGCGTGGGGCGCGATGCTCGCGGCGCAGGAGGGAGGCGCCGGGGCGCTGCGGGCCGAGGCGCTGGCCGAGCGGGCCGAGGCGCTGGCCGAGCGCGCGGACCACGCGCACGGGCTGGGCTGGTCGGTGGCCGCTGCGGCGGTGACGGCCTTCTGCGAGGGGCGCTGGCGGCGCGCGGCGCAGCTCTGCGAGTACGCCTCCGGGCTCTTCCGCGAGCGCTGCGTCGACGTGGCGTGGGAGCTCGGAGAGCTGGAGGTCCGCTGGCACCTCCCGGCGTGCGCGCAGCGGGGCGAGCTGGCGGTGCTCGCCGGCCGGGCGGCGCAGGCGGCGCGCGAGGCCGCGGCGAGGGGCGATCGGTACAACCTCACCAACGTGCGCACCACCCTGGCTCCGCTGGTGCATCTCGCCCATGACCAGCCCGGCGAGGCGAGGCGCGAGGTGCTCGGGGCGATCGCGGCGTGGTCGTCGAGCGGCTTCCACCTGCAGCACGCCCACGCGGGGCTCTCGCTCGCGAGGGTCGACCTCTACGAGGGCGACGCCGAGGGGGCGCTCTCGGGGCTGACGGCGCTGCGAGCGTCCCTCGACGCGGCGCATCTGATGGAGCTGCTCACCGTGAGGGTGGCGTGGCAGCACCTCCGGGGCCTCGCGGCGGCGGCTGCGGCGCACCAGCGCGTGGGGCACGACCGTCGCTCGCTGTTGAGGGCGGCGGTCGCCTCGGCCCGAGCGCTGAGGGCCGAGGGCCGAGACTGGACCGAGGGGCTGGCGCTCGGGGTGGCGGGCGCGGTGCATCGGGCGCGCGGCGAGACGGCGAGGGCGGTGGCCGCGTGGCGGCGGGCCGAGGCGCAGTTCGTGCTGACCGAGATGGCGCTGCATGCGATGGCGGCGCGGCGGGCGGTGGCTCTCGCGAAGCGCGACGCGGCGGGCGTCCGGGTGGCTGACGGGGCGATGGTCGGGCGGGGCGTGACGTCGCCCGCGCGGTGGAGCGCGCTGGTGGTCGGCGATGGAGAGGGCGAAGGAGCAGAGGGATGAATGAGCTGAGGACGCCGGATCTGGTGATCGAGGTGCGAGAGGAGGAGGCGCCCCCGACGCTGGTGCTGTCCTGGCGAGGGCGCAGCGCCGACCGATACCCCGCGCAGGTGCTGGGGCCCTTCTTCGCCGAGGCGCTGGAGCGCGCGGCGGCCCTCGGGGCGACGGTGGAGATGCGCTTCCACGCGCTGGAGCACTTCAACTCGTCGACGATCACGGCGGTGATCGAGCTGATCCAGGACGCCCGGGGCTGCGGGGTGCGGCTGGTCATCGCGTACGACGGCTCGGTGAAGTGGCAGCGGCTGAGCTTCGACGCGCTGAGGGTCTTCAACCGCGGTGACGCGCTGCTGGAGCTGCGACCCTCATGAACAACGCGGCGTTCAGGTTCCTGATCGATGTGCCGGTGAGCACGCAGTGGCGCAACATCGAGCTGCTGCGGGCGTCGGTGCAGAGCTGCCTCGAGGCGGTGTTCTCCGACGTGGAGGGCAGCGACGCGATCGCGATGGTGACCGGCGAGCTCTTGGAGAACGCCGTGAAGTACGGCCACTGGACCCAGGGCAACGGGGTGTTCCGGCTGCGGGTGTGGGGCGACGAGGACACCGGGCACATCGAGGTCGAGAACCCGGTGGGCGCCGACGACGAGGGCCCCCGGCGGGTGGGAGAGATGCTGGCGTGGATGGAGGGCTTCGCGACCCCGGAGGAGGCCTACCAGGCCCGGCTGCTCGAGGTGGCCACGGCGCCGAGAGGCACCGCGAGCGGGCTCGGGCTCGCGCGGGTGGTCTACGAGGGCGGCTGCCGGCTGAGCGCCGAGACCTCGGAGGGGATGTTCCGGATGAAGGCCGAGATGCCGCTGACACGGCGCTGAGCGTGTCGGTGGCACACCGGGCCGGTGCCACCCTCCGGTGACAAGAACCACTGGAAAACACGGTCGATCCGCAGTGGCATGTCCATTGAAGAGTGTTCTTCCATCAACACACAGGCAGCGCCGAGGACCACTCGCCATCGAGTGGATTCACCGTCGCTCCCGACCTCGATGGAGCACTCGCCATGATCCTCTCTCTCGCCATCACCCTCATCAGCTTCGCCTTCGCGGGACTCGTGTTCTGGAAGACCTTCCTGCCGATGATGAAGAGCGCCAACCGGCTCATGGGGCAGCTCGGAGACCAGGCCGCGGAGCGCAACCAGCTCCTCGCCCAGGGGGTCCCCGGCAACGCCCGCGTGCTCTCCCTGGAGGGCACCGGAACCCTCGTCAACAACGCCCCGCAGGTGGTGATGGGCCTCGAGGTGCACCCCGCCACCGGCGCGGCGCCCTTCCACGTCCGCTGCATCTCGCTGGTGTCGCAGCTCCAGATCCCGCAGGTGCAGCCGGGGTGCATGGTCCCGGTGCGCTTCGACCCGGGCAACCCGCAGCGCGTCGCCCTCGCGATCTGAACCGCCGCCGCGCCCGCGGGGGGGGACGTTGCTCAGCGACCGCGTAGCTCGTAGCCGAGCAGCGTCAGGTCGTCGGGCAGCGCCTCCGCCCCTCGGAAGCGATCGAGCCCCGCCACCGCCTCACGCATCACCTCCGCGAGCGCCCCTGGCGCTCCGAGCGCCGCCAGCACCGCGTCCTCCTCGGCCTTCTCTCCGTTGGGGTTCCACTGGTCGAGCAGGCCGTCGGTGTAGGCGTAGAGCCGGTCGCCGGGTCGCAGCTCGGCCTCCCGGTCGACGAACACCGCCGCCGCCGTCATGCCCACGAAGGGACCGGGCTCATAGAGCTCGATCACCTTGCTCCCCCGCAGCAGCATCAGCGGTAGCTGACCCGCGTTGGCGTAGCGGAGCGTCGCGCCCCCGTCAGGCTGCGGGCGCAGGTCGAAGCAGCACGCCGCGAAGCGCATCTGCCGGTCGGGGTGCATCGCGATGGCGTCGGCGTTGAGCCTCGCGAGCAGCGCCGCGGGGGTCGCCGCCCCGGCCTTGTGGCGCTCGTAGAGGGTCTTCACCACCATCGTGCGAAGGCTGGCCTGCACCCCGTGGCCGACCGTGTCCGCGAGCAGCGAGCGCACCGACCCGCCTGGCCCCGGGGAGAGGTCGTAGAGGTCGCCGCCGACGATCTCCGCGGGCTGATAGCAGGCGTGCACCGAGAGCTCCGGGACGCGCAGGTCGGCGAGGGAGGGGAGCATCGCGCGCTGGAAGGCCCCGGCCTCGCGCAGGTCGGCGTCGAGCACGGCGCGGCGGGACTCGAGCTCGCGGTTCTTGCGCTGGAGTTCCAGGCTCACCTCGCGGGCGAGCTGCTCCGAGGCCTCCAGCCGTCGAAGCGCTTCGAGCAGCCGCTCCTCGGCGGCGCGGCGCTCGCTCACGTCGCGGATGATCCCGCTGAAGAACGACGCCTCGTTGACCCGCCAGCGGGCGAGCGAGAGCTCGACCGGGAAGAGCGTGCCATCCTTGCGGAGGCCCTCCAGGGTGACCGTGCGGCCGATCACCCTGGGCTCGGCCCCGTCGCGCAGCCTCGCCACCCCGCGCTCGTGCGCCTCGCGGTAGGCCGGGGGGATGATCCGGGTGAGGGGCCCGCCCATCACCTCGGCCTCGGAGTAGCCGAAGATGCGCTCGGCGCAGTCGTTCCAGAAGGTGACGCGGCCGTCGATGTCGGCGCTCACGATGGCGTCGTTGGCCGAGCGGGCCACCGCCCGGAATCGGCTCTCCGACTCGGCCAGCGCCCTCGTCGTCCACCGCTGCTGGATCACCTGCCCGAGCTCCTCGCCCAGCACCGCGAGCGCGTCTCGCAGCGCCGCGTCGACCTCGATCGCTTCGCCCGCGAAGAACTCCAGCACCGCCACCACGCGCTCGCCCGCCCTCACCGGAAACGCGAAGCCCGCCACCACCTCGATGCCCGGGTCGAGCGTCGCTCGGGGGAAGTTCGGGTCCGAGTGCACGTCCTCCACGAGCACCGCGCTCCCGCTGGAGAGCACCCTCCCGGGCAGCCCGACGCCCCGCTCCAGCCGCGTCGCCTCGGTGGCCGCGCGAAAGCGGGCGAACCCGTCGGGCGCGTCGGCGCACCACAGCCCCGCCGACACAAGCTCTCCGGTGCCGTCGTGGGCCAGCACGTACGCGTGGCCCAGCGCCCAGCCCGCGGCGACCCTCACGCCCCGCAGCGCCGCCCGCAGGATCTCCTGCACCGACCCGGCCGACTGCGCGCCCCGCAGCGAGTCCTTCAGCGCGCTCGCGGCGCGGCGCTCCAGCTTGAGTGCGTCCATCGGCGCGATCAAAGCCGATGGGCCCCTCGGCTGTCGACCACCTCGTGCGGAGGGCTCCCGAGGGGAGTTGGCCGTCGGGGCGACCCGGCCGTCACGGCGTGCAGGTCATGATCCGTCGGATCTGCGGCACCAGCGTCGAGGCGAACACCGGCGGGGAGGAGAGCGAGAAGCGCCCCGGCGAGACGAGGGCCCGGGTGCGGAACTGCGCGTCGACATAGACCACCGCGTCGGGCCCGACGCTCACCGGCACCACCGCGGCGTAGACGTTGGCCGATCGGCGGGCGAGCGCCACGCTGGCGAAGGTGAGGGCGCGGTCGCCGCTCCACCAGAAGCGAACCTCCTCGACGGGCAGCGCGCTGACGGTCTCGTCGACGAGGGCGGTCACCAGCGTCGCCCCGGCCGCGGGGGTGAGGGTCATGGTGGGAGACGAGGGCAGCCTGGCGTAGTCCGAGACGCCGGTGAGGTAGCGGCCGAACCACATCCGCTGCGCGCCCTTCGCACGGAGGTCGGCGCGCTCCTCGATGGCGGCGCGCGACTCGATGCCCGTGAGCGAGTAGCAGCCGTGGTCGAAGTTGCCCGAGAGCGACATGCGCCGCCGCGCTGGGGGGAGCGCGTCGAAGGTCGCCAGGTGCGCCGTGAGCGGGAAGAACTCGTCGGTGGTGCCGTTCATCATCAGCACGTTGCCCGCGGTGCCGCGCACCCGGTCGGGGGAGACCACGGTCTCGAGCAGCCGGGTCCACCCGGGGGAGGTGGTGTCGAGCCCAGCGGCGGTGAGGAGCGAGTGCTGCCACGCGTTGGGAGCGCGCGTGGCGACGTCCCAGGCGAGCGTCCCGGAGAGCGCCACCGCGGCGACGATGCGGTCGTCGGTCCCCGCGGCGACGAGGGTGGCGACGGAGCCCGCGGAGAAGCCGGTCATCCCGAGGCGGGAGCCGTCGACCTCGGGGTGCGACGCGAGGCAGGTGAGCCCCCGCATCGCCGCGGTGACATGGCCCCAGAACCAGCTCCCTCGCGGGTCGCGGAGCGTGTCGAACATCCGTCGCCCCCGGTCGTAGGCCGAGGCCCTGCCGCCAGAGGTGTTCGACGGGAGCGTTCCGCCGCCCGGACCGGTGTACGCCAGCACGGTCGTACGCGTCCTCGCCGCGAGCCCCGCGGCGGCTCCCTCGTCCGCTGCTCCGCCGAGCCCGTGCGCGAGGATCACCCCCGCGCTCCGACCGGAGAGCCCCACCGGGCGAGCGAGGTACCCGCGGATCGTGATGGGCACCAGCACCCCGTCGAGGGACTCCCACGACTGGTAGCTGGCGTCGCGGACCTCCACGAGCGCTCCCTCGTGGAAGACCGTCCGCGCCGATCCGTAGGTGCACGCCGCGCCCCGCGCATCGCGGATCGCCGCGAGGTCGAAGAGCGGACCCGTCACCGGCGGAGCATCCACAGCGTCCTCGGGAGGCGGAGCATCGGCTGAGTCGAGGGTCGCGACGTCGGCTGCGTCGGAGGGAGGCGACGCGTCCGGCGCGTCGAGGGCCTCGGCGTCGGGGAGCGAGCGATCGTCGGGGAGCGCGTGATCGTCCTGCGTCGCGGGCAGATCGACGACGCCCGCCTCGACGACTGGAGCGGTCACGTCGTCCGAGGGAGCGCAGCCCGCCAGGAGCGCGAGCGGCGCGACAGCCCACAGGGCCCATGCGCGATGTCTCACCACGCCGCGACGATACGCCGTCTGCTCGGCGACCGCGTCGGGTGGCACAGGCCGTCGACGTGTCACTGGCACTCCCCCCTCCTGGTGCCGCCGGCACCCCCTCCGAGCAGCGCGGTCATGGCGAGAAAACCGCTGAATTCAAGGCGTATGGCGTTGGCCTCGCGCTTGCGAAGGTACCTCCCCGGAGACCATCCCCATGAACAAGAACCTCTCTCTTCTCATCACCGCGTCGACCCTCCTCGGATGTGGCCAGGGCTACGACGAGGCCACCAGCGCCGCCGTCTCGGCCGTCACCGTCTCGGGCGTCACCTTCGTCTCGGGCACCGGCATCGCCGAGGAGCACTGCCGGCTGCCTGCGACGCTGCTCGCCCAGGTGGGCGCCGGGCGCCAGGTGCGGCTCGTGCGATCGAACCCCGCGGGCCTCGCGCTCTGCACCGTCGACGCCGTCGCGGCCGCGCAGGTCGACGGCGAGGCGCCTCGCGCGGAGATGGACGCCGCCTCGCTCCGAGGGCGGTTCAACCTCTCCAGCGGCGCGGCCCTGGAGGTACCGAGCGTGACCGTGAGCAACCAGCTCGTCGGGGGCGTCGAGGGCCCCATCGCGGTGCAGCAGACCGGCACCTCGCCGAGCTTCACCTTCGCCGCTCCCGACGTGCAGGAGTGGCGCAGCCAGACAGTTCCAGCGAGCGCCAACCGCGTGGCCTACACCGCGCCGCACGGGATCATCGAGACCGGCACCCACAACCAGGTGACCGCGGCCCTCGGCGCGTCGTGGAGCGCAGGCTGGATCGGGATGTACCGACAGACCTCCACCTCGGCGGGCTTCGCGCAGTTCCACACGACCTCGACGGAGCTCAGCGGGTTGAGCTTCCCGGGCCTCGGGGCGATGCTCTCCGCGGGTTTCCGCTACGCGGTGTCCTTCCACGGCTTCGGCGACTGCGCGGGCTGCGGCGACGTGTTCGTGGGCGGCGGCGAGGACCCGACCTTCCGCGGCGGCGTGGCCGAGATGCTGCGCGAGGCGCTCCTGCCCCTTAGCGGCGTCACTCCGACGGTGGTGGTCGCCGCACCGGGCGCGGACCTCGGCGGCGCCGCGGCGCTGAACTTCGTGAACGTGCTCGCGGGCGGCCACGGGCTGCAGCTCGAGCAGTCGCTGGCGGTGCGTCAGTCGGTCACCTGGCGCACCGCCGTCGCGTCGAGCGTGCGCACGTACATGGACTGCCTCATCGAGGGCGCGGACGTCCCCACCGGGGCGCTCTCCATCGCCGCCCCGACGTACTCCGCGGACGTGGCCAGCTACGTGGGCGGCGCCTGCCCCCGGGCGATGGTGGAGATCGCCGCCGACGCGGCGCCCGCGGTCATCACCGGAGAGGGCGCGAGCTGCGCCGTGGGAGCGAGGGCGCACGTCGACGTGTTCCGCCGCCGGGGAGACGGCTCCTTCCAGCGGGTGGGCGGCGGGTACCGCGCCGGGGTGCAGGGTGCGAGCGGCTGCGTCTGGAGCGACGAGGCCGGCTACGTGACCCCCTCCGGCGAGGGGGCCTCGGCCGGGTTCTTCCGGGTGGTGGTTCGGGCCAACCAGGCCGACGGGTCGATCCAGCCGGCGAGGGTTCGCGCGAACTCCTGAGGCCCGTCCCCGCAATCCCCGCCTCTTAGGGCTCGTAGGTCCGTTGACGAGTCCAGGGGGCGGACGCTAGACACGCGGCCAACATGAGCCAACGGACGTTCAACCCATTCGGTGCGCGCGCAACCTTTGACGCCGGTGATGGCCCCCTCGGCATCCATCGGCTCGAACACCTGGAGAAGTCCGGCGTGGCCTCGTCCATCGACAGCCTCCCGGTGTCCATCCGGGTGCTGCTCGAGGCCGTGCTGCGCAACTGCGACGGCTTCGAGGTCAGCGAGGAGGACGTCCGGCACCTCGCGAAGTGGAACGCCCCCGCCCCGGCGGCGGTCGAGCTGCCCTTCAAGCCCGCGCGGGTGATCCTGCAGGACTTCACCGGCGTGCCCGTGGTGGTCGACCTCGCGGCGATGCGCTCGGCCGTCGCCCGCCTCGGCGGCGACCCCAAGAAGATCAACCCGCTGGTCCCGGTCGACCTGGTCATCGACCACTCGGTGCAGGTCGACCACTTCGGCGCGAGCGACTCGGTCTCGCTCAACCTCCAGGTGGAGTTTCACCGCAACCGCGAGCGCTACCAGTTCTTGAAGTGGGGGCAGAACGCCTTCCAGGACTTCACCGCCGTCCCGCCGGGCATGGGCATCGTCCACCAGGTCAACGTCGAGCGCCTCGCCACCGTGGTGCGCACCGGCAAGGACGCCCTGGGGGCCGTGGCCTTCCCCGACACCCTCGTCGGCACCGACTCGCACACCACCATGATCAACGGCCTCGGGGTCGTCGGCTGGGGCGTCGGCGGCATCGAGGCCGAGGCCGTGATGCTGGGCCAGCCGCTCTTCATGCTCACCCCGCAGGTCGTCGGCGTGAAGCTCTCCGGCGAGCTGCGCCCCGGCGTCACCGCCACCGACCTCACGCTCACCATCACCGAGCTCCTCCGGAAGAAGGGCGTCGTCGACAAGATCGTCGAGTTCTACGGCCCCGCGATCTCCCACATCGCCGTCGCCGACCGCGCCACCATCGCCAACATGGCGCCGGAGTACGGCGCGACCATGGGCTTCTTCCCGGTCGACGCGCTCACGCTGGAGTTCCTGCGGCGCACCGGGCGCCCGGCGGAGGTGGTGCGCACCGTGGAGTTCTACTCCAAGGAGCAGGGCCTCTTCCGCACCGACGCCTCGCGCGACCCGGTGTTCACCGACACCGTCGAGCTCGACATCGGCACCGTGGTCCCGACGCTCGCCGGCCCGAAGCGCCCGCAAGACCGCGTCGCCCTCTCGGCGATGAAGTCCTCCTTCAAGAAGGCCCTCCAGGCGCCGGTGAAGGACCGCGGCTTCGGCCTGAGCGAGTCCGACACCAGGACCACCACCACGGTCACCGCCCGCGGCCAGACCGTGGAGATCGGCCACGGCGCGGTGGTCATCGCGGCCATCACCAGCTGCACCAACACCTCCAACCCCTCGGTGATGCTCGCCGCGGGCCTGCTGGCGCAGAACGCCGTCGCGAAGGGCCTCACGGTCGCCCCCGCGGTGAAGACCTCGCTCGCCCCGGGCTCTCGCGTGGTGACCGACTACCTCCGCGAGTCGGGCACGCTCCCGGCGCTGGAGAAGCTCGGCTTCAACGTGGTCGGCTACGGCTGCACCACCTGCATCGGCAACAGCGGCCCGCTGCCCGACGAGGTCTCCGGCCCGCTCTCTCACACCAGCCTGGTCGCCTCGGCGGTGATCTCGGGCAACCGCAACTTCGAGGGCCGGGTGCACCCGCAGGTGAAGGCCAACTACCTGGCCTCGCCGCCGCTCGTCGTCGCCTACGCCATCGCAGGCACCGTCGACCGCGATCTCACCACCGAGCCCCTCGGCACCGGCAGCGACGGCAAGCCCGTCTTCCTGAAGGACGTCTGGCCGAGCGACGCCGACGTCGCCCAGGCGGTGGAGAAGTGCATCACCCCGGCGATGTACCAGGACACCTACAAGACCGTGTACGACGGCACCGCGGAGTGGAAGTCGATCCCGACCACCACGGGCGAGCTCTACGCCTGGGACGACGCCTCGACGTACATCCAGCACCCGCCCTTCTTCTCCGACCTCACGCTGACCCCCGACGCCCTCAAGCCCGTGGCGGGCGCCCGGGTGCTGGCCTTCCTCGGCGACTCGGTGACCACCGACCACATCTCCCCGGCGGGCGACATCGCGGCCGACAGCCCCGCCGGGCGCTACCTCCAGTCGCTCGGAGTCACCAAGGCGGGCTTCAACTCCTACGGCTCCCGCCGCGGCAACGACCGGGTGATGGTGCGCGGCACCTTCGCCAACATCCGGCTGAAGAACCTGCTGGTCCCCGGCGTCGAGGGCGGGGTCACCACGCACATCCCGTCGGGCGATCGCCTCGCGATCTTCGACGCGGCGGAGCGCTACAAGTCCGAGGGGGTCCCGCTGATCGTGATCGCGGGCAAGGAGTACGGGACGGGCTCGTCGCGCGACTGGGCGGCCAAGGGCACGCTGCTGCTGGGCGTGCGGGCCGTGATCGCCGAGAGCTTCGAGCGCATCCACCGGGCCAACCTGGTGGGCATGGGCGTGCTGCCGCTGGTGTTCCGCGCGGGCGAGAACGCCGAGCTGCTCGGCCTGACGGGCCGCGAGTCGTACACGATCGAAGGCATCGACGACACCATCGGGGTGCGCCAGGCGCTCACCGTGCGCGCGCTCCGCGACGACGGCACCGAGCGGGTCTTCACCGCCATCGCGCGGCTCGATACCCCGGTCGACGTCCTCTATTACAAGAACGGCGGCATCCTCCAGACGGTGCTCCGCAACCTCGTCAAGCAGGGCTGATCGCGGCCGTCGAAGGGTCCCTCCCCGCGCGATGGGGGGGAGGGACCTCCGCCTCCCTCAAGCCGGAACGGCGTCGGGCTCCCCCACGGCGGGCGGCATCGACTCGCTGAAGCGCTCGTGATCCACCGGCGCGACCTTCTCGAAATCGGGCACGAGGGCGTGGCCGTTCCAGCGGTGCAGGCCGCCGGAGAGGCGTCCGTTCTCCGCGCGCAGCCAGATCACGGGCTTGCCTCGCGGGTCGACGGGGATGCTGCACTCCAGGTCGCGGTACGCGGCCGACCAGGTGCCGGAGTTGCCGAAGAAGACCCCGTCGCTCCATCGGCCGTAGGGGACGTGCGTGTGGCCGAAGATCACGGCCTTGAGCCGGTAGATCTTCTGGATGGTCTCGGCGCGCGTGGCGATGAGGCGGTAGTTGTCGTCGAGGGTGATCTTCGGGGTCGCGAGCTCGTACGCGGCGAAGAGCAGCGGCAGCCCGATGGCGATGCCCACGGCGGTGCGGTTGCGGAAGAACGCGGGCGTGAGGACGGCGACCGCGGAGAGCGCGCCGAGGGTCATGCGGTCGACCCAGAACTCCCGCAGCACGCGGTGGAAGGACTCCTCGGCGGGCGCGGCGAAGAGCTCGCGGTGCTGGGCGATGTCGTCGACGTCGGCGCCGGTCTCGTGCGAGGCCGCCTGGGCGTCCTGGTCGGCGCGGTCGGGGGAGCCCTTGTCCCTGCCCAGCGCGACCCGCGTGGCGATGGTGAAGGCGCCCTTCAACCACGTCAGCGCCAGCGAGTGGTCGGTGAACATGTAGTGCTTGAACCAGTGCCGGAGGTACCCGTCGAGGTCCATGAGGAAGGACGCGTCGACGTGGGGGTTGAGGAATCCCAGGCGCGCGCCCAGCAGGCGGAAGGCCATCGAGCCGACGGTGGCGTGGATCTCCCGGTCGTGCCCCCGCTCCGGCGGCATGAAGGGGGCCATCGGGTAGCGAAACGAGCAGTACGTGTCGTACTGGTTGCCGTGCTCGACGTGGATGCCGTCGGGGCCCTGCCAGAACCACGTGCGGAAGAGCACGTTGTCGCCGAAGCGCACGTGGCCCGCGGCGTTGGCGAGGCGCTCTCGCAGCCGGATGCGCACCCCGGGGAAGCCGAGCTGCGGGTCGTGGTTGCCCGAGACGAAGATCACCCGGTGGCCCGCGCGCAGCAGCCGGGCGAGGGCGGCGACGTAGCCCTCGTGGTCCGCGAGGATGCGGTCGAGGAGGTCGATGGCGATGGGCTCGGTGCGGGGGAGGTCCTCGAAGAGGGCCTTGCCGTCGATCACCCGCCCGGCGTCGAAGTCGAAGAGGTCGCCGTTGAAGACCAGGTCGAGGCGGTCGTCGGGGTCGAGGGCTCCGCCCAGCAGGTGATCGACCACGGCCGCGAACTCCGTGTCGGGGAAATAAGGGTTCTGTCGCCAGCGCATCCAGAGGTCGTCGCCGGGGACGCCCTCGCAGAGATGCACATCCGAGATGACCAGCGTGTGACGCAAAGTTCTAAGGTCTCCAGTCCAGAGGATGACCCATTTCGCGGCCCCGTGGGCGGACCGAGCCATGATAGAAAACCGCGTCCACCGGGGCGGACGCGAGAACACGTCCGCCGTATCGGACCAGCGAAGGCGAGCGATGGCCCAAGAGTACGTGCTTCAGATGTTGGATGTCCGGAAGGTGCACCCCCCGAAGAAGGAGGTGCTCAAGGGCATGACCCTGGCGTTCCTGCCCGGGGCGAAGATCGGCGTGCTCGGGTCCAACGGGTCGGGCAAGAGCTCGCTGCTCCGCATCATGGCGGGCGTCGACAAGGAGTACACGGGCGAGGTCATCCGGGCGAAGGGGATGCGCTTCGGCTTCCTCACGCAGGAGCCCTCGCTCGACCCGGCGCTCGACGTGCGAGGCAACGTCGACCTCGGCGTGGCGCCGGTGCGCGCGCTGCTCGCCCGCTACGAAGAGCTGTCGATGAAGCTCGGCGAGTCGATGCCCGAGAAGGCCTACGAGAAGCTGATGGATGAGTTCACCCGCACCCAGGAGGCCATCGACGCCACCGACGCGTGGAACCTCGACCGGCAGGTGGAGGTCGCGATGGACGCGCTGCGCCTTCCGCCGGGCGACGCCGACGTGACGAAGCTCTCGGGCGGTGAGCGCCGGCGCGTGGCCCTCTGCCGGCTGCTCCTCGAGAAGCCCGACGTGCTGCTGCTCGACGAGCCCACCAACCACCTCGACGCCGAGAGCGTCGACTGGCTGGAGCAGCACCTCCACGCCTTCCCCGGAACCGTCATCGCCGTCACCCACGACCGCTACTTCCTCGACAACGTCGCGGGGTGGATCCTCGAGCTCGACCGCGGCGAGGGCCACCCCTTCAAGGGCAACTACACCAGCTGGCTCGAGCAGAAGCAGGCCCGGCTCGCCCTCGAGGAAAAGCAGGAGAGCGCCCGCCGTCGCACCCTCGCTCGCGAGCTGGAGTGGGTGCGCCTCTCTCCTCGCGCTCGCCAGGCCAAGAGCAAGGCGAGGCTCGCGGCCTACGAGGCCATGGCCTCGGACGCGGGCAACGAGAAGACCACCCAGGCGGAGCTTCAGATCCCGCCCGGCCCGCGCCTCGGCGACCTGGTCATCGAGGTGCGCGACCTGCGCAAGGGCTTCGGCGACCGGGTGCTGGTGGACGGGCTCTCCTTCGACCTGCCGCGCAACGGCATCGTCGGCATCATCGGCCCCAACGGCACCGGCAAGACCACGCTCTTCAAGATGCTCGCCGGGGTGGAGAAGCCCGACTCCGGGACGGTGCGCTTCGGCGACAGCACGTTGATCTCCTACGTCGATCAGTCGCGCGACGCGCTCAACGCCGACAACAACGTCTGGCAGGAGATCTCCGAGGGGAGCGACACGATCGACATCGGCAAGCGCTCGATCCCGTCGAGGGCCTACGTGTCGGGCTTCGGCTTCAAGGGCAGCGACCAGCAGAAGCGCGTGGGCGACCTCTCGGGCGGAGAGCGCAACCGGGTGCACCTCGCCAAGCTGCTGAAGAAGGGCGGCAACGTGCTGCTCCTCGACGAGCCCACCAACGACCTCGACGTGGACACCCTGCGCGCGCTCGAGGACGCCCTCACGGACTTCGCCGGCTGCGTGCTGGTGATCTCGCACGACCGGTGGTTTCTCGACCGCATCGCGACGCACATGCTGGCCTTCGAGGGAGACAGCCGGGTGGTGTTCTTCGAGGGCAACTACCACGACTACGAGGCCGATCGGGTGAAGCGCCTGGGCGCCGAGGCGGCCCGGCCCACGCGGGTGAAGTTCAAGAGGCTGGCCTGACCGATGGACCTCGCTGAACGACAGGGCAAGGCGCTGCTGGCCGCGGTCAAGGACAAGGGCTTCACCCCGCGGCGCAAGGACATCGCCGCGCTGGTGGGGCTGCTCGACACCGACGACGACGACGCGGTGGACGACGTCCTGCGGGCGGTGCTGGCGCACCCGGAGGAGGCGCTCGAGCGGGCGCTGGAGCGCTTCCCGGACGCCCGTCCGCCGACGCGGGGGCGGCTGGTGAAGCTGGTCGGGCGGCTGCTCGCGGTGCCCGCGCTGGCTCCCAGGGCCGAGGAGCTCTGGCGCTGGGTGATGGAGCGCCTCGAGGACGCCGACCCGAAGACCCGTCGCAACGCCATCCTGGTGATGGGGCGCTCGCCGCTGCCCGTGGCCGAGGACGCGCTGCTCGCCGCCTGGGAGCGGGAGGAACGGGTCGACCACCGGGTGTCCGTGGCGCAGTCGCTGGGCCGCGTCGGCGGATCGAAGACCCGGGCGCTGATGCAGCGCGTGGCGAGCGGCGACCCGAGGCTGCAGAAGGCCATCGATCAGGCGTCGCTGATGGTGGAGCGCACCATGCACCGGGGCACCGGGTCGGCGGTCGAGCCTCGGGGCGTGCCTCGCGCGGCGGCCAACGTGGAGCTCACCTGCAAGCGGGGCCTGGAGTCGCTGCTGGCGGCGGAGTTCGACTCCTCGTGGGCGCCGGTGGTGATGGGCCCCGGGCGGGTGAGGGTGATGCTCTCCGGATCGCTGGAGACCATCTTCCGCTCTCGCATCTTCCAGTCGATGGCCTTCGTGATCGCTCCGGTGATGAAGCCCGCGGACGGGGACATCGCCGAGGCCGTGGTGTCGGCGGTGCTCTCCCCCGGATCGCTGCGCATCCTGGAGAGCTTCACGCTGCGCACGATCCGGTATCGCATCGAGTGGGCGGAGGGAGGCCACCGCAGGGCGCTCACCTGGCGGGTGGTGTCCCGCATCGCGGCGCTCTGCCCGGCGCTGGTCAACGACCCCAAGGACAGCACCTGGGAGGTGCTGGTGCGGGAGATGCCCGACCGGGTGCAGGTGCTCCTTCGCCCTCGCAAGCTGAGCGATCCGCGCTTCGGGTACCGCCGGGCGGAGGTCGCGGCGGCCTCGCACCCCACGGTGGCCGCGGCGCTGGCGCGGGTCGCGGGGGTGTCCGCCGACGACGTGGTGTGGGACCCCTTCGTGGGCTCCGGGCTGGAGCTGGCCGAGCGAGGGAGGCTCGGGCCCTACGCGCGGATGGAGGGCCGTGACCTCGAGGCGTCGGCGCTCGACGCGGCGAGGCTGAACCTCACGGGCTTCGCGAGGGTGAGCCTGGTGCAGGGCGACGCGCTCGACCCGGCGCCGGAGGGGGTGTCGCTGATCCTGACCAACCCCCCGATGGGCCATCGGGTGGGCTTCGGCCAGGACGTGGGGGCGATGCTGGAGCGCTTCGTCTCCCACGCGGCGCGCTCGCTCATCCCGGGCGGGAGGATGGTGTGGCTCTCGCCGATGGACCCACGGGTGCGGCAGGCGGGCGTGCGCGCGGGCTTGCGTCTGACCCAGTGGCAGCGCATCGATCTGGGCGGGCTCGACGTCGAGCTCCAGCGCCTCGAGCGCCCCCTCTGAGAGGACCACTCATCCGGATGCAGCAGTTCACGGTGCGCAGACTCTCGGTGGGCTTCGGTCCCTCGGCGCGTCCGGCGCTGCAGCGTGACCTCGACGCGATGGCGGCCTCCGTCGACCTGGGCACCGACGAGGGTCGGCTCGAGGCGCTCCACCGCATCGCGGGTCGGCTCCTCGCCGACGGCGCGGCGGCCTCTCACGCGCTCCTCGTCGACGCGCGCAGGTCGCTCGACGAGGCGCCGCCCTTCTTCGACGCGATGGCCGACGAGCTGCGCAGCCGCTATCCGATCGAGACCCGTCGCAACGAGCTGAGCGCGCCCGCGGTGGTGGAGGGCGACCTCACGGTGCCCGGGCACCTCGTGGTGAGCGTGGTGCTCGGCGCTGTCGGCGAGCTCGCGCCGTGCCGCGCCGACGACCGGGCGGGGCTGCTCGCGACGCTCTCCTCGCTCCGAGCGCTCGACGCCACCGTCGTGGCGCTGGAGGTGATCTGGTCCCCATCGGTCGACACCGACCGGATGAGCCTCGACGCCATGACCACCCGCTACCCGGAGCTCACCGCGCTCGATGCGTGACCCCCTTCGCTGCGTCCCGCTCGCGCTCTCGCTCCTCGCCGGCTGCGCGACCGCGCGCCTCACCCCGGCCCCGACGACCCCCTCCGGAGACCGCGCCGCGCCCGCCTCCGCGAGCAGCTCGCCCCGCGCCCCGGTGCCCGAGCTGGCCGAGCGCCTTGCGCTGGTGCGACAGGCCTTCCGGGCGCGCGGGGCCCACCCCTTCGAGGAGCAGCCGGTGATGTTCCTGCGGCAGGGCGGGGCGCAGGGCTCGACGCTCCGGGTCGAGCGCCCGCAGTGCCTCGGCTTTACCGCGGTGGGTATGCCCGAGATGGGCAACCTCGACCTTCGGGTGCTCACCGGCGACGGGGTCGAGCTCGGCCACGACACCCGCGACGACGCGCACCCCTTCGTGCGCGCCTGCGTCACCGCGCCGTCGACCCTCTTCGTGATGACCAGCGCCGTCGTCGGCACCGGGGAGATCGCCCTGCTGGCGATGGCCGATCCGCCGCCGCTCGCGCCCCCGCTCGGCGACGTGCTCCGCGACCGGCCGCGGGGCGTGGCCAACGGCGTGCGCACGCCGCGAGGCGCGCTCGGCCGCGACCCGGCGGTGCGCCCCCCGGCGCAGGCCATCGAGACGGCGCTGGCCTCGTTCAGCGCGCGAGGCTATCGGCGCGAGGGGGCGGTGGTCAGCGGCAACATGCCCCGCGGCCGCAGCGAGCAGCACCCGTGGGAGCTCACCGCAGGCCGCTGCTACACGGCCATGGCCTTCGGCGGAGAGCGCGTCGAGGACATCGACATCGTGGTGCGCGCTCCCTCCGGGGTGATCCTCGGGCAGGACGTGGGGCTCGACGCCAGGCCCGAGGTGGCCTTCTGCGCCAGCCAGAGCGGCCCGCACGCGATCGAGCTGCGGCTCTACTCCGGCTCCGGCGAGTGGTCGCTCGCGGTGGCCGAGGCCCCGGCGCCCGACCGGCTCCTGGCGCCCGGCGCGCTGCCCGACCGGCTGCGGGCCGCGGCCGTGGCCATCGACGCCTCCGCGCGCTCGGAGGGCTGGGCGATCGCCTCGGCCCCGCTGCTCGGGTCGGCGTGGATCGGCGCCGAGCACCGGGTGCCGGTGACCCTCCACGCGGGCGAGTGCTACCGCTACGCGGCGGTGGCGGTGCCCGGGGTGGTCGACCTCTGGCTCACCAGGCCCGACGGGGCGCTGCTCTCGGCGTACACGGGCGCTCGCTCGCCGGCGCAGATCTGGGCCTGCCCGACACGCACCACGCGGGCGTACCTTCACGCGCGCACGCCTTCTGGACGAGGAGAATTCGCGCTGTGGGGATATCGACAGGAGGCGCCCCGATGAGGGCGCGCGCGGCCATCGCTCTGGCGCTGAGCACCGCGGTGGGATGCCACCGGCAGGCGGGGCCCACGCTCCCCGTCGCCGCCCCGACGACGACGGCCGGAGGCGGGTCCGACGAGGTGCTGAGGGCGCGGGTCGACGAGCTGCGCGCGAGCGTGGCGACCGGGAGCGTGCGCTTCGAGCGGGTGCTGTCCCGAGGCTTCCTCGCGCCGCACGGGCAGGTGACCAGCGCGATCGACGTCGCGGCGGGGGAGTGCGTCTCCGTGGTGGCCGTGGGCTCCGGGGCCATCCGAGACCTCGACGCCCACTTCTACGACCCCAGCGGCGACCTCGTGGTGGAGGACGTCGAGCCCGACGCGCACCCCACGGTGCAGCTCTGCGCCACCGCCCCGCGTCGGATCTACCACGCGCTCGAGGCCTTCGACGGCCAGGGGGCCTACGCGGTGGTGCTCTTCAAGAGCGACCGCGCGGGCCTCGAAATCGTGTCGCGCGCGATGGGTGGCCACCCCGGCGCGTCCACCGGCGCCGCCGGGGGAGACGCCGCGCTCGAGCGCCGGGTGACGAGCTTCCGCGACGGCATCGCGAGGCGGGGCTTCCAGGGCTACGGCGACCCGCGCCCGGTCGAGCTGGAGGGCGCCGGGGGGGTGCTGCTGCCGCTGCAGGTGAGCCCCGACCGCTGCTTCACCGTGGCCGCCTTCGCCGACGACGAGGCCTCCTCGCTCTCGCTGCGCGTGCTCGACGGCGACCTCGACGAGGTCGCGAGCGACCTGCAGGGCGGCCGGGACGCGGCGCTGCAGTTCTGCCCCGGCGCGGAGGGTCCGCTGTCGGTGCGGGTCGAGCGGCGGTCGGGCCGAGGGGCGGTGGTGCTGCACGCCTTCAGCGCGGACGCGGCGAGCGTCGGCGGAGAAGGGGCGCTCTGGCTGGGCGTGCGCCGGGGCGTCGGCGACCAGCAGACCGTCCGGGAGATGAGCGCCGCCGTGGAGGCCCGGCTGGTGGCCGCGCAGGTGGTCTCGCCGCAGGCCGGCGCCCCCGTCGCGCCCATTCCCCTGCTGCCTGGGGAGGTGCGCTCTCAGGCCGTCGCCGTGCCCGCGGGGCACTGCGTGATGGCGATCGCGGGAGGAGCGCCGAGGGTGGGCCGGGTGCGCCTCGAGGCCGTCGAGCAGTCGCCGCCCAGGGTCACCGACGGTCTCCAGCGAGGGACCATCGCCGCCGTGGCCCGCTGCGCTCCGGCGTCGGCGATGGCCACCTCGCTCCGGGTGATCGCCGAGCGCGGGGCCGGGGCGGTCGAGCTGCGCACCTCGACCTTCGCGGCGCCCGCCTGGTCTCGCCCGACGGCGCTCGCGTCGACCGCCTCGGCGCTCACGATGATCGGCCTCGCGGACGCCGGGCTGCGCCTCGCGGAGCCGCCTCGCGCGGTCTCCTGGTCGGCGGGCGGCCTCGCGACCCTCTCGGTCGATCGCGGGGCGGGGCGCTGCGCTCGCGTCGGCGTGGCGGCGGACGGCGACGAGGCGATCACGCTCACCCTCCGCGACGGCAACGGGGCGGTGGTGGCGGTGGAGGAGGGCGTCGGCACCGCGGCGGTTCGTCGCTGCGGCGCGGCCGCCGAGCGGCTTGGCGTCGAGGCGCGCCGGGCCACGCCGGGCGGAGCCGCGTCGGAGGCGCTGTGGCTACGCTGGGAGTCCGATGGCGGTGCGCCTGGCGCGCCGCGCTGACGCGATCGTCTGGGCCTCGCTCGCGCTGGCCCTCGGGTGCGCGGCGGCGCCGCCCTCCGTGGGGCTGCGTCCCATGGCGCTCCCCGCGGCGACCTCGACCGCGGTCTTCGTGGCGAGGGCGCTCGACGAGGGCCTCGGGCCGGTGGTCCAGCTCCTGTCCGAGGGCGGTCGGGAGGGGTACCGATCGCTCCGGCTGGGCGAGGCGCAGATGGACGGCTGGCTCGGCGCGGCGGCCATCGCCCGCGGTCGCACGACCTTCGTCGGGATGGTCCCCGGGCCTGGCGATCGGCGGTGGTTCGCGTGGCGCCGATGGCGGGGCAGCGCGCTGGGCGGGTGGTGCGCTCGCGGCGTGAGGGTGCTCGAGCCCGGCGGCCCCGAAGGCTTCGTCCGCCGCACGGTGGTGGTCGAGCGGGTGCTGGTGGTCGGCGCCCGCGGGGGGCAGCGGTGGGCTGCGTGGCTGGAGGGCGTGGTGCTCTCCCGCGTCGGTCTTCGCATCGCGCCCTGGGTCCCTCACGCGCAGGCCGTCGAGGCCCCGCGGCGCTCGCACCCGGACGTCGAGCTCTGGGACTGCGACCTGGCCCGCCCGCCGGCTACTTCAGCTCGGCCGCCTGGCGGATGAAATCATCGATGGCGATGGAGGGGTCGCTCGGCGCGTCGCTGTCGGCCACCGGGTGCATCGTCGAGCGGCGCGAGCGCCCCATGGGCCCCGGGCTCGTCTCCCGGGTGAGCAGCGCGAGGACGTGCAGCCGCACCTCGTGACCCTCTCGCAGCGCCCGGCTCCGTCGGCCGTCGGACATGCCGAGAGCGAGCGCGCGGAGCAGCGCCCGGGCCTGCGTGGCGTCCTCGCACATGGCCTGGGTGAGCGAGGCCGCGGCGCGCGGGTCCATGGAGCGGGCGCCCGCGAGGTATCCGAGGAGGTATTCCGAGTGGAGGCTCAGGGGCACGTCGCGACCTCTCCCATTCCGGTGAAACGCTCGGTGAACTCTGTCGGTGCGAGGAGCGGGACTTGAACCCGCACGTCGTAAGACACCGGATCCTAAGTCCGGCGCGTCTGCCAGTTCCGCCATCCTCGCGGCGATCGATGGGGCGCGCAGCCTACCACGGACCCGCGGCGCGCTGTCGCTCGGGAGTGCTTCGTGACGTCCCCGCGCTGGCGGGATTCTGGTAATACGGGCGCCCCATGTCGGCGGAGACGGAAGAAGAAGGGCTGATGAATCCACCCGAGTCTGCAGCGGAGCAGGAGGGGACGGTGACCGAAGCCACCGCGGTCCCATCGGAGCCCGCGGCGGTCGCGGCCCCTCCGACGACGCCCCGCAGGCCGCAGGCGATCGACTGGGCGCTCACCGTCGCAGGGCTCGCGGGCCTCGCGGTGCTCATGACCCGGCACGGCCACCTGAGGGTGGGCGTCCCGCTGGGGATGCTCCTCGCGGCGATGGCCGTGCTCGGGCTGCTCGGGCTGCTCGGCGACTCGCCGCTGCGGCTCCGCGGCGATGAGCGCGCGAGCGCCGACGAGACGCAGCGCGGCCCGTGGTGGAAGCGCGAAGGCCTCTGGGTGCTGATCTTCAGCGGCGCGCTCTACCTCCCGATGGCGGGCGCGTACGGCCTCTGGGACCCGTGGGAGACCCACTACTCCGAGGTGGCCCGGGAGATCCTCTCCCGCGACGACTGGATCACCACCTGGTGGGGCCAGGAGGGATGGTTCATGTCCAAGCCGGTGCTCATCTTCTGGATGAGCGCCCTCGGCATGGGCGTGGGCTCGCTCTTCGGCCTGCGCACGGCGCCCGACGGCGGGCCGCAGTTCCAGGAGTGGTGCATCCGGGTGCCCATCTCCCTGCTCGCGATGCTGGCGCTCTGGGCCCTCTACCGCGCGGTGGCGAGCGCCTTCGGGCGTCGCGCCGGGATGCTCGTGGCCTTCGTCCTCGCCACGATGCCCCACTGGTTCTTCATCGCCCACCAGGCGATGACCGACATGCCCTTCGTCGGTCCGCTGGTGCTCGCCGTGTCGATGCTGATGCTGGCGATCACCTCCGGCGACAAGATGGCCGCGCCCTACCGGGTCACCGTCTTCGGTCACAGCTTCCGCTGGTCGCTCTGGCACACCGCCATCGGGCTCTTCCTGCTGCTCTCGGTGCCGCAGGTCATGTACCTGCTCACCCGCACGATGGTGATGTCCTGCCCGGAGGACGCCCGCATGTCGCAGTGCGACGAGATGCTGCGGATGAACCGCATCGGCGGCCGGCAGTTCCCGGTGGAGACCTATTTCTACGGCTCCGCGGGCAACAGCGCCGACTCGCTGGAGCACAGCGTCCCGGGCTCGCCCAGGTGGGAGCGCCTGCTCAACGTCATCCCCTTCTTCCCCTCGGTGGTGCAGGGCCTCGTCTGGATCGTCCTCGGCGCCCTCTCGCTCACGGTGCTCCGCCGCGAGCGCCGCGCGAAGGACCTCTACTTCGTCCTCTTCTACGTCTGGTGCGCGGTCAGCACGATGGGCAAGGGCCCCGCCGGGCTCGTGATCCCCGCGGCCATCGCGGGCGCCTACCTGGTCACCTCGCGCGACTGGTCGCTGCTCCGCCGCGCGCGGCCCTTCACCGGGCTGCTGGTCTTCCTGGTGGTCGCGATGCCCTGGTACGTCGCCATCCTCGGGCGGCTCGGCAACGAGTTCTTCGACCGCTTCGTGGTGCACGACATCATCAACCGCACCATCGTCGGCGTGCACGGCGACACCGGCTCGGTGCGCTACTTCATCTGGCAGCTCGGCTACGCGATGTTCCCGTGGTCGGGCCTCGTGCCCGTGGCCCTCGTGGGCTGGCGCCAGATCGTCCCGCCAGAGTCGACGGCCGCGCAGCGCGCGGTGGCCCGCATCGGCGTGCTCTGGTTCGTCCTCTCCTTCGTGCTCTTCAGCGCGATGGTCACGAAGTTCCATCACTACATCTTCCCCGCGGTGCCGGGCGCCGCGGTGCTGGTGGGCCTCCTGGTCGACCGGCTCCTGGGCACCTCGTCGCTCTCCCGCGCGAAGAACCCCGTCGGGTCCATCGCGGCGCTGGGCGTAGGCGTGACCTCGCTGGTCGTGGGCATCGCCTCCTTCGTGGGATCCGCCCGGGGCATCGTGCCCCGCTCCGCCGAGGGGACTCCCCTCCCGGGCTCGCCCGCCTTCGGCGGCGTGCTGGTCGCGCTCGGCGCGGCGGCGCTCATCGCCTCGTGGTGGTTCGCCCGCGGCGAGGAGGCCGAGGAGCCGAAGGGCGAGGGCGTGCTGGCTGCGCTCAACTCCGAAGACACCCCCGAGCGGGCTGAGCGCGCCCGGGCGCTGGGCAACGACGTCAACGCGTACCGGGCGATCAGCCTCGGGGCGATGTCCGTCGCGGCCGCCGCGGTGCTGGCCTTCGTGGCGCGCGACCTCTCCTACGACGGCACCACGCGCCCGCCGGGCTACCAGCGGCTGCTGCAGCTCTTCACGTACCAGTACGAGCGCATGTGGCCGTCGCGGTCGTTCAACTACCACGCGATCCTCGTGGGCTTCGGCGTGGTGGCGGTGCTCGCCTGCGCGGGCCTCGTGGTGCACCGGATGCGCCCGATGGCGGCGCGGGCGATGGTCGCGGTGGCCTTCGTCTTCGCGGCCTGGGGCCTGGACTTCTACATGGTGGACGTCTCCCGGCACTGGTCGCAGCGCTCGCTCTTCGAGCGCTACTACGCGATGCGCCGACCGCGCTCGATGGAGGGCCGCGAGGGCGAGGACGCCCGCTACACCCACGACCCCGTCGGGGCCTACCAGATGAACTGGAAGGGCGAGAACTTCTACACCGGCGGCCGCTGCGCGATGCTCGACTGCGGCGACCTGCCGTTCTGCTCCAACCACATGCGGCAGTGGCTGGAGCGGCACCGCGGGCAGCGGCTCTTCTTCGTCACCGAGCGCTCGCACGGCTCCAACGTCGTGTCGCAGGTGACCAGCGGCGGCGGCACCGCGCGCGAGGTCACCGACGAGTGGGACCAGAACAAGTTCGTGCTGGTCGAGGCGACCGCGGGCCCTGGCCGTCCCGGCACCACGACCCCGGCGCAGTGAGCCGCGACGATGGCCCATCGCGAAGCGGAACAAGTCTCCTCCCACGTGTCGCCGCCCCGGCGCGGCCGTGACCTCGCGCTGACGATCGCGCCGCTGCTGCTCCTGGCGGGGCTGATGCGCTGGCCCGGGCATTTCCCCGCCGGGGCGTGGGTCGGCCTGGCGCTGGTCCTCGCGGCGGCCTTCGGCATCCTCGGGCTGCTCGGAGACTCGCCGCTCGATCTGCGGGGCGACGAGGGCGAGGGCGAGGCGGCGGACGCCCGCCCCTGGTGGCGCCGCGAGGGAGCCATCGTGGTGCTGGTGGCCGGCGCGCTCTACCTCCCGATGGCGGGCGCGTTCGGCCTCTGGGACCCGTGGGAGACCCACTACTCCGAGGTGGCCCGGGAGATCCTCTCCCGCGACGACTGGATCACCACCTGGTGGGCCCAGGAGGGCTGGTTCATGTCCAAGCCGGTGCTCATCTTCTGGATGAGCGCCCTGGGTATGTCCTTCGGCGTCCCCTTCGGCGTGCGCTACGCCGCCGACGCCGGGCCCAACGTGCAGGAGTGGTTCATCCGCCTGCCCATCTGCGCCCTCGCCATCGGCGCGCTCTGGGCCCTCTCCCGCGCGGTCTCCCGCGCCTGGGGGCCCCGCGCCGGGATGTGCGTCGGGCTCGTCCTCGCGACGATGCCGCAGTGGTTCTTCCTCGCCCACCAGGCGATGACCGACATGCCCTTCGTGGCCTCGCTCACCCTCGCGCTCAGCATGTTCATGCTCGCGGTGGTGAGCGACCCGGCCGCCCTCGCGAGGCCTCGCTCGCTGCGCCTCGGGCCCGTCACGCTCCGCTACTCGCTCTGGCACCTGACCATCGGCGCGGTGCTGCTGCTGGTGCTCCCGCAGGTGGTCTACCTGCTCACCCGCTCGCTCTCCCTCGGCTGCGCGGCAGACGCCAACGTCCAGCAGTGCACCCGGATGATGCAGGCCAACCGGCTCGGGCCCATCCAGGTCCCCTTCGAGACCTTCTACTCGGGCTCCGCGGGCAACTCCGGCGTCGACGGCGCGCCCAACGTCCCGGGCTCGCCGGTGTGGGAGCGCGTCGCCAGCGCGGTGCCCTTCCTGCCGTCGGCGCTCCAGGGCCTCGTCTGGTCGGCGCTCCTCGTCTGGGCGCTGCGCGACCTGAGGCACGAGCGCTCTGTGCGCGGCCTCTACTTCGCGCTCTTCTACGTCTGGTGCGCCGTCGCGACCATGGGGAAGGGGCCCGCCGGGCTCGCGATCCCCGGCGCCGTGGCGCTGCTCCACTACGTGGCGTCGACGCGGTGGCGTGAGCTGAAGGAGATCCGACTCGGCCTCGGGGTGCTGCTCTTCCTGCTCGTGGGGATGCCCTGGTACGTGGCGATCACCGCGCGGCTCGGCAACGAGTTCATCCAGCGCTTCATCGTGCACGACATCATCAACCGCACGATGGTCGGCGTGCACGGCGACACCGGCACGGTGCGCTACTTCCTCTGGCAGCTCGGCTACGCGATGTTCCCCTGGTCGGGGCTCGTCCCGGTGGCGCTGATGGCGGGTCGGGTGGTGGTCCCTGACGACGCCACGCAGCCGCAGCGCGACGTCGCCCGCATCGGGCTGCTCTGGTTCTCCGTGGCCTTCGCGCTCTTCAGCGCGATGATCACGAAGTTTCATCACTACATCTTCCCGGCGCTCCCGGGCGCGGCGGTGATGGTCGGACTGCTGGTCGACCGGATGCTCCCGAAGGCCTCCGATGACGCCCCGCCCCGCTGGGACCTCTGGATCTCCCGCGCCCTCGGCGTGCTGCTGCTGGTGCTCGGCGTGGCCCGCTGCGTGGGCACCTGGAGCGGCCGCCTCGACGGCCGGGGAAACCCCTTCCCGGCCAACGTCCCGCTGGGCGTCGCGCTCATCGTCTTCGGCGTCGCGGCGCTCGCCCTCTCCTGGTGGCGCGAGGCCCGGCCGACGGAGCCTCCGTCCCGCTGGGAGTCGATGTTCGGCGGCCTCGGCGTCGTCGCCGCGTGCGTCACCGGCCTCGTGGGGCGCGACCTCGCCACCCGCCGCAGCGCGCCTCCGGGCAGCGAGCGGCTGATCCACCTCTTCGTCTACAACTACGACCGGCAGTGGCCGCAGCGCTTCCTCGACTTCTCGCCGATGCTGCTGGGCTTCGCGGTGGTGGCCGTCGCGCTGCTCGCCCTGCTGGGCGTGGCGCGCATCCGGGGGGCGATGGTGGGCGCGCTGCTCTGCCTCGCGGTGCTCTTCTCGGGCTGGGCGCTCGACGTCTACATGATCGCCCTCACGCCGCACTGGTCGCAGCGCGGGCTCTTCGAGCGCTACTATGCGAGGCGCCGCCCGAGGCCGTCGCCCAACCCCGATCCGCGCTTCTCCTTCGACCCCATCATCGCCCACCAGATGAACTGGAAGGGCGAGAACTTCTACACGGGCAACCGCGTGGTCGCCGAGGAGTGCGGGCTCAAGTACTGCATCGGCTCGACCAGCGAGTGGATCCGCGAGCATCCCAACCAGCGGGCCTTCTTCATCACCGAGCACTCCCGGGTGCAGGGGCTTCTCTCGCAGATTCGCCAGGGAGGCGGCCGCGCGGAGACCATCAGCACCGAGGCCGACGACAACAAGTTCGTCCTCGTCGAAGCGACCCTCGGGGCCGGCACCCCGAGGCCCTGATCGATGCGAGAGCAGCTCGACGCGACCCTCGCTCGCGTGAGGACGGCGCTCGCGCGCTCCCCCAGCCTCGACGGCGAGTCCGAGGAGCGCGTGGCGACGCTCGGCGACGAGCTGCGCCCCTTCATCGAGGCCGCGCTTCTCTGCGCGGGTCTCCCCTCCTCGGACGTGCGCTGGAGCGAGGCCCGCTCGCTGGCGCTGCTCTTCGCGTACCGCCTCGGCGACCAGGGCTACGCCCCCGGGGTGGTGTCCGGGGCGATGCTCTCCTGGCGAGACGCCGTGGGCGACGCGGCGGGTACGGTGCTCGACGGGCTCTGGGCGCTGCTCCTCGACGGCTACGCGAGAGGCCGTGAAGACCGCGCCCGGGCCGCGCTGCTCGAGACCGTCGCGGCGGCGGCGGCGGTGCTGGAGGTCGCGCCGAGGCGCTGGCTGGTGTCGGGCGTCGGAGCGCTCGACATCGAAGGGGCGCGCGAGGTGTCGGCGAGGGCGGCGTCGAGGCTGCTGCGGGGCGACGCCGAGGCGGTGCTGCTGGACCTCGCGACGGGCCCGGCGGCGGAGGCCTCGGCGCTCCTGGAGCTCGTCGGCCTGGAGCGGGACGCGAGCTCCCTGGGGGTGCGCTTCCTCGTGGCGCTCTCCGACGAGTCGCGCGAGGCGCTGGCGGCGGGGGGCTGGTCCGCGGCGCCTTCGACCGAGGTGTCGGCGAGCACCGCGGAGGCGATGCGCTCGCTGCTCTGGGCGGGCGACCGGGTGCGCTCGGCGCTCGGCTGGGTCGTTCAGCGCGCTGGCTGGTAGAGGGCGCTCAGGGAGGGCCGCTCTCGATGGCCTCGCGCCAGAGCCCTCGGAGGCTCGCCCGCTCGATCAGCCCGTCGGCGTCGACGGTGTAGAGCGCGTCGCCGTCGAGGGCCCAGGCCACCGCACGGTGGTCGCACGCGGCGGGGATGGGGAAGAGGTTGCCGGCGGACGAGGCGGCCATGAGGAGCGGCTCTCCGTCGCGGACGCACTCGACCGCGTTCGAGGGGACCGCGCTGGTGGCGATCAGCGCGCCGCCCTCCACCGCCGCACCGAAGACGGCACTTCGCACCGTCGCCAGCGGGGCGCCGTGGCCCTCGCGGTCGAAGCGGATCAACTGCCGACCGACGCTCGCGAGCAGCGCGTCGCCGCCGTCCCAGCGCAGCCAGTCGGAGGAGGGCTGAGGCTGGCGGAGCGCCGCGGCGCCCTCCGCCGGACGCCCTGGGGAGATGGTCACGAACTGGTCGCCCGCGTCGTCCGAGCGCCAGAGCGCGCCAGCGTTGTCGAGCGCGTAGGCGGTGCGCCCCGAGGCCGCGGCGAGCGAGACCACGCCCCACCCTTCGCCTCGCCCCTGAGGGGCTCCGAGGGTGGGTCGCCAGTGGGCTCCCTGGTCGTCGGAGACCAGCACATCCCCCGCGACGAGGATCCATCGGTCGCCGATGGCGTGGAGCGAGGCGCCGCTCTCGAAGACCCTCGCGCCCGAAGGGAGCTCGATGCGGTGCAGCCCCGCGTCGACCACCCAGAGCGCGCCCGTGGGGAGCGCTCCGGCGGCGCTCGGGGGCTCGGCGGTGATCACCGCGACGACACCGCCGGGCAGCACCGAGAGGCTCCTCGCGCCGCCCGCCTCGCTCGGGATCACCGTGCTGGTCCACGTCTCCCCTCCGTCGCGGCTCACCGAGAGGCGGAAGGGGCCGGTCAGCGCCGCGATCACCGCACCGGACGCGGCCAGCCTCGCCGGGCGCCCTCCTCCGAGGGGCGTGCGCAGCAGCAGCGTCGGGGCCTCGGCCTCTCGCACCCGCCAGAGCTCGCGGCCATCGGAGACCACGAGCGACCCATCGGGCGCCCTGTCGAAGGCCGTGGCGACGCGCTCCTCGGGGAGCGGCGGCAGCGGTCGCCAGCCAGAGAGACGGTGCACGGAGAGCATCCCCTCGGCGAGGCCGATCGCCGAGTCGGGCGCGGCGCCCACCAGCAGCCGGGGGCGGTCTCTCGCGAAGTGAGGGCCCGTCGAGGCGGCGACGCGGCCGTCGCCGTGGGCGTTGATCTCGAAGCCTCCGAGCGCGTCGAGGCCGAGGACGCCGCCCTCCTCGCGGGGGAGGAGAGCGACCGGCGCCGCGCGGTCTCCGGGCGCCGCGGAGAGCGTCCATCGGGTCTCCCCCTCCGGGAGCGAGAAGACGTCGTAGCCGTGGCGGTTGAAGGGAGTCCGGGAGTTGGGGCTCCCCAGCAGGGCGGCGGCGTAGAGGGTCGCACCGCTCGCGGCCATGGCGACCACCTCGGGGAGCGAAGGCATACGTTGCCAGGTATGGCCGCCGTCTCGGGAGCGGGCGATGGGTCCGGCGCTCGACCACACCAGGGAGTCGGCGCCGGACTGCGTCGAGCGGAGCGGGCCCGGCGGGGCGTTCCTCGCGACCAGCGGGGGGAGGGCCTCGCGAGCGCACCCCGCCGCGCCCGCTCCTCCATGGAACACCGCAGGCGCGAAGGCCTCCCCGGCCAGCGTCCACCAGCCCGAGCCCGAGGCGTGTAGCCCTCCCACGACGAGGTCCGGGTCGATCGCGCAGGAGGGCCTCACCTCCGCCCTCGCGCTCACCCGAAACACCCCGCTCCCGCTCAGGATCACCATGCTCCCGTCCGAGAGCGCGGCCACGCCGTCGATGCGAGGCGGCCGGTCGCGCGGCGCGACGACGGCCCATCCAGCGCGGGCGGGCTCGGCTCTCTCAACCGTCGCCGTGGGGGCGAGCGGGGGCGTCGCCCTGCTCCTCGCTCCGGAGCAGCCCAGGGAGAGCGCGAGGGCGGCGAAGCGCGACCTCATGGGCGCCGCGCCTCCAGGGTGCAGCGGGCGATCAGCCGCTCTCTCCACGGGTCGAGCCAGCTGGTGCGGCCGCGACCGACGATCGCCGGGCGCACCGTGGCGAGGCCCCGCAGCGGAGGAGGGCAGCTCGGGGCGCGGGCGAGCATCACCGCCGCGAGCGCCGAGGGGGAGGTCACCACACCGTCGCTGGTGACGAAGTCCTCGCCGGCGACCACGACCCGACGCACCACGACCCTCGCCACGGCCTCGCGCTCCAGCGGGGCGCCCAGCATCACGGTGCGGGCGGCCAGAGGGTCCGTCGCGCTCTCCAGCACCGCCGCGCAGCCGTCGCCCGCGCAGGGGCGGGCGAGCTCGATGGCCGAGTGCCAGCGGTCGATCTCCCTCGGCGACACGCTGACGATCCCCCAGGGGAGCAGCCTCGACCGGAGGAGTTCCAGCGCGCCCAGTGCCTCGGCCCGGGAGCGCGCGTCGAGCGGCGCGGTGAGCCCGACGACCCTCACGGCCTCGGCGAGGGTGATCGGGTCGACCGCCGGGGAGGCGAGGGCCGCGAGGGCGTCGCGGAAGAGCGTCGGGTCTCCGAGCGATCGCCGCAGGGGCCAGAGCCGCACGGCCGCGCTCCCGGTCGCCCGGAGGAAGGACAGCACCGCGGGCCGTCTCGCCGCGGCGGTGTCGGGCCACGAGGGGGACTGGCGCTCCAGGGCCGTGACCAGCTCATTCCGGGAGGAGGCGTCGGCGGCGGCGTGGAAGTGCTCTCCCCAGCCGGCGAGGCGGGTGAGCACCCTCGGGTCGACCGGCCCGGACGCCGTGAGCAGGGCGGCCGCGATGGGGGCCCAGCGCTCCCGCAGGGCGCCGCTGGGGGCGTAGTGGGCGTCGAGCACCGCGGACTGAAGCCAGCGCCTGCCCGCGGGGTGCTCCACCGCGAGCCGGATGCACGCCGGCCAGTTGTCCCTCGGGGCCTGAGCGACGATGGCGCTGATGGTCCCGTCGAGGAAGGCGCGCCGCTCGACCGGCGGGAGCAGCAGCGCGGTGTGGCAGATGCCGTCGCGCCCGAAGGCGGGATCGGCGTCGCGCAGCAGCGGGGCGAGGGGGGCCGCTCGCTCCGGGCGGTAGAGGGCGAGCACCCGGAGGAGGGCCGGGTGCTCGCTGGATGAGAGCTCGGCGAGCAGCGTCGGGTCGTCGTGCCAGCGCAGCCAGGAGCGGGCGAGGGCGAAGCGCATCCCCGGGATGGCGTCGAGGAAGGGGCGGAGCCCGTCGCCCGCCGTGGCCTGCATCAGCTCGACGGCGTGGTTGCGAAGGGGGCGGTGCCGTCGCCAGGTGTCGGCGAGCAAGGGCGCCAGGGTCTCGGCGAGCGCCCTCATGGCCGGGGCGTCCTCGCGGAAATCGCTGCGGCTCAGGGTCTCTGCGTAGCTGGCCCTCGCCTCCGCGAGAGCGAGGGTCGCCGCGGGCAGGTCGCGCTCCGGCGGCTCGGCCGCCTCCGAGGGGGCCGAGAGAAGCTGCGAGAGCACCAGCACGGCGAGGCCTGTCACCCCGCAAGTTTACGCGCGGCCGCGCCCCGCGGTAACGAACACCCATCATGAGCGTGATCGTGCAGAAGTACGGTGGTTCGTCGGTGGCCGACCTCACGCGCATCGGGCGCGTGGCCGACCGGGTGGTCGCCGCGCGCGCCGACGGGCACCAGGTGGTGGTGGTGGTGAGCGCCATGGGCAAGACCACCGACCAGCTCCTGGCGATGGCGCGCGACGTGAGCGCGACGCCGCCGAGGCGCGAGCTCGACATGCTGCTCTCGGTGGGCGAGCGCACCACCATGGCGCTGCTGGCGATCGCCCTTCACCACCGCGGCGAGGACGCCATCTCCTTCACCGGCTCTCAGAGCGGGATCCTCACCAACGACCGTCACTTCGACGCGCGCATCATCGAGGTGCGCCCCTACCGCATCGAGGACGAGCTCGCCCGAGGGAGGGTGGTCATCGTCGCGGGCTACCAGGGGATGTCGTACCGCCGGGAGATCACCACCCTCGGCCGCGGGGGCAGCGACACCACCGCCGTCGCGCTCGCCGCGGCCCTTCGCGCCGACCGCTGCGAGATCTACTCCGACGTCGACGGGGTCTACACCGCCGACCCCAGGGTGGTCCCCGGGGCGAGGCACCTCCCGGCGCTGGGCTACGCGGAGCTCCAGGAGATGGCGGAGTCCGGGGCGAAGGTGCTCAACGCCGAGGCGGTGGCCTTCGCCAAGAGGGAGCGCATCCGGATCCATGCCCGGCGCACCGACGACGCCCACGGCGCCGGGGCGAGGGAGACGGTGGTGAGCGACGAGGTCGAGCCCTCCCCTCGGAGGGTGCGCGCGGTGGTGGGCGACGCGCAGGTGGCCTGGCTCCGAGGCCCGGCCGACCTGCCTGGCGCGCTCGACGAGCTGCTCTCCCTCGCGCACCGGGAGGGTGTTCCCCTGCGCTCCGTCGAGTGGACCTCCGCGGGGCTCTCCGCGTGGGTGTCGCTGCCGAGGGTTCCGGACTGGGAGCGCGCGGCCTCGGCGCTCTCGTCGGCGGGCGTGACGGTGGTCGATCCCCGCTCGGTCGATGCGGTCGCGTGGGTCTCGGTGGTGGGCGACGGGCTCACCGAGGAGGCCTCGGTGCTGCGCGACGTGCTCTCCGTCGCCCGCGCGGAGGGCTGCACGCCGAGGTCGGTGTCGAGCTCTCCGCTGCGCATCACGCTGGCGGTGGCGCGCGACTCCGCCGACGCCCTGACGCGCGCCCTGCACCAGCGGTTCTGCGAGGACTGACCGGTGATACCCTCGCGGGCCATGCGAAGCGGCTGGTGGAGAGCGGCGGTGCTGGCGGGCGTGAGCGCGGTGTCGACCGCGTGGGCGCAGTCCCCCGGCTACCTGGAGATCACGGTGACGGCGCTCGGCGCGGGGGCGGCGGCGCTGGGGGCCTCCGGGGACTCGCGGCTGCCCGTGCGCCCCAGCGATTTCAGCGACCGGCTGGGGACGCTCACCCTCCACGCGCGAGGCGCGAGGGGGAGCGTGAGGGACGTGGTACTGGAGGTCCCTGCGGCGCCGGTGGGGCAGCGCACGGCGACGGGCGACGGGGCGGTGATGCGCTTCGGCTTCGCGTCGGGCCAGACCATGGAGCCCCGTCCCGGGGAGGGGTGGATCACCCTGACCAGCTGGGACGGCCGCCGCGCGCAGGGGGAGTACGAGGCGACGCTGGTGCAGGGGCGCATGACGCTGCACCTCAACGGGCGCTTCGACGCGACCGCCGGGGGGCCTCGCTGATGGCCGGGACGGTGCTGGTCGTCGACGACGAGAAGAACATCCGTCGCACGCTGAGGATGGTGCTGGAGGGCGACCACCTGGAGGTGCGCGACGTCGAGCGGGCGGAGGAGGCGCTTCAGGTGCTGACCGACGAGCCCATCGACCTGGTGATCACGGACATCCGGCTGCCCGGGATGTCGGGCATCGAGCTGCTGGAGCGCATCCGCAAGATGGCGAGCTGGACGAGCATCCCGGTGGTGGTGATCTCCGGCCACGCGACGGTGGGCGTGGCGGTGGACGCCATCAAGCTCGGGGCGACGGACTTCTTCGAGAAGCCGCTCGACCGCGACCGGGTGCTGGTGAGCGTTCGCAACGCGCTGCGGGCGTCGAGGCTGGAGCGCGAGGTGGTGGCGCTGCGCTCGGCGGCCGGGGCGCGAGAGGAGATGGTGGGCGAGAGCGCCGTGATGCGGCGGCTGTACTCGGAGGTGGAGAAGGTCGCGCCGACGCGGGGGAGGGTGCTCATCACCGGCGAGAGCGGGACGGGCAAGGAGCTCATCGCGAGGGCGATCCACCGGATGTCGCCGAGGCACGCGGGGCCCTTCGTGAAGGTGAACTGCGCGGCCATCCCGAGCGAGCTGGTGGAGAGCGAGCTCTTCGGCCACGAGAAGGGGGCGTTCACCGGCGCGGTGTCGCGCAAGCGAGGGCACTTCGAGGCGGCGCACGGGGGCACGCTCTTCCTCGACGAGATCGGCGACATGCCCATGGCCGCGCAGGCCAAGGTGCTGCGGGCGCTGCAGAGCGGCGAGGTGAGCCGCGTCGGCAGCGACCAGGTGTTCACCGTGGACGTGAGGGTGCTGGCGGCGACGCACCGCGACCTGGAGCGAGAGGCCCGAGAGGGGCGCTTCCGGGAGGACCTCTACTTCCGGCTCAACGTGGTCCCCATCCGGTCGCCCGCGCTGAGGGAGCACCCGGAAGACATCCCGATGCTGGTGGGGTCGTTCTTGAGGGAGTTCTGTCGGGAGAACGGGATGAAGCCCAAGCCCATCGTCCCGGCGGTGCTCGACGCGCTGCGGGGCCGCGGGTTTCCGGGCAACGTGCGAGAGCTCAAGAACCTCGTCGAGCGGCTGGTGATCCTGTCGGGCGACGAGATCACCCTCGACGACCTGCCGGAGGAGTCGAGGCTCTCCCGAGAGGCGCGGGAGCGCTCTCCCATCGTGGCGCCGGAGCCGGTGAGCGCGGGGCGGGGCGAGGACGACGACGACGACGACGCGGGCCCTCCGAGGGCGCCTGGGGAGCGCCCCACGCTGCGGCAGCACCGCGACGACGCCGAGCGCGCGTACATCCTCGACACCCTCAAGGAGGTCGACTGGAACATCTCCCGCGCGGCCTCGCTGCTCGGCCTGGAGCGCACCAACCTCCACAAGAAGATCCGTGCGCTGGGGGTCAAGCGCGAGGGTTGAGGCTGGCGTTCGGAGTACGACCGCGAGGTTGTCGGCGGGAAGTCCCCGATACGAGCGCGAGGCCGTCGGCGGGGATATCCCCGGTACGAGCGCGAGGCCGTCGGAACGCGATCCCCGGTACGACCGCGTGGCCGTCGGAATCCGATCCCCGGTACGACCGCGTGGCCGTCGGAACGCGATCCCCGGTACGACCGCGTGGCCGTCGGAACGCGATCCCCGGTACGACCGCGTGGCCGTCAGTAACCCGAGCCAGACCCTGAGCGTTAGCGAGGGGGAGAGCCCTCTACCGTCGCCAGTACGCGTCCGGAATCTCCTGTGATTCCCGCGAGAAGCGCAACGTTCGGAGAACCGCGCTGCCGACGGTAGAGGGCTCTCCCCCTCGCTAACGCTCAGAAGGTCAGCATAAACCCCACGCGGGCTCATCCGAATTTTACGGAGTAGTGTAATATTCGGTGATGACGACCCCGCGACTTCCGA
>SCUS01000132.1 GCA_004297725.1 Myxococcaceae bacterium | reverse complement strand
GGCGCCTCGCGGGCACCCGTCGAGAGGGCCGACTGCTCGGCGAAGCGCACGGGCACCTCGCGGCCTCCACAACCCAGGCAGAGGGTGGCCGCACCAACCAGACCAAGAAGGCGTGGGCGCTGGAGGATCATGGGTGCACTGCTGTAGAGGGAGTGGGAAGGTTCCGCGCTCGGCGCGGCCGCGAAGCGTCACTGCGCGAGGTCGGCAACCACTGCGTCGGCGGCGCGGACGGCGCACGCGAGCATGGTGAGTGTGGGGTGGCGGTCTCCGACCAGCGGCGCGAGGCGTCCATCCGCGACGTGTAGTCCCGCGACCCGCCGGTGACGACCCTCCGGGTCGAAGTCTCGATCGTCGTCGCGACCGAGGAGCACCTCGCTCCCGAGCACGAGGCCGTCGGGCTGCACGAAGGGGATGGTGGTCGCGTCCGGCCCCAACGCTCCCGCGACGGCGAGGCACGCGGCGTTCATGTCCTCGCCGATGGAGCGGTCGTTGTCGCTGGAGGCGAGGCGCAGGACGGGCACCGGGCGACCCAACGGGTCGCGGTCGGCGTCATCGAAGCGGACCGTGCGCTCCCACGACGGGAGCATCGTCCCCAGCGCGTGCACCTGGAAGATCGTCGAGTCGGCGAGCATCTCGGTGGAGACCCCGAGCATCGGCCCGGCGTCGTCGCCGAGGACGGAAGCTGGGGACGGTCCCACCACCTCGAGGCTGAAGCCGCCGACGTAGGGCCGCGCCGCGCCGCCCTCGATATTGGTGAAGCGCGGGACGAACGCGGAGTACGACACGCCTGGAACGTCTGCGATACGTCCGGGCACGAGCACCAGGTGACTCGCGACGAGGGAGCCCACGATCCGCAACGGCTCATCGTGTCCGCAGCCACTGGCGCGCAGGAGCCTGGCGCTCTCGACCGCCGACGCCGCGAGGACCACGCGCCGGGCGCGAACGACGACCCGCTCCCCAGCCCCACGGTGGCATTCGACGCCGACAACCTGTCCCCGCTGCACGAGGACCCGGAGCGCCGTCGTGCGGGGAACTACCTCGACGCCATGGAGTGCGTCCATCGCCCGCCACGGGCGCCCAGTCACGCGCGCAAGCCGACCCGCGATGATGGGCAGGTCGAGCGAAGCTCCAAGCCCGACGAGCCGCGGGTGAAGCGTGACGGAGTCCGCGAAGACTCCATCGGGAACGACGCCGAGCCCGTCCCGGTTGCCCACGACGCCGAGCATCCGCTCGACGCGTGCGTAGTAGGGGTCCAGGGCGGAGAGGGGCACTTGCCACGGGGTCTCCGCGAGGCGCGCGTCGGTGACGTTCTGCTCGCACGCGCGTACGCACCAGCCGCCCCAGACGAGCGTGCGCCCACCGACCGCGATCTCGCGGAGCCAGCGGGCCTCCGGGGGCTCGCAGCGATGGCGCCACGCAGCGTCCGGTGGAGCGACCTTCGGGCTGTCCGCGGAGTCCGGCGGCCCGCCCGCATCGAGGACGAGCACCCGCGCACCCTTGTCGCGGAGGACCGCCGCGACGACAGCGCCGACGGCGCCCGCGCCGATCACGATCACATCGATCTCGTGACCGGCGAGAGCAGAGGATAGATCAGACATGGCGGATGGGGACGGAAGGGGGCCCTGGGCTGGGCTTCAGTGCAGGCCGTCGCAGTCGCCACCGCAGAAGCGGCAGTTCGTCGCGGGCTCGACCGGCCGGAGATCCGTACCGCAGTGGCGGATACCCCGCAGGCGAAGCTCCTGCGCGAGGTCGCCCTTCACCTGCAGCACCTTCACCCGAGCACCCACCTTGAGCATCGTCTCGATCTTCATGATGATAAATCCTTCCGTACGCGGCACCGTGCTGCGCACGGACCGAATAGTTGGCGGCCCCACCCGCTATTTCAAGTGTGACCGCGCAATTTAGCGGTGTGTCTCCGCGGATCACAGTGGGCGCCTGGTGCCCTGGCACAAACGCATGATTTCGCGCGGTGCGTTGAGCCCCTGTGCGAGTGTCCTCAATCGAGGACGAGATGGACGAAGACGCACGACGCTGGATCGCCGCATCGGCGCTGATCGGCTTCGGGCAACAGCTCTACGTCGTCCTGCGCAACCAGCTCCTGCACGACCTCGACCTGCCCATGGCCCTCCTCGGGGTCGTTCAGGGGATGGGCGCAGTGACCGGCGTGATCGCAGGCGTGGCGGGGATCTGGCTGCTGCCGAAGTTCCCCGCCGCATGGGCGCTGCGCACGGGTGCGCTCGCGAACGCCACGGGGTTCGCGGTGCAGGTCGGGGCGACGCAAGCGTGGCATTTCATCCTCGGTGCGGCCCTCGCGGGCTTCGGCATCCAGACGCTCACGATGGCCTCGGGACCCTTCCTCGCCCGGCGCGTGACCGACCGCGATCGCGTGCGCACGTACGCCCTGCAGATGATCGCGATCCAGACGGCGCCGGGGCTCCTCGGGGCCGTACTGGGCGGTGAGCTGCAGCGCGTCGCGGCGACCTACGTCTCGGTGGTGGGCGGCCACCGTGTCGCGCTCGCGATGGGTGCGACGTCGGTCGCGTTGGCGCTGTTGCCACTGCGAGGGCTATCGAGCGACGACGCGCCGCGGCGGGACGCGCGCTCGCTGCGACTCTCGGAGCTTCGGCGCTTCGCGGTGTTCCTCGCACCGGACGCGGTGTTGTTCTTCGCGGCGGGGCTCGCGGTGCCGTTCCTCCAGGTGCACCTCCAGGTCGCGTACGGCGCGCCGCCGCACCACGTGGGTTGGTACTTCGGGGCCATGATGGTCGCGGGCACCCTCGGCAACCTGGTGGTCCCCCGGGTCGCACGACGCATCGGAAACGGACGCGCGCTCACGCTCCTCCAGCTCGGGGCCGCGGCGGGCTTCGTCGGGCTTGCGATGGCGGGCACGGTGGGCGGCGCTGTGGTGGCGCTCGTCGCGCGGTACGCCTGTTCGGTCACCGCGATCCCGCTGTGGACCGCCGCGCTGCATGCCGCGCTGACGCCGCAGGATGGAGAGACCGCGGCGTCCTGGCGCATGGTCGTCCAGTCCGTCGCATGGGCCGCCGCGAACCTCCTCGCGGCGGCTGCGCTCACACGGGGAGCGGACGCGCTGCGGGGACTCTTCTTCGCCGCCGCAGTGTCCCAGGCGCTCGCGGCCTGGGGATGCTGGCGCTGCCTCGTGGTGCTCTCCCGGCGGCGCGAAGTCAGTTGAATGTCGGCCGGGTGACCGACGCTACTGGCCCGTCGGACCACCCAGCGAAGGCCGCCCGTCGCGCGCTGCCTCGTACACCCGCCCGTCGAGAGGGAAGTGCTCTTCCGACGCGCCTCGAACGAGGACTGTGCCTCGCTGGT
>SCUS01000131.1 GCA_004297725.1 Myxococcaceae bacterium | reverse complement strand
CGAGGCCACGCAGAAGGGGCGCATCGTCGTGCTCACCGCGGCGCCGGCGTACAAGTGCCCGGCCGCTCCGTACGAGGGGGCGCTGCTCATCGACGCGTACCTTCGCAAGCGCGGTCTGCGTGAGGCCGTGACGATAGACGTCTACGCCGCAGAGCCCGGCCCGATGGGCGTCGCCGGTCCCGAGATGTCGGGCGCCGTGAAGCAGCTGCTCGAAGCCCGGGGCATCCCGTACCACCCCGAGCACCAGGTGACGTCGGTCGATGCGGCGGCTCGGCGGCTCGCGTTCGCGAACGGCGTGGCGGCGGACTTCGACCTGCTTGCGCACGTCCCTCCCCACCGGGCACCCCGGGTCGTCCGCGAGAGCCCGCTGGCGAGCGAGACGGGCTGGGTCTCCGTCGATCGCCACACGCTAGAGACGCGCTTCCCGGGAGTGTACGCGCTCGGCGACGTCGTCTCGATTCCGCTCAAGCTCGGCAAGCCGCTTCCCAAGGCGGGCGTCTTCGCTCACGGCCAGGCCGAGGTGGTCGCGAAGAACATCGCGGCCGCCGTGCTCGGGCACGACGCTACGGAGCGCTTCAGCGGCCACGGCGAATGCTTCCTCGAGACCGGCAACGGCGAGGCGGGCCTCGGCGGTGGTGACTTCTACGCGGAGCCGAAGCCCACCGTGAAGGTGCGGCCCCCGAGCTGGCGCTGGCACCTCGGCAAGGTGCTGTTCGAGAAGTCGTGGCTGTACATGAAGCTGTAGAGGGCACCCGTGAAGAGCGACCGTCAGGGCATCCTGAAGCACATCGGACGCACCCCGCTGGTGCCGCTTGAGCGCATCGCACGGGGTCTGTCCGTGCTCGTGAAGTGCGAGCACATGAACCCGGGGGGATCCATCAAGGACCGCATCGCGCTCGCCATCGTCGAAGACGCCGAGGCCCGCGGCGTACTTCGGTCGGGCATGACGTTGATCGAGGCCACGGCGGGAAACACTGGCGTCGGGCTCGCGCTCGTCGCCGCCACGCGGGGCTACGGGCTCGTCTGCGTGATGCCGGAGAAGATGTCGATCGACAAGCGCCTGGCGCTCGCCGCGCTCGGCGCCCGGGTGATCATCACGCCCAACGCGCCGCCGTCGAGCCCCGACAACTTCCGCAGCGTCGCGCGGCGGATGGCCGAGGAGAACGGCTGGTTTCTCACCGACCAGTTCAACAACCCCGCCAACGTGCGCGCCCACGAGGAGACGACGGGCGCGGAGATACTCGAACAGACGGGCGGGCGGGTCGGAGCGTTCGTCGCGGGCGCCGGCACGGGAGGCACCATCACGGGCGTTGGACGGCGCTTGAAGGCGGCGCTGCCGGGCGTTCGCGTGGTGCTCGCGGACCCGCTGGGCTCGGGGCTCGCGGACTGGGTCGAGACGGGTCGCCTTGGCGCGGACGGCTCCTACGCGGTGGAGGGCATCGGCGCGAGCGAGGTGCCGAACAACCTGCACCGCGACGTGATCGACGCGGCGGAGCGGGTGAGCGACGAGGAGAGCTTCGCGATGGTGAGGCGGCTCGTGCGGGAGGAAGGACTCCTCGTCGGGGGCTCGGCCGGCACCAACGTGGTCGCCGCGCTGCGGATCGCGGCCCGTGGCGGCCTCGATGGACCCGTGGTCACGGTGCTGCCCGACTCGTGGGATCGCTACCGCGCGAAGCCCTGGATGCAAGGGTGGGCGTCGTGACGGAGCCGGTCGTCGCCGCGCAGACCTACGCACGCTGGCGAGCCACCACGCTGGGCGGCATCACCGAGCGCGTCGAGACGAGCGCGGTGTTCGACCTCGTCGGGTCGCTCCAGGGTCTACGCGTTCTCGATGTGGGGACCGGCGACGGCACCTATGCGATCGAAGCCGCCGACCGCGGCGCCGTCGTCACCGCGCTCGACCTGGAGCCCGAGATGCTCGATGCGGCCCGCTCGCGCGCGGCCTCTCGCCGCGTGCAGGTCACGCTCATCCAAGGTCGCGCCGAGCGACTGCCCTTCGACGACGCCTCCTTCGACGTGGTCCTCGCGGTGACGGTGCTGTGCTTCGTGCCCGACGCCGGGCTCGCCGTCCGCGAGATGGCACGCGTGCTCTCGCCAGGCGGGCGCCTCGTCCTCGGTGAGCTCGGTCGCTTCAGCGTGTGGGCGGCCGAGCGCCGCGTGCGGGGGTGGCTCGGTGCGGGCACCTGGCGACGAGCGCAGTTCTGGTCACGCTCCGAGCTCGCAGCGCTCGCGCGCAACGCGGGGCTCCGCGTCGCCGATGTTCGCGGCTCGGTCTTCTTCCCGCCGAGCGGCCTCGCCGCACGAGTCGTGGCTCCCCTCGAGCCGCTCCTCACCCGCCTGCACGCACCGGGCGCGGCGTTTCTGGCGCTTCGTGCAGACAAGACCGAGGCTCGGGCATGAGCGACAGCGCCCCGATCTATCTGGACCACAACGCCACGACCCCGCTGCTCCCCGAGGTGGTCGATGCGATGCTCCCGTACCTGCGAGAGCACTTCGGCAATCCGTCGAGCAGCCACGCGTACGGAACCCGCGCTCGGATCGCTGTCGCCCAGGCGCGTCAGCAGGTGGCCGCGCTCCTGGGCTGCGACGACGACGAGGTCGTCTTCACCTCCGGCGGAACCGAGGCGAACAACCTCGCCATCCGCGGCGTCGCAGAAGCCCGCGAGGCGCGAAGGCACATCGTCACGACGGCGATCGAGCACCCGGCGACGGAGCGGCCCTGCGCCTGGCTCGGGCGCCACGGCTGGACGGTCACCCGCGTGGGTGTAGACGAGCACGGTCGGGCCCGCCTGGACGAGGCTCGCGCGGCGATCGACGAGCGCACGGCGCTGGTCACTGTGATGCACTCGAACAACGAGACCGGCGTGCTCCAGCCCGTCGCCGAGCTCGCAGAGTTCGCCCACGCGGCGGGTGCCATCGTCCACACCGACGCGGCGCAGTCGATCGGCAAAGTGCCGGTCCGTGTGCGCGAACTCGGCGTCGATCTGCTCTCCATCGCGGGCCACAAGCTCTACGCGCCGAAGGGCGTCGGCGCGCTCTACGTGAAGCGCGAAACGCCGCTCGTCCCCTTCGCCCTCGGTGCGGGCCATGAGCGCGGGATGCGCCCCGGCACCGAGAACGTCGCCTCCATCGTCGGCCTCGGCGTCGCGTGCGAGCGGGCGTCGAGCGACATGGCGGACGTCGGTCCTCGCATGCGCGCGCTCCGCGACACGCTGTGGGGCCGCCTGTCGGCCGTCGTTCCGGGACTCGCGCTCAACGGCCACGGCGAGCTGCGCCTGCCCAACACCCTCAACGTCCGCTTCCCTCGCGCGTCCGGAGAGGCCGTGCTCGCGGGGGCGCCCGAGGTGGCCGCGTCCACGGGATCGGCCTGCCACGAAGGTCACGAGCGCGCTTCCGCGGTCATCCTCGCGATGGGCGTGACAGCCGATGAGGCGCTCGGGTCGGTGCGCTTGACGCTGGGGCGCGGCACGACGGAGGGCGACGTCGAGCGCGCGGCGGACGTCCTCGCCCGCTCGTGGCGGATGCTCACGACGGGGTAGTACTACAGTTGTAGTTGGCTCGTGCGGGGCGAGGCGGGCGGATAGGGCGTCCGGCTCATGGGCCCGTCGGGGTGAAGGGGCCCGCCCGAGCCGGGCCAGGGGCCGTCTACGACGTCAGCGTTCCCAACGAGCTGATGACGCTGCAGCTCTTCCTCCGGCTCCCACCTGC
>SCUS01000017.1 GCA_004297725.1 Myxococcaceae bacterium | reverse complement strand
GGTGGTGGCCACCTCGCAGCCGTTGCCCGGCGCGCCGTCGCAGTCCGCGGTGCCCGCCGAGCAGCTCACGCTCGACGTGGTGCACATCGAGTTGGCGCACACCGCGATGCTGCCGATGGGGGGCGTCGGGCAGCGGTTGTTGCAGGCGCCGCAGTGGTTGATGTCGCCGGCGACGGTGTTGACCTCGCAGCCGTTGGAGTCGATGCCGTCGCAGTTGGCGAAGCCCGCCGCGCAGGCCCCCCGGGTGCAGCGGCCCGCCACGCAGCTCGCGGCCGCGTTGGCGAGCTGGCAGGTGTTGCCGCACACGCCGCAGTTGGTGACGCTCGTCCCGGTGTTGGTCTCGCAGCCGTTGGCGTCGAGGCCGTCGCAGTTGCCGAAGCCCGTGCTGCAGGCCGCCAGGGTGCACGCGCCGCCCGCGCAGCCCGCCACGCCGTTGGCCCGGGTGCACGCCATGCCGCAGGCGCTGCAGTGGTTGGCGTCGTTCTGGAGGTCGCGGCAGACGCCCGAGCAGTTGGTGGTGGGCGACGCGCAGGTCGAGGTGCACACGCCCGCGGAGCACACCGTGCCGCCGCCGCAGACACGGCCGCAGACGCCGCAGTGGTTGTTGTCCGTCTGGAGCGCGCGGCAGGTGCCCGAGCACGCCGTCTGCCCCGTCGGGCACACGCAGCTGCGGCCCGAGCAGGAGGTGCCGCCGGTGCACGCGCGCCCGCAGGCGCCGCAGTTGGCGTTGTCCGTGGCGAGGTCGCGGCAGGTGCCCGAGCAGTTGGTCTGCGCCGCCGAGCAGGTGGTGGTGCACACGCCCGCGGAGCAGACGGTTCCGCCGGGGCAGACGTTGCCGCAGGCGCCGCAGTGGGTGTTGTCCGACTGGAGCGCTCGGCAGATGCCCGAGCAGGCCGTCTGCCCCGTCGGGCAGACGGTGGTGCATACGCCGCGCACGCACGACTGCCCGCTGGCGCAGCGGTTGTTGCAGGCGCCGCAGTGGGCGTTGTCGTCGGTGATGTCGCGGCAGACGGAGCCGCAGAGCGTCTGACCCAGCTGGCAGAAGGTGAGGCACGACGCCGCCTGGACGCCGCCGTCGACGCCGCTCGTCACGCCGCGCGTGCAGCGCTCGCCCGCGGCGGTGGCGCAGGCGACGCCGCAGGCCCCGCAGTTCTGGTCGGTGGTGATCGAGATGCACCGGCCGCTGCAGACCGCGCGCTCGGGGCCTGCGCAGTCGACGCAGGTGTTGGCGAGGCAGGCCAGCCCGGCGCCGTTGCACACGGTGGCCGCCCCGCCGTCCGTCGACGGGTCTGCGCAGCAGCGCTGCCCGGCGGCGCCGCACGCGACGCAGGTGCCCGCCAGGCAGGTGAGGCTCGCGGTGCGGCAGGGCGGGCGGACCTCCCCGGTCGCGGTGCTCGACCGGGGACAGCACGCGGCCCCCGCCGCCCCGCAGGAGCCCGCGTCGGGGAGGACCATCAGCGCAGGGTTGTCCGGAGAGAATCCGCAGCTGGTCGCGAGCGCGAGGACGAGGCCGACGACCCCCCGGATGTTCATGGGCCGAGCGATATCACGGCCCCTGGGGAGGGCTCCATGGAAGCGCCCGGTTCAGCGCATGATCAGCGCGCCGTTGCGGCCGCGCCGGGGAGCGTCGGCGGGCGTCGGGCGCGCCGCGGGCGCAAGGGGACGACGGAGGCGCTCGGGCGTCGGGGGCTCGACGACCTGGATGGGCGGCAGGGTGTAGACGGCCACCGGCGCGGGCGCTCCGGCGTCGACGAGGGGCGCCTCGGGAGCGGCCACCGGAGCGGGCTCCGGAGGCGGCGGGCTCGGGGCCGTCGCGGCGGGTGAGGGCGCGAGGACGGCGGCTGCGGGCTCCGGCGCCGGGGGCCGTCGCGGCCAGAGCACCGCCGCCGTCGTGGCGATGCCCAGGCTGAGCAGCGCGAGCACGCCCGCGAGCATGTGGGGGATGCGGGTCGCCCGATCGGCGGGGGCGCGCACGGCGGGGACCTCTCCTCCCCACGGGCCCGAGCGCTGCCCCGAGGGGTGCTCCGGCGCGAGCTGCGCGGGGGTGGGCGCCGGGAGGGAGGGCGTCGCGACCGGCAGGGCCTCGAGGGTCTCACCTCGCACGTTGACGATCCAGCGCTGCGCGAGGGTCGGGTCGACGCCCCGCCAGAGGGCGCACCCTCGCAGCGCGTCGGCGAAGGCGCGCATCGAGGGCCAGCGCTGCTCCCGATCCTTCACCACCGCGCGCTGCACCACCGCCACGAGGTCGGCGGGCAGGTGCGGCGCGAGCTGCGCGAGGGGCGTGGGCTCTTCGTAGATGATCTTGGCGACGAGCGCGCTGGCCGTCGGCGCGCTGTAGGCGAGCGAGCGGGAGAGGCACTTGTAGAACACGATGCCGAGCGACCAGACGTCGGTGCGCTGGTCGACGTCGGCGTCGCCGCGGGCCTGCTCCGGGGAGACGTAGTTGGGCGAGCCGACCATCTGGCCGGTCACGGTGCGGGAGAGCTCCTCCTCGGAGTGCGCGAACTTCGCGATGCCGAAGTCGATCAGCTTGGGCACCACCCCCTGCGGGGTCTCGTGGAGGAAGATGTTGTCGGGCTTGATGTCGCGGTGGATGATCCCGAGCTCGTGCGCCGCGCCGAGGGCGTCCATGACCGGCAGCAGCGTGGCGATGGCCGCGTGCGGGGGGAGGATGGAGAGCTCCTTGAGGCACCGCGCGAGGTCGCCGCCGCTCAGGAATTCCTGGACGATGTAGACGAAGCCGTAGGTGGCGTCGTCGCCCATGTCGAGCACGTCGATGACGTTGGGGTGCCGGAGCCGCCCTCCGGCCTGCGCTTCGCGCTCGAAGCGCCTCACGAACTCGGCGCGGGACGACACCTCCGGGCGCATGGTCTTGAGGGCCACGCGTCGCCGGGTGCGCAGGTTCTCCGCCTCGTAGACCGACCCCATCCCGCCACGGCCGAGCTCGCGGATCACCCGGTAGCGCCCGCCGATGATGAGTTCTTCTGGAGCGGCGGTGGTCATCTGCTGCCCATTCAGTCGGTCACTCTGAACATGAGTCCACAGGGGGTGCAAGACGCCCTCTCGCGTCCTCGTCCCCCAACGCCGGGCTTCTCACCCGGCCGTCTTGGGTGATAGGCGCTCTGTCATGACGCGCAAGGTACGCACGGCGCTGCTGGGCCTCCTGGTGGTGTCGTCCGTCGCCTCCACCGCGCTCTCGCAGGACGCCGACGCCCTCATCGACCAGGGCCTCGCGATGCGCGTCGCAGGGCAGGACGAGGCGGCCCTGCAGCTCTTCCGACAGGCCTGGGAGGTCCAGCGTACGGCGCGCGCCCAGGCGCAGATCGCCCTGGCCGAGCAGGCGCTCGGACGCTGGGTCGACGCGGAGGGCCACCTCGCCGCGGCCCTCGGCGACTCGCACGACGCGTGGGTGCACCGCCGCCGCCGCGCGCTCCAGTCGGCGCTGGCGGAGATCCGTCAGCACATCGGGCAGCTCGAGCTGCAGGCCAACGTCCCGGCGGAGGTGCTGATCGGCGGGCGCGTGGCCTTCACCCTGCCGATGGCAGCCCCGCTGCGGGTCCAGACCGGCCCGGTGACCTTCACGGTGAGGGCCGGAGGCTATGTGTCGGTGACGCGCACGGTGACGCTCGAGAGCGGCCTCCCGCTGCGAGAGACCGTCACCCTCGAGCGCGACGAGTTTCGCCCCGCGTCGCTGCCCCCGTCGGAGACGGGCGCCACCGCAGGCACCACGCGCGGCGCGGCCTCCGGGAGGTCTGGCGGGCAGAGCCTCCGGGCGACCCCGCCACGGCGCGTCGCGGGCTACTGGATGATCGGGGTGGGAGGCGCCGCGCTGATCGTGTCCGCGGTCTTCACGGTGATCAACGCCGGGGTGATCAGCGCCGCCAACGACGCGACGCCGTGGTCCCTCGAGCCCTACGGCGCGTGGGCCCGCTTCCAGGCCAACGAGAACTCCCGGCGCACGCTCTCCGGCGGTGAGGTCTGCGAGCTCGCGGAGCAGCGCGTCGGCGTCGACGAGGCGCGGGTGCGAGAGCTGTGCTCGACGACCTCGACGACGGCCACGGCCGCCCTGGTCGCGGGCATCGCCGGAGGAGCGCTGGCGGCGACGGGCCTGGTGCTCTCGCTGACGGCGCGGCCCACGCAGGCGCACGCCGCCCGCTGGGGCGTCACGCCGTGGCTGGCGCGCGGCCTCGGCGGCGCGACGCTCCACGCGGCCTGGTGATCCGAGGGCGCCCTGGAGGGCGCGCCGCGGGTCAATGAGGGAGTGAGGGGAGGAGGAGGGGAGCGCCGCGGGCGCCGATCGACGCCCGCGTCAGGGAGGGGGTCACTGGCAGGAGAAGACGCCCGGCATCCCGGCGACGGCCATGCACATCTGGCCGCCGGTGCAGGTGACCCCGCAGGCGCCGCAGTTGGGGTTGCCGTTGAGCTCGACCTCGCAGCCCGTGGCGTTGGAGCCGTCGCAGCTCCCGAAGCCCACCGCGCAGGTGATGCCGCAGCTTCCCGCGACGCACACCGGGATGGAGTGCTGCGGCGTCGGGCACACGTTGCCGCAGGAGCCGCAGTTCAGCGCGTCCGTCGCGCCCGCGCCGGTGATCTGCACCTCGCAGCCGTTGGTGGCGACGGCGTCGCAGTTGGCGAAGTTCATGTTGCACGCGCCGATGGTGCACACCGAGCTCACGCAGGGCGTGGCCGCGGCGTTGGCGCGCGCCGGGCAGACCGTGCCGCACGCGCCGCAGTGGCTGGCGTTGTTGGTCGTGTTGATCTCGCAGCCGTTGGTGCGCTTGTCGGTGTCGCAGTCCGCGAAGCCGACGGAGCAGGTGCCGGTGCAGTTGCCGCCCGAGCAGGCGGCCGAGATGTTGTTCGACGAGCAGGCCATCCCCGTGCAGCCGCCGCAGGTCGCGACGGAGGTGTTGATGTCCGTCTCGCAGCCGTTGGTCTGCAGGTTGGAGTCGCAGTTGGCGCGGCCCGCCGAGCAGGTGCCGTTGCACGCGCTCATGCCGCAGGTGCGGGCCACCACGCCGGTGCCCGAGCAGACGGTGCCGCAGGCGCCGCAGGCGTCCGGGTCGGTGGTGAGGTCTCGGCACACGCTGGAGCAGTTGGTCTGCCCCGAGCCGCAGGTGGTCACGCACACGCCCGC
>SCUS01000130.1 GCA_004297725.1 Myxococcaceae bacterium | reverse complement strand
CGGCACCTCGACGAGCGGGCCGATGACCGCGACGAAGGCCGCGCCGTGGTGGATGCCGAAGGCCGCGATGGCGACGGCGATCGCCAGCTCGAAGTTGTTGGAGGCCGCGGTGAACGAGAGCGTCGCCGAGCGCGCGTAGTCCGCCCCCGCGCTTCGGCTCAGGAAGAACGACACGAAGAACATGAGCAGGAAGTAGACGAGCAACGGCAGCGCGACCCGCACCACGTCGAAGGGCAGCCGCACGATCGCGTCGCCCTTGAGGGAGAACATCACGACGATCGTGAAGAGCAGCGCCACGAGCGTGAGGGGGCTCACGCGCGGGATGAACTCCGCCTGGTACCAGGCGTCGCCCTTGGCACGGCGGAGCAGGAAGCGCGTGGCGACGCCCGCCGCGAAGGGCACCCCGAGGTAGAGGGCGACGCTCTCCGCGATCTGCCCCATCGACACATGGACGACGGCGCCCTGGAGGCCGAGCCAGCCCGGGAGGACGGTCGCGAAGAACCACGCGTAGACCGAGAAGAACAAGACCTGGAAGACGGAGTTGAAGGCGACGAGGCCAGCGCAGTACTCGGTGTCGCCGCGGGCGAGGTCGTTCCAGACCACGACCATCGCGATGCAGCGGGCGAGGCCAATGAGGATGAGCCCGACCATGTACTCGGGCCGGTCGCGCAGGAAGAGCACCGCGAGGCCGAACATCAACAGCGGCCCGATGACCCAGTTCTGGACGAGCGAGAGGGCGAGCACCTTCGGGTCGCGAAAGACCTTGCCCAGGTGCTCATAGCGGACCTTGGCGAAGGGCGGGTACATCATCACGATGAGCCCGACCGCGAGCGGGATCGACGTCGTCCCGACGCTCATGCGGGTGAGCGCGCGGCCGAAGCCCGGGGCGAGCTGCCCGAGGGCGACGCCGACGCCCATCGCGAGGAAGATCCAGAGCGTGAGGTAGCGGTCGAGGAAGGACAGCTGCCGCGTGAGCGAGGCGGGTCGGGTCGTCATCGAGGGTCCTCTCGGAGGCGTCGGCGCGGCTCGGGGCGGGACGCTACGGCGTGCGTCATCCGCAGGTCTTTCCGGGCGCGCAGCGGGGGGCAGCGGGCTCCGCGGCGGGCTGCTCGGTGAGGGCGGTCGCGAGAACCTCCAGGGCCTCGACGACCCCCGCGCGATGCTCGGGCGGCACGCGCGCGAAGACGGCCGCGAACACCATGCGCTCGTCGCAGCAGAGCGAGTCGAGGCAGCCGGTGCCCTTCTTCGAGAGCGCGAAGGAGACCTGGCGGGCGTCCTCCTTGCCGCGGCTGCGCTTGAGGTATCCCCCCTTCACCAGCAGCGCGAGGTTGCGGCTCGCCGTCGAGAGGTCGATGCCGAGGGCCCTGGCCGCGGCGCCGAGCGTGAGCGGCCCCGCGTCGCGCAGCGCACGGAGCGTGTCGAACTGCTGGAGCGTCAGGTCGCCGCAGCAGATCTCCTCGCGCTCGAGGCGCGAGACGCCGCGAGCCACACGGCTCGCGAGCGCGGCGAAGCGTGCGGAAGACATGACGCTTGTATTATGCAAAGATTGGCCGCGGTCAAGGACTCGTTCGGGCCTCGGGCGAGACCGAAGATGACCGCCGCGTCGATTTTCTGCCTCCCCGTGACGAGGTCATCGTCTTCGAGGGAGACGCGCCACCACCCGCGGCGCCGCGGCCCACCCAACGACCGGGAGAACGACCATGAGCGAGCGATCGGCAGACGAGATTCGGAACGACGTGCGGAGTCACTACGCCCAGGTGGCGTGCGGGGGAGCGGGCTGCTGCGGGGCCGGGTGCGCCCCGTCGCCCGAGGCGTCCCTCGCCCTGGGCTACGGCGCCGAGGAGTTCGCGGCGGCGCCCGAGGGCGCCAACCTGGGGCTCGGTTGCGGCAACCCGCAGGCGATCGCCGCCCTGCGCACGGGCGAGACCGTGCTCGACCTCGGCAGCGGCGGCGGCTTCGACTGCTTCCTGGCGGCGAAGCAGGTGGGCCCCGGCGGGCGCGTGATCGGCGTGGACATGACCCCCGAGATGGTCGCGAAGGCCCGCGCCAACGCCGCGCGGGTCGGCGCGGCGAACGTCGAGTTCCGCCTCGGGGAGATCGAGCGCCTGCCGGTGGCCGACGGCGCGGTCGATGTGATCCTCTCGAACTGCGTGATCAACCTCTCGCCGGACAAGGCCGCCGTCTTCCGCGAGGCCGCGCGCCACGCGTTGGACGCCGTCGAGCTCCGCGGTCAGCCGGCGGCCCCGCACGGCGACCGAGAGCGTGTGCTACGTTCGCGTCGGCGTGGGCGTCGCGCGGATGGTCTCGATGATCGTGCGGCGCCCGCGCACGACGTGGAAGAAGAGGACGTTGTCCTCCAGGGCGTTGGCGCGCACGCCGAGGTAGTTGCCGTTGGGCTGCACGTCGAAGGCGATGCCCGCCGCCTGGTCGATGCGCCCCGCCCGCCCGTGGAAGCGCACCGACGCGCGGAAGTCCCCCGCCACCGCGGGCCCGCGGTGGATCGCCAGCGGGAAGAACGCGAACGCCCGCACCCCGTCGAGGAACTCCGCGTACCGGTCCCCGTAGAGCCGCCGCGCCTGGTCGGCGAGGCTCACCGAGGGCGTCCCCTGCCGCCACCGCGTGCCGTCCACCTCGTAGCCCCGCTGGCCACCCCCCTCCGCGACGCGCCAGTCGCCGATCACCGCCTCGAAGTCCGGGGACGGCGCGCCCACGGCCTGCGCGTTGAAGTCCACCGCAAGCGCGGCCCCCGCACGGCCCGAGTCGGCCGCCTGCTGGGACCACCCCAGGCGCAGCGCCCCCAGCGCGCACGCCCCCGCCAGAATCGCCGTCGCCGCCGTTCGTCGTCGCATCTCAGCTCCTCCTCCGTCGTCGCGTGATCCAGAGCCCGGCGACGAGCAGCCCGCCGGGCGCGAGCCCGTACGCCGCCAGCGCCGCCCAGCGCCTCGCTCGCCCCGACGGCACCAGCGGGTACCCCGGGTACGTCGGCTGCCACCACGACGGCAGCGGCGCCCCCGCCGTCTCGAAGATCACCGTCACGATCTCCCGGCGGCTCGCCGAGTACGTCTCGCCGCGGCGCTCGCCCACCCGCACGACGGTTCGGCCGTAGCCGTCCTCGGCGGCCGCCTCCGCGGGGTCCGCGCGCGCGTCGAGCGGGAAGCGGATCGCCGCGTCGGGCCTCGCGAGCCGGAGCTTCGCGAGGACGTCGGACTCCATCTGCCGCCGGCGCGAGTCGTCGCGGTCGAGCCACACGTCCAGCGCGATCGGCCCGCGGAGGCCCCGCAGCGCCCGCACCGCCGCGGGCGGGAGCGACGCGCGCCCGGCCTCGGTCAGGTCGTGGCCGCGCCTCCACCCGCCGGCGAGGTGAAGCACCCCGACGCCCGCCACCGCGAGCAGCGCCGCGGCCATCGCCTTGCGACGGGGCGACGCGTCGCGCCCCACGCCGACCCGCGCCAGCGCGAGGAACAGGGCCGCAGCGGCGAGCATCCAGAGCGCGTCCGCGGGCATGAGGGTCCCGCGCTCGAAGGGGGTGAGGTGCGTGGTGAACGACCACGACGACGCACCGCCGAGCCACGCCAGCGCCGCGAACCCGTCGGCCGCGTCGATGGCTCACGACGAGAGCACGACCACCACCCCGAGCGCCGCGGCCTGGGCGAGCGAGTCCAACCACGCGGCGGCGGCTGTCCCCAGGGCACAGAGCGCTACGAGGTAGAGTGCGTGCCCGGCGAGCGCGACGGCGGTCTCCGCGGGCGCGAGGTGCCCGCCTGCCAGGCGCCAGGCCGCGAGCGCGACGATCGGCCCGGCGAACAGCAGCGAGGACGAGGCCACCGCGGCGGCGAACTTCGCCGCGACGACCCGCGCGGGTGAGCCCGTCATGAGCAGGAGCGGCCCGAGGCTCCGGCGCTCCTTCTCGACCGCGAGCGGGCGGGCCGCGAGGAGCGGGACCAGCAGCGACGCGGCGAGGTACAGGCCGCCGAGGGTGGGGCGCACGATCCCCGCGAGGGGGTCGAACTCCCGCGCCATCAGGACGTTCGCGCGCACCGAGCGCGAGCCCGCCGCGTAGAGATCGACCGCCAGGATGAACCCGTGCCCGACGAGCAGCGCCGAGAGCGCCGCGACCATCCAGGCGAGGCGCGCCCGCAGCGCGAGGGCGAGCTCACGCCGGAGCATCGGCCGCCGCCCCGCCCAGCAGCGCCAGGAACACCGACTCCAGCGACGCGTCGGCCTCGACCCGCGCCTGGGCCCGCAGCAGCGGGAGCGAGCCGAAGGCGACCACGCGGCCGCCGGCCAGGAGCAGCACCCGGTCGGCGATCTTCTCGGCGTCGCTCATCTGGTGGACGCTGACGAGGAGCGCGGCCCCGGCCGCGGTGATCCCCTGCAGCACCGCGAGCACGTCCCGGAGCTGCCGGGGATCGAAGGCCCCGAGGGGCTCGTCGAGGACCACCACCGGTCGCTCCGCGCAGAGCGTCGTGCAGAGGGTCACGCGGCGCCGCTCGCCCCGCGAGAGGTCCCCGGCCCGCGCGGCGAGGAGGGGGGCCACGCGGAGCCACTCGCTCAGCCGACGGACCCGCGCGGGCGGCGTGCGGTGGACCCGCGCCGCGAAGGCGACCCACTCGCGCACCGTGAGCTCGGCCGGGGGCTCGGCGTCGTCGGGCATGTACGCGAACACGGCGCTCCGCTCGGCGAGCGACGTGAGCGCCGCCCCGCGGAACGACACCGTCCCTCGGTCGGGGCGCTCGAGCCCGGTCAGGCACTCGAGGAGCGTCGTCTTGCCGGCGCCGTTCGGCCCGATCAGCGCGACGATCTCCCCGCCCGCCACCTCGAGGGTCACGCCGTCGAGCACCGCCCGGCCGTTGCGCCGGAGCGACAGGCCCTCGACCGACAGCAGCGGCTCGGACACGGGCCCTCTACCCGCGAGCCAGCGCGCGCGTGGCCCGCTCGTGGACGGCGTTCCAGCCGACGTTGCGCCAGAAGGCGTCGAAGTAGCCCGGCTTGTTGGCGCCGTAGTCGATCGCGTAGGCGTGCTCGTAGACGTCCAGCACCAGCAGCGGCGAGGCGCTCCACCCGCCCATCGCGTGGTTCTCCGTCTGGACGACCTCCAGCGTGCGGGAGGCGCCGTCGGCCACGAGCACGATCCAGCCGTTGGCCGCCTTGGCCGCGCCGAGCATCTGCGCGCGGAGGCGGTCGAGCGAGCCGAAGCGCTGCGTCACCATCGTCGCGAGCGCGGCCGGGGGCTGCTGCCCGGCCGCGAGGTTGCCGAAGTAGAGCTCGTGCAGCACGGCGCTGTTGCGCGCGGCGAGCTCGGCGGCCTTGAGCGAGCCGTAGAGGCTCCAGTACGCGCCCGACTGCGCCGGGTCGGCGCCCGCGAGCTGCGTGCGGATCTCGTTGAGCTTGCGCACCGCGCCGCCGTAGTTGTTGTCGTGGTGGGAGACGAGCATCCGCTCCGAGAGCCCCGGCAGCGACGCGGGCGCGAAGGGCAGCGGCGCGACGGCCGCCTCCGCCGCGCTCGGGCTGAGGGGCGTCCCGGCGTCCGGGCGCCGCGGCTGGGCCTCGGCCTCGCGGTCGTGGAGGAGCGTCGCGGCGGCCGCGCCGAGCGCGACGGCGCCGAAATCCCTGCGGTCGATGTGGTTCATACAGCTGTCATCCTCTCCTTCTGGCGGGTGAGCGATTCATGGAGCGCGTCGAGCAGGGTGCAACCCGCGCGCAGTCGATCGTCGTCGCCCGGGTGCGACCAGCAGACGCCGTTGAGGAGGGCGCCGACGCCGGCCGTCTCGGGGCGGTTGAACTTCGCGTCCTTCAAGTCGAGGTCGTGGATGATCTCCCCCACCGCCCGGACGCCCGCGCCGTCGAGGCCCGCGCGCGCCGCGAGCACCTCGAAGGAGCAGCGGTCGCCCTCGTGGGTGAACTCCCCGCCGAACGTGTCGAAGCGGAGCACGTCGGGCCCGGGCGGTGCCTCGTCCTTGCTGAGCCACAGGAACTTCGCGTCGGCGTCCAGGAAGCGCCGGACGAGCCAGGCCGTCGCGATGCGATCGACGTGGATGCCCTTGCGCGTCGCCCAGGTGCGGCCGACGAGGGTCGCGCGGTCCACGGCGGGCAGGGCGAGCGGGCTCTCGGGCGCCGCGAGCCGCTCGCACTCGGCCACCCGCGCGGCGGCCTCCCGCGCGGCCGGGGCGGCGAAGAAGTCGATGGCGGTGAGCTCGTCCAGGCGCTTGCGCAGCCGCGGAACGTCCACCGCCGGCTCGGGCCCGCGGCGCTTCTTCCTCAGCGCCTTCAGGGCCGCCTCCGCCTCCTCCCGGAGGGCGTCGAACTCCGGCGCGATCGCGACCCGGAAGCGCTCCTCGAGCTCCGCGTCCGTGAGGCCGTCCACCACCGCGGCCTCGAACACGGTGACCTCCGCGCCGGCCGAGTGGAGCTCGCGGGCGATCCACTGGAAGTCCTCCAGCGTGCCGCTCGCGCGCGGCAGCACGTAGACGGAGTTCTTCACCGCGACGGCGCCGACGCGGGCGAGCTGCTTGCCGACCTTGGCCCGCAGGTACGCCGGGCTCTTGGGGATCTGGTGGATCAGCAGCAGCCAGCGGGTCGTCGTGGGGCTCGTCATCGCTCGTCCGATCTCCTCTGGCACCTGTCACACCGCCGCGACGAAGGAGGCTACTCCGCTACGCCGTCGGGGTCGTCGGATCACCGGCCCCACGCCAACCCCAGGCCGGCGAGCCCCGCGGCGACGATGAGGAGCGGCTCCGGGACCTTTCGGAGCTTGAGCAGCGCCACGAGCGTGGCGAGCGCGAGCGCGGCCGTGGGGAGGTCCACGACGGCCCGGCGGCCGAGCACGAAGCCCGCGCCCGCGATCGCGCCCGTCGCGGCCGCCGTGACGCCGGAGACGAAGGCCTTGATCTGCGGGTTGCGCGCGACGCGCCGGTAGTAGGGCGCAGGCAGGACGACGAGCAGGTAGCAGGGCAGGAGGACGCCCACCGCCGCCGCCCCGGCCCCCAGCGGACCGGCGACGAGGTAGCCGATGAAGGCCACGGTGATGACCACCGGGCCGGGCGTGATCATCGCGACGGCGATGGCGTCGAGGAACTGCCGGTCGGTGAGCCAGTGGAACCGCTCGACCACGCCCCCGCGCAGGAAGGGCACGATGGCGAGGCCGCTGCCGAAGACCAGGGCGCCGGCCTCGGCGAAGTACCAGGCGAGCTTCCAGAGGGTGTCGGGCGCCGCGGGCCCGTGGAGCCCCGTCAGGAGCGCCGGCGGCAGCCAGAGCGACGCGCCCCGTCCGAGCCGGGGCGGCGCCCGCACGGCGAGGGCGACCACGCCCGCGGCCAGGAAGAGCGGCAGGATCTCGGACTCGGTCCACGCGGTCGCGAGCGCGCTCACGGCGGCGAGGGCCCAGAGGAGGCGGTCCCTGCCCAGCGTGAGGCGCGCGAGCTTCGCGGCGCTCCGGGCGATGATGGCGATGACCGCGGCGCCGACGCCGTAGAAGGCCGCGCGCATCCACGGGAGGCCCCCGAAGCGCACGTAGAGCGCCGAGAGTGCGAGCACCATCAGGAACGACGGCAGGACGAACGCGAGGCCCGTGAGCGTCGCCCCGAGGACGCCGCCGCGCACCCACCCGAGGTAGATGGCGAGCTGGGCGGCGAGCGGGCCGGGGGCGAGCTGCGCCAGGGCGAGGCCCTCGACGTAGTCCTCCTTGGCGATCCAGCGCCGCTCCTCGACGAGGTCGCGCTGCATGTAGCCGGTGAGCGCGATCGACCCCCCGAAGCCGAGGGCGCCCAGGCGGAGGAAGTACCCGACGAAGGCGCCCAGCGGCGGCGTGATCTCGGCGGTGGTGGGGGTCTCCTCCATGGGGTCAGTCCTCCGGGGCGCCGCGGGCGATCCAGGGTCGAAGGACGCCGTCCACGAACGCCGGATCGAGGGGGTTGCGCGCGGGCGGCGCCCCGGTCTGCGGATCAAGCGGCATGGGCTTGCCCTCGCCGTAGCGCAGCTCGCCCGTCAGCTTGGCCAGGAGGAAGCTGCGCGCGGCGTCCCCGGGCGCGACGAGCTGCCCGCCGTCGCGGATGATCGAGCGGCGGCCGACGAGCGCGTGCCACGACACCGCCGGACGCAGATCGAGCTCGACGGAGTCGGTCGGCCGGTCGCCGTGGCAGCCCTCCGCCGATGCGCAGTGGAGGTCGAGCACGGGCGCGATGTCCCGCCGGAACGACGGCCCGGCGACGCGAGGTAGCGGATGCCCCGCGTCGGGAGGCCGCGCTGGCGACGCCGACGGACAGGCGATGACGAGCGCGGCCGCGACGACCAATCCCGCCGCGCGATCGGAGCGGCAGGGGGCGGCGCGCGGGGGCGGGGCCGCCGCGTCGGGCCGCGCGGGCGCCCCTCCCGCGGCGACGCCGCCGGTCACAGCGTCGCCCCGAGCACCACCCCGTACTGACCGGCGAAGCCGTTCACCTCCTGACCCCCGATGGCGCCGAGGTAGCGGTACGCCCCGAGCTCGGGCATGAGCGCGATGCGCTCGTTGAGGCGGAACCGCAGCCCGACCGAGCCGCCGACGACGTGGACGTAGTTCGCGCCCTCGCCCCCCATCGCCGAGGGGATCCCGATGTAGGCGTAGCGGGCCATGAACGTGAGCTGCGTGCTCTCGCCCAGAGCCGTGCTCAGGAGCAGGGCGGCGTTCGGGCTCCAGGCGAAGCGCCCCTGGTCGTTGACGAGCGCGTGGGCGACGCCCGCGCCGACGTCGAGCGCGAGGTGCCAGCGCCATGCGCGCGGGGTGAGCAGCACCTTCACGTCCAGGTTGCCGCCGAGCCCGGGCCCCACCGACGCGTACGGCAGCGGCAGTGGCGCGAGGCGGAGGCCGACGTCGAGGAAGGGGAGCAGCCCGACGCGGACGCCCGCGTGCGGGATGAAGAACACCGCGCTGGTGCGGGCCGGATCGCCCGCCAGCACGACCTGCCCCCCCGTGCCCCCCACGAACGCGAGGTGCCCCGGGTTGAGCGGCGCGGCGGGGCCGAAGTTCACCACCCAGAACGCGTGGGCGGTGCGCGCCCGGCCGACGAGGCCGCAGGCGATGGCGGCGCACAGGAGGAGCTTGCGAGGGGTGTTCGTGAGCACGGTCCGCACCTTCCCCCGTCCGGCGAATGGGACGGGATGAAGCCGCAGATATCACAGCTGCCATAACGAACGATAGGCCCGATGGACCACGGTTCCAGGTGCGCCGTCCCAGCTCCTGAAGGAGCGACCCTTGCACCTGCCACAGACCCCCATCGGGGAATGGCAGGCGTCGTCCGACCAACGGCGCCCCCTTCGTCGGCTGGCCATCGCGTCACTTCGTCGCACCCGCCGGACGGCGCGGCTCTGGCAACCCGTCGCGTCGTAGCGTGCCGGGCGAGAGGTGACCTGATGCGTCTGACCACGACCCTGCTCCCCATGCTGCTGGCACTGCTGCTCGCCTCGGCGGCCTGCGACGACCACGATCACGACACCGCGGGCACGCCGACGTGCGAGGCGATCATCGCTCGCTGTCATCCGCTCGACACGGGGTCGGGTCCGGCCCACGACTGCCATGAGTTCGCGGAGAGCCGGGGGCAGACCGAGGCGATGTGCGTCGCCCGCCGGGACGACTGCTTCCGGTCCTGCGTGGCCTCGGACGCCGGCGCCGACGCGGGCCTCTTGGGCGACGTCGGAGGCGACGGCGGTTGAGGCGAGGGGCCGCGCGGATCGCGCACCTCTGTCTGCGGCTGACTAGCGCCTGGGCTGGATTCCCTTCCAGAGCACTTCGACGATCCTCGGGGCGATGCGGCCCGCCTGGTGTCGCAGGCTCGCCCCGCTCATGACGTGGAAGACCACGAAGCTGTGGAGCGCGGCGACGAGCGTCTGCGCGGCGCCGTCCGGGTCGATGTCGCCGGTGAGGCCGTCCGCGCGGAGCTGCCGGAGCCGGACCGCCAGGCCCTCGACCAGCTGTCCCGCGAGGATCTTCTCGTGGAGCCGCCCCATCGCCTTGGCGTCGAACTCCGGGTGGGCCATCAGCTGGACCACTGTGGGGAGCGCCTGCTCGAAATACTTGAGCATCCGCGCGGCGACCCCCTCGAGGTATCTGTCGATCGGCTCCGACGGCGCGCCGAGGATCGCGTCCACGTCCGGCGCGGTCGGCGCCATGGCGGCGAAGAACAGGTCGGTCTTCGTCGGGAAGCGCTGGTACAGCACCGCCTGGGAGACGCCCGCGGCGCGCGCCACCTCGCGCGTCGTGACGGCGTGGCCGCGCTCCCGGAACAGGCCCCTCGCGGCCGCGAGGATGTCTTCGTCACTGGTGGTGCGCGGTCGGCCCATGTCGAGACCTCGTTACGAATCGGTCGGCGAGGCCCCGGCACCCTAACACCCGCGCGGCGCCCGGAAGGGTCACCCGCGGCCGGGCGCGACGTGGATCCACAGGCGCTGCCCCGGGGCGACCCCGGCCGCGCCCGTCAGCTCGACGAACACCTCGCGGACGCGGACGTCCGTGCGGGAAGTCGGCGCCTCGAAGGCGAGCGCGCGGCGCCCGAACGCGGGGCTCAGGCGGACGACCCGACACCCGGCGACGCGCCGGCCCACGTCGGTGAACGCCTCGCACGGCATGCCCGCGGCGACCGCGTCCGCGTCGAGCTCGTCCACCTCCGCACGGACCTGCAGGCGACCGACGTCGCCCAGAATCAGGATCGGCGTCGCTCCGGGGACGAACAGCTCGCCGACGTGCCAGCGGCTCCAGAGGACCGTCCCCGCCTTCGGCGCCACGATGCGCCGTCGATCCAGCGCGCCCTCAGCGGAACGCAGCCGCGCGCGCGCCGCCGTCACCCGGGCGCGCGCTGCGTCGCGGTCCTCGGGGCGCGCGCCGCGTCGCGTGATGCTCAGGCGCGCGCTCGCCGCGTCGAGCGCCGCGGTGAGGCCGAGCGCGTCGGCCTCGGTGCGCTCGGCCTCGACGAGTGGCACGCCGCCGACGCCGCTCAGCGCCCGCGCCCGCGCCGCGTCGCGCGCCGCCTGCTGCGAGCGCGTCCGGGCGACCTCCCGGTCCGCCCGGGCCAGCGCGAGCTCGTCGGGGGTCGCGCCCCGCTGCACCCGCAGCAGCGCCGCCTCGGCCTCGGCCAGCTCCGCGCGAGCGGCGGCCGCGGCGTGGGTCTGCGCCGCGTCCTCCAGTCGGACGAGCAGTTGCCCCGGTCGCACCGCGTCGCCTTCCTGCACCGCGACCTCGGCGATCTGCCCCTGCTCGTTCGGGGCGACGCGCACCTCGCCGCCCCACGGCTCGACCACGCCGGGCGCGACGACCCGGACCGGAACGAGCGGCTGGTGCGAGGAGGGCCGCGCCCCCGGGCGCCCCTCGACGGTCGGACGCGAGTGGCACCCGAGCGCGAGCGGACGCGCTGCTGCTGGCCCCCGGAAAGGAGCCGCGGCTTGGAGTCGGCCCGCTCGGCGAGCTGGACACGACCGAGCGCGTCGAGCGCCCGGCGGCGCCGCTCCGACGACGGCGTGCCGCGGAGCAGCAACGGGACCTCCACGTTCTCGACCGCCGACAGGCCCGACAGGAGGTTGAACTGCTGGAAGACGAACCCGATCCGGTCGCGCCGCAGCGTGGCGAGCGCGTCGGCGTCCTTCGAGCGTACGGGCTCGCCGTGGAGCCAGACATCGCCCTCGGTGGGGGAGAGCACCAGGCCCAGGATGCTGAGCAGCGTCGTCTTGCCGCTGCCCGACGGGCCGATGATGACCATCACCTCGCCGCGGCGGATCTCGATGTCGATCGGCTGGAGCGCGCGCACGGCGAGGTCGCCCTGGCCGAACACGCGGCCGATGCCGCGGCCCTCGAGCACCACCTCGGGTCGGGTCGGGCCCACCGTCATCCCCGGAACACGATCGCAGGGTCGATGGAGAGCACGCGGCGGATCGCCAGCACCGAGGCCCCGGTGCAGGAGACGAACGCGGTCCCGAGGACGGTCGCGATCATCCACGGCGGCGACTGCATCGGCGCCTGGGTGGCGTGGACATTCACGACGAAGAACCCGAGCAGGCCGATGGCCGAGCCGACGCCGAAGAAGAGCCAGGCCTGCGCGAGGAGCAACCGGAGCAGGTCGCCCCGGGTCGCGCCGAGGGCCTTGAGCGTGCCGTAGTCCCGCAGCCGGTCGATCACCGAGGAGTAGAGGGTGATCGCCACGATGAGGGCCCCGACGAGGGCGGCGACGACGGTGCCCATCCCGAAGACGAGCCCCACCGGCGTTCGCTGGAGGAAGAACCCCGTCTCCATCGACCGCAGCTCGTCCCCCGTCACGACGCGCGTGTCGGGCATCCGCGCCTGGAGGCGCGCGCGCACGGCGAGGACGTCCGCGCCCGGCGCGACCCCCGCGGCCACGAAGGTCGTGCGCTCCGGGGCGAAGTCGAGGATCGCCCGCGCGTCGTCGAGGTTGGCGAACACGTAGCTGTACGAGCCGTGCGGGTCGAGCCCGTCGAAGAAGCCCGCGACGAACGCGGTCCGCCCGCCGATCTCGACCCGCTCGCCCGGCGCGGGGAAGCCGTACGAGGGGCGGTCGTTCCAGTTGATGAAGAGGCGCCCCGGCCCGTGGAGGTGCTCCGCGCGCGTCCCGTGGGCGAGCGTGCGGGCGAGCCCGGCGTAGCGCGGGCGCTCGACGCCGACGCCCTTGACGAGCTCGCGGACGCCGTCGGGCCGCGTCAGGCGGCTCATGCCCTGAACGACGGGTGCCGCCCAGGCCACCCCCTCGGTGCTGGCGGCCTCCGCGACCCGGGTCAGCGGGAGGGAGTCGGTGATGTCGGCGTTCTCGGTGGCCACGGACAGGACCCAGAGGTCCACGTTCGTCCCGTCGGCGAACGCGGCGACGCGCCCGAGGATGCCGAGCAGGATCGACATCTGCTGCGCCATCAGGAACACCGAGACCACCACGCCGATGAGGGTGCCCACGCTTTTGGCCGGGGCGTCGAGGAGCTGTCGGAGGGCGAATCGGAGCACGACGGGATTAGTAAGCGTACGATCGCTTACCGTCAAAGCCTGTATTCCCTTCGGTCCGAGCATCGACAAATACCGATTGACGAACGTTTTTACGCTTCCTAGGTTCGGTGAGCCATGTGAAGGCGAGGTCGGGGAATGCCTCTCCGACGCCGGTCACGCGCGCCGACCCGCGCCCGGAAGGGAGAGATGACGACATCACCGAAGGCGCCCGCGCCGAAGCTGGCCGACCTCCTCACGCGGGAGCGATGGATCGAGATCGGGCGCATCGTCCTCACGGGGACCGTGGCGCTCCTCTACTGGCGTCACGTCGTGCCCCTACCGGTGCTGCTCGTGGCGGTCGCCGTGGGGCTCTACCCCCTCGTGAAGAAGGGGGTCGTGGACCTCTTCAAGGAGCGCAAGGTCGGGACGGAGATCTTCGTCACGATTGCCACGCTGGTCGCGGTCTTCGGCGGGGAGACGGTCGCGGGGGCCATCCTCATGGTGATCATCCTGATCGCCGAGTTCATCGCCGACCTCAACACCGACCGCGCCCGCGCCTCCATCCAGGCCCTCATCGGCTCGGTGCCCCAGGTCGCGGTCGTGCGCGCCGGCGGCGCCGAGCGCAGCGTGCCCGTCGCGGAGCTCAAGGTCGGCGACGTCGTGCTGGTCCGCGCGGGCGAGAAGATCCCCGTGGACGGCACCGTCGTCGGGGGGAGCGGCGCGGTCAACGAGGCGCCCATCACCGGCGAGAGCGCACCGAAGGACAAGGCGGCCGGGGCCACCGTCTTCGCCGGCACCGTCGTCGAGTCCGGCGCGCTCGACGTCCAGACCGACAAGCGCGGCACCGACACGATGTTCGCCCGCATCATCGCCCTGGTCGAGCAGGCCGAGGAGCACCAGGCGAAGGTCGCGAAGCTCGCCGACCGCGTGGCCGCGTGGCTCATCCCCGTCGTCCTGGTCTTCCTGGTGGCCGTCTTCCTGGTCACCCACAACATCCGCACGATCGTCACGCTGATGATCTTCACGTCGCCCGCGGAGCTCGGCCTCGCGACGCCCCTCGTGATGATCTCGGCCATCGCCCGCGGCGCGCAGAACGGCATCCTCATCAAGGGCGGGATCTACCTGGAGTCGCTCGCGAAGGTCGATGTCATCGTCTTCGACAAGACCGGCACGCTGACCGTGGGCAAGCCGCAGGTGATCAAGGTGTCACCCGAAGGCGCGGCGGGCCTGGACGAGCGCGCTCTCCTGCGCCTCGCCGCCGCGGCCGATCGGCGTTCGGCGCACCCGCTCGCGAAGGCGGTCGTCGAGTACGCCGCGAAGGCAGGCGTGGAGGTGCCCGAGCCGGATGCCTTCGAGGTGCTCCAGGGCCGCGGCGTGAAGGCGACCGTGGAGGGCCGCGAGGTCCTCGTGGGCAACGCGGCGCTGCTGCGGGAGCACGGCGTCGCCCCGACCGAACAGGGCGACGCGGAGGGGAGCACGGTCGTCTTCGTCGCCGTAGGGGCGCAACTCGCGGGACGCCTGCTCATCGCGGATCAGCCTCGGCCCGGCGCGAGGGAGGTCGTCGCCCGGCTCAAGGCGACGGGGGTCAAGCGCGTCGTGATGCTGACGGGCGACAACGCGTCCGCTGCGCAGGCCATCGCGTCGGCGCTGGGGGTGGACGAGGTACGGGCGGAGCTCATGCCCGAAGACAAGGTGAAGTGCATCGCCGCCCTCCAGGCCGAGGGGCACCGCGTCGCGATGGTGGGGGACGGGGTCAACGACGCCCCCGCCCTGGCCCGCGCGGACGTCGGCATCGCGATGGGCGCCGGCGGGACACAGGCCGCGCTCGAAGCCGCCGACGTCGCGCTCATGACCGACGACCTGTCGAAGATCGTCTTCGCCCGCGCCCTGGCCCGCCGCGCGTACCGGACGATCCAGGAGAACCTCTTCGTGGGGGTCGGGGTCGTCCATGTGGCGGGCATCACCGCCGCGCTGCTCGGCCTCATCGGGCCCATCGAGGCAGCGGTCATCCACCTGGGCCCCGACGTCCTCGTGTTCCTCAACTCCGTGAAGCTCCTGCGCGTGCGCATCGAGTGAGCGACTGAACCAACGGTCGCCTGACAAGGCCGACAGGACTTCAGCACGGGTCGTGCTCCCAACTGGGTGATGGCGCCCGGTTCGCGCCGATCAACAGAAGCAGTGTGGAGGCCCGCTTGCGCTACCGAAGTGTCTCGAACGTCTCATCAGGTGGGGCAAACGGGGGGCGCCTCATGCGATGGATGCCCACCCTCGGGGTGCAGCTCCGCAGCACGGAAGCGCTCGTGCAGGCGCACGTTCTGCCCGACGCGCGAGGGCTCAACGTGGGGAGCAAGAGGGTCCGATTCGGACCGGGGTGGACCAACCTCGACGTGAGCGCGGGCCCCGAGGTCGACGTCGTCGGCGACGCGCACCACCTGCCTTTCCCGGCCGGCAGCTTCGACGCGGTGGTCCTCTCGGCGATCCTACAATACTGCCGCAACCCCTTCCGCGTGGTCGACGAGGTCGCGCGGGTGCTGCGCCCGCGGGGCGTGGTGATCGTCAACGCGCCCTTCCTCCAGCCGTGCTGCCCCGAGCCCGGCTGCGTGGACCGCTTCCGCTTCACGCAGGAGGGCCTCGTGGGCATGTTCGAAGACCGATTCGACATCAGTGAGGCGGGCACCACGCTGGCGACCGGCAGCGCACTCGCGATGGAACTCCGCTCCGTGGCTGCGTCGATCACGCGCAACACCGCGCTGAGCGCTGCGCTCGAACTCGCCGTGGCGTGGCTCGCATGGCCCCTGTCACGATGGACCGGCCACCACGCATGCGACACCGCCGGGGCCCTCTTCCTGGTGGCGCGGCGGCGACCCGACGATCGACCGGAGGGCGTGTGAAGAGGAGCACCGACGTAGGGATCGCTCCGCGCAGCGGACCTCCCCCGACTGCCGCAACCCCGCCGCCACGTCCCCCACAGGGCGCGTCAGCAGTGGTCGCGGTAGGGACGGCCCGAGTCTTCATCGACGAGGGCCGTCCCTACCGCGACCGAAGAGAGGACGAGCAGCCGACCCGAGTACCGCACGGGTAAACCCCTACCGCAGCATCGCCTCGCACCGAAAGGCGACGCGGACTCGCTCGACGGTGTTGGATGCACGGCGAGTCACCGAGCGCGCCGCCGTCGGACCGCGATCCACACCGCGGCAATCCACATGAATGAGGTCCGCCCTCGGTTCGGGTCCGCGTGCGCCGAGCGGCAGGCGCAGTCGCTCGGCCGCGGCGCGGGTGGAGCCGCCCCGCGGCCGGCCGACGCGTCCATCGCCGGGGCCGGTACGAGCGTGCCGCGCGCCACGCGCCATCGGCCCGGGCAGATGTCGCGGTTCAAGGTCCCGGCGGGGCAGCGGGACGGCGGCCCGGCGATGTCGGTCGCCGCGAGCGCTGTGACGAAGGGGCCTGCGCCGTCGCTGCGCACCAGCAGTGGCCCGCCGCGCTCGAAGGTCCGGCACGCCCACAGCGCCCCGTCGCTCCACCGGAGGCACTCGACGGGCTCCCCGGAGAGGCGCGTCGGCGCGGCGCCGTCGTCCATGCGCCACACGCCGTCGTCGGGCCCGCCCGCCCACACCCGGCGGCCGTCGTCGGACAGGGCGAAGCCGCGCATCGGCCCGGCCGAGCGGAAGACCACGCGCAAGGTCCCGCCGCCGTCCTCGCTGCGGAAGAGCACGCCCGAGCCGTCGGCCGAACCCGCGTCCATCCCCTCGGGCGCCGCGGTCGCGCGGAGGTACAGCACGTCGGGGTCGCGCGGATCGACGCCCGACACGTAGACGCCCGTCGCGCCGCCGAAGCGCGCCGGGGCGCGGGCCCACCGGAGGCCGCCGTCGTCGCTCCGAAACAGGGCGACCTCCTGGTTGACGGTGCCGCTCGCGTAGAGCCGCTGCGGGTCGGAGGGCGCGACCTCGATGGTGTCCAGGACGGTGTCGGCGAGGCGCTCGCCAACGAACTGGAAGGTGGCGCCGTTGTCGGTCGAGCGCGCGACGCGGGAGTCAGGCCGGGCGTTCCGCGTGAGCGTCACGGCCCATGTCACACCCCCGTCGGGCGTGGCCGCGAGGTCACGGACGGTGAGGGACTCCAGGTCGGGCTGGCTACGGAAGGTGCATCCGTCGCGGGTGGTGACAAGCCCGTCCTGCAGGGCGACCAGGAGCGTCCCGTCGGCGGCGTACGAGAGGGGCGGGTCGTAGCCGTCGCCGTACTGGAGGGCGTCCTCGCACCAGTATTCCCAGCGCTGCCCCCGGTCGAAGCTGACGAGGAGACCGAAGGTGACCCGCACGACCATGAGGTTGCGGTTGGAGCCGGGGGCCTGGTGGAACTCCTGCGCGTTGGGGAATCGGCCGTTGGCGCGCGCCTCGCTCTCTGCGAGCAGGGACAGCAGGACCGTGGGCAGGAGTGCCCGACGCACCGTGGCGCCGAGCGACCGCCGCGACGCGCGCGGACATCCGGGGACAGATCGTCGGAGAGCGGCGCCTTCGTCAGATTGTCTCGTCAAGCGAAACGTCCTTCCGATCAGTCGAGTCCGAGCATTGCCGCCGCGCGGGAGGCGACCCAGGCGGCCGCCCACGCGAGCGCGTAGGTGTAGGCCGTGATGAAGGCCACCCAGCGCCAGGACCGGGTCTCGCGCCTCACCGCCGCGAGGGTGCTCATGCACTGGCAGGCGAACACGAAGAACACCAGCAGCGCCACGCCGGTGCGCGCCGTGTAGCGCCGCTGACCGCGGGCGTCGCGGGCGGTGCGCAGGCGCGTGGCGAGCGACTCGGGGTGGTCGCCGGCGTCCTCGATGCCGGAGATGACGCCGAGGGTTCCGACCATGAGCTCGCGCGCGCCGAAGGAGCCGATGAGCCCGACGTTGATGCGCCAGTCGAAGCCGAGCGGGCGCGTCACCGGTTCGAGGGACCGGCCGAGCGAGGCCCCGATGCTGCGCTCCATCGCGGACGCGTCGGCGCGCGCGCCGTCCGCGGCGCCCGGCGCCGGGATGTGCAGCAGCGCCCAGAGGACCGCGCCGCAGGCGAGGATGACGACCCCCACGTCGCGGACGAAGCGCCTCGCCGCGACGGCGCACGCGCGGGCGACCGCGCGCGGATCGGGCGAGCGGTACTCGGGCATCTCCAGCACCAGCGGCAGGCGCCGACCCTTCGTCGCGCTGCGCCGCAGGACGAGCGCGACGACCACGGCGGCGGCCCCGCCGAGGAGGTAGAGCGCGACGAAGAGGCACGCCTGGAGCCACGCGCGCCCCGGGAAGAAGGCCGCGAGCAGGAGCCCGTAGGTGGGGATGCGCGCGGAGCAGGTGAGGAGCGGCAGCACCAGGATGACGGTGAGGCGCTCGCGCGGGTCGCGCAGGATGCGCGTGGCGGCGATGGCGGGCACGGCGCAGGCGTGGGCCGTGAGCATCGGCACGAAGGCCCGTCCGCCCAGGCCGAAGCGGCGCAGCACGCCGTCCACGAGGAAGGCCCCGCGCGCGAGGTAGCCGCTCGAATCGAGCAGCTCCATCGCCGCCGTGAGGATGACGATCTGCGGCAGGAACGCGAGTACCGTCCCCGCGCCGCCGAGCAGGCCATCGACGACGAAGGAGCCGAGCAGGCCGTGCCCGAACGGGCGCGCGAGCAGCCGCCCCCCATGCTGCACCGCGAAGTCGAGGGCCCGCGACGCCGGGTCGGCGACGGCGTACACGGCGGCGAAGAGCCCCACCATCAGGCCCAGGAAGATCGCCGGGCCGGCGACGGGGTGGAGCAGCAGGCGGTCGAGCCGCTCGGTGCGCGCCCGCCGTCGCAGGGCCCGCGCGTCCACCGCGTCGGCGTCGCGGATCGCCGCGCGCTCGAGCTCCGCCGCGTCCCAGGCGTCGTCGGGCCGGACCCGCGGGCGCGCGCCTTCCGCGACGAGCGCGGCGACGGCCCCGAGGAGCGTGGCGCGGGAGCTCGGGTCGCGCGCGTTGACCGCGATCACGGGCACCCCGAGCGCGGCCCGCAGCGGCTCGACGGAGAGGGCCCGCCCTTCGTCGGCCAGCACGTCCCGCTGGGTCAACACGACGAGCAGCGGGAGCGGACGCGCCAGGAGCTCGCGGGTGAGCGCGAGCCCCGCGGCGAGCTGCGACGCGTCCAGCACCTGCACCAAGGCGGCGCGGGATCCCTCGGCGACGACGCCCTCGACGAAGGACCGCGCGACCCCCTCGTCGGTGCCGGGGTCGAGGGTGACGTCGAGGCTGTAGACCCCGGGAAGGTCGAGCACGCGCACCGGGACGCCCCCCGGGAGCGTGAGGTCGGCGGCGAGGACGTCGACCGTGACGCCGGGGAAGTTGCCGACCTTGGCGTCGCCGCCGGTGAGGCGGTTGTAGACGGACGACTTGCCGGCATTGGGCCGGCCGACCAGCAGCACGGAGGTCGCCGTGCCGGGGTGCTTCGGGCCGCCGCCGTGGTCGTGGCTCACGGCGAGGGCTCGTCCGCCGGGGCGACGTCGATGCGGGCGGCGAGGGCGCGCCCGATGGCGAAAGTCGTCCGGGCGCCGACGCGGACCTGCAGGGGGCCGCCGAGAGGACCCGCGCGCAGGACGACCAGCTCGGCGCCCGCCCCGAGGCCGAGCACCCGCAGCCAGCTCGCCTCGTCGTCATCGACGCGCAGCGCGACGACGCGGGCCCGACGCCGGAGCGGGAGGTCGTGCAGCGTCATCGGTCAGTCCTCCGGGGCCGCGGTCGCGCCCGCGTAGAGGAGTTCGGGGGAGGGCTCGCTGCCGAGGAGGTCGCGCTCGATGGTGAGGCAGATGCGCGTCAGGGGGAGGTCGCTCGGGTCGTGGCCGAAGGGGTCGTCGAGGTCCGCGGCGAGCGCGTCGATGAGCACCACGGGGTAGGCGATGAGCATCGTGACGACCGGGACGAGGTCGTCCACGCGCGTCACGAGCATGAACGGCATCGTCGCGAGGTAGAGCGCGATGAAGCGCTCGATGAGGAGGACGATGACCAGCGGCGTCGGCGTCTTGTGGATGCGCTCGCAGCCGCCGAGCGCATCGACGAGCGCCGCGACGAGGCGCTCGGCCCAGGTCGCCAGCGTCGGGTCGATGCGCCCCTGCGAGAGGAGTTCCTCGAGCCGGCGGGTGAGCTCGTCCGCGGCGTGGAGCGGGGGGTGCGGCGCCGCCAGGAGCGCCTCGAACTCCTCGGGTGTCAGGAGGCGCTCGACCTCGGGGAGCCCGCTCTCGCCGCGCAACCTCCGGCGCGCGGCGTGGGCGAAGACCACGATCCAGGACCGGAACGCCCGGGTCTCGCTCGCGTCGAGCTTCGCGAACCGCGGCACCATGCGGCCGAGGTTGCGGCCGTGGTTGACGATCGCGCCCCAGAGCGATCGCCCCTCCCAGAAGCGGTTGTAGGCGGTGTTGACCCGGAACGCGAGCACGAGCGCGATCAGCGCGCCGCCCGTCTCGTGGACGCCGGCGGGCAGGTGAACCGCGGCCCCCAGCCGGTGGAGGACCGCCACCCCCATCCCGACCGCCCCGAACAGGAGCACCCGGCCGAGCACGCCCCGCGAGGAGGACCCTCGACGCGAGAACAGGAGCCGAAACCACGCGTGGGACCGGTATTGGATCATCAGCTCGCTCGCCTCCTGGAAGCTGCGCGTGCAAGGGCGGCTGCCGGGCCGCGTGTCAACCTCCGCGGTCCCGGTCGTGCGCCCGCGCCCCGCGCTCGTCGCCGTCGGCCGAGCGCGATGAGCAGCAGGGGGCACGCACCGCGGGGCGGTCGGGTCGAGCCGATGCGGCACCCGCAGTCGGGTGCGACCGTTGGCGTCGGGGGCGGCCCCGCATCGGGGAGGGCGCTGGATGCGTCCGGCGGCCCCGCATCGGGGAGGGTCACGTCCGGCCGCGACGCGTCCCCGGCGACGCCGGAGTCGAGCCGCGTCGTGGGCGACGCAATCGACGCGCGCAGCGTCGCCCACCGATCGTCGCACAGCGCCGTGGCCGCCGAGGGCCGGGCGCAGACGGGCGGACCGCCGACGGCCTCGAAGCGCAGCACGGCCTCGAAGCTCTCGCCTCCGTCCATCGATCGACCGAGCGCCCAGGGCTGTCGCACCCAGTCGGTCACGCCCCAGAGCGTCCCCGCGTGGAAGCGGAGGCCGTGCGTGGGGAGCCCGCTGAGCCGGGCGAAGCTCCGGCCGCCGTCGGTCGAGCGGAACAACCCCTCCTCGGGGCTGCCGTACCAGACGGTCCGGCCGTCGTCCGAGAGGGCGAAGCCGGTCATCGCGTCGCCGGTTCGGGCGACGGGCTCGAAGCTCGCGCCGCCGTCGCCGCTGCGGAGGAGGGCCGATCCCAGACCCTCGACCGCCCTCACGTAGAGGACGTCGGGGTCCGCGGGGTCCACGCCCGAGACGTAGGCCAGCTCGCCGAAGCCGCCGGTCGCGCGGAGCTCGCGGAACGTCGCCCCGCCGTCGTCGCTGCGGAGCACGCGCGGCGCGCGCGCGGCCGACTCGTCGAATCCGCTGGCGTAGACGCGCTCGGGGCGCGACGCCGCGACCTCCACGGTGAGGAAGCGCAGCCGCTCGACCCCTTCGCCCATGCGGCGGAACGAGAGGTCGGAGCCGGCGCGGAGCACGAAGCTCCGATCGCCCGTGGTGCTCTCGGCAGCGTAGAGCATCGCCCCGTCGGGGGTCATGGCGAAGTCGGTGATCTCCCGATGCGACACGCTGGGAACGTCGCGGACGTCGCAACCGTCGGTGAGGGCGCGCGCGCCATCTTCGCAGCCCACCGCGATGTCACCGAGGGCCGTGACCTCGACCGGCGGGTCCGAGATCAGGCCGGGGAAGAACGGGTAGTAGATCAGGTCCTCGCAGTACCAGCGGAAGTTGCGACCCGCGTCGCGACTCACCAGCAGCCCGAAGGTCACCCGCAGCACGATGACGTCGGAGCGGGCGCCCGGGCCCACCACCACCTCCTGCGCGGTGGGGAAGCGGCCGTTGGCTCGGGTCTCTCCCGCGGACAGGACCGCGAGCGCAGCGGCGGCCGCGACGACGACGCGGAGTCTGCCGAGCGCGGTCACGGGCACCGGAAGAGCGCCGTGAGGTGCCGCAGGTCGTCGTCCGAGAGCGCCTCGACGGAGAACGGCGGCATCGTCCCGGCGTACCCGAGGAAGCTGCCGTGGCGGACCTTCTCGACGACCACCGTGCGCATGTAGGTCGTGGCGTCGGGGTAGGTGGGCGGGAACTCCCGCGCGCAGTGTTCCTGCTCGGTCGCGTTGGGGAGGACCGACAGGAGCGGGCCGAGGCGGCCGGCGCCCGTGCCGATCGCTCCGTGGCAGGCCGCGCAGGCGCGGTCCCACACGGGGCGGGCGAGCGCGGCGTCGCCGTCCGGGAGCGTGCGGACGGAGCGGGGCCAGGTGTGCGTCACGGCCTGCGTGCCGGTCGTCGATCCCTCCGGGGCGAGTGCGTCGATCCACGCCGCCAGCGCTTCGCCGGTCGGCCCGTCAAGGTCGGTCGGCGTCCCGCGCATGAAGAACACCCAACACCGCTCGACCGCCTCGCGCAGGTGCGCGGTCTCGCCGTTCCAGTACGACGGCCTCCGCGCGGCGCCCTCCAGGGTCGCGCCGGGGAGCAGGCGGTTGCCGACGTCGGCGGGGCGCTCGGCGTGGCAGGTCGTGCAAGCGAAAACGTTGTACCGCGAGCGGCTCGCCGCCGGGTCCCTCGCGAGCTCGGCGCCCCGCTCAGCGAGGGGCGCCCGGCGCTCGGTGTCGGCGCACGCCGCCACCAGCAGGGCCGCCGCGACGACGCTCAGCAGCCTCACGGCGCGCTACCCCCGAAGACGATGGCGTCGGGGAACATGCCGACCGTGAACGTGCGCACCACCGAAAGGTCGTCGGGGCGGAGCGCGAGCACCGTGCCGGGCCGGTTGGTCGAGGGATCGCTGCCGTGACGCCCCTCGCAGACCAGGTAGTAGAGCCCGTCGGGGCCGTAGGCGACCTGGTGCGGGAGGCTGCACTGCTCGGGCGGAAAGGTGACCTGCTGGAGTACCGTGACGGGCGCGCGGGTGGTGAGCCGGACCACCGAATCGCGCCCCTGCGTCGGCACGATCATCGTGGACCCATCGGGGCTGAAGCCCGCGAAGTAAGGCTTGCCGAAGAGGGTGCGGGAGCTGCTCGCGGTGTCCATCGCGTCGGCCGTCACGTTGTAGGCCGCGAGCAGCGGCGGGGTCGCGACGGTGCAGCCCATCCAGACCGTGCTGCCGTCCGGGGCGACGGAGAGGGCGTACGGGCCGTACCGGGGGTTCGTGGTGCTCCCCGGCGGGCGGCCCGCGATGTACACGAGCCGCACGGTGGGGCGCGGTCCGTCGAGGGACACCACGCCCAGGGCGTCGTCGCCGTAGCACGCCGTATAGAGGGTGCGACCGTCCGGCGAGAGCGCGAGGCCGTGGGCCGCCACGCAGACGGGCACCGTCGCCGTGCGCGTCATCGTCGCCGTGTCGATGACGATGAGGTGGGAGCGCTGCGCCTCCGGGGAGGACGCGTTCTCCAGGGCGCGGCGCAGGTCGAAGTGCGAGACGTAGGCCGTGCGCCCGTCGGCCGACAGGGCGAGGTCGCCCGGGTTGGGGTCGAGGTCTACCTGCCCCAGCAGGCTGAAATCGCAGAGCGAGCGCTTCACGAAGACCCCGGGCGAGACCGCGGAGCCGTGCTCGGCGTGGGGCCCGGCCGCGATGGCCTGTGCGGGGAACGAGAGCGGCATGTAGACCACGCCGCGGGGGCGGTCGAGGGCGAGGTGGTGCGGCCCGTTCTCGGCGAGGGGGCCGACGCCGACGGGGTGCGCCGCCATCGTGCGTCCCGCCGCGAGGTCGAGGACGGAGACGGAGTTCATCAGGCTGTTGGAGACGTAGGCGACGGACGCGACGCCGCCGTCGGGGAGGTCCGGGCGCTCGCAGCGGGCGCCCCACGGCGCGGCGTCGGGGCGGTCGTAGACCACGCGCTCCTCCCCGCACGCGGAGAGGGCCGTCGCGAGGGCCGCCGCGCCGGCACGCGTCGGCGTCACGGGCGCCCCCTCCGGTGCGCGCCGGTGAGGCCGCGTCGCGAGGGCCACGGCAAGGCTCTCACCCGCCGCCGCCGGTCGCGTCGCTCGCGGCGTCCGCGGCGCCGGCGTCGCTCGCGCCGGCGTCCGACGCCAGGGGGCAGAGCGCGAGGCACTCGGTGCGGCGCGACGCGCACATGGCGACGTTGTTGCCCTCGGCCAGCTGGTGGCAGTCGTGGATCGGGCCCGGCCCCAGGTCGAGGGCGTGGCAGCGCTCCACGATCAAGGCGCAGGTCGGGTCGAGGTTGCCGTGGGAGCCGCCGTCGTTGTGCTCGTCGGAGCAGGCGAGCAGCAGGAGAAGGAAGCAGCCGATTCGTTTCATGGGCCTCTCAGGGGGCGAGCAGGGTGAAGCGCCGCGGCGAGGTCTGGGCGTAGAGCGCCGTGCTCACCTGGCTGTTGGAGAAGTTGGCCGTGACGATGGTGAGCTGCACTTCGCGGCCCCGCGCGGCCGCCACGAGGCGCGACCACGCCCCCGCGTCGGGCGTCCAGCTCGCGGCCGACTGCTGCCGGCGCAGGAGCGTCTCGCCGCCCGCGCGGAAGGTCAGCTCGTAGCCGCGCCCGTTGAAGGACGCGCAGTGCGCGTCGGCCTCCGGCACCAGCGTCGTCCAGCGCGCGAGCTCGTCGTGCAGGGTCATCGGCCGCGGCGCCGGCGGCCGCCACGCCGTGGGCGCCGACCAACGGATCGCGTACGGCGTCGCGTCGGGCACGCGCTCGCCCTCGGTCGGCGCCAGGATCGCGGGGGCGCGCGCGTCGTCGGGCGTCGGGGCCCCCCGCGCGAGCCGGTCGTCGAGGCTCAGGCACGCCTCGTCCGAGAAGGGGTCCTGCCCCGCGACGCTGCACGAGGGGAGGCTCACCTGGGTCGGGTCCGAGCAGGCCGAGGCGCGCGGGGTCGAGGTCCCGTTGTCGCCGCTGCAGGCGACCGAGAGCACGGTCGCCGCGGCGAGCGCTCCGAGGGTGATGCACGCGACCGAGGTTCGAGTCATGGCAACTCCTTGAGACGAAGGCGAACGCGAAGGGGACTCCACAATACCGATTGACGGCCGGTGTTTGCAAGCCTAGCGTCCGCCCCGATGCGACCTCGACCCCTCAGAGCCGCTGAGCTCGACGCACCGCGTCCCGGCTCGGCGCGCGGGACGGTCGCATGAGAGACGCTTCACGCGGCACCTCTCGGTCGCGAAGGGTGCCACGCCTCCGCCCCTGCGGGGTCGCCCTCGCGGCCCTCTTCTCCTGGGCGGGACGGGCCCGCGCGCAGGAGGCCGGCGTCGTGCTCGACCGCGCGCGCGTCGTGCAGCTCGCGGGACGCGGCGCGCCTGCGGTGCAGGTCGCCGAGGCGCGCGTCGGGGAGGCCCGCGCCCTGCGGGTCGGGGCGGACGTTCGGTCGCCCACCAACCCCGAGCTGTCGGTGCTGGCCGGTGCGAGGTTCATCCCCAACTTCGGCCCGGTGCCCGACGTCTCGGTGTCGCTCGTCTGGCCCTTCGACTTCTCCGGCGCGCGCGCCCAGCGCGGCGCGGTCGCCAACGCGCGGACGGTCGTCGCGGAGGCCGAGGCCGACGACGTGCGGCGGCGTGCCGTGGGTGAGGCGCTCGACCTGTGGGTTCGGGCGCTTGCGGCCGAGGAGCGCTCGCGCGTTGAGGAAGAGCGCGTGCGCCTCGACGAGGCGCTGGTCACCATCGCCCGCGCCCGCCGCGCGGCCGGCGCTTCGGGCGACGGCGACCTCGCGCTCGCGACCGCCGTGCAGGCGCAGGGCGTCGCCCGGCTGATCGCCGCCCGCGCCGAACACGACGCGCTCCTCGCCTCGCTGCGGGGGCGGCTGGGCCTCGTCGCGGAGTCCCCGGTCCGGGTCGCCGCGGACGACCGCGAGGACGAGCCGCCGCCGCTCGACGCGCTCCTGGCGGGTCTCGGGCGTCGCTCCGACCTCGTTCGTTCTCGGGCCGCGATGCAGGCCGCGCGCGCCGACGTCCGTCTCCAGACGCGTCTCGGCGTCCCGCTGCCTCGCTTCACGATCAACGGCGCGCACGACCCCGAGTACGCGGCCCACCTCGGACTCGACCTGCCACTGCCGTTCTACCAGCACAACCAGACCGCGACGGCAGTCGCCCGGGCCCAGGTGGAGACGGCCACCGCCGAGGGGCGCGCGACGCTCGCCCTGGCGCAGGCCGACCTGCGCGCCGCGTACGCGACCTGGCGCGGCGCCCTCGACGCGGCGCGCGCCCTCGACGCCGCGGCGGCCGCCACCGACGACGCCGAGCGCCTCGCGACGCGCGGCTACGAGCTCGGGGAGACCCCGCTCTCGGTCCAGGTCGGCGTGCGTCGAGAGACCGCCGCCGCGCGGTCCGCGCGGGTCGAAGCGCACGCCGCGCTGGCCCGGGCCCGCGTGGCCCTCGAACTGACGGCGGGGAGGTTTCCATGAGCCGCGTGATCGCCTTCGTTCTGTTCCTGCTCCCGATCGTGGCGTGCCGCCGGGACGCCCCGGCGGCGCCCCCGCCCGCGCCCCCCGCCGCGCGCGGCCCCGACGTGGTCGAGCTCTCGCCCACCGGGTTCGCCAACGCCCGCGTCGAGACCGCGCGCCTCGCGCCGGGCGCGTTCTCGCCGCGCCTCGCGGTGGGCGGCACGATCCAGGGCGATCCCCAGCGCGTCGCGCGCGTCGGCTCGCGCATCCCGGGTCGCGTCTCCGCCCTGCGGGTCGCGCTCGGCGACCAGGTGCGCCGCGGGCAAGCCCTCCTCGACATCGACGCGGTCGAACTGCACGAGACCGCGCTGGAGCAGCGCTCGGCCGCGGCCCGGGCCCGCGCGGCGAACGAGGCCCTCGCCCGCCAGCGGCAGCTCGTGGCCGAGCGCGTGGGGGCTGTGGCCGACCTGCAGCGGGCCGAGGCGGAGGCGACGGTGGCGAACGCGACGCTCCGAGAGACCCAGGAGCACCTGCGCTTCCTGGGCGTTTCGGGCGGCGGCGGCGGCGGCGAGCACAGCATCGTGCGGTCGCCGATCGACGGGAGGGTGACGACCCTCGACGTCGCGATCGGCCAGGCGCTCACCGGCAACGAGGACGTGGCCGTCGTCGCGCAGATCGACGCCGTCTGGGCCGCGCTCCGGCTCTACGAGCGCGACCTGCCCCGCGTGGCGGTGGGGGCATCCGTCGAGGTGCGCCTTCCGGGCGAGCGGTCGCGGGCGCTCTCCGGGACGCTCACGTTCCTCAGCGACTTCTCCGACCCGGTGAGCCACACCGTCGAGGCGCGCGTCTCGCTCGCCAACCCCGACGGCGCGCTGCGGCCCGGGATGAGCGTGGCGGCCTCGGTGGCGCTGCGGACGCCCGCCGGCGGGCTCTGGCTGCCCGTCGAGGCCGTGCAGCCGTACGGCGCCGAGCGGGTGGTCTTCGTGCGGGTGGGCGAGCGGCGCTTCGAGGCCCGCAACGTCGCCGTGGGCGAGGAGCAGGGCGGCGCCGTCCCGGTCACGGCGGGCGTCGCCGCGGGCGACGAGGTGGCCGTGCGCGGCGCGCTCGCGCTGCGGGGCGAGCTCGAGCGCGCGGAGATGGAGGAGTAGCGCCGTGTTCCTGGAGAAGCTCATCGCCTGGAGCATCCGCCACCGGATCGCGGTGCTGTTCGGCGTGCTCGTGCTGGTCGCGGCCGGGGGGCGCGCGTTCCAGTCGCTCCCGATCGACGCGGTGCCCGACCTGACCAACGTGCAGGTGCAGATCCTCACCAACGCGCCCTCGCTCGCCCCGCTCGACGTCGAGCGCCGCGTCACCGCCCCCGTGGAGTTCGCGATGAGCGGGCTGCCCCGGGTGACCGAGATCCGCTCGCTGTCGCGCTACGGCGCCTCGGCCGTGACCGTGGTCTTCGAGGACGGCGTGGACCCCTACTTCGCCCGGCAGCTCGTCAACGAGCGCCTGCCGCGCGCGCGGGAGTCGGTGCCCTCCGCCTACGGCGTGCCGGAGCTCGGCCCCATGAGCACGGGCCTGGGCGAGATCTACCAGTTCGAGGTGCGCGGCCCGGGCCGCAGCCCGATGGAGCTGCGCTCCATCCTCGACTGGCAGATCGCCCCGCGGCTGCGGATGGTGCCGGGCGTCGTCGAGGTGAACACCTTCGGCGGCGAGCTCAAGACCTACGAGGTGTCGGTCGATCCGGCGCGCCTCGTGGCGGCCAACGTCACGCTCCAGGACCTGTTCGAGGCGCTCGCGAGCAACAACCGCACGGTGGGGGGCGGCGCGATCGAGCGCGGCGCCGAGGGCCTGCTCGTGCGCGGCGAAGCGCTGGTGGGATCGCTCGACGAGCTGGGGTCCGTCGTGGTCGCGACGCGCAACGGCGTGCCGGTCTACGTGCGCAGCCTCGGGGAGGTGCGGCTCGCGCCGATGCTCCGGCAGGGCGCCGCGACCCGCGACGGGCGGGGCGAGATCGTCGCCGGCATGGCGATGATGCTGCAGGGCGAGAACGCGCGCGCCATCGCGCGCGCCGCCCAGACGGCGGTGGACGCCATCAACCCCACGCTCCCCCGCGGGGTTCGCATCGAGCCCTTCTACGACCGCACGACGCTGGTCAACCAGACGATCCAGACCGTCACCCGCAACCTCATCGAGGGCGGCGTGCTGGTGCTGATGGTGCTGTTCCTGATGCTGCGCAACGTGCGCGCGGGGCTCATCGCGGCGGCCATGATCCCGCTCGCGATGCTCGTCGCCTTCCTCGGGATGCGCGCGGCGGGGGTGAGCGGGAACCTCATGTCGCTCGGCGCGATCGACTTCGGCCTCGTCGTGGACGGCGCGATCATCCTCTTGGAGAACGCCGTCCACCACCTGTCCGAGGAGTGCGCCGCCCGCGGCCGCCCGCTCGATCGCGCCGAGCGCGACGCGGTGGTGCTCCGCTCGGCCCTCGAGGTGCGCTCGGCCACGGCCTTCGGCGAGCTCATCATCGCGCTGGTCTACCTCCCGATCCTCACGCTGCAGGGGGTCGAGGGGAAGATGTTCCGGCCGATGGCACTCACGGTGCTCTTCGCGCTGGGCGGCGCCTTCGTGCTGTCGCTGACCTTCGTGCCCGCCCTCGCCTCGCTCGTCCTGCCGGCCGCGGCCGTGGACAAGCCAAGCCCCATCGTCACGGCCGCCCGGCGCCTCTACGAGCCCGCGCTCCGCGCCACGCTCCGCCGCCCGGGCGTGACCGCGGTCGTCGCGCTGGCCGCCCTCGCGCTGAGCCTCGCGTTCTCGCGCGGCCTCGGGTCGGAGTTCGTGCCGCGGCTCGACGAGGGCGCGATCATCATCGAGACCAACCGCCTGCCCTCGACCTCGCTGGAGGAGTCGGTCCGCCAGGCGGGCGACATCGAGCGCGCCCTGCGCCGCTTCGCGGAGGTGCGCACCGTCGTGGTGAAGACCGGCCGACCCGAGATCGCCAACGACCCGATGGGCGTCGAGCAGTCGGACGTCTACGTGATCCTGAAGCCCCGCGACGAGTGGCCCGGCTCGCGCGACCGCGAGGCCCTCGTCGTCCGCATGGAGGCCGCCCTCCACGACGCGGTGCCCGGGGCGGCCTTCGGCTTCTCGCAGCCGATCGAGATGCGCATGAACGAGCTGGTGAGCGGCGTCCGCTCGGACTTCGCGGTGAAGGTCTACGGCGAGGACCTGGGCACCCTCGCCCGCGTGGGCGCCCAGATCGCGCGAACGCTGCGCCGCGTGCGGGGCGCCGCCGACCTCAAGGTCGACCGGGTGGAGGGCCTGCCCGTGCTGCGCGTCGCGGTGGACCGCCTCGCCGTCGCGCGGCGCGGCGCGAGCGCGGACGCGGTGCTCGACGCGGTGGAGACGGTGGGCGGCCACACCGTCGGCGAGGTGCTCGAGGGGCAGCGCCGCTTCGCGCTCCGGGTGCGGCTCGACCCGGCGCTGCGCAACGACCTCGACGCGATCCGGCGGCTGCCGGTGCGCACCGCCGGCGACGCCTTCGCGCCGCTCGAGGACCTGGCCGCCGTCGAGATCGTGAACGAGCCGCTCGTCATCAACCGCGAGTCCACCGAGCGGCGGCTCTTCGTGCAGGCCAACGTCCGCGGCCGCGACCTCGGGGGCTTCGCCGAAGAGGCGCAGGCGGCGATCGCCCGCGAGGTCCGGCTCCCGCCGGGCTACCACCTGGAGTACGGCGGGCAGTTCGAGAACCTGCGCCGCGCGCGCGACCGGCTGTTCGTGGTCGTGCCCCTGACGCTCGGGCTCATCCTCGTGCTGCTCTACCTGACCTTCCGCGCGACCGGGCCGGCGCTGCTCATCCTGGTGAACGTGCCCTTCGCGGCCACCGGCGGCCTCCTCGCCCTCGTCGTCCGGGGGCTGCCGTTCAGCATCTCCGCGGCCGTCGGGTTCATCGCCCTCTTCGGCGTCGCGGTCCTCAACGGCCTGGTGCTGGTGTCCCAGATCCGCGCGCTCCGCGCGGAGGCGCGGCCCCCGCGGGAGGCCGCCCTGGAGGGCTCGCTCCGGCGGCTGCGCCCCGTGCTCACGACCGCCCTCGTGGCGTCGCTGGGCTTCCTCCCGATGGCGATCGCGGCGGGGTCCGGCGCCGAGGTCCAGCGCCCGCTCGCCACGGTCGTGATCGGGGGCCTGCTCACCTCGACGCTGCTCACGCTCCTCGTGCTGCCCACGGTCTACGCGTGGTTCATGGAGCGCGCCGACCGCGGCGCCGGCGGGGCGCCCGGGTGACCTCCGCGCCCGCCGCCGAAGCGCCCTCGGTCTGGCGCAACGCGCGCTTCCTTCGGCTCTTCGCCGCGCAGGTCATCTCGCTCCTGGGGAGCGGCGTGACGACCGTCGGGCTCGCGCTCTTCGCCTACGACCTGACCGGCGGCCGCGGCGCCACGGCCATCATCGGCAACGCGCTGACGCTCCGCATCCTCGCCTTCCTGATGTTCTCGCAGCCGGCCGGCATCATCGCCGACCGCGCCAACCGGAAGCATGTCCTCATCGCCGCGCGACCTCGCGCGCGTCGCCCTGCTCGGCCTGTTCCCCTTCATCACGGCCGTCTGGCAGGTCTACGCCCTCATCTTCGCTCTCAACGCGGTGACGGCGTTCTTCACGCCGACCTTCGAGGCCAGCATCCCCGAGGTGGTCGGGGGCGAGCAGTACGTCCAGGCGCTGGCCCTGTCGCGGGTCGCGGTCGATGTCGAGGCCGTCGCCGCCCCCGCGCTCGCCGGGGCCCTGGTCGCGCTCGTCGGCGCGCGCTGGGTGTTCTGGTTCGACGCGACCACCTACCTCGCGTCGGCCGCGCTCGTCCTGAGCGTCGCGATGCCGCGCCGAGAGAAGACCGCCGCCCCGCTCCAGTGGGGCACCTTCCTCACCGAGGTGACGCACGGCACGCGGGTCCTGCTGCGCGAGCCGTCGCTGCGCCGGGCGCTCGTGCTGAGCGGCGCCGAGGCGACGGCGGGGGCCGCTGCGATCGTCGCCACGGTCGCCTACGTGCGCGACACCCTGCACCGGGGCGCTGGCTCGGTCGCGGCCACGATGGCGGCGCTCGGCCTCGGTTCGACCGTCGCGGCGGTCGCGCTCGGCCGCGCGACGGGGCGCTACGAGGGGGGCGCCTCCAGCGCCGCCGGGCTCCATGGACGCCGCCACCGCTGGGCCGACGCCGCGCTCCTCTCGGGGGGCGCCCTGCTCGCACTGGTGCTGCTGCCGGGCGCGCTCGCCCCGCCGTTCGCCGTGTTCTTCCTCGGGTGGGCGCTCAACGGGGCGGGGCAGGCGCTGATCGCGATCCCGTCCACGGCGCTGCTCGCCGCCCACACCCACGACCACGAGCGCGGGCGCGCGTACGCGGCCCACTTCGCGCTCACGCACGCCTGCTGGCTGGTGACCTATCCCGCCGTCGGCCACGCCGCCGCGCGCTGGGGCGCCCCGACGACCTTCACGGCCGCGGGGGTCGCCTGCGCGCTCGCCACGGCGGTGGCCGCCGCGGTCGGGCGCGGCCCCCGCGACGAGCACCTCCACCCGCCAACCCGGGAAGCCTCGTCATGAGCGCGACGGGGGCGAGCGCTCGCACAACATGGAGCGGCACGGACCGTAAGCGTGACCGCGGAAGGGAACCACAATGACCAGCATCAAACCGTTCCTGCTCGGGCCCATCGTCGGCGCCATCCTCGCCGCCGTGCGGGCGCCCTCCCCGCGACGCGCGCCGCGAACCTGCCCGGAGGACCGTCGTTCCCTGTTCTGCCGCGTCGTCACGTCGGTCACGCTCGCGCTCGCGCTCGGCGCGTGCAGCACCCGCTACCTGCCAGCGCCACGCGCCCCCGAGCGCGTCGCGCCCACCGGCGTCGTGGAGGCGTCTGCACCGCGGGAGGGCGAGGGGCAGATCACGCTCGACGTCGTCGGCGGCCCGGCGCGGATCGACCTCGTCACCGAGCGCACCCAGCCCGCCTCGGGGACGCAGGTCTGGGCCGTGCGGGGGAGGGCGTCGTTCACGGCCCCCGGGCCGCAGATCACCACGCGGCCGCTCTGCGTGTCGCCCTGCGTGGCCAACCTCCCCTTCGGTCAGCACGAGCTGTCGTTCACCTCGACGGACGACTCCTCGCGCCGGTCGAGCACGGGCTTCGTCACGGTCACGCCGCACCCCGCGGTCGTGCGCCACGCCATGGGCTACCAGGAGACGCACGCGGGCGGCGTCGTCACCGCGGTCCTCCTGAGCGCCTTCGGCGTCGCCGCCACCCTCGCCGGAACCGCGCTGGTCGCCATCGACAGCCAGCCGCAGGCGCACGGCCTCGGGGTGGCGGGCTTCACGACGCTCGGCGTGGGCGCCGCGCTCGTCACCAGCGGGATCATCGTGGGCGTCAACAGCCGCCCGGACTCCCAGCCGGGGACCACCGTCCAGTGGGTCCCGTCGCCACCGTGAGCGAGGCGGTCGGTCAGGTGCTCCGACGTCGCCGCGCGACACCGTCGAAGAGAGAGGTACCGCCATGCCCGGGATCTGGCTCTATGTGCTCGCGCCGATCGTCGTCACGATGTTCGGCGCCGTCCTCACGACCGTGCGCGTCCCGTCCCCGAGGCAGCAGGGCGCCCTCCAGCACTTCGCGGCGGGCGTGGTGTTCGCCGCGCTCGGGGGCGAGGTGCTGCCGGACGTGATGCACCGGCACGCCCCCGCGGCGACCGTGGTGGGCTTCGTGCTCGGCGTCGCGGCGATGTTCGGGATGCGACATTGGGGCGAGCGGCTCGAGTCCGCGCCCGGCAGGAAGACGGGGCTGCCCGTCGGAATCATCGTCGCGGTCGGCATCGACGCCCTCCTCGACGGGCTCGTCATCGGCGTCAGCTTCACGGCCGCCACCAAGATCGGCGTGCTCGTGACCGTGGCGCTGTCGCTGGAGATGCTGTTCCTCGGGCTCACGACGGCCCTGGCACTCCGCGAGTCCGGCGCGTCGGCCCCGAAGGCGGTCGCGATCACCAGCGGCCTCGCGCTGCTCATCGGGGTCGGCGCCTGGCTGGGGCTGACCCTCCTCCGCGGGCTCTCCGCCGGCACGCTGGGCGGTGTGCTCTCCTTCGGCGCAGCGACGCTCCTCTACCTCGTCACCGAGGAGCTGCTGCACGACGCCCACAAGGTGCCCGAGACGAACCTCGTCACGAGCCTGTTCTTCGCCGGCTTCCTCCTGCTCTTCATGATCGAGATGTGGATCGGGGGCTAGCGATGCACGCGTCCCTTCGCCCGGCCGGCCGCGGGGTTCGGTCGCCGAGTGCGCCTGACCCGGGCGTGCGAGGCAACCGCTACGCGCCGATCCCCGCGCGCATCGCCGACGCGCCCGCCGGCCCCCGAATCGGCGTGGTCGCCCGGTGAAAGCGAGGCAGGTCCAGAAGACTGGAGGACGCGCGGCGCTCCCGAGCTACCGTGGGGCCATGACGCCCGGACCGATCCGCCCACCGCTCCTCGGCGCGCTGGAGAACGCCGTGATGGACTTCCTGTGGACGCACGGACGGGGCGACGCGAAGGCCATCCACGCGGCGCTCGGGAAGCGCCGCGGCATCACGCTCAACACCGTCCAATCGACGCTGAAGCGCCTCTTCGAGAAGAACCTCCTCGAGCGCGACAAGGTGAGTCACGCGCACATCTACCGGCCGTGCGTCACGCGCGCGGAGTTCCAGAGCAGGGCCCTGGGCGAGCTGGTCGGCGAGCTGATGAACGGCGAAGCCGAGGCGATGGTCTCGGCCTTCGTCGAGCTCACCGAGCTCGCAGGGCCCGCGCACCTGGCTCGCCTCGAAGCCCTGGTCGCCGAGCGCCGCGCCCGGTCGAAGGGGCGGCCGTGAGCTCCGTCAGCGCGCTGCAGCTCGTGCTCCTCGCGGGCCTCGGCTTCGCTCTCGCCGCGGGGCTCGTGGTGTCGGCGGCGGCCCCCGCGGCGCTGGCGCGCGTCGCGCCGTGGGACCCCGAGCGGCGGCACCGCGCGCTCCTGCTGCTCGCGCTATCGCCGCCCGCGCTCGGAGGCGTCGGCCTGCTCGCCGCGCTCCTTCCCTCGCTCCTCGCGGTCGGGTGGCCCGCCCACGACCACTGCCTCGCCCACCACGGGCACGTCCACCTGTGCTTCCTCCACCCGCCGACGCAGGTCGCGAGTCCGACGTCCTGGCTCCTGCTCGCGCTGGCCGCCGCGTGGCTCGCCACCCGCTCGGTCGTCGCGCTGGCGGGCCTGGCCCGGGCGAACCGGCTCGCGAGGCGTCTCCTCGACTTCCAGCGCATCGACGCGCGCCTCGGCGCGCGGGTGCTGCCGACCGCGACGCCGCTCTGCCTGCTCGTGGGCCTCGTGCGCCCGAAGGTGGTGCTCTCCGAGGGGCTGCTCTCGCAGGTCTCGTCGGAGGACCTGGACGTGATGCTTCACCACGAGCGCGCGCACGCCGTCCGGCGCGACACCCCCGTGCGACTGCTCGCGACGGCCGCGACGGCCTTCGTCTGGCGCCCGGTGCGCACGCGCCTCCTGCGCGAGCTCTCGCTCGCCGCAGAGCAGAGCTGCGACGAGGCCGCGGGCCGCGCGGTCGGCGACCGGCTCCGGGTCGCGGAGGTGCTCCTGCGGGTCGAGCGCCTGCTCCAGACGCCCGCCGACGGGCTCGCGCGCGTGACGGCGTCGTTCGGCGGCGACCTGTCGGCCCGCGTCGAGTCGCTGCTCGAGGAGCCGAGACCCCCCGGCACCTTGATGCGTCCGCTCGCGCTCGTCGTCCTCGCGGCGCTCGCGCTCCTCACGGCGAGCGACCCGCTCCACCACGCCACCGAGTCGCTCCTCGGGGCGCTCACCCACTGACGCGGGGACCATGCGCCGAGAAAGCGCCGAGCCGCTCGCCGCCTCCGAAAAACCGGCCGTCGGCCGGTTCCTTGTGGCCGGGGCCCCGCTGCTCCTGCCAACCACCGTGCGCGCGCGGGTCGAGACGCCCGCGGGGCCGGAGCCCGCAGCGGCCGTCACGCTCACCGCGGACGAGGCCGTGCGGCGGGCGCTCGCCCGGGCGCTGTTCGCCGACGCGGTCCGGGGGGCGATCGACGCCGGGCGGGGGCCGCGCGCACGCTCGGGGCGTACCCGAACCCGCAGGTCACCTAGCCCGCGCGAGCAGACGTTCGGCGCGCTCGGGACCGGCGAGCACCACCTCTCCGCCTCGCAGGTGATCGCTGTGGCGCGCCGCGCCCTCGCCCTGCTGGGCGAGGGCGCGGCGCACGGCGGTGTGGTGCAGCCCCAGCTGCGCGGCGATGGTGCCGATCCTCCAGTGCTCGGCGTGGTGCAGCCGCAGCACCTCGGCCTCCCGCTCCGGGGGGATCACGTCGGCCTCCGCTCACGGCGGTCGGGCCCGGCGTGCGGCGAGCGGCCGGGATGCTGAGCGACAACCTCACCTCCCGGACGCATGGGGCGACAGCCGGCGCGTGAGACCTGCGACCGACAACCAGGTGAGGACGCTGATGGAAGAGATGACCGAGCACGGCGCGGTGGGTCTCGCCGCGCTCAAGGCGGGCACCCTCTCAGGCGAGCCCAGCGGTCTTCGCCGAATGGCCGCGCTTCTCGACGCCTGCCAACAACCTCGGCGACCACTCCGTGCCGCCCGAGGTGGTCGAAAAACAGCGGATCTCGATGGCCGTCCACAATCCGGTCGCCACGTCGCAGGACCAAGGCTCGTGCCGCGTGAACGAGGGAGGTGCCCCACCCGCAGAGCGCGGCTCGACGTGCGGCCCGGTGGAAGCCAGACCGGCGCTCGGATATCAATCACGATGCACTTGCATCTTAGTTGCAACTCCTGGTAGGTGCCCGGGTCGAGTCCCCAATGGCACGGTGGTTCCCGCTGAGATTGGCCTTGTGTCTCCCCGCCGCCCTCGCAATCGGCGGAGCGGTCCCGGCTGCGTTTCGGTTCGCGTGGGCGCAGCCGCTCCCGCGGCCCCCCGCGGATGCCGGGCCCGTAGACGGGGCGCCGACTCCGGTGTCGGACGGGGGCCCTGACGCGGGCGTGCCCCCGGAGTTGGTGCCGCCCGTGATGCGTGAGACTGCGCACCCCACGTACCCCCAAGACGGCGACGGTCACCCCGTGCGCGTCCTGCTGATGCTCACCGTCAGCCCGACCGGGGACGTCATCGCGGCCGAGACGCTGGGCCTCGTCCCTGCGGGAGCGCCCGTCTCGTTCGAGCGCTCGGCCCGCGAGGCCATACTGCGAATGCGCTTCCACCCCGCCCAGCGAGCCGGGGAGCCCGTTGCGGTTCGCCTTCGCTTCCACCTCACGATCGCGCCGCCGGTCGTCGAACTCGGCGAGGGACCTGCCACGGACGCGGCGACGGCGAGCGCGCCCGGCGCGCCCGCAGGGGCGGGAGACGCGGGCGCGACGCCCTCCGACGCTCCGCCCGACGCCGGCGGCCCCGTCCCGGTCGGGGAGGCGACCGTCGTCGCGCACGCCGTCGAGCCGCCGCGCGCCGCCAGCGACTTCGTGATCGATCACGACCTGATGACCGCCGCGCCGCACCAGAGCGCCGGCGATCTCCTCGCGTCCGCGCCGGGCGTGTACGTGAGCCGCCCGGAGGGCGACGCGGTCGCGCACCAGGTCTTCCTTCGCGGCTTCGACGCGGAGCACGGGCAGGACATCCAGTTCAGCCTCGGCGTGGTCCCGATCAACCTGCCCTCTCACCTCCACGGCCAGGGCTACGCCGACCTGAATTTCATCATCCCGGAGACCGTGCGTTCGCTGCGCGTCACCGAAGGTATCTACGACCCCCGGCAGGGTGACTTTGCCGTCGCGGGGAGCGTCCATTTCGACCTCGGGGTAGCCCGACGGGGCGTGCTCCTGCGGGCGGGATACGGCTCCTTCGGCACCGTGCGCGCCCTCGCGATGTGGGCCCCACGCGGCGAGGCGACGGAGACCTTCGCCGCGTTCACCTACCGCGCGAGCGAGGGTTTCGGGCGGAACCGGGGATCGCAGAGCGGCGGCGCGATCGCGCAGTACGTCTTTCGGGGGCCCGCGGGGTTCCGCGCGACCGCGCACTTCGCCGGCTACGGCGCCCGTGCCGGGCTCGCGGGTGTCCTGCGCCGCGGCGACGTCGAGCAGGGGCGGGTGGACTTCTATGGCGCGTATCCAGACCCCTCCGCCAGCGCGCAGTCCGCGCTCTCCACGCGCGCCCAGGCGTCGGTGGCGCTCGAACGCCGTAGCGACCGGGGCGCGCTCACCACCTTCGCTGCGTGGTTCGCCCGGACTGACTTCCGCAGCAGGGTGAACTTCACGGGCTACACGCAACGCTCGCGCGTGCGGCCGGACTGGGTCGGGCGCGGCGACCTCATCGAGCAGGCGAACGGGGACACCGGGTTCGGCGCCCTCGCCTCGCACCGCACGCCGCGCTACGAGCTGACGCCCTGGTGGAGCGCCGCGTTCGAGGGCGGCGTCGGTGTCCGCTACGACCTCATCGAGCAGGCGCAGAACCTCCTCCAGGCCCCGCAGAACGAGACCTGGGATCGGCGCGTCGATGCCACCCTCCGGGCCTCCGACATCGGCCTCTACCTGGACGCCGATCTGCGCATCACCCGCGCCGTGCGGGTGCGCGGGGGCGTGCGCGCCGACGTGCTGCACTACGACATCGACGATCGCCTCGGAAACTTCACCCCGGCCTTCCAGCGCGAGTCGCACATCGTGGGGTTCCGTCGCACGGCGCTCGGCCTGGCGCTCGGACCGCGCGCGACGGTCGAGGTGAGCCCCTTCGGCTGGTTGAAGCTCTTCGCGTCCTACGGCGAGGGGTACCGCTCGCCCCAGGCGCGGCAGCTCGAGGAGGGCGAGGGCGCACCGTTCGCCCGCGTGCGCTCCGTCGAAGCCGGCTTCCACGCGCGCACCACCGACGGCCGCGAACGGCTCTCGTTCCGGGGCGCCGCGTACGCGACGTACCTCTCGACCGACCTCGCGTTCGACCCCCAGGAGGGGCGACTGGAGCCGATCGGCCCGACCCGCCGCGTGGGCCTCGTGGGCCACCTGATCGCGCGCCCGTGGCCGTGGGCGCTCGCGTCGCTCTCGGTCACCTGGGTGTACGCGACCCTCGAGGCGCCACCGCCCGCCACCGCCGCCAACCCGTCGCCGCCCTACACTCCGGGGCAGCTCCTCCCCTACGTCCCGCCCGTCGTCGCCCGCGCCGACGCGCGGGTGGAGCGCGACCTCGTCCGCATCCGCGGCCACGCGCTCGTCGGGCGTGCCGGGGCGGGCTTCACCTTCCTCTCCCCGCGGCCGCTTCCGTTCGGCCAGTTCGCGGACCCCGTGGCGCTGCTCGACGTGAGCGCCTCGGTCCGCTGGCGCGCCGTGGAGGCCGGCGTCGAGTGCTTCAACCTGCTCGACGCGAGGTACGCCGCCACCGAGTACTCGTTCGCCTCGGACTGGCAGACGCGCACGGTCCCGTCGCGCGTTCCCGCACGACACCTCTCGGCGGGGCCGCCGCTCACCGCGCTCGGCACGCTCACCCTCCACCTGTGAAGGACGACGTCATGAAGACCACGACGCGCGCCATCCTCCTCTCGATGCTGGGGCTCGGCTGCGGGTCCACGGGTCCCTCCGAGGTCCGCTACCCGATCGTCGCCGAGGGCGCCGCAAGCGCGCCCTTCGCCGCGGGCGACTGGACGGTCACACTCGACGTGGCGCGCGTGTCGCTCGGGCCGATCTACTTCTGCGCGACCGCCGCAGCGTCGTCGAGCCTGTGCCCGGCGGCCGTCCAGGAGTTCGCGGACGTCGCCGAGTTCGACGCCCTGCGCCCGTCCGCGCAGCCGCTCGGCTTCGTCACCGGCGCGCCGGGGTCGATCCGGTCCAGCTCGTACGACCTCGGGATCACCTGGTTCACCACGCAGCGGACCGCCACGCCGGCCGCCGCCTCGGCGGGGCGCTCGGCGCACTTCGAAGGCCGCGCCACCCGCGGGAGCCGTACGCTGCGCTTCGTCTGCGACGTGCGCGCGATCCCGATGCTCCAGGGCGCCCAGGTGGTGCAGGGCGCCCGCGTCAGCGCAGACATCACGGGGTCGAACGTGCGCCTCGTCGTGCGAGCCGACGCGGCCTCGTGGTGGACGGCGGTGGACCTCTCCGAGGTGGAATCGGAGGGCGGCGACCCGGTCGTGATCCCGCCGTCGTCTCGCATCCACAACGCCGTCGTCGTGGCGATGACGGCCGGCGCGCCACTCCGCTTCGAGTGGGTCTCCCAATGAAAGGATCGTCCTCGATGAAGTATTTCGTCTTGTCTCCTGTCCTGATGCTCGCCGCTGCCGCGGGCTGCGGGACGGACTCCGCCTCGGGCGACGGCCGAGTGCAGGTCTTCGTCGAACCCGAGGACTCCGTCACGAATGGGCTCACGCCCGGGACGGGCGTGGAGAATCTGCGCGACGGATGGACGGCGCAGTACACGAAGTTTCTGGTGACGATCGGCAACTTCCGGGCGGCGCGATCGACGTCGAGCGAGCGCCTCACGGAGCCGCGCGTCTACGTCGTGGACCTCCGCAACGTGCCCGCCGGCGGCCTCGTCGCGGCGGAGTTCCCGAGCGCTGCCGCGGGGCGCTGGGATCGCTTCGGCTTCGACATGCCGAATGCCAGTGCGTCGGCGACCCGCGCACAGGGCACCTCGCAGGAGGACTACGACCGGATGGTGCGGGGGAGATACTCGATCTACATCGAGGCGACCCTGACCCACCCGGCGGGGCGCTCGTGCCGCCCCACGATGCCCACGGACTGCGCCCCGCGCACCTCGCTCACCGTCCGCTGGGGCTTGTCAGCGGGGACGTCCTTCGATGACTGCGCGCCGGAGGCGGGCGCCGCGGGCTTTGCCGTCATCTCTGGCGGCACGGTGCAGATCAAGCCCACGATTCACGGGGACCACTGGTTCTTCACCAACATCACGCAGGGGGCGGAGGTCACCGAGCGACGCGCGCAGTGGATCGTCGACGCGGACCTGGACCGCGACGGCGAGACCACGTTCGACGAGCTGCGGAGGGTGCGGGCATCGGATGTGTTTCCGTCGCCGACCTACAACCTTTCGGGCGCGCTCGTCCCGGTGAACACCGCGTACGACTATCTCGACGCGCAGGCGCACACGCTCGGCGACTTCCAGGGCGACGGGGAGTGCCCGACACGACGCGACCTGATGTGACTTCCGCGGAGCCCCGAGACGCGGGTCGCGGACGCCCGACGCGCGGCCGACGAACGCCTGCCACGCCGCCGCCGGCCGCAGGTCGAGTTCGACGGAGTCGGTCGGGCGGATGCCGTGGCAGCCCTCCGCCGCCGCGCAGTGGCGGCCGAGCCGGGCGCGATCTCCCGCCGGAACGACGGCGCGGCCGCAACCCGCGGGGGCGGGTGGCCTGCGTCCCGGGGCCGCGCGTCGGACCGCGCTGGTGGGGCCGGGCACGCGAGGCCCAGCGCCCCGGCCGCGACGAGCGCCACCACGCGGGTGGGTCGGCGGGAAGCGGGAGGCGGAGACGGGTCGGCACGAGGAAGCGGCCGAACTCCTCCAGGAGGGCCGCCTGGGGCTGCCCCTGGCGGCGCGCGGCCGCAGCCGTCAGGGCGGCGAGATCCGCGTCGGGGTAGGTGCCGCTGATCTGGTACGCGTCGGTGCCGGTGCCCGCGGCGAGCGTGAGCTCGAGCCACGCCTCGCGGCCGGCGGCCTCGACGACGAACTGGCGGAACTGGTTCAGGAGGAGGCCGTGCAAGGGGATGGGACGGTAGCACCGCCCTCGGCGCCGACGCCGCGCTACGGGCCCCTCGCCCGGCCCCGTCGGCCCGACCTACCGTCCCGCCCGCGAGAGGGCGTCCCGCACCACGGTCAGGCCCGAGAAGTCCAGCGGACAGCGGCACCCGAGCTGCCGCATCTGACCGACCAATCGGGCGACACGGCGCCCGACGACCGCGCCCGGATCGGCCGCGCCCGGGAGCCCATCGAGGTCCCACGCCTCGTCGATCGCGGTCGTCCCCCCGGGCGCACGTACAGGTGAGCCGCACGCGCAACGCACCGCGTGCGGAAGGGCCCGGCTCGCCGCGTACGGTCACCACGATGCACGACTCGACACGCCAGGAATCAACCCCCACCGCACGGAGATCACCCCCGCCGCTGCGACGTGTCAACGGCGCGTCGCGCTCGCCGCGGCCCTCAGCGCGAAGGGCTTCGCCCTCGCCCGCGCGCGGCTGGGGATGCGCGCGGAACTCACGCCGAGGCTGCGCGCGCTCGTGTGGGGGGAGTGGGTCCGTCGCGAGGTCCCGTCGCTGATCGACGTGTGGGTCGCGTGGCGCCCTGCCCCCGCGTGGGAACTCACCGCGGGCCTCTCGCGCTCGGTGCTCTTCCAGAGCGGGCGCGTCGAGTTCGTCGAGCGGCTGCCCGTCCCCGAATACTCCACCCTCGTGCGCGCCTTCTGCCCGGGCGCACCCTCGGCGTCGAGGTCGCGTACCGCCCCGCCTCGCTGCCGCTCGAGGCCGACGCGCGCGTCGGCAACGGCACCCTCTACGGCAACGACACCGCCCTGCCCACCGCGGAGGCGCGCCTCGACCTCGACCTCGGGCGCACCCGCGAGGGCGACCACCGCGCCGACCGCTACGGCCTGCGCCTCGGCGTCGGCGGCTCGCTCGGGACCGTCTTCGACCGCGCCGGCGTCGCGCTCACCCCCGCGGCGGGCTTCGCCTTCGACCGCGCCCCGGTGGTGTCCGGCACCCGCTGGCTCGCCGAGGCCCACCTGCTCGCGCACGCGGGGCCCGTGCAGCTCCTGGTGGAGGCCGCGTTCGCGCGGGAGTCCCGCGAGCGCGACGACGACGGCAATCCCGCGACGCCCCGCGTGGCGCTCGCCGCGGTGGAGTCCGGCGGCGTGTCCGCCGAGCTGGCGTGGATGGTCGTGGGCGCGCACCGCACGCCCGCCGCGTGGCCCGGCGAGGGCGGCCGCCGGTGGGGGGCGGTCGAGGTCGCGGGGCGCTACGAGCGGGTCTACTCGCACGCCGCCGCGGCCGACGTCACCCCCGCCGGCACGCACGCGGGCGCCCTCGCCGTGCGGTGGTGGGCGCCGCGCTGGGTCACCGTCGCGCTCGCGGCCTACGCCTACCGCTACGGCCAGGCGCCGCTCGAGGAGCCGGGCGTCACGGCGTCGTGGTTGGCGCTGCTGCGGGTGGGGCTGAGCCTGCGCTGAGGCCTCACTGCCCGCCCCCACCGCCGCTCGGGCGCAGGTCGCCGCTCGGGACGTAGGTCGCCCCGTCGAAGGTGAAGCGGGCCGAGTCGTCCCCGCGCACCAGGATGACTCTGCGCTGCGCTCGTCGAGCTCGCCGCCGACCACGAGCGCCACGCCCGTGAAGCCCCGACACCATGCAGCGCCGACGCCCTGGGCCGCCGCGGCGACACGTAGGGGCGCGCCGCCGAGCATCGCCGTGTACCCGCCGACGCCCACCACGAAGACGTGCTCGTCGTCCTGCACCCAGACACCGTTGAGCCCCGGCGGGTCGTCGAGCCCGGCCACGGCGCCCCAGGGCGCTGCGCCGCCGCGGAGGACGAACCCTCCGCCCGCGCCGACGGCGTAGCACTCGTCGCGCAGGGCCGAGCACGACACGGTGAAGAGCCGGCCGGCGCCGCCGCGCGAGGGGGCCGCCACGCGCCGCCAGGCGAGGCCGTCGTGGCGCAGGATGTGGTGGACCGCTACGTCCGCACCGCTGACGCTTGGCGTGATAACGCCGCGACCGGGCTTCTGTAACGTCCGGCCTTCGGCGCCTCAAGTCTGCGCTCAGCACCATCCGAAGGCTGGCTGATTGGGACGGCAAGACGTCAAGAAGGAAGAACTTCTTGACGGAAGGGTGTCTGCAGTGAGCCGTGCCACAGGGCCTCCAAGAGGGCCTCGCGCTCCCCTGCGCGGCGCTGTCGGCCTGCTCCAGAATGGCGGCCACCATGTCGAGGGCGTTCCCCAGGAGGTTGGCGAGCACCTGGAGGACCCTCCCGCGGTCGCACACGAGCGCGTCCTCCGCCCGGACCTCGACACTGATTGCGACGCACTTGGCCTCGGCGAGCGGGCGGGTGGCCTCGGAGGCCACGCGCAACAGGTCGGAGGCTCGCTCGCGGGTCGGGGTCAGGCCCGGTCGCCCCGCCTCGAAGCGGGACAGGTCGTGCAGGTCCGTCATCAGCCGGTTCATCCGCTGGACGGCCCGCCCGATGGAGCGGGCCAGCTTCGCGACCCACACGCCATCGACGACGTCCACGGCCTCGGTCTTCTCGAGCAGCGCGATCTCGCGGCGCCGGCCGTGCTCGTGGACGGCCTCGGCGAGGTCCGCCGTCAGGCTGCGGGCGAGGCCGTTCCACTCGTCGAGGGTCGGCGCGGCGGAGGACTCCTTGAGGGCGACGACGAGCTGTTCCCGCGATGACTCGCACCCCGCGGCCAGCCCCTCCTCACCGCCGCGCCCCGCCAGACCGCGGCAACCTGTGGTATCGAAAAGGGGGCATGAAGCCGATCGCGAATGTGGAGGGCCAGAGGCTTTGTGAGGCCATCACCAAGGCCGTCGAAGGGGGCGCGTTGACGGTCGAGGAGGTCGCCCGGCGGGTCGGCTGCACGCCGCACGACGCGCTCGAGGTCCTGCTGAGGTTCGACCGCGCGAGCCGCATCAGCATCACCCCGGGGACGGGTGAGGGAGGCGACGACGACCTGCTCCTCCGCCCGAGCAGCCACCCCCCCGGCGTGCCGCCGATCCGCTAGGTCTCGCGGGCGGATCCGCTCCGAAGAGCGGTCTCCGGTGGCATCGGGTCCACCCTCGATCGGCGCCCGCGACGGTGGGCGTGGGTCGAGCGGTCACGTCTCCTTCGTCGGCCCACCGATCGTTCTGAAGGGGTCCTGCGGGGCCGCTCCCGGCATGACCCCGCGACGACCCCGCATTCGCGAGGCCGCCCTCCTCACCGCGGAGGCCACCAAACTTGATTGCGACTGGGCGGGGTAAGAGAGTCCCGATTCATGCCGCTGAACGAAAGCCGCTGGCGGGACCGCGGACGGGAGGCCAACGCGAGCGACCTGGCGGTGGGCCTCACGACCCCCGTGTCCGCCGACTCGGCCCGCAGCACCCTGGTGTTTCTGTACTTCGACGAGCTCGGCCGGCTGACGGCCGAGGAGACCGAGTACGCGCTCGCGCTAGCCATCGGGAGCTACCTCCAGGCCCATCGGGAATCGTCCCCGACTGCGGGACGCGCGGGACCGCCAGCGAAGAACCGCGACCCCTGACAGACGCGCAGCAAGCGCGCGGCCCCGAGAGCTGGCTGAGGCGATGCCGCTGATCGTGTGGATCCACGACCGCGACGGGGTGCCGACCTCCGACCTCCGTCCTTCAGCGGTGGACGGACTACACCGAGCTCGACCTGGCCGCGGCCCTCCAGGGCGGCGCTCACACGCTCGTCTGCCCCGACGACTCACCCCGACGACCTCTACGCTTTCAGCGAGTGCATCTCCCGGTGGGGCGGGTTCGAGGGGGCCCTGGGGGGCTCCTGGGCGGGGACGGGCGACGGGACGCAGGGCCGCTCCGTCACGGGGCGCCAAAGCGCGTTGGACGGCACTACGCCGACAGAAGCGTCCGTACACGGATGGCGCACCGCGGGTCTCCCCTCAACATGCAGGCGGGTTGGGTGACCTCGACCCGCTCGCCGAAGTGCTCGGCGAGCCCCCGCGCGATGCCCTCGGCGACCGGACAGAGCCGGCGGGGCGAGGCGTAGTCGATCAGCACCACGTCCGCCCCCTCGCGCCTCGCCCCCAGCACGGGCGGCGAGGCGGTCGGGTCGCGCAGGCGCACCGCCCGGTGGACGGTCTCCTCGGTCCGGGCGATCACGTCGAGCGTCCGCCACGCCGGGTCGAGGAGCGACCCGTACACGCGCAGGAGGGTCGGCACGAGGAAGCGGCCGAACGCCTCCAGAAGGACCGCCTCGGGCTGCCCCTGGCGGCGCGCGGCCGCGGCGACGAGGGCGGCGAGATCCGCGTCGGGGTAGGTGCCGCTGATCTGGTACGCGTCGGTGCCGGTGTTTGCGACTTGCGTGAGCTCGAGCCACGCCTCGCGGCCGGCGGCCTCGACGACGAACTGGCGGAACTGGTTCAGGAGGAGGCCATGCAAGAGGATGGGACGGTAGCACCGCCCTCGGCGCCGGCGCCCGCTCGTGCCGACGCCGCGCTACGCGCCCGTCGCCCGGCCCCATCGGCCCGACCTACCGTCCCACCCGTGAGAGGGCGTGCTGCACCACGGTCAGGCCCGAGAGGTCCAGCGGACATCGGCACCCGAGCCGCCGCATCTGCCCCACCAGTCGGGCGACACGGCGCCCGGCGACCGCACCCGGATCGGCCGCGCCTGGGAGCCCGTCGAGGTCCCACGCCTCGTCGATCGCGGTCGCCCCCCCGGGCGTACAGGTGAGCCGCACGCGCAACGCACCGCGCGCGGAAGGGCGCGGCCCGCCAGCGCGGCGCCTTTCGCCTCCAACGAGGAAACGCATCCCGTGTCCGGGTGGGCTGGGGTAGCGTCGCGGCGATGAGCTGCCCGCAGACAGGGGACGCCGAACGCGACCGTGTTTCACCTCGCGGCCGGTGGAGGCGGAGGCCGTCGGAAGCTCCGGCCAGACGCGCGGCGCGGGCCGCCTGGATTCTGCTCGCCAGCCTGGGGTGGTCGGCCCCTTCACTCGCCCAGACCGTGGAGACGCTGCGCCTCCGGGGAGGGGGATTTCTGCGGGGCACCGTGGTCGAGTGGGTCCCCGGAGACCACGTCACCATCCTCCTGGCGAACGGGCAGAATCGGAACGTCCCCTGGGCGCAGGTGGACCCGGACTCCCCGCCCCCGACGGCCGCCGCCGCGCCGGCGGCGTCCCCCGCCCGCCCGGTACCGGCGGCGTCCCCGTCCGTGGCCGAGCGCGTCGAAGCGCCGGCTGGCGCGGCCGTCCGCCCCTTCTCCGAGCCCGGCGGCCGGTACGCTCGCTTCGAGGTGAGCGTGGTCCCCGAGGACACCGAGATCAGGGTCCGCCCGGCCAACGAGGAGTTGGACAGCGCGCGCGTGTGCGAGGGGCACTGCACCGTCGAACTCCCGGCGGATCGGCTGTGGATCTTCTCGGCGTCGCGGGGCTTCGGCGGCACCTTCCTGGGGTACGGCTCGCACGAGGTGCGGACGGGCGGGGGCGTCGGGACGGTCCGGCGCGTGTCGATCGAGCTGCGCCACTACGTCTGGGCCGACGTCGCCCGGGTGACCGGCCTGGTGGGGGTAGTGACCGGCCTCGTCCTCACCGCGGCGTCCGGCTGCGGCCTCTTCAACTTCGAGGGGGACTGCGCCACCTGGAACGGCCTCTACCTCGGCGGCCTCGGCGTGAGCCTGCTGGGGCTGATCCAGCCGAGCAACCGGAGCGACGTGGCCCCCGCCCGGACGATCAGCTTGAACCTCGGGCCGAGTCACCTGTCGGTCGCCGGGACCTTCTAGCGGCGCGTAGAGCCGCACCCCCGGCGCGGTCGGTCAGATCACGCGGCGGCGATCGTGCGGGCTCCCCCGGCTGGTCGGCGGAGCCGTGCGTGTGCCGGCGGTGCTCGTCGTGGCCGGCGGCGTCGCGGGGCGGCTCCCCTCGCCCGCATCACCGCGGCGGCCCGCCCTGGGGAGCACGAGCTACGGCGCGAGCGCGGTCCTCGACCCATACGCGCTGGGGCTCGTGGGCGCCGCGTGCGAGGCGGCGTGCTTGGCCACGGCACCGTTCCTAGGCGCGCCGGCCGCGACCGCCCTCACGGGCGAGCGCCTCGGAGGGTCCGACGGGCTCGCGATGGCCGTGATGGCCGTGATGGCCGCGTGCGGCGGGCCGCTCCTGCGCGAGCGGCACGGCCACACCCACGAGGCGCTCGACCACGCCCGCGACGAGCACCGCCGGCACACGCACGGCTCCGCCGACCAGCCGGGGAGCCTCACGCCCACCACCACGCGCCGCTCGCGCACGCCCGGCCGCGGGGGGTCCCGCCACGGCGGTCGCCCCTCCCGCCGTGGTGGCGTCGTCTTCCGGGCCTATGGTCGTCTTCCGGGCCTATGCTCCGCAGTCTTACAACGACGAGAGGGGGGCCTCCTCTTGGGGATGGGACGCCGAAACGCCGGAGCAGGGCGGGGGCTCGGGCCCCCTTCGGGTTGGGAGTAGGAGAGTGCGTCGTCCGAGGAGCTAACCCCCTCGGAACCACTCATGAATCTCGGCGCAGCGTTTTGGCTGCGGGTTGTCGAATGGTGGCCATCGCAACCGTCACCTCTTCGGCGCGGCGCCGCGCCGAAGAGGTGACGGTCAAATCCTACGGGGCTACCCTCGTCGGGTGACTGACCCGCGCGTTCGCCCGATCACGACCACGGTGGAGGTGTGCCTCCGCTGCGGCTCGACCGAACCCGCGGAGCTCGCCCCGGACTGCGCCCACCCGCGCGTCGTCCGCCTCGTCGAGCTGCGGCCCGAGCTCGCCGACCTCGTCACCCAGCTGCGGCGCGCGCGCTCGTACCAGGCCCACATCGCCAGCGAGCTCGCGGCGGCCGCGGAGCGGGAGTGTCTGGCCGGACGGGCGCGGGTGGACGAAGAGCCCGACGTGCTCACCCCCCGGGCGGGGGTGGTGTTCCTACGACCGCGGGATGAGCGCCTCCGTGAGCCGGAACTCGGCGCCCCCCAAGAGCCACTCTCCCCTCCCTGGGCGCCAGCCCCCGTCGGCCCCGCGCCGCAACGCCCTGCCCGACCGAGCCGCCAGCGGGCGTCCGTCGAGCAACCGGAGCTGTTCGGGCCCTCGGGGCCCGTCGTCCCGGGAACGCCCCGCCGAAAGCGCTAGGCGCCTGTCGAACGACGAGGAGGCCCCCCGAGCCCCACGGTGGTGCCTTGCGGGCACCCGCCTCCCCGCAGGGAGCGAGGGCCCGGTCGGGCGCCCGGGCGGGCGCTAACGGGGCCCCTGAGGCGCTCATCGGGGGTCCACCCGGTCGCGGCGGCGAGTCCGCTTGTGTCGGTAGTCGCGCCGACTGCGTCCGAGGGGGTCACCCTGACGGAGTCGATCCTGGCCTCCTCCCGTACTTCGACCCCCGCCCTCTCCGCGGCGCGCCTCGACCGCGCGGCCACCCTCTCCGCTGCTGCCATGACCCACGCCGCTCTCCACTTCTTCTTCTTCTTCGCGGTCTCCGTCGTCTCCGCCGTCTCCGCCGTCTTCGGCGCGCGAGGCGGACGGGTCACGACCAGGGGGTGCGCGGGCTCGCTCTCCTCGAAGGGGAACGCCTCGAGCAGGCGCCAGGTGTAGGGGCATTCATCGATCACGTAGGGGGCGCTGGGGGTGAAGAGGCGCAGCGCCTCGCGGACGTCTGCGTACCCTCCAGCCCGTCGGCCCAACGTGCGGGTCCAGTCGTCCCGGCTGAGCCTGACCTCGTCCTTTCGCTGCTGCCAGGCGCCCTTGAACCGAGGAAGCACATCGAGCAGGAGCACGACCGCGTGGGCGACGGCCGTGCGGAAGCGTTTCTCGGGAAAAGCCGCGCGGCAACGGACCTTGGCGAGCGCGACCGCGTAGGCGATCTCCCCCTGGGTGAGGTTGACGGGCCCGACGGGCTCGACGCGGCTCAGGGGACGGGCGTACGCCCGCGCGACGACGTCGGGGACGACGTCGTCGCGCTGTCGGGCGAGCCCGCGCGGCCGCCGCGCCTCGGCGCTCTTCTCGAGGCCCCCGTCGTCGATCCAATGCTGCATCTTGTGGAGGGCCTCGCCCTTGGGGAGGCCGAGACGCTTGCAGTCGCGGGCGAGGGCGAACAGCGCGTCGTTCCGCTCGCTGCGCTGGACCCCCTCGCGCCACCAGCGGGCGATCTTGGCCCTGGCCTCCGCATCCGGCCCGCGGTTCACGGGCGCGGGGCTGTTCGCTCGAGGCGACTTCGGCGCCGGTCGCGCGTCGGCCCCACGGCGCGTCCAGCGCGAGAGGTCCAGACGCGGCAGGGAATCGAGGCGCGCGGTGAGGTCCTGCCACGGCCGCCGGCTGACCTCGTGGAGATCATCACCCTCGAACAGATCGCACCCGCCCAGGCCGAACGGCAGACGGCAGTTGCTCCGACCGGGAAAGACCTCGGCCGCGCCCGACTGCTTGGGGAATCCTGCCTCGACGAGCAGCGCGGAAAGCGCCGCACGCGCAGCAGCGATGGGCATGGGCGGGAAGCGGACATGGCAGTGGTAGCGCCCCGCGCGGCCGCTGCTGGACGTCACGAGCAAACGCTCGCGGCCCACGCGGGCGGCGAGCCGGGCGACGACCGTCGCGGGGCCGTACCCGTGCTGCCCGTCGAGGTCGATGGTCCCGCGGTCGATGACGGCGTCGGCTCGATACGACAGACCCACCGCGTTGATGAGGCGGCGCCCGATCCGGGCGGGTTGCTCCGTCGCGGAGACGTGCAGGTGGGTCTCGACGGTGCGGTCGAGTGCCGCGCGCGACGCGCGCCACTCCCAGCCGCCCGTCGGGCTCCGCGGGAGTTCCGAGGGCTGGACGGAGACGATGGCGACCCCGGAGCTGACCAGCCGGAGATAGGTCGCGAGGGGCGAGGTTCCGGGAACAGGTGCCGGGCGGCCGGGCGCTTCCGCGGCACCCGAGGTCCCGCGCCGCGCCGTCGCGGGCCGGGCCCCTTCGAGGTCGAGCGGCTCCAGCTCCAGCAGGTGCTCGATGAGCGCGAAGGCGCCCCACTCGCCGCCGGCCTCGAGCGTAGGCGCGTGGAAGAACTCGCGCCCGCCGAGGCCGAACGGCAGCAGGCCGGGGCGCGACGCCGGGTGGACCTCGATGACCCCGGACCGCGGCGCAAAGCCGATCGCGTCCAGCAGCGTGGCCACGCCGCCCCGCGCCGCGACGAGCCCCATGGGCGGAACGCGGAGGTGGCAGACGTAGCCCCCCCTGGGGTCGCCGCTCGACGTGACCAGGAGTCGGGCGTGCCCCACGCGCGCGGCGAGCCGGCCGACGATCTCCGCGGGCTCGTACCCACAGAAGCGGTCGGCCAGATGGATCGCCACGCGCGAGGTCTCGGCGTCGTCGCGGTAGGAGAACCCGACCCCGCGCACCCGGTCGCGCTTGCACCCCTCCAGGGAGACCGCGCAGCCGAGGTCGCCGGCGAGCAGGTGCGCGGCGAGGGCGGCCGCGTGCGGAATGGCCTTCTGGGCGGCGGGACGCCCCAAGTACAACCCGTCCCCCCTCTCGCCCCAAAGCACGTTGGTGCTCGCGACGGCGGGCGTGACGATCGCGCAGAACCGCTTGAACGCGGGGTGCGCGACGATCTCCGCGAGGCGCTCGCGCTCCTCACTGTCCCGGCGCGAACGCGGTTCGCGGGCGACAACGACGAGCGGCGCGCGCCGCGCCTGCGAGGTGCGGGTCACTGCGCGACCTGCGCGCCGAGCGCACGGCTCGTCACATGCCGCCTCGTTGATCCGACGGACCTCGGCCGCCCGGACGGGACCCGCTCGGCGTCGGTCGCTGCGGCGTCGCCCGTGTCAGTTGGTGCGCCAGCGGCCCAGTCAAGATTCGGTCGCATTGCGGTGGGGCGCAGCCTGGCACGCCAGGAGCTCCGCGCCGACTTTCCGCGCCGCGGACCGGCGTCGAGGTGGCGCTCTTCCACGGCTGCGGCAGCGATCCGGTGCAGCGATCCACGCACCCGATACGTCGGCGTCAACCGCCCATTCAGCCGGGCGTGGCCGACGCGAACGTTCTCCGTCCGTCGGCCGTCAGGCGCGCGCCGCCCAGACCTCTTGACCCTCGTCGTCCTCGAGGCGCGTCACGGCCTGGGCGGCGGACGGGCTCGCCGTTCTCGTCCACGACCGCCTCCGCCTTCTTCCAGGTGATGAGGGCGTCGCGGCACTCGATGTGATGCAGATCCTGGATCAGCGGCTCGCGCATCGCCTGGAACCGGCCGGCGGTGACCTGCCACTGGAGGTACCCGATCCAGAGCACGAGTTCGGCGACCTTCGCGGCCCAGGGCTTCAGCTCGATGCCGTGGAACTGCACCGGGTGGACGGACTCCCCCTGGAAGTCCATCGCGCGCTTGTAGCCCTTCATCGGCCGAAGGGCGCGTCCGCTCGCCCGGCCAACCGCTTCAAGGCCCGCGCGCCCCAGCCGTTGCACGGCTCTCTCGCCTATGGATCTTTTGGGATGGAATGAAGTCAGGACGTCATGCTACTAAGCCGTCAGGGCGGAAGGACGGATGGCATGATCATAGCGCTGGTGAACAACAAGGGCGGCGTGGCCAAGACGACCACGGCGGTCAACCTCGCCGCGGGGCTCGCGACCCGAACAAGGCGCGTGCTACTGGCCGACCTGGACAGCCAGGGGTCGGCGTCCTTCTCCCTCGGGGTCGCGCGCGCCGACCTCGCCCCGTCGTCGGCGGAGGTACTGCTCGACGGGGTTCCCATCCGCAGCGCGATCCGCCCGACGTCCGTCGAGGGCCTCGACCTGCTCACCGGCTCGATGGCCCTGGCCAACGCCGACCTCGCGCTCGCCGACGTAAAGGGCCGCGAGCGCCGTCTGGCGGAGGCCCTGGCTCCGGTACGGAACGACTACGCCTTCATCCTCCTCGACTGCCCCCCCTCGCTCTCCATGGTGCCCATCAATGCCCTGGTGGCCGCCGATGCCTTCCTTGTGCCGGTCACCCCCCAGTACCTGGCGGTCGAGGGCCTCGTGAACCTGATGGAGGCCACCGAGCTGCTCCGGCGCGGCACCGGCGCGCGCGCCTCCCTGCTGGGCCTCGTGCTGACGCAAGTGGACCGCCGCCCGAAGGTCACCGGGGAGGTCATCGACCTCATCCGTGGGCACTACGGCGACCGCGTCTTCAAGACCGAGATCCCGATCAACGTCCGCCTCTCGGAGGCCCCGAGCTTCGGGCAGACGATCTTCGGCCACGACCCGTCGTCGAGCGGGGCCGACGCCTACCGGCGACTCGCCGCCGAGGTCTTGCAAAGGTGCCGTCAAGACGGCAAGAAGTAAGGGCGGATAGCCGTCAGGACGGAAGTGAGGAAGCCATGAGTAAGCCGAGCAGGCTGGGCAAGATGAACATTTTCTCGGCCACCGCAGCAGAGCCGACGCCCGCGGAGCCCGAGCCGGCGCCGACGCCAGCACCGGAACTGGCCGCACTGGCGCCCGTCGAGCCGGCTGCCGTGAAGGCGCCGACCCTGGGGCGACCCGCAACCCACGAGGAATGGACCAAGGTCACCGTGGTCCTCTTCAACCGCCAGATCGTCTTCCTCGACCGCCTGGCGAACGACATCCGGGCCAAGACGGGCGCCGCCATTCGTCGGGCCGAGATCCTGCGGGCGCTCGTCGATGCCCTGGAGAGCGAGGGCATCGACCTGAGTGAGGCGAAGTCCGAAGCCGACCTGAAGGCCCTGCTGCGCGCCAGGCTCCGGGCCTGAGAGGAGCGCGCGTCCATGCCCCTCCACGGCCGCCCGCCCTGTCTGCCACCCGGCTGCCCTCGCAGCCGACCGGGCGCCCCATGCCGGCGCGGACGGGAGGCCCCCACGGCCATGGAGGTCGCGAGGTGATGCTCCCCCTTCTCCTGCTCCGGGCCGACACCCAAGTGCTGCGGAACGCGCTCCGACCGCTGGTGCCGGAGAAGGACCTCGGGCCGGTGATCGACCGGCTCCTGGCCAACGCGAGCGGCCCGAGCGGCCTCGCCGATCTGCGGAGCGAGTTGGAGGCGCGCGGCGAGGTGTTCAGCACCGTCCTCGCGCTCCAGGCCAACGGCGCCGGCCGACCGGCCGACCGGCCGATCGGGGGGCCGGGCAGGCCGGCGCCCTCCCCCGGAATCCGTACCGCCCAGGCCGCCCACGGGGACCTCACGCAGGAGTGGACGACGCGGGTGGTCGCGGAGCTGCACCGGCGGGCCAGCGTCGAGGGGTGGCACACGCCCGCAGAGGGCGAGCGGGGTATCGTCCTGCGCTGGCCGGGCGACGTCGCGCCGACGGACGTCGAGGACTGGCTGGGCGGCGCCCCGAACCAGCTGGAAGCCGAGCGCCTGCGCGAGACGATCCGCGGCGGCGCGGCCTTCGACTGGACGTGGGGGGCCGCCTCCCTAGTGATGGCTGCCGAGCAGGCGGTCGCGGGCGAGCAGGACTTCCTGGCCCGCATCTGGGAGCTGGCCCGGGTGCTGGCGCTGTCGGCGCTGTCGGCCCACGCCTTCCGCGCGGTCCGCGCTGCCCAGCGCGACCGCGAACGACCCTTCATGGCCCTCGATGCGGGTCCCGCGCATCACGCGTTGCTCACCGGGTGGCGCGATCTGCCGAAGGACCGGCAGCCCCACAAGACGCCCGTTGTGGACGGGTGGGCCGAGATCCTCGCCCCCACCCAGCAGGTGCGCCTGCAGCTGGACGTGCGGGAACTCCCTGAACGGATCATCCACGCCGTGAGGGCGTGGCGCGGGTGGCAGGGGCTTCGTCACTGGGCGGCACTGCACCGGTTGCTCACCACGGAAGGGCGGACAGGGTTCGTGCGCTGGAAGCTCGAGGCCCACATGGACGCGCTCGGGTACTCCGACCGCGCTCGCCGCGACGATGCCGTGCGCAAGGTCGTCGCCGACGAGGTCGAGGCCCTCACGCGGCTCGAGCTGGCGATCTACCACCGCAGCGGGGAGCTGCGGATGCGCGGCCCGGTGCTCAGCATCACTCAGCGGGCCGAGGCGATCCACGACTCCGAGTGGGCGCTGGAGGGGCTCGTGCTGGCCATCCACCCCGCGCTCTACGAGGGCGTCCGGGACCGCGACGGCAGCCTGGGGTCGCTCTGGGCGCCCGCCCCGGCGGACCTCGCGCGCATCGACCATGTGCGCCACCCCTACGCCCTCGCGCTGGGGCTGATTCTCCCGATCCGCTGGCGCTGGGACCTCGCGAAGGGCCGCGAGTGCGTCACGCTCACGGGCCAGGGCCTCCTCGAGACCGCCGGCATCAAGTTCGACCCCAACAAGCCGGGCCGCGCCTGGACGTCCCTCGAACGCGACCTGGCCGAACTCCAGCGCGTCGAGGGCCTGGGCGAGGTCCGGTGGGAGCAGGGCGGCGAGCGGACGCTCGCGGGCCGCTGCCAACTCTTCCCCCCACAGTGGGTCCGCGACCGGCTGATCCACCACCTCCCGCCCGTCGAGCCCCCGCCGGCCCCTTCGATCCTGACGGGCAGCGAGCTGCGCGCTTGGCGCAGATCCAAGGGGTGGACCCAGGTCCAGACGGCCCGGGCCCTCGGGGTCGGAACGCGAAGCGTGATCCGAGCCGAGGCGGACCCCGACGCGGAGCTCGGGCGGGCGCTCGAAGAAGCCATCGCCCGACTGAGCGGTCGGTAGCGGTCGAAGGGTTGGCCGAGGGACCGGCCAAATTCCGGCAGACCCCGGTGGAAGAGCGATCGGCCAAATTCCGGCAGACCCCGGTGGAAGAGCGATCGGCCAAATTCCGGCAGACCCCGGTGAAGGATTCGGCCAGGTTCCGGCAGACCCCGGTGCCAGATCGGCCAAATTCCGGCAGACCCCGGTGGAGACGTGCTCGTAAGTTGCCAAAACTGTTGGGCTTTCCGTCGTCGTCCGGCCTTCTTTAGAGGTACTCTAAAGGGCCGCCGGTTCCGCTTCGCTCTCCGGGGCCCTTGGCAGGGTGAGGCCCAGACAAAGGCCAGAACCGATCCTCACTGGACGTCATGCCGGAAAGGCATCTTGCCGTCATGACGTCTTGATTGCGCACGCCCAGGATGAAATGGGGCAGCGAGCACACCGGGGACACCTCGGGTGGGGTGGTGAGGACGGCTGCTCCGCTTCCCGCTGCCGACTATCAGAGAGAGGTCGCCGTGCTTCCGGGTGCGCACCCGTCCGATGGAGCCGCGACGCTTGGCGTTGCCCGTGCAAGCTTCGGGGTGGCGGTCAGGAGGCGGAGGCAACCCGCCCGCGGCCTACTGTGCTCGCAGTGTGAAGGTCCACCCACTGCTGCCGCACCCCACCGTGGTGCCGCCGGCCGCGAAGGTCGCGCGGTTGATGGCGAGCGTGTAGTCGCCGCAGATGCGGTCGTTGGCAGTGCCGCTGTCGTAGTCCACGTAGGAGGTCATCACGCCGGCCTGGAGCACGCCCGCGGTGGTCTCCGGGAAGGCGAAGTTCCACGACGTGGAGAAGGTGTCGTTCGCGTACGGCGTGCAGGTCGAGCGCCCGCTGATCGTGATGCACACCTGGGGGTCAGGCGCGCCACCGAACGGGTCCCACGCGCCCGCGGCCCCCTGCGTCGCGACGGTGCCCGTCGTGACGGTGAGCACCCACCGCGAGGACGGGTCGATGTCGCAGGTGCCGCCTCCGCATTGGAACCCCCGCCCGCAGCCCGGCGCGCAGGTGCCGCCACAGCCGTCAGGTCCGCACGTCCGGCCGTTGCAGTTGGGGGTGCAGACGCACTGACCCAGCATGCACGCGGTGCCCGTGGGGCACGCGCCGCCGTTGGTGCCGCAGAACCGGCCCGAGCAGTTCAGGCCCGGGTCCGCCCCGCACTGCCGCGCCCCGCACTCGGACCGGCACGTCGCCACCGGGTTCGTCTCGACGCACTGCCCGGCGGCGGTGCAGGTGAAGCCGGCGCCGCAGGAGCCGCAGGAGCCGCCCGCCCCGTTGGTGCCGCACATGCGGCCCGCGCAGGAGCTGCCCCCGACGTCGCCCGACGACCCGGCGTCGAACTCGACGTTGCCGCCCGGGCCCGGGTCGGAACCCGAGCACCCTGCCAACAGCACGTACAACACCAAGCCCACCGCTCGCTTCGCCATGGATCCCTCCTCGCGGGTTGTCGCGGGACGAGTCGGGCTCCCGCCCGCGCGTACACCGCGGGCGCGTCTATAGGCGAAGCAGTGACTTTCAGCAAAGCGCGCGTCTCGGAAACCGTCCCCTGTGAAGCCCAAGGCCTCAGGGAGCGCGCGGTACCGTTCGGCCGGATACGCCGACACGGTGGGGCGGATCGCGAGCAACGTCCGCCGCCTTCGAGCGGCCGGCCGATGGACCCAGGAGGAGGTCGCCGCCCGGGCGGGGCGCCTGTCCCCGCGGCTCTATCGGCAGATCGAGGCGGGCACGACCAACCTGACCGCCGCGACCCTGACCCGAATCGCCGAGGCCCTGGAAACGGACGTGGCCGAGCTCCTGATCCCTGCGGCGCCCGTTCGACCGACGCGCGGGCGTCCCCGCAAGACGCCCTGGGGGGAGGGGCAGGGTCCCAGCGAGGGGACCCAGGGCGAGCGACAGCGGGAGGGAGAGCGGGTCGGCCCGCCTCTCCTGGGCGTACAGGGCCTGCTGGATGGGGCCCTGTCTCTCCCACCGCTGGAGTCACCTCCAAGCGTACTTGCAGGCACTGCTGGCAACCCTCGCTCACCGAACGAGACCGAGGCGAGCGTCCCGGCGGATGCGCTCACGGAGGCGACCCGTCTGGCGCGTCGTGTCGCCGAGGTCCGTCAGGCGCTCGAGAACCGACGGAATCAGCTGGCGGAGGAGGCGCTGCGGATCGAGTCGGCGCTGCTCAACCTCACGGACACCCCGGGGCGCGTGCCGACGGCGGCGTTGCCGGCCGCACCCCGAGTGACGACGACGGCGGTGGCGATCCCTCCGCTGGAGGCCGAGCACGGCGTCCGCGGGGCGGTGGCCGTTTTGCTACGGGCCAACCCCGGGGGCCTGCGAACGACCGAGCTCGCGGAGGCCATCCGGTCCAGCTCGCTGCGCCTAAGGAAGAACGAACTCCATAACACCGTGAGGAGCATGTTCGACGCCGGGGTTCTGACGCGCGAGGGGTTCCGCGGCGGATTCGTCTATCGGCTGCGAGCCGCGATGGCAGACGAACTGTTGATGGCGGTGGAGACGCGCGGTTCTCGTGGGGGCCGCGAGGGGACCTGACACCTCCGCCAAAGCGTCGAAGGTCTCCGGCGTGGCTCGCCGCTCGTGAGGAGCAACATGTTCCCGAGCCGGGCGAAGGGGGGGAGGACGGTCGGATCACACGCGTTTCCCGCGTGCCGAGAGGCGACAACTACGAGCGCGTGTCCTGCGGGAGCAGGCAAGGCGCGCCGCCCTTCAGATGCCCCGAGACGTACTCAGGCCAGGTGCCGCTCTCCGTGTAGACCAGGACGACCTGGCCGGGGTGCAGCCAGAGTCGGTAGTAGTGCTCAGGGATCGCCAGGTCCCGATCGAAGGCCTGCCAGGTGCGGTTCTTTCGGAAACGCCAGATCATGCCTTCGGGGGTGGGGCCGGGCGAGCGCAGGGGCGGGTAGGTGGCTGCGGACGTCGCGGTGGCCGTGCGCCCGTGCTGGGTCGAGCGGGCGGGCGTCGAGCGGTTCGTGGGGGGCGCCGGGGGCGGGGCCTTGGGCTCCCAGGCCGGGCTCGCCGGGGGGATCTTCCGCTGCGGACGCCGGGCCCGTCCCTCGGTGAAGTAGGGCTTCTCTCCGCTCCGCGGGTCCGGGACGTTCACGTACTCGACGCGCACGATGGCGCGCCGCGCGTCGCGGTACTCCATGCGGTAGCGCCCCGGAGCGGGCGGCCGGCGGGTCCAGATGTCCTGCCAGCCGTCGTATTGGACGTTGTCGGCCAGGATGCGGTGCTCGCCGCGGCCCTTCTTCGGCAGGATGCGCCAGAACCACACCTCGGCGGGAGGGCCGGGTGGGGGACGTTGGCGCCGAGGTGGCGGGGAAATGGCAGCCACCGAAGTGCTAGAAGACGTCATCTGGATGGCCCTTTCCGTCGCCACGTAGGAGCTACTAGGAGGTCAACGGAACCTAGCATGGAGGTCGGCTTGGAACACGGTTAGGAAGAAGCCCACGAAGATGACTAGGAAGAAGCCTAGGAAGATGGCTTGGAAGGCATCCAGGAGGCTGGCAAATAGCGGGATCACTGCAGTTCGTCTCATACGCTCGGTGGCGGCGATCGGACGCACCGTTCGGCCTCCAACATGCATGTGCTCCATCAGCTCGGCCACTGACGGCGCGGTAGTGCCCCAGACGTCGGCTTCGGCGACGCGGATGACCCACTCCTCGACGTGAACCTCTGGGTCTCGTGGCCCTTCGACCTCTGGGGGAGCCGCGGCGCTCGCTGGCCGACGCCGCGACGGAGGCCGCCGAAGCCGACGTCACCGATGCGCAGCGCCTCGCCGCCGCGCGGGCCCTCGACCAGTGGGTGCGCGCCTCGGGCGCGACTGCGCGGGCGCGCCTGGCCGAGGCGCAGGGCGGCGCTGGCTCGCGACCGGGCGGCGGGCAGTAGAGCCAACTACCCGTGCCGTTCGTGGCGCCCGTGACGCTTCCAGAATGCGTGCCGTTCTACGGGGCCCAGGGCCGCGCGCTCGGCGCGCTGCGCTTCGTCACGGGCGTGCCCTTCGCGGTAGTCAGCGGCGTGGCGGCCCCGCCGCTGCGGGGCGTGCCGTTCTCGGTCCCGGCGGCCGTCGGCCCCATCGCCGTGAGCGGCGACGCGGTGGCGGGCGTCATGGCGCCGTCTTCGAGCAGCTGGCGCACGTTCGGCACTGGCGTCGAGCGCACGACTCCCGCTGCGGGCGAAGGATCCGGCCGCGTCGGGCTCCTGCCGTCCTCAAGACGTGACGGCTCACAGACCGAGGTTCCGTTCGGGGGAGACGCCATCGAGGGCCGCGAGGGCAGAGCCCCGTGGAGCAGCCCGAGCACCAGGAACAGAAGGGTCTCCCGGGTAGCGGGGTTGTGCAGAATCGCATGGAGGCTGCGGTGCGGCGGGCGTCGGTGGTGGACGCGGGTGTCGGGCGGAAGGAACGGGTTGGTGGGCATCGTGAACCTCGCAGTCGGTACGGCCGGGGCGTGCGGCAGGACCGTCGGCGGTTCGACGCCCGCGGCCATGCGCTCGGAGGGCCTGATGCGGCCCTCGATGTACACGGCGCGGTCAACCGCAGATGTTGCACTCCGCCAGCGCTTCCAACGCCTCCCGCACCCCGGCGTCGAGCACCGCGGCTCGAAACTTCTTCGCCATGCGCGACGCCGCGTAGCGGGTGCGGCCCAGCCTGTCGGCGATGGCCGCCTGGTTGAGGCGCTCCTCCCAGTCGCTCTGCTCGACGTCCTCCTCCATCGCCGTCCACCAGCCACGCTGGATGCGCGACAGGCCCTTCTGCGCGTCCGCCAGAACCTCGCCCAGACGTCGCTCGGCGGCGTCCCGCAGGAGCAACTCCTCGGGCGAGGGGGTGGGCTTCTGCCGGCTCAACTCGCCGTCGTGGTCTTCCAGACCGACCACGGACATCCTGCCGTGCTGACGAAGGCGATCCCTGGCCGCGAGGGCGATCTTGAGGCTCAGCGCGACCCCGGGCTTCGCGTACGAGGCGGCTGGTCTACCCGACCGACCGCAGCGAGCAGCACCTGCTCGTGCCGGGCGGCGCCGACTTCGCGGACCGCCTGGGGCCCCACGGCACGATCGTCTACATGCCGCAGTGCGACCGCCTGACCT